>NZ_QAJR01000026.1 GCF_003852545.1 Acidovorax sp. FJL06
TTGTCCAGGTCGGTGAGGGTGAGGCGGCACACGCCGCCCTTGGGGGTGGCGCCGATCTGCGCCAGCTCCATGAGGGAGGACCACAGGCGTTCGCCGTTGATGCGCAGGTTCTCGATGTCGGGTTTAACTTGGGTTTCCATGGGGGCTCCGGAGAAATGGGGGAATCAGGGAAAGGTGGGCACGTCGCCCAGCGGATACACGGGCTGGCGCAGGTTCTCAAACGGAAACAGCCGGTAGTCCGAGCTGGTGACCCCCGGGCTGTCGCACTCGACCAGGCCTGCTGACAGGGGCACAAACACCGGGCGGCAGTACATCCGCGACTTGAGCAGCAGGTAGCGATAGGCCGTCGGGTCCAGGCCGACGCAAGAGAAAACACCCAGGTCCCAGGGTTCGTGGGGCTGCTCGACCACCACGATCTGCGTGCCCCCCAGATCCAGCCACACAGCACGCCCCATGGAACATCGCTGCCCCGTATAGATAGGCCCGCTCACGGTGTAGCTGCCATCGCTGATGGCACGCACCGTGCCTTGCACCAGCACCGGCTCCTTGGTGATGCCCAACCGCGCGAGCGGCACCTTGTTGCCCAGGCGCACCGATACCTGGGCGCCCACGCCCGCAGCAATGAGCTGCGCCACGGCCTCGGGGTCACACAGCGGCCCGGTGGCAATGTCCGTCAGGCCATGCTGCCAGGCCGCCTGCAGCACATCCATGGTGTCGCAGGTCCCGCCCGACATGCAGTTGTCGCTGTGGTCCAGCAGCAGCACGGGCTTGTCAGCCCCCTGGGCCACCCCCTGGGCCCGCGCAAAGGCTTCGGACAACGGCTCGCTGGCATACACATAGCCTTCGCGCTCGGACCAGATCTGGCCGGCCACGCGGTCCAGGGCGGCCGCACACAGCGCCTCGCTGCCGGGCGTGCGTTCCACCGTGGCCACCACACTCACACAAGGCGCAGCGATGTCGGCCAGCGAGAAGCCCGCAAAGATGGTCATGGCCGGCACACCGTCATCCTCGGCCTGCCGCGCGGACGCCACCGCCGCCGCCATCGCGCCCCCCAGCGTGGTGCTGCGCAGCGTGTGGCTGAGCAGCGGCAGGGGCCGCCAGCGCACCGCATACCGGCGCCCGTGCTGCAGCATCTGCAGCACCAGGCGCGCCGCGTGTTCGCCGGTTTCGTACATGTCCACATGGGGATAGGTTTTGAACCCCACCATGACATCGGCGTTGTCGATCATCTTCTGCGTGATGTTGCCATGCAGGTCGAGCGCCACCCCCAGGGGCACACCGGGCGCTGCGGCCCGCACACGCGCGAGCAGATCGCCCTCGCCGTCCGGGGTGTTCTGCGCCACCATGGCGCCATGCAGGTCCAGCAGGATGGCATCACAGCCCGCAGCCGCAGCCACGATGCGGTCAGTGAGCGCATCGTAGGCATCGGTCAACACGGGGCCGCTGGGGTTGGCCGTGGCCGAGACCGGCGTGACGCACTGGGCCCCCACACGCTGTGCTGCATCGATGAAAGCGGCCATTGCGGTGCGCATGCCCTTGTTGGCCTGGAACGCGGCAGCGTCGTAGTCGGGTGAAAACGCCTGCAGCGGCGTGGGCACCGGGGAGAAGGTGTTGGTCTCGTGGTTCAGGCGTGCGATCAGGAACTTCATCTCATGTCCTTGGGTTCAGTGCGGCAGCGAAGGCCATCCGCCGTTCAGGCCAGGCCCACGCCCAGGTAGCGGTCCTTCACCTCTTCATCGGCCAGAAAGGCCGCGTTGTCGGCGGTGTAGACAATGCGCCCCTGCTCCAGGATGCAGTGCCGGTCGGCCAACTGGGTGCAGACCTCCAGGTTCTGCTCGACCAGCAGGATGGCCACACCCGCTGCCTTGATGGTCTTGAGCTGCGCCACGATCTCTTCCACGATGACCGGTGCCAGCCCTTCCACGGGCTCGTCGAGCATGAGCAGTTTGGGGTCATTCATCAGCGCACGGCCGATGGCCAGCATCTGCTGCTCGCCCCCCGACAACTGCCCGCCGCCGTTGCGCCGCCGCTCCTTGAGCCGGGGGAAGATCCGGTACACGTCGTCCAGCTGCCAGGGCGAGCGCTGGCGCAGGCCGAGAAGCAGGTTCTCCTCCACGGTCAACAGCTTGAAGATGCCCCGGTGTTCGGGTACCAGGCACACCCCTTGCCGGGCAATGGCATGGGGCGCCAGGCCCTGCACCGGTTTGCCACAGAACGTCACACGGCCCTGGGTGGGGGGCACCACGCCGGCAATGCTCTTGAGCGTGGTGGTCTTGCCCGCTCCATTGCGGCCCAGCAGGGTGACCAGCTCACCATCGCCCACCCGAAAACCCACGCCCTGCAGCACATGGCTCTTGCCATAGTGCGCATGCACGTTGTCCACGTCGAGAATCATGCCTTGCCTCCGGTGATCATGTTGCCCAGGTAGGCCGCGCGCACGCGGTCGTCGCTGCGGATATCGTGCGGCATGCCTTCGGCCAGCACACGGCCCAGCTGCATCACGGTGATGGTGTCCGAGATGTCCATCACGATGTTCATGTTGTGCTCGATCAGGACCACGGTGTGCTCGTCCCGCAGGCTCTTGATCAGGCGCTTCATCTCGTCCAGGTCATCGATGCCCATGCCCGAGGTGGGCTCGTCCAGGAAGATGGCCTTGGGCCGCGCGGCCAGGGCCATGCCCACCTCCAGCCGGCGCTGCTGGCCGTGCGAGAGGTTGCCGGCCGGGATGTCGGCCAGGCTCTCCAGCCCCACCTTGGCGAGCACCGCGTCCACCACCTGCGACTGTGCCCGGGCCCCCACGGGCTCGTGCCAGGGATTGAGGGCGTGTGCGGGCGCCACGCCCTGTGCGCCCAGGCGCAGGTTCTCGCGCACCGGCAGGCTCAGGAACAGGCTGGTCACCTGGAACGAGCGTGCAATGCCGCGCTGCACGCGCCGGTGGTCGGGTTCGTGTGTCACATCCTGCCCGTCGAACAGGATGCGCCCGCCGCTGACGGTCTTGGTCCCGGTGAGCATGTGGAACAGGGTGGTCTTTCCGGCCCCGTTCGGGCCGATCACCGAATGCACCGTGTTTGCGCGCACCCGCAGGCTCACACCGCCCAGCGCAGCAAACTTGCCATAGTGCTTCTCGACGTCAATGGCTTCCAGCAGGACCGGGGCCTTCGGGCTCATACCTGTTCTCCTTTTGTCGCCACCACAGCAGCCGGCGGTACCAGTGGGTCAGCCAATGGCTTGCGTTGGCCTTGCAGTCGGTTCCAGATCGTTTCGCCCAGGCCCCACAGGCCCCGCTGCATCCAGAGGCTGACCGCCATCAGTGCGATGCCCAGCAGCAGCAGCCAGCGCGGCCACAATTGCGACAGCCAGTCGGCCAGCAGCAGGTAGAAAGCAGACCCCAGCAAAGAAGCAAACAGGTTGCCCGTGCCCCCGATCACGGTCATCACCAGGATCATTTCGCTGGTGTGGTACTCGGCGTTGGACAGCGGTGCCAGGCCGGTCATCATGGCGTGCAGCGCCCCCGCGAGGCCGGTGACTGCGCCCGAGATCACGAACGCCTGCAGCTTGAGCAACCGGAGGTTGTAGCCAATGGCGGCCGCACGCTCTTCGTTGTCGCGCACCGCCAGCAGGGTGCGGCCAAAAGTGGAACGCGACACTTTGAGCAGAAGCCAGAACACTACCAGAAAGAGGACCGAGACAAAACCATAGAACTGCCAGGGCGAGGCCAGCGTCCACAGGTCGGTGCCGAAGATGGACAGGTTGGGGCGCGGGATGTCCATCAGTCCGTTGTCGCCCCCGGTCAGGCCGGTGGCCGTGTAGGCCACGAAATAGAACATCTGCGCGAAGGCCAGGGTCAGCATCACGAAGTAGGTGCCCCGCTGGCGAATCGCCACCCAGCCCACCACGGCCGCCCCCAGCGCGCCCACCACCGTGGCCAGCAACAGTGCCAGCGGCATGGGCACGGGCCAGCGCGTCAGCATCAGGGCCACGGTGTAGCTGCCCAGGCCAAAGAAGATGCCCTGCCCGAACGACAGCAGGCCCGTGAAACCCAGTAGCAGGTTGCAGCCCATGGCCGCCAGCGCAAAGATGAGCACCTCGCTGGCCAGCGAACCCGACTGCATCAGCAGGGGCATGGCAGCCACCACCACCGCAGCAAAAAGAAAATGCGTGTACTTTTTCATGGGGTTCACTCCTTGCGGCCCAGCAGGCCATGGGGACGCAGCAGCAGCACGGCCGCCATGGCCACGTAGATCATCAGGCGGGCACCCTCGGGCCACAGCGTGCTCATGACGCTTTGCACGATGCCGATCATCAGCCCGCCCAGCAGCGCGCCGCTGAAGCTGCCCATGCCCCCCACCACCACCACGACAAAGGCCACGGCCAGGGCTTCGATGCCCATGAAGGGCTCGGCGCCCCGGATCGGGGACGCCAGCACACCCGCCAGCGCCGCCGTGGCTGCGCCCAGGCCAAACACCAGGCTGAAGATGCGCAGCACGTTGATGCCGAGCAGCGAGACCATCTCGGTCGACTCGCTGCCGGCCCGCACCGCGCTGCCCAGCCGTGTACCCTCCAGCACCCACCACAGCAACACGGCAAGCACGGCCGTGAAGCCGATCACGAACAGGCGGTACTTGGGGTAGATGAAACTGCCCCACATCACCACCCCCTGCAGCGCGTCGGGCACCGCCACGCTGTCCCCGAGCGGCCCCCACTGCAGGATCACCAGCTCCTGCACCGCGAGCGCCAGGCCCACCGTTACCAGGATGTGGAACTCGTGGTCCGTGGCATACACATGGCGCAGCACGAGCTTCTCCGTGGCCCAGCCAATCGCACCCACCACCAGCGGCACCACCACCAGGGCCAGCCAGAAGCTCATGCCCCAGCGTGTCATCTGGTAGCAGAAATAGGCCCCGATCAGATAGAACGCGCCGTGCGCGAAGTTCACGAATCGCAACAAGCCAAAAACAATGGACAGGCCCACCGCCAACAGGAAATACAGCATGCCAATGCCGATCCCGTTGATGACCTGTAGAAGGTAGATGTTCATAAAGTGCTCGGCCAGAAGACCGCCAGCAGCCCCTGCCAGGGCCGCTGGGGTTCTCAAAAATAGGGTGGCCACGGCGCCTGCGCAAGGCTGTGCTCAGCCTTGCTGGCGCCGGGGGCATCAGGCGCGCTTGCAGCCTGTCTGGTCGATGGGCAGGAACGACTTGCCCGAGCTGAGCACGTCCACATAGTCGTCCTTGTTCTTCATCTTGGACTTGGCCTTGCCCTTGAGCAGGTAGTAGTTCTTGAGCACCTGGTGATCCGCCTTGCGCACCTCCTCCTCGCCCGTCAGGCCCTGGTACTTGTGGCCTTCCAGCGCGGCGATCACGGTTTTTTGCTCCACCGAACCGGCCTTCACGATTCCGTCGATCAGCAGCTTGGTGCAGATGTAGGAACCTGCCAGGCTGTAGTTGGGGTTCATCTTCAGCTTGTCGTTGGTGCGTTTGACGAGATCGCGGTTGAGCTCGGAATCCACTGTGTGCCAATACTGGGCGCCGAAGTAGATGCCGTCGCACAGGTCGGCGCCCAGCGATTCGAACTGCTCCAGCCCCGACGCCCAGGCCACCAGGATCGTCATGTTCTTGTGCATGCCAAAACTCACCGCCTGGCGCAGGGTGTCGGCGCACTGCGCACCAAAGTTCAGCAGCAGCAACACGTCGGGCTTGGCGGCCAGCGCGTTGGTGATGTAGCCGCTGAATTCCTTCTCGGTCAGCGAGTGGTAGCTGTTGCCCACATGCTCGATGCCTTTTTCCTTGAAGATGTTCTTGGCGGCCGAGAGCAGGCCGTCGCCAAACACGTACTGCGGCGTGATGGTGTACCAGCGCTTGGCCTTGGGCATGGAATCGATCAGCGGACGCACCGTCTGCTCGATGGCGCCGAACGTGGGCACGGACCAGCGGAAGGTCGCTGCATTGCAGTCCGACCCCGTGATTTCATCGGCCCCCGCCGTGGTCACGAACAGGCCCCCGGCTTTCTCGGCCTCCTTGCCCATGGCCAAGGCTTCGCCCGACAGGATGCCGCCCGCGAAGAAGCGGGCGCCCTGCTGCTGCGCGGCCTCTTGCACCTTGCGCACGGCGGTGGCGGGCTTGCCCTCGGTGTCCAGCAGCGTGTAGGCCAGCGGGCGGTTGAGCGCCTTGCCATATTGCTCGATGGCCAGCCGCATCCCCATGTCGGCAAACTTCCCGTTGGCCGCAAACGGGCCGGACATCGGCACCGGGCAGCCAAACTGAATGGCGCCCGGGGCCTGCGCAAAGGCGCTGCGGGTCAGGCCGATGGACGCGGACAGAGCACTCAGTGCCGAGACTTGCAGGAGATGACGACGTTGCATGGAGGACTCCAGTGAATAGAAGTGGGGGATCAAGAGATGCCGCCTCCATGGTGTGTTGGAAACCCCCTTCGTGGTCTTTCCAAATCTTTCATTTGGATTCATGCAAGCAGAGGGTTAACCCGCCAAGCCTTTTTCTCGGGCGCAGCCGAGCCCGGCGCACACCCCGCCTGGGTGGCGCCCCAAGGAACCGCCAGTGGGAGGGTCAGTGCAGCCGCTGGGCGTCCTGAGCCAACTGCGCCGTGGCGGTGAAGGCGTAGCCAATCTGGTGCAGCGTCTTGACGGGCAAGGGCTCGGCAAAGGCCTCGGCGGCCTTCTTGCGCAGCCGCGTGAGCAGCAGGTTGAGCCGCTCGGCGCCGTTCTGGGCGCGGGCACCAAAGAGATGCGTGCTCAAGTCACGCTTGGGCACGGGCTGGCCATCGGCGCGCATGAGCTGCTGCAGGAACATGAACTCATGGGTGGTCAGCTGCAGGCACTTGCCTTGTGGCGAAGACAAGACCCAATCCTTGATCGCGAGCACCCAGGACGCAGGCTGCGCAGGCGGCTGCACGGTGACGGGCGGCAACATGTCCGTGCCCCCCATGCCTTTGGGAAGCAGCCGGCTCGCCGTGGCGTCGATATTGGCGGCCAGCTCCAGCAGGTTGACCGGCTTGACCAGGTAACGGTCCGCGCCCGCACGCATCCCGGCCAGCCGGTCGTTGAGCGAATCACGGGCGCTGAGGATGATCACCCCCACCTCGGGCCGGGACTTGAGCAGCGATGCCACGCTGAGCCCGTCCTCACCAGGCAGACCCAGGTCCAGGATCACCACATCGACCGGCTGGACGGTGAACCCCTTGTAGAACGCCTCGGCACTGCAGGCCCCCCAGACGCTGTAGCCCGAGTCGAGCAAAAACTCCTCGATGCTGTGCAACTGGTCGGAGTCATCCTCCACGATCGCGATGCTGGGCTTGGAATGGGTCATGTTGCGAATACCTCCGGGAGCCTGTCCGGAATGCAACATTCAGGCCACCGGTGTCACCGTCAAGGGGATATCGATCACAAAGCGCATGCCTTGGGGCTGGCGTGCCTGCAGCCCGACAGTCCCGCCATGCAGGTCGACGATGCGTTTTACCAAAGCCAGCCCCAGTCCGGCACCGGGTTTGCCCTCTGCCGCGCGTCCCCGTCGGTACTTTTCAAAGACCAGCGCCTGCTCCTGCGGCGGAATGCCCGGCCCTTCATCCTCGATGGCAAAACGGCACATGTCCACTTCCCGGTGCACGTGCAGGGACACCGCCGTGCCAGCAGCGGAATATTTGAATGCGTTGGACAACACATTCATGAGCATCACGCGCAGCAGCACCGGGTCGCCATTCAGGTCCGGCAGGCTGGGCGCCACATCCAGGTGCAGCGGGTGTTCGGCCGACAGCTGTCCGCCGTTTTCTGTCACCCACAGGCACAGCTCTGCCACATCGACGGGTGCGGGCTCCAGTGCGAAGTTGTGGCTGTCGATGCGGTCCTGGGTGAGGCAATTGTCAAAAAAGTAGCTCAGCCGCGCGGAGCCCCGCAGGATGCGCTGCGCCAGCGCCTGCTGCGCTGGCGCGTCTTTGGAGCGCAAAGCCAACAACTGCCCAGCCGTGTTGATCACCGCCAGCGGAGACCGCACCTCGTGCGACAACATGGCAATGAAGTTGCGCTGGTCGGTCAGCGTCTGCTCGATGGAGGCCACCGCGCTTTCCAGCTCCTGCGTTCGCTGCGCCACCATCTGCTCCAGGTCCTCGGCATGTTCCTTCAGGTGCCCGGCCATGTGGCCCATGGCATCGGCCAGCGACCGCAGTTCGCGGATGGGGCTGGACTTGGGGGCCTGGGCGCTCCAGTCGGCCTGCGTCAGCCGGATCGCCCAGTCGCTGAGCACCTGCAGGGGCCGCACCAGCCGGCTGGCCACAAACAGCGAGAACAGCACCGATGCGAGCATGACCGCCACGGTTGTGTAGATGGTGTTGCGCAGCACCCCGCGCAAGGGGGTGTTGAACCGGCTCTCGGGCAGGATGATCGCCATGGTCAGCACCGGGCCACGGTGCAGGGCATGTGTCCACCAGCGCGCCAGGTGGCGCACGCCACCGACCTCCATGAACTGGTTGCCCTCGGGTTGCCCACTTTGCAGGATGAGCTGCCCCAAGGCGCGCATCACGGGGTCACTGCTTTGATCGATGCGTGTGCGGCGCCCCTCTGCCTGCGTCGCGCCGCCCACCAGCGGGTCGTGCACAGACGCAGCCAGCAACTCCCCGGATGCCTCGGCCAGAAAGGCCTTGCCGCCCGACTCCGACGCCACGGTCGCCAGAAACTCGTTGAGCTGGGACAGCGCCACATCGGCAGTGACCACCCCGATCAACTGGCCTTCACGCGAACGCACAGGGGCAGAGATGCCCATGCCAATCGCCGCATAGGCCCCCTGCACGTCGTTGATCATGTAGCGGTACGGCGCATACCAGGAGACCCCGTCGTTGGCGATCGCAGACTGGTACCACGGGCGGTTGCGGGCATCAAAGCCGATCTCGCTGCGTGAAATCAGCGTGGGCTGTCGGGTTTCGGTGTCGACACGCAGCACTTCCATGGCCCGGCCATCGCTGATGCGTGCGCGCAGCATGCGCAGTGCGCGGTCGTCGCCCAGGGGAGGCCGGCTGCCCGCGTAATACTGGCCGTCGGGCATGCCCATGGAGATGAAGGTCAGCTGGGGCTGCTGGTCGATCTGCAGCATGAACTGGTGCATCAGCACCTCGGGCTGCTGCACCATCAGGTGGCCGGCGCGCACCTGCTCCACATTGAAGGCCACCACGCGCTGCGGCACATCGAAGAACGACACCACCTTTTCGCGCACGCGGCCCGAGACCTCGTCGGCCAGCTGCAGTGCAAACGCTTCCATCGCCACAACGGCCGAGCGATAGAACAGGCTGCCGCTGGCCAGCACGATGGGCAGCAAGACCGCCAGCAGGGCCAGCGTGAGGTAGCTGCGCAGCGCAATGCGGTGGGCAAACATGGGGCTGGAGGAAACGAGGGTGCGCGGTATTCGCATGGAAGAAGCCTGCACGGCGAACCGTGCACTGGGTTTCAGATTCAATCACAAGTCACCGCAAGGCGAGGGGGCCTCCCTGATCTCAGCGCCGAACCGGCCAGCCAGCCAATGCACGGTTTTCAGGCAGGCGGGCCATCGGTCGCAGGCACAGGGTGTGGATGGTTCACGGCCATTCGCCCCGGGGTGCCTGCAGGCGCTCGTCTCAGCCCTTGATAAACCCAACCCCGCGCCGCACAATGCCCGCTCGTTCAAGCCGGAGGCCACTATGCCAATGGAATACCTGCAGGGGCTGGCGCGGGATGAGCTGCCCCTGATCGAATCGGACGTTGTCAACATAGACAAGCTGCGTGTGCTGCGCGCTGCGGGCATGGTGGAGGTGCAGCTGCCGCCGGTGGATGCGCCGCTGCAAAAGGCGCAGGTGCTCTACATCACCGGCCTGGGGCGGGCCACGTTGCGCGCCGGCGGCTGGCCCTCCTCGGTGCCGCGCCTGCAGCCGCATTGCGACCTGGAGCCGTCGTTCGATTGACTGGGGCGTGCGGAGCGCCCGTTGCCTTATTCACCGTGCTGGCGGGCCATGCGCCCGTGTGGAGGACCATGATGGTGCTGACCCTGCATATCCGGCATGAAGGTTCCCACCAGTACCTGGCCAGGGTGTTCGATGGCAAGGTGCAGGTGGGGGGCGCCACCCTGCATGGCCGCATTGACGAGGCCATTGCCGCCTATGGTGCGCAGGGCAGCCAGTCGTTTCCTGGCGTGACGGCGTTCACCGTCTGGTACGGTGGCTGGAGCATCGGCGCCAAGCCCCTGGCGCAGATGGTGGACGAGGCGACGTTCCTGGCCAACCGGTTGGTGGTGCTGTCGGCCGTGGCCCGCTGAACACGGTGGCCGATGTCCGCAGGCACCCATTGACCATGCGAAACAAAATGAAATAAACCGAAACTGCGTCGAGACGACGTGGCGCGGGCCGCGCGGCACCATCAGGGCCATGTTCAACACCGTCCTCGAAAGGACTGCATCATGAAACCCTGGATCAAGAAAACCCTGATGGGCATTTTTGGCGCTTCCATCGCGGTGGGCGGTTTGACGGCCTGCTCCAGCAACCACTACCACCACCGTGGCCCCATGAGCGCCGAGAAAATGGCCGAAGTGCGCGGCAAGGTGGTCGAGCGCGTCAGCAGCAAGCTGGACCTGAACGAGGCGCAAAAGGCCAAGCTCAACCTGCTGGCCGACAAAATGGAGGCGCAGCGCACGGCGTTCATTGGCAAGACGGCCGACCCGCGCGCAGAAATGCAAGCCCTCGTTGCGGGCGAAAAGTTCGACCGCGCACGCGCACAGACCCTGCTGGACGAGAAAACCCGCGCGGTGCAGGCCCACAGCCCCGAGGTGGTCAGCGCGATGGCAGATTTTTACGACAGCCTGAACCCCGAGCAGCAGCACAAGGTGCGCGAGCTGATGCAGCGGCGCAAGGGCTGGATGGCGCGCGGTTGAAGGCGGGGTGCGTCACCATGTCCCCCACGCTGGAACCCATTCACCGCCTGGCGCAGGGCGTGCGCACGCACGGGCCTGTGTTGTTGGCGGGCATGCCCGATCCCCATGATGAGCTGATGTCCCTGGTCTGGGGGCCGCGCTTTGACCGTGAGCATGCGCTGGGCCTGGTGGCCCGCCAGCCCGAGGTCGCGGCCCACACCCTGCCGGCCTTGCTGGCCGCTGCCGATCATTTCGATGCCCTGCACGCAGGCGCCCAGGGGCGCCTGCGCCGTCTGATCGTGCGGCACCGTGCATTGCTCGGCGTGGGTGAGGGCGGCGCAGGGCCATCCGCCGGATGGGCGAACACCTGACGGTGTGAGAATTGCGCATGCACCGCATCCTGCTCATCGACGACGACGCCCAGCTCGGTCCCCCGCTGGCCACGTATTTCCAGCGGTTCGAGCTGGAGCTGGTCCATGCCCTCAAGCCCAGCGACGGACTGGCCCAGCTGGGGGCCGGGGGCTTCGATGCCGCCATCCTGGATGTGATGCTGCCCGAGATGGACGGGTTCGAGCTGTGCCGCACCATCCGCAAGCAAGGCGACCTGCCCATCGTGATGCTCACGGCGCGCGGCGAGGTGATGGACCGCGTGGTGGGGCTGGAGCTGGGGGCGGACGACTACCTGCCCAAGCCCTTTGAGCCGCGCGAGCTGGTGGCGCGCCTGCAGACCGTGCTGCGCCGCCGCCGCGGGCCGGGGCAGGGCGCGGCCGTGGGGGCGCTGGAATTCGACGGGCTGACCATCGACGCCGCCCGCCGCAGCGTGTTGCGCCAGGGGGTGGCCGTGGAGCTGACCGGCACCGAGTTTGACCTGCTGCACCTGCTGGCCCGCGAGCCCGGCAAGGTGTTCAGCCGCGACGACATCCTGAACCAGCTGCGCGGCCACGAGGCCGAGCTGTACACCCGCGCCGTGGACATCGTGGTGAGCCGGCTGCGCAAGAAGCTGGAGCCGCTCGACTGCATCAAGACGCTGCGCAATGCTGGCTATTCGCTGGCCCTGCGGCGGGCTGCGCCATGAGGATCAGGGCACGCACAGCCGATGATTCAAACTGCCCGTGGCACCGCCGCGCACGGCATGCGGTAGGGCACTCGCTGCGCCTTCGCCTCGTGCTGGTGTTCATGGCATTGGCCGTGACGGTGTCGGTCACTTTCATGGGCGGCGTGCAGAAGGCCGTGGCCGTGGGGTGGAAAGAAGCCGCCCGCCCTTTGTTGATGGACTACGTGGACCGGCTGACGGCCGAGATTGGCAATCCGCCAAGCGTTGAGCGTGCGCAGGCCATTACCCAGCGGCTGCCGGTCACGTTGAGCATCGACGGCCCGCAGGTCAACTGGGTTTCCCATCCTGGCCAGCCACGCCCCCACTGGATGAGCGACAAGCTCCGGGCAGAAGACCACTGGGCCGGCGACGAGAATGGACAGAGCCTGTTGCACCGCACCACCGCAGACGGGCACCACATCGAGTTTGGCCTCAATGCCCTGTCGTGGGACAAGCGCCCGCGCATCGCCTGGGGCACGCTCACCGTGCTGCTGCTGCTGACGGCGCTGGCCTATGTGTATGTGCGCCACCTGCTGCGCCCGCTGGACGACATCCGCCAGGGAGCCCAGCGTTTTGGCGACGGCAATTTTGCCCAGCCCATCCCGGTGCGGCATGCGCACCGGCCCGACGAACTGGGGCAGCTGGCGGCCACCATCAACACCATGGGCGACGACATCCACCAGATGCTGGAAGCCAAGCGCGCCCTGTTGCTGGCCATGAGCCACGAGCTGCGCAGCCCGCTGACCCGTGCCCGGCTGAACACCGAGTTGCTGCCCGAGACGGCCGACATCGAGGCCCAGCGCCTGGCCCTGCTGCGCGACCTGGGGGAAATGGCCGGCCTCATCACCGACCTGCTGGAGAGCGAACGCCTGGCCGGGCGCCACGCCGCGCTGCACCGCGAGCCCACCGACCTTGCGGAGCTGGCGCGCGAGGTGATTGCCGAGCTGGGCGCCCGCCATGCTGGCGCGGCCGACATTGTTCTGCACGCGCCGCCAGACCTGCCCACCATCCGCCTCGACCGCTCCCGCCTGCGGCTGCTGCTGCGCAACCTGCTGGACAACAGCCTGCGCCACAGCGAATCCGCCGCATCGCCACCCGAGCTGCATCTGCGGCTGGAAGGGGATCGCCGCATGGTTGAGCTGGAAGTGCGCGACCACGGCCGTGGCGTGCCCCCTGAGCACCTGCCCCATCTGGCCCAGGCCTTCTACCGCCCGGACACCGCCCGCCAGCGCACCACCGGCGGGGTGGGGCTGGGGCTGTACCTGTGTCGGCTGGTGGCCCAGGCGCACGACGGGCAATTGCACATGCGCAATGCCGAGCCGGGCCTCTCGGTCACGGTGCGCCTGCCCGTGGTGGAGTGAGCGCCATCACGTCATGACCATCGTGGCCTAGACAGGCTGCGCCGAAGGGGCAGGGGCGTGCCCCCCTATGGTGCGGTGGCTTTGCCTGCCTGGGGGAGGGCGTGTGCCAGGCCGGCCTCGGCTGCGGGTGCTGGCGATGAGAGCATAAAATGGCATATAGCGCCCGCTGGTAAAGCGCTATATGCTATATATTTAATAGCGTTTTGGTTGCCATCTCTGGTGGGGCGGGATTTTCCATTCCTGGCCTCGTTCTTGCTTTTAGATCATTGCCTCGCCCGATGAACAGGTTTTTCTGGTGTTTACCCTGTATATGCAGGTATGCTACCAGTGTCATCATGGCGACCGGAACGCAGGTGCGGACCGGCTGGGGTGGTACTTTTTTCAAACAGGAGCAGATGATGACTCGATCGGTTGTGAAATGGACGTCGCTGGCAGCGGCAGCAGCATGTGTGATGGCACTGGCCGCACCGGCCCAGGCGCAGGACACCAAGATTGTGCTGGGCATGTCCGGCTGGACGGGTTTCGCGCCGCTCACGCTGGCCGACAAGGCCGGCATCTTCAAGAAAAACGGCCTGGACGTGGAGATCAAGATGATCCCGCAGAAGGACCGCCACCTGGCCCTGGCCTCCAAGTCCATCCAGTGCGCCGCCACCACCGTCGAGACGCATGTGGCCTGGAATGCCAATGGCGTGCCCATCGTGCAGATTTTCCAGATGGACAAGTCCTACGGCGCCGACGGTATCGCGGTGCGCGGTGACATCAAGGGCTTTGCCGACCTCAAGGGCAAGACCATCGGCGTGGATGCGCCCGGCACCGCCCCGTACTTCGGCCTGGCCTGGATGCTCAGCAAGAACGGCATGAGCCTCAAGGACGTGAAGACCACCACGCTGTCGCCCCAGGCGGCCGCACAGGCCTTTGTGGCCGGCCAGAACGACGCCGCCATGACCTACGAGCCCTACCTGTCCACCGTGCGCGACAACCCTGCCTCGGGCAAGATTTTGGCCACCACGCTCGACTACCCCATGGTGATGGACACCGTGGGCTGCGACCCCGCCTGGCTCAAGGCCAACGGCAAGGCCGCACAGGCACTGGCCAACTCGTACTTCCAGGCGCTCGACATGATCAAGGCCGACCCCACCAAGTCCAACGAGATCATGGGCGCCGCCGTCAAGCAGACGGGCGAGCAGTTCGCCAAGTCGTCGTCCTTCCTGCGCTGGCAGGACAAGGCCGCCAACCAGAAGTTCTTTGCGGGCGAGCTGACCACGTTCATGAAGGACGCCACGGCCATCCTGCTGGAGGCCGGCATCATCCGCAAGGCGCCTGAAGACCTGGCCGTCACGTTCGACGCCAGCTTCATCAAGTAAGCAAGTCATCCTGGAAGTAGAACGCGCCATGTCTGCCGTGCAACCCCTGTCCGTTACCGAGCCGCAAGCACCTGTGCGCCGGCGCTCACTGGCCCCCCTGGAGCCCGTGAGCAGCCGTGCCCGCTGGATGCTGGGGCTGGCCTTCTTCGTCGTGTTCGTGGCGGTGTGGGCGTTCTTTACGCTGGGCGGCTTCGTGTCGCCCACCTTCCTGGCCAGCCCTGCCACCATGGCCAAGGAAGGGTGGCTGCTGTTCACTGAATACGGCTTCATCAAGGACATCGGCATGACCATCTGGCGCGTCGTCGGCGGCTTCGTCCTGGCCGCCGTTATTGCCGTGCCGCTGGGCATCGCCATGGGGGCCTACAAGGGCATCGAGGCGTTCTTCGAGCCCTTTATCTCCTTTTGCCGCTACCTGCCCGCGTCGGCCTTCATCCCGCTGTTGATCCTGTGGGCGGGCATCGGCGAGGCACAAAAGATCCTGGTCATCTTCATCGGCTCGGTCTTTCAGATCACGCTGATGGTGGCCGTCACCGTGGGTGGCGCGCGGCGCGACCTGGTGGAGGCGGCCTACACGCTGGGCGCGGGCCACAAGGGCATCGTCACGCGCGTGCTCATCCCCGGTGCCGCCCCCGAGATCGCCGAGACCCTGCGCCTGGTGCTGGGCTGGGCCTGGACCTACGTCATCGTGGCCGAGCTGATCGGCTCGTCCAGCGGCATCGGCCACATGATCACCGACAGCCAGTCGCTGCTTAACACCGGCCAGATCATCTTCGGCATCATCATCATCGGCCTCATCGGGCTGGTGTCCGACTTCGCCTTCAAGGCGCTCAACCACCGTCTGTTTGCCTGGAGTTTTGTGCGATGAGCCGCGTTTCCATTCAAGCCGTTTCGCGCGTCTTCGAGAGCGCCAAGGGCCAGCGCACGCAGGCGCTGCAGCCGGTCGACTTCGAGGTGAAGGACAACGACTTCGTCACCATCCTCGGCCCCTCGGGCTGCGGCAAATCCACGCTGCTGCGCATCGTGGCGGGGCTGGACCACGCCACCAGCGGCCGCGTTCTGCTCGACGGTGCGCCCGTCGAAGGCCCCGGTGCCGAGCGCGGCATGGTGTTCCAGAGCTACACGCTGTTCCCCTGGCTGACCATCGAGCAGAACATCCGCTTCGGGCTGCGCGAACGCGGCATGCCCGAGGCGCAGCAAAAGGAGCGTGCGGCGTACTTCATCGCCAAGGTGGGCTTGCGCGGCTTCGAGCAGCATTTTCCCAAGCAGCTGTCGGGCGGCATGCAGCAGCGCACCGCCATTGCGCGCGCGCTGGCCAACGACCCCAAGATTTTGCTGATGGACGAGCCCTTCGGCGCGCTCGATAACCAGACCCGCGTGCTGATGCAAGAGCTGCTGCTCGGCATCTGGGAGGCCGAGCGCAAGACGGTGCTCTTCGTCACCCACGACATTGATGAGGCCATCTTCATGGCCAACCGCGTGGCGGTGTTCAGCGCCCGGCCCGGCCGCATCAAGACCGAGCTGGCGGTGGACCTGCCGCACCCGCGCCACTACACGATCAAGACCAGCCCGGAGTTCATGGACCTCAAGGCGCGCCTGACGGAAGAGATCCGCGCCGAATCCATGGCGGCCGATCTGCACTGAGCCTGACTCCGCCCACCGCACCATGAGCGCCCGTCCTTCCCGCCGTCCTGCAGCCGCTTCGCGCAGCGTGCCCCGTGCCGCCGCAGCCAAAGCGGTCGTGGCCGTGGCTGCGCCCGCGCAGGCCATGGCGCTGTACGAACAGGTCAAGGACCACATCGCGCGCAAGATCCAGGAAGGCATCTGGCGCGCGGGCGACCGCCTGCCGTCCGAGAACGAACTGGTCACCCAGTTCGGCATCTCGCGCATGACGGTGAACCGCGCGCTGCGCGAGCTGGTGGAGCAGGGCCGCATTGTGCGCGTGGCCGGTGTGGGCAGCTTTGTGGCCGAAGACAAGCCCCAGTCCACGCTCTTGCAGATCGCCAACCTGGCTGGCGAGATCCGCCAGCGCGGGCACGACTACCGCTGCGACGTGCTGGCGGTGGAGCGCATCTCGGCCACGCTGGAAGTGGCTGCGGCGCTGGACCTGCGCACGGGCGAGTCGGTGTTCCACTCGCTGTGCGTCCACCGCGAAGACGGTCTGCCCGTGCAGCTCGAAGACCGCCACGTGAACCCGCGCCAAGTGCCCCAGTTCTCCGCGCAGGACTTCACCTTGCTGCAGCCCTCCGAATACCTGGTGCGCAACGTGCCTTTCGACCAGATCGAGCATGTGGTCGACGCCGTCATGCCCACCGCCGAGCAGGCCACGCTGCTGGAGATGTCTCCGCAAGAGCCTTGCCTGCTGCTCACCCGCCGCACCTGGTCGCGCGGGGTGCCCATCACCGTGGTGCGCTGCCTGCACCCCGCCACCCGCTACCGTTTGGGCAGCCGCTTCCGAGCCGACGGCAACCCCGTCGCCGGTTGAAAGTTTTTCGCCAAAAGCCCAGAATTTTTTCGCTTGTACCTACTTGTATATACAGGATCAACACCATGACACACAACACTTCGCCTCTGACCCTGCGCCCCGGCCGCGTGACCCTGGCCGAGCTGCGCCGCATCCACGCGGGCCCCGTGCAACTGGTGCTTGATGCATCGGCCCGCGCAGGCCTGCAGCAGTCCCTGGCCACGGTGCAGCGCATCGTCGATGAAGACCAGGTGGTCTATGGCATCAACACCGGCTTTGGCAAGCTGGCCAGCACCAAGATTGCCCACGAGCGCCTGGCCGAGCTGCAGCGCAACCTGGTGCTGTCGCACAGCGTGGGCACGGGCGATGCGCTGCCCGATGACGTGGTGCGCCTCATCCTCGCCACCAAGGCCGTGAGCCTGGCACGCGGCCATTCGGGCGTGCGCCCCGCGCTGGTGGACGCGCTGCTGGCGCTGGCCAATGCCAACGTGCTGCCGGTGATCCCCGCCAAGGGATCGGTGGGGGCCTCGGGCGATTTGGCACCGCTGGCGCACATGGCCTGCGTGCTGATTGGCGAAGGCCAGGCCAAGGTGGACGGCAAGGTGGTGCCGGGGGCAGAGGCCATGCGCTCCATCGGTCTGCAGCCCTTTGTGCTGGGCCCCAAGGAGGGGCTGGCACTGCTCAACGGCACGCAGGTGTCCACCGCGCTCGCGCTGGCCGGGCTGTTTGGCGCCGAGAGCGTGTTTGCCGCCGCGCTGGTGGCGGGCTGTCTGTCGCTCGAAGCCATCAAGGGCTCGGTCAAGCCTTTTGACGCACGCATCCACGAAGCGCGCGGCCAGGCCGGGCAGATTGCCGTGGCCGCTGCGGTGCGTGCGCTGCTCGACGGCAGTGCCATCGACCCCTCGCACCCCCACTGCGGCCGTGTGCAAGACCCGTATTCCATCCGTTGTGTGCCGCAGGTCATGGGCGCGTGCCTCGATAACCTGCACCACGCCGCGCGCGTGCTGACCATCGAGGCGAACGCCGCGTCGGACAACCCCCTGGTGTTCGACAACGGCGACGTGATCTCCGGCGGCAACTTCCACGCCGAGCCCGTGGCTTTTGTGGCGGACATCATCGCGCTGGCCGTGGCCGAGATCGGCGCCATCTCCGAGCGCCGCCTGTCGCTGCTGCTGGACCCGGGCCTCTCGGGCCTGCCCGCCTTCCTGATCCGCGACAGCGGCGTGAACTCCGGCTTCATGATCGCCCAGGTCACCGCCGCCGCGCTGGCGGCCGAGAACCAGTGCCTGGCCAACCCCAGCAGCGTGACCAGCCTGCCCACATCGGCCAACCAGGAGGACCATGTCTCCATGGCCACCTACGGCGCACGCCGCCTGGGCGACATGGTGCGCAATGCGGCCGTGATGGTGGGCATCGAGGCCATGGCAGCAGCGCAGGGCATGGAGTTCGACCGAACCCTGAAATCCTCGCCGCTCATCGAAGACCAGTTCGCTGCCATCCGCGAGCGCGTGGCTTACCTGGAGCAAGACCGCTACCTGGCCCCCGACATCGAAGCCATGCGCGCATGGGCCCAGCAGTCCGCATGGCCCGCGCCGCTCACGCAATGCCTGCCCAGCTTCGCCTGATTTTTTCTGTTCACACCCATTGATTCACAGGAGCCCACCATGAACGCCAACGACGCCATCATCGCTGCCGCAGCTTCCTCCAACACCGACCCCCGCCACGACGCCAGCCGCGTGATCCGCGCACCGCGCGGCAACCAGCTTACCTGCAAGAGCTGGCTCACCGAAGCGGCCTACCGCATGATCCAGAACAACCTGGACGCCGAAGTCGCCGAGCGCCCGCAGGACCTGGTGGTGTACGGCGGCATCGGCCGCGCCGCGCGCAACTGGGAGTGCTATGACCAGATCCTCGCCTCGCTCAAGGACCTGAACGATGACGAAACCCTGCTCATCCAGTCCGGCAAGCCCGTGGGCGTGTTCAAGACCCATGCCAACGCGCCCCGCGTGCTGCTGGCCAACTCCAACCTGGTGCCCAAGTGGGCCAACTGGGAGCACTTCAGCGAGCTGGACCAGAAGGGCTTGTTCATGTACGGCCAGATGACGGCCGGCAGCTGGATCTACATCGGCACGCAGGGCATCGTGCAGGGCACCTACGAAACCTTTGCCGAGGCCGGTCGCAAGCACTATGGCGGCTCGCTCGAAGGCAAGTGGATCCTGACCGCAGGCCTGGGTGGCATGGGCGGCGCGCAGCCGCTGGCCGCCACGTTTGCGGGCGCGGTGTCGCTCAATATCGAATGCCAGCAAAGCAGCATCGACTTCCGTCTGCGCACGCGCTATGTGGACAAGCAGGCCAAGGACATTGACGATGCCATCGCGCTCATCAAGCATCACACGGAGCGCAAGGAAGCCATCTCCATCGCGCTGCTGGGCAATGCGGCCGATGTGCTGCCTGAACTGGTGAAGCGTGCCCAGGCCGGCGGCTTGAAGCCCGACCTGGTCACTGACCAGACCTCAGCCCACGACCTCGTCAACGGCTACCTGCCCAGCGGCTGGACGGTGGAGCAGTGGCGCGCCGCGCAGCAGGACGTGACGCAGCACGAGGTGCTGAAGAAGGCCGCTGCCCGCTCCTGCGCCGTGCATGTGCAGGCCATGCTCGACTTCCAAGCCATGGGCATCCCCACAGTGGACTACGGCAACAACATCCGCCAGGTGGCGTTTGACGAAGGCGTGAAGAACGCGTTCGACTTCCCCGGCTTTGTGCCCGCGTACATCCGCCCGCTGTTCTGCGAAGGCAAGGGCCCGTTCCGCTGGGTGGCCCTGTCGGGCGACCCCGAAGACATCCGCAAGACCGACGCCAAGATCAAGGAGCTGTTCCCCGAGAACAAGCACGTGCACCGCTGGCTCGACATGGCGGGTGAGCGCATCGCCTTCCAGGGCCTGCCCGCACGCATCTGCTGGCTGGGTCTGGGCGAGCGCCACATCGCGGGCCTGGCCTTCAACGAGATGGTGAAGAACGGCGAACTCAAGGCTCCCATCGTGATCGGCCGCGACCACCTGGACACGGGCAGCGTGGCCAGCCCCAACCGTGAGACCGAAGCCATGAAGGACGGCACCGATGCCGTGAGCGACTGGCCGCTGCTCAATGCGCTGCTCAACACCGCAGGCGGCGCCACCTGGGTCAGCCTGCACCACGGCGGTGGCGTGGGCATGGGCTACTCGCAGCACTCGGGCATGGTCATCGTGGCCGATGGCACGGATGCGGCGGCCGAGCGCCTGGCGCGCGTGCTGGTCAACGACTGCGGCAGCGGCGTGATGCGCCATGCCGACGCGGGCTACGAACTGGCCGTGGAAACGGCCAAGAAGCAGGGCCTGAAGCTGCCCATGGTGAAGTAAACCGGCGAAAGTGAGGGCGTGACAGGGATGTGAAAAAAGGGAACTGCATTCCCATTCACTGGGAATGCAGGGTTTGAATGCTGCTGCAATCCTTTGATACTGAGTCCATGCCCACCCGTGGACCCACCTCCGTTGCCGCCGCCGACCGTGTTCTGCACGTGCTGGCGGTGCTGGCGCAGCACGGCCAGCCCATGTCGGCGGCCGAGCTGATGGAGGCCACGGGCCTGGCCCGCAGCACGCTGTACCGGCAGCTCGCGCGGCTTAAGCTGTGGGGCTTTGTGCTGGAGAGCAGCGGGCACTACGCGCCCGGGCCGCTGAGCCTGCAACTGGCGCTGGGCTTTGACATGGCGTCGCACCTGGTGCACCACGCGCGGCCGGACATGCAGGCCCTGGCCCGGCAATCCCACGAGAGCGTGGGGCTGGTGGTGGCCGTGAACGACAGCGTGGTGTGCCTGGACATGGTGGACAGCACGCAGGCCCTGCGCTGCTCGTTTGAAAAAGGACGCAGCGTGCCGCTGCGCGCGGGCGCCTCCGCCAAGTGCTTGCTGGCCCATGTGGCCCCGGCCACGCGCAACGCCATTCTGGACCTGCACTACGGCGCAGGCACTGCTGAGCGCCAGGCAGCGCTGACCGAGCTGGAAGGCATTGCCAAGGCCGGTTACGCGGTCAGCTCTGGCGAGGTGGATGCCGGTGTCTGGGGTGTCAGCGTGCCCGTGTTCGGCTCTCCCCGGCAGGCGGCAGGGGCCATCACCCTGATGGCCCCGATCTTGCGAGCCCAGGGGCAGGAGGCCGCGCTCACCGGCATGGCCGTCGTCGCCGCCGCGCGCATTTCCCGCCAGCTCACTTCTCCCTGATTTCCCTCACCCCTCCCCAGGAGCTTTCCCCATGAACCTTCGTCGCAACCTTCTTTTGGCCAGCCTGGCCGCCGCCGCCTTTTGCACCACGGGTGCACAGGCCCAGGACAACGTGCTGCGTGTGGGCACCGATGCCACGTTTCCGCCCATGGAGTTTGTCGAGAACGGCAAACGCACGGGCTTTGACATCGAGCTGGTGGAAGCCATTGCCAAGACCATGGGCAAGCAGGTCGAATGGGTGGACATCGACTTCAAGGGCCTGATTCCCGGCCTGATCTCCAAGCGTTTTGACATGGCGGTATCGGCCATCTACATCACCGACGAGCGCAAGAAAGTGGTGGACTTCACCGATTCCTACTACGCCGGTGGCCTGGTGGTGATGGTGAAGGGCGACAACAAGGCCATCAACAAACTGGCCGATCTGGACGGCAAGAAAGTCAGCGTACAGGTGGGTACCAAGTCGGTGGCGTACCTGACCGAAAAATTCCCCAAGGTGCAGCGCGTTGAGGTCGAAAAGAACCAGGAGATGTTCAACCTGGTGGACATCGGCCGCGCCGACGCCGCCGTGACCGGCAAGCCCGCCGCGTTCCAGTACGTGCGCACCCGCCCGGGCCTGCGCGTGCTCGACGAGCAGCTCACCACCGAAGAGTACGGTATGGCCCTGCGCAAGGACACGCCAGAGCTGACGAAGGCCGTCAACGGTGCCATCACCAAGCTCAAGGCCGATGGCACCTATGCGGCCATCGTCAAGAAGTGGTTCAGCAACAGCGCTGCCAAGTAAGCCACCCACGGTTGCCGAACTGAGCCATGGAACTCGATTTTTCTCCTGTCTGGGCCGGGTTGCCCCAGTTGCTGGCGGGCGCGCTGGTCACTGTGGAAATCACGGCTGCCTCGCTGCTGCTGGGCTGCGTCATGGGCCTCCTGGTGGGCATTGGCCGCCTGAACCCCAAGCGCCGCGTGGTCTACGCCCTGTGCACCGCCTACGTGGCCGCGATCCGTGGCACGCCGCTGCTGGTGCAGCTGTTCATCCTGTTCTTTGGCCTGCCGCAGTTCGGCATCCTGCTGCCCGCTTTTGTGTGCGGCGTGATTGGCCTGGGCATCTACTCGGGCGCCTATGTGTCCGAGGTGGTGCGCGGCGCCATCCAGTCCATCGACAAGGGGCAGATGGAGGCTGCACGCTCCATCGGCATGTCCTCGGGCCTGGCCATGCGCACCGTGGTGTTGCCACAGGCCGTGGTGCGCATGATTCCGCCGCTGGGCAATGAGTTCATCGCGCTCATCAAGAACTCGGCGCTGGTGTCGCTGCTCACCATCCACGATTTGATGCATGAAGGGCAGAAGATCATCAGCGTGTCGTACCGTTCGCTGGAGGTGTACCTGGCGATTGCGGTGGTGTATTTCATCCTCACGGGTGTCACGACGCTGGTGCTGCGCCGCATGGAACTGCGCCTGCGCGCCGGAGGGATGGTGCAATGAAGAAGAAAGACGCTGTGATGAACGGAACGGGCCAGGCGGCCGAGCCCATCGTTCGTATTCGCGGACTGCGCAAGTCCTTTGGCAGCCATGTGGTGCTGAACGGCATCGACTTTGATGTGCTGCCGTCGCAGGTGGTGGTGGTGATCGGGCCCAGCGGCTCGGGCAAGAGCACCTTTCTGCGCTGCTGCAACGGCCTGGAGCAGCCCGAAGGCGGCACCGTGGAAATTTGCGGACGCACACTGGTGCAGGACGGCCGCATGCTGCCCGACCATGACCTCAACACCTTGCGCGAAGAAGTGGGCATGGTGTTCCAGTCGTTCAACCTGTTCCCGCACCTGTCGGTGCTCGACAACGTCACTTTGGGCCCGCGCAAGCTGCGCGGCCTCTCGCGCAAGGAGGCCGAGGAGCGCGCCCAGGCCCTGCTGGCCAAGGTGGGCCTGGCGCACAAGGCGTCGGCCATGCCCGCCAGCCTGTCGGGCGGGCAAAAGCAGCGTGTGGCCATTGCCCGCGCACTGGCCATGGAGCCGCGCGTGATGCTGTTCGACGAGCCCACGTCGGCGCTGGACCCGGAGCTGGTGGGCGAGGTGCTGCAGGTCATGAAGCTGCTGGCCAGCGAAGGCATGACCATGATGGTGGTCACGCACGAGATGGACTTTGCGCGCGAGGTGGGCGATGTGGTCGTGGTGATGGACGGCGGCGGCATCATTGAGGCCGGTGCACCCGCCACCATCTTCACCAACCCCACGCAGGAGCGCACGCGCTCCTTTCTGCAGGCGGTGCTCACCCGCGCCTGAGGCCGGGTGTGGCGTGGCGCACGACAACGGTGAACAAACAACACAACAGGAGACAAGCCCGCATGCCCCCGCCATCACCCGCCCTGGACCCGCGCCTGCAGGAGCGCTTTCAACAGCGCCTGCAGCAGCGCCTGACCGCAGACGACATTGCCCGCTTCGACCGCGACGGCGCGCTGTGTATCAAGCAGCTGCTCACGCCCGAAGAGGTGGCGCTGCTGCGCGAGGGCATCGACGCCAACCTGGCCGCGCCCAGCCCGCGTGCCAAGGTGGCCAGCCGGCCTGACGACCCAGGCCGGTTCTTCGAGGACTTTTGCAACTGGCAGGACATTCCGCAGTTCGGCCGCTTTGTGCACGAAACCCCGCTGGCGCTGGCCGCGCAGCGCCTCATGCAGTCGCGCACCGTGCGGCTGTACCACGACCATGTGCTGGTGAAGGAGCCGGGCACGCGCCAGCGCACGCCCTGGCATCAGGACCAGCCGTACTACAACATCGACGGCCAACAGAGCATCAGCATGTGGATTCCGGTCGATCCGGTGTCGCGTGCGGCCACGCTCGAATTTGTGGCCGGTTCGCACAAGGGCCCCTGGCTCATGCCGCGCACCTTCATGGACAACCAGGCGAAGTGGTTCCCCGAAGGCAGCCTGCAGGACCTGCCCGACGTCGAGGCCGACCGCGATGCCTTCCCCATCGTAGGCTGGGAGATCGAGCCCGGTGACGTGGTGTGTTTTCACATGCTCACGCTGCATGCGGCGGGTGGGGTAGAGGGCACCCACCGCCGCCGCGTGTTTTCGGTGCGGTTCCTCGGCGACGATACGCGCCATGCGCCCCGGCCGTGGAAGACCTCGCCCGAGTTTCCGGGCCTGGCCGACGAGTTGCCCGCTGGCGTGGAGATGGACCATCCGCTGTTCCCGCTGCTGGTCACCGATGCAGAGCCGACCACCGCAACATCCTGATTGATGAACACGACAACAACGATGGCAACGCACTTTTTTGACCTGGCCACCACCCCCAGCATGCCCTGGAAAAACGGCGGCGGCAGCACGCAGGAGCTGGCTTGCTGGCCGCCCGGTGCTGACATGAACAGCTTTGAGTGGCGCGTGAGCCTGGCCACGGTGGACCGACCAGGGCCGTTCTCGGTCTTCCCGGCCATCGACCGGCAGATCATGCTGCTGGGCGGCGACGGCCTGCACCTGCGCAGCGCTGGTTGGGAGCACCGGCTGGACCAGCGCTGGCAACCGTTTGCTTTCTCGGGCGACGACGCGGTGGATGGCGCCCTACTGGGCGGCACGTCCAAGGACTTCAACCTCATGCAACGCCGGGGCCTGTGGCACGGGCCGCTGCAGGTGGTGAGCGGTGCGCAATCGCCTGGCGGCGCGCCTGCGGGCCTGTGTTTGGTACTGCAGGGAGATTGGCAGTGGGTGGAGCAGGGCGCCGAGCCGCGTGCGCTGACGGCGGGACAGGGTTTTTGGTGGGCGGACGAGGGCGGCGCGCCGCAGGGCCAACTGGAGCCGGTGCACGCAGGGGCAGCCGCCGATGCGCCCGCACTGGTCTGGATCGCGTTGCAGCGTGGCGCGGCACCAGCAGTTTGAATAAAAATGGCCGCTACCGCTTGATGGATAGGCGCTAGCAGCTATTGTTTGTATAGCATTCAACACGGAGCCCACGGGGGGCAGGCAGATGCAGCACAAGGACAACAACGGCAACCCCAACGGATTTGCCGCCAGCGAGAGCGCCGACGGCGTGTGGGTTCATCTCAAGCCCGCGCCCGGCCTGTGGGTGGCCGACGTGCCCGTGCCCGAGGGCCAGCCCGCTTGCGTGGTGGTGCAGCAGGGCCAGATGGTCTGGGTGGGGCCCGAGGCGCAGTTGCCTGCCGCCTACCAGGCATTGCCGCGCCATGATGCGCGGGGGGCACTGGCCACGCCTGGGCTGGTGGACTGCCACACCCACCTGGTCTACGGCGGCCAGCGCGCCAACGAATTCGCGATGCGCCTGGCCGGTGCCACCTATGAAGAAGTGGCCAAGGCGGGCGGGGGCATCGTCTCGTCGGTGAAGGCCACACGCGCAGCCACCGAAGACGAACTCTTTGACCAGGCCGCGCCGCGCCTGCAGGCCCTGCTGGCAGAAGGCGTATGCGCCATCGAGATCAAGTCCGGATACGGCCTGGCCTTGGAGAACGAACGCAAGCAGCTGCGCGTGGCCCGCCGCCTGGGCGAGGCGTTTGGCGTGGCGGTGCGCACCACCTTCCTGGGCGCGCACGCGCTGCCGCCCGAGTACGCAGGCCGCAGCCAAGCCTATGTCGATCTAGTCTGCAATGAGATGCTGCCCGCGCTGGCCGCCGAAGGCCTGGTGGATGCGGTCGATGTGTTCTGCGAACGCATCGCCTTCACGCTGGCCGAGACGGAACAGGTGTTCCAGGCCGCGCAAAAGCTCGGCATCCCCGTCAAGCTGCATGCCGAGCAGCTCTCGGACATGGGCGGCTCGGCGCTGGCCGCGCGCTATGGCGCGCTCTCGTGCGACCACATCGAGCACCTGTCGGCCGACGGCATTGCCGCCATGAAGGCCGCAGGCACCGTGGCCGTGCTGCTGCCCGGCGCCTACTACACGCTGCGCGACACGCACCTGCCGCCCATTGCGCAGCTGCGCGAAGCCGGCGTGCCCATGGCCGTCTCCACCGACCACAACCCCGGCACCTCGCCCGCGCTCAGCCTGCTGCTCATGGCCAACATGGCCTGCACGCTGTTCCGCCTGACGGTGCCCGAGGCGCTTGCGGGCATCACCACGCACGCCGCGCGCGCGCTGGGCCTGCAAGGCACGCATGGCCTGATCGCATCGGGGCGGCCTGCCAACTTTGTGCTCTGGCCGCTGCGCGAGGCGGCCGAGCTGGCCTACTGGTTTGGCCACCACCCCGCGTGCACCATCGTGCGGCAGGGGCGGGTGGTCGCGGAAGGAGTGCGCTGATGGCGGCACCTGCCACCCCCGAATTCCTGGCGGCGCTGGTGGATGCCCTGGGCGCCGACTGCGTGCAGGTGGGCGATGCCGTGCCCGCGCGCCACCACACCGACTGGAGTGGCACCGCCCCCGTGGCGCCTGCGGCCCTGGTGCGCCCGCGCAGTACCGAAGCCGTCTCGGCCCTGCTGAGCCTGTGCCATGCCCACCGCGTGCCCGTGGTGCCGCAGGGCGGCCTCACGGGGCTGGCGGGGGCGGCCGTGCCCAGCGCGGGCTGCGTGGCCCTGTCGCTGGACCGCATGAACGCCGTGGAGGTGCTCGATGCGCGCGCCGCCACGCTCACCGTGCAGGCAGGCGCCACCGTGCAGGCGGTGCAGGACGCGGCGCTGGCGGCCGGCTTGCAGTTTGGCGTGGACTTTGGCGCGCGCGGCTCGGCCCAGGTGGGTGGCGCCATTGCCACCAATGCCGGCGGCAACGGCGTGCTGCAGCACGGCATGATGCGCGAGCAGGTGCTGGGGCTGGAGGTGGTGCTGGCCGACGGCTCGGTGCTGCCCATGCTGCGCCCCATGCTCAAGAACAACACGGGCTACGACCTCAAGCAGTGTTTCATTGGCGCCGAGGGCACGCTGGGCGTGGTCACGCGCGCGGTGCTGCGCCTGCGGCCCCTGCCCGCAGCCCGCGCCACGGCACTGGTGGCGCTGCCGGACTTTGATGCGGCCCAGGGCCTGCTCGCGCGGCTGCAGGCACGATTCCCGGGCGCACTGTCGGCCTTTGAGCTGATGTGGCGCGACTTTGTGGCAGCGTCGCTGGCGTGGCAGAACCTGCGCGAGCCGTTCGATGCCGCCCATCCCTTCGTGGCGCTGGTGGACGTGGGCGGCCAGGACGAGGCCATGCTGCGCGATGCGCTCGAGGCCGTGCTGGGCGACGCCATGGCGGCGGGCGAGGCCATCGATGCCGCCATCGCGCAGTCGCAGGCGCAGGCCCGCGCGCTGTGGAAGATCCGCGAGGCCACGGCCGAGCTGCCCGCCCACATGCACCCGCCCATCAACTTCGACGTGAGCCTGCCGCTGGCCGACATCGGCCGCTTTGCCGATGCCTGCCGCGAAGCGCTGGCGGCGCGCTGGCCCGGGCACCACAGCCTGTTCTTCGGCCATGTGGGCGATGGCAACCTGCACCTGTCCACCGACGCGGCCACGGTGGATGGCGAGGAGGCCGCCGTGGAAGCGCTGGTCTACGCGCAGGTGGCGGCCTTTGGCGGCAGCGTGTCCGCCGAGCATGGCATCGGCCTGCACAAGAAACCTTATCTCAGCGCCAGCCGCACGCCGGCCGAACTGGCGGCCATGCGCGCCATCAAGCGGGCGCTCGACCCTTTGAACCTGATGAACCCCGGCAAGGTGTTCGACCTGTGAGCCTATCCAACGTGACCGATTCCTCCACCCCTATCGCCGGCCGCCTGTTCGCGGCCGATGCGCTGTTGCCCACCGGCTGGGCGCGCAATGTGCTGCTGCAGTGGGATGCCACGGGCCGCCTGCTGTCTGTGGCGCCGGATGCTGCGCCGGGCGATGCCCCGCAGGCACGCGGCCCGGTGGTCCCCGGCATGCCCAACCTGCATTCGCACGCGTTCCAGCGCGCGTTTGTGGGCCTCACGGAATACCGGGGCGAAAGCCAGGACAGCTTCTGGAGCTGGCGCAACCTGATGTACCGCTTTGCCGCGCGCATCACGCCCGAATCGCTGGAGGCCATTGCCACCTGGCTTTATATCGAGATGCTGGAGGCGGGCTACACCAGCGTGTGCGAGTTCCACTACGTGCACCACGACCAGGACGGCCGGCCCTATGCCGACGACGCCACGCTGTCGTTGGCGCTGCTGCGCGCGGCGCACAACGCGGGCATGGGCATCACGCTGCTGCCGGTGCTCTACCAGACCAGCGGGTTTGGCGCCAAGCCGCCGCGTGCGGACCAGGCCCGCTTTATTCGCAGCACGGACAACATGCTCTCCTTATTGGAGCGCTTGGCGCCCGCCACGCGGGCGCAGGGTGGTGTTCTGGGCCTGGCCCCGCATTCGTTGCGCGCCGTGCCGCCCGATAGCCTGGCCGCCGCCGTGCAGGGCCTGACCGCGCTGAACCCCCAGGCCCCCATCCACATCCACATCGCCGAGCAGACGCAGGAGGTGGAGGACTGCATCGCCTGGAGCGGCCAGCGCCCCGTGCAATGGCTGCTGGAGCACGCGCCGGTGGATGAACGCTGGTGCCTGGTGCATGCCACGCACATGACGCCACAGGAGTACCTGGATGCCGCGCGCACGGGCGCCGTGGCCGGCATCTGCCCCACCACGGAGGCGAACCTGGGTGACGGCATCTTCGACATGCCGCTGTGGCTGCAGCACGGCGGCCGCTGGGGTGTGGGCTCGGACAGCCATGCCTGCGTGAACGCGGCCGAGGAGCTGCTGATGCTCGAATACGGCCAGCGCCTGTCGCTGCGCCAGCGCAATGTGCTGGCCAGCCCCGGCCAGGCCGAGGTGGCCACGGCCATGACCCTGCAGGCGGTGCAGGGCGGGGCGCAAGCATCCGGCCGTGCAATCGGCGGCTTGGCCGTGGGCCAGCAGGCGGACCTGGTGGCGCTGGATGCGCAGCATGTGGCACTTGCGGGCCTGCCCGCACACAGCATGCTCTCGTCCCATGTGTTTGGCAGCCACCGCACCTCGGCCATCGACAGCCTGTGGGTGGCCGGTGTGCAGCGTGTGTCGGAGGGTCGCCATGCTTTGCACGACACGGGTGCGCAGGCTTTCCTGGCTGCGCGCTCGGCCACCATTGCCGCTGACTGACTGACTGACTGACTCAATCCGTTCTGCCTGTACTTTCTTCTTTGCCATGACCGATACCGCTCCCCCACCGTTCACCTTCCACCAGGGCACCGCGCCCTTGCTCATCTCCATGCCCCACGCGGGCACCTATGTGCCGCCTGCGCTGGCCGCGCGCTTCACCGACGAAGCCCGCCACGTGCCCGACACGGACTGGCACATGGAGCGCCTCTACGCGTTTGCAAAAGACATGGGGGCGTCCATCCTGGTGGCCACGCATTCGCGCTATGTGGTGGACCTGAACCGCCCGCCCGATGGCGCGAGCCTGTACCCCGGCCAGAGCGTCACGGGCCTGTGCCCCGTGGACACCTTCGACGACACGCCCATCTACGCACAAGGCGATGTGCCGGGGGACGCCGAGGTGGCCGCGCGCCGCGATGCCGTCTGGGCGCCGTACCACGCGCAGCTGCGTGCCGAGCTGGACCGCATCCGCGCGCAGCACGGCGTGGCGGTGCTGTGGGATGCGCATTCCATCCGCTCCGTCCTGCCGCGTTTTTTTGAGGGCAAGCTGCCCGACCTGAACCTGGGCACGGCCGATGGCGCGAGCTGCGACCTGGCGCTGGCGCAGGAGCTGCTGGCCATCGCCCAGTCCGCACCCGGCTACACCGGCGTGCTCAATGGTCGCTTCAAGGGCGGGCACATCACGCGCCACTACGGCCAGCCCGCGCAGAACATCCACGCGGTGCAGCTGGAGATGACGCAGTGCAGCTACATGCAGGAGGTTTTGCCCTTTGACTACCTGCCCGAGGTGGCGGCGGGCGTGCAGCCCCACCTGCAGCGCATGCTGGCGGCGGCGCTGGCGTTTGCGCGGGCGCACGCCCGGGGCTGACCCGTCCCTGGCTTTACCTTCCGACAGCACGGTAGGGTCGGGGATCGGTGCTAGGATGGTTCGAGCGGCCTCACCTTGTTTGTGCAGGCCGCGCGGTGCGCCACCTGGCCACCTGTGCGGAAGGAGCCGCATCCTTATGGAAACTGCGGCTTATTACTACATGCCTTTGTTCAAGCCTGGCGCGGTCGTCCACCTGGGGAGCAGCCGCGAGACGGTGAGCCATGTGGTGGTGCGGCGCGGTGGCCTGATGGTGCACCTGGTGGGGCGTGATGCCCCTGTGCACCCCGACACGCTTCGGCTGGAGCCCAGTGCGTTTCAGCTCAGTCGGGTGCCTGGGTAAGGCCGTGCTGCATTGCCGCGCAGCAGCCCGGTAGCAGCAACAAGGCCCCGGTCAGCCCGCCGCCCGCTGGGCCATCGCTTCGCCCAGCTGAATGGGCCGTGCGGGCGCCCACTGGGGGTTGAACTGCAGCGGCCCCTCAGGGAACAGCATCACCACGGTGGAGCCGAGCAGAAAGCGGCCCATCTCTTCGCCCTTTTGCAGGCGCACCTGACCGGGGGCGTAGTCCCACTGGCGCAGTGTGCCGGGGCGGGGTGGGTTCACCTGGCCATGCCACACGGTGGCCATGCTGCCCACGATGGTGGCGCCCACCAGCACCAGCACAAACGGGCCCTGGGCCGACTCGAACACGCAGACCACGCGCTCGTTGCGCGCGAACAGGCCGGGCACGCCGCGCGCGGTGGTGGGGTTGACCGAGAACAGGTCGCCGGGCACATGGATCATGCGCGTCAGCTCGCCTGCGCAGGGCATGTGGATGCGGTGGTAGTCGCGCGGGCTCAGGTACAGCGTGGCGAAATGGCCGTTCTCGAAGCGCGCACCCAGCGCCGCGTCGCCGCCCACGAGGGCGGTGGTGGAATATGAGTGGCCCTTGGCCTGGAAGACCTGGTCCTTGGCAATGGGGCCGAACTGGCTGATGGCGCCGTCCACGGGGCAGACCAGGTCGGCATCGGCCAGTGGGCGCGCGCCGGGTTTGAGCGCGCGCGTGAAGAAGTCGTTGAAGCTGGCGTAGCTGGCGATGTCGGGGTTGGCCGCCTCGCCCATGTTCACGTTGTAGCGGCCCACAAACCAGCGGATCACCGAGGTGGTCAGGCCCCCCAGCCGGGCCGATGCGAACTTGCCCGCGAGGGTGGTCAGTGCCTGCTTGGGCAGGAGGTATTGCGGCAGAACTGCCAGGCGATCAGACACGGGCGAAACCCTCGAAGACGAAAGCGGATGATTCTATCGGCGCGGGGGCCTCCCCCGCACGGCTCAGACCCCGAGGTACTGGTCCAGCAGTTCGGGCTGCGCGTGCAGTGCATCCGAGCTGCCCTCGAACACCACCTGGCCCTTGACCAGGATGATGTTGCGGTCGGTGATCTGCGTGACATGTTTCCAGTTCTTGTCCACGATCACGCTGCTGATCCCGCTGTCCTTGATGAGGCTGCAGATGCGCCAGATTTCGCGCGCGATCAGCGGCGCCAGGCCCTCGGTGGCTTCGTCGAGGATGAGCACGTCGGGGTTGGTCATGAGCGCACGGCCGATGGTCAGCATCTGCTGCTCGCCGCCGCTGAGCTGCTGGCCGCCATGGCCCAGGCGCTCCTTCAGGCGCGGGAAGGTCTCCAGCACGCGCTCGTAGGTCCAGTCGCGCTGGCCGCGCGTGCCGGCGCGGGCGGCCATCTGCAAATTCTCGACCACGCTCAGGTTGCCGAAGATGCCACGGCCTTCAGGCACATAGGCAATACCCAGACGCGCCACCTCGTAGGGCGGCTTGCCCGTCATCTCGCGGCCCGCCACCGTGACGCTGCCCGCGCGCGGCTTGACCAGCCCCATCAGCGACTTGAGAAGGGTGCTCTTGCCCATGCCATTGCGGCCCATGAGGCCGATGGTCTCGCCCTGTCCCACGCTGAAGTCAATGCCGTGCAGGATGTGGCTGCTGCCGTAGAAGGTGTGGATGCCCCGGGCATCGATCCATGGAGCGCTGCTCATCAGTGGTCTTCTCCCAAATAGGCGGCTTGTACGCCCGCGTCGGCGCGCACCTCGGCCGGTGTGCCGTGTGCAATCACCTCGCCGTTGACCATCACCGTGAGGCGGTCGGCCAGCGCAAACACGGCGTCCATGTCGTGCTCCACCAGCATGATGGCGTGCGCGGGCTTGAGGCGCTGCAGCAAATCGACCATGCGCTCGGCCTCGGCCACACCCATGCCGGCCAGGGGCTCGTCGAGCAGTAGCACCTGGGGCTCCGTGGCCAGGGTCATGGCGATCTCCAGCTGGCGCTGCTCGCCATGGCTCATGGCCCCGGCAATCGCCGTGCGCCGGTCTTTGAGGCCAGAAAGCTCGATAGCGCTTTCCAGGCGTGCGGTAGTAGCTCTGTTTTTGATAGTGCTGGCGCGTGTGTCCTGCCACCAGCGCAGCGGGTTCCAGGGCTGCTGCGCATCGCGCGACTGGGCGGCCAGGCGCACGTTTTCATGCACGGTGAGCGGCAGGAAGATGTTGGTCTTCTGGTAGCTGCGGCCCAGGCCCTGGCGCGAGATGCGTTCGGGCGCCCAGCCGGTCACATCGGTGCCGCCCAGCAGCACCTGGCCCGAGGTGGGGGGCAGGTCGCCCGAGAGCAGGTTGGTCAGCGTGGACTTGCCCGCGCCGTTGGGGCCGATCACGGCGTGGATCTGGCCGCGCCAGAGGTCCACGGACACGCCGCCCACGGCGGCCAGGCCGCCAAAGCGCTTGATGAGCTGGCGGGCAGAGAGCAGGGCGTCAGCCATGGTGTGCGTCCTCCTGGGCCATGGCGCCCTTGCGTTGCCCCAGCATGCCCAGCAGCCCGCGTGGCGCGGCCACCACCACCAGCACGATGAAGCCGCCCATCAGCAACTGCCAGTGCTTGGTGATGTCCTTGAACACATGCAGCAGAACCTCGAATACAAAGGCGCCCACGATGGCCCCTGCGAAATTGCCCATGCCGCCCAGGATGACCATCATGATGGCGTGAGCGCTCATGTGAAACCCCATCAGCTCCGGGTTCACATAGCCCGTCTGCGCGCCCCACAGGTAGCCCGCCAGGCCTGCCAGCGCACCCGCCACGGTGAATGCGGTGAGCTTGTAGCCCTGCGTGCCAAAACCCATGGCGCGCATGCGGTGCTCGTTGATGCGGATGCCCGCGAGTGCCCGGCCCAACGGGCTCCAGAGCAGGCGGCGCAGCAGCGCATAGACGATGACCACCAGGGCGAGGGTGAAGTAATAGAAAGTCTTGCGGCCTTCCAGGTCGAACGGCAGCCAGCCGAAGAGGGAGGCATCGGGCCGGAAGTTGATGTACAGGCCGTCCGAGCCGCCCAGCACCTTGTTGTCGAAGAACAGGTAGAACACCATCTGCGCAAACGCCATCGTGACCATGATGAAGTAGATGCCGTGGGTGCGCACCACGAAGAAGCCGATGACCAGCGCCACCAGCCCCGCGCCGGCCACCGCCAGCGGCAGCGACCACCACAGGCTGACGGGCATGTCGGCCGGCGTGAGGAAGGCCAGCGCGTAGCCCGCCACGCCAAAGTAGGCGGCGTGGCCCAGCGACACCAGGCCGGTCACGCCCTGCAGCAGATCCAGGCTCATCGCGAAGATGGCCATGATCATCATGCGCGTGACCATCTGCACGTAGAAGTCGCTGCCCACCACGGGGAACAGCAGCAGCGCTGCCAGCCCTAGCGCGAGGGCAAACTGCACACTGCGCGGCAGCACTTCGATGTTGGCGCGAGGGGTGCTCATGAGGGGCTGCCGGGCTGGGAGGCGTAGGACATGCGCGAAGTGACAAGCATGGGGACCATCATTGTTTGAAAAGACCTTCGGGTTTCCACAGCAGCACGGCCGCCATCAGCATGTAGACCAGCATGCCCGCCATGGAGGGCAGCAGCACCTTGCCAAAAGTGTCCACCAGCCCCACCAGCAGGGCCGCAATGAGTGCCCCACGCACCGAGCCGATGCCGCCGATCACCACCACCACAAAACACATGATGAGCACGGATGCGCCCATGTTGGGATAGACGCTGGACACGGGCGCGGCCACCATGCCCGCCACCGCTGCCAGGCCCACGCCCAGTGCAAACACAATGGCATGGATGAGCTTGATGTTCACCCCCAGCGACTCGGCCATGTCGCGGTTGAACGCGCCCGCGCGGATCTTCATGCCCAGGCGGGTCTTGGAGATCAGCAGGTACAGGCCCAGCGCTAGCGCGATGCACACGCCCGAGATGAACAGCCGGTACACGGGGTAGGAGAGGGTGTCGGTCAGCGGAATGGACCAGTCCAGCATGGGGGGGATGGGCACGCCATGCACATCGTCGCCCCAGAGGATGGAGCGCAGTTCTTCAAAGATGTAGATCAGGCCGAAGGTCAGCAGCACCTGGTCGAGGTGGTCGCGGTGGTAGAAGTGGCGAAACAGCAGCCACTCCAGCGCCAGACCAAACAGCACGGAGAGCACAGCGCCACCCAGAATGGCGAGGGTGAGGCTGCCGAAGTGCCCTGACAGCGAGTAGCCCAGGTAAGCCCCCAGCATGTAGAAGCTGCCATGTGCCAGGTTCACCACGCCCATGATCCCGAAGATCAGCGTGAGGCCGGCCGCCAGCATGAACAGCAGCAGGCCGTACTGCACGCTGTTGAGCAGCTGGATCAGGAAAGTGGCGAAGTCCATGGAGGGCGAGGGTGCGGTGAGGGGGGAGTGCGAATGCAACAGGCCAGGCTGCGCGGCGCAAGGCCGGCAGCATGGGGCCCGCATGACATCCATGCGGGGGCGGTTCAGGAGGCGCGCGCCGTGCGGGCTCAGCCCATCCTGCAGCCGGTGCCGCTGTCGGCCAGGGCCTTGGCGGCCACGCCGATCACCTTGTTTTCCTTGTTGTCCACCTGGCGCAGGTAGATGTCCTGTACGGGGTTGTGGGCCCGGCTCATGGTCCACTTGCCGCGCGGGCTGTCGATGGTGGCGCTTTCCATGGCCTTGATGACGGCGGGCTTGGCGGACAGGTCACCCTTGACGGCGTTGGCGCCCTGCACCAGCAGCAGGCCAGTGTCGTAGCCCTGCACGGCGTACACGTCGGGCTGGCTGCGGAAGGCCTTGGCGTACTCCAGGCGGAACTGCTTGTTGCGCGGCGTGTCCAGCGAGTCGCTGTAGTGCATGGTGGTGATGATGCCGTCGGCTGCAGGGCCGGCGGCGTCGAGCACGCCTTCGGTCAGGAAGCCCGAGCCATACAGCGGGATCTTGCCCTTGAGGCCTGCGGCGGCGTAGTCCTTGATGAACTTGGCCGCGCCGCCACCGGCAAAGAAGCAGGCCACGGCATCGGGCTTGAGGGCTGCGATTTCGGTCAGCAGTGCCTGGAACTCCACATTGGGGAAGGGCAGGCCCAGTTCCTTGATGATGGTGCCGCCAGCCTTGGTGTAGCTTTCCTTGAAGCCTTCAAAGGCCTCGTCGCCGGCCGCGTACTTCCAGGTGATCCAGACGGCCTTCTTGTGGCCTTTTTCGACCATGGCCTTGCCCAGCGCCAGCGTGGGTTGCGAGTTGCTGAACGAGGTGCGGAACACATTGGGTGCACACAGCGCGCGAGTGGCGGCATGCACGCCTGCATTGGGGATGAGGTTGAGCACGCCGGTGTCGCGCGCCACCTTCTGGATACCCATCTGCACCCCGGAATGCACGGTGCCGATCAGCACATCCACCTTGTCGCGCTGCACCAGCTTGCTGGCGTTTTCCACGCCTTTGCTGGGCTCGGACTCATCGTCCACCTTGAACCACTCGATCTCGCGCCCGCCGAGCTTGCCGCCTTGCTGGTCGATGGCCAGGCGCACGCCGTTCTCGATGGCCACGCCCAACTGGGCAAAGGTGCCGGTATAAGGCAGCATGAAACCCACGCGCACCTTGCCGCTTTGGGCGCGCACGATGGAGGGCAGCAACAGCCCCGTGGATGCTGCGCCCACAAGGGCGGCGCTGCGGCTGATGACGAGGCGGCGGGTGGTCATGGGATGGGTCTCCTTTGTTTAGGCCTAAAGTAATTTACTTCAAGCATTCCGTGGTGAATACCTATGGGTTACCCGTACCGGCAGGGGCGGGTGTTGCCTTGCCAGGTCAAGCGCTCCAGGGGTCGGCAGCTTGGCGCGTTGCAGCCCGATCATCGGGGTGTTTGGACACTGGGACTGCAAAAACAAACATGAACTAAACTGCATTTTTTGATATTTTGTGCAGTATAGATCATGATTTCAGGGCTGCGCAGGCCTGTGGGGGCTGCCGGTATCAGTAGTTTCGAGCATAAGCCGCCCTTTTTGTGCCCTGGGTGGTGGATGCGGCGGTGGGCATGGCTGCGGCAGGGTGTTGTGGGGGCATGTGGGCCCTGGGCCCCGCCCAACGGCAAGCTCGGCGACACTGGCGGATTGCGGCGCGCGGGCTCTCTGGGCCTGCCTGTTTTGCTGCCGAATGGGTGCACGGCCGCGCTTGCTTCTTTCTTTTCCATGTCTTTTTCCGTTCCTCCACCCCCGTCTTCTTCGCCGCCGCCGGTGCGCATGCGTCTCGTGCGGTGGTTGCGCCACTTCTGGCCTGCACCACTGGGCATTGACGGCCGCGAACGGCTGCGTTTTATCGTGGGCGCGGTGGTTGGCGTGTTGCTGACGGCCTGGCTGAGCCGCTGGTGGGCGGGGGGCGGCAGTTCCGGCCCCTGGATGGTGGCTTCGCTGGGGGCCAGCGCGGTGCTGGTGTTCGGCATGCCATCAAGCCCGCTGGCCCAGCCCTGGCCTGTGCTGGGTGGCAGCACCTTGTCGGCCCTGGTGGGGGGGGCTTTGCGCGGCCCTGGTTCCCGATCCGGTGCTGGCGGGGGCGGTGGCCGTGGGCTTGGCCATTGCGCTCATGGTGCCGCTGCGCTGCCTGCACCCGCCGGGCGGCGCCATGGCGCTGTATGTGGTGCTGACCGCAGGCGATGGCTGGCACCTGGCGGCGTTTCCCATTCTGTTCAACGTGCTGGTGCTGCTGGTGGCTGCGGTGGTCTACAACGGGCTGACCGGGCGCCGCTACCCGCACCCGCAGCGTGCGGCGGCCCGCACCGACGTGGCCCAGGGGGCTTTCACGGCATCGGACGTGGATGCTGCGCTGGCGCACTACAACCAGGTGCTGGATGTGAGCCGCGCGGATCTGGAAGGGTTGCTGCACCTGGCAGGGCGCGCAGCGTTCCAGCGGACGCTGGGGGAGGTGCGCTGCTCGGACATCATGTCCCGGCCGCCGTTGGCGGTGGAGGCGGGTGTTTCGTTGAAGGATGCCTGGTCCTTGATGCGTGCCGAGCAGATTAAGGCGCTGCCCGTGGTGGATGCGCAGCGCCTGGTGGTGGGCATCGTGACGGTGGCGGACTTCATGCGCCTGGCCAACCTGGATGTACATGAAGGCCTGGGGCAGCGCCTGCGCACCCTGGTCATGGGGCGCGGCGGCCAGCCGCAGAACGTGGGCGAGATCATGTCTCACCCCGTGCAGGTGGCGCGCGTGGAACAACACGCCATGGATCTGGTCCCGCTGTTTTCCCAAGGGGGGCACCACCACATTCCCATCGTGGACGTGGACGATCGCCTGATGGGTGTGATCACACAGACGGATCTGGTGCGGACGCTGGCCCTGGCCGTGCAGGGGCGTGACGGTCCACCCGCCACTGCCCAAACGGGCCGATAGGCACAACAGGGCGCATCGCGGTACAATCGACAGGCTTTGCACAGCGCTTTTGCCTGTCCATTGAAGCCGTCTCCCCCGGCCGTCTGCCTGATCTGCGCCCCGGGTGCAGCGACTCCCACCGCCCGCAATGCACCGTGTGTCGAGCACCGACCACGTCGTGGCTACCGTGGTGGATGCACCAAGCGTTCAGGCGCTGATCACAGAATATTAGTTTTGAAGAGATAACGAACATGGCCAAAGAAGAACTCATTGAAATGCAAGGCTCCGTCACCGAAGTCTTGCCCGACTCGCGCTTTCGCGTCACGCTGGACAACGGTCACCAACTGATCGCCTACACGGGTGGCAAGATGCGCAAGCACCACATCCGCATCCTGGCGGGTGACAAGGTGTCCCTGGAAATGTCGCCTTACGACCTGACCAAGGGCCGCATCACCTTCCGCCACCTGGCTGGCCGTGGCCCTGGCCCGAGCAGCCGCTAAGCCATCGCCTGGTTGGTTTCATTGGTTTCATTGGTTTCATTGGTCTTTTTCAGCCTGAAGGGCTGATCCGTTTCTTGTTGTTCTCTCGTCCTCGCACGGCCTTGCCAGAGGCTGTGGATTTTCGGTTTGCTTGGGGTGTCTGCTGTTTTTCAAAAAAAATGCAAAAAGCAGGCATCGAACCAAAAAACAGAAAATTGGCGGGTTAGAATACGAGCTGTCGGAGCGTAGCGCAGCCTGGTAGCGCATCTGCTTTGGGAGCAGAGGGTCGCGAGTTCGAATCCCGCCGCTCCGACCAATGTTTGAAGGCCTTGCAGCACATGCTGCAAGGCCTTTTTTCTTGCCTGTTGCGGTGCTGGGCAAGTGACAGGGGCAAACGTCCTTACCATCGGGGCGTCCCGGATGGCACCGAAGCCCGGGGCGCTTCTGTCCAATCGCCGCCTGACTGGCCACGCCATGAAACGTTCTCTGTCTGCCCTTCTGTCTTCTGCTTCGAGACCACGGATGGGCGCCTTGGCCACCAGCGGCCTGCGCTATGACGCCGTGGATGCGCTGCGGGGGCTGGCCATGGTGTGGATGACCGTCTTCCACTTCTGTTTTGACCTGAGCCATTTTGGTTTCTGGCCGCAGAACTTCCGCGTGGACCCGTTCTGGACCACGCAGCGCACGTTCATCGTGAGCCTCTTTCTTTTCTGTGCGGGGCTGGGCCAGGCCATTGCGCTGCACCAGGCGCAAGGGTGGCTGCGTTTCGGGCGCCGCTGGATGCAGATCGCGGGTTGCGCGCTGCTGGTGACGGCAGGCTCTTTCGCCATGTTTCCGCAGAGCTTCATCTATTTCGGTGTTTTGCATGGCATGGCGGTGATGCTGCTCATTGCCCGGTGCACCGCCGGCTGGGGGCGGTGGCTGTGGCTGGCGGGGCTGGTGGCCGTGGCTTTGCCGCCCCTGGCACAGTATTTGTTGGTGGGCAGTGGGGCTGAGTTGGCGCCATGGCTCAATGGCCGCGCCCTCAACTGGCTGGGGCTGGTGTCGCACAAGCCCTTCACCGAAGACTACGTGCCTGTTTTGCCCTGGCTGGGCGTGATGTGGTGGGGGCTGGCCCTGGGCCAGTGGATGCTGGTCCGCCGGTCTGCGTTGCTGCGATGGCCGCTGCCGGGCGTTTGTCGGCCCCTGGCGGCCCTGGGGCGCTGGAGTCTGAGCTACTACATGCTTCACCAGCCCGTGATGATCGGGGGGCTGATGGCGGTGGCCTGGTGGGTGGGGCGTTTGTAGTTTGTAATCTGCTTGCCGCAAAAGGAGAGGATGGCATGCGCAGGTGCTGGGCCTGGGTGACGCACCGGGCGCAGATCACACCCCGAGTGGCCATAAAAAAACGCGGCCAGGGCCGCGTTTTTTTATGCATGAAGGCGCATCCCGTGCGGGATGCCGCCGGATCGATTACTCGACCTTGGCCTTGGCGCGCAGGTCTTCCTGGAACTTCGCCAGCTTTTGCTGTTGCAGCTGTTGGGCGACCTGGGGCTTGACTTCTTCCAGCTTGGGCAGTTCGGCCTGGCGCACGCCGTCCAGGCGGATCACGTGCCAGCCAAATTGGCTCTTCACGGGGGTGTCGGTCATCTTGCCCTTTTCGAGCTTGATGAGGGCTTCCGTGAATTCGCTCACGTAGCTGGCGGGGTTGGCCCAGTCCAGGTCGCCACCCTTGGCGCCGGAGCCTGGGTCCTTGGATTGCTTCTTGGCGATGTCTTCGAACTTGGCGCCCTTCTTGATGGACGCGATGATGGCCTTGGCGTCGGATTCCTTTTCCACCAGGATGTGGCTGGCCTTGTATTCCTTGCCGCCGTTGGCCGCCACGAACTTGTCGTACTCGGCCTGGATTTCGGCGTCGGTCACGGGGTTCTTCTTCTGGAAGTCGGCGAACAGTTCGCGGATCAGAATGGTCTGGCGGGCCAGGTCCAGCTGGGTCTTGTAGTCTGCCGAGGCTTCCAGGCCGCGCTTTTGCGCTTCCTGCATGAAGATTTCACGGGCAATGACTTCTTCCTTGATCTGGCCTTCGATGTCGGGCGTCACGGGGCGGCCCGAGCGTTCCACCTGTTGCTTGAGCGCTTCGACGCGTTCCTTCGGCACGGCCTTGCCATTGACGACGGCAACGTTCTGGGCGGAAGCGGGCAGGGCCAACGTGCCCAGCACGGCAGCGGCGACGAGGCCGGACAGGAGCTGTTTCTTCATGCGAAATCCAAAAAATGAGAGGTTGTGTGCCAGCTGAAATCCGGCGACTGATGACTTGGGGCCGGCTCAGAGAACTTCAATGGCGAGGGCGTGAACGCCTTGGTCAATAAATTCTTGCAGCGCATCATACACAAGGCGGTGTTGCGCCACGCGGGGCCGTCCTGTAAAGAAAGGTGACGCAATCCGCACCCGGAAATGGGTGCCAAAGCCTGTGCCGTTGGCGCCGGCATGGCCTGCATGGGCGGCGCTTTCGTCCAGCACTTCCAGTTGGGTGGGGGCGAGCTTTGCCGCCAGGGCCTGGTGCATTTCTTGGGCAAGGGTTGTCATGGGGCGGCTTTCTCAGGCAGTGGGTTCGTCGCCCTTGAGGTGCGGCGCGATGTAGATGCCCTGGCCGATCAGGAAGATCAGCGGAAAGGCATAGCCCCAGAGCTTGAAGTCCACCCAGGCCTCGGTGCTGAAGTTGAGCACCACATAGGCGTTGATGGCGGACATGAAGGCGCAATAGACGATCCACGCCACGTTGAGCCGCAGCCACACCCGTTCGGGCAGGTCCAGCTGGCTGCCCAGCAGCATCTTGAGGAAGTTCTTCTTCATGGCCCACAGGGCCACGGCCAGCGCGAGTGACATGGCGCCATACAGCACCGTGGGCTTCCACTTGATGAACCGGTCGTCCTGCAGCACGAGCGTGAGCGTGCCAAACAGCAGGATGAGCGCCAGCGTGACTTTGTGCATGGTCTGCAGGCGGCGGTCGATGACATAGATCAGCGCCATTTGCGCCACGGTGGCGGCCATGAGCACGGCCGTGCCCACATAGATGCCATAGAACTTGTAGGCCCCGAAGAACAGCAGGATGGGGAAGAAGTCGATCAGGATTTTCATGGAGTCGGGGAAATTCTCGGCGGTCAGCCCTTGTTGGATTCGAAGTCGAGCGACGCGGAGTTCATGCAATAGCGCAGGCCCGTGGGGGCCGGTCCATCTTCGAACACATGGCCGAGATGGGCCCCGCATTGTGCACACACGGTCTCGGTGCGGACCATGCCGTGGCTGCGGTCCACGATTTCGGTGATGGCGCCGGGCACGGCCAGCGAGAAGCTGGGCCAGCCGCAGCCCGCGTCGAACTTGGTGTCCGAGTCAAACAGCTTGGCCGCGCAGCAGACGCAGTGGTAGCTGCCATCGGCCCAGTGGGCTTCGTATTTGCCCGTGAACGGGCGTTCGGTGGCGGCGTGGCGGGTGACCTGGAAGGCCACAGGCTCGGCGCCTTTTTCACGCAGCACGGCTTGCCATTCGGCGTCGGTCTTCTGGATGGGATGGGTCATGATGAACAGCTGATCTCGATGGAAGACGCCCAGTCGGGCGGGAAGGCGGCGTAGGCATCGTGCCCCGGGTGCTCGTCGAACGGGCGCTCCAGCAGCCGCTGCAAGGTGTGGAGTTCGCTGAAGTCGCCCAATTTCGCCGCCCGGATGGCCTGCTCGCCCAGGTGGTTGCGCAGCACGAACTTGGGGTTGGTTTTGAGCATCAAATCGGCCGCAAGCGCCCTGTCATCCAGCGCAAGCAGCTCTGAATAGGATAGCAACCAGGCGTCGAAGGCATCACGGTCGGCGAACAGGTCGCGCACCGGTTCGAAGTCGCTGCTGCCCACGGCGTGCGAGAGCCGGCGCCAGAAGATCGTGTAGTCCACGCCATTCTTGGCCAGGAGCAGCAAGATGCCGTCTATCAATGCCGCATCCTGCTCGCGCACGGTGGCCAGGCCCAGCTTGGCGCGCATGCGGGCCATGAATGCTTCGGGAAACACGGCTTTGTAGGATTCCAGGGCCGCCTTGGCCAGTTCCTCGTCGCCGATCAGCGGCAGCAGCGCCTGCGCCAGGCAGAACAGATTCCAGTACGCCACGTTGGGTTGGCGGTTGTAGGCATAGCGGCCCTGCGTGTCGCTGTGGTTGCACACATGGCCGGGCACGAAGGCATCCAGGAACTGGAACGGGCCATAGTCGATCGTGAGGCCCAGGATGCTCATGTTGTCGGTGTTCATCACCCCATGGCAAAAACCCACGGCCTGCCACTGGGCCATGAGGCGCGCGGTGCGCTCGCTCACCGCCTGCAGCAGGGCGGCATAGGCATTGCCGCCGAAGTCCGGGGTGCCCCGGCATTCGGGGTAATAGCGGTCGATGACGTAGTCGGCCAGCGTTTGCAGCGGGGTTTCCTGGCCGTTGGCGGCAAAGTGCTCGAAATGCCCGAAGCGCACGAAGCTGGGCGCCACGCGTGTGACCACGGCGGCGGTCTCGACTTCTTCGCGCCGCACCGGGGCGGGCGAGCCGGTGATGCACAGCGCCCGCGATGTGGGAATGCCCAGGCCGTGCATGGCCTCGCTGCACAGGAACTCGCGGATGCTGGAGCGCAGCACCGCGCGGCCGTCCCCCATGCGGGAGTAGGGCGTGCGGCCCGCGCCCTTGAGCTGGATTTCGTGGCCGCTGGCCGTCTCGCCGAGCAGGATGGCCCTACCGTCGCCCAACTGCCCGGCCCAGATGCCAAACTGGTGGCCGCTGTACACGCTGGCCAAGGGGCGCGAGCCCGCCAGCAGCGTGTTGCCGGTGAAGGCCTGCAGCGCTTCGTTGCTGCCCAGCCAGGCGGTGTCGAGCCCGATCAGGCGCGCCACATCGGGGCTGGTGCCTACCCAGTGGGGGGCGGGCAGCGGGGTGGGGCGCAGTGCGGTGTAGAAGGCAGGCCCCAGGGCGGCAAAACCGTGGTTCCAGTCCAGGCCCAGGTCGGTGGTGGTCTCGCTGTGGTCGGCGCTCGGGTTCATGGCTCCATTCATGGCGGTGATTGTCTCGCACCGCCGATGGCCCGAAGCGGGCAGGGCCATATGGCCTGGTCAGGTTCTCCAGGCTCTCAAGGCGCGGCTTCGGACTCCGCCTGCAGCAGCACCTGGGCGCGGTACTGGCCGGGCGGCATGCCAAACCAGCGCTTGCAGGCGCGGAACAGGTTGCTCTGGTCGGAAAAACCCAGCAGATCGGCAATCTCGGCCAGGCTGCGGCGTTCGTCGCTCAGGTGCTGGCGCGCGAGTTCGCGGCGGGTGTCGTCCAGCAGCTGCTGGTAGCTCACCGACTCGGCCTGCAGGCGCCGCTGCAGGGTGCGGTCGGTCAGGTGCAGGCGCACGGCGATGTCCTCGCGCCGGGGTTCGCCCAGGTGCAGCACGCGGGCGATTTCGGTGCGCACCCGGGTGCTGGCCAGGGTCTGGCCGAGCTGGCCCAGCTCCGTCTCGACCAGCCGCTCGTGCAGGGCCCACAGGCTGGGGTTGTGGGTGGGGATGGGGGCCAGCAGGTCGGCCTCCGACAGCAGGAAGCGGTTGGCGGGCTGGCCAAAACGCGGCAACACGCCGAAGGCTGCACGGTAGCGGCTGTCTTCGGCAGGCGGCGGCGTGATGAACTCCACGGCCAAAGGCACCGGCTCGCGCCGGGTGAGCCAGCCGCACAGCATGAACAGGGTCAGTACCGCGAATTCGACGCGCTGGCGCGGGATGGGCCGGGTGGCTCCGATGTGGCTGATTGCCAGCCAGTAGCCTTGGCCGCGCGGGTCGCGCTTCATCTCAAAGGTGGTGGCGTCCGAGATCAGCGCCATCTGCCGCTGCAGGTGCTCGAAGCCCACCAGCAGGTTGGGGCCGGAGGCCAGCGCGTAGCCCACCAGGTCCACGTTGCCGTAGCGCGCCGCCAGGTCCCGCTCCAGGCCCAGGCCCGGGCGGCCGTAGCGGGCCGCTGCGGCCTCCCACAGCCGGCTCACGCGGTCCACGTCCACACGGGTCTGGGGCTGCTGCTGCAGGGCCGGCAGGTCGATGCCGGCTTCGGTGCACAGTTCGGCCGCCGGCAGGCCTTCTGCCGTGAACATGTCGGCGATGCCACGCACCCACGCGGCGGAACTGGTGCGCTGTGTCATGGGCGGTTCATGGGCAGGCAGCCTGCTCAGGGTTAACGCGAGGGTGGTGTTCTGAAGTCACTGTTTTGGCGCGGTTGCGATAGTGGGCCGGCGGCGATGCATTCGCACAATCGTCGCTGAGGTCAGGCCCTGCCGCAAGTGTGACGCTTCGCTGAGGTTTGCCCCATTCCTAAAAACCCCAAAGGAGACAAGACATGATCGATTTGCGCAAGCGTGTGCCATGGCTGGGGGCGGTGGTGTCCGTGCTGGCCCTGGCCGGTTGTGGTGGTGGTTCGGGCTCGGCACCCGAGGTGCGCGAAACGGTGTACGGCACCGTGCGTGGCGTGGACGACAGCGCCGTCACCGGCACCTATGCCTGGAAGGGCCTGCCTTTCGCCAAGCCGCCCGTGGGGGATCTGCGCTGGCAGCCGCCTGCCGAACCCGCCGCCTGGACTGGCGAGCGCAGCGCCACGCGTTTTGGCAATGCCTGCCTGCAGATGGGGCGCCTGTACGGGCCTGGGGCCAACAACCGCTTTGACGACACCATCGGCCAGACCCTGGGCACGCCCGTGGGCGACGAGGATTGCCTGACGCTGAACATCTGGCGCCCGGCGACCAACCAGGACAACCTGCCGGTGCTGTTGTTCCTGCATGGCGGCAGCGCCATCTCGGGCTACACGGCCGACCCGGTGTACGACGGCGCGGCCCTGGCACGCACGGCCAATGCCGTGGTGGTCACGGCCAACTACCGGCTCGATGTGCTGGGCTTCCTCCAGCTGCCGCAACTGCACAGTGGCAGCCAGGCGTACACGGGCAACTATGCGCTGCTGGACAACGTGCAGGCGCTGACCTTCATCCAGCGCAACATCGCCAAGTTTGGCGGCAACGCGGGCAATGTGACGCTGATGGGGCAGTCGGCGGGCGCGATCAACGCGCTGGCGCTGCTCACCGCGCCCCAGGCCGCAGGCCTGTTCCACAAGATCGTGCCCATCAGCGGGGGCATCTCGCTGGCCAGCAACCTGCCGGCAGGATCCATTCCCACGCTCAATCCGGCGGCGAAGTATGCGGCCCAGTCAGGGGCCTTGCTGGCCGCACTGGCGCTGGCCGATGGCCTGGCGCCCGATGCGGCCGCCGCTGCCACGTTGGTGGCGGGCTGGACGCCTGCGCAAACCGCCAGCTACCTGCGCGGCAAGGACGGCCGTGTGGTGCTGCAGACGGTGCTGCAAAAGGGCCTCACGGGGTCGGGGCCGATTCCCGACGGTGTGGTGGTGCCGGCCAACCCCATTGCAGAGATGGCTGCGGGCCGCTACCACAAGGTGCCCGTGCTGTCGGGCTACACCCTGGACGAGGCCAAGCTCTTCGCGCCCTTCCTTGCGCTGCTGGGCGGCAAGCCGGGCCTGAAGATCAGCGATGCGGAGCGCTTTGCGATGACGCAGGGTTTCAACCCCGACGCCCCGACCACGCTCTCGGTGGCGGACATCATTGACCCTTCGTACCTGCCGGTCACGGCGCCATCAACGGGCTACAACGCCCGCATGAAGCTGCTGGGCAGCGTGTTCTTTGAACCCAGCCGCGACAACCTGCTGGGCACGCTGCGCACCCAGCAAGCCAGCGTGTGGAGCTACCAGTTCAACTGGGCCCAGCAGCCTGCGCCCTGGGCGGATGTGTATGGCGCGGCCCATGGCTTTGACCTGCCCTTTGTCTTTGGCAACTTCGGCCCATCGTTGCTGGCCAAGGCCGCCAACAGCATGGCCAACCAGCCGGGGCGCCTGGCGCTCTCAGCCGTGATGATGGACAGCCTGCGCGCCTTCGTGCACACCGGCAACCCCAACCACGCTGGCCTGGGCCAGGAGTGGCAGCCCTGGCCGCGCAAATTTATCTTCGATGCGGACCAGAAGGCCACGCGCCTGAGCGTTCAGTGAAGACCCAGCGCCTGATGCAGTTTCCCATGTCCGTTCATGCTGCAGCCGTGGCCGTGAGGTATGCACCCAGCGCCTCGTCGTCCACGATGGCCACCTTGCCAAAATCCAGCGACACGATGCCCAGCTCTTCCAGCGTGCGCAGCACGCGGTTCACCGTCTGGCGCGACAGGCCCACCAACTGGCCCAGCTCGTCCTGCGTGAGGTTGAGCCGGCGCGTGCTGCGCCAGAACAGGCGGCTCAGGTACAACGCCACGCGGTGCTCGGTGGACTGCGTGCGGCCGGCCTCGATGATGGTCATGGCCTGGCCCAGGCGCATGTTCAGGTGCAGCACCAGGAACTGGTTGAACGCCAGGCTGCTGTCGCGCAGCGTGGCAAACAGTGGCAGGGGCAGGCACAGCAGCGTGGTGGGCCGCAGCGCCACCACGTGGTATTTGCGGGGCTCGGGCTTCATGGCGGAGCCCTCGCCAAACCACTCGCCGTCGGGCACGCCGATGAAGGCCGAAGACCGGCCCTTGCTGGCCGGGCTTTGCAGCATCACCAGGCCCGACAGCACCGCATGCCAGCCCTGCACCGCACTGCCCGCCGGCATCATGATTTCGCCCTTGTCGCCCTGCACGGCAAACACCTCGCCGCGCAGGCGCTCCTGCAGTACCGCGGGCACGCTGGCAAACCAGGGCTGGGTTTCGATGAAACGCTGGGCAGTGGGCGCAAAGCAGTGCATGCGCCGGATTGTCGCTGCATTGGCCGGGGCCATGCAGGGTAATCCCTGTGCGTTTGTCAACGGGACGACAGGTGTTGGCAAGCGCCGAGGCCGGGCGCACACTGCCATGCTGTGGATGGCGCGCGAGGTGTCTGCCGGGGCGTCCGGCCACGGCCCGCGTGACACCGGTGCGGCCCCTGCCGCGCTACGATGATCTTTCCCTTCACTACAACATTCAAGGAGCACCCATGTTGGGCCTGATGCAAAGTCAACCGTTGCTGATCTCGTCGCTGATCGAGTTCGCCGAACGCCACCATGGCGACGCCGAAATCGTGTCGCGCCGGGTAGAGGGTGACATTCATCGCTACACCTACCGCGACCTGGCGGCGCGCGCGCGCTGCCTGGCCAACGCGCTGGACGATCTGCAGCTGCAGTTCAGCGACCGCGTGGCCACGCTGGCCTGGAACGGTTATCGCCACATGGAGATGTACTTCGGCGTCTCCGGCTCGGGCCGCGTGCTGCACACCGTCAACCCGCGCCTGCACCCAGACCAGATCGCATGGATCGTCAACCACGCCGAAGACCAGGTGCTGTGCTTCGACCTCAGCTTTCTGCCCCTGGTGCAGGCCGTGCACGCCAAGTGCCCCACCGTGAAGAAGTGGGTGGCCCTGTGCGATGCCGACAGGCTGCCGGCAGATTCCGGCATTCCGGGCCTGTCGAGCTACGAGGACTGGATCGGCGCGCAATCGGCCGACTACGCCTGGCCCGAGTTCGACGAGAACTCCGCTTCGAGCATGTGCTACACCAGCGGCACCACGGGCAACCCCAAGGCGGCGCTGTACAGCCACCGCTCGACCACGCTGCATGCCTATGCCGCCGCGCTGCCGGACGTGATGTGCCTGTCGGCCCGCGACTCCGTGCTGCCCGTGGTGCCGATGTTCCACGTCAACGCCTGGGGCATTCCGTACTCGGCCGCGCTCACGGGCTGCAAGCTGGTGTTCCCAGGCCCGGCCATGGACGGCAAATCCATCTACGAACTCATCGAGGCCGAGAAGGTCACCTACGCCGCAGGCGTGCCCACCGTGTGGCAGATGATGCTGGGCCACATGAAGCCTGCGGGCCTGAAATTCTCCACGCTCAAGCGCACGGTGATTGGCGGTTCGGCCTGCCCGCCGGCCATGATCCATGCCTTCAAGGAAGACTACGGCGTGGAAGTTCTGCACGCCTGGGGCATGACCGAGATGAGCCCGCTGGGCACGCTGTGCACGCTCAAGAACAAGCACCTGGCCATGCCCAAGGACGAGCAGATGAAGGTCCTGCTCAAGCAGGGCCGCGCGATCTACGGCGTGGACATGAAGATCGTCGGCGGCGACGGTGAGGAGCTGCCCTGGGATGGCAAGACCTATGGCGACCTGCTGGTCAAGGGGCCGTGGATCGTGGACAGCTACTTCAAGGGCGAGGGTGGCCATCCACTCGTCAAGGACAAGCAAGGTCGGGGCTGGTTCCCCACGGGCGACGTGGCCACCATCGATGCCGACGGCTTCATGCAGATCACCGACCGCAGCAAGGACGTGATCAAGTCGGGCGGCGAGTGGATCAGCTCCATTGATATCGAAAACATTGCGATGGCCCATCCCGCCATTGCCATGGCGGCGTGTGTGGGTATGCCGCACCCCAAGTGGGACGAGCGCCCCATCGTGGCCGTGGTCAAGCGCCCCGGCTCCGAAGTCACGCGCGAGGAGCTGCTGGCGTTCTACGAGGGCAAGACCGCCAAGTGGCAGATCCCCGATGACGTGGTGTTTGTCGATGCCATTCCACTGGGGGCCACCGGCAAGATGCTCAAGACAAAACTGCGCGAGCAGCTCAAGGATTACAAGCTTCCGGGCTTGTGAAAGCTGCGTCCTCGGCCTCGCCAGTCCTCTTGATGGCCCTTGCGGTTGTCGAAACTGGCGCGGCCCAGGCCAGTGCACCCGTGGAGCTGGCTTTGCCAGGCCACCGGGTGCGTCTCCCTCCCGAAGGAGAGGGGGAAGGCGCGCAGCGCCACAGGGGGTGACACCCAGTCCAGTCACGTGTGCGACGCTGGTAGGGGCAATCCCTGAGCATCGCTTTGTTGCAACGCGGTACGCTGCGTTGTGTCGATTCACTAGGAGACAAAACCATGAAATTTGCTATTAAGGCTGTAGCAGCCTCGGTAATTCTGGCAAGCGCTGGCGGGGCGTTCGCTCAAAAGGGCGAAACAGTGAAGATCGCTTGGCTGGACCCGCTGTCGGGCCTGATGGCAGCCGTCGGAACGAACCAGCTCAAGAGCTTCCAGTTCATCTCCGAAGAGTTCAACAAGAAGAACGCCGCAGGGGTCAAATTCGAGATCATCGGCATCGACAACAAGCTCAGCCCGCAAGAGACCACCAGCGCCCTGCGCTCGGCCATGGACCAGGGCGCGCGCTATGTGGTGCAGGGCAATGGATCGGGCCCCGCGCTCGCTATCATGGACGCGCTGGAAAAGCACAACGCGCGCAACCCCGGCAAGGAAGTCCTGTTCCTGAACTACGCCGCGGTGGATCCCGACCTCACCAACAGCAAGTGCAGCTACTGGCATTTCCGCCTGGACGCAGACACCTCCATGAAGATGGAAGCGCTGACGACCTACATGAAGGATTTGCCCGAGGTCAAGAAGGTCTACCTGATCAACCAGAACTACTCGCACGGCCACCAGGTCTCGAAGTTCGCCAAGGAAATGATGCAGCGCAAGCGCCCCGACGTGCAGTTCGTCGGCGACGACCTGCACCCCCTGGCCCAGGTGCGCGACTTTGCCCCCTACATCGCCAAGATCAAGGCCTCGGGTGCCGACAGCGTGATCACCGGCAACTGGGGCTCTGACCTCGCACTGCTCATCAAGGCTGCCAACGATGCGGGCCTGAACAACGTCAACTTCTACACCTACTACGGCTCCGTCACCGGCAGCCCCACGGCCATGGGCGCAGCCGCTGCGGGCCGCGTGTACATGGTGGCCTATGCCCACATCAACCTGCCGGGCGAGCTCAACAAGATCGTGGTGGACTACAAGAAGAAGTTCAACGACGACATGTACACGGGCTCGGTCTACCACGCGTTCACGATGCTGTCGGAAGGCTTTGCCAAGGCCAAGTCCACTGACCCCGTCAAGGTGGCTGCAGTGTTCGAAGGCATGAAGTTCAAGAGCTTCAATGGCGAGGTCGAGATGCGCAAGACCGACCACCAGCTGCAGCAGGGCCTGTTCATCTCCAAGTGGGAAAAGGCGGGCGGCAAGTACCCCATCGATTCCGAAAACACCGGCTACACCTTCGTGCCCGTGAAGTACTACGAGCCCTATGTGGCCAGCACGCCCACGTCGTGCCAGATGAAGCGCCCGTAAGTCCTGCGCGACCGCTTCGAGGCCCGACCTGGCTCGGGCCTTTTTTTTACCCCTGCAGTGAAAAATTCCAATGAATCCTGAGTTTTTCGTGATCTCTTTGCTGAACGGCGTGAGCTACGGGCTCCTGCTGTTCATGCTGAGTTCCGGCCTTACGCTGATCTTCAGCATGATGGGCGTGCTCAACTTCGCGCACACCAGCTTCTACATGCTGGGTGCCTATTTCGCGTTCACCATCTCCGGGGTGGTGGGCTTCTGGCCGGCGCTGGTGCTGGCACCGCTGGTGGTGTTCGTGCTGGGCGCCGCGTTCGAGCGCTACTGCCTGCGCCGGGTGCACAAGTTCGGCCATGTGCCGGAGCTGCTGGTCACGTTCGGGCTTTCGTACCTGATCCTCGAAGTGGTGCAGCTGGTGTGGGGCCGCTCCACCGTGCCCTATGGCCTGCCCGAGCAACTGCAGGGGCCTCTGTTCTCGCTGTATGGCACACAGTTCCCCAAGTCGCGTTCGTTCGTGATGCTGGTGGCACTGCTGATGCTGGTGTCGGTCTGGCTGCTGCTGACGCGCACACGCATTGGCCTGGTGATCCAGGCGGCCCTCAAGTACCCCGAGATGGTCGAAGCGCTGGGCCACAACGTGCCCCGCGTGTTCATGCTGGTGTTTGGCGGCGGTGCCGCGCTGGCGGGCCTGGCGGGCGTGATCGGTGGCAACACCTATGTGACCGAGCCTGCAATGGCGGCCTCGGTGGGTTCCATCATCTTCGTGGTGGTGGTGGTGGGGGGCATGGGGTCGCTGGCGGGCGCCTTCCTGGCATCGCTGCTCATTGGGCTGGTGCAGACCTTTGCTGTGGCGCTGGACTACTCGCTGATCCATGCCTTCAAGGCTGTGGGCGTGGCGGTCACCGACCAGACCTTTGGCTACCCCTTGCTCAAACTCACGATCTCCCAGGTGGCGCCCATCCTGCCCTACCTGTTCCTCGTGCTGATCCTGATCTTCCGCCCCAAGGGCCTGCTGGGCACCCGGGAGGATTGATGCCATGAACTCCACTACCAACACTGTTTCAAGCGCCACGTCGCACTACCGGTTCAAGCCCTGGAATGTGGGGCGGACCGTCATCTGGTCGCTGTTTGCGATTGCCCTGATCGTGGCGCCCATGCTGTTTCGCAGCAGCCTGGCGCTGACCATGCTCTCGCAGATCGGCTACCTCATCATCATCTGCCTGTCCTACAACATGCTGCTGGGGCAGGGAGGAATGCTGAGCTTTGGCCATGCGGTCTACACCGGCCTGGGCTCGTTCATCGCCATCCATGCGATGAACATGGCGGGCAAGGGCAGCTTCAATATTCCGCTGGTGCTCATCCCCATCGTGGGCGGCCTGGCCGGGGCGTTCTTTGCCATCCTGCTGGGTTTTGTCACCACCAAGAAATCGGGCACCACGTTTGCCATGATCACGCTGGGCATTGGCGAGCTGGTGGCCTCCATGGCGCTGATGTTCCCCGAGTTCTTTGGCGGCGAAGGCGGCATCACCACCGACCGTGTCTACGGCCAGTCCTTCTTCGGCATCAGCTTCGGACCGGCCATCCAGGTGTACTACCTGATTGCGGCGTACTGCTTTGTCTGCACGGCAGCGATGTTTGCGTTCACCGGCACGCCGCTGGGCCGCATCTTGAACGCTGTGCGCGACAACCCCGAGCGCGTGGAGTTCATCGGCTACAACACGCAGCGTGTGCGCTACTTCGCGTTCATCATCGCGGGCTTTTTCGCGGGCATCGGCGGCGGCCTGGCCACGATCAACTTCGAGATCGTGACCGGTGCCGACAGCCTGAACGTGGTGCGCTCGGGCGGCTACCTGCTGTTCACCTTCCTGGGCGGGGCCACGTTCTTCTTTGGCCCCATCATCGGCGCGGTGCTGCTGGTGCTGGCCTCGGTGCTGCTGTCCGAGCTGTCCAAGGCCTGGCTGCTGTACCTGGGCCTGGTGTTCCTGTTCATGGTGATGTATGCACCCGGCGGCGTGGCCAGCCTGATCATGATGAACCTGCGCCTGGCCAAGTTCGGCAAGCTGCGCCAGCTGTGGACCTCATACCTGGGCCTGGGCGGCACCGCCCTGGTGGGGGTGCTGGGCGCGGCCTGCATGATCGAGATGACCTACCACCTGCAGCTCAATGCGGCACTGGGGCCAGAGCTCACCTTCCTCGGTGCGACGCTCAATGCCAAGGGCTTTACCAGCTGGTTTGGCGCCGTGTTTGTGATGGTCACGGGCTTTGCCTTGTTTGAGCTCTGCCGGCGCCAGTTCGTGCGCCAGTGGAGCCGGATCCAGGAAGAAATAGAACATGAAATCAAGCGTGGGGAGGCGGTGTGACCATGGCGGCTGACAATGCAACCTACGCGCTGGAGCTGCGCGACCTGCGCAAGAGTTTTGGCAAGACGGAAATCATCCGTGGCGCCAATCTGGCCGTGGCCCCTGGCGAGCGCGTTGCCATCATCGGCCCCAACGGTGCGGGCAAATCCACGCTGTTCAATTTGATCAGCGGACGTTTTGCGCCCACCAGCGGGGACGTGATCTTGAACGGCCAGCGCATCAATGGCATGGCGCCGTACGAGATCAACCGGCGGGGGCTCTCGCGCAGCTTCCAGATCACGAACATCTTTCCCAAGCTCTCGGTGTTCGAGAACCTGCGCTGTGGTGTGCTCTGGAGCATGGGCTACAAGTACACCTTCCTGCGCTTCCTGTCGAACCTGCACGATGCCAACGAGCGCGCCAAGCAGCTCATGGAGATGATCAAGCTCGACAAGAAGCGTGACACGCTGGCGATGAACCTCACGTATGCCGAGCAGCGCGCGCTGGAGATCGGCATCACCATCGCGGGCGGTGCCAACGTGATCTTGCTCGACGAGCCTACGGCCGGCATGAGCAAGACCGAAACCACGCGCTTCATCCACCTCATCAAGGAGGTGACCGAGGGCCGCACGCTGCTCACGGTGGAGCATGACATGGGTGTGGTGTTCGGCCTGGCCGACAAGATCGCCGTGGTGGTCTACGGCGAGGTGATTGCCTTTGACACGCCGGACAAGGTGCGCGCCAACCAGCGCGTGCAGGAGGCCTATCTGGGCTCGGTCGTTGCGGACGAGCAAGGGGCGGGACACTGACATGCTGAAAATTGAAAATCTCCACGCCTACTACGGCAAAAGTCATGTGTTGCATGGCGTGACCTTTGACGTGCAACCGGGCGAAATCGTGGCCCTGCTAGGGCGCAACGGCTCGGGCCGCTCCACCACCGCCAAGGCCATCATGGGCCTGGTGGACTGGGAGGGCACGCTCCAGTGGAAGGGGCAGGACCTGAATGGCAAAAAGGCCTACGAAATTGCCCACCTGGGGGTGGGCTACGTACCCGAAAGCCGCGACGTGTTCCCCAACCTCACGGTGCATCAGAACCTGATGCTGGGCCAAAAGGGCAGCGGCAAGAACAGCCGCTGGTCGTTCGACGACATGTACCAGATGTTCCCGCGCCTGAAGGAGCGCCAGCACACGGAGGCGGGCGTGATGTCGGGCGGCGAGCAGCAGATGCTGACGCTGTGCCGAACGCTGATGGGCGACCCTGACCTCATCATCATCGACGAGCCCACCGAAGGCCTGGCACCGAAGATCGTCGAGCTGGTGGGCCAGTACCTGCAGACCATCAAGTCGCGCGGCATCTCGGTGCTGCTGATCGAGCAGAAGCTGACCATCGCGATGAAGATCTCGGACCGCGCACTGGTCATGGGCCACGGTTCCATCGTGTTCCAGGGCACGCCGGACAGCCTGCGGGCCGACAACTACATCCGCAAGGAATGGCTGGAGGTTTAGAAGCCCCCTGAGTCGCCTGCGGCGCCTTCCCCCGGAGGGGGACGCCCCGAGCGCGGCGGGGCGGCCCTTGCGCGGAGGCACTGGCCTGGAGCGCGCCAGTTTCGCGGTCTGAGGGCGTGGCTGAGGCCTGAGGAGGCTCTTTCGCATCGGTCCTCGGAGGCGCCCCGTTCCCGGTGGCGCCTTTTTTTTTGCCCGCTCGGCCGCAGTCTTGAGGGGGTATGCCAAACCCCCTTGTCCCGCCCGGGACAAATTGACACGCCAAACGGGTTTGAAGCCCCTACAATAAAAACGCACGATCGTTCTTTTTCACTTTCCAAGGAACAACAGCACCATGACCGCTGAATACAAAGTCCACGGCTCCGTTGCCGTGATCACCATGGCCAACCCTCCCGTCAACGGACTTGGGTTATCGACCCGCCAGGGCATCGTGGACGGCCTTGGCCGCGCCAATGCCGATGCAGCGGTCACGTCCATCGTCATCACGGGCGCCGGTGGTGCGTTCTCTGGCGGTGCCGACATCAAGGAGTTCGGCACCGACAAGTCGCTGCAAGAACCCAACCTGCTGTCGGTGATTGCCGCCATCGAAAACTCGGCCAAGCCCGTCGTGGCCGCCATGCACACCGTCGCCATGGGCGGCGGGCTGGAGCTGGCCCTGGGTTGCCACTACCGCATTGCGGCGCCTGGCTGCTCGATTGCACTGCCTGAAGTCAAGCTGGGCCTGATCCCCGGCGCGGGCGGCACGCAGCGCCTGCCGCGCGTGATTGGCGTGGAAGCCGCGCTCAACCTCATCGTGAGCGGCGAGCCCGTCAAGAGCGAAATGATCGGCGCCGTGCCCGGCCAGAAGCTGTTTGACAAGATGGCCGCATCGGCTGAATCGCTGGCCGCAGAAGCCCTGGCGTTTGCGCAGAGCGTGGCCGATGCCCGCCCACTGCCCCTGGTGCGCAACTTCCCCTGCAAGCACCCCGAAGGCGACGCGTACTTCCAGTTCGCGCGCAACATGGTCAAGGGCATGGCCAAGAACTTCCCCGCGCCCGCCAAGTGCGTGGACGCGGTCGAAGCCGCCACCAAGAAGAAGTTTGCCGAAGGCATGCTGGTCGAGCGCGAGATCTTCATCAACCTGATGTGGACGCCGGAGTCGCGCGCACTGCGCCACCTGTTCATGGCCGAGCGTGCCGCGAGCAAGATCCCGGACGTCGCATCCGACACTCCCAAGCGCGACATCAAGCTGGTGGGCGTGATTGGTGCTGGCACCATGGGCGGCGGCATCTCGATGAACTTCCTGAACGCAGGCATCCCCGTCAAGATCCTGGAAATGAAGCAGGAAGCACTGGACCGCGGCATCGCCACGATCAAGAAGAACTACGAAGCCCAGGTCAAGAAGGGCAAGCTGAAGGCCGACAAGTACGAGCAGCGCATGGCCCTGCTGAGCACCACGCTGAGCTACGACGATTTCAAGGACTGCGACCTCATCATCGAAGCCGTGTTCGAAGAAATGGGCGTGAAGGAAGCCGTGTTCAAGCAACTGGACGCCGTGGCCAAGCCCGGCGCCATCCTGGCTTCCAACACCTCCACGCTCGACGTGGACCAGATCGCAGCGTTTACCAAGCGCCCGCAGGACGTGGTGGGCATGCACTTCTTCAGCCCTGCCAATGTGATGAAGCTGCTCGAAGTGGTGCGCGGCAAGGAAACCGCCAAGGACGTGCTGGCCACCGTGATGGCCATTGGCAAGAAGATCAAGAAGACCTCGGTCGTCTCGGGCGTGTGCGATGGCTTCATCGGCAACCGCATGATCGAGCAGTACAGCCGCCAGGCAGGTTTTCTGCTGGACGAAGGCTGCACGCCCCAGCAGGTGGACAAGGCTGTCGAGAAGTTCGGTTTTGCCATGGGCCCGTTCCGCATGGGCGACCTGGCGGGCAACGACATCGGCTGGGCGATCCGCAAGCGCCGTTCCGTCGAACGCGCCGACATGAAGTACAGCCGCACGGCCGACAAGCTGTGTGAACTGGGCCGCTTCGGCCAGAAGACCGGTGCAGGCTGGTACGACTACCAGGCCGGCAAGCGCGACGCAATCCCGAGCGACCTGGTCAACAAGATGATCGAAGACCACCGCAAGGAGCTGGGCATCACGCCGCGCAAGATCTCGGACGAAGAGATCGTGCAGCGCCTGGTGTTCGCCCTGGTCAACGAAGGCGCGCACATCCTGGAAGACGGTATCGCCAGCAAGTCCGGCGACATCGACATGGTGTACCTGACCGGCTACGGCTTCCCCATCCACCGTGGCGGCCCCATGCACTACGCCAGTGAAGTGGGTCTGTTCAACGTGGTACAGGCCATGGACCGCTTTGCCAAGAATCCGCTGGATGACGCAGCGTTCTGGAAGCCCGCTCCGCTGCTGGCCAAGCTGGCCGCCGAAGGCAAGGCCTTCCAGTAAGCCGCACCCACAGATACCGAATCAAAGGAATTCACATGACCTCCGCAGTGATTGTTTCCACCGCCCGCACGCCGCTCGCCAAGAGCTGGAAGGGTTCGTTCAACATGACGCATGGCGCCACCCTGGGCGGCCATGCCGTGCAGCACGCCGTGCAGCGCGCCGGCATCGACGGCGCTGACGTGGACGACGTCATCATGGGTTGCGCCACGCCCGAAGGCGCCACCGGCAGCAACATCGCGCGCCAGATCGCACTGAAGGCAGGCCTGCCCATCACGGCCTCCGGTGTCACCGTCAACCGCTTTTGCTCGTCGGGCCTGCAGACCATTGCCATGGCCGCCCAGCGCATCATCGCAGGCGAGGCCGATGTGTTCGTGGCCGGTGGTGTCGAAAGCATCTCCTGCGTGCAGCAAGAGATGAACCTGCACATGATCCAGGACCTGGCGCTGGCCAAGCAAAAGCCCGAGATCTACTGGAGCATGCTGCAGACCGCCGAGCAAGTGGCCAAGCGTTACAACATCGGCCGCGAAGCCATGGACGAATACGGTGCCGCCAGCCAGCAAAAGGCCTGCGCAGCGCAAGCGGCGGGCCTGTTCGATGCCGAAATCGCCCCCATCACCGTGACGGCCGGTGTGGCCGACAAGACGCTGGGCCTGATCACCAAGCAAGTCACCGTGAGCCGTGACGAAGGTACGCGCGAAGGCACGACGGTGGAGGCCATCAGTGGCCTGCGCTCGGCGCTGCCAGGCGGCTTGATCTCTGCCGGCAACGCCAGCCAGTTCTCCGACGGCGCCGGTGCCTGCGTGGTGACCAGCGAAGAGTACGCCAGCAAGAAGGGCCTCAAGCCCCTGGGCCGCTTCCTCGGCTTTGCCGTGGCGGGTTGCGAGCCCGACGAAATGGGCATTGGCCCCGTGTTTGCCGTGCCCAAGGTGCTCAAGAAGCTGGGCCTCACGGTGCAAGACATCGACCTGTGGGAGCTGAACGAAGCCTTCGCGGTGCAGGTGCTGTACTGCCGTGACAAGCTGGGCATCCCCGCTGATCGCTTGAATGTGAATGGTGGCGCGATTGCCGTGGGCCACCCGTATGGGGTGTCGGGCCAGCGCCTGACGGGCCATGCGCTCATCGAGGGCAAGCGCCGTGGTGTCAAGCGCGTGTGCGTGACCATGTGCATTGGCGGCGGCATGGGCGCTGCGGGCGTGTTTGAAGTGCTGTAACCAACGCTGCGCCAACCAAAAACTGCCCCGCTCAGGCCGCAAGGCCTGCGCGGGGCAGTTGCGTTGGTGTCTGGGTCACCGGTGGTGCGTGGTGAGCAGGCGGTATGGACCATAAGCCCGGTGCCCATCGGTGCGGATGGCTGTATCGGCTGCATGGGTCGCGCGAAGCCGGCGGCCGCACGGCCCCCTATGCAACGGGGATGAATCCTCGAATAATGCGCTGAGGTTGCCTTGCGCACCGTCAGGTGCTGGCAACCCGCCAAGAGGTGCAATCCATGGCATGGTTGCGAGACGCCCCGGTCGTTGTGTTCTTCTTTATGCTGGGCATGGCGTTGCTGTTGGCGGCCCTGGGGCTGGGAATGGGCCTGTGGAGCTTTCGCCTTGCGGGCGCGCTGCGTGGGCGAAAACCGGTGCCGGTCGATGAACTGGCGGATGGCTACCAACTCGTGCATGGCCGAGCCAGCGGACCGGTGCTGGCGGCGCCTCTCACGGGGCGCCCCTGCGTATGGTGGGAAGTGCGTGTCTGGGAGCGGAGCATCACCAGCCTGCAGGATTCCGAAGGCGGGAGCGACCGGCGTGCCGAATGGTCCGAGCGGCGCCACGACAGCTCACTGCGCGTGGTGCAGTGCACCCAGGGGTTGACCGTTTGCGCCGTGCAGCCGTTGGGCATGACACTCACCATTCCGACCGAGGTGTGTGACTGGCAGGGGCAGCAGTTTCCTCCCGAAAACCGGGATCCCGAGTCCCAACCCGGCACGGCATTCATGCCGTTGACGGAACGCAGCTCCAGTTATGCCATTGTGGGTGGCACGCTGCGGGGTGATCGTTTCCGCTACCGCGAAGAGATCATCGTGCCGGGCTCGGAGTTGTTTGTGCTCGGTCAGGTGCAGCGTGTGGATTCTGCGACATGGGAAGAGGCGCAGGAGCCACCGGTCGATCCGGGCATCCTGGCCGATCAGGCTGCGGCGCAGGCGGGCGGTGTGCAGATGCACTCTGCGCCTGCACCGCTGGACGGCGAGCCCGAGGCAGAGGCGGAGGCGGATGCCGAAGAGGGCCCCGACGCGTTCGGGCGTGTCGGGTGGAGCGAGGCGATCGACCGGCAAAACGCTGCCGCCATGCAACAGGCCCAGTGGCAAGTTGGCAAGCACAAGGGCAAGCACTACGTCATGGCCGTGCAGGCGCCCGAGCTGTGGGTTGGCATGCCGCAGCAAGCGGCGCAGGGCGGCTGGATCATGGGCGCGTTGTTTACAGGCCTCGCCATGTTCATGCTGTGGGTCCGCTTCGGGGCGGCCTGATCAACGGTCTGGAACATTTTTCTTTCTGACTCCATACTGCTGCCAGCCGAAGCCAACCGGGGATGCCATGCAGCTGGCAGTTCCCAAACCAAGGGGCGGAAAATGTCTCACGACACGGATTACCTGATCGTCGGCAGTGGTGCGGTGGGCATGGCCTTTGCAGACACCCTGCTGGATGAAAGCGATGCGCACATCACTTTCGTTGATCGCCATGCCAAGCCCGGCGGCCACTGGAACGACGCGTATTCCTTTGTAGCGCTGCACCAGCCATCGGCTTATTACGGCGTCAACTCCACCGAGCTGGGGAGTCACCGCCTGGACACCCACGGCCCCAACACCGGCTTTTTCGAGCAGGCCAGTGGTTTGGAGGTCAATGCCTACTTTGACAAGCTGATGCAGCAGAAATTCTTGCCCAGCGGCCGGGTCAGCTACCACCCGATGTGCGACTACCAGGGCGAGGGGCGTGTGGTGTCCCTTCTGTCTGGTGCGCAAACACACATCTCCGTGCGCAAGAAAACCGTGGACACCACCTATGCCGACATCAGTGTGCCTGCCACGCACACGCCCAAGTTTGCCGTGGAGCAAGGCGTGCGCTGCATCACCCCCAATGCGCTGCCATCGCTCTGGATGAACGCCGCAAGACTACCGGTGCCGCAGCAGTTCTGCATTCTGGGCGCGGGGAAAACAGCCATGGACGCGGCGGTCTGGCTGCTGCGCAACGGCGCGCGGCCCGAGAGCATTCAGTGGGTTGTGCCACGCGACTCGTGGTTGCAAAACCGCCTGCACACCCAGCCTGGCATTGCGTTCTTCAACGACAGCATTGGTGGCGAGGCAGACAAGATGGCTGCTTTTGCCGAGTCCAAAACCATGGATGAGGTGTTCTTGAAGCTCGAGGCGCTGGGTCAGATGCTGCGCATTGACCCGCGCCAAACGCCCACCATGTTCCACTACGCCACCATCTCCACGGGGGAGATGGAGTTGCTGCGCACCATCGAGCGGGTCATCCGGATGGGGCGGGTTCAAGCCATCGAGTGCCATGCCCTGGTTCTGGAGAAGGGGCGGGTGGCGATGTCCTCCGACACTTTGTACATCGACTGCACCGCCTCCGCCGTGAAAGCGCTCGCATCGCAGCCGGTGTTCCAGCTGGATCGCATCATTGTGCAACTGCTGCGCATGCCGCTGGTCACACTCAGCGCGGCCATCACGGCCTATATGGAGGCCCACAGCGATGACGATGCCTACAAGAACCAATTGTGCACGCCCGTCCCCTTTCCTCGCAATCTGGCTGGCTACGCACGCGCTACGCTGATGAGCACGATGAATCAGGTCCAGTGGTCCCAAGACAAGCCGTTGCGCAAGTGGATGCACAGCAGCCGCCTCGACGCCTTCGGAAAAATGGTCTCCGAGCTGGACAAGGCGGATACCGACAAGCAGGCCACGCTGGCCCGCTTGCGCGCCAATACCATGGCGGCCACTGCCAACATGGCCAGGCTGATGGCGGCTTGATGCGCGGCCGCCGTGCCGTTGGCGCAAGGGCAAACGCTACCCTGGAGGGGGTGGTTCTCCGTGGGGTGTCCGGGGCTGTTTTGCCTGCGGATTCGTGAAGCCGTCGCCGACAGGACACTTCCAGTTTGGCAATGAATCAAGCTGCTGGACAATGGCGCCATGACCCTTCGCACCACCCTCGATTTTCTGCTCCATGACTGGTTGAGCACCACCGCGCTGACGGAGCGTGAGCGCTTTGCGGACCACAGCCGCGACACGTTTGATGCGGTGCTCGACACCTGCGAGCGCATCGCGCGCGAGAAGTACGCCCCCTTCAACCGCACGGTGGACACCGAAGAGCCGCACTTTGACGGTGAAAAGGTCATCCTGCCCCAGGCCACCTACGAGGCACGCAAGGCCTACGCAGAATCGGGCCTGCTGTCGGCCGCGCAGGACTACGACATCGGCGGCATGCAGCTGCCCTACACGGTCGAGGCGGCGGCCAACAGCTTCTTTGCGGTGGCCTCCATCAGCATCGGCTCCAACCTGCTGACCTCGGGCAACGCCAACCTGCTGATGGCGCACGGCACGGCGCGGCAAAAAGAAGTGTTTGCGCTCAACGAATTCAACGGCCGCTGGTCGGGCACCATGTGCTTGTCCGAACCCCAGGCGGGCTCGTCGCTGTCGGACGTGGCGACGCGCGCCGTGCCTGATGGCGCCGACTTCGAATCCGACCCGCTGGGCCCACGCTACCGCCTCACGGGCAACAAGATGTGGATCAGCTCGGGCGACCATGAGCTGACCGAGAACATCGTGCATCTGGTGCTGGCCAAGATCCCTGGGCCCGACGGCAAGCTGGTGCCGGGCACGCGCGGCATCTCGCTGTTCATCGTGCCCAAGAAGATGGTGGACGCCCAGGGCCAACTCACCGGTGTGCGCAACGACGTGGCGCTGGCGGGCCTGAACCACAAGCTGGGCTGGCGCGGCACCACCAACACCTTGCTCAATTTTGGCGAAGGCAAGTTCCCGGTGGACGGCAAGCCAGGGGCCGTGGGCTACCTCGTGGGGCAGCCCGGCAAGGGCCTGGCCTGCATGTTCCACATGATGAACGAGGCGCGCATCGGCATCGGCATGGCGGCCACCATGCTCGGCTTGGCGGGCTACTACGCCAGCCTGGACTACGCGAAGAACCGCCCCCAGGGCCGGCCGGTGCAGGGGCCCAAGGATGCGGCGGGGGCTTCCGCCGTGGTCAAGGACGCCGCCCAGCCCCAGGTGCGCATCATCGAACACGCGGATGTGAAGCGCATGCTGCTGGCCCAGAAGTCGTATGGCGAAGGCGCACTGGCGCTCAACCTCTTCTGCGCCAAGCTGGTGGACGAGCAGCACACGGGCGAAGCGGCCGCCGCCGACGAAGCACGCCTGCTGCTGGAGGTGCTCACGCCCATCGCCAAGAGCTGGCCCAGCGAGTTCTGCCTGGAGGCCAATTCGCTGGCCATCCAGATCCACGGCGGTTATGGCTACACGCGTGACTTCCCGGTGGAGCAGTACTGGCGCGACAACCGCCTGAACATGATACACGAGGGCACGCACGGCATCCAGGCCATGGACCTGCTGGGCCGCAAGGTGCTGATGGAAGGCGGGCGCGGCCTCACGCTGCTGGCCGGGCGCATCAACGCCACCATCGAGCGTGCGATCCAGGTGCCTGCGCTGGCCGCGCATGCCAACGCGCTGGGCGCCGCCCTGCAGCAGGTGGGCGCCGCCACCAAGGCCGCCTGGGCCACGGGCCAGCCGGCCGATGCGCTGGCCAACGCCGTGCCCTACATGCAGGCCTTCGGCCACACGGTGCTGGCCTGGGTGTGGCTGGACCTGGCCTTGGCCACGCTGGCCCACGACGCCGCACTGGCCCAGCCCGCAAGCGTGGGCCGCATGGGTTCCATGCGCTACTTCTTCCACTACGAGCTGCCCAAGATCGGCGCCTGGCTGCAGGTGGTGAGCACACGCGATGCGACCTGTGCGAGCTTTCCCGAAGACGCATTCTGATCATGGCCGCACCCCAAAACCTGCAGCGCCTGCACAAGCTGATCTGGGTGCTCATCTACGGCGGCCTGCTCGCGCTGGTGCTGGGCCTGGCCACCGAGCGCAGCGATGCCGCCCTGGGCTGGAGCCTGGTGCTGGGCGGCGGTCTGGCGGCTGCAGTGGGCGTGGTGCTGATTGCCGTGCGCGCGCGCCTGAAAACAGACTGACCAGCCTGCCGAAGACGGGCCGACACGGGGGCGACACAATGGCCCTGCGTTGCGCCGCACAATCGCTGCTGGACGCCCCAGGCCTGCCCGGCAACCGACCCCGAAAATAATCCGATACACCCAAGGAGACACCGTGACACGCACCATCCAACAACTGTTTGACCTGACCGGCAAGACCGCCCTTGTGACTGGCGGATCGCGCGGCCTGGGCCTGCAACTGGCGCACGCGCTGGGCGAAGCCGGCGCCAAGATCATGCTCAGCTCGCGCAAGGCGTCCGACCTGGAAGAAGCCACCGCCGAGTTGCAGGCCGCAGGCATCGACGCCCGCTGGATCGCCGCCGACTGCGCCAACGAGGCCGACATCCGCCGCCTGGCCGATGAAACCCTGGAGCGCCTGGGCCACGTGGACATCCTCATCAACAACGCTGGCGCCGCTTGGGGCGCGCCTGCCGAAGACCACCCGGTGGACGCCTGGGACAAGGTGATGAACCTGAACGTGCGCGGCTACTTCATCCTCAGCCAGCACATCGCCAAGCACAGCATGATTGGCCGGCGCAGCGGCAGCATCATCAACGTGGCGTCCATCGCCGGCCTGGGCGGCAACCCCAAGGGCATGAACACCATTGCCTACAACACCTCCAAGGGCGCGGTGATTAACTTCACGCGCGCACTGGCCGCCGAATGGGGCGCGTACAACATCCGCGTCAACGCCATCTGCCCGGGCTTCTTCCCCAGCAAGATGACGGTGGGCACCCTGAAGGCCATGGGCGAAGAGGCGCTGGCCGCGCATGCCCCGCTGGGCCGTCTGGGGGATGACGAAGATTTGAAGGGCCTGTGCGCGCTGTACGCATCCGACGCGGGCAAACACATCACCGGCCAGTGGCTGGCGGTGGATGGGGGCGTGAGCATCGTTACGGGAGGATGATCATCCCCCTGAGGCGCTTTGCGCCTTCCCCCTTCTCTCGAATCGCTGCGCGTTTCGGGAAGGGGGACGCAGCCCTCGCTGCGGGGCGGCCCTTGCTAGGCTGCCCTGGTGGGGCCGCGCCAGTTTTTGAGTTTGTGTACTGAGGACATGCCGTGAAAAGTTTTGGTGTCGAAATCCCCTTTGTCAGCCACCTCGGCTTCACGCTGCACCGCATGGAAGGCGGCGAATCCGAGCTGCACTACGAAGCCCAGCCCGAGCACCTGAACTCGTTTGACGTGACGCATGGCGGCGCGTCGATGACGCTGCTGGATGTGACCATGGCCACGGCCGCGCGCAGCGAGACGCCGGACATGGGCGTGGTCACCATCGAGATGAAGACCAGCTTCATGCAGCCCGCGCGCGGGCCGTTGGTGGCCAAGGGGCGGCTCATCCACCGCACGGCCACCATGGCCTTTACCGAAGGCACGGTGGTTGACGCGCAGGGCCGCGTCTGCTGTCATGCCACGGGCACGTTCAAGTACGTGCGGCGCCTGCCGGTGGACAACCGCAGCGCCAACGGGCTCAAGGTGATTTCCACCGATTGAGCTGGTTTTAAAATAAAAATGGCCGCTAGCGCCCTATGGATAGGCGCAAGCAGCTATTGAATTAATAGCATTTGTTTTCTGAAGGAGCCTCCCATGCCACGCAACCAACAAATCGTTCTCGACAACCGCCCCCACGGCGAGGCCGTGGCCAGCAACTTCAAGCTGGTGGCGGTGGACACCCCCGCGCTCAAGGATGGCGAAGTGCTGGTGCGCCACCACTTCCTGAGCCTGGACCCCTACATGCGTGGCCGCATGAACGAGAGCAAGAGCTATGCGGCGTCGCAGGGCCTGGGCGAAGTCATGATCGGCGGCACCGTGGGCGAGGTGGCCGAAAGCAACCACCCCAAGTACGCTGTGGGCGACAAGGTGGTGGGCATGGGCGGCTGGCAGGAATACAGCGTGGTCGATGGCAATGCGCTGGGCGCGCTGCGCAAGGTGGACACCGCCCACGTGCCGCTGTCGCACTACCTGGGCGCCGTGGGCATGCCGGGTGTGACGGCCTGGTACGGCCTGGTCAAGATCATTGCCCCCAAGGCGGGCGACACCGTGGTGGTGAGCGCCGCCACGGGTGCCGTGGGCAGCGCCTTTGGCGCGCTGGCCAAGGCGCGTGGCTGCCGCGCGGTGGGCATTGCGGGCGGTGCCGACAAGTGCAAGTACGCCGTGGAAGAACTGGGCTTTGACGCCTGCATCGACTACAAGGAACACAGCGATGTGAAGGCGATGTCGAAGGCGCTGAAGGAAGCCTGCCCCAACGGCATCGACGGCTACTTCGAGAACGTGGGCGGCTGGATCATGGACGCCGTGATGCTGCGCATGAACGCCTTCAGCCGCGTGGCCCTGTGCGGCATGATCGCGGGCTACGACGGCGCGCCCCTGCCCATGGCCAACCCCGCGCTCATGCTCATCAACCGCATGAAGATCGAAGGCTTCATCGTGAGCGAACACATGGAAGTCTGGCCCGAGGCGCTGAAGGAGCTGGGCACCCTGGTAGGCACCGGCAAACTGCGTCCGCGCGAGACGGTTGCCCACGGCATTGCAGCAGCGCCCGAAGCCTTCCTGGGCCTGCTCAAGGGCAAGAACTTCGGCAAGCAACTGGTGAAGCTGATCTGATGACCCTGACTTGGACCTGGGCCCGTTTTGACGACCTGGGCGTGCATGCGCTGCACGACGCGCTGGCCCTGCGCTGCAAGGTCTTCATCCTGGAGCAGGGCCCCTACCAGGACCCGGACGCGGCGGACAAGCAGTCCTACCACCTGCTGGGCTACGACGAGGCCGGGGTGGCGCAGGCCTGCTTGCGTGTGGTGGACCCGGGTGTGAACTACCCCGAGCCCTCCATTGGCCGCGTCGTCACCGCCAAGGAGGCGCGGGGCAACGGCACGGGCAGGGCACTGATGCAAGAGGGCATTGCCCGCTGCACCCAGGCCTGGCCCGGCCGGGGCATTCGCATCAGCGCGCAGGCCCATCTGCAGGGCTTTTACGGCAGCCTGGGTTTTGAGGCCGTGTCCGACGAGTACCTGGAAGACGATATCCCCCACATCGAAATGCTGAGACGGGGTGACAGCCCCGCCGCTTGAGGAGCCGCCATGACCGCTGCCAGCCTTGCCGCCACCCATGAGGTGTTCAACCAGAGCACGCCCTGGGCCGATGTGAACCTGTTCACCACCAACCAGCCCTTGCAGGACGCGCTGCGCCTGCATGCCCCCGGCTTGCCGCTGGCGGGCTTGGTGGCGCTGGGCGCGGAGATGGGCTCGGCAGAGATGCAGAGCCATGCACGGCTGGCCAACACACACAAGCCGCAACTGCGCACGCACGACCGCTTTGGCCACCGCACGGATGTGGTGGAGTTCCACCCCAGCTACCACGCGCTGATCGGCGCCGCGTTGCGCTATGGCCTGCATGCCACGCCGTGGTCGCTGCAGGACACGGGCCACGCACACATTGAGCGCGCGGCCGGCTTCATGCTGTTCACCGAGGCGGAGCCCTCGGTGCTGTGCCCGGTGTCGATGAGCTACGCCGTCACCCCGGCGCTGCGGGGCAATGCCGCCGTGTGGGCCGACTGGGGCAAGGGCCTGGCGGGCACGCAGTACGACCCGCGCCTGGCGCTGTTCTCGCAAAAATCCGCGCTCACCATGGGCATGGGCATGACCGAGAAGCAGGGCGGATCGGACGTGCGCGCCAACACCACGCAGGCGGTGCCCGATGGCGAAGATGCCTGGGGCCCGCGTTATCGCATCACCGGGCACAAGTGGTTCTTCTCGGCCCCCATGTGCGACGCCTTTCTGATCCTGGCGCAGGCACCCGGCGGGCTCACCTGCTTCTTCCTGCCGCGTGTGCTGCCCGAGGGCGGCGCAGGCACTACCAACACCCTCCGCATCCAGCGCCTCAAGGACAAGCTGGGCAACCACGCCAACGCCAGTTCCGAAGTCGAGTTCCTCGGCGCCATGGCCTGGCGCGTGGGTGAAGAGGGGCGCGGCGTGGCGCAGATCCTGGAGATGGGCACCATGACGCGCCTGGACTGCGCCCTGGGCACCAGCGGCCTCATGCGCCAGGCGCTGAGCATTGCGCTGCACCACACGCGCCAGCGTTCGGCCTTTGGCAAGAAGCTCATCGACCAGCCGCTCATGCGCAATGTGCTGGCCGACCTTGCTCTTGAAAGTGAAGCTGCTACCGCGCTCTCCATCAGGCTTGCAAGCGCTTTTGACCACAAGGACAAGAGCGAACACGAGGCCGTGATGGCCCGTCTGCTCACGCCCGTGGCCAAGTTCTGGGTGTGCAAGCGCGGCAGCGCGTTTGCGCAGGAGGCTATGGAATGCCTGGGCGGCAATGGCTATGTGGAGGAGGGCGGCGAAGGCACCATGGCCCGCATCTACCGCGAGATGCCGCTCAACTCCATCTGGGAGGGCGCGGGCAACATCATGGCGCTCGATCTGCTGCGCGCCGTGCGCCGTGCCGACACGGCTGCGGCCCTGGCCGACGAGCTGGCCCCCGCACGCGGCGCCCACCCCGCGCTCGACCGCATGGCCAGCGCGCTGCCGCTGCGTGTGGATGCCATGACCACCGAAGCCGAGGCCCGGCGCCTGGCGCAGGACGTGGCCCTGGCCGTGCAGGCCGCGCTGCTGTACCGCAGTGCGCCCAGCGCCGTGTTCAGTGCGTTCTGCGATTCGCGCCTGGGCGGCGACTGGGGCTACAGTTTTGGCACGCTGGGCGCCGGGGCCGATCTGGACGCGCTGCTGGCCCGTGCGCTCCCAGTCTGACCCACCACCACATTCCCTGCGGAGAAGCCCATGTCCCACCTCATCCTGCACCACTACCCTTCGTCGCCGTTCTCCGAAAAAATCCGGCTGGCCCTGGGCTACAAGCAGCTCGCCTGGAAGTCTGTGGTCATCCCCAGCATTGCGCCCAAACCCGATGTGGTGGCGCTCACGGGCGGCTACCGCAAGACGCCGTTCTTGCAGATTGGCGCCGACATCTACTGCGACTCGGCCCTGATCTGTGACGTGCTGGAGCACGAGCAGCCCGAGCCCGTGCTCTACCCCCCGCACCTCAAGGGCGTGTCGCGCGTGTTTGCGCAGTGGGCCGACACCACGCTGTTCTGGGCGGCCATGGCCTACAACCTGCAGCCCAAGGGCGCGGCCGCCATGTTTGCCAACCTGCCGCCTGCCGCCGCCCAGGCCTTTGGCGAAGACCGCCGCGAGATGGGCGCCGGCATGCAGCGCCTGCGCCCGGCCGACGCCACGGCCGCCTACCGCTCGTACCTGCGCCGCATTGCCCACATGGCCGAAGAGCACGACTTTCTGTTTGGCGCCGAGCCCTGCCTGGCCGACTTTGCGGCCTACCACCCGCTGTGGTTCACACGCCAGTGCGTGCCCGTGATGGCCGATGTTTTTGCCGCCACGCCCGCCGTGCTGGAGTGGATGGACCGCATGGCCGCCCTGGGCCATGGCCGCATGGAGAAGTTCAGCGCGCAAGACGCTATCACCGTGGCCGCGGGCGCAGAGCCCCTGCCGCTCACGGACGACGTGTTCCAGGACGAGCACGGCATCCCCCTGGGCGCACAGGTGGCCATTGCCGCCGAGAGCTTTGGCACCGAGCCCACCGAGGGCGAGCTGATTGCCGCCACCCGCACCCGCTACACCCTGCGCCGCACGGACCCGCGCGCGGGCACGGTGCATGTGCACTTCCCGCGCATTGGGTACGTGCTGAGGGCGGTTTCGTCCTGAACGGCGCCGCCGTGGCACCGCAATCCGCTGCACCGCACCCGCCAACCACCATCCGTTCGGGCTGAGCTTGTCGAAGCCTGGCGCCAGCGCTCGCGCCGCACCGCGGCCTCCGGCCGCAACCCGTACACCCACGACAACCTGAAGGAGACAAAAGCATGATCGACAACTTCGCGGGCAAGACCGCCGTCCTCACCGGCGCAGGCTCGGGCTTTGGCCTCGAATGCGCGCGCATCGGCGCCCGCCTGGGCATGAACCTGGTGCTGGTCGATGTGCAGCAGGACGCACTCGACGCCGCCGCCGCCGAGGCGCAGGCCGCAGGCGTGCAGGTGCTGGCGCGCAAGGTCGATGTATCGAATGCCGCGCAGATGGAGCAGCTGGCCGCCGATGTGGCGCAGCGCTTTGGCGCGCCGCACCTGGTTTTCAACAACGCGGGCGTGGGCGCGGGTGGCCTGGTGTGGGAGAACTCCATCCAGGACTGGGAATGGGTGCTGGGCGTGAACCTGTGGGGCGTGATCCACGGCGTGCGCCTGTTCACGCCCATGATGCTGGCAGCGGCCAAGGCCGACCCTGCCTGGCGTGGCCACATCGTCAACACCGCCAGCATGGCGGGCTTGGTGGATGCGCCCAACATGGGCGTTTACAACGTGAGCAAGCACGCGGTGGTGAGCCTGTCGGAGACGCTGCACCAGGATCTGTCGCTGGTGACCGACCAGGTCACGGCCAGCGTGCTGTGCCCCTTCTTCGTGCCCACGGGCATCAGCCAGAGCCACCGCAACCGCCCGCAGGACATGGCGGCCGGCAAGCCCACCAAGAGCCAGCTCATCGGCCAGGCCATGAACGACAAGGCCGTGACCAGCGGCAAGGTCACGGCGGCCGATGTGGCGCAGAAGGTGTTCGACGCTGCCGCACAAGGCCAGTTCTACATCTACAGCCACCCCAAGGCCATCGCCTCGGTGCAGACGCGCATGGAAGACATCATGCTGGGCCGCAACCCCACCGACCCGTTTGCGGGCAAGCCCGAGGTGGGGGGCCAGCTGCGTGCGGCGTTGAGGGCCGAAGATTGAGCATTGAGGCAAAAAGGCCTCTACCGCTTTCTGCATAAGCGCAAGAAGCTATTGAAAATATAGCAAATGCCTGGTAAACCACACGCTGCTGGCGCACCGGCTGATTCTTCAACCGGTTATGCACTGTTCGCCACCGCCATCGGCCACTGCGGCATCGCGTGGCAGGGGGCGCTGCTGGTGGGCGTGCAACTGCCCGAAGATGCGGGCGAGGCGCAGACGCGCGTCCGCATGCAGCGCCGGTTTCCGCCACTGGCGGAATGCGCCATGCCGCCCCAGGTGGCTGCCTGGGCTGCGCGTGTGGCAGCCCTGCTGCAGGGCGCGTGCGACGACCTGTGCGACCTGCCCTTGGCCCTCGACACCGTGCCCCCATTCAACGCCCGTGTGTACGAACTGGCCCGCCGCATCCCGCCTGGCAAGACCATGACCTACGGCGAGATGGCGGCTGCACTGGGTGAGCCCGGCGCGGCCCGCGCCGTGGGCCAGGCGCTGGGCCACAACCCGTTTGCCCCCGTGGTGCCCTGCCACCGCATCCTGGCGGCCAACGGCAAGACGGGCGGCTTTTCGGCCGGTGGCGGTGCCGCCACCAAGATGCGCATGCTCGACATCGAGGGCGCCTTTGCCCACGACACGCTTGCGTTGTTTGCGCCCAGAGACTAGGGCCTGCTCACACTAA
>NZ_QAJR01000027.1:0-45107 GCF_003852545.1 Acidovorax sp. FJL06
GCCCTCCCCCCCCACCCAGCCCCCCCGCCCCCTGCACCCCGCCTGGGTGGTGGTGCTGGTCAGCACCTGGCTGGCCACAGCCTGCAATGTGCCCCTGTGGCAAGAAGTGGCCCAACTGCCCGGCCAGGGCAGCCTGCGCGGCTGGGGGTTTGCGCTGGCCTTTGCGGCCATCGTGGCGGCCGGCAATGCCGCGCTGCTGAGCCTGTTGGCCTGGCGCTGGACGCTCAAGCCCGCCGTGCTGGTGCTGGTGCTGATGGCCGCCTTTGGTGCCTACTTCATGCTCGCCTACGGCATCGCCATCGACGCCAGCATGCTGGTCAACGTGATGCAGACCGACGTGAAGGAAGCCGGCGACCTGCTGAACACGCGCATGCTGGGCACCGTGCTCGCCCTGGCCCTGCCCCCGCTGCTGTGGCTGTACCGCCGCCCCGTGCTGCGCCTCACGGCCCTGCGCCACCTGGCCCACAACGGGTTGCTGCTGGCGGGCTCCATCGCCGTCATCGTGGCCTGCCTGCTGCTGGTGTTCCAGGACTTTGCCTCCACCATGCGCAACCACACCAAGCTGCGCTACCTGATCAACCCGCTCAACAGTGTGTACGCATTGGGCCACATCGCCACCAAACCCCTGCGCATGGACACCAGCAAGCTGCTGCCCCTGGGGCGCGATGCCCAACTGGGTGCCAGCTATGCCGGCCAGGCCCAACCCCCGCTGCTGGTGCTGGTGCTGGGCGAAACCGGCCGCAGCGGCAACTTCGGCATCAACGGCTACGAACGCGACACCACCCCCCTGCTCTCGGCCCGCAAGGACCTGGTGAGCGCGCGCAATGCCTGGTCCTGCGGCACCAGCACGGCGGCCTCGGTGCCCTGCATGTTCTCGCACCTGGGCCGCACTGGCTATGAAGCGCGCTCGGCCAACTTCGAGAGCCTCATCGACGTGCTGCACCACGCGGGCCTGGCCGTGCTGTGGATGGACAACCAATCGGGCTGCAAGGGCGTGTGCGACCGCGTCGAAGAGATCAACACCTCCACCACCAAAGACCCGGCGCTGTGCACCGGCAGCGAATGCCTGGACCGCGTGATGCTCAGGGACCTGGACGCGCGCCTGGCCGCCCTGCCCGCGGAACAGCGCCAGCGCGGCACGGTGGTGGTGCTGCACCAGATGGGCAGCCACGGCCCCGCCTACTACAAGCGCTCGGCCCCCGAGAACAAGAAGTTCAGCCCCGAATGCACCTCCACCGCCCTGCAGGAGTGTGAGCGCCAGCAGGTGGTCAACGCCTACGACAACAGCATCGTCGAAACCGACCATTTCCTGGACTCCGTGCTCCAATGGCTTGCAGCGCGCAGCAAGCAAGCGCAGACAGCTATGATTTACGTAGCAGACCACGGCGAATCGCTGGGCGAGAACAACATCTACCTGCATGGCCTGCCCTACAGCTTTGCCCCGGATGTGCAAAAGCACGTGCCCTGGATCACCTGGCTGTCGCCGGCCATGCAGGCGCGCACCCAACTCACCACCGGCTGCCTGCAGCAAGACCTGGCCGAACGGCGCGTCAGCCACGACCACTACTTCCATTCGGTGCTGGGCCTGATGGACGTGAAGACCGGCGCCTACAACAGCGCACTGGACATGTTCAGCGCCTGCCGCACCCCGGCGGCGGCCAAGGGCTGAACGCGGGCGGCCCGAGGCATGCCCGCCCGGGGGTCTGCAGGGGAACCTGACCAGGCCGCCACCCCCTCCCTGGCACCGGGCCTTGCCCCAGCCAACCGTGCCTTGCGCCTTGACCGCTGCCGACACAAGCTGTTTCGCACGCCTGCCAGGGCCGCCTGCAAGCCATCGTCCCGCCAGAACATGCGCGCCGGGATTGGCCGGACTTCCCCCCTGGATGCACAAGCAGCCCCCGAACCGCGAACTCCTTTCGGAGGAAGCCGTGCCTAAAATATCCCGCGCCGCGCAGCTTGTCCCGCAAGCTCTGCGGGATTCTTGCCACCAGGGCTTCCCCCAAGAAGTCAAACGCACACCCACCGCCATCCATCGATCAGCAATTGGCTGCAGAAGATGATTCACTTCTTCCGCCAGGACTCAGAGAACCCTCCATGTTTCGCATCTTTTTCAGCCCCGTTGTCGCGATCTGTCTTGTCCTGTTTGGCGCCTTTCTCATGCATGCTGGCAACAAGAACGCCGTCAAGTTTGCTGCGTTGCGCGACCACGGAAAGACAACCAAGGCCGAGGTCACCAAGCTGGAGTGGAAAGAGAAGAAGACCAGCCATGCGGACAGCCTCTACACAGCGCATATCCGCTTCACAACAGAAGACGGCCGCGAAATTCGGACGGAAGTAGGCATTGCTGCAGAGCAGGGCCGCGCCTTGCGCAACCACTCCGCCCCATCCGCCATCACGGTTCGCTATCTGCCTGAAGCGCCCAGCACGCTTCAAGACATCAACCAAGACGACTCCTCCGATGCCCAAAAGGGAGTTGGTCGCTACATGCTGTTTGCGGGACTCGCCCTCTTGGTCCTCCGTTTCTTCCTGTCAAAGCGTGCTGACTGAGCCCCCCTCACCCACGCCCCGCCCACCCCGCCGCTTGCGCCACCAGGTGCCCCCGGAACACCTCTGCAATCGGTGACAGCTGCTTGCCCTTGGGCCAGACCAGGTGCCATTGCGACTGGATGGGAAACCCCTGAACCTGGAGGACGGCCAGGCCCTCGTGGTGCGGGCCCAGGGCGTGGAGAGAGACGATGGACACGCCGAGCTGGCCTTCGACGGACTCCTTGATGGCCTCGTTGCTGCCCAGCTCCAGCACAGCGCTGGGGGCAAAGCCCATCTGGCGCAGGTGGGCGTCGGTGGCCATGCGGGTGCCCGATCCCTTTTCGCGCAGGAGGAAGCGCTCGCCCTGCAATTGCGCCAGGGTGACACGTTTCCTGTGCGCCAGCGGGTGGCTGGCAGGGGCGATCAGCACCAGGGGATTGGGCATGAGGATCTGGTCCTCCAGCGGCAGATCGCCGGGCGGCATGGACATGACGTAAAGGTCGTCCAGGTTGCTGCGCAGGCGGGTGATGACATGGTCGCGGTTGAGCACTTCGAGCGAGATGTCGATCTGCGGGTGCAGCTTGCAGAAGCTGCCCAGCAGCCGGGGCACAAAGTACTTGGCGGTGCTGACCACGGCGACCTTGAGGCGACCGCTGGTAAGGCCCTTGGCGCCCGAGACCCGCTGCTCGAACGCATCCCACTCACCCGCAATGGCGCGTGCCGTGCGGGCCAGCGCATGGCCCGCGTCGGTCAGGTGCACGCGGCGCGAGACGACTTCGTACAGCGGCAGGCCCACGGCCTGGGTCACCTCGCGCAGTTGCATGGAGGCCGTGGGCTGCGTGACATGCATGACCCTGGCTGCCGCACTGACGCTGCCGGTTTCGGCCAGCGCGAGGAACAGCCGCAGTTGTCGAAAAGTGATGTTCATAGATTTTTATCTATGGATGGCCGCATTCGAATCGATTTTACTTTGTACCCAGCCTTGCCTAGCATTGCGGGCAAAGGAATCAAACGATGCAAAGCCTGCTGGACCCTGCGGTCCTTTTTTTTGCCCTCGGGGTGTTTGCAGCCCTGGTGCGATCCAACCTGGAGATGCCTGCGGCCATCTCGAAATTTCTGTCGATCTACCTGCTGATGGCGCTGGGCCTGAAGGGCGGCTTCGCACTGGCCGCATCGGGTTTCACGGCCAGCGTGGCCAGCAGCCTGGGGCTGGCGGTGCTGCTGTCCGTGGTGGTGCCGCTGGTGGGCTACATGCTGCTGCGGCGCGTGCTGTCGGGCTTCAACGCGGCGGCCGTGGCGGCCACCTATGGGTCGGTGAGCGCAGTGACGTTTGTGACCGCCACGCAGTACCTGGAGTCGCAATCCATCGCCTACGGCGGCTACATGGCAGCGGCCATGGCGCTGATGGAATCGCCCGCCATCATCCTGGCCGTGATGCTGGCCAATGCGTTGCGGCAGAAGGAGCAGACCGTGGCCGTGGCCACCGGCACCCCGCCCATGGTGGCGCTGACGGGTACAGGTGCCGCCACGCTGGGCGGGCATGGCCTGGGCCATGGTGGTGGCAAGGGGGGCCCGCACCTGTCCGTTGGCAAGATCCTGCACGAATCGTTCACCGACGGCACCCAGCTGCTGTTGCTGGGCGCTATGCTGATCGGCCTGCTGACGGGCGAAGCCGGCCAGGCCGCCATGCAGCCGTTCTCGGGCGATCTGTTCAAGGGCATGCTGTGCCTGTTCTTGCTGGACATGGGCCTCGCCACCGCGCGCAACCTGCCTGCGGTGCGCCAGCAATCCCCCTGGCTGCTGGCCTATGCGGTGCTGGGCCCGCTGGTGCACGCCAGCCTGGCGCTGCTGCTGGCCTGGCTGATCCAGGTGCCGATGGGCGATGCCGCGCTGCTGATGGTGCTGGCCGCCAGCGCGTCCTACATCGCCGTACCGGCGGTGGTGCGCTATGCCATCCCCGAGGCCGACCCGTCGCTGTATGTGAGCCTGTCGCTGGGGGTCACCTTTCCGCTCAACATCGTGCTGGGCATTCCGCTGTACACGCAGGTGGCACAGCGGCTGTGGGAGGCGTAAGCCACAGCCCCCACCCACCAACGAGCCCCAGGGCAGATCGTCCGCCGGGGCTCAAAACAAGCTGCCCTGCCCGCGCAGCAGGCCGGGGCGGAACTGCACCAGGTCCAGCCCTTCGCGCTCGCGGTTGAGCCCCAGGCGGCGGCAGGTGGTGGCAAAGCGCTGGCGCAGCAGGTCGGCCCACAGGCCGCTGCCCTTCATGCGGTGGGCAAAGTGGCTGTCGTAGGTTTTTCCGGCATCCCGCTGGGCATCGCTCAGGTGGTGCAGGTCTTGCACCCGCGCCATCACACGGGCAGCGCGCTGCGGGTAATGCACCTGCAGCCATTCGCCGAACAGGGTGTCCAGCTCCCAGGGCAGGCGCAGCACGGTGTAGAAGGCGCTGCGCGCCCCGGCATCGCGCGCTGCCTCCAGCACCTGCTCCATGTCTTCGGTGATGAAGGGGATCTGCGGTGCCACGCTCACCCCCACGGGCACGCCGGCTTCGGCCAGCGTGCGGATGGTGCGCAGGCGCCGGTGCGGCGCTGCGGCACGCGGTTCCATGCAGCGCGCCAGGGCGGCGTCGAGCGTGGTGATGGTGACGTACACCGCCGCCAGGCGCTGCGCGGCCAGCGGGGCGATCAGGTCCAGGTCGCGCTCCACGCCGCTCGATTTGGTGATCAGCGAGAACGGATGGCGTGCATCGCGCATCACCTCGATCACACTGCGGGTGAGCTTCAACTCGCGCTCCACGGGCTGGTAGCAATCGGTGGCCGAGCCGATGTTCAGAAGGCGCGGCACATACCGTGGCTGCGCCAGTTCGCCACGCAACACCTCGGCAATGTTGTGCTTGGCCACGATCTGCGTTTCAAAGTCCAGCCCCGGCGAGAAGTTGAGGTAGCTGTGGGTAGGCCGGGCATAGCAGTAGATGCAGCCATGCTCGCAGCCCCGGTACGGGTTCACCGAAAGCTCAAAAAAGATGTCGGGCGAGTCATTGGCACACAGGGCGCTGCGGGCCGTCTCCAGGTGCACGCGGGTGGCGGGAGCGGAAGCCTCCGCCTCGCCTTCCGCTCCCACGGAGGGCCACAGGCTGCCCCAGCCATCGTCCACCGGCTCGCGCACATCCCGAGCAAACCGGTGCGCCAGGGCCGTGGCCGCGCCCCGGCCGCGCAGGGCCTGCAAGGGGATGCGGACCTCTTCGGGCGGCGCGGGGATGTCGGATTTGTCCGTGAAGGTGCGAGGCATAACTGTATGAATATACAGTTATTTGATGTTGTGTGCTTGATCCGACCCGCCCCGCAGACGCGCACGCCACCGTGGCGCTGCTTATTCCTTGAACAGCCCCTCGATCAGCCCCCGCAGCCACTGGTTGCCGGGGTCGCTTTCAAAACGCTTGCTCCAGTGCAGCGCCACTGTGAAGTCGCGCAGCGGCAGCGCGGGTTCGATGAGGGTGTAGCCCCCGTCGGACGCAAAGGTGAGCGCGATGTTGCGCGGCATCACCACCGCCAGGTCGGTGGCGCGCACGATGGCGGGCAGCACCATGAAATGCTCGGTGGTCAGGCGCATGCGGTCTTCGAGCTGCAGCATCTCCAGGATGCGCAGCGTGTCCGAATGCGTGCGCACGGCCACAAACTCCAGCTGCCGCAGGTCCTTGAGCAGGGCGGGCCCACTGCGTTTCTTCGCCGCGAAGGGGTGGCCTGCGCGCAGCAGCACCACATAGCGGTCTTTGATGAGCTGCACCCGCTGCGTGTCCTTCACCGTGGGCAGGAAGCCGAAGGCGAAGTCGATGCGGCCGCTGTCGAGCAGCGGCGGGATCTCGCTGCGCGGCACGGGCAGCGTCTCCAGCCGCACGCCAGGCGCCTGGCGCCGCAGCGCCACCATCAGGTCCGGCAGAAAGCGGCCCTCGCCAATGTCGCTCATGTGGATGCGAAAGACCTTGCGCGATTGCAACGGCTCGAACTGCGCGGATTCGTTGAGCGCCTCTTCCAACAAACCCAGGGCGCTGCGCACCGCGTCGGCCAGCCGGTCGGCCTTGGGCGTGGGCTGCACGCCGCCGCCCGCGCGCACGAACAGCGGGTCCTGGATCAGCAGGCGCAGCCGCGTGAGCGCCTGGCTGGCGGCGGGCTGCGTCAGGTCCAGCAGCTCGGCGGCACGGCTCACGTTGCGCGTGCGGTAGACGGCATCGAACACGCGCAGCAGGTTGAGGTCAATGTCCTTGATATGCATGGGATGAATACCGCTTAGTCACTTCATTGTATTGATGGATGAACCACGCACCCCGAAGATCCGGGGATGCCTTCACCCACCCCCGTCCCCCCATCGCTCCCCACCGTGCGCGAGGCCGTGCTCAACCTGCTGCGCGGCTTTCGCATCGACACCATCTTCGGCAACCCCGGCTCCACCGAGCTGCCGCTGTTCCTCGACTTCCCCCCGGACTTCCGCTACATCCTCGGCCTGCAGGAGTCGGTGGTGGTGGGCATGGCCGATGGCTACGCCCAGGCCACGCACAACGCAGCCTTTGTGAACCTGCATTCAGCGGCCGGTGTGGGCCATGCGATGGGCAACATCTTCACGGCGCACAAGAACCGCACGCCCATGGTCATCACGGCCGGGCAGCAGGCGCGCTCCATCCTGCCGTTCGACCCCTTCCTGTTTTCGGGCCAGGCCACCGAACTGCCCAAGCCCTATGTGAAGTGGAGCGTCGAGCCCGCGCGCGCCGAAGACGTGCCCCTGGCCATCGCCCGGGCCTACTACATCGCCATGCAGCAGCCGCGTGGGCCGGTGCTGGTGTCTATCCCCGCCGACGACTGGGACAAGCCTTGCGAGCCGCTGCAGGCCCGCAGCGTGAGCACCGAGACGCGCCCCGAGCCCCGCGTGCTGCAGGCCATTGGCGATGCGCTGGATGGCGCAGAGCGCCCCGTGTTCGTGGTGGGCGCCGCCGTGGACCGCGACCGCGCCTGGGACGGCGTGGTGGCGCTGGCCGAGCGGCACAACGCCGCCGTGTGGATCGCGCCCATGTCCGGCCGCTGCGGCTTTCCGCAGGACCACCGCCTGTTTGCGGGCGTGCTGCCCGCCATGCGCGAGAAGATCGTGGCACTGCTCTCCGGGCACGACCTGGTGTTCGCGCTGGGCGCCGCCGCCTTCACCTACCACGTGGAAGGCTTCGGGCCGCACGTGCCGCCGGGCGCGCAACTGGTGCAGCTCATCGACGACCCGGGCACGGCCGCCTGGACGCCCGAGGGCACCTCGGCCGTGGGCAGTGTGCGCCTGGGCGTGCAGGACTTGCTCGCGCGCCCGGCGCCTGCAGCGCGTGCCCAGCCCCCGGCCCGCGCCGCGCGGCCACGGGCTGAGGCTTCGGTGCCCGGTGCCTTGATGAGCGTGCCCTACGTGATGCAGACCCTGGCCGAAGTGCGCGATGCAGCGTCCATCGTGGTCGAGGAAGCCCCCAGCTCGCGCGCCGCCATGCACGCCTACCTGCCTATCCTGCAAAGCGAAACCTTCTACACCATGTGCAGCGGCGGCCTGGGCTACGGCCTGCCCGCCGCCGTGGGCGTGGCGCTGGCCACGCCGGACCGCAAGGTGATCGGGCTCATCGGCGATGGCTCGGCGATGTACTCCATCCAGGCGCTGTGGAGCGCAGCGCAACTCAAGCTCCCCATCACCTTCATCATCCTGAAGAACCGCCGCTATGCGGCGCTGCAGGAGTTCGCGCCCACCTTCGGCTTCCACGAAGGCGACAAGCTCGAAGGCACCGACCTGCCCGACCTGGACTTCCTGGCGCTGGCGCGGGGCCAGGGCTGCGACGCCGCGCGCGTGAGCGATGCCAGCCAGTTGGCACAGGTGCTGCGCGACGCACTGGCGCATCCCCGCGCGATCCTGGTGGAGGTGGATGTAGCCTGACACCGCCCCTCGGCGGGGTGCCCATCGCCGCCAAACTTTTGGTTTATTGCACAAGATCCGGCACACCCGGGCTTTATCGGAGACAAGCATGCATTCCTACCCCCTTCGCACCCCACGCCGCCTGCTGGGCGCACTGGCCCTGGCGGGCACGGCCTTCGGCCTGCTGCTGCAGCCCGCCCAGGCCCAGACCGAGGCCTGGCCCGGCAAGCCCATCAAGGTGATCGTGAACTTCCCGGCGGGCGGCGCGGCCGACCAGATCGCGCGTGCGGTCACCGTGCCGCTGCAGACGGCGCTGGGCCAGCCCGTGGTGGTCGAGAACCGGGGCGGCGCGGGCGGCAACATCGGCGGCGAAGCGGTGGCCAAATCGCCGGCCGATGGCTACACCCTGCTCATGAGTTCGGGCGGCATGGTGTCGGTCAACCCGCACCTGTACCCCAAGATGCCATTCGACCCCACCAAGGACCTGGTGCCCGTGGCGGCTGCCGCGCGGGTGCTGGTGTTCCTGGAGGTCCGGCCCACGCTGCCGGTCAACACCATCCAGGAGTTCATGCAGTACCTCCGTGCCAACCCGGGCAAGCTGAGCTTTGGCACGCCGGGCAACGGCAGTTCGCCCCACCTGGCGGCGGAGATGCTCAAGGCCCAGGCCAACGTGTTCGCGGTGCATGTGCCCTACCGCGGCGCCGCCCCGGCCATGCAGGACCTGCTGGGCGGACAGGTGGACTTCATGTTCGACCCGGGCATCGGACTCCAGCACGTGAGGGCCGGCAAACTCAAGCTGCTGGCCGTGGGCAGCGCCAAGCGCTCGCCCCTGTTCCCCGACGTGCCCACGCTGGAGGAAGTGGGCCTCAAGGGCTTTGACGCCGACACCTGGTTTGGCTTCTACGCCCCCGCCGGCACGCCGCCCGAGCTGGTGGCGCGCCTGAACCGCGAAATCAACAAGGTGCTGGCCACGCCGGCCGTGAAGGAGCGCATCCATGCACTGGGCGGCGTGCCCGCGCCCATGTCTGCGGCCGACTTCCACGCCCGCGCCGCCATCGACAGCATGCGCTTTGGCGCCCTCATCAAGGCCCGCAACATCAAGGGAGACTGATGCCCCGAATGCCCGCGCGCGGCAGTGCGAGATTGGCGATGGTCTACAGTCCCGCGCTTTGTCACAACCTCAGAGGTACTGCCATGGCGCGCAAGCCCCAGATCATCCTGTCGTCGCTCGACGTTGACCGCATCGAGGCCCTGCTGGCCGCGATTCCGGCCAGCGTCTTTCCGGGCAAGGCCGAGCTACAGGCAGAGCTGGACCGGGCGGACGTGGTGGCGCCCGAGGAGATCCCGCCCAATGTCGTGACCATGAACTCCACTGTGCAGTTTTCCATCCTGGAGACGGGCAAGGAGTTCTGCCTGACGCTGGTCTACCCCCGCGATGCCGATGGCACCGCAGACCGCATCTCGATCTTCGCCCCCGTGGGCAGCGCCCTGCTGGGCCTGGCGGTGGGCGACGAACTGGCCTGGCCCGGCCCGGGTGGCAAGTCGATGACGGTGCGGGTGAAAGACATCCTGTACCAGCCTGAAAGCGCGGGCGAACTGCACCGTTGATGCCCCGCCGCCAGGCAGCGGGCCACATGCTGCTTGGCGCAATACCGGCCACCAGTGACAATGGCAGCCGCCATGACCACGCCGCCCCCACCGCAGGCACCAGACCTGCCGCCGTCCATCGACCCGTTCGACCCGGACTCCACCCTCGCCTTTCAAAGCCGCATGGAGCGGGCGCCCGAGTGGTTCTGCTCTTTCCTGGCCGGCAACAGCCGTGAAAAAAGCCGCCTCAAACGCGAGGTGGCCACCATGAAGGGCTCGGTGGTGTGGCTGGTACAGCAGCGCCGCCAGGGCAACTGGACGGCCGATGAGCGCGCCCATCTGCGCGGCGTGATGCGCTCGGCATCGTCCGTCAGCCCTTATCTCTTCGTGTGGGTGATCCCCGGGTCCATGCTGATCCTGCCCTTCATGGCCTGGTTTCTGGACCGGCAGCGCAAGCGGCGCGCGCGCCTGCCCTCGGCCTGACTCGGACGCGGGCGCCCTCCCCCTGGGGGCAGGGTCCAAACGCTAGGCCCAGTGGCTGGACACCGCCACCAGCATGCCCGCCCCCACCAGGCCCAGCTGCCAGCGCAGCGCCGTGGTCCACGAGGGCACATGGCGTTCCACCCGCAGGTACAGCACCCGCCCGGCGGCCAGCGACAGCGCAAAGGCCAGCAGCATGCCCAGCGCATTGACCACTGGCGCATCGGGCCACAGATGGCTGACCACGGCGTTCACAAGCAGGCACACCGAGAAGTGCACCAGGAAAACCGAATACGACATCTGCCCCAGCTGCACCAGGGGCGCAATCCCGCGCCATGACCGCAGGCGCTCGGAGCGCAGGGCCAGCACCAGGCCCAGCGCGGCCACCAGGGCCACCGCAATGCGTCCCCGGAAATCCATCGCCAGCGCCGTGCCGCCCAGCAGCACCATGGCCGCCAGCCAGCCCTGCGCCTGCGGCCCCTGGGGCGCGCGCGCAGCCCAGCAGGCCATCATGCCCAGCCCATAGGCGCCAAAGAAGTACAGCGCCCACATGTCCAGCCCGCCCATGCGGTTGAACACCCAGAGCGACGCCGCCGTGCACGCCACGGCGAGCGCCTGGCCCAGGGCCCCGGCATGGCGGCGCACCCAGGCCCCCGGCAGGGCCTTGACGCCCGCCAGCAGCAGCACCCCCATGGCAAACAGCTGGAAGTCGATGGCCACGTACCAGACGCCGGCCGACAAGGCGCCCTCGCCCACGATGTCCTGCAGCAGCAGCGCATTGGCCAGCAACTGCGACAGGGTGGGCTGCTCAGGGACCGACGGATGCCCCATCCAGGGCCGCACCAGGGCAGACACCACCACCGACAGCACCAATGCCACGGCATAGGGCACCACCAGCCGCACGAACCGCTTGGCGATGGCATTGCCCGCATGGTCGAACCGCGCCACGCCCTGGGGCGCCAGGCTGGCCGCCGCCAGGTAGCCCCCCAGCACCAGAAACACCTGCACGGCCATGCGGCCGTAGTCGTACAGCCAGGCCAGCAGCGTGGGCGCCAGCGGGTGGGCAATGTCCGACATCGGGCCGTAGAAGGCCAGGTGGTGCCAGACGATGGTGGCGCACGCCATGCCCTTGATCATGTCGATCAGCGGCATGCGGGAGGTGGAAGAAGACATGTTGTTCTGGGTGGAATCAACCGGCCAGGGCGCGGCGGGCCCTGGGGCAAACCCGCTATTGTCCTCCGTCAGCGGTTTTTTTGCATGCCCTTCGTGTCGCCGCCATGTCAATGCGGTACCGCAGAGACCTTCTTCTATTTCCTGAATTTTCAGTATTTACTGAAAACCCAGGAAGCAGGAGCGCAATGCGCCTTCATGGTCTATGCCACATCCTTCCCCCTTGAACCGCCAGTTCGTGGCCCATTTTGGCGAAATGGGCAGCCACAGGGGCATCAACCGCACGGTGGGCCAGATGTACGCGCTCATCTTCCTGCCCCCGCCCGCTCAACACGGACGAGATCGCCGAGATGCTGGGGTTCTCGCGCACCAACGTGAGCTTGGGTCTCAAGGAAAGGCGCGCAGCGACTCAGGGGGCTCAATACCTGAGACTGCCTTCCGCATCCACGATGGCCAGTTCCACATAGGTAGAGCCGTTGTGGCTCTTGGGCGAATACTTCACGCTGAAGCGCCCGAACGCGATCTCTCCGCTGTCTTCCATCGCCTTGGTGAAGGATTCGGTGGTGAGGTTGCGGCCGGCGCGGCGCAGCCCCTCCACCAACAGGCGCGCGTGCACAAAGCCCTCCAGCTGCGACGCGGATGGCTGGGCCCCCGGTGACCTGGCTTTCAGCAGCGCCAGGTACTCTGCCACCACCGGCACCGTGGTGCTGCGCAGCGAGGGCATGATCTGCGCGAGGATGATGCCGCGCGCCTTGTCCTTGAGTTCGCGGTGGATCACGTCCATGCTGGCCACGGAGAACCCATAGTAGGCGGGCCGCGCCGGCGTGGCCTGCACGGCCTTGACGTAGCTGGTGAAGGTAGTGCCCGCCGTGGCCACGATCACGGCCTGGGGCTGGGCCCTCTCGGTGGCCTGCGCCGCAGCGGCAAAGTCGGGCTGCTTGGGGTCCACCTTGATCTCGGTGAAGAAGGCGAGCTTTTCCTCCTCGGACGCTTTCTTGAGTTCCGCCAGCAGCGTCTTGCCCAGGCCATCGTCCTGGTAGAACACGGCCACGCGGCTGATGCCCTGGTGGCGCAGCTGCGAAACGATGCGGCCCGCTTCGCTCGCATAGCCGGCCCGCACGTGGAAGACATAGGGGTTCAGGTTTTCGCGGAACGCTGAGGCGCCCGTGACCGGCCCGAACAGCAGCGTGCGGTGCTCCTTGATCAGCGGCAGGATGGCCGCCGTCTGCGCCGTGCCCGTGCTGTTGTAGATCATGAAGACCTTGTCGTTCTCCAGCAGCTGGCGCGTGTTCTCCACGGCCTTGGGGGTGTCGAAGCCATCGTCCAGCGTGGTGTAGCGGATCACCCGGCCATGCACGCCCCCCTGGGCGTTCACGGCATCGAACATGAGCCGCGAGCCCTCGCCATACTGCGCCGTCTGCGCGCCCAGCGGCCCCGAGAGCACCGCCGACGCCCCCAGGCGGATCTCGTCGGCGGTCACGCCCTCATTGCGGGCCTGCGCCCCCTGGCTGGCACCCAGGGCCAGCAGCAGCCCCAGCAGACATGAACGAAGCATGGAAGAGTCCCTCGGGGCAACGATGAAAGAACGGCGCTGCGGCAAGCCGGGCCATCTGGTTATTAATCATCATCATTGTTCGCAACCGGCCTGCCGTCTATTGGGGGTTTGCCCTGTCGCGATCCGCCCACAGGCAAGCCCCCAAACGGCTGCGCCCGCAGCGTGTCAAACGCTGCGGGCGCAGAAGGCCGGGGAAGCGCGCGGCGCAATCAGAGCTTCAGGCGGGCCCGGGCTGCCTCGTATTCAGCGCGCAGCCTGGCCACCAGATCCGCCGTGCTGGTCACGGCATCAATGGCACCAATGCCCTGGCCGCAGCCCCAGATGTCCTTCCAGGCCTTCTTGGCGTCGCCGCCGAAGTTCATCTTGCTGGGGTCGGACTCGGGCAGGTTGTCGGGGTCCATGCCAGCGGCACGGATCGAGGGCGCCAGGTAGTTGCCGTGCACACCCGTGAACAGGTTGCTGTAGACGATGTCGTCCGAGCTGCCCGCCACGATGGCCTGCTTGTAGTCATCGCTGGCACGCGCTTCGTGTGTGGCAATGAAGGCCGAGCCGATGTAACCGAAGTCCGCGCCCATGGCCTGCGCGGCCAGCACCGCGTCGCCGCTGGCGATGGAACCGCTCAGTGCAATGGGGCCGTCGAACCACTGGCGAATTTCCTGGATCAGCGCAAACGGGCTCTTCACGCCCGCATGGCCACCCGCACCCGCCGCCACGGCGATCAGGCCGTCGGCGCCCTTTTCAATCGCCTTGCGCGCAAACTTGTTGTTGATGATGTCATGCAGCACCACGCCGCCCCAGGCGTGCACGGCCTGGTTCACGTCCTCGCGCGCGCCCAGGCTGGTGATGATGATCGGCACCTTGTACTTGGCGCAGACCTGCATGTCGTGCTCCAGCCGATCATTGCTCTTGTGCACGATCTGGTTGATGGCAAAGGGCGCGGCGGGCTTGTCGGGGTTGGCCTTGTTGTAGGCCGCCAGCGTTTCGGTGATCTCGGCCAGCCATTCATCGAGCAGCTCGGCGGGGCGGGCGTTGAGCGCGGGCATGGAGCCCACCACGCCGGCCTTGCACTGCTCGATCACGAGCTTGGGGTTGCTGATGATGAACAGCGGCGAGCCGATGACGGGCAGCGACAGGTTTTGCAGCACGGGAGGCAGTTTGGACATGGCAACGACTTCCAGGACAAAGAATGGTTTTGAATGAAAAAGGCTGTAGCGCCTTCACAGCAAGCGCTATCAGCTATTGTTTTTATAGCACCCACCCACTGCATCACAGCGGGTGGGGTCTCCTCACACACCGGGCGTGGCCGGCGCTCAGAACGCGTCCAGCGCCAGCTCGGTCACGCTGGCGGCGCCTTCCACGATGCTGTCGCGCAGGCCCGGGGCCTTGACGAGGATGTGCTCTGCGTAGAACTGCGCCGTGGTGATTTTTGCGCGCATGAAGGCTTCGTCCTGTCCCTTTTGCAACAGGTCTTGCGCCACCAGCAGGCTGCGCGCCAGCTGCCAACCCGCCACCACATTGCCCGCCAGCATCAGGTAGGGCACGCTGCCGGCAAACACGGCATTGGGGCTGGCCTTGGTGTTGCCCGCCACGAAGTCGATCACGTCCAGCAGCGCCTTGCGTGCCGCCGAAAGGCGGCGTGCCATGGCCTGGGCCGCGGGCGTGCCGCTGGCCAGCAGGTCGGCTTCTGTCTTTTCGATCTGCGCGGCAATGCCCTTGGCAGTCTGGCCGCCGTCGCGCGCCGTCTTGCGGCCCACGAGGTCGTTGGCCTGGATGGCCGTGGTGCCTTCGTAGATGGTGAGGATCTTGGCGTCGCGGTAGTACTGCGCGGCACCGGTTTCTTCGATGAAGCCCATGCCGCCGTGCACCTGCACGCCCAGGCTGGTGACTTCCTGGCTCATCTCGGTGCTGTAGCCCTTGACCAGGGGCACCATGAATTCGTAGAACGACTGGTTCTGCCTGCGCACCTCCGCGTCGGGGTGGTGGTGCGCAGCATCGAACGCGGCAGCCGCCACCGTGGCCATGGCGCGGCAGCCTTCGGTGTAGGCGCGCATGGTCATGAGCATGCGCTTCACATCGGGGTGGTGGATGATGGCCGCGCTGGCGTTGATGCTGCCGTCCACGGGGCGGCTTTGCACGCGGTCCTTTGCGTACTGCACGGCCTTCTGGTAGGCGCGCTCGGCAATCGCGATGCCCTGCATGCCCACGGCGTAGCGCGCGGCGTTCATCATGATGAACATGTATTCGAGGCCACGGTTCTCCTGGCCCACCAGGTAACCCACGGCACCGCCGTGGTCGCCAAACTGCAGCACGGCGGTGGGCGATGCCTTGATGCCCAGCTTGTGCTCGATGCTCACGCAGTGCGCATCGTTGCGGGCGCCCAAGGACCCATCCTTGTTCACCAGGAACTTGGGCACCACGAACAGGCTGATGCCCTTCACGCCCTCGGGCGCGCCCGCCACGCGGGCCAGCACCAAGTGCACGATGTTGGCGGCCATGTCGTGCTCGCCGTAGGTGATGAAGATCTTGGTGCCGAACACCTTGTAGCTGCCATCGGGCTGTGGCTCGGCGCGCGAACGCACCAGGGCCAGGTCCGAGCCCGCCTGGGGTTCGGTGAGGTTCATGGTGCCGGTCCACTCGCCGGTGATCAGCTTTTCGAGGTAGGTGGCCTTGAGCTCATCGCTGCCGGCCGTGAGCAGCGCCTCGATGGCGCCGTCGGTCAGCAGCGGGCACAGCGCAAAGCTCATGTTGGCGCTGTTGGTCATCTCGATGCAGGCCGCACCAATGGTCTTGGGCAAGCCCTGGCCGCCGAAGTCGGCCGGGTGCTGCAGGCCCTGCCAGCCACCCTCGCCATACTGGCGGAAAGCGTCCTTGAAGCCGGGGGTGGTGGTGACCACGCCGTCTTTCCAGCTCGATGGGTTCTTGTCGCCTTCGAAGTTGATCGGAGCCAGCACGCCCTCGTTGAACTTGGCGCACTCTTCCAGCACGGCGGCGGCCGTGTCGAGGCCTGCGTCTTCAAAGCCGGGGATTTGTGCGATCTGTTCGATATTGGCCAGGTGCTCGATGCCGAACAGCATGTCCTTGACGGGGGCGGTGTAGCTCATGGGGAGTCTCCAGGGAAGCAGAAAATTCTGAAAAAAAACGACTCAAAAAAAAGGCATCGCAAGCGATGCCTTTTGGGGCGTTGATGCCGGTGTGGTGCCTTACAGCGCCTTGACCAGTTCTGGCACGGCCGTGAACAGGTCGGCTTCCAGGCCATAGTCGGCCACGCTGAAGATCGGGGCTTCGGGGTCCTTGTTGATCGCCACGATCACCTTGGAGTCCTTCATGCCGGCCAAGTGCTGGATCGCGCCCGAGATACCGGCCGCGATGTACAACTGGGGGGCGACGATCTTGCCCGTCTGGCCCACTTGCAGGTCGTTCGGGGCGTAGCCCGCGTCCACCGCAGCACGGCTCGCGCCGATGGCAGCGCCCAGCTTGTCGGCCAGGGGGGTGATGACTTCGTCGAACTTTTCCTTGCTGCCCAGCGCACGGCCACCGGAGACGATGATCTTGGCGGCGGTCAGTTCGGGGCGGTCGTTCTTGGCGATTTCGCTGCCCAGATAGCTGCTCTTGCCCGCATCGGCGGCCGCAGCGGCGGTTTCGACGGCGGCGCTGCCGCCGGTGGCGGCTGCGGCGTCAAAGCCCGTGGTGCGCACGGTGACGACCTTCACGGCGTCGCCCGACTGCACGGTGGCGATGGCGTTGCCCGCGTAAATGGGGCGCTCGAAGGTGTCAGCGGCAATCACCTTGGTGATGTCGCTGATCTGGGCCACGTCCAGCTTGGCCGCCACGCGGGGGGCGATGTTCTTGCCGCTGGCGGTGGCGGGGAACAGGATGTGGCTGTAGTTGCCCGCAATGGCCAGCACTTGCGCGGCCACGTTCTCGGCCAGGCCATGGGCCAGGCCGGCGGCGTCGGCGTGGATGACCTTGCTCACACCGGCAATCTGGGCAGCGGCAGCGGCGGCGGCGCCTGCGTTGTGACCGGCCACCAGCACGTGCACGTCGCCACCGCAAGCGGCTGCGGCCGTCACGGTGTTCAGGGTTGCGCCCTTGATGGATGCGTTGTCGTGTTCAGCAATAACGAGTACCGACATTTAGATCACCTTCGCTTCGTTCTTGAGTTTCTCGACCAGGGCAGCCACGTCGGCCACCTTGACGCCAGCGCCGCGCTTGGCGGGTTCGCTGACCTTCAGGGTCTTGAGGCGGGGCGCCACGTCCACGCCGAGGTCTTCGGGCTTGACGGTGTCCAGCTGCTTCTTCTTGGCCTTCATGATGTTGGGCAAGGTGACGTAGCGGGGCTCGTTCAGGCGCAGGTCGGTGGTGATGACGGCGGGCAGCGACAGGGCCAGGGTTTCCAGGCCACCATCGATTTCGCGGGTCACGTTGACCTTGTCGGCAGCTAGGTCCACCTTGCTGGCATTGGTGGCCTGGGGCAGGTCGGCCAGGGCCGCCAGCATCTGGCCGGTCTGGTTGGCATCGTCGTCGATGGCCTGCTTGCCCAGGATCACGAGCTGGGGCTGTTCCTTGTCCACCAGGGCCTTGAGCAGCTTGGCCACGGCCAGGGGCTGCAGTTCAACGTCGGTCTCGACCAGGATGGCGCGGTCGGCGCCAATCGCCATGGCGGTGCGCAGGGTTTCCTGGCACTGGGCCACGCCGCAGGAGACAGCGATGACTTCGGTCACCAGGCCTTTTTCTTTCAGGCGCACGGCCTCTTCGACGGCGATTTCGTCAAAGGGGTTCATGCTCATCTTCACGTTGGCGATGTCCACACCCGTGTTGTCCGACTTGACGCGGACCTTCACGTTGTAGTCCACCACGCGCTTGACAGGGACCAAGACCTTCATTGCTGCGGCTCCTAGAGAGAGTTGGTTGAATTGACGTTTACGTAAACTGGAACATTCTATGCCGCACTGCAACGAAAGTGCTACAGGGCCAGGGCAGAGACTTCACGATCAAAAAAGAACGATCGTGCTTTTTGTCGATTATAGGCGAGTGCGCGGGGCAGCTGTCCAGTGTTTGTTGTCGCCTGCGGCACCTTGCCCCGGGGCTGCAGGGAGCACTCAGCGCACAGGGGCTGCCACTGGCGCGGCCGGAGCGCCGGGTGGAAAGGCCGCCGTCCGCCCCCCTTCGACCTGCACATGCATGACGCGCTGGGGGTAGGGAATCTCGATCTGGTGGGCGCGCAGGGCGCTCAGGATGGCACGGTTGATCTCCGAGCGCAGGCCCAAAGCGCCATTCTCGGGGTCGGCAATCCAGAAACCCACGGTGAACTCCAGCCCATCGGCGCCAAACGCCGACAACGCCACGCTGGGCGCGGGTTCGTGCAGCACCCGGCTGCTCGCGTGGGCCGCCTCGGCCAGCAGCCGCGTAACCAGGTCCACGTCGCTGTTGTAGCCCACGCTCACCACGGTGGACAGCCACACGCGCGGATCGGCCAGCGACAGGTTTTCCACCCGCTGGGTGATCAGCATCTCGTTGGGCACAATGGATTCACGGCCCGTGGAAGAGCGCACCACGGTGTAGCGCGCGTTGATGGCGGTGATGCGGCCCTCGAAGTTGTCCACACGCACGTTGTCGCCAATGCGCATGCTGCGCTCGGCCAGGATGACAAAGCCGCTCACGTAGTTGGCCGCGAGCTTCTGCAGGCCAAAACCGATGCCCACACCCACGGCGCCCCCCAGCACCGACAACGCCGTCAGGTCGATGCCCACAGCCGACAGCGCCATCATCAGCCCCACGAACACCAGCAGCGCGCGCACGGCATTGCTCACGGCCATGCGCAGCGACAGTTCGGCCCCGGTGGCCGAGCGCAGCAGGCGCGCCTCGATGACCGCGGAAATCCACAGCGCGATCAGCAACACGGCACCCGCCGTCAACGCACCTTCGATCATGGTGCGCACCGACAGCGTGGCCCCACCGACCTTCCAGTGGATCTGGTCCAGTTCGTCAAGCACCAACGGCAGCAGCCCCGTGACCCAGAGCACCATGCCCAGCCACGCCAGCCAGGAGATGGTGCGCTCGATGGGCCGCACCCAGGCAGCCTGGGGGTAAGCCACCTGCAGCACCTTCACGCCGATGCGGATCACCACCAGCGCCACCAGCACCGGAATGGCCACCTTGAAGGCCGCCAGCGCCATCCAGTGGTGCAGCGCGGTGCGCGCCACATAGGCCAGGCCCAGCAGCACCAGAGGGAACAGCGCGCCATCCACGATCCGCACCCCGAACAGGATGGAGCGCGGATCGCCCCGGTGCAGCCCGCGCTGCAGCAGCGCCACCAGCCCCCAGGCCAGGGCCACGCAGCCCGCCAGGGCCGCCAGCTCCACCAGCACCGTGGGGCTCAAAAAGGCCTGCACCCACAGGCCCACGTCGTCCAGCATCGGCTTGTCGATTGCCATTGTCATCGCGCGGGCCCTCAGCGCTTCCAGCCAGGCTGGCGCTTTTCGGCGAAGGCGCGCGCGCCTTCCTGCGCTGCCTCATCCATCATGTTGGCGGCCATGGCCTGGCCGGCCAGCTGGTACGCGGCATCCATGCCCAGCTCGCGCTGCTGGTACACCAGGGCCTTGCCCATGGCCACGGCCACGCGGGGCTTTTGCAGGATGGACTGCACCAGTTGCTCAACCTCGGCGTCCAGCGCCTCGGCCGGCACCACACGGTTGACCAGGCCCTGGGCCAGCGCCGTGGGGGCGTCGATGAAATCACCCGTCAGCAGCATCTCCATCGCCCGCTTGGCGGGCACGTTGCGCACCAGGGGCACGCTGGGCGTGGCGCAGAACAGACCGTAGTGGATGCCGCTGGTGGCAAAGCTGGCGCTGTCGGCCGCCACGGCCAGGTCGCACTGCGCCACCAGCTGGCAACCCGCCGCCGTGGCCATGCCCTGCACACGCGCGATCACGGGCACGCTGAGCTTGTGGATCGTGAGCATCATGCGGCTGCACTGCGCAAACAACTGCTGGTAGTACGCCAGGTCGGGATGGGCGGCCATGTCCTTGAGGTTGTGCCCCGCGCAAAAGGCCTTGCCCGCCGCCGCCAGCACCACAACGCGCACCGACTCGTCACGGCCGGCTGCGTCCAGAGCCTGCTGCAGCGCCGAGAGCATCTCGCTGCCCAGCGCATTGAAGCGGGCGGGGTCGTTCAGGGTCAGGGTGACCACGCCACGGGCGTCGCGGGTGGTTGTCAGCACATCATCGAAGTTCTTTGTCGTCATAGTTTGCTCCTGTCAGCCATCTGCACGCCGACTGAAACTGGCACGGCTCAGGCGAGGGCCGCCGCGCAAGGGCCGCCCCGCCGCGCTGGCGGCGTCCCCCTTCCGCATCGCGCCGCGATGCCAGAGAAGGGGGAAGCGGCGAAGCCGCTCAGGGGGTTGGTCACAAGTCCGCCAAGACCCGCAGGTGTGTCTCCACACTGCGCGCCAGCGGCCCCATCACGTAGCCGCCTTCCAGGCAGGACACGATGCGGCCCTTGGCATAGCGGCGCGCCACGTCCTTCACGCGCTGGGTGATCCAGGCATAGTCCTGCTCGGTCAGGCCGAGCTGGCCCATGTCGTCCTCGCGGTGGCCGTCAAAGCCCGCGCTCACAAAAATCATCTCGGGTTTGAAGGCTTCCAGCCGGGGCATCCACATCATCTCGATGATCTCCCGGATGTCCATGCCCCGCGTGTAGGCCGGCACCGGCACATTCACCATGTTGGGGGCCGGGTCCTGGTCGCCGCTGTAGGGGTAGAACGGGTGCTGGAAGATGCTCACCATGAGCGCGCGCGGGTCGCCGGCCAGGATGTCCTCGGTGCCATTGCCGTGGTGCACGTCAAAGTCCACCACCGCCACGCGCTGCAGGTTGTAGCGCTGCAGCGCATATTTGGCCGCCACCGCCACGTTGTTGAAAAAGCAGAAGCCCATGGCCTTGTCGCGGCAGGCATGGTGGCCCGGCGGGCGCACGCTGCAAAAGGCGTTCTCGACCTCGCCCGCCATCACCGCATCCGTGGCCGCTAATGCGGCCCCGGCGGCGCGCAGCGAGGCCTTCCAGGTGTGGGCGTTGATGGAGGTGTCGGTGTCGATCTGCGCGTAGCTCGGGCCACCGGCCATCAGCTCTTCGTTGAGCCGGTCCGACAGGCCGCGCAGCGCCGCAATGTGCATGCGGCCATGGGCCAGCTCGATGTCGGCCAGCGAGGCCTCGGGGGCCTCGTAGCGCTCCAGCGCATCGGCCACGCCGGTGACCAGCAAACGGTCTTCGATGGCATCGAGCCGTTCAGGACATTCGGGGTGCCCGGGGCCCATCTCGTGCTTCCAACAATCCCGGTGGGTGAAATAGCCCGTCTTGCTCACAGTCTTGTCCCCGCGTATCGCATTTTTCGCAGTTTTTCGGATAACGTCGCGCCATGACAATGAATGCCCAGCACAAGATCAAATCGCTTCTGGACCAGCTTAACACGGTGATTGTGGGCAAACAGGCCCAGGTGCAGGACTGCGTGGTCTGCCTGCTGGCGGGCGGCCACCTGCTCATCGAAGACGTGCCGGGCGTGGGCAAGACCACGCTGGCGCACGCGCTGTCGCACACCTTCGGCCTGCAGTTTTCGCGCGTGCAGTTCACCGCCGATCTGATGCCCAGCGACCTGACCGGCGTGTCGGTGTACGAGCGCGGCAAGGAGGCCTTTGTGTTCCACCCCGGCCCGGTGTTTGCCCAGGTGCTGCTGGCCGACGAAATCAACCGCGCCAGCCCCAAAACCCAAAGCGCGCTGCTCGAAGCCATGGAGGAAAAGCAGGTCTCGGTGGAGGGGGAGACCCGCGCCCTGCCCCACCCCTTCTTCGTGATCGCCACGCAGAACCCGCACGACCAGCTGGGCACCTTTGCGCTGCCCGAGTCGCAGCTCGACCGCTTCCTCATGCGCATCTCCATCGGCTACCCCGACCGCGCGGCCGAGCGCCTGCTGCTGTCGGGCGCCGACCGGCGCGACATGGTGAGCAGCCTGCTGCCCCTGCTGTCGGGCGAAGAACTGGCCGAGCTGCAGCGCCAGGTGCAGGCCGTGCACACGGCCGACCCGTTGCTGAACTATGTGCAGGACCTGATCGCCGCCACGCGCTCGGGCCGCTGGTTCCTGCAAGGCCTGTCCCCCCGCGCGGGCATTGCCTTGCTGCGTGCCGCCAAGGCCCAGGCACTGGTCGAAGGGCGCGACTACGTGGCGCCCGACGATGTGCAGGCCGTGCTGCCCCAGACCATCGCCCACCGCCTCGTGCCCGTGGGTGAGGCCGGGCGGGGTGCGGTGGAACAGGTGCGCGCCATGGTCGATGCCGTGCCCCTGCCATGAATGAAGCCCCCCTGAGTCGCTTCGCGCCTTCCCCCAGGGGGGACGACGCCCTCGCTGCGGGGCGGCCCTTGCTTGGCGTCCCTCGCCGAGACTGCGCCAGTGTGGATGACTGTGGACGACACATATCACCATGACCCCCTGAGATGACATCCGTCTCCGCCAACCCCACCGCCCCCTGGCGTACTGCCCTCGCCCGGCTGAGCCCGCTGGCGCCCTTTCGCAAGCGCTTCCAGAACTGGTGGCAGGCGCGCCTGCCTTTGAGCGACACCCTGCAGCTCACCCAGCGCAACGTCTACATCCTGCCCACCGGCTCGGGCTGGATGCTGGCGCTCACGCTGGTCGTGCTGCTGGTGGCGTCCATCAACTACCAGCTCAACCTGGGCTACCTGCTCACCTTTTTGCTAGCAGGCAGCGCCGTGGTGGGCATGCACATCTGCCACGCCAACCTGCGCGGCCTCACGCTGCACCTGAAAGCGCCCGAGCCCCACTTCATGGGCACGAGCACGGCGTTTGAACTGCAACTGTCCAGCGAACGCAAGTCGCCACGCTACGGTATTGCGCTGGCTGTGCATGGCACGGGCAAGGCCGAGCACCACTGGGCATGGACCGATGTGCCCGCCCAGGGGCAGGCCAGCGTGCAGGTGGCCTTCCGCCCCGCGCGCCGGGGCCTGCACCGCGTGCCCACGCTCACGGCCGAGACGCGGTTTCCGCTGGGCACCTTCCGCGTCTGGACCTACTGGCGCCCAGCCTCCGAGGTGCTGGTCTACCCCGCGCCCGAGGTGCCCCCGCAGCCCCTGCCCCCGGGCGAGCCGCGTGCGGGCGGCACCAGCAGCGCCCCATCGCAAGGCATTGGCGAGTTCGACGGCGTGCGGGCCTACCGGCGCGGCGACCCGCTCAAGCTCGTGGTGTGGAAAAAAGCCGCCAAGTCGCTGGCCACCGGTACCGACGACCTGGTCAGCCGCGACGCCCAGCGGACCCAGCGGCATGAGCTGTGGCTGGACTTGGCCCGCGCCGCCCTGCCCGACCACGAAGCCCGCGTCTCGCGCCTGACGGCCTGGGTGCTGCAGGCCGACCGGCTGGGCCTGGACTATGGCCTGCGCCTGCCCGGCACCGAGATCGCCCCCGACACCGGCCCCGCCCATCGCAAGCGCTGCCTGGAGGCGCTGGCCCTGTGTTGACACCCTCTTCGAATGCTTTGAGTATCAGAATGGCCTCTTGCGCTCACCCCATCAGCGCAAGCAGCTACTCATTCGATAGCAATTCAGCCCTCCAGCCCCTGGCGCACTCCGCCTTGCCATGACCCTGCGCCAAACCCTCCACGCCCTGCCCCGCGACGCCCGCGACACGCTGTTTCTGCTGTGCGTGATCGCCTGGGTGATTGCGCCGCAGGTGAACGCGCTGCCGGCCTGGGCCAGCCTGCTGGCGGGCGGCCTGCTGCTGTGGCGTGGCTGGCTGGCCTGGAAGGGCCGGTCCCTGCCCACGCGCTGGGTGCTCGCCATCCCGCTGATCCTGGCCGTGGGCGGCACGCTGTACACACACCGCACCATCCTGGGCCGCGACGCGGGCGTGACGCTGATCGTGATGCTGCTGGCGCTCAAGACGCTGGAGCTGCGGGCGCGGCGCGATGCCATGGTGGTCTTCTTCCTGGGCTTCTTCACGATGCTCAGCAACTTCTTCTTTTCGCAGTCGCTGTTCACCGCCGCTGCCATGCTGGTGGCACTGCTCGGGCTCCTGGCGGCCCTGGTCAATGCACACATGCCCGTGGGCCGCCCACCGCTGGCGCAAACGCTGCGCACGGCCGGCACCATGGCGCTGCTGGGTGCGCCCATCATGGCCGCGCTGTTCATGCTGTTCCCGCGCATGGCGCCGCTGTGGGGCATGCCCAGCGACACCATGGCCGGGCGCAGCGGGCTGTCAGGCGTCATGAAGGTGGGCAACATCGCCGAGCTGGCGCTGGACGACAGCGTGGCGATGCGCGTGCGCTTTGACAACCCCGGCGGTGGCGCCCCCCCCCAAAGCGAGCTGTACTTTCGCGGCCCGGTGTTCGGGGCCTTTGACGGCAGCGAATGGCATCCGCTCTCTGCCCGCACCGGCGACATCCCCCTCTCGCGCGGCAGCACCTCTGCCAACCTGCAGGTACGGGGCGAGCCCGTGCGCTACGAAGTGACGCTGGAGCCCCACCAGCAACCCTGGCTGCTGCTGCTCGATGCCGCCGTGGACAAACCCGCCATCGCCGGCATGGACACGTTCATGACGCAGGACCTGCAGTGGCTCACCAGCCGCCCCATCACCGACGTGGCCCGCTACAAGGCCGTGAGCTACCCCCAGTTCACCCACGGCCCCGGCGCCCCAACCCCCAGCCTGCGCGCCTACGCCGAACTGCCCACCGGCTTCAACCCCCGCACGCTGGCGCTGGCCCAGCAGATGCAGAACGCCCCTGAGATCACGCCCCGCCCTGCCCAGGACAGGGCCGAAGCCCTGGTCAACGCCGCCCTTGCGCGCCTGCGCACTGGCGGCTACACCTACACGCTGGAGCCCGGTGTGTACGGCCAGCACACGGCCGACGAGTTCTGGTTTGACCGCAAGCAGGGGTTTTGTGAACACATCGCCTCGTCCTTCGTGGTGCTGATGCGTGCGCTGGACATTCCCGCGCGCATCGTCACCGGCTACCAGGGCGGCGACCGCAACCCCGTGGACGGCCTCTGGACAGTGCGCCAGAGCGACGCCCATGCCTGGGCCGAAGTCTGGCTGGCCGGGCGCGGCTGGGTGCGGATCGACCCCACGAGCGCCGTGGCCCCCGGGCGCACCGGGGCGTTTGAACGGCTGCGCGCGCCCCAGGGCGCGCTGGCAGCGGCCATGGGCACGGTGATCAGCCCCGGCCTGGCACAAAGCCTGCGCGCGGTGTGGGAAGCCGTCAACAACAGCTGGAACCAGTGGGTGCTCAACTACACCCAAAGCCGCCAGCTCGACCTGCTCAAATCCCTGGGCTTTGAATCGCCCAGCTGGCAGGACCTGACCACGGTGCTGGGCATCCTGATCATCGTGGCCGCCCTGGGCGGCATGGCCTGGAGCCTGTGGGAGCGCAGCCAACACGACCCCTGGCTGCGCTTGCTGGCCCGCGCACGCCAGCGCCTGGCGCGCGCCGGGCTGGTGCTGCCCCCCACCCTGCCACCCCGCGCCATGGCCCAGCGGGTGCAGGCACAATTCGGCGCCCCCGCCACCCCCGTGGCCGACTGGCTGCTGCGCCTGGAACGCCTGCGCTATGCCCCCCACCCCGAAACCGAATGGAGCAGCCTGCGGCGCGAGTTCCGCACGCTGCCCTGGCCTCCCGCGCCCAAACCCTGACCCCCGTACATGCAGCAGAGACTTCGATCCATCACGATAGCTATCGCTTTGATAGCTGCCAGCGCAATACCAGCAGGCGCTAGCCCGCAAAAAAACGCGAAACCCACCGCCTCCAAACAAAAAAGTGCCGTGCTCTACGCCGCGCGCCCCGAGGCCCTGCAGTTTGCCGACGACCTGGCCGCACGCCGCGACCTGGACCGCGAATGGGTGCGCCAGGCGATTGGCCAGGCGCACTTCCTGCCCCAGGTGCCCAAGCTCATGCTGCCGCCCGCCAAGGGCCAGGCCAAGAACTGGCGCGTGTACCGCAGCCGGTTTGTGGAGCCGATCCGCATCCGCGCAGGCGTGCGCTTCTGGCAGCAGAACCAGGCGGCGCTGGAGCGGGCCGAGCGCGAATACGGTGTGCCCGCCGAAATCATCGTGGGCATCATCGGCGTAGAGACCATCTACGGCCAGCAGATGGGCAACTTCCGCGTGATGGACGCGCTGGCCACGCTGGCCTTTGACTTCCCTGCAGCCCACCCGCGCGCCCAAGAGCGCACCGAATTCTTCCGCCGCGAGCTGGAGCAGTTCCTGAGCCTCACCAACCGCAGCAACACCGACCCCTTCGAGCCGCGCGGCAGCTACGCCGGGGCCATGGGCCTGGGCCAGTTCATGCCGTCGAGCTGGGTGCGCTACGCCATCGACTTCGATGGCGACGGCCGGGTGGACCTGTTCAACAGCCCAGCCGACGCCATCGGCTCGGTGGCCAACTACTTTCGCGGCCACGGCTGGACGCCGGGCATGCCCACGCACTTCGGGGTGCAGTTCGACACCGGCCGGCTGCAGCTCGACGACCTGCTGGCCCCCGACATCCTGCCCACCTTCAGCGTGGCCAGCATGCGGGCCTTGGGCGCCGTGCTCGACGCCGCAGGCGTGCAGCACACCGGTCCACTCGCACTGGTGGAGCTGCAGAACGGCGGCGATGCGCCCAGCTACGTGGCAGGCACCGAGAACTTCTACGCCATCACCCGCTACAACTGGTCGAGCTACTACGCGATGGCGGTGATCGAACTGGGGCGGGAGGTGGCGGCCGCACGCAACGGGGCCCAATGAGGCACTGGCGCTGCGACACCTGCAGCGCCGGTCATCGCAGCTCTCAGGGGCGCTGCATCTGGCAGCTGTGCGGCTGCTGCGCCTTGGCAGCCGCGATCTGCCGCACCACGCGAAAACCGTAGCCCGAGCCTTCCACATCGAACTTCACGCCCGGTGCGCCCTTCTTGTCCATCACGCCCACCACCAGCGCCTGCTGGAACTGGTGGTCCGCAGCGCGCATGCTGCCGCCCTGGCCGGAGAGCTGCACATTGGCGCTTTCCATTTGCCGCGCAATGGCCACGGTGTCGGTGCTGCCCGCGCGCTCGATCGACTGGGCCAGCGCCTCCACCATGAGCTGCATGCGCATGTGCACGTAGTCGTCCTGCGGTTTGGGGAAACGTGTGCGGAACGACTGGTAGAACGCCTCGCTCTGCGCCCCCGGCACGTTGGGCAGCCAGTCGGCCACCGCCACCACTTTGCCGATGCCTGCATCACCGATGGCAGCGGGCGCACCCAGGGCGTTGCCGTAGAAGGTGTAGAAGCTGCCCTCGTAGCCCACATCCCGCGCGGCCTTCACCAGCAGCGTCAGGTCGTTGCCCCAGTTGCCGGTCACCACGGCCTGCGCGCCGCTGCTCTTGATCTTGACGGCGTACGGAGCAAAGTCCTTCACGCGGCCGATGGGATGCAGCTCCTCGCCCACCACCGCCACATCGGGGCGCTGGGCGGCCAGCTGCTTCTTCGCTTCGCGCAATACGGCCTGGCCAAAGCTGTAGTCCTGGCCGATGAGGTAGACGCTCTTGATGGCCTTGTCTTCGCGCATCACCTCCATGAGCGCGGCCATGCGCATGTCGGCATGGGCATCGAAGCGGAAGTGCCAGAAGCTGCATTTCTCGTTGGTGAGGATGGGGTCCACCGCCGAGTAGTTCAGGAAGATCACGCGCTTGCCCGGCTCGCGCTCGTTGTGCTTGTTGATGGCCTCGATCAGCACGGCGGCGGTGGCCGACGAGTTGCCTTGCAAGATGACCTGCGCGCCGTCGTCGATGGCCGCGCGCAAGGCCGACAGTGCCTCTTCGTTCTGGCCCTTGCTGTCGTAGCGCTCCAGGGCCAACGGGCGGGGGCCGCCGCTGCTGGCGGGCAGCTGCACGCCGCCGCGCGCGTTCACACGCTCCATCGCCCAGTACACGTTGCGGTAGACCGCTTCGCCCGTGTTGGCGAACGCGCCCGACAGGCTTTCAATCAGCGCCACTTTCACCGGCCTGGCCTGCGCTGTCGCAGCAGTGCCACCGGGGGCCCCCTGGGCATGGCTGGCGGACAAGGGCGCAAAAGCGCAAACCAGTGCGGTGGCAATAGCCAAAACCGGTTGACGTAATGCCGCTGCGCCCTTTTTCAAGCCCACGAATTGCAATTTATTCATGCCACTTTTTCCCTTGAAAAGCGACGCAGCCGTACACAACTCCTTGGCATGCGGCGACCACGTCGAGAGCCGCGCAGTTTATAGGAGTTACCCATGATCTTCGCCCCTGTGATCCGCCGCGCCGCTTATGCCCAGGCCCCCCGTTCCGCCGACCTCGCGCTGCAGCGTTTTCTGATGGGCGCGCTGGCCGAGCCCGTGGCCGCACGCTCTGCGGGCTGCTCCGTGACCCAGGACGACAAGACCACCACCTTGCAGCTGGATGTGCCGGGCCTGGCCCGCGAGCAGCTCTCGATCAGCATCGAAGGCAACCAGGTGCGCCTGTCCAGCGTGGAAGGCGCCCCACGCCAGGTGCAGCGCGCCTGGGAGCTGGCGGCCGACATCGATGCCGCCAACAGCAGCGCCCAACTGGAAAACGGCGTGCTGACGCTGACCCTGGCCAAGCTGGAACCCGTGAGCAAGGCCACCACGCTCGCGATCCACTAAAGCCCGCGCGCACTGAACTTCACAAGACAAGCACCCCAAACAAAAACCGTTCGGGCTGCGCTGGTCGAAGCCTTGCGCGACGCTTCGACCAGCTCCGCGTGAACGGTTTTGTTTTGTTCCGTTCTATTCTGGTCATTGAATAAAAAGCGCCCCTGCCGCAAATGGCAGGGGCGCTTTTTTTGGGATTCCCGTCAAGATCAATGCGTGAGGGCCGGAACAGTCCGTGCCCGGTACTCGCTGGGGCTGCATCCCACATGCGCACGGAACACGCGGCTGAAATGGGCGCTGTTGCTGAAGCCCCAGGACAGCGCGATGTCCGTCACCGAGCGCTGCGCGTGGGCATGGCTGCGCAGGTCGCGCAGGCAGGCCTCCAGGCGGCGGCGCTGGATCATGGCGGCCAGGGTGTCCTGCTCGTCGGCCACCGCGTTGTACAGGTGGCGCTTGCTGCAGTTCAGGGCCTGTGCGATGCGGTCGATGGTGAGCTCGGGGTCGCCCAGGTGGCGGTCGATGTACTGGGTGATGCGGTCGCGCAGCGCCTCGCGCTGCGACACGGCGCTCTCCTGCCCGTTGCGCTCCAGCAGCGACAGCTGCACCAGGTGCGTGATCACGTCGGCCACACCATCGGCCGCAGCGTCGGACATGCTGGGCAGCTCGGTGAAAGCGGCGCGCATGGTGTCCCATGCCAGGCGCGACACGCCCGTGGTGCCTGAAAACCGCTGCACCATCAGATCATCGAGCTTGAGCCTGCGCTCGGGCAACTGCTCCTTGGGGATCATCAGCACCATCTGGCGCACGGCCTCGGGGTTGCTCACGGCGTAGGCGCGGGTGGTGTCGTACACGCTCCATTCGCCCGGTGACAGCCACACCTGCCGCCCGTTTTGCTCGAAGCAGGCGCGCCCCTGCAGCTGCGCCACCACCTTGATGTAGGCCCGGTCGCTGCCGCGGATGAGGCTGGGCGTGCGCACCACGCGGTGGCGGCTCACATCGAGCTGGCACAGGTTGACGTAGCCCGCCTGCCCCGAGGTGATGTGGCCTGCGAAGGCCTCGTCGCCGAAGGCATCGGACTCCAGCCCGCCAATGAGGCGCCACACCGCATCGCCCCACAGGTGCAGGCGGTCGCGCGGTGCCACGGTGTCGGTGGATACCTCGGTCAAGGTGTGGGCCATGGGTGTCTCCAGTCGTCGGCATGCAGACGGTGCCGCCTGTCCTGGCCGGATTATCGGCCGCACCCCTATTCCTCGGGCCCGCACGGAAATCCGGGTAAACCCGCTGCCGCCTGCACGCTGGGACAAGGCTTTTGTGCACGCTCAGCGCAGCAGCCAACGCGGGGGTTTCCTACGATCCGGGCACGGCCTGCACTGCGCGGGCTGCCCATCCGAGGAGACAGAAAAATGGTTCAACAATCCAAACGCCAATGGATCAAGGGCATGGCCGCCACGGTGGGCGCCATGTCGGTCGCCCCCCACCTGCTGGCCCAGTCGGGCCCCGTGCGCATCGGCTACGCCATCGCCCGCACGGGCCCCTGGGCCGCGGGCGCCCAGGTCAGCCAGGAGCCCAACTACCTGCTGTGGGCCGAGCAGGTGAACGCGGCGGGTGGCCTGAGCGTGAAAGGTACCAAACGCCCCATCGAGCTCATCGGCTACGACGACCGCAGCGAAACCGAAACCTGCGTGCGCACGTTTGAAAAGCTCATGGGCAGCGACAAGGTGGACCTGATCCTGCCGCCCTGGGGTTCGGGCGCCAACTTCGCCATCGCACCGCTGGCCAACCGCTTTGGCTACCCGCTGCTAGCGCCCACGGCGCTGTCGCGCAAGCTGATCGACATGAACCTGCCCTACTTCTTCTCGCTGCTGCAGCAGCCCGACAAGATGATGGGCGCGCTGGTGGACATGCTGGTGGCCAACAACGTCAAGACCATTGCCATCGTCTACATGGACGACCTGTTTGGCCTGGAGAACTTCGCGGCGCTGAACAACGCGCTCAAGAAAACCAGCATCCAGGTGGTGGAGCGCAAGAGCTACCCGCTGGGCGTGAAGGACCTGGCCCCCGTGCTGCGCGGCATCAAGGACCAGAACCCCGACGCCTTCATCGGCATCACCTACCCGCCCGACACCATCCTGGCCAGCCGCCAGGCGCGCGAGGTGGGCCTGAACCCCAAGTTCTTCTACGCCTCGGTGGGCACGGCCTTCCAGCTGTACAAGAACGTGATGGCCGCCAACACCGAAGGCGTGATCGGCATGGGTTCGTGGAGCGTGAAGACCAGCCCCGAGGCCAAGGCCTACTTCGACGCCCACGTGAAGAAGTTCAGCAAGGAGCCCGACCGCTGGGCCAGCGGCCACGCCTGGGCAGGCCTGCAGATCCTGCAGCAGGCCGTGGAGAAGGTGGGCCTGGACCGCAAGGCGCTGCGCGAGCACATCGCCAAGAACGAGTTCCAAACCATCCTGGGTGGCATCCGCTTCCAGGGCAGCGAGAACGCATCCATCCCCGGCACCGTGAGCCAGTGGCAGGGCAGCGACTTCGAGGTGGTCTGGCCCAAGGAGCGCGCCACGGCGCAATTGAGCACCTCCAAACCAGCCTGGAAATAACAAAGTGTCTCTGACTTCCTGGGCCGAACTGGTCGCCAGTGGCCTCATTACCGGCGGCATCTACGCGCTGGTGGCCATGGGCCTGAACCTGCAGTACGGGCTGATGCGCATCATGAACATCTCGCATGGCGAGTTCCTGATGCTGGGCGCCTTCCTCACCTGGACGGCGCACACCTTGTGGGGCATCTCGCCGCTGCTGCTCATGCCGCTGGCTTTTGTCGCATTGTTTGTGTTGGGCGTGGCGGTGCATGCGCTGTGCTTCAAACGCCTGGCGGCGCGCGCGCCGAACGTGGACGTGTTCGAGGCGCGCAGCCTGATGGTGGGCTTTGGCCTCATGTTCCTGGTGCAGAACACCGCCCTGCTGATCTGGGGTGGCGACCTGCGCGGCTACGAGTACTTGGCCGACCCGGTGCAGATCGCAGGCATGCGCTTCACCGAGAACAAGCTGGTGCTGTTCGGCGTGGCGCTGGCGCTGTCGGCCGCGCTGATCGCGCTGCTCAAGCTCACCTTGCTGGGCAAGGCCGTGCGGGCGCTGATGCAGTCGCCCACGGGGGCGCAGCTGGTAGGCATCAACACGCGGCGCCTGCACCCCATGATGTTCGGCATTGGCCTGGGCCTGTCGGGCGTGGCGGGGGCCCTGCTGTCGATGACCTACGAGATCTCCCCCTCGATGGGCGAGCCCTACACCGTGACGGCGCTGATCGTGATCACGCTGGGTGGCTTCGGCAGCCTGGCGGGCAGCCTGGCAGGGGGCCTGCTGCTCGGTGTGGTCGAGGCCCTGGGCATGCATTTCAGCAGCCCCTCGCTCAAGATGCTGCTGAGCTACGCAGTCTTTATCGGCGTGCTCATCTGGCGCCCCAACGGCCTCTTTTCCAAAAAATGAAATCTCTCCATTCCAACAAGCCCTGGTTCGCGCTGGCAGCGGGCACGGCCGTGGTCGGCACCCTGCCCTGGCTGGTGTCCGAGTTCGTGGCCTCGGTGCTGCTCAGCTGCCTGATGTACATCGCGCTGGCCACCAGCTGGTCGCTGTTCTGCGGGGCCACGCGCTACCTGTCGCTGGCCACCTCGGCCTTCTTCGGCATCGGCGCGTACGCCAGCGCCACGCTGCTGGGCAGCCTGCCCTGGCCGCTGGTGATCGTGGCCGGTGCGCTGATCGCCGCCGTGGTGGCCGTGGTCATGGGGGCCGCCGTGCTGCACCTGCGCGGCACCTATTTCGCGGTGCTGACCTTCGGCATGACGGAGCTGATCCGCCACGCAGTGACCTTTGTCGAAAAGCAGGTTTCGGGCACCGTGGGCCGCGTGCTCACCGTGGTGCCCAGCAACGAGACGGTGTACCTCACGGTGCTGCTGATCGCGGCGGCCGCCGTTGCCACGGCCATTGCCGTCCAGCGCAGCCGCTTCGGCCTGGCGCTCTCGGGCATCGGCGCCGACGAGCAGCGCGCCCAGACCCTGGGCGTGGACACGCGCCTGGCCAAGATCGCGGGCTTCGGCATCACGGCCGCGTTTGCGGGCGCCGTGGGCGCGGCCATGGCCGTGCGCTGGACCTACATCGAGCCGGCCGCCGTGTTCAGCCCCTTCATCGGCTTCCAGACGGTGCTGATCGCGCTGATCGGCGGCGCGGCCAGCATCGGCGGGCCGGTGCTCGCGGCCATCGTCTTCAGCCTGCTGGCCGAAACACTGCGCCTGCAGCTGCCCTATGGCTACATGATGGTGCTGGGCCTGCTGCTGATCCTGTGCGTGATGTACCTGCCCAATGGCCTGGCCACGCTGTGGCAGCGCAAGCGGACGGCCACGCATGCAACGGAGGCCGGCCATGTCTGAAGCCCTGCTGACCATCGACAACGTGACCGTGCGCTTTGGCGGGCTGACCGCCGTGGACGGCGTGAGCGCCACGCTGCACGCGGGCGAACTCATCGGCATCATCGGCCCCAACGGCGCGGGCAAGACCACCTTCTTCAACGCCATCTCGGGCGTGCAGCCCCCCACCTCGGGCACGCTGCACTGCGGTGCCGACAACCTGACCGGCAAGGGCCCGCACCACTATGCGGCCCATGGCATCGCGCGCACCTTCCAGACGCCGCGCGTGTTCCCGGACATGACGGTGCGCGACAACGTGCGCTTTGGCATGCAGTTCGCGGGCCGCCACCGCCAGGGGCCCGTGGGCCTGCGCAGCGAGGACGAGATCCTGGCCCTGCTGGGCCTCTCCACCCTGGCCGACCGCCCTGCCGCCGACGTGACCCCCTCGCAGCAGCGCCTGCTGGAGATCGGCATGGCCCTGGGCACACGCCCGCGCCTGTTGCTGCTCGACGAGGTGGCCGCCGGCCTGACCGAGGCCGAGGTCGACGCCATGGCCCAACGCATCCGCCGCCTGCGCGACGACTGGGGCCTCACGGTGGTGTGGATCGAGCATGCGGTGACCACGCTGCTCCAATACGTGGAGCGCGTGCTGGTGCTGCACCAGGGCCGCAAGATCGCCGACGGCACACCCGCCGAGGTGGTGCGCAACCCGGAGGTGATCGAGGCCTACCTGGGCGATGAGATGGGCACACAGGCAACACCCGAAGGAGCCACAGCATGAGCGGCGCACACCTCACGGTACAAGGGCTGGTCACGGGCTACAACGGCTTTCAGGTGCTGCAGGACCTGTCGCTCGAAGCCCGGCCCGGCATCACGGTGATCGTCGGCCCCAATGGCGCCGGCAAGACCACGCTGCTCAAGGCGCTGGCCGGCCTGCTGCCGCGCCAGGGCCAGGTGCAGCTCGACGGCCAGGCCGTGCCGGCCCTCAATGCGACAGCCTGCGTGCAGCGCGGCCTGGCCCTGGTGGCCGAGGGCCGCCAGCTGTTCCCGCAGATGACGGTGACCGAGAACCTGGAGCTCGGCGGCTGGCTGGTGCCAGCACGCGTGCGCGCCGAGCGCCTGGCCCAGGCGTTCGAGGACTTTCCGCGCCTCAAGGAGCGCGCCCAGCAGCTGGCCGGCACCATGAGCGGCGGCGAGCAGCAGATGGTGGCCGTGGCCCGCGCCATGATGAGCGGCCCGCGCCTCTTGATGCTGGACGAGCCCTCGCTGGGCCTGGCGCCACGCATGGTCGATGAACTGCTCAGCATCGTGCAACGCATCGCCGCACAAGGCGTCACCGTGCTCATGGTGGAGCAGAACGTGCGCAAGGCGCTGCAGGTGGCCCAGCGCGGCTATGTGCTGGAGCGCGGGCGCATTGTGGCCTCGGGCGAGGCATCGGCCCTGCTGCAGTCCGACGCCGTGCGCCAGGCCTACCTGGGCGTTGCCTGAGCGTCCCACACCCCATCCGACTTTTCTTTCCTATTCATCCAGGAGACATTCCATGACTGCCATTTCCATGCTGATCAACGGCGAGCGCGTGCAGGCCACCGGCGGCGCCACCTTCGAGCGCCGCAACCCGCTGGACGGGTCCGTGGCCACCACCGCGCCCGCCGCCACCGTGGCCGATGCCGTGGCCGCCGCCGACGCTGCGGCCAAGGCCTTCCCGGCCTGGTCGGCCCTGGGACCCAATGCGCGCCGTGCGCTGCTGCTCAAGGCGGCGCATGCGCTCGAAGCCAAGGGCGAGGCCTTTGCCGCCGCCATGGCGGCCGAGACCGGTGCCTCGGGCCTGTGGGCCGGCTTCAACGTGCACCTGGCCGCCGGCCTGCTGCAGGAGGCCGCGGCCCTGACCACGCAGATCGCCGGCGAGGTGATCCCGTCGGACGTGCCCGGCAGCCTGGCCATGGGCGTGCGCCAGGCGGCAGGCGTGGTGCTGGGCATCGCGCCGTGGAACGCACCCGTCATCCTGGGTGTGCGCGCCATCGCCACACCACTGGCCTGCGGCAACACGGTGATCCTCAAGGGATCAGAGCTGTGCCCCGCCACCCACGGCCTGATCATTGAAGCCCTGCAGGAAGCCGGTTTGCCTACCGGCGTGGTGAACTTTGTGACCAATGCCCCGGCCGATGCGGGCGCCGTGGTCGAGGCCATCGTGGCCCACCCGGCCGTGCGGCGCATCAACTTCACGGGCTCCACCAAGGTGGGCCGCATCATTGCACAGACCTGCGCCAGATACCTCAAGCCCGTGGTGCTGGAGCTGGGCGGCAAGGCCCCGCTGCTGGTGCTGGACGACGCCGACATCGACGCCGCCGTGGCGGGCACCGTGTTTGGCGCATTCGCCAACTCGGGCCAGATCTGCATGTCCACCGAACGCATCATCGTGGACCACACCGTGGCCGACGAGTTCGTGGCCAAGCTCGGCGAACGCGCCAAGGCCCTGCCCCTGGGCGACCCGCGCAAGGGCCCGGTGGTGCTGGGCTCGGTGGTGGACATGGCCACGGTGCAGCGCTGCAATGCACTCATCGACGACGCACTGGCCAAGGGCGCCACGCTGGTCTGCGGCGGCAAGAGCGACAGCACGCTGATGCAGGCCACGGTGCTCGACCACGTAACGGCCGAGATGCTGATCTACCGCGAGGAATCGTTCGGCCCGGTCAAGCCCGTGGTGCGCGTGAACGGTGTGGAGAAAGCCATTGCCTGCGCCAACGACAACGAGTTCGGCCTGTCCTCCGCCGTGTTCAGCCGCGACGTGGCCAAGGCCTGGAACGTGGCGGCGCGCATCGAGTCCGGCATCTGCCACGTGAACGGGCCCACGGTGCATGACGAGGGGCAGATGCCGTTCGGGGGCGTGAAGAGTTCGGGTTACGGCCGCTTTGGCGGCATGGCGGGGGTGCGCGAGTTCACGGAGCTGCGCTGGATCACGGTGCAGACCACACCACGCCACTACCCGTTCTGAAAATCAAAAAAGAGAGCTGCTAGCGCTTTCTGGACGGGCGCTGGCAGTCTTTTTATTCAAAAAATCAAACCGTGATCGCATCCAGCGGCCAGCGCGGCTTCACATCAAACGCATAGTCGGTGTTGGCCTGCTGCTGCCCCGCCTGCAAGCGCATCGCTGCGGCCATGGCGATCATGGCGCCGTTGTCGGTGCACAGGTGCAACTCCGGGTAATGCACGCGCACCTTGGCAGCGGCACAAGCGGCATTCAGCTGCGCCCGCAAATGCCGGTTGGCGCCCACGCCACCCGCCACCACCACCCGCTTCAAGCCCGTCTGCTTCAACGCAGTGAGCGTCTTTTTCACCAGCACATCCACAATCGCCGCCTCGGTGCTGGCAGCCAGGTCGGCCTTGCGCGCCTCCAGCTCATCGCCCAGCTTTTTGGCCTGGGTGAGCACCGCCGTCTTGAGGCCGGCAAAGGAAAAATCCAGATCGCCGCTGTGCAGCAGGGGCCGGGGCAGCTTGAAGGCCGTGGCGCTGCCCTGCTCCGCCAGGCGCGACAGCGCGGGGCCGCCGGGGTAGCCCAGTCCCATGAGCTTGGCCGACTTGTCGAAGGCCTCGCCCGCAGCATCGTCGATGGTTTCGCCCAGGATCTCGTAGCGGCCCACGCCGTCCACCCGCATCAGCTGGGTGTGGCCGCCGGAAACCAGCAGGGCCACAAAGGGGAATTCAGGTGGGTCCGCGCTCAGGAAGGGCGACAGCAGATGCCCCTCCAGGTGGTGCACGCCCAGCACCGGCTTGTTCAGCGCCGCGCCCAGCGCGCAGGCCACGCCCGCGCCCACCAGCAGCGCGCCAGCCAGGCCCGGGCCCCGGGTGTAAGCCACCACGTCCACGTCCGCCAGCGTCTGGCCGGACTCGGCCAACACCTCTTTGGCCAGCGGCAGCACGCGGCGGATGTGGTCGCGGCTGGCCAGCTCAGGCACCACGCCACCGTAGGCCTGGTGCATTTCGATCTGGCTGTGCAGGGCGTGGGACAGCAGGGTGGGAACAGCATCGCCCGTGGAGCGCACCAGGGCCACGCCGGTTTCGTCGCACGAGGATTCAATACCGAGGATCAGCAAACTCATGCCCCGAGTGTAAAACCCGGGGCCCAAAGACCCTTTCCCCAAGAACCGTGCAGGTCACCACCGGTCCGACCGCATGCGCAGCTCCCAGCTGCCGCTGCGCAGTTCGTACACGCCCACGGCGCCGTAGCGCTGCTCGCCCTTGTCGTCCCAGGTCATGGTGCCGATCACGGGGGCGTAGCCGTTGATGCCGTGCATGGCCTTGGTGATGTCCTTGGGGTCGGCCGACTTGGCCTTCTGGATGGCGGCCGAGAGCACGTAGGTGCTGTCGTAGCTGTAGTGACCGCCATAGGCCGGGGGCTTCTTGTAGGCGGCGATGTACTTCTCCAGGAAGGGCTTGCCGGTGGAGAACTCCTTGGCTTCGAGCACCGGCGAGGTGGCGTAGATGCCCTGCACGATGCCCGCGCCCTTGGTCATGTCGGTGGTCTTGATGGTGTCGCCCCCGAGCAAGCTGACCTTGGTGTGGTCCACCTTGCGCAGGGCTTCGAGCAGGGCCAGGGCCTGGAAGTCGTTCAGCGTGGAGACAATCACCTCCACCTTGGCCGCCTTGAGTTCGCCCGCCAGTTCATCGAACGCCACGGTCTTGTCGTCGAACGACTTGCGCACCACCACGTCCTTCTTCTCGGCCTTGAGCTGTGCGGCCGCGCCGTCGGCCAGGCCCTTGCCATAGGGAGTGCCATCGTCCAGGGCGGCATAGCGGGTGGCGCCCAGCTGCGTGGCGGCAAACGAGCCGATGGCGCGGGCCTGCAGGGTGTCGTTACCCACCATGCGGAAGGTGGTCGGAAAGCCCAGCTGCGTGAACTTGGGGTTGGTCGAGATCGCGATCTGGGCGATGTCCTTGGCGGCATAGATGGGCGCGGTCTCGATGCTCACACCCGAGTTCAGGTGCCCGACCACGGCCACCACGCCCGCATCCACCAGCTGCTGGGCCACGGCCTTGCCGGTGGCGGCATCGGCCTTGTCGTCCACCGACACCACCTCCAGCGTCACGCGCTTGCCGTCCACCGTGTAGCCCGACTTGTTGAGCTCGTCCACGGCCAGCTTGACGCCGTTGAGCAGATCCTGCCCCAGCGCGCCCAGGGGGCCGCTCAGCGGTTGCGCGACACCAATCTTGATGGTGTCCGGCACCTTGCCGCATCCGGTCAGGAGTGCGGCAGTCGCCACGGCGGCCCAGGTCAGGCTGGCCGGGAAACGGCGCCGGTTGATGTGCTTGTTCATGCAAAAAACTCCATATCTGTGGATCAAAGTGACCGGAGGTATATGCGACACCCCCCCGGGGGCGCTATCGGGTATGCCCTCCCGCACCACCCTGTATTAGCAACTTTCAGGCCCCGCAAGGCATGCGGCCAGGGCCTGGATGGGGCCCCCCAAGGCCCCCGGCAAGCCCCGCCCGAGGGGTCGCAAACCGCCATTCCCACCCCGCCGCCCCACATGCACCGCTTCGGCGCACCCAATTACGGCGTGAAAATTGCTTATGCTCAGGGCTATGAATGAGGCTTTGCGCATCGTGGTGGTCGCCCCGGATCTGGCGGTCACCGACCCGGACGACGAACACGCCATCCTCCAGGCGGAGCGGTCGCGTGCGCTGCGCATTGGGCTGCTGGAAAACAACTTCAACCTGGTGGCCACGCTGCCCGCCGACGTGTTCCTGAGCGAGCGCATCGCCCAGCTCCAGCCCGATCTCATCATCGTGGACGCCGAAAGCGAGGCGCGCGACGCGCTCGAACATGTGGTGATGGCCACGCGCGACGAGCGCCGCCCCATCGTGATGTTCACCAACGACGACGACACCTCGCACGTGAAGGACGCGGTGGCGGCCGGTGTGTCGGCCTACATCGTGGCGGGCCTGGCGCCCCAGCGCATCCGCCCCATCCTGGACGTGGCCATGGCGCGCTTTCAGCACGAACAGGCCCTGCGCGCCGAGCTGGCCGATGCCAAGACCGAGCTGCGCGACCGCAAGACCATCGACCGCGCCAAGGGCCTGCTGATGCAGCGCCAGGGCCTGACCGAGCAGGCCGCTTACGAAAAGCTGCGCAAGACCGCCATGGACAAGGGCCTCAAGCTCGTGGATGTGGCCCAGCGCATGCTGGATGTGATGGATCTGCTGGGCTAGGCGAGTGACACCCTCCTGAGGCGCAGCCGCCAGAGGCGATAGCCCTTTGGACCGTCCAAGCCTGCACAGGCGGGCTCGGAGCCGCACCCCCTCTGCCCCCTCCCTCGCCTGGGCCGCGCCCAGGTCCACCGGCTTCTCCCAGATGGTGCGCCGCACAAAGGCAGTGCGGCCCGGGCGGCGTGCACCATGCCTGCACACTTTTGAGTCAAACAGATCGCCAGCGCTTGATACATAAGCGCCAAAAGCTATTAATTCAATAGCAATCCATGCGCCACCATGACGCACGACTGGCGAGATCCGGGCTGGCACGCTGCTTGCATTAGATGCTACGAGACCAAAGGCGGTCTCACCCTATACAGCATGGGCCCAATGGCGGGCCTGTGTTGGGCGAGCCCTCGGGCATCGCCATGGACAGAGGCGTCCCTCTCCGACTCCGGCATTGCATGCATGCAGCCAGGCTCGGGAGGACGCCTTTTTTGTTTTTAACGCACCAAGGAAACGCCGCATGACCGATCTCCTGAAAACCAGCCTCAACCGCCGTACCGTGCTGCAGGCCGCCACCGTGGGCGCCGTGGGCGTGAGCCCCGCCCTGCGCGCCCTGGTGCACGCCCAGGGCTCGGACGCCCCCGAGAAGAAAGAGGTCAAGATCGGCTTCATCCCGCTGACCGACTGCGCCAGCGTGGTGATGGCCTCGGTTCTGGGCTTCGACAAGAAGTACGGCGTGACCATCATCCCCACCAAGGAGGCCAGTTGGGCCGGCGTGCGCGACAAGCTGGTGAATGGCGAACTCGACTTCGCGCATGTGCTGTATGGCCTGGTCTACGGCGTGCACCTGGGCACGGCCGGCCCCAAGAAGGACATGGCCGTGCTGATGAGCCTGAACAACAACGGCCAGGCGATCACGCTCTCCAAGGCCCTGGCCGACAAGGGCGCCGTGGATGGCCCCTCGCTGGCCAAGCTCATGGCCAAGGAAAAGCGCGAGTACACCTTCGCAGGCACCTTCCCCACCGGCACCCACGCCATGTGGATGCACTACTGGTTGGCGGCTGCGGGCATCAACCCGCTGTCGGGCGCCAAGCTCATCACCGTGCCACCGCCGCAGATGGTGGCCAACATGCGCGTGGGCAACATGGACGGTTTCTGCGTGGGCGAGCCCTGGAACCACCGCGCCATCATGGATGGCATCGGCATCACCGCCAACACCACGCAGGACATCTGGAAGGACCACCCCGAGAAGGTGCTGGGCACGTCGGCCGAATTTGTGAAGAAGAACCCCAACACCACCCGCGCCGTGATGATGGCCGTGCTGGAAGCCAGCCAGTGGATCGACGCAAGCCTGTCCAACAAGATGAAGATGGCCGAAACCGTGGCCGGCAAGGCTTACGTCAACACCAGCGTGGACGCCATCAACCAGCGCATTTTGGGCCGCTACCAAAACGGCCTGGGCAAGACCTGGGACGACCCCAACCACATGAAGTTCTTCAATGACGGCGCGGTGAACTTTCCCTATCTGTCGGATGGCATGTGGTTCCTCACACAGCACAAGCGCTGGGGACTGCTGAAGGACCACCCCGACTACCTGGGCGTGGCCAAGCAAATCAACCAAATCGACCTCTACAAGTCGGTGGCCAGCGCCATGAAGATCAATGTGCCCAAGGATGCGATGCGCACCAGCAAGCTCATGGACGGCGTGGTGTGGGACGGCAAGGACCCCGCCAAGTACGCCGACAGCTTCAAGGTCAAGGCCTGATCGCCCCGGCCCGAGCCCTTCTGCCCCCTGCACGACCCGCCCCTTTTCAAGGAGAACACCATGGTCAGCGCCGTTTTTCACACCCCGTTGGATGCAGCCCCTGCGGCTGCACAGAAAGCCATGACGTCTGTCGCCGGCAGCGCTTCGCCCGCAAGCGCCCCCACCCTCCCCAAACCGTCTGCCGCTGCGCCCGCAGCCGCACGCCCAGCCGCCCCCACGGGGCGCGACTGGACCGCCCTGTCCCGCAGCTTCTGGCTGGCCGTGCTGCCGCCGCTGTGCGGCCTGGGCCTGCTCATCGGCCTGTGGGCGGTGGTGTCCACCACCACGGGCGGCAGCATCCCCAGCCCTGTGGAGACATGGAAGCAGGCGCTGGAGATTTTCAGCAACCCCTTCTACCGCAACGGCCCCAACGACCAGGGCGTGGGCTGGAACGTGCTGATGTCGCTGGAGCGCGTGGCCGTGGGCTTTGGCATGGCGGCGCTGGTGGGCATCCCTGCGGGCTTCGTGATCGGGCGCTTCAACTTCCTGTCGCGCATGTTCAACCCGCTGATCAGTCTGCTGCGTCCGGTGTCGCCCTTGGCCTGGCTGCCGATTGGCCTCTTGGTGTTCAAGGGTGCCAATCCGGCGGCCATCTGGACCATCTTCATCTGCTCCATCTGGCCGATGATCATCAACACCGCCGTGGGCGTGCAGCGCGTGCCGCAGGACTACATGAACGTGGCCCGCGTGCTGAACCTCTCGGAGTGGAAGATCGCCACCAAGATCCTCTTCCCCGCTGTGCTGCCCTACATGCTGACCGGCGTGCGCCTGGCCGTGGGCACGGCCTGGCTGGTGATCGTGGCCGCCGAGATGCTGACGGGCGGCGTGGGCATCGGCTTCTGGGTGTGGGACGAGTGGAACAACCTCAACGTCAAGAACATCATCATCGCGATCTTCGTGATCGGCATCGTCGGGCTGGTGCTGGAGTACGCACTCATCAAACTGGCCACCGCATTTACTTTTGAAGAGGTCAAAACTTGACCCACCCCTGAGCCGCGCCTGCGGCGCGTCACCCCATCAAGGGGGCGCCACCAGTGGCCCGGCAAAGCCGGTTCCACGGTGGTCCTCGGAAAAACCAGGAGTTCCTCATGCATACATCTCTCACTACCAAGTTCATCGAAGTCCATGGCGTCGAGCAGACCTTCAAGACGGCCAAGGGCCTGTTCCCGGCACTGCGCGACATCAACCTGACCATCGCCAAGGGCGAGTTCGTGGCGCTGATCGGCCACTCGGGCTGCGGCAAGTCCACGCTGCTGAACCTGATCGCGGGCCTCACAACCCCCACCAACGGCGCGCTGCTGTGCGCCAACAAGGAGATCCGGGGCCCGGGGCCGGAGCGCGCCGTGGTGTTCCAGAACCACTCGCTGCTGCCCTGGCTGACCTGCTTTGACAACATCTACCTGGCGGTGGAGCGCGTGTTTGGCGCCAAGGAGACCAAGGCCCAGCTCAAGGCCCGCACCGATGCAGCCCTGGCCCTGGTCGGCCTCACGCCGGCAGGCCAGAAACGCCCCGGAGAGATCTCGGGCGGTATGAAGCAGCGCGTAGGCATTGCCCGGGCCCTCTCCATGGAACCCCAGGTGCTGCTGATGGACGAGCCCTTTGGCGCCCTGGACGCCCTGACCCGCGCCAAGCTGCAGGACGAGCTGCTAGAGATCGTGGCCCGCACCCAAAGCACCGTGGTGATGGTGACCCACGACGTGGACGAGGCCGTGCTGCTGTCCGACAAGATCGTGATGATGACCAACGGCCCCGCCGCCACGATTGGCGAGGTGCTGCACGTTCAGCTACCCCGCCCGCGCAAGCGCGTGGAGCTGGCCGAAGACCCGCGCTATGTGCACTACCGCAAGGCGGTGATTGACTTCCTCTATACCCGCCAGGGGCACGTGGAAAAAGCCGCCTGAGCGGCCGGGCTCCAGGCCCGACAACACGGCAAAGCAAAAGGGCTCTGACCAGATCGGTCAGGGCCCTTTCTCTCTTGTGTCCTCGGCGCAGGGCCGTAGCACGCGCGCAAACCCAGACCAGTGCACCCGCGCAAGGGCCGCCCCGCCGCGCTGGGTGCGTCCCCCTTCCCGAATGGCGCAGCCATTCGAGAGAAGGCGGAAGGCGCGCAGCGCCTCAGGGGATTGCCCCCTCAATGCGTTCCGGTGATGTAGTGCTCCAGCTGCTCGATGATGAATTTCTGCTCGGAGATGATGTCCTTGACCAGATCCCCGATGGAAATCATGCCCACGAGCTTGTCGCCATCGACCACGGGCAGGTGGCGCAGGCGGTTGTTGCTCATGATCTGCATGCACTGCTCGCTGGTCTGTTCCGGTCGCACGAACAGCACGGCGGTGGTCATCACATCCCGCACCTGCGTGACGGACGAGGTGCGCCCCATGAGCGCGATCTTCCGTGCGTAGTCCCGCTCGGTGAAGATGCCTGCGATGGCCTCGCCCTCGGTCACCAGCAGGGCCCCGATGCCCTTGTCGGCCATGAGTTTGAGCGCATCAAACACCAGGGCTGCGGGGGCAATGGTGTGGACGGTGGCGTCGGGTTTGGATTGAAGAATCTTGGCGACGATGGTCATTGGAAACTCCCTCGTGACAACAGAAACAGGTACGGGAACATTTCAGCCCATAAGCCCTGCGCGCGCAACCCGCGCAAGCCCGATTTGCGACGCTTTTTGGGGCCGGCGTGGCCATGGCGACGCATATGTTTCGCCACTGTTGCATTCGGCGGAACGCGAAACAAACTGAAAAGAACCGAAACGGCGACGAGACGACGCGAAGCCAGGGGCTGGGCACGATACAGCCCATGTCCAACGCACTTCGAAAGGATCCTCCGCCCACGCTCCTGACCTTCGCCTCGATCGTTGGCGACCCCCACCGGTCTTCGGGGCTTGCACAGGAAACAGGCGCCCGGATTGTTTCAAATACCGGAACAGTTAGTTCGCGACTCGATGGTTTTTCTCTGAACACCATCGGCGTACAGTTCAACCCATCGATGAGCCGAACCCGCAAGGCGACTCACCGAACCCAGGGTTGAGACAGTTGGTTTTCTTTCTCGTTTGTCTTGTCCCCGGCTTTTTTGAGACGCTTTTTAAAAGGATTTTCATCATGAACAACACCGCACGTTTCCTCTCCATCGCCGCTGTCGCTGCTTTTGCCTCTTTCGGCGCCCACGCTGACGAAGCCGATGCTTCGCAGTTCGCCACCAAGTTCGAAACCAACCGCACCCGCGCTGAAGTGGCCGCCGAAGCCTCCACCGTGGCCCAGACCCGCAGCATCGAGCCTGCTGGCTCCCGCGTGGTGACCTACAAGAGCACGGCCGACCGCGCTGCGGTGCGTTCGCAAGCGGCGGATGCCGTGCGCACGGGCCAGATCCCTTCGGGTGAGCGTGGTTGATCAGCGCTTGACCCGCTGAATCCACGGCCTTTCCTTCTGCGTATTTCCAAGTACCTCGCCCCTATTTCTTGAATTTCACTGGAGTTTCACCATGAACAAGACCGCACGTTTCCTCTCTATCGCCGCTGTCGCTGCCTTCGCTTCTTTCGGCGTCCAGGCTGACGAAGTCGATGCTTCGCAGTTCGCCACGAAGTTTGAAACCAGCCGCACCCGCGCCGAAGTGCAAGCCGAAGCCACGACAGTGCCCCAAACCAGCGGTGCCATTCCCGTCGGTTCGCGTGCTTTGGTCTACACCTCCACGGCCGACCGCAGCGCAGTGAACGCCCAGGCCGCAGACGCCCTGCGCACCGGCAAGATCTCGTCGGGCGAAATCGGCTCCCTGTAAGGAGTGCGCCTGGCCCGCGCTGCAAGCGGCGCGGACAGACAGTTGCCAATGCAAAAGGCCGGGCC
>NZ_QAJR01000027.1:45137-86903 GCF_003852545.1 Acidovorax sp. FJL06
GGCCCGGCCTTTTGCATTGTTGGGAACCCCTCGTCTGAAGGGCAAACCAGGCGCTGCAACAGCGCCTGGCCAGGCTTATTTGCCGCCGCGCGCCTGCGCCACGGCGCCCTGCACATCCTTCCACAGGCTTTCACCCACGTTGGCGGCAATGCTGGCGTTCACGGCACCCAGCTTTTCACGCATGCGGTTGGCCTCGGCGGCAGGCAGTTCGTTGACCTGCATGCCCTTGCCCTTCAGATCCGCCAGCGCCTTGTCGGCTTCGGCGCGCGTGTCCTGGCGCTCGAAGTCGCGGCTTTTCTTGGCGGCGTCGAGCAGCACCTTCTGCTCGGCCTTCGAGAGGCCATCCCAGTACTTCTTGCTCACCAGCACGATCCAGGGGCTGTAGACGTGGTTGGTCACGGTGAGGTACTTCTGCACCTCGTAGAACTTGCTCGACAGGATGGTGTTGTAGGGGTTCTCCTGGCCGTCCACCGTCTTGGTTTCGAGGGCGGTGAAGAGTTCGGAGAACGGCAGCGGCACGGCGTTGGCGCCCAGGGTCTTGAAGCTGTCGAGGAACACGTTGTTCTGCATCACGCGCAGCTTGACGCCGTCCATGTCTTCCAGCTTGGTGATGGCGCGCTTGTTGTTGGTGAGGTTGCGAAAGCCGTTCTCCCAGTACACGAGGCCCACCAGGCCTTTTTCCTGCAGCTTGTCCATCACCTTCTGGCCCACGGGGCCGTCGAGCACGGCGTCGGCCTCCTTGGCGTTGTTGAACAGGAAAGGCGTGTCCCAGATCGCCATTTCCTTGGTGATGCCCACCAGCGTGGCGGTGGAGCCCACCATCATCTCCTGCGCGCCGCCGATCAGCGCCTGCTGCATCTGCACATCCGAGCCCAGCGCGGCTGCGCCGATGGCGCGAATCTTCATCTTGCCACCCGAGGCCTTTTCGACCTCTTCCGCAAACAGCTTGGTGGCACGGCCCTGGTTGGAGGCCTCATTGAGGCCATAGCCGAAGCGGACGATGCGCGGCTTGAAGTCTTGCGCAGCCACCTGGAACGAGCAGGTGATGGCGGCCACCGACAGGGCGGCCAGCAGGGTACGGCGGAAAGTTTTCATGGTTGTCTCCATTGTGGTGAGGGAGGAAAGAACGGGGGAAAATCAAAAGAGCAAAGGTGATCGAAACCGTCACGCGCGAGACCAGCGCCCCCGTGCAAGGGCCGCCCCGCCGCACCGGGGGCGTCCCCCTCCCGACTCGCGCAGCGAGCCGAGAGAGGGGGAAGGCGCGAAGCGACTCAGGGGGTGCTTCATCTCATCTCAGCCAGACGACGGGCGCCGTCACGATCTGGGGAAACACGACCAGCAGCGCCAGGATCAGCACATAGGTGATCAGGAACGGGTTCACCCCCTTGATGACGCTGTGCATCGAGATGCGGCCCACGCCGGCCACCACGTTGAGCACGGTGCCCACGGGCGGCGTGATGAGGCCGATGGCGCCGTTGAGCACGAACATCAGGCCGAAGTACACCGGGTCGATCCCCGCTTTGACGGCGATGGGCAGCATCACGGGCGCGAAGATCAGGATGGTGGGTGTGAGGTCCAGCGCCGTGCCGATCAGCACCAGCACGATCATCATCACAGCCATCAGAAGGCGCGGGTTCTCCACCAGCGGGCCGAGCCAGCTGGTCAGCACGTTGGGCAGGTCGGCCAGCGTGATCATGTAGCTGGCCACCTGGGCGCCAGCACACAGGAACATCACGATGGAGGTCGTCTTGGCCGCCCGCACCAGCACGCCGTAGATGTCGGCCAGCTTCATCTCGCGGTGGATGAACAGCGCCACCACCAGCGCATAGAACGCAGCCACCACGGCGGCCTCGGTGGGCGTGAACACGCCCGTCTTCATGCCCCCGATGATGATGAGGGGCATCAGCATGGCCCAGAAGGCGCGCACCGTGGCACGCAGGCGGTCCTTCATGGGCAGGGGTTCGCCCTGCGGCAGGTCCATGTCGCGCAGCACCCAGCGCCACGCAAAGATCAGGCCCACGCCCATCATCAGCCCCGGCACGATGCCCGATACGAACAGCGCCGAGATCGAGGTGTTGGTCGTCACGCCATAGATCACAAACGGCATGGACGGCGGGATGATGGGCGCGATGATGCCGCCCGAGGCGATCAGCCCGGCCGAGGTGTTCATCGGGTAGCCCTGCTGGCGCATCATGGGCAAGAGGATGGTGGCCAGCGCGGCCGTATCGGCCAGCGCCGATCCGCTCATGCTGGCCATCAGCACCGCCGCGCCAATGGCCACGTAGCCCAGACCGCCCCGGATATGCCCCACCCAGGCCTGGGCCATGTCGATGATGCGGCGGCTGATGCCGCCCGAGTTCATCAGCTCACCGGCCAGGATGAAGAACGGCACGGCCAACAGAGGAAAGCTGTCCACCCCCGCCACCAGGTTCTGGGCGAGCAGTTGCGCGTCCCAGAAGTCGAGCACCCAGGCCATGCCGGCGCCCGTGAGCACCAGGGCCAGGCCCATGTTCATGCCCGTGCCCATCAGCACCAGCATGCCCAACGAAAAAACGATAAAAGCCTGCGCTTCGGGTCCCATGGCCATCATCACTTACTCCACCTCAGCGCCGTGACCGAGGTCCAGCGGCTTGCGTTGAATCAACTCAATGGTCGCCATCACACCAATGGCCACCGCACACAAAAAAGCCGGCAGCGGCAGCAGGGCCGCCGGGTAGGCCATGACCACCGAGCGGCTGCCCATGCCCACCACCACCTGCTGCCAGGCGCCCCAGGCCAACATGGCGCTCGCGGCCATCACCAGCAGCCGGATCACGGCGGTGAGCACGCCAAACGCCACGGGGCGCTTGGCCAACAGGCCCGCCAGGCTGGTGAAAGCCATGTGCTCGCCTGCGGGGTAGGCCGCAGCCGCCCCGATGAAGACCATCCAGACAAACAGCAGGCGCGAGAGTTCTTCGCTCGCGGCCACGCCGCTGCCAAAGCCGTAGCGCAGCACCACGTTGATGAACACGGCCACGGCCATCACGCCCAGGCAGCCGGCCATCAGCAGCTGGGAGGTTCTGGCAAAGCGGCTTTCGGGCGCCGGGGCCTCGGTGTGTGCGGGGGAATTCATGCGGTCTCCTTCGTGGCAATCCAGGCCGATGCCTGCTGCTGCAGGGTGGGCAGGTCCTGCAGGGCATCCAGGCGCAGCACACCGGCTTCGCCCACGGGCGACTCCAGCGTGGCGAACTGGCTGTCCACCAGCGCGCTGGAAAAGAAATGGGTGCCGGCCCGGGCCGCCACGCGCTGGCCTGCGCTCGTGCGGTCAATCTCCAGAAAAGCGAAGCGCAGCCCGGGGCAGGCGCTGCGCAAACGGTCCCGGTACGCCTTCTTGAGCGCCGAACAGGTCAGCACCACCCCCTGGGGCTGGGCCTGCAGCAACTGCCCCAGCGTGGCCAGCCAGCCCTCGCGGTCTGCGTCGGTCAGGGCAATGCCCTGGCGCATTTTTTCACGGCTCGCGGGGCTGTGGTGATCGTCCCCTTCAATCAGGGGCAGGTCTTCGGCCTGGGCCAGTGCCGCCCCCAGGCTGGACTTGCCACAGCCAGCCACCCCCATGACGACCAGAAAAACCGATGACGGCGTAAAACTCATATTGGTAGCGCTATCCAATTGATCCAAAAAAATGCACCTCTGCAGATGCCGCCAAAATCCGGGGGCTGATTCAGCAAACTTGCTAAAAAAGCGCTCGTTACCTTGCCCAGGCTTTTGGACAGCGCTATCCTAACCAGATCAACACCCATCCCGATGAGGGTTAACCCTTGAACAAATCCGAAACCCGGCGCCGCTCCAGCGGGCGCACCACGCTGAGCGACGTGGCCAAGGCGGCAGGCGTCAGCCCCATCACGGCATCCCGGGCGCTGCGCGGCGAGCGCGGCGTGGCACAGGAGCTGGTGCAGCGGGTCAAGGATGCGGCCCAGCAACTGGGTTATGTGCCCGACCCCGCCGCGCGTGCGCTGGCCTCGCAGCGCAGCGTGCAGGTGCCGGTGCTGGTGCCCCTGCTGTCCAACGCACTGTTTGTGGACGTGCTCGAATCCGTGCACCGCACGCTGTTCCCCGAGGGCTACCAGGCCCTGATCGGCGTGACCCACTACGACCCGCAGGAGGAGGAGCAGTTGCTGCGCACCTACCTCGCCCACCGCCCGGCGGGCCTGCTGGTCACCGGCTTTGACCGCACCGAAGCCGCGCGCCAGCTGATTGCGGCCAGCGGCGTGCCCTGCGTGCACCTGATGGAAATGACCCCCGCCCCGGGCGTGTTCTGCGTGGGGTTTTCGCAGCAGGACGCGGGCCACAGCATGACGGCCCACCTGCTGGCGCGCGGCTATCAAAACGTGGCCTTTGTCGCCGCCCAGCTCGACCCGCGCACCATGCAGCGCGCCGAGGGCTACCGCCGCTGCCTGCGCGAAGCAGGCCGCTACGCCCCCCGGCTGGAGCTGCTGAGCCCCCAGCCTTCGTCGATGCGCCTGGGCGGCGAGCTGCTGGAGGAGTTGCTGCGCACCCGCCCGGGCGTGGATGCCGTGTTCTTCTGCAACGACGACCTGGCCCAGGGCGGCCTGCTGGCCGCGCAGCGCCTGGGCCTGTCGGTGCCGGGTCAGGTGGCGATTGCGGGCTTCAACGACCTGGCCGGCAGCGACCAGATGCTGCCGCCGCTGACCACCGTGCGCACGCCCCGCTCGGCCATCGGCGAAGCCAGCGCGCGCATGCTGCTGGCCCTGATGCGCGGCGAAGTGCCTGCACACAACTCGGTGGATCTGGGCTTTGAGCTGACGGTGCGCGAGAGCACGTAAGCCCCCCTGAGCCGCTGCGCGTCTTCCCCCAAGGGGGGGACGCCACCCGTGGCCTGGCAAAGCCAGTTCCACGGTGGCACTGGCGATGACGCCGCGCCAGCTTCAAGGCCGGCGGAAAATGCAGCGCAACTCAGACCGCCGCCAACGCCCGGCTGGACGACGATGCGCCCTGGCTGCCCTTCATCTCCTTGCGCAGCGCCACCGCATCGCGCACCTGCGCTGGGGCCGACGCGTCGATGCGGAACACCTGCACGGTCTCGGTCATGGTTTGCGCCTGGCCGTTGAGCTGCATGGCCGAGGCGGCGTTTTCTTCCACCAGCGCCGCGTTCTGCTGCGTGATGGTGTCCAGCTGCGCGACGGCCGAGTTGACCTGCGAGATGCCGCTGAGCTGCTCGCTCGAGGCGCTGTGGATCTCGCCGATCAGCGTGTTCACGCGGCGCACCAGCTCCAGCGACTCGGCCATGGTCTTCTGCGCGGCATCGGTCTTTTCGTGGCCCTCGCTCACCTTGTTGGCAGAGTCGTCGATGAGCTGGCGGATCTCCTTGGCTGCCGACTGCGTGCGGTGCGAGAGGCTGCGCACCTCCGACGCCACCACGGCAAAGCCGCGCCCCTGCTCACCCGCACGCGCCGCCTCTACTGCCGCGTTCAGCGCCAGGATGTTGGTCTGGAACGCGATCGAGTCGATGAGCTGCGTGATCTCGCTGATGCGGCCGGACGCCGTCTGGATCTGTTTCATGGTGTCGGCCACACCATCCACGGCGGCACTGCTGCGCTCGGAGACCTGCGTGGCCTGCGTGGCCAGCACGGTGGCCTGGCGGGCGGATTCGGCCGTCTGCTTGACGGTGCCGGTGATCTCTTCCATCGACGCCGCCGTCTGCTGCAGGTTGCTGGCCTGCGCCTCGGTGCGGGACGACAGGTCCTGGTTGCCCTGCGCGATCTCACGGGTGGAAACCTGCATGTGCTCGCTCTCCTGGCTCGCATCGCGCACGATGGACAGCAGGTTCACGTTGAGCTGCGCCAGCGCCTTTTGCAGCTGGCCCATGGTGTCGGTGCGGGTGGCCGAGAATTTCTGCGTGAGGTCGCCCGCCGCCATCCGGTTGGCCCAGCCCAGCATCTCCAGCAAAGGCAGCACCGTGACCCGGTGCAGGTAGGCCGCCATGGCGATCGCGGCCACCACCACAGCCGCCCACGCCACGCCCGCGCCCAGGGTCATGGAGTGCCCGCCCAAGGCGGCCGCCCCCCACGACAGCAGGACCAGCAGCAAGGTGCACAAGGCGATCTTGCCCAAAGGGCCCGGGCTCAGCGCCATCATCAGGCGGCCCGCCCAGGTGTTCTTGATCAATTGCCCCCCGCGCAGCACATGCACCAGCGCGCCGGCCTGCTTCTCGGTCTGCATGGTGCGGTAAAGCTGCTCGGCCCCCTGGATCTGCTCGCGCGAGGCCTCGGTGCGCACCGACATGTAGCCCGTGGGCTGGTCGCCCTGCATGAGCGGCGTGACGTTGGCCATCACCCAGTAGAAGGTGCCGTCCTTGCGCCGGTTCTTGACCGGTGCCGACCAGGGGATGCCTTTGTCGATGGTCTCCCACATGTCACGGAACGCCTCCTCGGGCATGTCCGGGTGCCGGATCATGTTGTGGGGCTGGCCCAGGAGTTCTTCTTTTTCGTAGCCGCTGACCTCGATGAACATCGGGTTGCAGTACAGGATGCGACCCTTGAGATCGGTGGTGGACACCAGGGTCTGGCCTTTGGGAAACGCAAATTCTTGCGTGCTGACCGGCAGATTGACGCGCATGAAACCCCTCCTTGTGAAAAACCTTGTCACCCCAGAAAAAACTGAACTGAAAAAAGCCTCGGAAAAGTCGGGTTGATCCTATGGCGAAAAAAATGTTTCGCAACAGTTAAATCGCCACGCGCTGCGTTTTCACCAAAAGAGTGCATCGATCCAACACCCTGCCCCAAAGCGCTGCAACCCCACCACCACGCAATTCAATTTTTGTAGCAACAAATTGAATATGGACGTGCGGTAGCGGCTATTTCTATCAAACACCCCAAAGAAGCAAACCTGGCACGGGCATTGCTTTCATTCTGGCAACGGCCAACGTGGGCCGTGTGTCAGCCCGGTGCAACGGCGGATTGGGCGAACAGGACGTCGGCGTCTTCATGGAGTGCAACCAGGCTGCAAGGCCTGCGCGTTCCGTGCAGGCGCTTTTTTGTTTTTGCCCCGGCTGAAGGTGTTCCTGCAGCCCCTTTGCGCAAGATTGCCATGCTTCATTTCCGCGAGTTCCTCAAGTCCGGCCACGCGCCCACGCTGTGGTCGTCCTTTCTCTATTTCGGCTTCTCCTGCGCGGTCTGGGTCATCAACGGTGCCATGGCCCCGTTCATCCGCGAGAGCTTCCAGCTCACCCCCACGCAGATGGGCATGATGCTGTCCATCCCCATCTTTGCCGGTGCGCTCATGCGCTTTCCGCTGGGCATCCTGGCGCAGTACATCGGCCGCAAACGTGCCACGCTGGTCGAAATGGCGGGCATCTTTGTCGCCATGGGCTATGGCTACCTGTTCGTGCACACCTACAACGACCTGCTGGCCATGGGCCTCCTGCTGGGCGTGGCCGGGGCCAGCTTTGGCGTAGCGCTGTCGCTGGGCTCGGGCTCGTTCCCGCCGCGCTACAAGGGCCTGGCCATGGGCATCGTGGGCGCTGGCAACGTGGGCACGGCCGTGGCCGCCCTGCTGGCCCCGGCGCTGGCCCAGAAGTTCGGCTGGCAGGCCGTGTATGGCTTTGCCGCCGTGAGCGTGGCCGTGCCCGCCATCGTGATGGCGGTGTACGCCCAGGAGCCGCCCGACCTGGCGGCCCATTCGAGCTTTCGCGAGCACATTGCCTGCCTGTTTGAAAAAGACGGCTGGGCGTTCAGCCTGATCTACGCCGTGACCTTTGGCGGCTTCATCGGCCTCACCACCTTTTTGCCCAGCTATTTTTATGACCAGTTCAACGTGAGCAAGGTGCAGGCGGGCCAGCTCACGATGATGGCGGCCTTTCTGGGTGCGGCGCTGCGCGTGTTTGGCGGCTGGCTGTCGGACCACTGGGGCGGCGTGAACACGCTCACCGGCGTGCTGGCCATCACGGCCGTGAGCATGGTGCTGTGCGGCCTGGCCGAGAACTCGCTGCCCATCACCATGCTGCTGTTCCTGGTGTGCTTTGCAGCCCTGGGCGCGGGCAATGGCGCGCTGTTCCAGCTGGTGCCCCTGCGCTGGCCGCTGACCACGGCCGTGGCCGGCTCGATGATTGGCGAGATCGGCGCCCTGGGCGGCGGCTTCATCCCCAACGGCATGGGCATCTCGCGCCAGTACACCGGCACCTACCTGTGGGGCTTTGTGGGCATCGCGGTGTGCGCGCTGGCCATGCTGGTGCTGCTGCGCGTGATGCAGATCCGCTGGACGCGGACATGGGCAGAAAAGGGCGGTCGGGCACGCAGTGCCTGAGCTGGCGCAGCCAGCCAATGCGCAGCATTGCCCGCACTTTCGCTAGAAGGGTGGACGTGCGCGCAGCGCGTGAACGGCGTAGCCGTTAAGGCGCACAGCGCCTTTCCATCTTTCGCATCTCCCAACCGTTCAGGCTGAGCCTGTCGAAGCCTAGCACCGGGCTTCGACAGGCTCAGCCCGAACGGTGGGTCGATATTCAAAAGGAAAACAGGCCTCTGCGCTGATCCAACAAGCGCAAGCAGCTATTCTTTTAGGAGTAACTCCAACGCCCCACCCCTACCGCGGCAAAAACAGCAGCCAGTAAATCAGCAGCAGGTTCACCAGCACACTCACGGCCAGTGCGATCTTCCACAGGGCCGTGGCGTCGCGCTGCATCAGCGGCTGCGGGCCGGGGGCTGACAGGGGGCGGGACGCGCCACGCTCCAGCGCCAGCAGCAGCTCCTCGGCCGTTTCAAAGCGCTGTGCGCGCTGGCGCGCCACGGCCTTCAGGGCGATCTGGTCCAGCCAGATGGGCACGCCGGGGTTGTGGCGGCTGGGGGGCAGCGGGTCGCGGTGGTAGCGACCCAACTGGTACTGCACCACCTCGCCATAGGGCAGGCGCCCCTGGCTCAGCAGCTGGTAAAGCGTGACGCCCAGCGCAAACAGGTCGCTGCGCGCATCGGGCAACTGCCCCTCGGTGTCGCCGCTTTTTTCGTAGCCCGGCCATTGCTCGGGGTTCATGTAGCTGGGGGTTCCCGCGTGCAGCTGGCGCGTGGCCTCAGGTTCGCGGCCGGACAGGGCCACGCCCAGGTCCAGCACGCGCAGCACGCCATCGTCGCCCAGGTGCAGGTTGTCGGGCTTGATGTCGCGGTGCACCACCCCCTGGCGGTGCAACCAGCCCAGCACCTGCGCCGCCTGCATCACCACGGCCACGGCCTGGGTCACGCCCAGGTGCTGGCGGCTGCGCAGGCGCAGGCCCAGGGTGGCGCCCGCGTGCCAGTCGTACAGCAGGTAGAACGCGCTGGCGCCCTCGCCTTCCTGCCCTTCGCCCACAGGCCAGGTGTTGAGCCGCGCCAGGTGGGCGGCGGCCTGGCCCGACTGCATGCGCCGCGCCACCCAGGCCTCGTGCGCCAGCGTGGCGCGCTCCTCGGCATCGTGCGCGCGCGTGGGCAGCAGGGTCTTGAGGGCATAGAGGCGCTGCGTGGCCGGGTCGCGCACCTGGTAAATGCGGTGGATGCCGCTGTCGGCCACCAGGGCCGTCACCACCAGGCCATCGACCGGGTCGCCCACCTTGAGCAGGGGCAGCACGGGCAGGTCCTGCGCGCGGCGGGATTCGTCCTGCAGCGTGGCCTCCAGCGCGCCCTGCACGCGCACCACCAGCGCCGTCACGTTGTCGCTGCTGCCCCGGCGCAGCGCGGCCTGCACCAGCTCGTCGCTGAGCGCCTGCGCCGCCACGCCCTCCTGGCGCAGCAATTGCCGCAGCTCGCGCTCGGGCAGGCTGCCATGTACGCCGTCGGACAGCAGCACGAACAGATCGCCGCTGTGCAGCTCGCCCTGGCTGTAGTCCACCACCACATGGTCATCGAGCCCCATGGCGCGGGTGAGCTGGTGCGCAAAGTCCCGCTGCGCCATCACATGGTCGGCCGTGAGCTGCTGCAGGCGCCCGCCGCGCAGCAGGTAGGCGCGGGTATCGCCCACATGGGCCAGCGTGTACGACTGGCCGCGCAGCACCAGCGCGGTGAGCGTGGTCAGGCCCACGGCGGGCTGGCGGCGCCGGTTCATGGACGCGAGCCAGCCGTTGTGCGCGCTGAGGATGCGGTCCAGCGCCACGGTGGTGTCCCAGGTCTCGGGGGTGGCGAAGTAGTCGCCCACCAAGGTGCTCACCGTGGTCTGGGCGGCCTCGCGGCCCTTGCCGCCCGTGCTCACGCCATCGGCAATGGCGGCGATGGCGCCGCGCTCACGGTCGCGCCCCTGCCCCACCACCAGGGCGGCAAAGTCCTCGTTCACCTCATTGCGGCCGGCCAGCGAGGCCTGGCCCACATCCAGTTCAAAGCTCATGCACCAGCTCCATGCAGGTTTTGTGCCCAAGGTGGTGCATGCCGGGGCGCGCCCGTCCACCCACCCCGGCGCCCTCGGCGGCCCCCGCCCCGGCCCGCGCCCCGGGGCCACCCCAGATCAGTGCACAGCATCTGGCACGGCCATTGCTTAACAAAGGCAAGGGCCGGGCAGGCCCACGCAATTCAGCAGTGCAACGGCGCACGGAGGAGTTGCACGGACGAAGGCGTCCCCACATGCGGTTTCGAGACCTCGGAGCAGCATCGTGTGGACGCCTTTTTTGTTTTGCGCATCGCCCCGGCGATGGAACCGATGGAGTCATGATGAAAAAGCTCAAACTGGTGATGGTGGGAAACGGCATGGCCGGTGTGCGCACGCTGGAAGAGCTGCTCAAGATCGCCCCCGATCTGTATGACATCACGGTGTTCGGTGCCGAGCCCCACCCCAACTACAACCGCATTCTGCTGTCCCCGGTGCTGGCGGGCGAGCAGACCATCGACGAGATCATCCTCAACGACTGGTCGTGGTATGCCGACAACCACATCACGCTGCACACCGGCTTCACCGTGACCGACGTGGACCGCGTGCGCCGCGTGGTGCGCGCCACCGGCAAAGACGGCGATGTGATCACCGCCGAATACGACCGCCTCATCATGGCCACGGGCTCCAACCCGTTCATCCTGCCGATCCCCGGCAAAGACCTGAAGGGCGTGCTGGCCTACCGCGACATTGCCGACACCCAGGCCATGATCGACGCGGCCGCCACGTACAAGCATGCCGTGGTCATCGGCGGCGGCCTGCTGGGCCTGGAGGCCGCCAACGGCCTCATGAAGCGCGGCATGCAGGTCACCGTGGTGCATGTGGGCGACTGGCTCATGGAGCGCCAGCTCGACGACGTGGCCGGCAAGATGCTGGAGAAGTCGCTGCAGGAGCGCGGCATGCAGTTCCTCATGGGCGCGCAGACGCAGGAGCTGGTGGGCAATGCCGACGGCCGCGTGGCCAGCGTGAAGTTCAAGGACGGCACCCAGGTGCCTGCCGACCTGGTGGTGATGGCCGTGGGCATCCGCCCCAACACGCAGCTCGCCGAAAAAATGCGCCTGCACGTGAACCGGGGCATTGTGGTCAGCGACACGCTGCAGACCACCACCGACGCCCGCATCTACGCCGTGGGCGAATGCGCCGCGCACCGGGGCATTGCCTATGGCCTGGTGGCCCCGCTGTTCGAGCAGGGCAAGGTGCTGGCCAACCATTTGGCCGAGTTCGGCATCGGCCGCTACCAGGGCTCGCTCACCTCCACCAAGCTCAAGGTCACGGGCATCGACCTGTTCTCGGCCGGCGACTTCCAGGGCGGCGAGGGCACCGAAGAAATCGTGATGAGCGACCCCTTTGGCGGCGTGTACAAGAAGCTGGTACTCAAGGACGACAAGCTGGTGGGCGCCTGCCTGTATGGCGACACGGTGGACGGCAGCTGGTACTTCAAGCTGCTGCGCGATGGCCGCAGCGTGACCGACCTGCGCGACAAGCTCATGTTCGGCGAATCGCACCTGGGCGACACGGGCCACCAGGGCCAGAGCAAGGCTGCCGCCATGGAAGACAGCGACGAGGTCTGCGGCTGCAACGGCGTGACCAAGGGCGCGATCTGCAAGGCCATCAAGGACAAGGGCCTGTTCACGCTCGACGAAGTGCGCAAGCACACCAAGGCCAGCGCCAGCTGCGGCTCGTGCACCGGGCTGGTGGAGCAGATCATCATGTTCACGGCGGGCGGCGACTACAGCGCCACGCCCAAGACCAAGCCCATGTGCGGCTGCACCGACCACGGCCACCAGGCCGTGCGCGACGCGATCCGCGGCAGCAAGCTGGTCAGCATTGCCGAGGTGTTCAAGTTCATGGAATGGAAGACGCCCAATGGCTGCGCCACCTGCCGCCCGGCCGTCAACTACTACCTCATCAGCACCTGGCCCAAGGAGGCCCGGGACGACCCGCAAAGCCGCTTCATCAACGAACGCAGCCACGCCAACATCCAGAAGGACGGCACCTACAGCGTCATTCCGCGCATGTGGGGCGGCGAGACCACGGCCGACGAGCTGCGCCGCATTGCCGACGTGGTGGACAAGTACAAGATCCCCACCGTCAAGGTCACGGGCGGCCAGCGCATCGACCTCTTGGGCGTGAAGAAGGAAGACCTGGTCAATGTCTGGAAGGACATCGGCATGCCCAGCGGCCACGCCTATGCCAAGGCCCTGCGCACCGTCAAAACCTGCGTGGGCAGCGAGTGGTGCCGCATGGGCACCCAAGACAGCACGCAGATGGGCAAGGACCTGGAAAAAGCCATGTGGCGCATGTACGCGCCGCACAAGGTGAAGTTTGCCGTGAGCGGCTGCCCGCGCAACTGCGCCGAAGCCGGCATCAAGGACGTGGGCATCATCGGCGTGGACAGCGGCTGGGAGATGTACGTGGCCGGCAACGGCGGCATCAAGACCGAAGTGGCGCACTTCTTCACCAAGCTGAAAACCGCCGAGGAAGTGCTGGAGTACACCGGCGCGTTCTGCGAGCTGTACCGCCAGGAGGGCTGGTACCTGGAGCGCACCGTGCACTACGTGGACCGCGTGGGCCTCGATTACGTGAAAAAGCGCATCCTCGACGACCACGCAGGCCGCAAGGCGCTGTGGGAGCAGCTGCAGTTTGCGCTGGATGGCGAGCCCGATCCCTGGTTCGAATTCGACAAGGCGGCCGTGGACACGCGCCAGTTTGCGCCCCTGGGCGCCTGACCGGAAAAGAAGGAACCCACCATGCAACGCCGCACACTTCTGACTTCCGCCGGCTACACCACGGCCTGGGGCGCCCTGGGCCTTCTGGTCCCGGCCGGCAGGGCCCAGGCCGAGGTGGCCGACCTGAACGACGCCATCAACAAGGCCGGCCGCCAGCGCATGCTGAGCCAGCGCATGGGCAAGGCCTGGCTGGCCCTGGCCCACAAGGCCGACACCCCAGCGGCGCGCGCCGTGCTGGACCAGTCCCTGGCCCTGTTCGAGCGCCAGCTGGGCGAATTGAAGGCCTATGCCCCCTCGCCCGCCATCCGCGACACCTATGTGAAGCTCGAAGGCGCCTGGGCCGACCACAAGGCCACGCTGACAGGCGCCACGCCCTCGCGCGATGGTGTGGCCGCGCTGCTGCAGGCCGATGCCAAGGTGCTGGCCCTGGCCCACCAGGGCACGTCGCAGTACGAGGTGGCCCTGGGCAAACCCGTGGGTTACCTCGTGAACGTGGCCGGGCGCCAGCGCATGCTGAGCCAGCGCATGGCCAAGTTCTGCCTGTCGGCCATGCTGGGGGTGGACACCGCCGCCGCCACCACCGAGATCGCCAAGGCCCGCGACGAATTCCTGAAAGCCACCGAGCTGCTGCGCAACGCCCCCCAGGCCACCGCGCGCATCCGCCAGGAGCTGCTGCTGGCAGACGGCCAGTGGGTGTTCTTCGACGCCGCCTTGCAGCGACTGGGCAACGCCAGCAACACCTTCCGCCAGGTGTCTGAAGTGTTCGTGAGCAGCGAAAACCTGCTGGCCAGCATGGACCGCGTGACCGGCATGTATGCCGCGCTCGGCACCTAAGCATCTGCCACCCACTGCAACAGGCCGCCACCGAGTCCGCCCCACGCCACCACAAAAATCCCAAGGACCATCCCCATGACCACGACCCACCCCGCCCCCGATTGGAAGCTCATCTGCAGCGTGGACGACATCCCCGTGCTGGGCTCGCGCCGCGTGGCGCGCCCAGCAGGGCTGGACGTGGCGGTGTTCCGCAACGATGCCGGCGGCGTGTTTGCGCTGCTGGACCGCTGCCCCCACAAGGGCGGCCCGCTGTCGCAAGGCATCGTTTTCGGCACACAGGTGGCCTGCCCCCTGCACAACTGGACCATCGGGCTGTGCGATGGGCAGGCATCCGCCCCCGACGAGGGCTGCACCCCCAAGTTTGCGGTGAAGGTGGAGAACGGCGCGGTCTACCTGGACACCCACGAACTCGCCACGCTGGCCACCGACCTCGCCCGCCCCGTCGCGGGGCCTGCCCGGCGGGCAAGCCCCGCGTGAACGGCGGCATGCCCCGGCCACGCCACCACCGATAGCGCTACAAAATCAGTAGCGCATTGCGCACAGCAGACAAGCGCTTGCGCCCCACAAAGATCCCATACCCAGGTCCACCGCCATGCAAGAAACAAAATCCACCTGCCCCTACTGCGGCGTAGGCTGCGGCGTGATCATCGAAAGCAACGGCCCCCAGATCACCGGCGTGCGGGGCGACCCGAACCACCCCGCCAACTTCGGCCGCCTGTGCACCAAGGGCTCGACCCTGCACCTCACGGCCAGCAGCCCCATCACGCTGCAGACCCGGCTGCTGCAACCTCAGCAGCGCCTGCAGCGCAGCGATGCGCCGCGCGCCCTCTCGTGGGACGCTGCCCTGGGGCTGGCCACCGAGAAGTTTGCCCACACCATAGAGCAGCACGGCCCCGACGCCGTGGGCTTTTACGTCAGTGGCCAGCTGCTCACCGAGGACTACTACGTCTTCAACAAACTCGCCAAGGGCCTGATCGGCACCAACAACATCGACACCAACTCGCGCCTGTGCATGAGCAGCGCCGTGGCGGGCTACAAGCAGACCCTGGGCGCCGACGCACCGCCCGCCTGCTACGACGACGTGAAGCACGCGCAGTGCCTGTTCATCGTGGGCAGCAACGCGGCCTGGGCGCACCCCATCCTGTTCCGGCGCATTGAAGACGCACGCGCCGCCAACCCCGGCATGAAGGTCATCGTGGCCGACCCGCGCCGCACCGACACGGCCGGCATGGCCGACCTGTTTTTGCCCATCCAGCCGGGCAGCGACGTGATGCTGTTCAACGGCATGCTGCACCTGATGCTGTGGGAGGGTTGGACGGATGCCGAGTACATCGCCGCGCACACCACGGGCTTTGACGAACTCAAGGCGCTGGTGCGCGACTACACGCCCGAGCGCGTGGCGCAGACCTGTGGCATCTCGGTGGCCGACCTGACCACGGCAGCCAAGTGGTTCGCGACCTCGAAAGCGACTTTGAGCCTGTACTGCCAGGGCCTCAACCAGAGCAGCAGCGGCACGGCCAAGAACGCCACGCTCATCAACCTGCACCTAGCCACAGCGCAGATCGGCAAACCCGGCGCGGGCCCGTTCAGCCTGACCGGTCAACCCAACGCCATGGGCGGGCGCGAGGTGGGCGGCCTGGCCAACCTGCTCAGTGCCCACCGTGATCTGGCCAACCCCCAACACCGTGCCGAGGTGGCCGCGCTGTGGGGCGTGGCCGATGTGCCATCCCAGCCTGGAAAGACGGCCGTGGAGATGTTCCAGGCCGCCGCCGACGGCGAGATCAAGGCCCTGTGGATTGCCTGCACCAACCCCGCGCAGAGCATGCCCGATCAGGCCACGGTGCGCCGCGCGCTGCAGCGTGCCGAGTTTGTGGTGGTGCAGGAGGCCTTTGCCACGGCCGAAACCGCGCGGTATGCCGACCTGCTGCTGCCCGCCACCACCTGGGGCGAAAAGACCGGCACCGTGACCAACAGCGAACGCCGCATCTCGCGCGTGCGCCCCGCCGTGCCCGCGCCCGGCCAGGCGCGCCACGACTGGGCCATTGCGGTGCAGTTTGCGCACCAATTGGAGGCACGCCTGCGCCCCGGCCAGCCCACGCTGTTCCCCTACGCCACGGACGCCGCCGATGCGGGTGCCGAAACCGTGTGGAACGAGCACCGCGAGAGCACCCGCGGGCGCGACCTGGACATCACCGGCCTGTCGTGGGAGATGCTCGAATCCCAGGGCCCCCAGCAATGGCCGTGTCCTTCGGACCCGGCCGGCGGCGGCAATGTGGACGGCAACGCGACCGCGTTGCCGGCCCGAAGGCACGACTTCGGCAAGGCCCGCCTGTACGAAGACGGCGTCTTCCCCACGGCCGATGGCCGTGCGCGTTTTGCGGCCCACGCCTGGCAGCCCCTGGCCGAGCAGCGCGAATCGCGCTACCCCTTCAGCCTGACCACGGGCCGCCTGCGCGACCAGTGGCACGGCATGACCCGCACCGGCACCCTGGGCCGCCTGTTCGGCCATGTGGCCGAGCCCAGCGTGCAACTGCACCCGCAGGACATGGAGCGGCGCGGCCTGAAAAACGGCGACCTGGTCTATGTGACGAGCAAGCGCGGCACCATCGTGGTGCCTGCACAGGGCGATGCCACCGTGGGCCTGTCGCAGGCCTTCATGGCCATGCACTGGGGCAGCGAATTTCTGAGCGGCTGCTCCTCCACCGGCGAACGCCTGGCGGGCGTGAATGCGCTCACCACCTCAGCCTATTGCCCCACTTCCAAGCAACCTGAACTCAAGCACGCGGCCGTGAAGGTGCTCAAGGCCGAGCTGCCCTGGACGCTGCTGGCCATGGCCTGGCTGCCCGCCGACAGCGCCCAGGCCACGCGCGAAGCGCTGTCTGCGCTGATGGCGCAGTTCCCGTTTGCGAGCTGCGTGCCCTTCAGCAACAACACACCACTGGGCGAACCCGGCCGCGAGCGCGTGGGCGTGCTGCTGCGCGCCGCCGCGCACGAAGCCCCGCCGGACGCCACGGTGGAACGCATCGAATCCCTGATGGGCCTGGCCAGCACCGACACGCTGCGTTATGCCGATAAAAAACGCGGCCAGCGCCGCGCCGCGCGGCTGATGCGCCGGAGTGACACCACCACGCTGGAAGGCATCGTGCTGGCGGGCGACACCAGCGCCGAAGGCTGGCTCAAGACCCTGCTGCAGGAAGAGCTGCCCGCCCAGACCTACGGCCGCCTGCTGCTGGTGCCCGGCGCCAAGGCCCCCGTGGCCGTGCAGTCGCGTGGCAAATCGGTGTGCACCTGCTTCAACGTGACGGATGCCGCCATCACCACCGAGCTGGCACGCTGCCACGGCACCGACGACGACCGCCTGGCGCAGCTGCAGGGCAAGCTGCGCTGCGGCACGAACTGTGGATCGTGCCTGCCTGAACTGAAACGCATGGTGCGCGCCACCGGTCCCCTGGCGTCCAAACCTCTGGCGCAGGCCACCATATAACCAAAAGTTCTCTGGGTTGCGAGAAAATCAGCACCCCCCCCACGAAGTCACCGAGCCCCCATGGCCATCGCCCAGTACATCAAGGAAATCGGCCGCGGCGCGCGCGGCGCCAAGCCGCTGTCGCGCGAGCAGGCCACCGACCTGTTCGGCCAAGTGCTGGATGGCCAGGTGAGCGACCTGGAGATCGGCGCCTTTTGCCTGGCCATGCGCATCAAGGGCGAGACCTCGGAGGAAATGTGCGGCTTTCTCGATGCCACGCACCAGCGCCTGGCCCTGCTGCCCGCCACCGACCGCCCGCTCATCGTGCTGCCCAGCTACAACGGCGCGCGCAAGCTGCCCGTGCTGACCCCGCTGCTGGCGCTGCTGCTGGCGCGTGAGGGCCTGCCCGTGCTGCTGCACGGCATGCGCACCGAGGCGCGCCGCATTCTGGCATCGGATGTGCTTCTATGGCTTGATGTACCAGCCCTAACAGCTCCCGAAGAGATAGCAAACGGCCAAGTGCGCCACATCCACACCCAGCACCTGCACGCGGGCTTGGCGCGCCTGCTGGCCGTGCGTGAGGTGGTGGGCCTGCGCAACCCGGGGCACAGCGTGGCCAAGCTGATGAGCCCCTGCGCGGGGGCGTCGGTGGTCGTCACCGCCTACACCCACCCGGAATACTTCGAAATGCTGCAGGCCACCTTCCGCACGCTGGGCATGAGTGCCTTGCTCTCGCGCGGACTGGAAGGCGAGGTCGCCACCGACCCGCGCCGCACGCCGCGCTACGACGGCTTCGTGCACGGCGCGCACCAGGTGCTGGAGGCGCAGCAGCCCGGCACCGCCAGCGAGGTGCCCGGCCTGCCCGCCGAGATCGACGTGGCCACCACGGCGGCCTACACGCGCCGCGTTCTGGCCGGCGAGCTGCCGATTCCTCCCGCCATCGAGCGGCAGGTGGAACATATCTTGCGACTGGCTGATCAAACCGTTTCGGAGACATCCCCATGAGCCGCCCCACGCCCCCCCGCCCCCAGCCTTCCACCCCAACGCACCTGGGCAGCGGCGGCAGCTGCACTCTGGTGGGCGCCGGCCCGGGCGACCCGGAACTGCTGACGATCAAGGCCCTGAAGGCCATCCAGGCGGCCACCGTGCTGCTGGTGGATGACCTCGTGAGCGACGCCATCGTGGCCCACGCCGCACCCACGGCCCGCATCGTCTATGTGGGCAAGCGTGGCGGCTGCAAAAGCACGCCGCAGGCCTTCATCGAAAAACTCATGCTCATGGCCGTGCGCGAGGGCGAGAACGTGGTGCGCCTCAAGGGGGGTGATCCGTTCATCTTTGGACGCGGCGGCGAAGAGGTGGAGCACCTGCGCGCCGCCGGTGTGCAGGTCAGCGTCATCAACGGCATCACGGCGGGCCTGGCCGGGCTCACCTCGCTGGGCGCCCCGCTCACGCACCGCGAACATGCGCATGGCGTGGTCTTCATCACCGGCCATGCCAAGCCGGGCGACGCGGGCACCGACTGGCAGGCCCTGGCCCGCACGGCCCGCGACGCCAGGCTCACGCTCGTGATCTACATGGGCGTGAGCGGCGTCGCCACCATCGAGCAGGAACTGCTCGGCGGCGGCCTGCCCCCCGACACGCCCGTGGCCGTGATCCAGCACGCCAGCCTGCCCCACCAGCGCCATGCGGTCACCACGCTGGGCCGCCTGCACGCCACCATCACGCACGAAGGGCTGGCCAGCCCCTCGGTGATCGTGGTGGGCGATGTGGTGCGTGGCGTGGCATTGGCATCGCAGGATGCGGCGCAGGCGCCCCAGGCCTTGCGCGCCGGCTGAGCACAGCCCTTTCCATCTCTCGACCATCGGACGCAGCGCTGGGCCCAGCGCTGCGTCCGGGTTGCTGCACGCCTTTTTTCTGATCTCCATCCGCACTGCGCAACCCCACGTTGGCCCAGGTATTGCTTGACCGCAAGCATCTGAATGCCACAAGCACAAGGAACACCATGGCAGCCTTCCACGCCCCCGCACGCACCACCGGCATGCCCACGCTGTCTTCCACCCCCGCGGCAGCACCGCGCGACAACGGCATGTCGCTGGTCAACCTGGCTGCGCGCCAGCGCATGCTGTCGCAGCGCATGGTGCTGCAGACCGTGCTGGCCGCACGCGGCAGCGACCTGCACCTGAAAGCCGCACGCGGCACCCTGGCCCTGTTCACCGACAGCCAGGCGCGCCTGGTCGAAACACCGCGCCATCTGGACAACGGCAGCGCCGAAGTCATCCGCAAGGTGTACCAGGGCCCTGCAGGGGTGGGCACCACCATCGATCAATTTGCGCAGCAGGTGGACACCGCGCTCGGCCTGACCGAACGCCAGAGCCCGCGCGTGGAAGAGGCCCTGGCCCGGCTGGTGGAATCCACCGACGGCGTGCTGGATGCCCTCAACACCGCCACCACCGCGTTTGACCAGGTGGGCAAGGCCCGGTCCGAAACGCTGATGAAGGAACTCGCGGGCATCGTGGCCTCCATCCAGACCGTGGCCCGCGAGGCCAAGGTGGTCAGCTTCAACGCCCAGGTGATGGCCGCCCGCGCAGGCCAGCACGGCCGCGAATTTGCCGTGGTGGCCAACGTGCTGTCCGGCATCACCAGCGAGATCGACGGCCTGTCGCTGCAGGCGGTGTCGCTGGCCGGGCGCAGCCGCAGCGGCAACAACTGACGGCTGCCCGCAGGCCTGGGGCTTGTGGTTCTCCAAAAGTCGTGCGCACCTCAAAATCTGCGCAGAAACTCATGCATGTGCTTTTACAATTCGCGGGCCTGGGAAACGAGCCAGCGCGTGTCCCACCGGAAGGCCGCTGGAGGCGCTGCGAGGGAGGCATGCAGGCCCAAGGCGCACACCCTTTGCACCCTGGCCTGAATACAACAAAGACACACACCATGAAGCTGACAACCCTGTGCAAAAACCTCGCTTTGACCGGCTGCCTGCTGTTGGGCAGCGACATGGCCTGGAGCTATGCCATCCAGGCCGGCAAGGTGGTGAACGATGCAGGCCAGGCCGTGCAGCTGCGCGGCGTGAACTGGTTTGGTTTTGAAACCAACACCCATGTGGTGCATGGCCTGTGGGCCCGCAACTGGCAGGACATGATCACGCAGATGCAGGCGCAGGGCTTCAACGCCGTGCGCCTGCCGTTCTGCCCCGCCACGCTGCACGGTTCGGCCCCGCCCGACAGCATCGACTACGGCCGCAATGCCGACCTGCAAGGCCTCTCGGCCATCCAGGTCATGGACAAGGTGGTGGGCGAGCTGAGCGCACGCGGCATGTATGTGCTGCTGGACCACCACACCCCCGACTGCCAGACCATCAGCGAACTCTGGTACACCCCGGGCTACAGCGAGCAGCAATGGATCAGCGACCTGACCTTTGTGGCCCAGCGCTATGTGGGTGTCCCGGGCGTGATCGGCATCGACATCAAGAACGAACCCCATGGCGCCGCCACCTGGGGCACGGGCAACAACGCCACCGACTGGAACCGCGCCGCAGAGCGCGCCGCTGCCGCCGTTCTGCAGGTCGCACCGCAATGGCTGATTGCCGTTGAAGGCATCGGCGAGAACCCCGGCTGCTCGGGCAACAACGCCCACTTCTGGGGAGGCAACCTGGAGCCCCTGGCGTGCACGCCCCTGAACATCCCGGCCAACCGGCTGCTGCTGGCCCCGCACACCTACGGGCCGGATGTGTACGTGCAGTCGTACTTCAACGCCTCCGGCTTCCCTGGCAACATGCCCGCCATCTGGGACCAGCACTTTGGCCGCTTCGCGCAGGCCGGCCATGCCGTGGTGCTGGGCGAATTCGGCGGCAAGTATGGCCGGGGCGATGTACGCGATGTGCAGTGGCAAAACGCGCTGGTGGACTACCTCGTGGCCAAGGGCATGCGCAGCGGCTTCTACTGGTCGTGGAACCCCAACAGCGGCGACACCGGCGGCATCCTGGACGATGACTGGACCACCGTGCGCACGGACAAGGTGCAGCTGCTGCAGCGCCTCTGGGGTGACGGCGGTACAACGCCTGTGCCAACGCCAACCCCCACACCAACGCCGACACCCACTCCTACGCCCACACCGGTTGCCAACTTCTCGGTGGCGCAGACCGTGGACAGCGACTGGGGCTCGGGCTACTGCCAACGGGTCCAGGTCATCAACATGGGCAATGCCACCGGCAACTGGGCCATCACCGTCCCGGTGAGCGGCACCATCAACAACCTGTGGAACGCCACCTGGTCCCAGGCCGGCAGCACCCTGAGCGCCTCCGGCGTGAGCTGGAACCAGACCCTGGCCCCCCGGGCCACCGCCGAGTTCGGTTTCTGCGCCGCACGCTGAGCCGCTTTCGCCCAGATCGAACAGCCACAGAACAAGGGTCCCTGCCATGCAGGGGCCCTTTTTTCATTCCAGGTTCCGCCCTATCCCCCAGCGGTTTCACGCACCTGCCGGAAGCGCTCCGCCAGTTCCTTGCGCAAGGATTTGCGCAGCAGGGCGGCGTCCCAGCGGCGGCGCTCGTCCGGGCTGGAGGGCGACAACGGCGGCACCTGCACGGGTTTGCGCGATTCGTCCACGGCCACCATGGTGAAGAAGCAGCTGTTCACATGCCGCACCACCTGCGAGCGGATCTCTTCGGCCACCACCTTGATGCCCACCTCCATCGACGAGCTGCCCGTGTAGTTCACGCTGGCCAGAAAGGTCACCAGCTCGCCCACATGGATGGGCTGCAAAAACATCACCTGGTCCACGCTCAGCGTCACGGTGTAGCAGCCCGAATAGCGGCTGGCGCACGAGTACGCCACCTGGTCCAGCAGCTTGAGGATGGCGCCGCCGTGCACGTTGCCCGAAAAATTGGCCATGTCGGGCGACATGAGCACGGTCATGCTCAGTTGGTGTGATGGGATGTTCATGCCCCGATTTTAGGAAGCCCCATGCGCTGCCACACGCGAAAACAGCGCTATCGCGCCCTGGGTGGCGGCTTCGCTACACTCGCGCAGCGCCTGCCCTCCAGGCGCAAGGAGGACCCGATGATCGAACTAGAAAAACTCAACGAATTCACCGAAAGCCATGGTGCCTTGCGCACCGGCAAGGGGCTGGTGTCGGGCGTGATTGCGCTCACGCTGGCCATCCTGTGTTTTCTGGGCGTGCTGGCCTTTCACTTCCCTGAGTACCTGACCACGCCGCAGCTGCGCAAGAGCTATGACGTGTCGGTGATCCGCACCCTCATGCTGGCGGCCATGGCGATTGCGGGGGGCATCTCGCTGGTCAACATCCTGTTCAACCGCGCGCGCTGGCTGGCCGCGTTTGCCTTTGCCATGGTTGTGCTGACCGCCCTGCTGGGTGGGCACAAGGTCGAGGTGGACCCCAACTTCCCCGACAACACGCCCTACATCGGACTCGATTGGTTCATCCTGGACCTGCTGGGCAGCTCGCTGATCTTCATCTTCATCGAGAAACTGTTCGCGCTGCGCAAGGACCAGCCCATCTTCCGCGCCGAGTGGCAGACCGACTTCCACCACTTCATCGTGAACCACATGGTGGTGGGCTTCGTGCTGCTGGCCACCAACCTCATCGTGCACAGGTTCTTCGGCTGGGCGGCCAGCGACGGCATCCGCGGCTGGGTGCAAGGCCTGAACTTCTGGGTGGCGCTGTTCCTCATCGTGCTGGTGGCCGACCTGGTGCAGTACTGGACGCACCGCGCCTACCACGAGGTGCCCCTGCTGTGGCGCCTGCACGCCGTGCACCACAGCGTGAAAAGCATGGACTGGATGGCCGGCTCGCGCCAGCACATCCTGGAGCTGCTGATCACCCGCACGCTGGTGCTAGCGCCCATCTACGTGCTGGGTTTCAGCAAGGAAGTGATCGATGCCTACATCGTCATCGTGGGCTTCCAGGCCGTGTTCAACCATGCCAACGTGAGCGTGCGCCTGGGGCCGCTGCGCTACGTGCTGGTCACGCCCAACTTCCACCACTGGCACCACAGCCAGGACCAGGAGGCGCTGGACAAGAACTACGCCGCGCACTTTGCCTTCCTGGACTACCTGTTCGGCACCGCCGTGAAAAGCACCAAGCTCTGGCCCGAACACTACGGCGTGCTGGGCGACTACGTGCCCAACGGGTTCATCAAGCAGTTCAAGTTTCCGTTCACCTGGAAGGGCTGAACACCGGAGTCCCATGCAGCCGGCCTCGTCGGCTACAGCGCGCTGAGCTCCTCCTCCAATGCCCTGAGTTCGTCGCGCAGCTCCTGGGTGCGGGCCTCGCACGCAGCCCGGTCCTTGGCGGTGGCGGCCGCGCGGTCTTGCGCGAACAGCGTGCCCGGTGCAATGGTGCTGCGCCGCAGCGGGCCGGACTGGGTTGTCACCTCGGCGGGCTGCGCCGCGCATTCCCGCTGATTGCGCTCGACGGCCGCGCGCGCCTGGGGCACGCCCTGGGATTGCAGGTAATGCTTGCGCTGCCAGGCGGCGCCAAACACCCCCTCCTTCGCGGTGGAGGCACTGGGCGGGATGGGCGTCGCGCCCTGCACGGCAGGCCGCACCTCGATCTTCTCGCCCTCGCCCGCACAGGGCGCGTCCTGGAACGACACCTTGCCATCGGCGTCCGTGCATTTGTTGATGGCCCAGGCCGGGGCCAGAAAGCCCAGCGCCAGGGCGCAGGCGGCAAAGCGGATCGGAGTCATGGAGCGGTCCTCGGCGGATGGATGGCGCATGCTACCGCGCCCTGCTCGCCCTGCCGCCTGGGGCCTGGCGGAACGGCGGCTCGGCCCGTCCCTCCGCGCATGTCCCCCATTTGACGCGCCCCCGGTACAAACCCGGTGCATCGGCAGCCCGCCCCGCTCCTACCATCGCCGCACTTTGTGGCCATGGTGGCCGCTGCCAGGAGACGCTGTTTGATGAAAGCCCATGTTGCATTGCCCCCCACCAGCCCACAGGCTCCCCAGGCGCGCCGCCGCAGCGTGGTGCTGGCACTCGCAGGCGGCGTGGCCCTTGCGGGCCTGCCCGCCCAGGCGCAACCTGCGGCCGCAGGCAAGGGCGACATCCTCATTGGCCGCACCACGGCCTTGTCGGGCGGCATGGCGCCCTTTCTGGAGCCCATCCACGAAGGCCAGGACGCTGCCATCGACGACGCCAACGCCAAAGGCGGCATTGGGGGCCGCAAGATCCGCCTGGTGTCGCTGGACGACGGCTTCGACCCGCGCCGCGCGCTGGAAAACACCCGGCAACTGAGCGAAAAAGACGGCGTGCTGGCCCTGTTCGGCGTGGCGGGCACGTCGCAGGTGATGGCACTGCTGCCCTATCTCGCGCAGGCCAAACTGCCGCTGATCGGGGTCTACACCGGCAGCCCGGCCATCCGCGCGCAGCAGCACCCCTACCTGTTCACCACCCGCGCCAGCTATGCCGACGAGCTGGTGAAGATCGTGCGCAACCTGGTGGCCGTACAAAGCTCGCGCATTGCGGTCGCCTACGAGAACAACGACTTCGGCAAGCTGCTGCTGCCGCTGGTCGAAAAGACCATTGCAGCCGAGGGCGCCACGCTGGCCGGCACGCATGCGCTGGCCTCCAGCGGAGAAGACGCCACCGATGCCGCCAAGGCCCTGGCGACCCACAAGCCCACGGCCGTGCTGCTGGTGGCCGCGGGCCCGCCCGTGGTGGCCTATGTGCGGGCCAACCGGGCCCACCTGGGTGTGCCGGTCTACACCCTGTCGCTGGGCGCGGGCACGGCCGTGCTCAAGGCGCTGGGGGACGACGCACGCGGCCTGGCCGTGGCACGCACCGGCCCGCCGCCCAACAAACCCACGATGGCACTCACGCGGGACTTCCAGGCGTCCATGAAACGCCGCGACAAACCCGTGGACTACGACCGCTACACCGGCTACATGGACGCGCGCGTACTCATCGAAGGCCTGCGCGCCGCCGGGCCCGGCGTCACACGGGCCAGCCTCGCCCAGGCCATGGAAAGCCTGGGCGCCCTGGACCTGGGCGGCTTTGGCTACCAGTTCAGCGCGCAGAACCACCATGGCTCCAACTACGTGGACATCGCCGTGGTGGGGTCTGGCGGGGTGTACCGGCAGTAGGGACGCACCTGCGCGCCCCTCCGGGCTGCGCAGCATGCCGTCCAGCGCCCCACATGGCCTCGCCGTGCAGCGCCGGCCAGCACCTCGCCATGCACCGGCCCGTTGTGCGATGGCGACAAAACGGCAGGGATTGTCCTTTTGCATCGATTTGCAATTAACAATCATTCCCATTCGCGTTTACAATTTTTACGATTGTTCCCAGCCAGCCGTGCATCCCGTAGGAAAAGCGCTGCAAGCCAGCCCGCCACCGCTTTTCCCTCTGGAGCCCGTCCATGTCCGCACCCCGCAGGCGCCTTGTCTGTGCCGTTCATCCCCTGGCCATCGCTGCCGCCCTGGCCGCCAACCTGGCGGGCGCCGCCTGGGCCCAGCAGCCCGCAGCCACAGACACCCCTTCGGCCACCACCACCGACCAGGTCGTGGCGCCCAAGGCACTCGACAGCGTCACCGTGTCGGGCGCGCGTGAAAGCGCATCCACCCGGCTGCAGCTCACGGCGCGTGAAACGCCGCAGTCGGTCAGCACCGTGAACCGTGCGCAGATCGAGCGCCAGTCGCTCACCAGCATCGACGCCGTGCTGCGCAACGTGAACGGCATTGCCGTGAGCTTCTACGACACGCAGCGCCCGCTGTACTACGCGCGGGGCTTTCAGATCACCGACTTCCAGACCGATGGCCTGCCCAGCTACAGCAGCAGCACCAACCAGGAGTTCGACACCGCGCTGTACGAGCGCATCGACATCGTGCGCGGCGCCAATGGCATCCAGACCGGTGTGGGCGTGCCCTCGGCCACGATCAACATGGTCCGCAAGCGCCCACAGCGCGAGTTCGCGGCGTCCGTCGCGCTCACCGCCGGCTCGTGGAACCTGTACCGGGGCGAGCTGGACATCAACGCGCCGCTCAACAGCGACGGCAGCGTGCGCAGCCGCCTGGTGGTGGCCCCGCAGAAGAAGGACAGCTTCCGCGACCGCTACTCCGAAGACAAGACCGCCCTGCTCGCGGCGGTGGAGGCCGACATCGGCACCGCCACCGTGGTGTCGGTGGGCTACCAGCGCCAGTCCAACGACCCCCAGGCGCCCATCTGGGGCACCATCCCGCGCTTTGCCACCACGGGCGCGCCGATTGACCTGCCGATCTCCACCAGCTTCTCGCCCCCATGGACGCGCTGGGAGCGCACCTCGGGCACGCTCTACGCGACGCTGGAGCACCAGCTGAACGACGACTGGAGCCTGAAGGCCGCGCTGAACCACACCGAGGGCGACACCTTCCGCCTGAGCACCTACGGCTACGGCGCCACCACCGCCAAGGCGCCCTTCATCAACCCGGTGACGGGCGCGGGCACCACGCTGTATGCCGCCGTCAGCGGCGGCAGCGAAAAGCAGGACACGGTGGACGCCTACCTGTCAGGCAAGTTCGAGCTGGGCGGCCGCAAGCACGACCTGGTGGTGGGCATGAGCTCCACCCGCACCGCCACGCGCACCGATGGCTACACCTCGGTGGCGGGCTGGAGCTATGTGATCCCCAACATCTACACCTGGGACGGCAATGCGCCTGCGCCCACATACTCCAAGACCGGCGCCTGGCGCACACAGATCACGCAGCAGACGGGCCTGTTCGCCTCGGCACGCTGGCGCGTGACCGACCCGCTGTCGGTGCTCACCGGCCTGCGCCTGACAGACTGGCACCGCCACTCCGACACCTACGGCACCACCGGCACGTATGCGGGCCGCTCGGCCATCCAGGACGAGAACCGCAAGGCCACGCCCTATGTGGGCGCGGTATATGACATCACGCCCACGCTGTCGGCCTATGCCAGCTACGCACGCATCTTCAACCCGCAGAACTACAAGGACCGCAGCAACCAGCCGCTGTCGCCCGTCATTGGCAGCAATGCCGAGGCCGGCCTCAAGGCGGAGCTGTTCGAGCGCCGCATCCAGGCGCACTTTGCAGTGTTCCAAACGAAGCAGGACAACTACGGCGTGCGCGACAGCGCCATCACCACCCCGCTGCCCGACGGCACCCTGCCCTACGTGGCCGTGAACGGCACCCAATCCACCGGCTTCGAGCTGGAGTTCGCGGGCATGGCCACCCGGCAGTGGCGTGTGAGCGCGGGCCTCACCCGCGCCAAGGTCACGCGGGCGCCCACCGACCTGATCTACGCCAACATGCCCGACTACCTGCTGCAACTGGGCACGGACTACCAGCTGTCGGGCGCGCTCGCGCCCCTGTCGGTGGGCGGCAACCTGACCTGGCAAAGCGCCATCGAAGGCTTCAACATCCCGCACCCCAGCGGCACGGTGACGGTGAAGCAATCGCCCAAGGCCATCCTCAACCTGCGCGCGTCCTGGCAGTTCAACCCCAAGCTCAGCGCCACGGTGGCCGTGAACAACGTCACCAACCAGAAGTACTGGGCCAACCTGGACTACGGCAACTATGCGGACCCGCGCAACCTGAGCGTGACCCTGCGCGCGAAGTTCTAGGCGGAGGCCGGGGCACTCCGGCCCCGGCAGGCCCCAGGTAGAGCCTGCCGGGTTTCGCCTCCAGCGCCCGCAGCTGCTTGTGCAGCCCCTCGGTGCGCCCCCGGGGGCTCGGCCACGCATTCGCGCTGGTCGCGTTCGATGGCTGTCCGCGCCCGCGCAATGGCCTGCGACTGCAGGTTAATCCGACAGCACCAGTTTCAGCACGCTGTTCTCGCTGCCCACATACAGGCTGCGCCGGTCGGCCCCGGGCGCCAGGAACTTCACCAGGTTCAGTCCCGCCGGCAACTGCCCGAGCAAGACGCCGCCGGGCGTAGACTCGGCCTGCCCCGCCAGCAGTTCCAGCCCCTTGGCCTGCGTCCACCGGTGCACGCCGCAGGTGCTGGAAAGAAACACCTCGCCGGGCCGGCCGGGCAGAACGCAGATTTGCTTGAAGGGTTCCTTGGAAACTGGCAAATTTCGATCTATCTCCAAAGACAACGCGAATCTCTGGATTCCCTGGGTGTCGATGCGCACCAGCTCGGGATGGAACCGCACAAAGTTGGTGGCGCCATCCAGCTCCACCCGGTTGCACAGCACCCACGACACCTGCGCAGCACCGCCCTCGAAGGCCATGTCCACAATGTCCATGTACCAGGGGCGCTGTGCCAGCGAGGGATAAGTCTGGGGCGTGTACAAGGCTTGCGGATCTCCCGCGACGATCGTCACCTGCCCATTGGCATCGATCGTGCCGACGAGGGGATTGCCGTTTTCTTTGCTATTGCTGATCGGGTTGACAAACGGCAGATAGCGCTTTGCAAACCACAGCACGCCCATCGTATCGGTGCGCAAGACTTGCACGCCCGGGTTGTTCCACCCCCCGGAAGCGAAATGGCTGGAACTGGTCCATGTCTGCCACGCAGACTGGCCATCCCTCGGCGTCCGGACCAATGCGCTGTTTCGGGCGTCATAGGCGATCAAGTGCCCATAGGCAATGGCCACGCGGTTCCCCCGGGGCTCCAACGACCATGTGCTCACTTGGCCCGAGGCGCTGACGGACCTGAGGGCCGGTGCAGGAGCAGCATCTGACGAATTGCCTCGCTGGTTCTCCAGCAAGATCAAGCCGCCAGCCCCATCAGGCAAGGCCTCGACGCCTCTGAGGAAGCTGAACCGCGCCTGGTTCTGGCCGTCCACCTCGCCTGCATTGGCTCGCACTCCCAGCCATCTGTAGACCACCGTGCTCGGAAGTTCCAATCGGCACTCCACGATCTCCGTCCCACTCTCATCCGTGTCGCTGCATGCGACAAACAAGGAGGTTGGAGTCATGTTCGACGGCCCTTGAACCACCGCCACTCTGCGGCCCCGCACCTTCCACCCTCCCGACAGTGGGCGACCTGACAAATCAAAATGTGCGATGGTGAATTCCCGTGCCCCTTGCTCCCCAGCCAGCGCCCAATACGCATCCTGGGCCCCGTAGACCTTCCTCAGCGGAGTCCACTGATCAAAAGGCCACTGGTTGGGAAGGACTCGCCATTGGTAAGCGCCGCCTTCCAGCACCAGATCCGCCCATTCATAGGGTTCTGTCGCAAACTTGGTGTAACGCCGCACCCCGCCGGTGGCGGATTCCAGCAGCTGACTCCCCCGGGGGAGGGGCAAAAGGGTTTTTACGGCTCCATCGGTCCCGAGGGTACGCAACACCGGTTGGTAGCGGGGGCCTGTATCAATGAAGTACACGAGCCCGTCCTGGGCCAGCAAGGGTGAATCGAACCGGAAGACGGAAGCACGCGCACCGACTCCATCCACCAGCGCGGTGTCCGACCCACCGCCCGCCAGGAGGACAGGCGTTTCCCCCTGCAAATAATGAACACTCCCGGCTCCCGTTTCCACAAGGTAACGGCCCAGGGCGTCAAACAAATAGCCACGAAAAGACCAGGGATACGTCCGGGCAAACGACGACGCCCCCAGCCGGCTTCTGCGCCCCACACGGCAGTCCCAACCGTACAGGCCAACGAACTGAAGGTCACCCTGGGCGTTGAACGCAGGCCCCGTCAAATCTGCGGGCAAACGCGCCATGGCGCCTTGCTGCAATGCGAACCCGCCACCGCCCAAGGCGCCGGCCACCATTTCCAGGGTGCCGGCTTTGGCGGGCGGCTCCACTGCGGGCTCGCCACCCCCGCCCCCTCCACCGCCACAGCCGCCCACACCGGAGGCCGCGGCCGCCAAGCCCCATTGACCAAACCGGCGACGCGTGATGGCTTGTGCTTTGGTATCGAATCCAGACGTCATGTTCAGGTTCTCCTTCCTTTGAGCAAGCGCCCATTATTGGTGCGTCGCACCAACGGAACGCTATGGCGGCACCTCTGTTACCCATAGAAACACAGATGTGCAACGCCCACCGACGGTTGTTTCCGCCGCGACCCATGCGACAAGCATTGACGGCACAATCAGCCTCTTTTTTGCGCCATCGCATCCGAACGAAGTGCCGACGATCCCATTTTTTGACGCCATCATCATCGGCGCCGGCGCTGCCGGCCTGTTCTGTGCAGCCCAGGCGGGCCAGCGGGGGCTGAAGGTTTTGCTCATCGACCATGCCGACAAGGTGGCGGAGAAGATCCGCATCTCGGGTGGCGGGCGCTGCAACTTCACCAACCGCGACCTGGACCCAGCCGCACCCCACAAGCACTTTGTGGGGCAAAACCCGCAGTTCTGCCGCTCGGCGCTGTCGCGCTACACGCCGCAGGATTTCATTGCGCTGGTGGACAAGCACGGCATCCCCCACCACGAAAAACACAAGGGCCAGCTGTTTGCCGACCGATCGGCCGAGGACATCATTGCCATGCTGCTGGCCGAGTGCGCGGCGGGCGGGGTGACACACTGGCAGCCTTGTGCGGTAAAAAACATCGCTTTTTTGGCCGCTACCGCGCATCCATCCAGCGCTGGCAGCTATCAAATTGATACTGACCGGGGCCCGGTGCAAACGCGCTCACTGGTGATTGCCACGGGCGGGCTGTCGATCCCCAAGATCGGCGCCACGGATTTCGGCTACCGGCTGGCGCAGCAGTTCCACATCCCGCTGATCGAACGCCGCCCAGGCCTGGTGCCGCTGACCTTTGATGGTGCGGGCTGGGCGCCCTATGCCCAGTTGGCAGGGCTGGCGCTGCCGGTGCAGATCAGCACGGGTGCCAAAAAGGCGCGCATGGCGTTTGACGAAGACCTGCTGTTCACCCACCGGGGCCTGTCGGGCCCGGCGGTGCTGCAGATTTCGAGCTACTGGCAGGAGGGCACGCCCCTGGCCATCAACCTCGCGCCCACGGTCGATCTGCCCGCTGCGCTGGCGCAGGGCAAGGCCCGTTCGCGCAAGCTGATTGCCAACGAACTGGCCACCTTGGTGCCCAGCCGCCTGGCCGATGCCTGGGCGGGTCGCGAGGCGGATTGGCAGCGCCCCATCAACGAGGCCAGCGACAAGGCCTTGGCGCGCCTGGCCGAGCAACTGGGGCGCTGGGAGCTGACGCCCACGGGCACCGAGGGCTACAAGAAGGCCGAGGTGACGCTGGGTGGCGTGGAGACCAAGGCGCTGTCGCAGCAGACCATGGAGTGCAAGGCCCAGCCGGGGCTGTACTTCATTGGCGAAGTGGTGGACGTGACGGGCTGGCTGGGGGGCTACAACTTCCAGTGGGCCTGGGCCAGCGCGCATGCGTGTGCGCAGGCGCTGCCGCTGGCCGGTGGTGCATGACGCATCACTGAAGCGGAAGACGCCGCCAGAACAACGCACCTACACTCGGGCCAGCCCACCGGGCTTTCACCCTCGGCGTCTTTTTCATCAGGGGACCGGCATGGATGCGATGGAACGCGCAGAAAAATTGCAGGCCGCCGCCACGGCAGTCGGTGCCCTCGTGGCCCTGGTGCCTGCGGCCAGCATCGGCGGCAACATCTTTGTCGCCATCCTTGCTGCGCTGGGTGTGGGATCGTTGGCAGGGGGCACGGTCATGCTGCGGTGGCTGCTCACCGACGAAGGCGACGCCTACCTGCGGGCCGACTCGCGCATTTCGGGCCGCTCCACCTCGCGCACCTCCGTGTGGCTGGGCAATCTGGCGCCGGGCGTGGTCCTGACCGGCCTGGCCGTTCTGCTCCACCTGCGCCTGGCCTGACTGCGGCACGCACCACAGCGCGGCGCGGCATCACCCCATCACCGGCGCGGGTAGCGTGCTGGTGGCATCCAGCGTGCGCAACGAGGCCCCCTGCAGCAAACGGTGCTGCAGCGCCCAGGCCTCTAGGTGGTCCAGCGGCAAGGGGCGGCTGAAGTAGTAGCCCTGCAGCTCCTCGCAGTCCAGCGCGCCCAGCACCTGGGCCGTGGCCAGGTCTTCCACGCCTTCGGCCACGATGCGCAGGCCCAGGGTGTGGCCCAGCGCGATGATGGCGCGGGTGATGGCCATGTCGGCGGGGTTGGCCAGCATGTCGCGCACAAAGGATTTGTCCACCTTGAGGCGGTCGATGTCAAAACGCTTGAGGTAGGCCAGGCTGGAGTAGCCGGTGCCGAAGTCGTCGATGGACAGCTGCACGCCCAGCGCCTTGAGGGCCGCCAGCTGCAGCTCGGCGGCATGGGCGTTGTCCATGAGCTGCGACTCGGTGATCTCCAGTTCCAGCCGGTGGGCGGGCATGCCGGTGCGGGCCAGCAGCGCCTCGATGTCAGGCACCAGCGCCGGATCGGACAGCTGCGCGGCCGAGAGGTTGACCGACACCGACACCTCCGCCAACGGGTGGGGGTGCGGGGGCGCCCCGCCATCCTCGGGCCGCGCTTGCCACTGCGCCCACTGCTCGCAGGCCTGCTGCAGCACCCAGCCGCCGATGGCGCGGATCATGCCGCTCTCTTCGGCAATGGGGATGAACTCGCTGGGCGGGATGGCGCCCAGCACCGGGCTGTTCCAGCGCAGCAGCGCCTCCACGCCCAGCAGGTGCGCGCCCTTGGCAGACAGGCGCGGCTGGTAGTGCAGGCTCAGCTCGTTGCGCTCCAGCGCGCGGCGCAGCTGCTGCTCCATGGTCTGGCGCGCCACGGCGCGCTGGTCGGTCTCCATCGAATAGAACAGCGCCATGTCGCGCCCCGTGGTCTTGGCCTCGTACATGGCCGCGTCGGCGCGGCGCATGAGTTCGTCGATGTCGCTGCCGTCCTCGGGGTACACCGCAATGCCCACGCTGCAGGACACGTTCAGCTCGTGCCCTTCCACCGGGTGGCTCTGGCGGATGAGCGGGATCAGCCGCCGCTCCACCAACTGCTGCACATCCTCGCGCCCGGCCACGTCGCGCATCACCACCACAAACTCGTCGCCGCCCAGGCGGCTCACGGTGTCGCGGCTGCGCACGGCTTGGGTGAGGCGCGCGGCCACCGAGCGCAGCAGGCCATCACCGATGTGGTGGCCCAGCGTGTCGTTGATGGACTTGAAGCGGTCCAGGTCGATGAACAGCACCGCCACCTTCTCGCCGGTGATGGGCGCCTGCGCCAGCGCCATTTGCAGGCGCTGCACACACAGCGAGCGGTTGGGCAGCTCGGTGAGCACGTCGTGGTGCGCGAGGAACTGGATGCGCTCCTCGTTGTGCTTGCGGTCGGTGATGTCGATGGCAATGCCGATGTGGTTGGCCACGGCGCCCCCCTTGCCCTCGCGCACGGCCGACACCATGAGCCAGGCCGGATAGGTCTCGCCCGAACGGCGGCGAAAGCGCACCTCGCCCTGCCAGGATTCCTTGTCGGCCATGGTGCGGCGGATCTGCGCCGACAGCGGCTCGCCGCCGGCCTCCTCCAGCAGCGAGCCCAGGCCTTCACCGATGAGTTCGTAGAAGTCGTAGTGCGTGCTGCGGCAGAACGCCTTGTTCACGCTGATGATCTGCTGCTCGGCGTTCATGATGATGATGCCCTCAGACGAGGCCTCGAACACCTTGGCCCACAGCTCCAGGCGCTGCTCCATCACCTTGAGCACGTTGATGGGCGTGAACGCCGTGAGCACCGAGTCGCGCCCCTGGAACTGCAGGCGCCGCGCCGACAGCACGGCCCAGGACGGCTCGGGGCTGCCCTTCCAGCGCACCTCGAACTCATCGACCGAGCCCTGGTCCGCCAGGCGCTGAAAGAAGCGTGCGCGCACGCCGGGCTCCAGCCCCACGGCCCAGGGGTCGGTCTTGCGGCCGCCCAGCCAGTGGGCGGCGGGCGCGTTGGAGTGCAGCACCTCGTGCTCAGGGATGGACGTGACCACCATGGGGATGGGAAAGGCTTCCACCAGCTCGCGCTGCGCCTCGGCCGCGCGGGCACTGGCGGCCAGTTCCTGCTGCAGCACGCGGTCGCGGTCGAGCTGGGACAGCATCTCGTTGAAGGCCGTGACCAGGCGGCCGATTTCGTCGCGGCTGTTCCACTGCGCGCGCAGCCGGTGGTCGCCGCTCTTGCGCACCTCGTCAGCCACCCGCGCCAGCTGCTGCAGGGGCTTGGCAATCTGGCGCGCCACCAGCGTGACGAGCGAGAGGATGCAGCCCAGCAGCACCAGCGCCGTGCCCAGGTGCAGCCACATGCGCGCAAACAGGCTGTCCACCCGCTGGTTCAGCAGGCGCTCCAGGTCCACAATGCCCACCGACCAGGCATCGCGCAGCGCGCCCAGCACCTGGGCCTGCTGTGCGCCCACCTGGGCCAGCGTCAGGCGCGATTCGCCAGCGGCAATGCCCTGCAACAGGGCCTGCAGGCTCGCCAGCGACGCCTTGAGCGCCTCGCGCTGCGGGCCCAGGGCCGCGCGCATCTCGGGCGACCCCGCAATAAAGGCCTGGTTGTAGTCCGACTCAATGCCCTGCGCCACCGCGTCCAGCCGCCCCACCAGCGTGAGCAGCTCCGAGTTCCATTGCGGCCCCAGCGCCGAGGGCGCCGCGCTCAGAAAACTCACCGTGTCGTGCACCGCCTGCAGCAGCTCCGGAAAGCGCAGCACCACCAGCGACATCACGTAGTAGCTGTCCAGGTCCGGGTCCAGGATCAGGTTGGACTGGTTGCCCACGGTGGTGAGCAATTCGCGCCCCTCGCGCAGCAGCTGGCTGCGCCGCAGGGTGAGCGACGGCGCATCGCCCCCCGCCGATGCCCCCGGGGCGGGCGATGCCGTGCCGGGCAACTGCTCCAGCGCGGTGCTGAAGCGCTGGCCTGCATCGCCGGTGTGCAACTGCTCGTCGTGGGCCTCGCGCACCACGGCCAGCCGGGCCAGCACCTCGGCCACCAGCGGCGGCTGCTGGGACGCATCCAGAAACTGCCCCAGCAAGCCGTCGCGCACCACCGCCGCATAGGTGGTGCCCACGATCTCCTTGCGCGTGAAATCGATGGCCAGGTATTTCTCATGGATCAGGATGCTGGAGACGTAGATCACCGCCGTCAGGTCCAGCAGATAGATGAGCATGAGCTTGCGGCCCACACTGAGGCGGCCCAGCCAGCCCGATACGCGGCGCATGAATGCCATGGTGTTGCGGCGGGGCCGCCCGGGCGGATGGCCAGGGCTCCCCACCGGTGAGTAGGAGTGTTACAACATGAAGCAACTTCCGCGCCATTGCCAGTCTGTCCGCCCCGCAAGAGGCCATCCTGGCGCGTCGCCGACGGAAAGGCAGGCAACCCTTGCGCCACCGGCACGGATAGAGGCTATAATCTCCGGCTTTGCTGGCAATGCCCCGTCGGCCAAATACTAGTTACAGACGGGGAAACCGCTTTGTACGGACTTGAGGCCCGATCTCCCCAAGCCCCTCTGCAGGCACCATTTGGAAAACATTAGCTAATGACTACGATCCGCGTAAAAGAAAACGAACCCTTTGACGTTGCACTGCGCCGCTTCAAGCGCACCATTGAAAAGCTCGGCCTGCTGACCGACCTGCGCGCCCGTGAGTTCTACGAGAAGCCCACCGCCGAGCGCAAGCGCAAGAAGGCTGCTGCCGTGAAGCGTCACTACAAGCGCGTTCGCAGCATGCAACTGCCCAAGAAGCTGTACTAAGTACCGCTTTGGCCCCGTTCTGATACGGAGTGCCGACAAACCCGCGCTAGGGACGCCAAGCGCGGGTTTTTGTTTTTTCGGGTCTGCACAAAGCCCCTCTGGCGTCGTTGCAGCGCCTTGCCGTAGCAAGACTACTGTCTGCGGCGCTGCGCCTAGCCAGAGGGGCTTTGTGCAAACCCTCCGTCCCCGTCTGAAACCAAAAAAGGAAGCCGCCATGAGCCTCAAGGACCAGATCACCGAAGACATGAAAACCGCCATGCGCGCCAAGGACAGCGAGCGCCTGGGCACCATCCGCCTGCTGCAGGCTGCGATGAAGCAAAAGGAAGTGGACGAGCGCATCGTGCTGGACGACGCGGCTGTGGTCGCCATCGTGGACAAGCTCATCAAGCAGCGCAAGGACTCGATCACCGCGTTTGAAGGCGCAGGCCGCCAGGACCTGGCCGACAAGGAAAAGTCTGAAATGGCCGTGCTGCAGGCCTACCTGCCCGAGCGCATGTCGGCCGAAGAAACGCTGGCCGCCGTGAAGGCCATCGTGGCCGAAATCGGCGCTGCAGGCCCTGGCGACATGGGCAAGGTGATGGGCGTGGTCAAGACCCGCCTGGCGGGCAAGGCCGACATGGGCCAGGTGTCGGCTGCGGTGAAGGCAGCGCTGGCGGGCTGATCGCCTCCTCACCACCACCCAGTCAGTATCTTTTTTATAGCTGCTACCGCTTGCCAGACGGGCGGTAGCAGCTATTTTTGCTTCAAACCGGGGTGTTTCCCCCCGCGTCGACATCCCGCGCCATCCACCCGGCGCGGAAATGCGCCTGCAGAAACTCCACACACACCCGCACCTTGGCTGACCGCTCCAGCCGCGTGGGGTACACGGCCCACACATTGGCCTCTTGCTGCCACTGCGGCAGCACCTGCACCAGGCGCCCGGTCTGCAGGTGCGCGCCCACATCCCACAGCGAGCGCAACACCACGCCACGCCCGTCCACCGCCCACTGCACGGCCATCTCGCCGTTGTTGGCCGACAGCGGGCCACGCACCTTGACCGACTCTTCCTGCGCGCCGCTGCGCAGGCGCCACACGCCAAAGGGGTGGTCGCGCTCCTTGATCACCAGGCAGTCGTGCGCGGCCAGATCGGCCACCGTGCGCGGAATGCCCTTGCGCTGCAGATACTCGGGCGCCGCGCACAACACACGGTGGTTGTCGGCCAGGCGGCGGGCAATGAGGTGCGGGGCGATCTCGTCACCCACGCGCACGTCCAGGTCAAAGCCCTCGCCCGCCACATCCACCAGCCGGTCGAACACCTCCAGCCGCACCTGCAGCCCCGGGTGCTGCTCCACCAGCCGCGACAGCGCGGGCGCCACGATCTGCCGGCCAAAGCCAAAGCTGCTGCTCACGCGCAGCAGCCCACGCGGTTCGCTGCGCGTGACGGCCACCTCCTGCAGGAGTTGCTCCATGTCGTCCAGGATGCGCTGCGCCCAGTGGAAAACACGCTCGCCCTCCTCCGTCACCGCCACGCGGCGGGTGGTGCGGTGCAGCAGCTTGACCTGCAGATCCTGCTCCAGCAGGCGGATGCGTTTGCTCACGTAAGCGGGGGACGTGCCCAGCTCGGTGGCCGCGCCGCCAAAGCTCGCCTTGCGCACCACGGCGGTGAACACGCGCAGGTCTTCGGCAGCTGGATTTTTATGCACGGTTCGTGAAGTATGAGGCCACAGTTGGCTGATTGTAGTTTTCGGTGACGCTGGGAACAATGCACTCCACAACGCTGGCTAGCCCCCGTGGCAGCCTCCCGCCACTTCTTCCAAGGACCGCTTTATGGCCACCGCAACCACTCCCAAAACCTACCGCATCGCCCTCATCGCCGGAGACGGCATCGGCAAGGAAGTGATGCCCGAGGGCCTGCGCGTGGTGCAGGCGGCCGCAGCGCGCTTTGGCATCGCCCTGGAAACCACCCCCATCGACTGGGCCAGTTGCGACTACTACGCGGCCCACGGAAAAATGATGCCCGACGACTGGAAGGCGCAGCTCTCGGGCATGGACGCCATCTTCTTCGGCGCCGTGGGCTGGCCGGCCACCGTGCCCGACCATGTCTCGCTGTGGGGCTCGCTGCTCAAGTTCCGCCGCGAGTTCGACCAGTACATCAACCTGCGCCCGGTGCGCCTGTTCGAGGGCGTGCCCTGCCCGCTGGCCGGCCGCAAGCCCGGCGACATCGACTACTACGTGGTGCGCGAGAACACCGAGGGCGAATACACCGCGCTCGGCGGCATCATGTACGAAGGCACGGACCGCGAGATCGTCATCCAGGAATCGGTCTACTCGCGCCACGGCGCCCACCGCCTCTTGAAGTTCGCCTTCGACCTGGCGCAAAGCCGCCCCAAAAAGCATGTCACCCTGGCCACCAAGAGCAACGGCATCGCCATCAGCATGCCCTGGTGGGACCAGCGCGCCGACGACGTGGCCCAAAGCTACCCCGAGGTCACGCTGGACAAGCAGCACATCGACATCCTCACCGCGCGCTTTGTGCTGCAGCCGGGCCGCTTCGACGTGGTGGCCGCCACCAACCTGTTTGGCGACATCTTGAGCGACCTGGGCCCCGCCACCACCGGCACCATCGGCCTGGCCCCCTCGGCCAACCTGAACCCCGAGCGCCACTTCCCCAGCCTGTTCGAGCCCGTGCACGGCTCGGCGCCCGACATCTATGGCAAAAACATCGCCAACCCGATCGCGATGATCTGGTCGGGCGCGCTGATGCTGGACTTCCTCACCCAGGGCCAGGGCGCAGGCCGCGCGGCGCACGATGCCATCGTGGCGGCAATCGAAGCGGTCATCAAGAACGGCCCCCGCACGCCGGACCTGGGCGGCACGGCCAACACCACGCAGGTGGGCGAGGCGATTGCTGCGGCGGTGGTGGCCAAGGGCTGAACCCCGCCAAGGCAAAAAGCTCCTATTTCAATAGCTTAAAAGGCTTAACTATCGCGCGGTAGAGGCCTTTTTCTCTTAGAACCTGTTCAAGATCTTTTCGGGGATCGCATTGGAGTGCAATCGGGATGAGTGGATGCTTCGGGTGCGCCGCATGGGCTCGTGCCCATGCAAGCAGCCGGGGCGTCCAATCGCCCGATTTCACTCCAACCCTTCGGGCAAGTGCCTTGCCGGGCGGTCTGCGGCGGAGCAAAGCTTGTGGATAGCCGGGCTATCCACTGCGCACCGCGCCTAGCATCCCATCCCGGCAAGGGACTTGTGCGACCCCGAAAAGATCTTGAACAGGTTCTTAAAGCAGCGAGCTATGTGGCGATGTCCTCGTGCAGGCAAAGGTAGTTGCCCTCCGTGTCCTTGAACCACGCGGCCTTCTCGGCGCCCAGCACACACACGTGGTTCACGGTCTTGAGGCCGGGGAAGTCGTAGTCCTCGAAGACCACCTTGGCGCGTTTCAGCGCCTCGATGGTGGCCGCGATGTCCGCCACCTGGAAGCTGATGGCCGTGTGGTCGGCCTTGGTGCCTTCCGGCTTGGGGAAGAGGGCCAGCGTGCTGCCCCCCACCGCATAAAGAAACTTGCCATCGGGCCGGAACCCGCCGGGCTTGAGCCCCAGGCAACCCTCGTAGAAGGCGCGGGCGCGGTCCATGTCCATCACCGGCAGCATGGTGGTTACGGAGGCATCGGACAACATACCAAGTCCTTTCGCTCAATCCGGCCCTGCATTCGATCTCAGCGCCCCCTGGTCCGCACCAGGCCCCGGTCCAGGCCGCCTGACCGGTGGTGCAGTGTAGGCCGATCCCCACCACAGCACCAGTGCAGACCGTGCTGCTGCCCGCGTCCTTCACCCCCCGTGGGGCGGCACCCTGAAGTTCTCGGTGATGTGCTTTTCGGCCCGCGCCAAGGCGGCACCCAGCGCCACCAGCCACCGCTGGCAGGCAATGCCTGCGCGCCGCAGCCTGCGGCCCCGCTGGGGCAAGGTGGGGGGCGCCGTCGGCACAGCGCCTGCGGTCGGGTGGGCCGTGGTGTCATCGAAAGTGCGGGGGACCAAACGGGTGGGGTGCAACATGGCCCGCATGCTCGGTCCTGGCTTACCATCTGTAAAGTTGAATTCAATGAAGCTTCAATTCATAAAAACTGATGCGCAACTTCAACCTGGACCACCTGCAGACGCTGATCGCCATTGCCGACCTGGGCAACTTTGCAGCGGCCGCGCAGGCGCTGCACCTGGCGCCGCCCACCATCAGCCTGCACATCAAGGAGCTGGAATCCCGCCTGCAGGCCGACCTGGTGGTGCGGGGCCGGCGGCAGGCCGAGCTGACCCCCGCTGGCGAGGTGCTGGTGCAAGAGGGGCGCCAGCTGCTGCTCGCCTGCGACGACCTGATGGAGCGCGTGCGCCGCCGCGCCTCAGGACGCGAGGGCATCGTGCGCGTGGGGGTGTCGGCGGGCGTCAGCACGCAGCTGCTGCCGCGCATGCTGGAGGCGCTGGCGGTGCGCTGCCCCGGGGTGGAGATCCGGCTGGAGGCCGTGGGCTCGGCCGATTCGATGCAGCGGCTCAAGGCGGGCACGCTGGACATCGGCATCATCGCCAGCCCGCAACCGCCTTTGGCCGAGGTGCGCCAGACCCCCTGGCGCAACGACCCCATGGTCGCCCTGCTGCCCGCAGCGTGGGAGGCGCCCACGTTCGTGACCCCCGACTGGCTGGCCAGCCGCCGCTGGGCATCGTTTGCGCCCGCCACGCAGATGCACGGGCTGATCGCCAACTGGTTTGGCCAGGCGGGCCACCACCCTCGCCCCTTTCTGGCCCTGAGCTACCCCGGCGCGCTCAAAAGCCTGGCGGTGGCCAGCCAGTGCGCCGCGCTGCTGCCGCTGGAAGAGGTGGAAGACCTGCAAGGTGCCACCGACGTGCAGGTCCGCCACCTGCAGCCGCCGCTCATGCGCCCCATGGCCGTGGCGCACCGCCACCAGCCCCCGCCCTCCCCGGCCGTGGAGGGCGTGCTGCAATTGCTGGCCGACTTTGCTGACTGACCGCTGCGGGCTGCGCACCGCCGTTCGCCATCACGCGGGCGGTAAGCCCTGAGCGCTGGGAGCACGCCGCACCGCAGGCCGACGAAGGTAGGGCTGCACAAACAGGAACAGCCCCGTCAACAGCAGCAGCGCCAGCGGCGGCAGGGGTGCGTACGTCACCCAATCCGGCGGGTTGCCCGAGCCCTGCGCACGGGCCACAAAATTGCCAATGACGGCCAGCGTGAACGCCATCGACACCCCGCGGTGAAAGCGCCGAATGCCCACACCGGCGCTCATCGCTCACCTCCGGCGGCGAGTTGGATCAGCTTCCAGCCGTTGCCCGCCGGGTCGCGAAAACCCGCATCCACATTGCCGTACCGGTCCACGGGCTCCTGCGTGAATTCCACACCCTTGTCGAGCCATTGCGCATAGGTTGCCCGGCAATCCGCCACATGCAGCACCAGCGGCGGCATGGCGCCCTTGGCCACCATGGCGCGCAGCGCCTGCGCCGTGGCGGCATCGTGGATGGGCGGGCCGGGTGTGAACAAGCCCAGTTGGAACCCGGGCTGGTCGGGGTGCTGCACCGTCAGCCAACGGTAGGGCCCGTTGCGCACGTCGGTGTGCACGCGAAACCCCAGTTTGCCCGCATAAAACGCCAGCGCCTCGTCCTGGTCGTCCACATACACGCCCACCACGCCAATGCCTTGGTTCTTCGTCATCAGATCTCCTTGGTTGTTGCTGAGAGCCTGTTCAAGGTCTTTTTGAAGATCGCATTGGAGTGCCATCGTGATGAAGTGGATGCTTCGGATGCGCCGCATGGGCTCATGCCCATGCAAGCAGCTGGGGCGTCCAATCGCCCGA
>NZ_QAJR01000027.1:86985-87282 GCF_003852545.1 Acidovorax sp. FJL06
AAGACCTTGAACAGGCTCTAGGACGGGTTTGTACCTTCCGCCAGGCGACGGCGCTTCTCCAAAACTGCGGTGGTGAGGTCGGGGCGCTGTGCGGCCTTCAACACACAGGCGGGCACCCGGTCCAGGGGTGTGGCGCTGGCCTGGGCCTCCCGCCGCACGGCACTGGGGCTCTGCCCCGTGATGTCGCGGAAGGTGCGCCCGAAGGTGCCCAGGCTCTCCCAGCCGGTGGCAAACGCGATCTCGGTGACGGGCAGGTCGGTGTCGCGCAGCAGCGTGGTGGCCTGCTCGATGCGCCGC
>NZ_QAJR01000028.1:0-37516 GCF_003852545.1 Acidovorax sp. FJL06
TCAAACCACCTTCGCAATCACCCGCAGCGCAACCCCAAAGAGCATCACCGCCAGCAACCAAGCACCGCACCAGACAATCAGATCACCCGGGCATGGGCTTCAGAAGCGAAGCCCTCGACTATAGCATGGGTTGAGGGGGTTTGGAAGAAGTTGCCCCACTTCAGACGACTCAGCCCTGATGGGCGGCAACAGCGGCTTCGAGCGCATCCACAAACAGAAAGGCGACATCGCACCCGGTCTGGTCAAAAATCTCCTGGAAGCAGGTGGGGCTGGTCACATTGATCTCGGTCACGCAGTCGCCGATCACATCCACCCCCGCCAGCAGCAATCCCCGTGACAACAAGATAGGCCCCAGGGCCTCCCCGATCTCCCGATCCCGCGCAGACAAGGGCCGGGCCACACCCTTGCCACCGGCCGCCAGGTTGCCACGCACTTCGCTGCCTTGCGGGATGCGGGCCAGGCAGAAAGGCACGGGCCTGCCGCCGATGATGAGCACGCGCTTGTCCCCATCGACGATCTCGGGCAGGAACTTCTGCACCATCACGCTCTGCGCACCATGGCGGTTCAGGGTTTCGGTGATGCTGCCCAGGTTGAGGCCATCAGGCCCGACGCGGAAGATGCCCATGCCGCCCATGCCATCCAAGGGCTTGAGAATGATGTCCTGGTGCTCGGCATGAAAGCGCTGGATGTCTGCGGCGTCGCGCGTGACAAGCGTGGGGCCGATGAACTGGGGAAACTCCATAATCGCCAGTTTTTCCGGGTGATCGCGCAGGGCTCGGGGCTTGTTGAACACCCGGGCACCTTCGCGCTCGGCCTGCTCCAGCAGGTGGGTGGCGTAGAAGTATTCGCTGTCGAAGGGCGGGTCCTTGCGCATGAGCACCGCGCCGAAATCGGCCAGCACAGCGCTGCGTTCGGTCTGGGCGTCATACCAGTGGTCTGCATCCCCCGTGAGATGGATGTCCCGGACCCGGGCCGTCACCTTGCCCCCCCGTTGCCAGGTGACATGCTGCGGCTCACACACCGCCAGGGTGTGACCACGCCGCTGCGCCTCGCGCATCATGGCAAAGGTGGTGTCCTTGTAGATCTTGAAGCTGTGCAGCGGGTCGGCAATGAAGAGCAGTTTCATGGTGTCGGATCAGAAAAATGAAGGCGAGTGGCCCCTGTGGCCCAAGCGACGGACTAAGCGCCCCCGGCTTGCGAACGCCTGTACTGTTGCACAAATAGCGCGATGCTGCCGGCGACCACGCCCCAGAAGGCCGACCCCACGCCCGCCACCACCACCCCACTGAGCGTGACCAGGAAGGTAATGAGCGCCGCCTCCCGGTGGGACTCGTCCCGCAACGCAGCAGCCAGGCCGTTGCCGATGGTGCCCAGCAACGCCAGCCCCGCAATGGCCACGACCAGTTCCTTGGGGAAGGCCGTCAGCAACCCGGTGATGACCGCGCCAAACAGCCCGATGGCCACATACAGCGCACCACAGCACACGGCAGCGGTGTAGCGCCGGCTGCGATCTTCATGCGCCTCCGGCCCCATGCACATGGCGGCGGTAATGGCGCTGAAGTTCAGTGCAAAGGCGCCAAACGGCGCCAGGACCAGGGTGGCCAGCCCGGTGAGCGTGATGAGGCGGGAGATGGGCAGGTCGTAGCCCGAGGCACGGATCACCGCCACGCCGGGCAGGTTCTGCGAGGCCATGGTGACCACAAACAGCGGGATCGCCAGACTGACCAGGGCGGCCACGCTGAACTCCGGCGCCATGAACACCGGCAGGGCCAGCTCCAGGTGCACCGCCGACCAGGCCATCTGCCCCCGGCATGCCACGTACACCACCGCCGCCACCAGCGTGATGACCACGGCGTAGCGCGCCAGCCAGCGGCGGCTGACCAGGTACACCAGCAGCATGAGCAGCACCAGTGGCAGCGCCGTCTGGGCCGCCGCAAACGCCTGCAGGCCGAACCGCGCCAGCACGCCGGCCAGCAAGGCGGCGGCGATCTCCATGGGGATGCGGTTCATCACGCGCTCGAACCAGCGGGTAATGCCCGCCAAGGTAATGAGCACGGCACTCACCATGAACGCCCCCACGGCCTCGCCCATGCTGAAGCCCCCCGCCAACCCGGCCGTTGCCAGCACGGCAGCACCGGGGGTGGACCAGGCCACCATGACGGGCTGCCGCAGGATCAGCGAAGGCACGAGCGAGCACAGGCCCATGCCCAGGCCCAGCGCCCACATCCACGAGGTGACCTGGGCGGATGTGGCGCCAAACGCCTGTGCGGCCTGGAACACGATGGCCACCGAACTGGTGAAGCCCACCAGCACCGCCACGAACCCCGCGACAAAGGTCGAGAGGCTCAGGTCTTTGAAAAATTGCATGGGCTGGATTCTGGCACCGCGCCCCTGCCACCGCCCGCGTGGGGTGTTACCGCGCGCAGGCGCAACAAACTATCATTTTGATAGCTTCTTGGGCTTGATGGACGGGCGCCAGGGCCATCAAAGCCCCTGTGCCGCTCAGATCTCGATCTTGGAGCCCAGCTCAACCACCGCGTTGTTGGGCAGGTGCAGGAAGTCCGCCGCGCCGCTGGCGTTGTGGTGCATCTGGGCGAAGAGCTTCTCGCGCCAGGGCGCCATGCCGCTGCCGATGGTGGGGATGACGGTGTCGCGCGAGAGGAAATAGCTCGTCGTCATGGCCTCCAGCTCGCAGCCCCGGCCGCGCAGCAGCTCCAGCGCACGTGGCACATCGGGATCGTTCTTGAAGCCGTAGTGGATCACGACCTGCCAGCAGTCATGGCCCAGCGACTCGACCTGCAGGCGCTTGTCCAGACCGATCCAGGGGGTTTCATGGTTGTGCACCGTGACGAACAGGTTCTGCTGGTGCAGCACCTTGTTGTGCTTGAGGTTGTGCAACAGCGCATTGGGCACGGCGCCGGTCTCTGCGGTGAGGAACACGGCCGTGCCGTCCACACGCGTGGGTGGGCTGATGAACACCGACTCCAGGAAATCCTTGAGGTCAATCGCATCAGCACGCAGCTTGTCGTTCAGCAGGCGGCGCCCTTCCTTCCAGGTCATCATGAAGGCAAACACGATGCCACCGATCATGAGCGGGAACCAGCCGCCCTGGAACAGCTTGAGCATGTTGGAGGCAAAGAACGCCAGGTCCACCACGAAGAAGCAGCCCGTGGCCGCAATGCACAGCGCCAGCGGATAGCCCCAGCCGTAGCGGATCACGAAGAAGGTGAGCGTGGTGGTGATCAGCATGTCCAGCGTCACGGCAATGCCGTAGGCCGCGGCCAGGTTGCTCGACGAGCGGAACATCACCACCGCCAGCACGATGGCCACGAACAGGCCCCAATTGACCAGCGGCATGTAGATCTGCCCCGTATCGCGCACGCTGGTGTGCTGGATGTTCAGGCGCGGCAGGTAGCCGAGCTGGATGACCTGCTTGGTCACGCTGAAGGCGCCCGTGATCAGGGCTTGCGAGGCGATCACCGTGGCCATGGTCGCCAACACCACCAGCGGCACCAGCGCCCAGTCCGGGGCCATCATGTAGAACGGGTTCTTGACCGCCTCGGGCTCGGCCAGCAGCAGCGCGCCCTGGCCAAAGTAGTTGAGAGTGAGCGCTGGCATGGCCACACTGAACCAGGCCAGGCGGATGGGCCGCTTGCCGAAGTGGCCCAGGTCGGCATACAACGCCTCGGCGCCGGTCACGCACAGCACCACCGCGCCCAGGATGACGAAGCTGGTGCCCGGGTTGGCCCACATGAAGCCCAGGGCGTAGTGCGGACTCATGGCCCAGAGGATCTCGGGGTGCCCCACGATGTGCGAGACCCCCAGCAGGGCAATGCTGACGAACCACACCAGGGTGATGGGCCCGAAGAACTTGCCGATGCCGCCAGTGCCGCGCTTTTGCACGGCAAACAGGCCAAACAGCACGACCAGGGTGATCGGGATCACGTACTGCTTGAAGTGGGGCGAGACGACCTCCAGCCCCTCGACCGCCGACAGCACCGAAATGGCCGGGGTGATGACGCCATCGCCATAGAAGAGCGAGGTGCCAAAGATGCCCACCGCCAGCAGCACGCCGCGCAGCCGGGGCTTGTCCTTGACCGCCTGCGAGGCCAGGGCCAGCATCGCAATCAGGCCGCCTTCGCCGTGGTTGTCGGCGCGCAGCACCAGCACCACGTACTTCAGCGAAACAATGACGGTGAGCGTCCAGAAGAAGATGGAGAGGATGCCGTAGATGTTGTCGGGGGTAAACGGCACATGGCCGGACCCGAACACTTCTTTGACGGCATACAGCACGCTGGTGCCGATATCGCCATACACAACACCGATGGCGCCCAGCGTGAGCGCTGCGAGCGATGACTTGGAGCTTTGCACTGACCACCCCCGCGCACTGGGCTGACGGGGTTCCGTTACTTTTGGGAACGCTATTGTGCGCCTGCCCCAGATCAAGCGCCTGGAGGCAAAACCCCATGTTGCAATGCAGCAACTCGCGCTTGGCAGCCGGGCGTGGGCGTGGCAAGCGGTCGCGCCAAGGCGCCACAAGAGGCCCTGGGGATTCGCACCCGGCCCCTCACGTCCGCTCGGGCTGCGCATGCCGACGCCTCACGCGGCGCTTCGGCATGCTCCGCGTGAACGCGGCGGGTATTTTTTGAAGGCAGCCCGGATTCCAGGGGCTTTTCAGTCGTACACCTCGGCGTCGGGGTTGGTGGCCTCCAGCTCGTAGCTGGCCGCCAACATGGCCAGACGCGCCACCACGCCATACATGTAGAAGCGGTTGGGCGCGCTCACACCGGGGCGCACGCCGGGCTGGGGCATGTGGGTGCTGTGCTCGAAGGCCAACGGCACGAAGCTCGCGCCCGGGGCGTTGAGGTTCTCGTCCACGCCGCGCTCGGCATGCATGCGGTAGAAGCCGCCCACCACGTAGCGGTCCATCATGTAGACCACGGGTTCGGCCACGGCCTCGTGCACACGCTCCTGGGTGAGCACGCCTTCCTGGATGATGAGGTCGCTGACCGGCTGGCCGTCCTTGATGACGGCCATCTTGTTCTTGGTCTTGCGGTTGACCGCGTCCAGCTCCTTGGCATCGCGCACGGTCATGATGCCCATGCCGTAGGTGCCGTTGTTGGCCTTGACGATCACGAACGGCTTTTCGTTGATGCCGTATTCCTTGTACTTGCGGCGCACCTTGGTCAAGAGCGCGTCCACGGTGGTCTGCAGCTTGTCCATGCCTTTGTCTTCGGCAAAGTCCACGCCGTCGCACTGGCTGTACATGGGGTTGATGAGCCAGGGGTCGATGCCCAGCATCTTGCCGAAGCGCTTGGCCACCTCTTCGTAGTTCTTGAAGTGGGTGCTTTTGCGGCGCACGCTCCAGCCCGCGTGCAGCGGCGGCAGCAGGTACTGCTCGTGGATGTCTTCCAGGATGCCCGGCGGGCCGGCCGAGAGGTCGTTGTTGAGCAGGATGGTGCAGGGGTCGAAGTCCTTGAGCCCCAGGCGGCGCTTGGTGCGCACCACGGGCTCCAGCGTCACCGTGTCGCCGTTGGGCAGCTCGATCAGCGTGGGCTTCTTGATCTCGGGGCTGATGGAGCCCACGCGCACGTTCAGGCCGGCCATGTTGAAGATGCGCTGCAGCTGCACCACGTTGGCCAGGTAGAAGGTGTTGCGCGTGTGGTTCTCGGGGATGATCAAGAGGTTGCGCGCCTCGGGGCAGATCTTCTCGATGGCGGCCATGGCGGCCTGCACGGCCAGGGGCAGCATCTCCTTGGTCAGGTTGTTCCAGCCGCCGGGGAACAGGTTGGTGTCCACGGGCGCGAGCTTGAAGCCCGCGTTGCGGATGTCCACCGAGGTATAGAACGGCGGCGTGTGCTCCATCCATTCCAGACGGAACCAGCGTTCGATGGCGGGCATCGAGTCAAGAATGCGCTGTTCGAGTTCGTTGATCGGCCCCGTGAGGGCCGTGATGAGATGCGGAACCATAGATGCCCTCGGGAAGCAAATTGCGGACGAATTGTAGGGATTTGGGGCCGCCTTCCCGTTTCGCAAGGCGCCGCCGCACAAAGCAATGTCAGCGGCGCCAGAACGCCGGGGTGAGCAAGGCCATGAAGCTCAAAATCTCCAGCCGCCCCAGCAGCATGGCCAGTGTGCACACCCAGATCTGGAAATCGGTCAGCACCGCGTAGTTGGACGCCGGCCCCACGCTGCCCAGGCCCGGCCCCGCGCAGTTGACGCTGGCCAGCACCACCGAGAACGCGGTCACCGGGTCCAGGTCGGTCAGCAGCAGCACCATGCTGAGGCCAAACACCGTGCCGCCATAGACCAGCATGAAGGCCAGCACCGAGAAGATCACGCGGTTGTCCACCACGCCGCCCCCCAGGCACACCGGCTGCACGGCGCGCGGGTGCACCAGGCGGTTCATCTCGCGGCGCGCCTGCTTGACGAGGATGAGCATGCGCACCATCTTGATCCCGCCGCCCGTCGAGCCCGCACTGGTGGCCACGCCCGACAGCAGCAGCATGAACACGGGCGCAAACACCGGCCAGGCCAGGTAGTCCACCGTAGCGTAGCCGGTGGTGGTGGCCAGCGACACCACATTGAACATGCCATGGCGCAGCGCATCGAGCGGCGCATACACGCCCTTGGCCCACAGCAGCAGCGCCACCAACAACCCGCCGCCCACCAGCGCGGCCAGGGTGGCGCGCAGCTCCGGGTCGCGCCAGAAACCACCCCAGTGGCCCTTGCGGATCGCCACGAAGTACAGCGCGAAATTGCAGCTGGCCACCAGCATGAAGACGATGCAGATCGCCTCCAGCAGCGGCGACTGGAAGTAGCCAAAGCTCAGGTCGTGCGACGACAGCCCGCCCAGGCTCACGGTGGTGAACATGTGCATCAGCGCATCCAGCGGTGCCATGCCTGCGGCCCAGTAGGCCAGGCCGCACAGCACGGAAAACAGCGCATACACGCCCCACAGCCCCTTGGCCGTGCCGGTCATGCGCGGCGTGAGCTTGGTGTCCTTCACCGGCCCCGCCGCCTCGGCCTTGAACAGCTGGCTGCCGCCCACGCCCAGCAGGGGCAGCACGGCCACCGCCAGGATCAGGATGCCCATGCCGCCCATCCACTGCAAAAAGGTGCGCCACACGTTGACCGACACCGGCAGCGCATCCAGCCCGCTGAGCACGGTGGAGCCCGTGGTGGTCAGCCCCGACACGGCCTCGAAATAGGCATGCGTGAACGACAGCGGCCGCCCCGTGTGGTGCCCCGCCAGCATCAGCGGCAGCGCGGCCGACAGCGGCAGCAGCGCCCACACCAGCGACACCAGCATCACGCCGTGGCGCGGCTGCAGCTCCTGCCGGAACAGCCGCAGCCGCCACCACAGCCAGGCGCCCGCCAGCAGCGTGGCGCCCATGGACAGCGGGTACACATGCCAGACGCCATCGCCCGTCCACAGCGACACCGCCAGCGGCAGCCCCATGGTCAGCGCAAAGATCATGACCAGGATGCCCAGCACCCGCAGCACGGGAAACATGTCTGTCATGGGGGTCTCGCGCAGCCTGGGGCCTGGTCAGAAAAAAGCCGCGCTCACGCGAAAGAGCTTTTCCACGTTGCGCACCAACCGCTTGTTGGGCAGGAAGAACACCACATGGTCGTTGCTCTCGATCACCGTCGCGCTGCGCGGGATGATGACCTCGGGCGGGCGCAGGCCCGTGGCGGAGGCGCCTGCGGGGTCCGAGGCGCCCGACAGCCCGCGCACGATCAGCCCGATGTGCACATCGCGCGGCAATTGCAGCTCGCTCACCGTGCGGCCCACCACGCGCGAACTTTTGCGGTCGCCGCGCGCCACGATCTCCAGCGCCTCGGCCACGCCCCGGCGCAGGCTGTGCACCGCCTGCACATCGCCCTGGCGCACATAGGCCAGCAGCTCGCCCAGCATGGCCTGCGCGGGCGACAGCGCAATGTCGATCTGCGTGCCATGCATCAGGTCGGCATAGCTGCGGCGGTTGATGAGCGCCAGCACGCGGCTGGCGCCCATGCGTTTGGCCAGCAGGCAGGACATGATGTTGTCCTCGTCGTCGTCGGTGAGCGCAAGGAACAGGTCCACCTCCTCGATGCCCTCGTCGCCCAGCAGGTCCTCATCGGTGGTGTCGCCCTGCAGCACCAGCACCTCGGACGGCAAGGCCGACGCCAGCGCCACGCAGCGCTCGGCCTGGTCTTCGATGATCTTGATGTTGAAGCGCCCCGGCGTCTGCGCCAGCTGCCGCGCCAGTCGCAGGCCCACCCCGCCGCCGCCCGCGATCATGATGCGGCGCACGGGCTTTAGCGGCTGCGCGGCAGGGCGGTGCAGGGCCGCGAGCACCTGGGCGATGTGCTCATGCGCGGCCAGCACAAACACCTCGTCGCCCGGCTCGATGCGGGTCGTGCCGTCGCAGGCGATGAAGCGGTCGGGCTCGTCGGCAAAGCGGCGGTAGATGGCCACCATGCGCATGGCCATCTCGGGGGCGCGCTCGCGCAGCTCGCCAATCGTGGGGCCCACCATGGGCGCACCAGGCCGTGCCCGGCCCGACACCAGGCAGGCGCGGCCCCCGGCGAACTCGCGCACCTGCATGGCCTCGGGGTAGTCGATGAGCTTGCCGATGTAGCGCGTGAGCGATTCTTCGGGGCAGATGATGCGGTCCACCGCAAAGCCCTCGGGGCCCACCAGCCGGTCGCCCTCCTGAAAGCCGCTGGAGCGCACCCGCGCGATGCGCTTGGGGATGTGGAACAGCAGCTGCGCGATCTTGCAGCACACCAGGTTGGTCTCGTCCTGCGCGGCACAGGCGATCAGCAGGTCGGTGTCCTCGGCACCCGCCTCGGCCAGCACGGCGGGCTCGATGCCGTTGCCCACCACCCCGCGCAGGTCAAAGCGCGACTCCAGGTCGCGCAGGCGCGCGGCATCGGTGTCGATGACGGTGATGTCGTTGTGCTCCGACACCAGGCTGTCGGCCACGCTCTGGCCCACGCGGCCTGCACCCAGGATGATGATTTTCATGGGATATGGGCTCTTAGCGCACTACTGACAAGCGCTACAAGCTATAAAAAGCAGAGCAATCAGGCACGGACTTCGCCTTCGCCCAGCACCACGTACTTGAGCGAAGTGAGGCCTTCGAGCCCCACGGGCCCGCGCGCGTGGAACTTGTCGGTGCTGATGCCGATCTCGGCCCCCAGCCCGTACTCGAAGCCATCGGCAAAGCGCGTGCTCGCGTTCACCATCACGCTGGCCGAATCCACCTCGCGCAGAAACTGCTGGGCGTGCATGTGGTCGCGCGTCAGGATCGCATCGGTGTGGTGGCTGCCGTAGCGGTTGATGTGGGCAATGGCCTCGTCCACACCGGCCACAACCTTCACGCTGATGATCGGGGCCAGGTATTCCTCGCTCCAGTCCTGCTCGGTGGCGGGCACGAGTTGCGCGCCGGGCACCGTCTGCAGAATCGCCAGCGACTCGGGGCAGCCGCGCATCTCCACGCCCTTGGCGGCATACACAGCGCCGATCTGGGGCAAGAATTCGGCCGCCACGCCGCGCGCCACCAGCAGGCCTTCGCTCGCGTTGCAGGGGCTGTATTTGTTGGTCTTGGCGTTGTCGGCCACCTTCACCGCCATGGCGATGTCGCAGGGGTCGTCCACATAGGTGTGGCAGTTGCCGTCCAGGTGCTTGATGACGGGCACCTTGGCACCCGCGCTGATGCGCTCGATCAGCCCCTTGCCGCCGCGCGGGATGATCACGTCCACATACTGCGGCATGGCGATCAGCTGGCCCACGGCCTCGCGGTCGGTGGTCTGCACCAGCTGCACCGCGTCCTGCGGCAGGGCCGCCTCGGCCAGGGCCTGCTGCACGATCTTGGCCAGCGCCTTGTTCGAATCGATCGCCTCGGAGCCGCCGCGCAGGATGCAGGCGTTGCCACTCTTGATCGACAGCGACGCCGCCTCGATGGTCACGTTCGGACGGCTCTCATAGATCATGCCGAACACACCAATCGGCACCCGCATCTGCCCCACACGGATGCCGCTGGGCTGCTGCTTCATGCCCAGGACCTCGCCAATGATGTCGGGCATGGCGGCGAGTTGCTCGCAGCCCTCGGCACAAGTTTCCAGCACCTTGGGGCTGAGCTTGAGACGGTCCACCATGGGCTCAGCCAGCCCGGCGGAGCGGGCACGCTCCAGGTCGCGGGCGTTGTCGATCTGCAGCGCATCCACGTTCTCGCGCAGCAGACGGGCCAGCGCCTTGAGTGCTTTGTTTTTGATAGCTGCTGGCGCCTTAGCCATGAGCGCAGAGGCCGTTTTTGCCTGGAGACCGAGGGAATGCGTGTATTCAGCGACGTGGAGGGCGTTCATCCCGCGATTTTGCCGCACTTGGCTTTACCCTTACGGCCTTGCCCCACTCCCACCAACCCCGGCCATGACCACCACCGCCCCCGCCCAGCTCGCCACCCTGACCGAAGCCCTGCAGGCCTTTGAACACGGCGACCACAGCGCCGCCACCCTGAGCACCCTGGCCCGCCAGCAAACCACCCTGCTCACCGCCCTGCCCCCGCGCTACGGCGAGGTGCTGCTGAACCTGCTGGACCGGCTGGAATCGAGTGCGCTGTTTTCGGAAGAAAGCTGCTCGTTCAGCCAAAAAGACCTGGTGGCGAATTTGCAGATGTGGGTGGAGAAGGCGCGCGCGGCGCTGGCAGCCGGTTGATTCGGCAGCTTCCATTTCGATAGCACAAAACGCTTGATACACAAGCGCTACCGCCCTGTTTATCTGAAAAACCTCAGCGCGCCGCCTGTGTCAACCGGCACACCTGCAGCGCCAGCCGCTGCAGCGCCTGCCAGCCATCCTGCGGCCAGTCGGGCTGCTTGAGGCCCTTGACGATGCCGTCCACCGTGTGCGCCGACTGCAGCAGGCGCGCCAGGGCGGCATCGCTGGCCTTGGGCAGGATGCGCTCGAACAAACGCTCCTTGGGCCCCCAGATGCGGTTTTCGCGCAGGGCCATGGGCAGGGGGCGGCCGGCGTTCATGGCGTCCTTCACGCGCTTCAGGGCGCGGATGTCTTCGGCCAGGGCCCAGTGCACCAGCACCTCGGCCTCGCCCTCGGCCTGCAGGCCGTCGAGCATGCGCTGCACGCGGGCCGTGTGGCCGGAGAGCACGGATTCGGACAGCTTGAACACGTCGTAGCGCGCCACGTTGAGCACGGCGGCTTCGACCTGGGTTTGCGTCAGCTCACCCGCCGGGTGCAGCAGGGCCAGTTTCTGGATCTCCTGGTGCGCCGCCAGCAAATTGCCCTCCACGCGGTCGGCAAAGAACTGCAGCGTGCGCTGGCCCTCCTCACCCGCCACCACGCGCTGGCCCTGCGCCGCCAGGCGCTGGGCAATCCACTGCGGCAGCATGCCGCGCTCGATGGGGTCGATCTGGATCGAGACCCCGCTGCCTTCCAGCGCGGCAAACCAGGCGCCGGTCCGGGTCGCCTTGTCCAGGCGCGGCAGCATGACGATGGTGAGCGTGCTGTCGTTGCCCCGGGCCGATTCGGCCACCTGCTGCAGGGCCACGCTGCCATCCTTGCCGGGCTTGCCCGAGGGGATGCGGATCTCGACGATCTGCTTGTCGGCAAACAGACTCAAACTGCCGCCGGCGGCCAGCACGGCGCTCCAGTCGAAGTGGGCTCCGGCCACGGTGTAGCTGCTGCGCTCGGTATAGCCCTGGGCACGGGCCGTGGCGCGGACGGCGTCAGCGGCTTCCTGCTGCAGCAAGGGCTCGTCGCCATGCAACACGTAAAGCGGCGACAGGCCCCGTTGAAGATGCGGTGAGAGTTGGGCCAGGGCGACTTGCATGCGGCAAAGTTTATCGCCTTGCCCGGCAAGGTATTGCGCACATTGCCAATGCCCACCCGCACAGTGCGCAAAGGCGACTGCAGAACGATCAGCTTTTTCACTGTTCATTGGCGCCCAAAGCCCCGAAAATTCTCCCGGGCGCCAGCGCCCGCCCCACCCCACCGCGTCAGCCAACCCGAAAGCCCTTGCCCTATGCCCCCCACCGCCCTGCGCAGCACCCAGCCCACCAGCCTGATCGGCGCGCCCACTGACATCGGCGCGGGCGCGCGCGGCGCCTCGATGGGGCCCGAGGCCCTGCGCGTGGCGGGGTTGCAGGCGGCGCTGGAATCGCACGGGCTGCAGGTGTTCGACCGGGGCAACCTCAGCGGCCCGGCCAACCCCTGGTTGCCGCCCGTGGACGGCTACCGCCACCTGCCCGAGGTGGTGGAGTGGAACCAGCGCGTGTTCGACGCGGTGTATGCCGAGCTGCAGCTGGGCCACCTGCCCATCCTGCTGGGCGGCGACCACTGCCTGGGCCTGGGCAGCATCAGCGCGGTGGCGCGCCATTGCGCAGAAGCGGGCAAGAAGCTGCGGGTGCTGTGGCTGGATGCCCATGCCGACTTCAACACCAGCGCCCTCACCCCCAGCGGCAATGTGCATGGCATGCCCGTGGCCTGCCTGTGCGGCTTTGGCCCCGAGGCATTGACCGGGCTGGCCCGGATGCCCGATGGTGGCCCGGCGCTGCAGCCCCACCAGATTCGCCAGATCGGCATCCGCAGTGTGGACGCGGGCGAAAAGCGCTTTGTGCACGAGCAGGGACTGGAGGTGTTCGACATGCGTTACATCGACGAGGTGGGCATGCGCCAGACCATGCAGCAGGCGCTGGCCGGGCTGGATGCCCACACCCACCTGCATGTGAGCTTTGACGTGGATTTTCTGGACCCCGACATCGCGCCCGGCGTGGGCACCACGGTGCCCGGCGGCCCCACCTACCGCGAGGCGCAGCTGTGCATGGAGATGATCGCCGACAGCGGGCGCCTAGCCTCGCTGGACATTGTGGAGCTGAACCCCGCGCTCGATGTGCGCAACCGCACGGCCGTGCTGGCCGTGGACCTGGTCGAGTCGCTGTTTGGCAAGAGCACGCTGATGCGCGTACAGAAATAGCCCCCCTGTTGCACAGCGCGCCCTCCGGGGGACGCTCCCCGCGCGGCGGGCAGCCCATGCGCGGGAGCACTGGCCAAGTGCCGCGCCAGTGTCGTAAAACGTGGGGCCCGTTCCCGCTAGCGTTTGGCGGCCGCCAGGCGGCGGATGAGCTGCTGCACCAGGTCGGTCCGCATGTTGCGGTAGAGCAGCGCTTCTTCGGCTTCCTTGGCCAGGGCAATGGTTTCGCTGTAGCTGATGTCGCGCTGCTGCAGCAGTTCGGTGTCGGGAATCATCTCCACCCCCGTGGGGGTGCGCAGGCGGAACTTGATGCGCAGGCGCAGCTGCAGTTCACGCACCTGGCCCGAGGCGTTGAGCCCCACCACCGCGCGCTCCTGCTGCTCCTGCAGCAGGTCGAAAATGGCGTCGGCCGTGGGCATGGCCGCCGGGTCGCGCAGCAGCTGCAGCTTGCCGCCCGAGCCCTCCAGCGTGCGCTGCAGCTCCCGCGCCAGCAGCGAGTTGGCGGGGGCGGCGATGTAGAGCGAGTCAAAAGCAAACTCCGGCACGCCACGCAGCCGGAATCCGCAGGCAGACAGCAGGGCCACGGGGGCGAGGCTGAGCAGGGTGCGTTTGTCCATGGGACTAGACCACCACGTTCACCAGGCGGCCCGGCACCACGATCACGCGCTTCGGATGAGCGCCTGCGGCCTGGGCCACAAACGCCTCGCTGGCCAGGGCGATGCGCTCGATCTCCGCCTTGTCGGCCTGCGCGGGCACCTGGATGGAGCCACGCAGCTTGCCGTTGACCTGCAGCATGAGTTCGATCTCGTCCTGCACCAGCGCATTGGCATCCACCTGGGGCCAGGCGGCGTCCAGCAGGTCGCCCAGCGCCCCCGCGTAGCCCAGGCCTTCCCACAGGCTGTGGGCGATGTGGGGCGTGGCGGGGTACAGGCAGCGCAGCAGGATGCCGAAGCCTTCGATCAGCGCCACCTGGGCACCGGCCGCGTCGGCGGCCTTGAAGTCTTCGAGCGCGTTGATCATCTTCATCGCGCCGGACACCACGGTGTTGTACTGCATGCGCTGGTAGTCGTAGTCCACCTGCTTGAGCACGGTGTGGATCTCCAGGCGCAAGGCCTTGGCCTCTTTGCCAAACTCCACGTCTTTCAGGCTGCTGGCGCTTGCCACGCTGGCGGTAGCCGCTCCCATATCCATAGCAGACAGCTTGGCGCCGAAGTTCCACACGCGGCGCAGGAAACGGTAGCTGCCTTCCACGGCGGCGTCGTTCCACTCCAGCGTGGCCTCGGGGGGGGCGGTGAACATGGTGTACAGGCGGGCCGTGTCGGCGCCGTACTTCTCGATCAGGTCCTGCGGGTCCACGCCGTTGTTCTTGGACTTGGACATGGTGCCCACGCCCTCGTAGTCGATGGGCGTGCCCACAGGCAGCAAGCCGTCACCGCTGGTGGCTTCGTTCTTGAGCTTGGCACCGATGATCTTGCCGCCTTCGTCGAGCACATGCTCCACATCGTGCGGCCAGAAATAGTCCTTGCCGCCCTTGGCGGTGCGGCGGCTGTAGATGTGGTTGAGCACCATGCCTTGCGTCAGCAGCTTGGTGAAAGGCTCATCGACCTTCACCAGGCCCAGGTCGCGCATGACCTTGGTCCAGAAGCGCGCGTACAGCAAGTGCAGGATGGCGTGCTCGATGCCGCCGATGTACTGGTCCATCGGCATCCAATAGTCGGCACCGCCAGCGACCATCGCGTCGGCGTTCTTGGGATCGCAATACCGCATGAAGTACCACGAGCTGTCCACGAAGGTGTCCATGGTGTCGGTCTCGCGCCGCGCGGCCTTGCCACACACGGGGCAGACCACGCCGGCATGAAAACCTTCGTGCTTGTGCAGCGGGTTGCCCGAGCCGTCGGGGATGCAGTCCTGCGGCAGCACCACAGGCAGGTCCTTCTCGGGCACCGGCACGGCACCGTGTTCATCGCAATGGATGATGGGGATGGGTGTGCCCCAGTAGCGCTGGCGGCTCACGCCCCAGTCGCGCAGGCGCCAGGTGGTCTTGGTCTCGCCCAGGCCCTTGGCCTGCAGGGCATGGGCCACGGCGGCCACGGCCTCCTTGTAGTGCAGGCCGCTGAAGCTGTCGGAGTTGATGGTCACGCCGCGCTGCTTGTCGCCGTACCAGTCGCTCCACTGGTGGTAGTCAAAGTGTTCGCCATCGACCAGCACCACCTGCTTGATTTCCAGCTGGTACTTGAGGGCGAACGCAAAATCGCGCTCGTCGTGCGCGGGCACGCCCATCACGGCGCCATCGCCATAGCCCATGAGCACGTAGTTGCCGACCCAGACCTCGACCTTTTCCTCGGTCAGCGGGTGCGTGACGAACAGGCCCGTGGGCACGCCCTTCTTCTCTTGCGTGGCGAGTTCGGCCTCGGTGGTGCCACCGCTCTTGCATTCTTCGATGAAGGCCTTGAGCGCGGGGTTGGTCTTGGCGGCATGGGCGGCCAGCGGGTGCTCGGGCGCCACGGCGCAGAAGGTCACGCCCATGATGGTGTCGGCGCGCGTGGTGAACACGTACATCTTGCCGCCACCAATCAGCGCGCCATCATCGCCCGCGATGTCATGGGTGAACGCAAAGCGCACGCCTTCGCTCTTGCCGATCCAGTTTTCCTGCATCAGCTTCACGCGCTCGGGCCAGCCGGGCAGCTTGTCGCCGGTCACAAAGCCCAGCAGCTCTTCGGCGTAGTCGGTAATCTTGAGGTAGTAGCCGGGGATCTCGCGCTTTTCGACCGTCGCGCCGGTGCGCCAGCCCTTGCCGTCGATCACCTGCTCGTTGGCCAGCACGGTCTGGTCCACCGGGTCCCAGTTCACGACCTGGGTCTTGCGGTAGGCGATGCCCTTGTCCAGCATCTTGAGGAACAGCCACTGGTTCCACTTGTAGTACTCAGGATCGCAGGTGGCCACCTCGCGGCTCCAGTCGATGGCCAGGCCCATGGCCTGCATCTGCTTTTTCATGTACGCGATGTTTTCGTACGTCCACTTGGCAGGGGGCACGCCGTTCTTCAACGCAGCATTTTCGGCGGGCAGGCCGAACGCGTCCCAGCCCATGGGCATCAGCACGTTGTGGCCGTTCATGCGCAGGTAGCGCGTGAGCATGTCGTTGATGGTGTAGTTGCGCACATGGCCCATGTGCAGCTTGCCACTGGGGTAGGGCAGCATCGAGCAGGCGTAGAACTTCTTCTTGTTCACGTCTTCCGTCACACGGTAGGCGTCGGTGGCGGTCCAGTGGTCGTGTGCAGCGCGCTCAACGTCTTGGGGAGAGTATTTGTCTTGCATGGGGGCTCGGGGTGAGAGAAGAGTGCAGCCGCAGGGCTGCTGCTGGGCAGATTTTAGGCTGTCATGCCCGCAGTCCGGCTTGTCGCCTTGGCCAAAGGCCGATGGGCGCCGCCTCTGGCCACGGCCAATGCGGCGTCAGGGGGCTTTGGAGGGTGCCCCAGCCCCCCCGGAGACCCGGGGTTCGGCCACAAAACCGATGCGCTGCAGCCCGGCCAGGTGGGCCGCGCCCATGACCTCGACCACCCGGCCGTAGGGCACGGCCGCGTCGGCACGCAGTTGCACCTCGGTGTCCGGCCGCTCGGCGCCGATGCGGCGCAGGCGCTCGGCCAGCGCGGCCGGCGACAGCGGCAGATCGTCCAGGTAGGCCTGCCCCGACGCATCGACCACCAGGGTGATGAACTGGGGGGCTGCGCCCGGCGTGGCGCCTTCGGTGCGCGGCAAATCGAGCCGGATCGCGCTGGCCAGCAGCGGCGCCGTGAGGATGAAGATGACCACCAGCACCAGCATCACGTCCACCAGCGGCGTCATGTTGATGTCGCTCATGGGCTGGGGCCCGGTGGTGCGTTCGAGCCGGCCGAAACTCATGCCCCCACGCTCCCCGCTGCGCGTGGTTCGCTGCCCCCCAAGGGGGCTGACCCGCCTTGGGGCGGCCCGGCGGCGGGTCGGCTCGCATTGCTCAGGCCTTCTGTGGTGCCAGCCAAACTCTGGACGGGCGCCGTGTCGATAAGCAGCTCGCGCAGGTCGCGGGCAAAGCCCTCCAGGTCGGCCTCGATGCGGCCGATGAGGCGGCCGAACCAGTTGTAGGCCAGCACGGCGGGGATGGCCACGGCCAGCCCGGCGGCCGTCATGACCAGGGCCTCGCCCACGGGCCCGGATACGCGGTCGATGGTGATCTGCCCTGCGCCCGCCATGGCGGTGAGTGCATGGTAGATGCCCCACACGGTGCCGAGCAGCCCCACGAAGGGCGCAGTGGACCCCACGGTGGCCAGCAGCACCTGCCCCAGTTGCAGGCGGCCCAGCACCTGGTGCAAGGCATCGCGCAGCACGCGCGTGAGCTGCTGCGACAGGCTGCCGGCGGTGGCCAGGGTGGCCTGCGCACCGGAGGTCGAGCGATTTGCTATTGAATTTGCAGCACCGACCAAAGGCAGGACCAGCGCTTCGCGGTCAAAAGACTGCAGGCGTTCCGTGGCCAGCGCCAGGGAGGGCGCCTGCCAGAACGCGGCCGTACAGCGCGCCACATCGGCGCTGGCGCGCCGCATGAGGCGCAGCTTCCAGACAATCACCACCCAGCTCGCCACGGACATCGCCAGCAGCACCAGCGCGGTGGTCTGCGTCACGGCATCGCCTTGGCGCCACCAGTGGAGGGCGTCCATGGGGATCCGTGGCTAGTGGGTATTCAGACCGAGCACGTCGAACATGTCGTGCAGGCCCGTCTTGTGCCCCGCCAGGAACCGCACGGCCCGCAGGCTGCCCTGCGCGTAGGTGGAGCGGCTGGAGGATTTGTGCGTGATCTCGATGCGCTCGCCGATGCCCGCAAACAGCACGGTGTGGTCGCCCACGATGTCGCCGCCGCGGATGGTGGCAAAGCCGATGCTCGACGGGTCGCGCTCGCCCGTCACGCCTTCGCGGGCGTAGACGGCGCACTCCTTGAGGTCGCGGCCCATGGCGTCGGCAATCACCTCGCCCATCTTGAGCGCGGTGCCCGAGGGCGCATCCACCTTGTGGCGGTGGTGGGCCTCGATGATCTCGATGTCATAGCCCGTGGCCATGGCCTTGGCGGCCATCTGCAGCAGCTTGAGCGTGACATTCACGCCCACGCTCATGTTGGGCGCCATGACGACGGCCGTGCGCTGGGCGAACGCGGCGATCTCGGCCTTCTGCGCCTCCGTGAAGCCCGTGGTGCCGATGACCGCCTTCACGCCCAGCTGGCTGCAGACGGCCAGGTGCGCCAGCGTGCCTTCGGGGCGGGTGAAGTCGATCAGCACGTCGGCGTTCTTGAGGCCTGCCGCGATGTCGGCCGTGATGGCGACGCCGCTGGCATGGCCCAGGAAGGCCGTGGCGTCCGAGCCCACAGCAGGGCTGGCGGCGATGTCGAGGGCACCGGCCAGCACGCAGTCATCGCTGGCGCGGATGGCCTCGATCAGCATGCGGCCCATGCGGCCCGACGCCCCGGCAACGGCCACGCGGCAGGGGGTGGAGACGGTGGCTGCAGGTGAAGATGTCCCTGTCATGAGAGTCCTGTTCGGTTGAAAGGCTGCGCACGTTCACGTGCACAGCGGGGCCGCAGGCGTCAGCGCGCAGGCGCGTCGAGCGGCGGGTAACTGGAGGGCACGGGGGCCGCGGGCGCCGCCACGGGCGCCTGGGCAGGCCGTGCAGACGGTGGGTATTTGGCCAATTGCTCGGGCGTGGCGTCCAGCACGGGCACCTGGCCCTTGGCGCCGCTGCGCGCACCCAGCGTGGCGACGAACTCGGTCTCGGTGGGCATTTCATCGCCCTCGGAGCGCTCCAGCGCATCGCCCGTGAAGAACACGGTCAGCTTGCGCGTCTGGATGTCTTCGCCCGGGCGCTTGAGCGTGAACACATACTCCCAGCGGTCAGCATGGAACAGGCTGGTGACCAGGGGCGTGCCCAGGATTTCGCGCACCTGCTGGCGGCTCATGCCGGGCTGCAGGGCTTGCACCTGCTCGCGCGACACGAAGTTGCCTTGCACCACATCCACCTTGTAGGGCTTCACGATGCCGGCGATGCGACCGCTGGCGCCATCCAGGCTGCCGCAACCGGCCAAGGCAGCCACGCTGGCGCCGATCAACAGGACCAGGCCCAGGCGGGCGCTGCAACGGGCTTTGACGGGCATGGGTAAAAGGGCTGAGGATATGATCGCCGCATTGTAGCGGCTGCCCCCCAGGCCTTGAGATGGGGCCCGCACCCGAAGGAGCATGCCATGACCAATATCGACGAACTCAAAAGCACGGGACTCAAGGCCACGCTGCCCCGCCTGAAGATCATGGAGATCTTCCAGAAAGGCGCGCAGCGCCACATGACGGCGGAAGACGTATTCCGCGTGCTGCTGGAGGAGCGTTCGGACATTGGCCTGGCCACCGTGTACCGCGTGCTCACGCAATTCGAGCAGGCAGGCATCCTGATCCGCAGCAATTTCGAAAGCGGCAAGGCGGTGTACGAGCTCAACGAAGGGCAGCACCACGACCACTTCATCTGCACGTCCTGCGGCAAGGTGGAAGAGTTCTACGACGCCGAGATCGAAAAGCGCCAGCATGCCGTGGCCAAGGCCAAGGGCTGGCTGGTGCAGGACCACACGATGGCGCTGTATGGCCAATGCGCAGCCTGCGCAAAAAAATAAGCCCCCCTGAGTCGCCTTCGGCGCCTTCCCCCCAAAGGGGGACGCTCCCGGCGCGGCGGGGCGGCCCTTGTGCGGAAGCACTGGCGTTGGGCGCGCCAGTTTTGGAAGGATTGTGGTCTGAATTGCCGCCAGCGCCTATCCATCAAGCGCAAGCAGCTATCAAATAAAGAGCAGACTAGCCGCCCGTGTCACGCTCCATGGCGCGGCGGTGGCGTTCGACGAATTCCTGGTAGGTGTCGATGCCGCGCAGCTGCAGGATGGTGTTGCGCACGGCGGCTTCGACCAGCACGGCGATGTTGCGGCCGGCCACCACCTGGATCACCACCTTGAGCACGGGCACACCCAGCACGTCCTGCGTGAGGGGCTCGTAGGGCAGGCGCTCGTAGTCGCGCTCCAGGGTTTCCTTGCGCACCAGGTGCACGATGAGCTTGAGGCGCATCTTGCGGCGCACGGCCGTCTCGCCAAAGATGGCGCGGATGTCCAAAAGGCCAATGCCGCGCACTTCCAGCAGGTTTTGCAGCAGCTCGGGGCACTTGCCCTCGATGGTGGTCTGGTTGATGCGAAACAGGTCCACGGCATCGTCGGCCACCAGGCCGTTGCCGCGCGAGATCAGCTCCAGGCCCAGCTCGCTTTTGCCCAGGCCCGACTCGCCAGTGATCATCACGCCCAAGCCCAGGATGTCCATGAACACGCCGTGCATCGTGGTGCGGTCGGCGAAGTGCTTGGACAGGTAGGCGCGCAGCACGTCGATGACAAACGCCGACGACTCGTGCGTGGAGAACATCGGGATCTGCGCGCGCTCGCACATGGACACCAGCGCGTCGGGCGCGGTCTGGTTGTCGGCCAGCACCAGCACCGGCGGCTCCAGCGTCACGATGCGGGCGATGCGGCGCTTGCAGTCGTCGGGCGACGCATTGCTCAGGTACGCAATTTCGCGCTCGCCCAGGATCTGGACGCGGTAAGGGTGGATGTAGTTGAGGTAGCCGACCAGATCGGCCCCGGACCGCGCAGAGCGCACGGCCACTTCGTCAAACCGCCGCTCCGACGCCCCCAGGCCCGCCACCCACTCCCATTTCAGGAGAGCGCGGAACTCCTCGAAAAGCACATCGGCACTGACAACATTGGGTTTCACAGCAGGTCAGTGCAAAGGCAGCGGAGCGAAGGGGTGGTGCAGCGCGGGAAGAACTCAGGCCGTCTGCGTGGACTGCCAGCCCGCGATCATGCCGTGCAGTTCGGCGGCATCGGTGCAGGCCTTGAGCTTCTCGCGCAGGGCCGAATCACTGAGCAGCTCGGCAATCTCGGAGAGGATTTCCAGGTGCTTCTGCGTGGCGGCCTCGGGCACGAGCAGGAAGATCAGCAAGCCCACCGGCAACTCGTCGGGGGCATCAAAACCGATGGGATTGAGCAGCTGGAACACGGCCGCCATGGGCGCCTTGAGGCCCTTGATGCGCCCATGGGGGATGGCCACGCCATGGCCCAACCCCGTGGAGCCCAGGCGCTCACGCGCAAACAGGCTGTCGGTGATCAGCGCCCTGGAAAGGCCGTGCTGGCTTTCGAACAGCAGACCCGCTTCTTCAAAAGCACGCTTCTTGCTGGTGGCATCAACGCTCACAAGCACTTGAGCGGAGGGCAGGATGGAGGCGAGTCGGTTCATGGTCAAGGGTAACAATTATGCACATATTGGCAGAAACCCTGAGCGCAGCCGCAGGGGCAACAAAAAACCGCCCGAAGGGGCGGCTGCGATGCCAGGCTCAGGGCTGGCGCATCAGGCGTGCAATTCGCGCTTGGCGGCTTCGTGGTGGTGGTCCTGCAAGCGGTCCTTGTGGCGCACGACTTGGCGGTCCATCTTGTCCACCAGCTCATCCACGGCGGCATACAGGTCGGCGTGGGAGCTTTCGGCAAACAGGTCGTTGCCCTTGACGTGGATGTTGCATTCCGCTCGCTGTCTCTTTTCCTTTTCCTTTTGCTTCTCTACCGTCAGCAGTACCTTGACATCGACAACCTGGTCAAAATGGCGGGTGATCCGGTCCAGCTTGGTGGTGACGTAGCTGCGCAAGGCTGGAGTAACTTCGAGGTGATGACCGCTGATCGTCAAGTTCATAAATAAGTCTCCTGTAACACACTCGGTGGAAAACGCCGCCCTGGATCAGAGGGCAGCTGGCGAACTTGGATGCATCCATTGCGTGAGTTCACTATGCCCCTGGCCTCCCCGAAAAGCAATCCCATTCCGCCCCTCCCTGCTGGGTTATGGCCGCCAAGGTGCCAAGCGCCCGAAAAGCGCGCACAATGAGCAAGTTCCCACCGGCCTGCAACCTCGGGCCCTCGCGGATACGCTGGCGGCCATGTTCAACGCGCCGTCGGCGTCGCCCCGTGCAACTGGAGCTTGCCCGCAACCAGCATCGACAGCGCGGCCGCGACAATGCCCACCAAAGCCGCCATCCAGTAGCCCTGCACCAGCCCTTGTGCATCACGGCTGATCAGCCATCCTCCCACCAACGACGCAACGCCCATGGCGGCCGATTGGACCGACGCATTCAAGGTCATGAACGTCCCCCGCAAGGACGGCTGCGCGGCCGATGCAATGATGGCCATGCCCGGAATCATGCGGCCGCTCACAAAGGCGAACATGAACGTGGACACCAACAACACCCCCCACAGCGGCAGCGCCTCGGACAGGGTCGTCCCCAGCAAACAGGGCATCGAAGCAAGCACCAGCATACGGAACGTGCGCGCCTTGCCCCACCGGTCGGTCAGGCGGCCAAAGTAGCGCGCAGTGAACAGCGTGGCGACACCACCGCAGAGATAGGCCAGCGGAATCTGGTCGGCCCGCACCCCCGCATTGGTCTGCATGTAGATGGTGATGTAGGGAATCACCGTGAAGCCCGTGGACATCACCAACGCAGAGAACAAGAAAGCCCAGCGGTGGTTCGAATCGGCCAGCACCTGGGCAATGCCGCCCAGCACTGTGCGGCCATCCGCCGCGTGCACATGGGCCGTCAGCGCAGGCATGGTGCGTGCCGCCTGAATGACCAGCAGGCCCACCATGGCCGCGATGGCGATGAACGGTGCATTCCAGCCCCCATGCTCCGCCAGGAGCAAGCCCAACGGCACACCCGCCACCGTGGACACAGAGAAAGACGTCATCACGATCCCCATAGCGCGCCCGCGCCGCTCAAACGGAACCACGTCCGCCACAATGGTCTGCGACAGCGCCGACAGCACGCCCCCAAAGGCCCCCGCGAGAATCCGCGCCACCATCAGCGTGCCGTAGGTGGGCGCCAGGCCGCAGGCCAAGGTGGCCAGCCCAAACAGGGCGTACAACGTGAGCAGCAGCCGCTTGCGGCCAAAGCGGTCGATGTAGGTGGACGCCAGCAGGCCCGATGCGCCCGCCGACAGCGTGTAGGCCGACACGAGCAGCCCGAACTGCGCATCGCTGATCGCAAACAGCCGCGTGAACTGCGGCCCGAGCGGCATCATGATCATGAAGTCCAGGATGTGGGTGAACTGGATCCCGGCCAGGGTCAGCAGCAGCCACAGCTCGCGGCGAGGGGGCAGTGCGGACGCGGACGCGGGTGCTGACACGGCAGTGGTAGCGGGAAATGGCGTGGAGGAAGGCAATGGAGGCGGCACAGAAAGTCGCACAAAGCGGCCATGGGGAATGAGGGCCGCACAGTGTGCCGCAACATGGGGAAACGCGCGAGGCATGCGGGAAGCGCCCGCAGCGGCACAGGCCCTGTGCCGGCCGACGGCAGGTGCAGGCACCACGCCGGCGCGTAAAATCCGCAGCTTGCGTGGAACGAGGTTCCCGCACCTGTTTTTACGCCCAACGTTCACCGGCCTGCCCGCAGCGGACACGGCACCATCGCCCGCCCACACCGACACCATGACCCAGCCCAGCTCCAACGCCCTGCACACCTCTGCCCTCACGTCGCTGCCCCTGCTGGCACGCGGCAAGGTGCGCGACAACTACGCCGTGGGCGATGACCGCATCCTGATGGTGGCCAGCGACCGCCTCTCGGCCTTCGACGTCATCATGGGCGAGCCCATTCCCGGCAAGGGCGAACTGCTCACGCAGATGGCCCTGTTCTGGTTCGACAAGCTCGGCCACATCTGCCCCAACCACCTCACGGGCGATGCGCCCGAGAGCGCGGTCACGCCCGAAGAGGTGGCCCAGGTGCGCGGCCGCTCGATGCTGGTGCAGCGGCTCAAGCCCATCCCGGTGGAAGCCGTGGTGCGCGGCTACCTGGCCGGCAGCGGCTGGAAGGAATACCAGGAATCGCGCGCCGTCTGCGGCGTGCCGCTGCCCGAGGGCCTGACCAACGCCGCCAAGCTGCCCGCGCCCATCTACACGCCGGCCGCCAAGGCCGCCGTGGGCGAACATGACGAGAACATCACCTTCGAGCGCACCGTCGAGATGATTGGCCTGGATCTGGCCACGCGCATCCGCGATCTGAGCATCGCCATCTACCAGGCCGCCGCCGAGATCGCACTCACCAAGGGCATGATCATTGCCGACACCAAGTTCGAATTCGGCCTGGCGCCCGATGGCACGCTGGTGCTGATGGACGAGGTGCTCACCCCCGACAGCTCGCGCTACTGGCCCGTGGAAGGCTATGCCGACGCGCTGGCCCAGGGCGCCAACCCGCCCAGCTACGACAAGCAGTTCGTGCGCGACTGGCTGGAGCAGGCCAAGGTGGGCGGCAAGCCCTGGGACAAGACCGCGCCCGCGCCCCGCCTGCCGCAGGAGGTGATCGAGAAGACGGCCGCCAAGTACCGCGAAGCGCTGGAGCGGCTCACCGCCCGGTAAGCCACAGGTGGGGGCCGCAGGCGTGCACCCCCGCCAACCCGCGAACCATGGACTGGCCCCATGGGACCCTGGGGCCTTGGAGGCCGCCCCGCCAAACGGCGGTCAATCCAAGCGGGTCTCCGCAGACTCGAAGCGCAGCAGCGTCTGCCCCTCGCTGCCCCGCAACACCAGCTGCGCGCCTTGTTGCCGAAAGCTCTGCACCGCCGACAGCGCCTCGAAAAAGCGCCCCTCCGCCCCGCCCGCCTGCAAGCACAGCGCGATGTTGGAGACCAGGCGCTCAAAGCGCAGCCGCGCCCCCTGCAGCGTGTAATCGGCCAGAAACCGGTTGCACCCGCCCGAGCCCGTCACACGGGCCTCGTCCGCCTGCAGCACCAGGTGCGGGGCCACCGCCCCCGCTCCCGGAGGGGCCACCGCCTCACCCTCCATCTCCACCAGCCGCCAGTACGTCAGCACCAGGGGCACCCCAGCGTCCACCGTGGCGGACTGCGGCGGCAACCGCTGCAACTGGACATCCACGCGGCGAAACGCGGCGTCCTGCGGCACCGGATGGCGCTTGTCCGTCGCCAGCAGCAGGCGGCCTTCGAGCGTCACCGTCGCGCGCACCTCGTAGTGCCCCTTGGGCACAAAGCGCGAGGAGGGGTAGGGAATCCAGATTGCATACGGCGCCTGCCCTGCAGGGGCGCGGCGCTGGCGGCCCAGCACCACCGGAGGCATGTCAGGGTGGGTCACATCCAGCAGCGTGGCCTCGAACACGGCCTCGGGGGGCAGCACCACACGCTCGCGGGCCAGGGCCACGCCAGAGACGATGGCATCGGGGGCGGGCGGCCGGCCGGCACACCCCAGCAGGAGGCTGCAGCACAGTGCCACCACGGACAGGCGGGATGTCACCGCGCCGTGCAAGCGCCCCGCCGGCAGGGGCCGATACGGCCGCATCCGCGTGGTGAACGCATCCGCACCATGCACCCTCTCACCCCTTCACAGGCTTTCAGCTCAGCACCACACTCGACAGCCGGCGCCGGTAGGTCGCCACCACCGGGTCTTCGGGCGGGATCTGGCCTTCGGCCACCTTGGGCTTGGGGGCCTCGATGACTTCGAGGATGGCGACATAGGTCTTGCGGGCGATCTCTTCGTTCCAGGCCTTGTCGCGCATGAGGATTTCGAGCAGTTCATCCATGGCGTCGGTCCAGCGCTGCTGGGCCATCAGCCAGCGGGCACGGGCGTAGCGGGTGTCGAAGTCGCGCTTGTTGGCGGCGATTTTTGCATCAAACTCCGCTTCAGCGCCCTCCCCGTAAGCGCCAGCAGCTACGAAATCAAGAGCATCCATCCAGGCCTTCAAGGCGCCCAGCTTGCGCGAAGCGGCGGCCTTGGCGATCACGGGGGCAAACGCGACCTTGGCGTCGTCCTCGCGGCGCAGCTGCAGCAGCAGCTTGACGTAGTCGAAGCGCGCATCGTCGTTGGACGGGTCGGTCACCACCGCGTGCTGCAGCTTTTCGAGGGCCGTGCCCGTGTCGCCATCGGCCAGGGCGTCCTGGGCTTCTTCTTCCTCGGCTTCTGCCACCATTTCTTCGGCGCTGGGCACATGCTTGTCGAGGAAGGCGCGCACCTGGCCTTCGGGCAGGGCGCCCATGAAGCCATCGACGGGCTGGCCGTTCATGAGCAGCACGCAGGTCGGGATGCTGCGGATACCGAACATGCCGGCGAGCTGCTGCTCCTGGTCGGAGTCGATCTTGGCGAGCTTGAAGCGGCCGGCGTATTCGGTTTCGAGCTTTTCCAGCACCGGGCCCAGCGACTTGCAGGGGCCGCACCAGGGCGCCCAGAAGTCCACCAGCACGGGCACGTTCATCGAGGCGGCAACCACCTCGGCTTCAAAGTTCTCTACGGTGACGTCAATCATGATGGATGGTGCCGGGCCAAGGCCGGTGAAGCTGGTGGGTTCGCGCTATTTTGGCCCATGAAAACAGCCCCAGGCTGCGCAGGGAGGCGCAAAAAGTAAAATCGCGGATTCCACCCACAGCGGTGCGGCAGGCCCTGCGCACTGCCGCCACCCTCAAACCACCATGAAACCCATCCAGATCGGCGTGGTCATGGGTTCCAGCAGCGACTGGGACACCATGCAGCATGCAGTGCAGATTCTTGAACAGTTCGGCATCCCGCACGAGGCCCGCGTGGTCTCGGCCCACCGCATGCCCGACGACATGTTCGCCTACGCCGAAGCGGCCGCCAGCCGGGGCCTGAAGGCCATCATCGCCGGCGCGGGCGGCGCCGCCCACCTGCCCGGCATGATCGCAGCCAAGACCACCGTGCCCGTGCTGGGCGTGCCCGTGGCCAGCCGCCACCTGCAGGGCGTGGATTCGCTGCACTCCATCGTGCAGATGCCCAAGGGCATCCCGGTGGCCACATTCGCCATCGGCACGGCGGGCGCCGCCAATGCCGCACTGTTTGCCGTGGCCCTGCTGGCCAGCGAAAGCCCTGAACTGCGCCAGCGCCTGGAAGCCTTCCGCGCGGAACAGACCGAGGTGGCGCGCAACATGACCCTGCCGCCTGCCGCATGAGCCCCGACGACGCCTCTCTCAAGCCGCTGCTGCCCGGCGCCACGCTGGGCGTGCTGGGCGGCGGCCAGCTGGGCCGCATGTTCGTGCACCAAGCCCAGGCCATGGGCTACTTCACGGCCGTGCTGGACGCCGACCCCACCAGCCCCGCCGGGCTGGTGAGCCACCACCACATCCAGACGGACTACGACGATCCGCAGGGCCTGGCCGAGCTGGCACGGCTGTCGGATGCAGTGACCACCGAATTCGAGAACGTACCCGCCGCCGCGCTGGCCACGCTGGCCGCACGGCGGCCCGTGTCGCCCGCCGCCAGCGCGGTGTCGGTGGCGCAGGACCGCGCGCGCGAGAAGGCCCACTTCGTGGCCTGCGGTGTGCCCTGCGCGCCCTACGCGGTCATCGAGACGGCCGAACAACTGGCCGCGACCTCACCGGATCTGCTGCCCGGCATCCTCAAGACCGCCCGCATGGGCTACGACGGCAAGGGCCAGGTGCGCGTGCAAACCGCCGCCGAGCTGGCCGCAGCCTGGGATGCGGTTGGCAACGTGCCCTGCGTGCTGGAGAAGATGCTGCCGCTGGCGCTGGAATGCTCGGTGATCGTGGCCCGGGGCCACGATGGCGCCATAGTGCACCTGCCGGTGCAGCGCAACCTGCACCTGGGGGGCATCCTGGCCGTGACCGAGGTGTATGAAGGAAATCTGCCGCCAGCGCTTGCTGCGCAAGCGGTAGCAGCTGCAAAATCCGTAGCAGAAGGCCTGCAGTACGTGGGCGTGCTGTGCGTGGAGTTCTTCGTGCTGCAGGACGGCAGCCTGGTTGTCAACGAGATCGCCCCGCGCCCGCACAACAGCGGCCACTACAGCCAGGACGCCTGCGACGTGTCGCAGTTCGAGCTGCAGGTGCGCACCATGGCCCGCCTGCCGCTGACCCCGCCGCGCCAGCACAGCCCGGCCGTGATGCTCAACCTGCTGGGCGACCTGTGGTTTGCCCAAAGCGACATCGAGCAGACTCCACCCTGGGCCGAGGTGCTGGCGCTGCCCGGCACCCACCTGCATCTGTATGGCAAACGCGACGCCAAACGGGGCCGCAAGATGGGCCACCTCAACGTGACCGGCCCCACACCCGAGGCCGCACGCGCCACGGCCTTGAAGGCTGCCGCACTGCTGGGCCTTGCCGCGTTCTGACCATGATCCTTGACGGCAACGATCCCCAGGCCATCGCCGCCGCAGCCCGCGCCGTGCGCAGCGGCGCGCTGCTGGGCCTGCCCACCGAAACCGTGTACGGCCTGGCCGCCGACGCCAGCAGCGATGCGGCCGTGGCCCAGATCTTTGCGGCCAAGGGGCGCCCCAGCGACCACCCGCTCATCGTGCATGTGGCCAATGCCCAGGGCATTGCGCACTTTGCCAGCGAGGTGCCCGGCTTCGCGCAGAAGCTGGTCGATGCCTTCTGGCCCGGCCCGCTCACGCTCATCCTGCCGCGCCTGCCCGGCGTGGCCACGGCGGCCACGGGCGGCCAGGACAGCGTGGGCCTGCGCTGCCCGGCCCATCCGGTGGCGCACGCCCTGCTGGAGGCCTGTGCGGCCCCAGTCGATGGCAGCAGCGACCAGGGCGGCGCCCCCGTGTGGGGCGTGGCCGCCCCCAGCGCCAACCGCTTTGGTCGCGTGAGCCCCACCACCGCCCAGCATGTGCAGGACGAACTGGGCGCCGACCTGCTGGTGCTGGACGGCGGCCCCTGCGGCGTGGGCATTGAAAGCACCATCGTGGACTGCACCCGCGGCGTGCCTGTGCTGCTGCGCCCCGGGGCCATCACGCGCGCGCAGATCGCTGCGGCCTGCGGCATCGCGCCGCTGTCCAAGGAAGACCTGCCCGCGCTCACCCCCCGCGCCTCGGGCACGCTGGAGGCGCACTATGCCCCCGCTGCCAAGGTGCGCCTGATGGACGCCAAGGCCCTGCAGACCAGCCTGGACCTGCTGGGCGCCGAGGCGGCCCACATTGCGGTCTATGCCCGCTGTGCGCTGCGCACACATTCGCCGCAGCTCGTCCTGCGGCGCATGCCCGACGATGCGGCAGCCACAGCCCAGCAGCTGTTTGCCGTGCTGCGCGGCTTTGACGACGAGGGCGTGAAGCTGATCTGGATCGAGGCCCCGCCCGCCGGCCCCGAGTGGGAAGGCGTGCGCGACCGCCTGCAGCGCGCGGCGGCGGCATGAGACACCTCCCGGAGGCGCTGCGCGCCTTCCCCCCTCTCTCGCGCTGCGCGCGGGAGGGGAGACGCCGCCAACGCACCGGACAGCCGCTTTACATGCGTTGACTTTGCGTCGTTAAACTACCCCCCACTTTTCTGGAGAAATACATGGCAGCAAATTGGATGCGCCGCACCGTCATGGTCGCCGCATGTGCATCGGCCGCGTTGCTCGCGGCCTGCGGTTCCAGCACCACTGAATCGGCCATCACGCCCCAGCGCTTCGTCGCGTTTGGCGACGCCATGAACGATGTGGGACAAAACGGTTCGCGCTACACGGTCAACGATGGCAGCGTCAACAACTGGACCTTGCAGCTGGTCGCCAACTACGGCAAATCGCTCACGCCCGTGTCCGCAGGCGGCACCAGCTATGCCACGGGCAACGCCCGCGTCAGCGCCAAGCCCGACGCCGCAGGCAACGCCAGCACCCGCACCATCACCGAGCAGATCGACGCCTTTTTGGCCAGCGGCAGCTTCGGGGGCTCCGATGTGGTGATCGTGAGCGGGGGCGTCAGCGACGTGATCGCCGGCATGGCCGCCGTGACCGCAGGCACCCAGACCGAGGCCGCCATGGTGGCCGCTGCACGCAAGGCCGGCGAAGACCTGGCCGCCCAGGTGCGCCGCCTGGTGACGGCGGGCGCCAAGTACGTGGTGGTGACCGGCACCTACGACCTGAGCAAGACCCCCTGGGCCAAGACCATTGGCCGCGAAGCCCTGCTGACCAACGCCAGCAGCCGCTTCAATGAAGGCCTGCTCGTGGGCATCGTGGACCTGGGTGCCAACGTGCTGTACGTGGACTCGGCCTACTACGTGAACCTGTACACCAGCGTGCCCGGCAACTATGGCTTCAACAACGCCACGGCGGCAGTGTGCACCTCGGTGGACGCCACCAACGGCATCGGCATAGGCGCCGGCCAGGTCAACTCGGCCCTGTGCAACAGCTCCACGCTGCTGTCGGGCGCCAGCCAGACCTCGTTCGTGTTTGCCGACCCGGTCTACCTCACGCCGTCTGCCCAGCGCCAGTTTGGCACCTATGCCTACGGCCGCCTGCGCGCGCGCTGGTAAGCCAGCCCGGGGCTGAACTCAACGCACCAGCAACAAGGCCGCCCGGCAGGGCGGCCTTTTTTGTGGGCGGCATGGGCCCCCGCCCCGCGCAGGTCAGAACCGGTAGACCACGCCCAACGCCACCACATTGGGGTTGAGCTTCACATCGATGGTCTGGCCCGTGGACAGCGTATTGCGCGTCTTGACGAACGTCTTGTAGTAGGCCAGGTCCAGCGACCACTGGTCGTTCAGCACCACGCTCACCCCCACCTGGGGGGTCAGGCCAAACCGCGACTCGGCGCTCAGCGTGGTGGGGCGCGCGGGGCTCCCCCCCGTCAGGCCGGTCAGCGCCGCCGTGCCGCGTTCCTTGAAGAACCTGGCATAGGTCACGCCCAGGCCCACATAGGGCCGCACGCGGGCATGGGCCTCCAGGAAGCGGTACTGCGCAAACACGGTCATGGGCAGCACCTTGACCTCGCCGATCTTGCCCACGCCGGCAATCGCGCCGGCCCCCACGATGTCGTGCCTGAAAGGCAGGGCCAGCGGCACGTCCACCGCCCAGTGGTCGGTGAGCATGTAGGTGACGCCGCCCGCCAACTGCGTGTCGGCGCGCACATCCACCTGGGTGCCCGTGAAGCTGGGGGCGGTGAGATCGCCGCTGCCCACCTGCGGCGAGATCTGCGTGGCGCCTGCCCGCACCAGCCAGCTGCCGGCGGTCTGCGCCTGCGCGCCGCCAGCGGTTGCCAGCACCAGGGCGCCTGCGGCCCATACGGAGGAATGCTTGATTGTCTTCATGATGAGGAACCCTTGAACCGCCGTTGTTTACAGCCAGCCCGCACGGGCCAGCGAGCGCGACACCAGCTGGCTGACCAGCTGGTGGCCGTAAGGCGTGGGATGGAAGCTGTCGGAGAACACATAGGTCTTCCACCAGTCCGCGCCGCCGCTGGCGCCCGCAGGCGGGGTCTTGGCCGACAGGGCTGCGGCCGTGCAGGTCGGGAAGGTGTAGCTGGGCAGACCATCCGTGCCCACGCCCGTGATCGGGCATGCGGTGTCCTTGGCGTTGGTCAGGCCATACTGGGCCGGGCGGGCCACCTGGTCGTTGAAGGAGGTGTAGAAGTCCACCACCACCACCTTGCTGTTGCCCGCGAAACGCTTGTCGAGTTGCGCGTTGAAGGCTTCCATCCAGGCCTTCAGCAGCCCCTGGACCTGGGCGCTGGCGGCGGCCCCGGCGCTGGCCGTGATGCCGCCCAGCACCTGTTGCAGGCGCGGGGTCTTGTCGATGGCCGGCATGTTCAGCACCGCAACGCGCAGGGCCCCCTTGTTCAGGGCGTTGGCTTCGATGGCCGCATGGAACTTGTCGGCCAGCGCCACCATGTAGGCACCACCCAGCTGGGCCATGCCGGTGGCACCACCGGCCAGGCCCGCACTGACGGTGGCTGCGGGCAGCAGCGTGGAGAGCAGGGCGCCATAAGCCGCACCGCCGTCCTTGGACGCCGAGAGGTAGGCACCCACGAGGTCGGCCGCATCGTTACCGCCGCCATCGATCAAGAGCAGGTCGCCCGCGCTGAAGCCATCGGCCCCGGCATCGGCCAACTGCTTGACGATGGACACTGGCGACGTGGGCGCCGTGAAATGGTTGATGCGCCCGCCCCCGATCGCGTAGTTGGTGCAACCGGCCGCGTTGTTGAAAGCGCTGCCCGTGGACACATAGCGCGGGCACAGCGTGTTGCCGTAGCTGCTGGCCACGAGTTCAGGCCAGATGGGGGTGGACGCGGGGCCCGTGGGCGCGCTGCCCTGCACGGTGAACTTGAAGCCAAAAGTGCCGCTGTCGGCAATGCTGTCCCCCATGACCTTGACGGTCTTGATGGGCGCCACGGGGGCGGTGTCTGCCCCGCCGCCGCCGCACGCGGCCAGCAATGACGCCGCTGCCAGAGAAACCCACAACACCTTGCGCTGGAAATCCATCGGTTTTCACTCCCGCCAAATTGGCTTGCATAAGAAAAATAGAACGACCGTGCTATTTACTAATATCTTAGGTGCGGAAGCAAAAAAGCCCCACCGGGTTAACACCGGTGGGGCTTAGAACCTGTTCAAGATCTTTTCGGGGATCGCATTGGAGTGCAATCAGGATGAGTGGATGCTCCGGGTGCGCCGCATGGGCTCGTGCCCATGCAAGCAGCCGGGGCGTCCAATCACCCGATTTCACTCCAACCCTNNGGGCGGTCTGCGGCGTTGCGGCGCTTGCCAATAGCCGAGCTATTGGCGGCGCACCGCGCCTTGCATCCCATCCCGGCAAGGGACTTGTGCGACCCCGAAAAAATCTTGAACAGGTTCTTAGGGTGCGGGTTCTAAAACGCGCAGCGCGTGAGGGGACTACTTGACGGTATCGAACACCGCCTTGGCCTGCGCGTGGCAGAACGGGGGTTCGTAGGTGCCGTGGTAGCTGCCGTAGTAGGTGGCAAAAGCCGCCGAGGTGGGGTCGGTGGGGGCCTTGCCACCGGGGCCGTAGGTGGCCTGCACGGCGGCATCCACGTCGACCGAGGTCACGTTCGTCACACCCCGGCTGTCAAAGTCGGCCTTCATGACGGACTGGTGCACGGCGGGCGGCACGGTGGGGTCGCCCGCGCCACCACACAGCAGGACCCGCGCCTTGGGCGTCCAGCCCAGCAGGTCGTTCTTTTTGGCCGCCAGGTACAGCGGGTGGGTGGTGCTGGTCTGCGAGCCCGTGATGAACGCCGACTGGAACAACGCATCGCGCGCCTGGTTGGGCGTGCCGGCCGGCAGGGTGCCGGTGGTCAGCAGGGTGGCGTAGTTCAGCGTGGGGTTGGGCAGCAGGTTCTCGATGTAGCCCGAGTACGGGGCCTTGAACACGTCCTTCACATCGGTGTAGATGCCGCCATAGACCTTCTGCCACGAGGTCACGAGATAGGGCACGAAGAACTGCACACCGGCAATCGCATCGGGAATCCGCAGCGAGCCCGAGAGGTTGTAGGGCCCTGCCAGGTGCGCACCGGCCACCACGTTGAACTCGGTCCCGTAATCGCGCTCGGCCGCGCGCTGCGCCGCCATCGACGAGTGCCCGCCCTGCGAGTAGCCCGTGAACATGACCTTGCCCGACAGGCTGGCCCCTACTGTGCTAGCCGCGTTGCGCGCCGCGCGCACCGAGTCGATGACCGAGGTGGCTTCCGAGTCGGCGTGCAGGTAGGGGTGGAAGTTGTAGCCCGACTTGGCAAAGCCCAGGTAGTCGGTGGCCACCACGGCATAGCCCTGGGCCGCGTACATGGCGGCCAGCAGGAAGGTTTCGGTGTCCGCCGGGTTGGCCAGCGTGCGGGGCTTTTGCACATCGGTGCCCTTGGCATAGGCCACCAGCGGCGCCGCCGTGGTGCAGCTGCCGCCGGGCACGAGCATCACGCCCGAGGCATTGGTGTTTTCGCCGCTCTTGGCACCCACGGTGGCGTAGTTGAGCGCAACCACCTTCACATCGCATTTCGCCTTGCCCGTGATGGCCTGCAGGCCGGTGCTGGAGGTGCTGGCATCGATCTGCGCCGCCGTCAGCGTGGCCAGCACGGCCGGCGGGTCGATCAGCGCGCCGCGCGCCGGGTCGTCGGAGCCACCGCAGGCGACAAGCACAAGCGCAGCCGCAGCAACACAGGTAAGACGGAAATAGTTCATGAAGGGGTCCCTCGGGTCAGTGAAAAACGATGCATCGTGCGCGCACCTGCGCTGCAGCATCCATTGGGGATAACGCGGGATACCGGCTGCGAAGACGCCTATGCGACACCGCCGCGACCGAAGCGCGCCCGCTCAGCCAGCGCCGCCGCGCGCGCCATACCGCAGCTTCATGGCCAGGATGGCCCCGGCCAGCGCCAGCGTGATGGCATTGGCCACCACGATGGGCCAGGCGGCCAGGGCCAGCCCATAGACCAGCCACAGCGCCACGCCCGCCGTGAACACGCTGTACATGCCCAGGGATATCCCGCTCACATCCCGCGTGCGAAAGGTCTGCAGCGCCTGGGGCACGAAGCTGCAGGTGGTGAGGGCGGCGGCCAGGTAGCCGATCAGTTCTTGGAGTGGCATGGTGGACGGGTGGACGGTGTGCGGGACGGCGGTGATTATTGATGGAGGGTGGTTGCCCGGCGGTTCACTGGTCGCGCGCCGTCCAGTCGATGAGGCTGTCGAGCACGGGCCGCGCGGCCCCCGCATTGGCGTGGTTGACCACCGCCACCAGCACATAGCGGCGCCCGCTGGCCGCGTGCACGTAGCCCGCCACCGCCATCACATCGCGCAGGCTGCCGGTCTTGAGGTGGGCGGTGCCCGCGCGGCTCTGGCTGCGGCGCAGCGTGCCATCCACCCCCGAGATGGGCAGCGAGGCCAGCAGCTCCGGCATGGCGGGGGACGCCCAGGCCAGCTGCAGCATGCGGGCCAGCGCCTGGGCCGTCAGGCGGGCGTCGCGGCTCAGGCCGGCGCCGTTGTCCACCAGCGGCTGCTCCACATCGCCCAGGCGGGCCTGCCACCACTGGCGCAGCACCTCGCGCGCGCCGTCAAAGGTCGCCACGCCGTTTTTCTGCAGCGCCAAGGTCAGGAACACCTGCTGGGCCATCACGTTGTTGCTGTACTTGTTCACATCGCGCACCACCTCGGCCAGGGCGGGCGAGGTGGCCACGAACGCAGGCTTGAGGCCCGCCGGCACCTTGCCATCGCGCACCGTGCCGGTGAGCTTGCCGCCCAGCTCGCGCCACATGCCCTCCACCGCGCGCGCGGCAAAGCCCCGGGGGTCAGCGGCGGCCACGGGCCACACGCGCTCGCCGCACGCGGCCGGGTACACGCCCTGGAAACTCACCTTGGCGGGGTCGGCCAGCTCGGCCCGCAGGGCACCACGCCAGTCGCCACATTCGGTGCCGGGCGCAGCCAGCGCCACGGTGGGCTGGCGCTGCACGCCGGCCAGCGGCGGGTCGTACTGGATGCGCGCCAGCCCGGCGGCCGCATCGGGCACAAAGGTCATCACCGACGACTTGAAGTTGAGCAGCAGCGCGTCGGGCGCCGCGTTGTAGGGGCGCAGCGGCTCGCCGTCAAACCGCGCCGGGTCCTGCTCGGGCACGTCGAACGCCGTGCGGTCGAGCACGATGTCGCCCACGATGACCTGGACGCCCTGGCCCTGCAGGCGCCGCATCAGCAGCCACAGGCGCTCCATGACCAGCTTGGGGTCGCCCTGCCCCTGGACGTAAACATTGCCGCGCAGGCTGCCGTCCTGCACCGTGCCCTGCACATAGACCGGGGTGTTCCACACATAGGCCGGGCCCAGCTGCTCCAGCGCCGCATACGTGGTCACCAGCTTCATCACCGATGCCGGGTTGACGGGCACCTGCGCGCGGTGCGCCAGGCGGGGGGCGGCGCGCGCGCTGCCCTGGGCATCGGCCACCAGCACCGCGAGCGACTCGCGCGGCAGCCGGGTGCGGGCCAGGGCGGCCTCCACCTCGGGCGGCAAGGCCGCAGGCGCCACGCCCGCCGTTTGCGCCCACCCGCCTGGCGCCCACGCAGCGCCCCATGCCAGGGCCGCGCCCACCAGCCCCTGGCCCGCCGCGCGGCGCCACGTTGTCATTCGCTTGGTCATGCGGGGAGTCTAGGGCGTGCCACCCGTCCATTCCCCCACGCACCGGCATTCCCGTCCCGGCGCCCACCACCGAACGCCCCGATTGGGTAACAAACTCTTACACTACCTGCCCCACGGCGCCGCACACGGGGGTGCGCAGACACCGCCCCGGCCGCCAGCGAATCCCGCCATTTCAACCCATACCAACTCCCACCACAGGTTGTCCATGAGCCCACTCTCCCATCTCTCCGTTGCCAAGCGCCTCGCGCTCGGCTTTGCCCTGGTGCTGCTGCTGTCCATGGGCGTGATTGGCCTCAGCATCTCCCGCCTGAACGCCTTGGCCGATGCCACGGAAGAAATGGTGCAAAACCCCATCAAGACCGAGCGCCTGGTGAGCGACTGGGCGCGCAACCTGCGCACCGGCATCACGCGCACAGCCGCCGTCGCGCGCAGCAGCGACCCGGCCCTGGCCGACTTCTTTGCCGAAGACAGCAAGGCATCGTCCAAGAGCTCGGGCGAGCTGCAAAAGGCCGTCGAGGCGCTGATGTTCCTGGACTCGGAGAAGAAGCTGTTCCAGGAAATCGGCGAGCTGCGCAGCGTCTACTTGAAAAACCGCGACACCATCTTTGCCCTGAAAAAGGAAGGCAAGGTGGACGAGGCCAACACCCTGCTGGAAAAGCAGTTCATGCCCGACGCGAACAAATACGCAGCCAAGATGGACGAGCTGCTGCGCAACCAGCGCGAGCAGGTGGACCGGCTGGGGCGGGAAATCGAGGACAACCGCCAGGCCAGCCGCCGCCTGCTGGTTGCGCTCGGCGTGCTGAGCGTGGCGCTCAGCGCCCTGTTCTCGTGGCTGCTGGCCCGCTCCGTCACCGTGCCCCTGGCCCAGGCCCAGGCCCTGGCCCAACGTGTGGCGGCCGGTGATCTCACGGCCCCGGTGCCGGTGCATGGCAAGGACGAGGTGGGCGCGCTGATGGCCTCGCTGGAGCTGATGCAGAACAACCTGGCCAACGTGGTGAACAACGTGCGCCGGGGGTCGGAATCGGTGTCGAACGCCAGTGCCGAAATCGCCCAGGGCAACAACGACCTGAGCGCGCGCACCGAGCACCAGGCCAGCGCCCTGGAGCAGACCGCCGCCAGCATGGAAGAGCTGAACTCGGCCGTGCGGCACAACGCCGACAACGCGCGCCAGGCCAACCAGCTCGCGCTGACCGCCTCGAACGTGGCGGTGCAGGGTGGCGCCGTGGTGGGCGAAGTGGTCGAAACCATGAAGGGCATCAACGACGCCAGCCGCAAGATCAGCGACATCATCGGCGTGATCGACAGCATCGCCTTCCAGACCAACATCCTCGCGCTGAATGCGGCGGTGGAAGCCGCGCGCGCGGGCGAACAAGGGCGCGGGTTTGCGGTGGTGGCCTCGGAGGTGCGCAGCCTGGCTGGCCGCAGCGCCGAAGCCGCCAAGGAGATCAAGGCCCTCATCAACGCCAGCGTGGAGCGCGTGGAACAGGGAACCGCCCTGGTGGACAAGGCCGGCGACACCATGAACGAGGTGGTGGGCAGCATCCGCCGCGTGACCGACATCATGGGCGAGATCAGCGCCGCCAGCAACGAACAAAGCGCGGGCGTGGCCCAGGTGGGCGAGGCCGT
>NZ_QAJR01000028.1:37561-37742 GCF_003852545.1 Acidovorax sp. FJL06
AGAATGCCGCGCTGGTGGAAGAGATGGCCGCCGCTGCGAGCAGCCTGCGCAACCAGGCCCACGACCTGGTGCAGGTGGTGGCCGTGTTCACGCTGTCTGCAGACCAAAGCCGCAGCCTGGCCCCGCCCCCCAGCGCCCCGGCGGTGCACCGCCTCCAAAGTCCCGCGCCCGCCGCCAAGGC
>NZ_QAJR01000029.1 GCF_003852545.1 Acidovorax sp. FJL06
GTCAGGCTCTTACAGCCCAGAAAACCCCAGTCGTTCATGACTGGGGTTTTTTGCTTTTCGCTGATGAAAAGCTGCTCTTTCGAGATAAGGGAATGTGACCCGGTTGTTTATGAACCGGATGTCGTCAAGGGCCTGCTCTCCAAGGCTCTGAAAGCGAAACAACGCCTCTGCTGACAGCTGGATTTGTTTGCTTCCTCACCCGCATCTGGCGGGAATCAACCTAGATTTCCAGCCTTCTGCCTTCGCAAAACACCAGCAGCTCCCCTTTGCCAAACGCTGTCCATGTTTCATTGGTGGTCAGCGGACTGGTCACGATCACTGCCACTTCGTCCGTCTCACTGGTTTCGCGCGAGAAGTCCAGCCTTACATCCTCGTCGCTCAGGCGTGCCTCGCCAAACGGGTGCCGTCTCTCCAGGTAGTACAGGTGGGTTGTTGCGTGGGACCACAGTGCCTGGCCATTGGATAGCAAGAAGTTGAAGGTGCCGTGGGGACTGATGCGCGCTGCAAGCTCTTTCAGCGTCAAGGTCAACTCCGGGATGGACGGCACCGTGGCGTGGGACTTGGCCAGTTCCTGCATGATCCAGCAAAACGCATGCTCGCTGTCGGTGTCGCCCACGGGGCGAAAATGTGCGTGCAGGCGGGGGCGGAAATCCTTGAGGTCTCCGTTGTGGGCAAACACCCAGTAGCGCCCCCATAGCTCCCGCACAAAGGGGTGGCAGTTCTGCAAACTGACCACGCCTTGGGTCGCCTTGCGGATATGGGCGATGACGTTCTGGCTCTTGATGGGGTAGCGGCGGATCAGCTCGGCCACGGGGGAATCCACCGCTGCCTGGTGGTCCACAAAGTGCCGAAGGCCCTTGTCTTCAAAAAAGGCGATTCCCCAGCCATCGCTGTGGTGATCGGTCTTGCCCCCGCGTTGCGCGAACCCTGTGAAGCTGAAGGTCACATCGGTGGGGACATTGCAGTTCATGCCGAGCAGTTGGCACATGGTGGGGGTTCCATTTCTTCGGTGTCGTACAGAGCTTGGCGGGGTGGCGCGGCCCGCGCCCACCTGGCCAGGATAAGGGGTGCGGGCGCCGTAAGCCTCAGCGGGGCTTGGCTTCGCGCAGTTGCCACGCTGCCACCAGCGCCAGCAGGCACAGCAAGGTCAGCATTAAAAAGGTTTCACCGAAGGCTGCGATGCGGGCAGGGTTGTTGTCGCCAGCTGCCAGCGACGCCCCATGGGCACCCAGCCGCCACTCCAGAACGATGCCGCACAGGCTCACGCCAGCCGCACCCCCCAGCATGCGCAGGAAGCCAATGGCGCTGGAGCCCTGGGAGATCAGCGACTTGTCCAGCGGTCGCATGGCCCCCAGATTCAGCGAGGGCAGGATGAACCCGAGGCCGATCCGCCCCAGGATGGCGAAAGCCACCAGCATCCACAGCGGCGAGCCCAGGCCTACAAACACCATGAGCCCGAAAGAAAGCGCCAGCAGGCCCAGGCCCGTGCTGACCAGAAAATGCGTGGGCTGGCGGTCTGCGAGCCGGCCCACAAAGGCAATGGTGACCGCTAGCACAAAGCCAGCGGGCAGCATGAGCGTGCCCACATGCGAGGCCGATAACTGGAGCCCCAGCTGCATGAACACCGGCAGCAGGTAGGTCGAGCCAAACAGGGCCGTGCCATAGATGAAGGCCACCACGCTGCCCATCGCAAATTGCCGGTATTGGAACAGCCGCAGATCCATGAGCGGCTTGCGGCCGCTGTGGATCTGCCGGCGTTGCCAGGCAATGAAACCCGCGACTGCGAGCGCTGCGCCCACCAGCAATGCGCTGGCTTCCGCCAGGGAGCCGCCGTGCAGCGACACCAGGCCATTGAGCAGGCACAGCGTGCCCACCGTGCCCAACAGCAGCCCGCGCCAGTCCAGCGCCTCGCCTTGCCGATTGGCTTCCACGCCCCCGGGGGCGGTCACGGGCACAAACTTGTAGGCGAGCCAGATCGAGGCCAGGCACAGCGGCACGACCATGAAGAAGATGGAGCGCCAGCCAAACCAGTCCACCAGCAGGCCCCCGATGCTGGGGCCGATTGCCGGGGCGAGCACCACCCCCATGCCAAAGATACCGCTGGCGCGGCCCTGCTCGTGCGGTTGGAAGGCGTACAGGATGATGACGGCGGGAATGGGCTGAACGACCCCGGCCGCCAAGCCCTCGGCCACGCGCGCGGCCAGCACCAGGCCAAAATCGCGCGCCAGCCCGCCGCCGATGCCGCCGGCGAGCAGCAGCAGCATCGCGCCCACATAGGTGGCGCGGTAGCCATAACGCGACAGCAGCCAGGGCGTGGTGAGCATCGACACGGTGGTGGCCACCATGAAACCCGAGGTGACCCACTGCGCGCGCTCCTGCCCCAGCGTGAAGTAGTGGCTCATGTCCGGGATGGCCACGTTCACGATGGTCGAGGACATGATCGACGCCATCGTGCCCACCATGACCGACAGCAGCAACAACCAGCGATAGCGCTCGCCATAGCGCTCACGCAGCACCGACAGGGAGCCTGGGGAGGCGGTCATGGGCGAATCAACGGGGGCACCAGGGGCGAGAGATCCAGCACGGCCAGGCCGCGCTTCAGATCAGGACCGCTCCAGCCAGAGCTTGCCGCCCGTGGCCCAGTTCTCGCGCTTCACATCGGTGATCAGGATGTCCACCGATTCGGGCGAGCCGCCCAGGATTTCGACGCTCACGCGGGTGATCTCTTCCACCAGCTTGCGCTTTTGTTCGACCGTGCGGCCTTCCATCATTTCAACGTGGTACGTGGGCATCTCAGGCTCCTTGGGCTGTATAGCGAAAAGCGGAAATCATATCGGCGCGGGCGGGGGGCGATGCGCAAAGGGTTGATGGGCCGGTGCGGGGGCGGCGCCGCAGGCCGCACAGACGCACACCTGGCCGCGCTGCGCCTCGGGCACGGCGGCCAGGGCGGCGGGGGTGATGGGGGTTGTCATGCACCAGCAGCTCTCGGGAGGGCGCCCGGCCGCCATGGCGCACTGATTGGCCCTTCCGCACAGCGGGCAGCAGGACGGGGACGGCGAAGGGGGATTCTCTGTGGACATAGGGCCGGTGGCTGGAGCGCTGCCAGCCAGTGTAAGGCGGGGCCCCGTCGAACGGGCGGGCTCCCGCAGGCCCCAAGCAAAAATAGCTGCCAGCGCTTAACTATCAAGCGCTGGCAGCTATCAATAGGGGAGCGTTAGATTGCGCTCCGGGCCGGCCAGAATCAGGCTGCTTGCGCAGCCTTCAGCTTCAGGCGCCAGGCGTGCAGCAGCGGCTCGGTGTAGCCGCTGGGCTGCTCCATGCCCTTGAAGACCAGGTCGCAGGCCGCCTTGTAGGCCATGCTGGTGTCAAAGTGGCCGGCCATGGGTTGGTACAGCGGGTCGCCCGCATTCTGGCCGTCCACCACCGCGGCCATGCGCTCGAACGTGGCGCGCACCTGCGCCTCGGTCACCACGCCATGGTGCAGCCAGTTGGCCAGGTGCTGGCTGCTGATGCGCAGCGTGGCGCGGTCTTCCATCAGGCCCACGTTGTGGATGTCGGGCACCTTGGAGCAGCCCACGCCCTGGTCCACCCAGCGCACCACGTAGCCCAGGATGCCCTGGGCGTTGTTGTCCAGTTCCTGCTGCTTCTCGGCGTCGCTCCAGTTCGGGGCGGCGGCCACGGGCACGGTGAGCAGGCCGGTCAGCAGGTTGTCGCGCTCGGCGTTGGCGTCGGTCTTTTCCAGCTCGATCTGGATGTCGCTCACCTTGACCTGGTGGTAGTGCAGGGCGTGCAGCGTGGCGCCCGTGGGGCTGGGCACCCAGGCGGTGTTGGCGCCGGCCTTGGGGTGGGCGATCTTCTGCTTGAGCATTTCGGCCATCAGGTCGGGCATGGCCCACATGCCCTTGCCGATCTGTGCCTTGCCGCGCAAGCCGCACGACAGGCCCACCAGCACGTTGTTCTTCTCGTACGACTGGATCCAGGCGCTGGTCTTCATGTCGCCCTTGCGGATCATGGGGCCCGCATGCATGGCGGTGTGCATTTCGTCGCCCGTGCGGTCCAGGAAGCCGGTGTTGATGAAGGCCACGCGGCTGCTGGCAGCGGCAATGCAGGCCTTCAGATTGACGGACGTGCGGCGCTCCTCGTCCATGATGCCCAGCTTGACGGTGCTGTCAGGCAGTCCCAGCAGCTTCTCGACGCGGCCAAACAGCTCGGCGGCAAAGCCCACTTCGGCGGGGCCGTGCATCTTGGGCTTGACGATGTAGACGCTGCCCTTGCGCGAGTTGCGGATACCGTTGGCGCCATTGCCTTGCAGGTCGTGCAGTGCGATAGCAGTCGTCACCACCGCGTCCATGATGCCTTCAGGGATCTCGCGCTCCTTGCCTTGCGCGTCGGTCCACAGGATGGCCGGGTTGGTCATCAGGTGGCCCACATTGCGCAGGAACATCAGCGAGCGGCCATGCAGGCGCACCTCGCCGCCCTGGGGGGCGGTATAGACGCGGTCAGGGTTCAGCCCGCGCGTGATGGTCTTGCCGCCCTTGGCGACCTGCTCGGTCAGCGTGGCCTGGATGATGCCCAGCCAGTTGCTGTAGCCCAGCACCTTGTCCTCGGCGTCCACAGCAGCCACGGAGTCTTCCAGGTCGAGGATGGTGGACAGCGCGGCTTCCAGCACCAGGTCGCTCACGCCTGCAGCGTCAGATTGGCCGATGGGCGTGCTGCGGTCGATCTGGATATCGAGGTGCAGGCCGTTGTGCTGCAGCAGCACCGACGAAGGCGCTGCGGCATTGCCCTGGTAGCCCTTGAACTGCGAGGGGTCCTTGAGGCCCGTGGTGCTGCCGTTGGCGAGTGCCACCACCAGTTGGCCGCCTTCGACGCGGTAGCCGGTCGAATCCTTGTGCGAGCCCGTGGCCAGTGGCGCCGTGTCGTCCAGCACCTGGCGTGCAAACGCGATCACCTTGGCGCCGCGCACGGGGTTGTAGCCCTTGCCCTTTTCCGCGCCGCCTTCTTCGCTAATGGCATCGGTGCCATACAGCGCGTCGTACAGGCTGCCCCAGCGCGCGTTGGCGGCGTTGAGTGCATAGCGGGCGTTCAGGATGGGCACCACCAGCTGCGGGCCGGCCTGCGTGGCCAGCTCGTCGTCCACATTGGCGGTGGTGGCCTTCACGTCAGCGGGCTGGGGCACCAGGTAGCCGATCTTTTCAAGGAAGCTGCGGTAGGCCACCATGTCCTGGATGGGGCCGGGGTTGGCCTGGTGCCAGGTGTCCAGCTCGGTCTGCAGGCGGTCGCGCTCGGCCAGCAGGGCGATGTTGCGCGGGGCCAGGTCGGCCACGATGGCGCCAAAACCTTTCCAAAATGCTTCGCTGCCCACGCCCGTGCCGGGCAGCACCTTGTCTTCGACAAAGCGGAACAGGGAGGTGGCCACTTGCAGGCCGTGGGCGGTGGTGCGATCGGTCATGGAAAAACTCGCTGAAAAAGAGAAAAAAAAGCCACTGCGGGGCGATGATGGACAGACTGTATTGCAAATATCTGCGCACATAAATACGCTGAAAATCTCTAAACCAGTGACTTTTAAGCAAAAGTGCCGATGGCACCCACCCCCGCCATCCGTACTCGCCCGTAGTGGTGCTGGCGCCCATAAGCCACTACGCTGCGCGCACAACAACCCTCGGGAGACAACCCCATGCAGGCACCCCTGGCCACCAGCACGCTGAACGCTGCCTACAAGAACAAGATCGTCAGCGCCGCCGACGCGGTGCAGCTCATCCACGACGGCGACACCGTGGCCACGGGCGGCTTTGTGGGCATCGGCTTTGCCGAGAGCATTGCGGTGGCGCTGGCCCAGCGCTGGGAATCCACACAAACCCCGCGCGACCTCACCCTGGTCTATGCCGCAGGCCAGGGCGACGGCAAGCAGCGCGGCCTCAACCACCTGGGCCACGCCGGTTTGCTCAAGCGCGTGATTGGCGGGCACTGGAGCCTGGTGCCGCGCATCCAGAAGCTGGCGGTGGACAACCAGATCGAGGCCTGGAACCTGCCCCAGGGCGTGATCACGCATTTGTTTCGCGACATCGCTGCAGGCAAGCCCGGCACGCTCACGCGCGTGGGCCTGGACACCTTTGTGGACCCGCGCCACGGCGGCGGCAAGCTCAACGCGCGCACCACCGAAGACCTGGTCCGCATCCTGCCCATCGACGGGCAGGACTACCTGTTCTACAAGGCCTTTCCGATCCACGTGGGCATCATCCGCGCGACCACGGCCGACGCCGACGGCAACCTCACCATGGAGCGCGAGGCGCTCACGCTCGAAGCGCTGGCCATCGCCATGGCCGCGCGCAACTCGGGCGGCGTGGTCATCGCGCAGGTCGAGCGCATCGCCGAGCGCGGCACGCTCAACCCCCGGCAGGTGAAGGTGCCCGGCGTGCTGGTGGACGCCGTGGTGCTGGCCACCGAGCCCGCGCACCACCACCAGACCTTTGCCGAGCCCTACAGCGCCGCGTTTGCGGGCGAGCTGCGCGTGCCCATGGACACACTGGAGGCGATGCCGCTCACCGAGCGCAAGATCATCGCCCGCCGCGCGGCGCTGGAGCTGCGCCCGCACCAGGTGGTGAATCTGGGGATCGGCATGCCCGAGGGCGTGGCCAACGTAGCGGCTGAAGAGCGCATCATCGACCTCGTCACGCTCACGGCCGAGCCCGGCGTGATCGGCGGCATCCCCGCAGGCGGCCTGAACTTCGGCGCCGCCGTGAACCCGCAGGCCATCATCGACCAGCCCAACCAGTTCGACTTCTACGACGGCGGTGGCCTGGACATCGCGATCCTGGGCCTGGCGCAGGCCGACCAGCACGGCAACCTCAACGTGAGCAAGTTTGGGCCGCGCCTGGCGGGTGCGGGCGGCTTCATCAACATCAGCCAGAACGCCAAGACCGTGGTGTTTGTCGGCACCTTCACGGCGGGCGCGCTGCAGGTGGAGGCGGTGGACGGCCACCTGCACATCCTGCACGAAGGCGGCGCGCGCAAGCTGGTGCGCGAAGTCGAGCACCGCACCTTCAGCGGCGCCGAAGCCCTGCGGCGCGGCCAGCGCGTGTTGTATGTGACCGAGCGCTGCGTGTTCCGCCTGGTGCCATCGGGCGAGGTGGATGGCGGCGGTGCGCTGGAGCTGATCGAGTTGGCGCCCGGCATCGACCTGCACCGCGACGTGCTGGCCCACATGGCATTCACGCCGCGCATCAGCCCTGGCCTGCAGACCATGGACCTGCGCCTGTTCGAGCCCGGCCCGCTGGGCCTGCGCGAGCAGTTGCTCAACCGCCCGCTGGTGCAGCGCTTTGAGCTGGACGCCGCGCGCCAGCTGCTGCACATCGACTTCTCGGGGCTGCAGATCAACACCGCCAGCACCATCGACGCCATCGAGCAGGAGGTGCGCCGCCTGCTCGCTCCGCTCGCCGCACAGGGCGAGCGCGTGGGCGTGATCGTGAACTACGACCACTTCACCATCGCCCCCGACCTGGCCGACGCCTACACCGCCATGGTGCAGGGCCTCACGCGCGACCTTTACACCGAGGTCAAGCGCTATGGCACCGTGGGGTTCCTCAAGTCGCGCCTGGTGTGAAGTGGGGGTGATGCTGGCTCACTATCATTTATGTAGCTGCTCAAGCATATTCCACTAGCGCATGCGGCCTGTTTGGCTCTAAAACCGATCACAGGCCGTGCCAGAGTGCGCCGCCAGGCCCTTCGCCGCTTTATCCCCATAATCAGCGCCCATGGACAAACTCAAGGCCTTCGAATCGTTTGTGTCGGTGGCAACACGCGGCAGCCTCACCGCTGCGGCCAAGGCCGAGGGCGTGGCGCCGGCCATCATGGGCCGGCGGCTCGATGCGCTGGAAGAACACCTGGGTGTGAAGCTGCTGGTGCGCACCACGCGCCGCATCAGCCTCACGCATGAGGGCAGCGCATTTTTGGAAGACTGCCAGCGCCTGCTGTCCGATGTGGCCAATGCCGAGGCCAGCGTGTCGGAGGGCGGCGTCAAGGCCACGGGCCATTTGCGCATCACCGCCCCGGCGGGTTTTGGCCGCCGCCACGTGGCGCCGCTGGTGCCGCGTTTTCGCTCCGCGCACCCCGACGTGACCATCTCGCTGAACCTCAGCGACCGCGTGGTGGACCTCGCGGGCGAAGGCTTTGACTGCGCCGTGCGCGTGGGCGATTTGCCGGATTCGTCGCTGGTGAGCGTGCGCATTGCCGACAACCGCCGCCTGTGTGTGGCCACGCCCGAATACCTGGCCCGGCGCGGCACCCCGCGCGCCCCGGCCGAGCTGGTGCAGCACGACTGCCTCACGCTGTCCAGCGACGCATCGCAAACGCGCGGCTGGGCGTTCAGGGTGCCGCACGCCGATGGCTCCACCGAGGTGATGCACCTCAAGCCCGGCGGCCCGCTCGACTGCTCCGACGGCCAGGTGCTGCACGACTGGTGCCTGGGCGGCTGGGGCATTGCCTGGCGCAGCACCTGGGAGGTCGAGGCCGAGATCGCCGCCGGCCGCCTGGTCCCAGTGCTGGAAGACTTTGCCGCCCCGCCCAACGGCATCTACGTGGTGTTCCCCCAGCGCAAACACCTGCCGCTGCGCGTGCGGCTGTGGATCGAGCACCTCAAGCACCAGTACGCGCAGCCCGCGTTCTGGAAAGGCCCCCAGGGCGGTTGACCATCACGCCTTGGCAGACTGCACACTCCATGTCCGAGCCCACGCTCCTGGTCGCTGACGACCACCCCCTGTTCCGCGCCGCCGTGCTGCATGTGCTGCAGGGGCGTCTGCCGCAGTTCCGCACGCTGGAGGCCGCCAGCGCTGCCACCTTGGGCCAGATGCTGCAGGAGCACCCGGAGATCGAACTCGTGCTGCTGGACCTGAGCATGCCCGGCACGCGCGGCTTCTCGGCCCTCTTGCATGTGCGCGGCGAATACCCCGAGCTGCCCGTGGTCATCATCTCGTCCAACGACCACCCGCGCGTCATCCGCCGCGCGCAGCAGTTTGGTGCGGCGGGCTTCATCCCCAAGTCCGCGCCCGCCGAGGCCATGGGCGAGGCGATCGAGGCCGTGCTCGACGGCGGCAGCTGGTTCCCGCCCATGGCGGCCGAGCGCTCCGAGGCCGACGCCGAGCTGGCTGCGCGCCTGGCCCAGCTCACGCCCCAGCAGTTCCGCGTGCTGCTATGCCTGGCCGATGGCTTGCTGAACAAGCAGATCGCCGCCGCGCTGGGCCTGGCCGAGAACACGGTGAAGGTGCATGTCACGGCCATCCTGAAAAAGCTCGCTTGCTACAGCCGCACGCAGGCGGCGGTGCTGGTCAAGAGCCTGGAGGCGGAAGGGGTGGAGCCGGATTGAGGGGGCGATTTTGAGAAAAATAGGCTCTAGCGCATATTAGATAAGCGCAAGCAGCTATGAAAAGAGGAGTGAGGGAATGGATTACCCAGCGCTGCAAGCCAGGCTGCGCAGTTTTGCCGCAGCCCGGGATTGGCAGTCTCGCCACACACCCAAGAACCTGGCCATGGCGCTGACGGTGGAGTCGGCGGGGCTGCTGGAGATGTTCCAGTGGACGACGCTGAGCGAATCGCGGGGTGTTGTGCGCGATCCCGCCCACAAAGAGCGCGTGGCCCATGGGATTGCCGACGTGCTGCTTTGCCTGTTGCAACTGGCAGACCACGCAGGGGTGGACCTTCCAGAAGCCGTGGAGCACACGCTGCGTGCAAAGACGCTCGAACACCCACCCAAGCACCCGGAAATGGAGCCTCCCATACCCGCTGCCATCGTGGCCGGCATATGTGCCCCCACAACCCCTACGACCCCTAGAGTGCACCTGCTCGTTGATTGGGAAAACGTGCAGCCCAAGGGCGATGAACTCAAGGCACTGGTGCCGCAGGGCACGGATGTGTGGCTGTTCCATGGCCCACATCAGACGGTGGACCCTGCGGGACACCAGCAGGTTTACGGGTCAGAGCAGGTGACGCAGGTCCCGAGAACGGGTGCGGGCAGGAACGCGCTGGATTTTCAACTGGCTTACTACGTTGGATACATCTCGGCCCGTCAGCCGGAGGGCACGTTTGTGGTCGTCTCCAACGACCTGGGTTATGAACCCATGTTGGAGCATGCAAGAGAGTTGGGGTTTGATGCGCAGCGGTGTGGGTTCCGCAGGATGCCGACGCCGCCCGCCGCATCCATAGCGCTGAAGTCCGCGCCCTTGCCGCAGCCAGAGCCTCCATCGGCGGCAACCCCAGCGGTGGAGGCGACGGTCAAGACCACAGCAAAAGCTGCGCCGGTCCGCACCCAGACCACGCGGGCAGACATGCAGCAACTGCTGGCCCAACTGGATGGGCTGGCTTCACCCCACCGCCCCGCGCAGAAGGATGCGTTGTTGGTGCTACTGCAAAGCTGGTTGGGCGAGTCCAGTGCCCGGTCGCCGCGCACATCGCACGCCTTGGCCCAGTTGCAAGCTCGAAAGCGGGTGGTGGTCAAGGGCGAGGCGGTGTCCTATCCGCCCGTGGCGGCGGCCCAGCCTGTGGCGAAAACCTCCGCCGCTAAGACTGCTCCTTCAAAGGCGGGGACTGCAAAGAAAGCATCCGCTTCCAAAGCGCCCGCACAACCGCCAGTGCCGAGGAAATCCGCCGCTTTAGCCCCGCCCAAGGCACCCGTCCCGGCCGTTGGCAAGACTTCTGCAAAGGCTACGCAACCCCCCACCGGAGCCCAGGTGGCGCGGGCGGTGCTGGCCAGCCTTCTGAAGATGACCAAGAACAAGCCTCGGCAACGCTCAGGCTTGCTCAAGCTCATCCAAACTCACGCCGCGCGGGCAGAAGACCCGGCGGCCATGTCGCAGCGTGTGCTGAGCTTGCTGGAGGCGCGCAGGGATGTGGCCACCGCGTCGGATGGCAAAGGGATCACCTATTTGTCATTGAAATAAGTGCACGGCGCTTGTCCATCAAGCGCTTAAAGCTATCAAAAATGTAGCTTTAAGGCGTACCCTGCTGCAACCTCAACAACGTCTGGCTCACCAGCGCCCGCAGCGCAGGCGCGCGCACCGGCTTGGCCAGAAAGCCCCAGCCGCGCTCGGCGGCCTGGCGGCGCAGCGTGGCGTCGCGCTCGGCGGTGACCAGGATCACGGCGGGGGCCTGGCCCCAGCGCTCACACAACTGGACATAGACATCGGGGCCATGGTGGTGGCTGCCCAGGTGCACGTCCAGCAGCACCAGCTGGGGTGCCTGGCCGGGCTGGGCGGCGGCCAGGGCCTCGGGCGCGTCACCCGCCAGCGGCACCGCGCAGCCCCAGCGCTCCAGCAGGGCCTGGGTGGCGGTGCAGGTGGGCCCGTCGTCTTCGATCACCCAGGCGCTGCTGCCTTGCAGGGGCGCATCGTCGCCGGGCTGTAGCGCGGTGGCGGGGGCGGCGGCCTGCTGCGCGGCAGCCGGGTCGCCCAGCGGCACGCACACCCAGAACACGCTGCCGCGCCCCAGCTGCGAGCGCAGCCCGATCTCGTGGCCCAGCAGGCGGCCCAGGCGCTCGACGATGGCCAGGCCCAGGCCAGCGCCCCGGTCGTCGGCGCGGCCCTCGTCCAGGCGGCGGAACTCTTCAAAAATCTCGCGCTGCAGCGCCTCGGGGATGCCCGGGCCCTGGTCGTGCACCTCGATGCGCAGGTGGTCACCGGCCCTGCGGCAGCCCACCACGATGCGCCCACGCCGGCTGTAGCGGATGGCGTTGGAAACGAAATTCTGCAGAATGCGGCGCAGCAGGTTTTCGTCGGTGCGCACCACGGCGCGCGTGGGCACGCAGCGGAGCTTCAGGCCCTGGCTTTCGGCCAGCACACCGAAGTTGTGGGCCAGCACCTGCAGCAGCGGGCCCAGGGCCACGTCGTGGATGTGCACATCCAGCTGGCCCGACTCCATGCGCGAGATGTCGAGCAGGCTGTTCAGGATCGCGTCCTGCGCGGCCAGCGCGCCGTCGATGCTGTCCACCGCGTGGCGCTCGGCGTCGCCCGGCAGATGGCTGCGCAGCAGCGAGGTGAACATGCGCGCGGCGTTCAGGGGCTGCAGCAGGTCATGCACGGCGGCGGCCACAAAGCGGGTCTTGGAGCGGTTGGCCTGCTCGGCCTCGCGCCGCGCGGCGTCCAGGTCGCGCGTGCGGTCGGCCACACGCTGCTCCAGTGCGTCGGCCAGCGATCTCAGCTCGCGCGCGGCGTTCTTGTAGCTGGTGATGTCGGCGTAGCTGGTCACAAAGCCGCCTTCGGGCAGCGGGTTGCCCCGGATCTCCAGCACCGTGCCGTCGCCCTTGGCGCTTTCGTGCAGGTGGGGCTGGCCGCTGCGCAGGTGCGCCAGGCGCCGCGCGATGGCTTCTTCCACCGGGCCCGGCCCCAGCAGCCCCCGGCGGGCGTTGTGGCGCAGCAGGTCTTCGATGGGCCGGCCCACCTGCATCAGGTCGCTGGGGTAGCGAAACAGCTGCACGTAGCGCGAGTTCCAGGCCACCAGGTGCAGCCCGGCGTCGATGATGACCACGCCCTGGGGCAGGTGCTCCAGGCTGCGCGAGAGGCCCGTGTCGGTCTGTTGCGCGGCCTGCTGCGCGGCCTGCACGATGCCGTCCTGCGCGGTGCGCAGCTCCTGGGCGTGCTGTTGCAGCACGGTTTCCAGCTCCTGGCGGCTGCGCTGGCGCAGGCGGGCCAGGCGCTGGCGCTGGCGCACGAACAGCACCAGCAGCGCCAGCGCCAGCCAGCCGCCCGCACCGGCGGCCGCAGCCCAGCGGCTGTCCGACACGCTGCTGTGGGTTTCGTGCACCAGGTGCAGCTGCCAGGGCGTTCCGGGCAGTGGCTGGGTGTGCCACAGCACGCGGCCGGGCAGGGCGGGCAGGCCGGGCGAGGGCTGCACGCGCACCAGGCGGCCGCCGTTGTCCATGTGGTCGTCCACCTGCCAGGCCAGTGGGCGCAGCGGCTGGTCGGAGTATTGCCGCGTGGCGTTCAGCTCGCGGCGCTCTGCGTCGGACAGGGGCTCCAGCAGGCGGTAGCGCCAGGCGTCCTGGCTGGCGAGAAAGACCACGCCGTGCGCGTCCGACGCCAGCACGATGTCGGGCGTCTGCAGCCATTCGCGCTCCAGCTCCTGCAGCGCGATCTTGATGGCCACCAGGCCCAGGGTGTGGCCGCTGGCGTCGCGGATGGCCTGCGACAAAAAGTAGCCTGGCTCGCCCGTGGTCACGCCGATGCCGTAGAAGCTGCCGCGCCCCTGTGCCAGCGCCTGCTGCACATAGGGGCGAAAGCTGTAGTCCACGCCCACGTTGCTGGTGGCGGTGCGCCAGTTGCTGGCCGCGATGGCCAGGCCGTCGCGGTTGAGCAGGGTGAGGGTGGACGACTGGCTGGCGCCGTTAGCCTGTTCGAGCTTGAGGTTGAGCTGTTCCACCTCGGCCGGGCGCAGCGGGCGGGTCAGGGCGCCCTGCAGCTGCGCGTCCAGCGCCAGCACCTCGGGCAGGGTGCGGTAGCGGTCGATGCGCTGGGCCAGCGTCTGGCCGTACAGGGCCAGTTGCCGTTGCACGCTGTCGCTTTCGTAGTGCAGCGACCGCTGCCAGGCCCATTGCCCCACCGCGAACATGCTGCCCACCGTGCCCGCGAGCAGGATCAGCAAGGTCCAGAATTTGCGAAGGCGCAGCGTGGGCATGGCGGGCAAGTGTGCCGCATTGGGCGCCGCGCCAGAAAACTAGGGCGTGTCACCCTTCAATTCCCCCATGCGAAAGCCATCCAGGCCGTGCAATGCTAGGCGCCCTGAGTGCCGTGTAGCTGGCTACACAAGCGAAGGGCAACGACGCAATGCGCGGCCTGGATGGCTTTCCCTTCGGGCTGGCTGCGCAATGCGGCGTCTGCTTTGTCGGGCGGCTTGCCAATAGCCCGGCTATTGGCTGCGCCCCCCTTCGCGCATCCATCCGCATTGCGCGGCCAGCGCGTGGGGGAATTGAAGGGTGACACGCCCTAGCGGGCCAGCGCCAGGGCTTCCTTGGCGAGTTCTTCGGCGCGGGCATAGTTCGCCCGGGCCTTGGCGCCCCACGCTTCTTCCACGCCGGGGGAGTGCTTGACGGTGGCGTCTCCCACCAGGGGCGTGTAGGCCAGGTGGCGCGCCTGGTGGAGGAGTTCGGTGCCGCGCGCATGGGGCCTGGAGGCCAGCTTCGTCTCGGCCTCGTGGATCGCGAGCGTCGCCGCTTGCAGGTCCTTGAGGCGCAGCGTGATCATCTGGTCGAACAGGGCGGTGACCAGGGGATAGCGCGCCTCCGAGAGTTCGGCGTTGAACTGCACCTTGGCCTGGCGCGCGACCTTGTAGATGTTGGGAAAGTCGGCCGGCACCTTCAGCCCGGCCACGGAGTAGGGCAGCACGGGCATGCGGCTCACCTTCGGGTCGAACAGCAATTCCTGGCCTTCCTGCGACAGGGTGTAGGCGATGAATTTCTTGCCCTCGTCCGCGTTCCTGGCGCCTGCGACCAGGCCAATGCTGGCCGGCACGACCGCCGTGACCGAGGGGTAGACGAAGTCGACGGGGAACCCGGAATACCGGCCGGCCAGGCCGAAGAAGTCCACCACGATGCCGATGCCGTACTGGCCGCTGTTGACGCCTTCGGGCACGCTGGTGCTGCGGTCGGTCACCGCCGCCAGGTTGCCGCCGATTTGCAGCAGCTGGCGCCAGCCCTTGTCCCAGCCTTCGCCCTGCAGGATCGTCTCGACGGTGAGGTGGGTGGTGCCGGAGCGGGACGGCGCGGAGATCGCAACATGCCCGTGGTATGCGGGGCGGGCCAGGTCGGCCCATTGCTTGGGCGTGGGCAGCTTGTGGGTCTGCAGGTAGCGCTTGTTGGTCATGATCCCGTAGCCAGACAGGGCCTGGCCGAAATACAGGCCATCCGGGTCGTTGACCGGATGGTTGCCGATTTTGGCGGGGACCAGCGGATTGCGGGCTTCAGGGACCTTTTGAAGCAGCCGCTCACGGCCCAGGACCTCGAAGGCGCCCGGGTCGGAGACCCAGAAGACATCGGGGCGCTGGCCGACCGGTGTCTCGCGCAGGTAGGCGATGCCGGCTTTCGTGTTCTTGCTCAGGATTTCCAGCTGGATGCCGGGATGCCTGGCCTCGAACGCCTTGCGATAGGTGTCCGTGAGCTCCTTGGGAAAGGAGGTGACGATGGTCACGGTGCCGGAGTGCGCGAAACCCGTGGCGGTGGCGATGGCGGCGGCAGCCAGGGCGTGAAGGCGAGCAGACATGGGGTCTCCTGGAGTTTCGGACTGAACGCAGGAGGAGGGTAGGGAGTCGCCCCGGTCCGGGCCAATCACACTTTCTGATGGGGCTCATCAGGAAAGAGGCTGGGGCGCATGCCCTAGGTATTTACCCTTGTCTGGATGGGTGGCTGCCTTGGGCGGTGCCACCGACTAATACCAATAGGTTATCGGCTGAAACAAAGTGTAGCGGTACAAACGGCACCCTCGACGCACCCCGCTGGTGCCGTCCCCCGTGATTTCAGGAGACATCCCATGCACGCCATGACCGCCCCCACAGCCCACCCCGTGCGGCTGCCTTTTTATCGGCAACTGTATTTCCAGGTGGTGGCTGCCATCGTCCTGGGCGTGCTGCTGGGCCATTTCGAGCCCGCCTATGGCGAGGCGCTGAAGCCGCTGGGCGATGCCTTCATCAAGCTGGTGAAGATGATCATCGCGCCGGTGATCTTCCTGACCATCGTGACCGGCATCGCGGGCATGTCGCAGCTGTCCACCGTGGGCCGCGTGTTTGGCAAGGCGATGGCGTACTTTCTGTTCTTCTCCACGCTGGCCCTGGTGGTGGGCCTGGTGGTGGCCAACGTGGTGCAGCCCGGCGCCGGCATGAACATCAACCCCGCTGACCTGGACCAGACGGCCGTCAAGGGCTACGTGGCCAAGTCGCACGAGATGACGCTCACCGGCTTTGCGCTGGACATCATCCCCAAGACGCTGGTGAGCCCCTTCGTGGGCGACAACATCCTGCAGGTGCTGCTGGTGGCCGTGCTGTTCGGCATTGGCCTGGCGATGGTGGGCGAGCCCGGCCGGCCGGTGCTGAACTTTCTGGATGCGCTCACGACCCCCGTGTTCAAGGTGGTGGGCATTGTGATGAAGGCCGCGCCCATCGGTGCGTTTGGCGCCATGGCGTTCACCATCGGCAAGTTCGGCCTGGGCTCGCTGGTGAACCTGGCCTGGCTGGTGGGCTCGTTCTACATCACCTCGTTGCTGTTTGTGGTGGTGATCTTGGGCTTTGTGGCGCGCCTGTGCGGCTTCTCGGTGTTCAAGCTGTGCCGCTACCTCAAGGCCGAGCTGATGCTGGTGCTGGGCACCTCGTCGTCGGAATCCGCCCTGCCGTCGCTGATGGAGAAGATGGAAAAGGCCGGTTGCAGCAAGTCGGTGGTCGGCCTCGTGGTGCCCACGGGCTATTCCTTCAACCTGGACGGCACCAACATCTACATGACGCTGGCCGCGCTGTTCATCGCCCAGGCCACGAACACCGAACTCACGCTGGGCCACCAGGTGGCGCTGCTGCTGGTGGCGATGCTGTCGTCCAAGGGCGCGGCGGGCGTGACGGGTGCGGGCTTCATCACCCTGGCCGCCACCCTGGCCGTGGTGCCTGAAGTGCCCGTGGCCGGCATGGCGCTGATCCTGGGCGTGGACCGTTTCATGAGCGAGTGCCGCTCGCTGACCAACTTCATCGGCAATGCCGTGGCCACCGTGGTGGTTTCGCGCTGGGAAAACGCACTGGACCGCGAGCGCCTGGACGCCGCGCTGAACGGCCACCCCTTGCCCGCCGCCCCTGTGGCTGTGGCAGTCGCCCCGGTGGTGGCCGCCGAGGCGCCCGTGGGCTCGGTGGCCCGCACGGCGGCCTGACCCGGCCCCGCCGGACTTCGCGCAACGCGGCGCAGGCCCTGGGGTCTGCGCCGCGTTTTTTATGGGGTGGCGGGGTGGGGCCATGGACGCACCGTGGACAATGGGGCCCCGCCCGGTGCCAGTCTGCAGGCTGGCGCGGGGCATTACAAGGAATCCCCGTCATGACTCTCGAAGCCGTCCTGGCCGCCTTGCACCTGGTGGCCATCCTGACCTTTGTGGTCTTTCTATCGAGCCAGGCCGCGCTGTGCCGCATCGAATGGCTCAATGCCGCCGTGGTGGAGCGCCTGGCCCGGCTGGATGTGATCTATGGCGTGGCGGGCGTGGTGCTGATTGGCAGCGGCCTGGCGCGGGTGCTCTGGGGCGTCAAGGGCGCATCGTGGTACCTGTCGCAGCCGCTGTTCCACATCAAGATCACCATCGTGCTGGCCATGGTCCTGCTGTCGTTTGTGCCCTCGGCCGCATTCCGCCGCTGGCGCCACAACCTGCGCAGCACGGGGGCGCTGCCGGGGGCGCAGGAGGTGGCCAAGGTGCGCCGCCTGGTGATGGTCCAGTCGCATGTGCTGCCGGTCGTGGCCGTGATTGCGGTGTTCTGGGCCCGCGGCTGGTAGGGGCCGGCAGACGGCGTTGCGGTCGGCGCGCGCCGAGTCAAAAAACGGAGCACCAGACGAAAAAGCCCGCCAGGCAAGGAACTGGCGGGCTTTTTGGGGGGGCAGAGCCTTTGAAGGGCGCTGCTCTTACTTCTTCAGGCAATCGCTCATGAAAGCCTTGCGCTCGTCACCCTTGAGCGTTTTGGCCTTGGCATCGGCGTTGCAGGTCTTCATCTTGTCTTGCTGGGTGGCGGGCTTGTTGCTCAGGCAGGTCTTCATGAACGCCTTGCGTTCGTCGCCCTTCTGGTCTCCCGCTTCCTTGTTGCAGGTCGCCATCTTGGATTGTTGCTTGGTGGGCGCCTTGGTGTCCTCGGCTGCATGGGCGCTCATGCCCAGCGACAGGGCCAGGCCAAGTGCAGTCAGGGAAATCAGCTTTTTCATGGAATCTCCTGGAGTGGATGCGTTATGGGGGGTCCCGGCGGCATTGCACCATAGAACCCGGCGAGCGACAACGCGGGCAAGCCATGAAAAGGCGCGTCCCCGGCACGCTTATCGGGACGCTGGGGCCCGCGGCACGGCTGCGGTGTGGAAGGCCTTGAGCGCGTTCTGGATCTGCCGCGTGTCGTAGGCCAGGCCGCCCAGGGCAAAAACCACGTCGCCCCGCCGCTGCCAGCGCTGCAGCGCCTTGGCGATCACACGCAACGCAGAGTCCTTCTGGCCAGGGCGCAGCTTGATCAGAATCACGTCCTCATAGCCGTCCAGTTGCACCCGTTCCATGGCCTCCCAGGGCACGGTGTGCGGGTCGTCCTGGCGCAGGTCGGTGATGCCAGTGGCGTCAATGACCACGGCGGGGTCTCGCACCCGGTAGGCTTCCAGGGCGGCCCGGCCCAGGGTTCCGCCGACACAGAACGCTACGAACGCAGCGCACAAGAGGAGCGCTGTGAGCAGCCGTTCGTTCGACACCGAGGCCCCATACAGTGAGAAAGCCAGGCACAGCAGCATCAGCAAGGTGAAAGGCACCTGAAACACCAATGTCCAGCGGCGTCGGTAGAGCAGGATGGGCTCAGGCTGCATAAGCAATCTCCTGTGGAATGGGCACTGTCGCCCATTGTGCCCGTGGCCGCGGAGGCAGCCTGCGGCGGCATGTCTGGCGCCCCGCTGCTGGCGGCCCCGTAAAATCCGCCGATGCTTACTGCCAAAAATGAATTGCTCGCTGCGCTGGCAGCCGAGCTGGAAACCCTGTCCCCCGGCGCTGGCGCCAAGGCGGCGTTTGAATCCCCCAAGGTGGCGGCCCATGGCGATTTCGCCTGCACCGCTGCCATGCAGCTGGCCAAGCCGCTCAAGCTCAATCCGCGTGCGCTGGGCGAACAGCTCAAGGCGGCGCTCGAGGCCACGCCCGCTTTCCAGCGCTGGGTGTCCGCCATTGAAATCGCGGGGCCGGGCTTTCTGAACATCCGCCTCCAACCCGCCGCCAAGCAGGAAGTGGTGCGCGAGGTGCTGTCTGCGGGCGAGCGTTTCGGCTACCGTGCCAGCAACGGCCAGCAGGTGCTGGTCGAGTTCGTGTCGGCCAACCCCACCGGCCCGCTGCACGTGGGCCACGGCCGCCAGGCGGCCCTGGGCGATGCGATCTGCAACCTGTTCAGCACCCAGGGCTGGAAGGTGCACCGCGAGTTCTATTACAACGATGCGGGCGTGCAGATCGACACGCTGACCAAAAGCACGCAACTGCGCGCCAAGGGCTTCAAGCCCGGTGACGACTGCTGGCCCACCGACAGCGACAACCCGCTGGCCAAGAACTTCTACAACGGCGACTACATCGCCGACATTGCCGAGGCCTTCAAGGCCCGTGCCACCGTCAAGGCCGACGACCGCGAGTTCACGGCCAACGGCGATGTGGAGGATTACGACAACATCCGCCAGTTTGCCGTGGCCTACCTGCGCAACGAGCAGGACAAGGACCTGCAGGCCTTCAACCTCCAGTTTGACGAGTACTACCTCGAATCGAGCCTGTACACCAGCGGCCGCGTCGAGGCCACGGTGGGCAAGCTGGTGGCCAACGGCAAGACCTACGAGCAGGACGGCGCGCTGTGGCTCAAGTCCACCGACTACGGTGACGACAAGGACCGCGTCATGCGCAAGCAGGACGGCACGTTTACCTACTTCGTGCCCGACGTGGCCTACCACATCGCCAAGTGGGAGCGCGGCTACAGCAAGGTCGTGAACATCCAGGGCACGGACCACCACGGCACCATCGCGCGCGTGCGCGCCGGCCTGCAGGCGGCCGACGTGGGCATCCCGCAGGGCTACCCCGACTATGTGCTGCACACCATGGTGCGCGTGGTCAAGGGCGGCGAAGAGGTCAAGATCAGCAAGCGCGCGGGCAGCTACGTCACGCTGCGCGACCTGATCGAATGGACCAGCAAGGACGCGGTGCGCTTCTTCCTCCTGAGCCGCAAGCCCGACACCGAGTACACCTTCGACGTGGACCTGGCCGTGGCGCAGAACAACGACAACCCCGTGTACTACGTGCAGTACGCGCATGCGCGCATCTGCTCGGTGCTGCGGGCCTGGCAGGAAGCGGGCGGCAGCGATGTGGCCTCGCTCAAGGAGGTGGATCTGTCGGCCCTCGAAGGCCCGCAGGCCCAGGCGCTGATGCTGCAGCTGGCCAAGTACCCCGAGATGCTGACGGCCGCCGCTGACGGCGAGGCGCCGCACGACGTGACCTTCTACCTGCGCGACCTGGCCGCCAGCTACCACAGCTACTACGATGCCGAGCGCATCCTGGTGGACGACGAGGCGGTGAAGAAGGCCCGCCTGGCCCTCGTCGCGGCCACTGCACAGGTATTGCACAATGGCCTGGCGGTGCTGGGCGTGTCGGCTCCGGCCAGAATGTAAGCAGTTACTACATCTATGAAGAAACAACAGACGGGCGGGACCATCATCGGCTTTATCGTCGGTGTCATCGTGGGCCTGGGGGCGGCGCTGGCCGTGGCGGTGTATGTGACCAAGGTGCCCGTGCCCTTCCTGAACAAGGGCAATGGCCGGGGGGCGGACATGGACGCCGCCGAGACCCAGAAGAACAAGAACTGGGACCCGAACTCGCCGCTGTATGGCAAGAACCCGGCCCGTCCCACCACGCCGGCCGTGGCTGCGGCGGCATCGGCCCCCGCTTCGGCCGCAGCGCCCGCATCGGCCCCCGAGGTGCGTGCCGCCGCCTCGGCGCCCAAGGCGAGCGCCAGCAAGCCCGAGGCCGCCAAGGCCGAGAGCAAGCCCGGCGCCGACCCGCTGGGCGACCTGGCCGTGGCCAAGGCCGCTGCCAAGGGCAATGTGGACCCGTTCGACTACTTCGTGCAGGCCGGTGCCTTCCGCACCCAGGCCGATGCCGATGCCCAGCGCGCTAAGCTGGCCATGCTGGGCTGGGAAGCCCGTGTGAGCGAGCGCGAGCAAAACGGCCGGGCCGTCTTCCGGGTGCGGGTGGGCCCGTTCACCAAGCGCGACGACGCCGAGCAGCTCAAGGAAAAGCTCGACGGCGCCGGGCTGGAGTCCGCGCTGGTGCGCGTGCAACGCTGACCTGTGGCACGCTCCCGCTGAACTTTTTGCGGGGGCATGGCTCACATCCCCCATACCTGAAACAGGAGAGTCTTTGTCATGAAACGCCGTGAGTTTTCTTTGTCCGCTGCTTCGGCCGTGGCCGCTTCCGCCCTGACGCTGCCCGTCGCCACCCCCGCGCTGGCCCAAGCCCGCCAGTTCAAGGAGGGCAAGGACTACAAGCGCCTGGACAAGCCCGTGGCGCCCGATGCGCCCGCTGGCAAGGTCGATGTGATCGAGTTCTTCTGGTACAGCTGCCCGCACTGCAACGCCTTCGAGCCTTCGCTGGACGCCTGGGTCAAGGCCGCACCCAAGGACCTCTCCATCCGCCGCGTGCCCGTGGCTTTCAACGCGAGCTTTGTTCCCCAGCAAAAGCTCTACTACGCCCTGGAAGGCATGGGCAAGCTCGACGCCCTGCATGCCAAGGTGTTCCGCGCCATCCATGTGGAAAAGCTCAAGCTCGCCAAGGACGACGAAATCCTGGCCTGGGTGACCCAGCAAGGGGTGGACGCCGCCAAGTTCAAGGAGGTCTACAGCTCCTTCAGCGTGTCCAACCAGGTGCGCCGCGCATCGCAGCTGCAGGACGCCTATGGCGTGGAAGGCGTGCCCTCGATGGGCGTGGCCGGCAAGTTCTACACCGACGGCACCATGGCGGGCAGCATGCAGACCGTGCTGCAGGTGGTCGAGTACCTGGTCACCACGGGCCGAAAAGGCTGACGGCAAGCTGCCGCCTGCCTGCTGACACCCCGCCAAAAGCCCGCACAAGCGGGCTTTTTTCATGGAGGACGCAAACGGGTGGCTACAATGATTGCAAGATTCGTGCCCTATGAACCACCGCATCCTCCCCCTCCTCTTGCTCGCCGCCCTGGCTGGTCCCGTGGGCGTGGCGCACGCCGAAAAGGCGGACCGGGCCAAGCCCATGAACATCGAGGCCGACACCCTGCGCCACGATGAGCTCAAGCAAACCAGCGTGTTCTCGGGCCGCGTGGTCATGACCAAGGGCACCATCGTGCTGCGTGGCGCGCGGCTGGACGTGCGCCAGGATGCCGACGGCTACCAGTTTGGCGTGGTGACTGCCGACGCCGGCAAGCGCGCCTTCTTCCGCCAGAAGCGCGACACCGTGCCTGGCGCGCCCGACGAGTACATCGAAGGCGAGAGCGAGGTCATCGAGTACGACGGCAAGGCCGACAACGTGCGTTTCATCACCCGGGCCGAGCTGCGCCGCTACCGGGGCGCTGCACTCAGCGACGAGATCACCGGTGCCGTGATCGTCTACAACAACCTCACCGACGTGTTCACCGTGGACGGCCAGCGCGCCCCCGCCACCAACGCGGCCGGCGATGCCCCGGCCCCCGGCAACCGCGTGCGCGCGGTGCTGGCGCCCAAGGACCCCAAGCCTGGCACGCCAGCCGCCGCAGCAGCAGCGCCCGCCGCGCCTTCGCCGGCCCCCGTGCTGCGGCCCAGCACCAGCCTGGGTGGCGACGCGAAGTGAGCGCGTTGCCCGCCCATTCTGGCCCAGACACCCAGGCCGGCAGCCGGCTCGAGGTGCAGCACCTGGCCAAATCGTATGGCAGCCGCAAGGTGGTCAAGGACGTGTCGCTCGTCGTGCAAAAGGGCGAGGTCGTGGGGCTGCTGGGCCCCAACGGCGCAGGCAAGACCACCTCGTTCTACATGATCGTGGGCCTGGTGCGCAGCGATGCGGGCGACATCCGCATCGACGGCCAGTCCGTGGCCCACATGCCCATCCACCGCCGCTCGCGCCTGGGCCTGTCGTACCTGCCGCAGGAAGCCTCGATTTTTCGCAAGCTCTCGGTCGAGGAAAACGTGCGCGCCGTGCTGGAGCTGCAGCGCGGCGACGACGGCCAGCCGCTCTCGCGCGATGCTATTGAAGAGCGCCTCACGGCCTTGCTGGAAGAGCTGCGCGTCCAGCATCTGCGCGCCTCGCCCGCCATGGCGCTGTCGGGCGGCGAGCGCCGCCGCGTCGAAATCGCCCGGGCCCTGGCCACGCAGCCGCGCTTCATCCTGCTGGACGAACCCTTTGCCGGCATCGACCCCATCGCGGTGATCGAGATCCAGCGCATCATCGGCTTCCTCAAGGCGCGTGGCATCGGCGTGCTCATCACCGACCACAACGTGCGCGAGACGCTGGGCATCTGCGACCACGCCTTCATCATCAGCGACGGCCAGGTGCTGGCGCAGGGCACGCCCTCCGAGATCGTGGACAACGCTGAAGTGCGCCGGGTGTACCTGGGCGAACATTTCCGCATGTGATGAAGCCTGGCCTCTCGCTGCGCGTCTCGCAGCACCTTGCGCTGACCCCCCAGCTCCAGCAATCCATCCGGCTGTTGCAGCTGTCCACGCTTGAACTCTCGCAGGAAGTCGAGCAGATGCTCGACGAGAACCCGTTCCTTGAACGCACGGCCGACGAGGCGCCGCGCGAGGAGTTTGGCCTGGAGGCCGAGAACACCCCCGCCCAGGCTGACGACTACAGTGCGGACGATGCTATTTTTTCAGGAGCTGCCAGCGCAAGCTCCACAAGCGCTGATGGCCAAAATGATGCCGAGGTGTCGAGCGCGGGCGCCGACGAGCCCGATTGGAGCGGCGACGGCACCGTGGAGATGGCGCCGAGCGATGCCGAGTGGGGCGGCGATGCGCCCGCGCGCAACCGCAACGACGCCGAGGGCGACGAGGCCGATGCCACCGAGCTGGCCCGCTCGCACGAATCGCTGACCGCCTTTTTGCACCGTCAGGCCCTGTCATTGCGCCTGTCGGATGTGGATTGCGCCGCGCTGCGCTTCCTCATCGAATCGCTCAACGACGACGGCTACCTCGAAGATCCGCTCGAAGAACTCGCCGCCGCCCTGGCCGGCCCGGACGTTCTGGAGCAGATCGAAGAGCTGGTGCACCGCTTTACCGTGGCCCTGCGCCTGCTGCAGAGCCTGGAGCCTGTGGGTGTGGGGGCGCGCAACCTGGGTGAATGCCTCACGCTGCAGCTCAAGGCCCTGGATGCCGACGAGGAAGGCGACCCCGACACCCTGCAGACCGCGCTGCGGATCTGCCAGCAGCCGCTGGAGATGCTGGCGCGCCGCGACATCCGCCGCCTGACGCCGCTGTGCAGTGAAGGCGGCGTGAGCGGCGAGGAGCGCACCCGCGCAGCCATGGCGCTGATCGCCCGCCTGGAGCCCCGCCCCGGCCGCCGCTTTGCCGATGTGGAGCGCAACATCATCGTGCCCGACGTGATCGTGCGCAAAGCCGGGCGCGCCAATGGTCGCGATGGGCAGCACAACTTCATCGTGCAGCTCAACCCCGACGTGATGCCGCGCCTGCGCGTGCACGACATCTACGCCGGTGCGCTGCGCGGCCACAAGGGGGGCGAAGGCCACCAGGGCATGCAGCAGCGCCTGCAGGAAGCGCGCTGGTTCATCAAGAACATCCAGCAGCGCTTTGACACCATCCTGCGCGTCTCGCGCGCCATCGTGGAGCGGCAGAAGAACTTCTTCACCCATGGCGAGCTGGCCATGCGCCCGCTGGTGCTGCGCGACATTGCCGACGAGCTGGGCCTGCACGAATCCACCATCAGCCGCGTGACCACGGCCAAGTACATGGCCACGCCCATCGGCACCTACGAGCTGAAATATTTCTTCGGATCGGGCCTGGGCACGGAGACCGGCGGCAACGCATCGAGCACCGCCGTGCGCGCCCTCATCAAGCAGTTCGTGGCCGCCGAAAGCCCCACCAAGCCCCTGTCGGACAGCCAGATCGCCGAGATGCTCAAGGAGCAGGGCATCGAGTGCGCGCGCCGCACCGTGGCCAAGTACCGCGAGGCGCTCAAGATCGCGCCGGCCAACCTGCGCAAGGCGCTCTGAGTTGTGGGCGGGAGCTGTGCGGCAGGGGGCGGCCGCCGTGTGCGGCCATGCCCTGGCTACTTTTTCGCCACGAACACCGCGTCATAGGCCTGCGGCGTGAAGCCCGTGACCCGCTGTCCCTGTGCCAGCAGCACGGGCACGCCCCGCCCCCCGACCTGCGCAAAAGCGGCCTTGCCCGCAGGGGTGTCGATGTCCAGCTCGCGGTAGGCGATGCCCTTCTGGCCCAGATAGGCCTTGGCGGCCTTGCAGTAGCCGCACCAGGTGGCCATGTAGAGCACCACATCGCCCCGGGGGGTCGCAGCCTGCGGGGCGTCGGGGGATGTGGCCGGGGGCGCGGGCGACGCGCCTGGCACCACGCTCACCGGCAGGTTCTCCAGCTTCATCGTCTTTTCCACAGCGCCGGTCACAGGGGGCTTGTCGCTGTACACGATCTGGCCATCCGCCCCCACCGATTTGTAGAGCGTCTGGGCGCTGGCCCCCCAGGGCATCGCGGCCAGCGCCAGTGCTGTCAGCAGGGTCCGATGGCAAGGGCTCATAAGGGGCTCCGGTAAAATCCACTGCCCGAGAGCATACGAGACCAGGGGCCTGGCCCGCAGGGGCTGTGTGCCGCACCCCCGTGCCGCGATCCATGGCCCCTTGGCGTGCCTTGCCCCACGACCGGGGCCCCGCAAGCATCCAGCGGCGCTCGCCGCGCACCACCACCGCACGGGTTTCCGCTCTTCGCTTGCTTTTTTCCTACCCCTGTCTGTCCCATGGCCCGCATCGTTTTTGACCTCCCCGCGCACTTCGGCTTTGCCACCGAGCTGCAGATCTACATCAGCCATGTGAACCAGGGCGGGCACCTGGACAACGCGCAACTGCTCAGCCTGGTGTCCGAGGCGCGCGTGCGGTTCTTCCAGTCGCTGGGCTACCCCGAGGCGGATGTGGGCGGCCTGTCCATCGTGGTCGGCGACATCGTGGCGCAGTACAAGTCCGAGGGTTTCCACGGCGAAACCATGCGGGTGGAAATGGCGCCGGCAGACTTCAACCGCTACGGCTTCGACCTCGTGTTCTGCATGACGGACAAAACCTCCGGCCGCGAAGTGGCGCGCGGCAAGATCGGCATCGTCTTCATCGGCAAGGCCGACCGCAAGGTGGCGGCGATCCCCGAGTCCATCCGCCAGCTGCTGCTGGCCCGTGCGGGGGCGCCCGGTTCCCCCGCATTGCCCGAGCGCGTATCCTCTCCATCGACATGAACCAACTCCAACTTTTCCTCCCTTGCGCCGCCGGTGTCGAGGGCTTTCTGGCCGACGAAGTGCATGGCATCACCGGCCTCACGGGGCAAGACCTGCTGGTGGGCCGGGGCGGCGTGCTGCTGCGCGCCTCGTGGCGCCATGCGCTGCTGCTCAACCTGCACAGCCGCCTGGCGCAGCGCGTGCTGGTGCAGCTGGCGCACCGCCCGTACCGCTCTGAAAACGATCTCTATGCCATGGCCGGCGACGTGGCCTGGGAGATCTGGTTCACCACGCGCCAGACCTTCAAGGTCGAGGTGACCGCCCAGCACAGCCCGCTGCAGAGCCTGAATTTCGCGGGCCTCAAGGTGAAAGACGCCGTGGCCGACCGCTTCCGCCACAAGAGCGGCGTGCGCCCCGATGTGAACACCCAGTGGCCCGACGTGCGCATCCACCTGCACCTGACCACCGATGAGGCCACGATCTACATCGACACCAGTGGCGAGCCGCTGTTCAAGCGCGGCTGGCGCGAGGACAAGGGCGACGCCCCGCTGAAGGAAACCTTGGCCGCCGCCATGATCGCCGCCAGCGGCTGGGACCCGCATGGCGACAACCCCCAGCCCCTGTACGACCCCTGCTGCGGCAGCGGCACCATCGCCGTCGAGGCCGCGCAGATCGCCTGCCGCATCCCGGCGGGCATGCTGCGCCGCTTTGCGTTCGAGAAGCTGCTGCCCTTCCAGGCCCATGTCTGGGGCGCTATTAAAAACGAAGCTGAAAGCGCAATCCAGACCAGCGCTGTACCCATTTTTGGCAGTGATGTCGCCTTCCGCATGGTCGATTTTGCCCAGCGCAATGCCGAGCGCGCGGGCGTGGCCGACGCCGTGCAACTGCGCGGTGGCGATGCGCTGCAGCGCATGCCGCCGTGCGAGCAGCCCGGCGTGATGCTGCTGAACCCGCCCTACGGCGAGCGCATTGCTGCCGCAGGTAGCGCAGGCCGCAACGCCAGCGAGCGCGCCGCCGACCGCGTCCAGGGCATGGCCGTGGGCCGCGAAGAAGCGCAGACCGAAGACGGCGGCGAGTTCTTCAGCCAGCTGGCCACGCACTGGAAGAAGAACTACAGCGGCTGGACGGCCTGGATGCTCACGCCCGACCTCAAGCTGCCCAGCAAGATGCGCCTGAAGGAATCGCGCCGCGTGCCGATGTGGAACGGCCCCATCGAATGCCGCATGTTCCGCTTCGACATGATCAAGGGCGCGGTGCGCGACCGGGCCGCCAAGGCGCCGTCGCCGAACCCCGGCCACGGTGCACCATGAAGGTGGAGCTGCGCCTGCCCGCCGACGCCCCGACGGGCGAGCCCGCACGCCCTGTGGTGGTTGACACCAACGTCGCGCTGGACCTGCTGATCTTCAGCGACCCGCGCACCGCCCCGCTGCGCACGCTGCTGGCCCAGGGGCGCCTGGCCTGGATCGCCACCCAGGTCATGCGCGACGAGCTGGAGCGCGTGCTGGCCTACCCGCACATCGTGGAGCGCATGGACTACTACCGCGTGGATGCAGCGCAGGTGCTGGCCGCGTTTGACGCCCAGGTGCGGCGGGTGGAGGTTGCGCCCAAGGTGGCCTATGTGTGCAAGGACGCGGACGACCAGAAGTTCATCGACCTGGCGGCCGCGCACCGGGCGATCTTGCTGAGCAAGGACAAAGCGGTGATCTGCATGCGCAAGCGGCTGCTGGGCCTGGGGGCGGATGTGGCGACGGCATTGGTGCTGGAGGTGGATGGGGTATGCGCATAAAATATGCGCATACGTTCTGCTGGAGATGCCGCCATGCTTCGTTTTGACAACGCCCCCAAGAAGTCCACCAACCTGTCGCTCAACAGCAAGGTGCTGGAGGCCGCGCGGGACATGGGCATGAACCTCTCCCAGACGGTGGATGAGTTGCTGGCCGCCGAAGTCCAGCGCCGCTACTGGGAGCGCTGGAACCGCACCAATCAGGACGCCATCGCGGCCTACAACGCGCGTATCGAAAGCGAAGGCTTGCCACTGGCCCAGTACCGGAGCTTTTGACCGATGGCGCGTTTTGACGTCTATCGGCACCCCGACGCTGCGCAGCGTGCCACCACGCCCTTTGTGCTGGATGTGCAAAACGAGTACATCAGCGGTTTGCAGACACGGGTCGTGTTGCCCTTGCGCAGTGCAGAGCGGGTGACGATACCGCTGCGCGATCTCAATCCCGCGCTGGAAGTCGATGGCATCGCAGTCATCCTCGACACGGCGGCCATTGCTGCCGTTCCGGTGTCTTTTTTGAAAACCCCGGTGGCGAATCTGCGGGCGCAGGCAGACTGGATCACCAATGCCCTTGATGCGTTGTTTGGCTCGTACTGAAGCTCAAAAGCTGTTACGAAACCAGTAGGTCATACGCCGCCCGCACCCGCTGCAAATCCCGCCCCAGCCTGCGGCTCGCGGGCAGGTATTGCATCCAGCCCATCCGGCGGATGCTGACGGCCAAGTGGGCCTGCATCTCTGCACTGCCCTGCGCCACCCAGGCGGCCCAGCGCGCGCGCGCCTCGGGCCATCGGCCGCTCTCTTGCAGGTAGAGGGCCGTGGAGTGCGCGTAGCACAGCGCATCGCGCACGTGGCACAGCGGCAGCGGCAGCACGGCGGCGGGGTCGTCTTCAAAATCGATGCAGACCACGGCCCCGCTGGGGTCGCGCACCATGTTGCGTGCAAACGCCTGGCTCAGGCAGGTGCCCTGGCGGTGCACATGGGTCAGCGCATCCAGCCCCTGCTGCCACAGCGACAGCACGGCGGCGGGGTCGTTCGCACGCAAGGTCCGGTCGATCGCATTGCCCAGGGAATGGGCCTCTTCGCCCACGCGGCCCAGGTGGCGCATGGCAAAGCCGTTGTCCCGCACGGCCAGCACCTCGGGCACACGCACGCCGCGTGCGGCCAGGTCCTGGAGGCGGCGCACCTCGGTGGCGATGGCGACCGGGCCGCCGGGGTTGGGCACCGGGGCCAGCACCGGCAGCCGCAGCAGGCCGGCCAGCACCGCCATGGCGCGGTAGCGGCCCATGCCATGCGGCGCGCCCGCGCGCTTGACCCAGATCTGCTCGTGGCCCAGCACATGGCTCATCACGTTGTGGGGCTGCGTGGCCAGCTTTTGCTGCAGGAAGGCGCTGTAGTCCGGGGTGGGCGCGAGGGGCTGGGGGGCTGGGGTGTTGTTGTCCATCGTCATACGTCGGCGTCTCCCGCCACCCCGGCCGCAGTGCCGGCCGCCGCCGCATGCACCAGCTCGACATGGTGGGGGATGGAGGGCTCCAGCGCCGGCTCACTGGCCTGGAAGCTGTGGGCGTTGGCCAGTGGCCAGTACAGGCGGAACACGTTGTGCTGTGCGTCCAGCGGCCCCAGCAGCGCGCCGGGCTGCATGCGCGTGATGAGGTTGGACAAGAGGCGCACCTCGGTGTCGGTGATGCGGCGCACGATGTGGTGGGCCGTGATGTCCTTGGGGTGGTGCAGCCCGGCGGCCTGCACCAGCTCCTGCAGCGCGTGCAGGGTGCTGCGGTGGAACTGCGCCACGCGCGTGGCCTTGTCGGGCACCACCAGGGCCTGCTGGCGCAGTGGGTCCTGCGTGGTCACGCCCGTGGGGCAGTGGCCGGTGTGGCAGCTTTGCGCCTGGATGCAGCCCAGCGCCATCATGAAGCCGCGCCCCGCGTTGCACCAGTCGGCGCCCAGCGCCATCATGCGCGCGATGTCGAAGGCGCTGATGACCTTGCCCGCGCAGCCGATGCGCACGCGGTCGCGCAGGTTCACGCCCACCAGCGTGTTGTGCACCAGCAGCAAGCCCTCTTGCAGGGGGGCGCCCACATGGTCGCTGAACTCCACGGGCGCCGCGCCCGTGCCGCCCTCGGCGCCATCGACCACGATGAAATCGGGCGTGATGCCGGTCACCAGCATGGCCTTGACGATGGCAAACCACTCCCACGGGTGGCCCAGGCAGAACTTGAAGCCCGTGGGCTTGCCGCCCGACAGCTGGCGCAGCCTGGCGATGAACTGCATCATCTCCACCGGCGTGCGAAACGCGCTGTGGCTGGCGGGCGAGATGCAGGCCTCGCCCTGCTTCACCCCGCGCGCGGCCGCAATCTCCGCCGTCACCTTGGCGCCCGGCAGCACGCCGCCATGGCCGGGCTTGGCGCCCTGGCTGAGCTTGAGCTCGATCATCTTGACCTGCGGGTCGGTGGCGTTGGCCGCAAAGCGTTCTTCGCTGAAGCTGCCGTCCGGGTTGCGGCAGCCAAAGTAGCCCGAGCCGATCTCCCAGATCAAGTCGCCGCCATGCACCCGGTGGTGCTGGCTGATGCTGCCCTCGCCCGTGTCGTGCGCAAAGCCGCCTTTGTGGGCGCCCAGGTTCAATGCCAGGATGGCGTGGGCCGAGAGCGCGCCAAAGCTCATGGCCGAGATGTTGAACACGCTCGCGTGGTAGGGCTGGGTGCAGGGCGCAACGGACGGCGAGGGTGCGCCGGGGCTGCCCCCGATCCACACGCGGAAATCGTGCGACGGCAGCTCTGTGGGCGCGAGCGAGTGGTTCACCCACTCATAGCCATGCGCGCCCACATCCAGGTGCGTGCCAAACGGGCGGTTGTCCGGGTCGCCCTTGGCGCGCTGGTACACCAGCGAGCGCTGCGCGCGCGAGAACGGTGCGGCTTCGCTGTCGCTCTCGATGAAATACTGGCGCACCTCGGGCCGCACATATTCGAGCATGAAGCGGATATGCCCTATGACTGGGTAGTTGCGCAAAATCGCGTGGCGCGACTGCTGCAGGTCGTACACGCCCAGGCCCACCAGCGCCGCAAACACCAGCACCACGGGCAGCCCCACACCAAAGGCCACCAGCGCAAACAGCGACAGCAGCAGCCCGAACACGCACAGTGCAAAGGCCGTGTAGCGCACCGGGTACAGGGAGTTCAGTTGGTGGAGCATGGGGGTCCTTGTTTGGGGGGCTGTGCGAGAGAGGGCTACACTGACCGCCTTTTTATCGGGTTGCCGGGTGGTGGGCAGCGCGTTTTGCGCAGCATCTATCTGCCCATGGCCGCGAGGCCGTCGCAGTGCCGCTGCCGTGACATCGCCATGGCACAAGGCCTGCGCATCATAAAAGTAAAACTTTGCTTCCCAGCCCCCCGCTTTCTCGCTTGACGACCGGAGCCCCCATGACCGAATCCACATCGCCCACCCCCGCCACCGACGATCTCGACCCCACCGCGGCCCCGGCTGCCGCGCTGGGCCCCGATGAGCTGGAGGAGATGGACAACATCCTCGACGACCTGCGCGCGCGCGGCGAGGAAATCCCGCAGTGGGAGTTCTGCGACGGCTTCATGACCGCGCTGATCTGCAGCCGCCGCCCCATCGCCCCCGCCGAATACCTGCCCATGCTGCTGGGCGACGGCGCCGAGCTGGAGGTGGCCGACGGCGCGCCCTTGCCCCCGCTGCCCGCGTTTGCCGACGCTGCCCAGCAAGCCCGCTTCATGGACCTGTGGATGCGCCGCTGGAACGAGATCGTGGCCCAGCTCGACACCGACGTGAAGACGCTGGACGATGACCGTACCTTCCAGCCCGAAGCCATGGACATGCGCGGCGCCGTGGCCAGCCTGACCGACGAGCAGCGCGCCGAGATGGGCGACGACCAGGAGATCCCGTCCTTCGGCCAGGTGTGGGCGCTGGGCTTCATGTTCGCGGTTGAAAACTGGCCCGAAGACTGGGCCGCCCCGCGCGACAAGGAAGCCGCCAAGTGGCTGGACGATGCACTGGACAGCATCGTCGCCCTGACCGAAGACGACACCGGCAAGCCCGAAGTCTGCATGTACGACGAAGACGGCGCCCCCAGCACCAGCCAGGCGCGTGTCGAGGCCTTTGGCGAAGCCATCTGGGCCGTGTACGACCTGCGCCAGCTCTGGAAGAGCATGGGCCCGCGCGTGGAGACGGTGCGCAAGGCGCCCGAGCCGGGGCGCAATGACCCTTGCCACTGCGGCAGCGGCAAGAAGTACAAGAAGTGCCACGGGGCGTGAGGTAGTAAATACTACTAATTTGATAGCTGCTAGCGCTTATGGGTTAAGCGCTATAGGTCAGTTTGGTTTGATTGTTTGCAGCTGCCCGCAGCAGATGTGGGCGATGCTCAGGGCCGGTGGCTGCCTACCGTTTGTCGAGTGCCGTGATGGGCGCGTTGGGCCCATACCCGACATCTAAGCAGAAGTCGTAGGCGTGGCCGCTCGCCTTTTAGGCGCGCAGGTCGAGCTTTTTCCATGGTTCCATTCTGTCGATCTGCTTGTGGAGCCAGTCCGCAGGAGCCATGCTTGTACCCCAATGATTCAATCGACCGACGGCTTCACCCAGATTCCATAGGTGTCGCAGTTGCAGGAACATTGGCAATGACACGAGGTCGGCCTCGCTGATCTCGCCGCCACCTGCGCGATAGCCGTGCAAATAGTGCTTCCACCGATCCTGGAGCACGTCGTCCGGCTCCTTGAGCATCTTCCGCGCCAGGTATGACCAAGGCATCACGCTCATGTCGTAGGCCAGATATCCCGGGCCCGCGTCGTCAAAGTCAAAGAAAACGGCTTTTTTGTCGCCTGCGGTATTTGCATACACGTGGTTGTTGAACCCATGGGTATCGCCGTGGCAGATCACCTTGGTCAGGTCGCTCTCTAGGCTGGACAGTTCTTCCTGGAGGGCCTGTATTCGCTGTTGGTAGGCATCCAGCAACTCTATTTCCAACTCCGGATAGTCCTGCAAATACTTCCACGTCCTTCCAACGAGATGGTGACCATTCAGGGTATAGCGGCTCGCAGGCCCCGCGTAGTCACGCGATGCCACGTGAATCAGTGCGAGTGTGCGTCCGGTCAATTCGAATTCGTCCAGCGTTTCTGGCGCGACGCCGTCCGCATGGCAGAAGACTGCCAACGCCCGTAATCCTTCCGGAAACTGGAGTCGCGCATGGCTTGAGCCGTCGACGGACCTCAGCGGTGCCGCCACACCAATCTGTCTGGCTGCAAGGTGTTCAAGTAGCGACGTCTCAAAGTCGATGTTGAACTCGCCACGTGGGCGTATGGAGTACAGCCTTGCCACATACCGGGTACCGTCGGAACCGAGCAGGGCGTAGTTGTCATTCAAGCCGCGCCGGATCAGGTGGCACCGCTGCACATTCAAGCCGTAGTGCTGCTTCATCCAGTGAATCACCGATGAAGGTGCTGCGGTTGTGTGGGCGTGGATCAGACCCGGGTCTATCGCCGGTTGGATGGTCATAAATGGCTAGGACACAGCGCATGCAGACTGACCACGCGCCAGAGGTATTGAGATTGTGGGGCAGACAAACGCCCGCTTCTGGTCAAAAAATGAAGTTCCAAATGCGTTGAGCTGTCAGCGCCGCCCCAGCACCATGGCATCCATGGCTCCCGACAAGACTCCGCATCATCCCTGCGCCAAAAACTTCTTCAAATTCCCCGCTGCCGTGCTGCGCACCTTGCGCTTGAGCGAGGGCGACCAGCCCAGCAGCAGCCCCGGCGCGCCCAGCGCCTGGCGAGACCAGCGCCAGAAGTTGAAGCGGTCGCGGTGCGTGGCGATCAGCCCGTCGGGCGTGAAGGTGAATGTGCCGTCGATGATGTTGTGCACCTGGCGCCCCGTGGCGCTGAAGCGGTAGTGCGCCTCCCAGTGCGCCTTGCCGCCCTGGGCATCGGCGTCGATGCCGCTGAACTCCAGCTTCCAGTGCTCGGCGGCGCCGGGCTTCTTCGTCGCGGTGCACAGCATGCGCCACATGCCGCCCACCTCGTCCCGGCCCTTGAGCGAAAACGCCTCGTCGTCGAACGTGGCATCGGGCGCGTAGCAGGCGGCCATGGTGGCGTGGTCGAGTTGCGCAAACGCGGTGTAGAAGCGCTGCAGGGTCTGGGCGTTGGGGTGCATGAAGGCGTCCGGTAAGGTGGATGAAACGGGGAGGTCAGCACATAAAGCCGCGCAGCGCATCGGCGGTCTCGCCAGGCAACTGCTCGGGGATGAAATGCCCCGCAGGCACCGCCTGCCCGGTCACCACGCCTGCGCACTGCGCCTGCCACAGCGCCATTGGGTCAAACAGCCGGTGCACCACGCCGTGTGCGCCCCAGATCACCAGGGTATCGCAGGCGATTTTCTCGCCGCGCGCGCGGCTTTCGCGGTCGTGGTCCAGGTCGATGCCGGCGCTGGCGCGGTAGTCCTCGCAGGCGGTGTGGATGGCTTCGGGCGTGCAAAAGCAGCGCTCGTAGTCGGCCAGGGCCAGGGGCTCGATGTGGGCCAGGCCGGCGCTGCCCCAGCCGCCCAGCTTGGCGTGCAGGTAGGCAAGTGCGTTGCCGCCGATCATGGTCTCGGGCAGCGGGGCGGGCTGGATCAGGTGGAACCAGTGGTAGTAGGCGCGCGCGAAGTCCATGTCGGTGCGCGCGTACATGTCGAGCGTGGGGGCGATGTCGATCACGCACAGCCTCTTCACGCGTGCGGCGTGGTCCAGCGCCAGGCGGTGGGCCACGCGGCCGCCCCGGTCGTGGCCGCAGAGGTAGAAGCTGTCGTGCCCCAGCGCGGTCATCACTTCGGCCATGTCCTGGGCCATGGCGCGTTTGCTGTAGTTGCTGTGGTCGGGCAGGCCGGGCGCGTGGGACGAGTCGCCATAGCCACGCAAATCCGGCAGCACCAGGAAGTAGTCGCGCGCCAACTGCTGCGCCACGCGGTGCCACAGTGCGTGGGTTTGTGGAAATCCGTGCAGCAGGAGCAGCGGCGGCGCGCCCACGGTGCCGCCGGTGCGCACAAAAATCTCGGCGCCCGTGGTGGCGATGCGGTGGGGGGTGAAGCCTTCAAACCAGGCGGTGGCGGTCATGGGCAAGAGGTGTGTGGGTGGTGGGGCGCGGCAAGCTTGCGGTGCTGCTTGCGCTGGCGCCGACAAGGCGGGGTTCAGGCGAGCAGGTGGCCCAGCAGCCGCTGCAGCGCATAGCGCTGCGTGGCCGCGCGGATGGCAGTGCGGTCGCCCACAAAGTGCTGCATCTCGCTGTGGGTTTCGCCATTGACGCACCAGGCAAACCACACGGTGCCCACGGGCTTGGCATCGCTGCCGCCCGTGGGGCCGGCCACGCCGGTCACGGCCAGGCTGACGTGGGCTTGGGAGTGGGCCAGCGCCCCGTCGGCCATGGCGCGGGCCACGGCCTCGCTCACGGCGCCTTCCTGTTCGATGAGTGTGGCGGGCACGCCCAGCATCTCGGTCTTGGCGGTGTTGGAGTAGGTGACGAAGCCGCGCTCGAACCAGTCGCTGGCGCCCGCGAGGTCGGTGCAGGCCGCCGCGATCATGCCGCCCGTGCAGCTTTCGGCGGTGGCCAGCAGGTGCCGGTGTTTGAGCAGCTCCAGAGAAATCTGGGTCAAATTGGCCTCTAGCGCAGATGTATCAAGCGCTAGCAGCTCTTTGTTTGATAGCGACGCGGTTGTCATAAAAACCTCCACAGTGCAATGACCAGCAAGGTGCAGAAGGCTGCCACAAAGTCGTCCCACAAGATACCCCAGCCGCCGCGCCAGCCAAAGCCCTTGAACAGGCTGTCGGCCCAGCCCACGGGGCCGGGCTTGGCCGCGTCGAAGAAGCGGAACAGCGCAAACGCCGTGAGCTGGCCCCAAAAGCCCATGGGCATGGCCAGCCACAGCACCAGCCAGAAGGCCACGACCTCGTCCCACACGATGCAGCCGGGGTCGGCCACGCGCAGGTGGCGCGCGGTGGTGGTGCAGGCCCACCAGCCCATCACGGTACTGGCCGCGATCAGCAGGCCCAGGTGCAGGGGCGACAGCCATTGCTGCAGCGCCAGATAGGCCAGCCAGGCCCACAGCGTGCCCATGGTGCCGGGCGCCACGCGCGACAGGCCGGCGCCAAAGCCCAGGGCGATGAAGTGGGCTGGGTGGGCAAGCAGGAATGCCACCGTGGGGCCGCGGGGGGCGGAGTCGGTGGGGGAGGGGGGAGGAACGGGTGTCATGGGGCGCGAAGCGGCTCAGGGGGCGCTGCCTACTGCCTTTCCAGCAGTTCAATGTCTTTGGGATGGCGGATGGTGTGTTCGGCGCTGAACTGTGCCGTGGCACCCGCCGCCACCGGCTGTTGCCAGGCGACGGTGCCGGGGCTGCGGTTCCAGGCCAGGTCGGCGGGGTGGGGCTGGTAGCGCGATTCGACCTCGATCTTCTCGTGGCGCGACACCGGCGCTGCATGCAGCACCTGCAGCGTGATGGCGGTGGCGTGGCGGTTTTCCACGCTGTAGGTGCGGCGCGTCTTGCGCTCGGTGCGGGAGCCGGTAAAGCCTGCGCTGCCCGTCAGGTCCTGCGCGGGTTCGGCCCGCACGGTGACCCGTTCATCGCGGCCAAACGACAGGCTGGTGCTGCCCGCCGGGGCGCCTGCACTGGGCGCGCCAAAGTCGATGCGGCCGTTGCCCACAAAGGCGCCGTCGCGGTACAGGCCCGCTGTGCCTGCAGGCCACACGCCGGGTGGCGGGGCGATGTGGGCCACCAGGTAGGCGGCCTCTTCCATGGCCGGCGCTGTGCGCGTGATCAGCGTGGCGGGGGCCCTGTGGCTGCCCAGTGCCAGTGTCACGCGCTGGCCGCTCGATGGCACGGTGATGCGCTGGGGCACGGCGAACTCGGAGGCAAAGCCCTTGTCGAGGGTGCTCACGTCGAACGTGGGCATGGCCTCCTCGGCGGTATGGCGGGACCGGGACAGCGGTGCCATGGCTGGCGCTGGTGCGGGCGCCATGGCCATGGCGGCGGCCTGTGTGCCCGCTCCTTGCGGCGGTGGCGCCACATTCAGCCACCAGGGGCGCGGCAGCGGCCCCTGCGTGGCGTGGCCCGGCTGGCCGGTGGACAGCGTGAGCTGCACGCCGCTCCAGTCCTCGCCGCTGTTCTGTGCCACCAGCGCCTGGCGCTCGAGCAGCACCGTGGCCTGGGTCGCATCCAGCGTGGCGCGGTAGCTGGGTTGCCAGCCCGGGCCGCGCACCTGGTAGGACAGGCGCAGTTCGGCCTCGCGCTCGGTGGCCAGGTGGATGGTGACGGACACCACCCGCGCGCGCTGGCTGGCCACGCGGTCGCGCTCGGCCACCAGGGGTTTGAGGGCCAGCTCCAGGGCCTCCTGCTTGCGCTGCAGCTGATGGGTGCGGGTGAAGGCGTCCTGCCCGGACTTGCGCAGCACCTCGGCCGTGGCCGTGATCTGCGCGGGCGTGGGGCTGGCGGGGCGGGCCTGGGGCGCATCGTCCCCGGGGGTGGCGCGGGCCACGCTGCGCAGGTAGCCATCCACCAGCTGCAGGGCCGAGGCCTCGGCCTTCACGCCCGCGATCTGGTCCTCCAGCTCGCGGATGCGGCCGTCAAGCGGGCTGGCACAGGCGCTCACCACATCGCGGTCTTCGGTGAGCACGTTGAACTCGCCCACGCGCACAGCGGGGTCCGCGCTGATCTGCAGGCTTTGCGCATCCAGCGATGCGGGCAGGCAACCGAGCGTGAGGCTGCGCGCGCCCGCAGCCACCTTGGCCACGCGCTCCACCGTGGCGCTGCCGGGGTAGACGGTGACGCGGGCGATGCGGGAGGTTTCCTGGGCGGCCGTGGACAAGGGGGCCAGGATGGCCAGGCTTGCCAAGCCCAGCGCCCGCAGGGCAGGGGGCGTGCGCAAAAGGGGGAGGACTGGTGTGGGGCTCGCGGGGCGCATGGGGCTCCTTGGGCGCGGTGGACAACGGGACTGGGATGCTAGCAGCCGCGTGGCCTGCCTTGCCCCCGGGGGGTGTCTTGAACAGGCTCTTTACAGCGCCCCTGGCACCTCTGCCGCCAGAAAGTCATACACCGCGCGAATCTTGCGGCTGGTGCGGATCTCGCGGTGCACGGTGAGCCAGATGGGCAGCTCGGGCAGGGGCAGCATGGGCAGCACGGGCACCACGCCGGGGTCGGTGCGGGCCATGTAGTGGCCCACAAAACCAATGCCCAGGCCCGCGCGCACCGCCGCCCAGTACGCCATGAGGTCGTCGGTGCGAAACGCAAAGTGCTGGCGTTCCACGGGGTAGCCCATGGCAGCAAAGCCTTGCACGATGTCCTCGTGCCGGTCGTTGCCCACCAGCTCGTGCAGCAGCAGGTCGGGCGGCTGCTGGGGCGTGCCCTTGCGGCGCAGGTAGTCGCGGTGGGCGCAGGCGCACAGCGTCACCACGCCGATGCGTTTGGCCACCAGGCTGGCCTGGCTGGGGCGCACCATGCGCAGGGCGATGTCGGCCTCGCGGCGCAGCAGGTTGGTGACCTCGTTGCTGGCCACCAGCTCCACTTGCACCTCGGGCAGCACCTCGCGCATGCGCGCCAGCACCGGCGGCAGCAGCATGCAGGCCACGGGCTGGCTGGCGGTGATGCGCACCGTGCCGCTCACGCCCGCCTCGGCGCCCGACACGCTGCGCGCCAGCTGGTGGGCGCCGGCCTCCATCGCGCGGGCCGACTCGGCCAGCCGCAGCGCGGTGGCCGTGGGCAGCAGGCCGCGCCCCGTGCGCTCGAACAGCACCACGCCCAGCTGCGATTCCAGCTCGGCAATGTGGCGGCCGATGGTGGGCTGGCTGGCCTTCAGCACCCGCGCTGCGCCCAGCAGGCTGCCCTGGTCGAGCGCGGCCAGGAAGGACTGCACCAGGCTCCAGTCAAAGGGGTGGTTCATGGGGGCGGTGTGCCTGCGGCAAGGCGCAGACCAGGGGTGAAGAGGTATTCAAATTTGCATTGCTGATATGAATGGTTAGGCAATTGTGTAACGGTGCCTGCGTTTTCACAATCACTCCATCCCTTTTGCATGGAGCCCTGACATGACCCCGCATTCCTTTCTCCCCACCGGTACCGACAAGCCCTCCACCGTGCTGATCCTGGGTGCCCGGGGCCGGCTGGGCCTGGCGGCCGCACGGGCCTTTGCCCAGGCCGGCTGGCAGGTGCTGGCCCAGGTGCGGCCGGGCGCGCGGGCCGCTGCATTGCCGGCAATACAGGGTGTGTGGTGGATGCCCGTGGCGGTGGACGACACCGCTGCGCTGGCCGCCCAGGCGCAGGGCGCGCAGGTGGTGGTGCATGCGCTCAACCCGCCCTACACCCACAGGGCCTGGCGCGAGCAGGCCCCCGCGCTGATGGAGGCCGCCATTGCCGTGGCCCGCGCGCTGCACGCCACGCTGATGCTGCCCGGCAACGTCTACAACTTTGGCGAACACATGCCCGCCGTGCTGCGCGAAGACACGCCCCAGGCCGCCACGGGCTTCAAGGGCCGCCTGCGGGTGCAGCTGGAGCAGCGCCTGCAGGCGGCCACGCAGGACGGCGGCCTGCGCGCCGTGGTGCTGCGCGCCGGCGACTTTTTCGGCAGCGGCACCGGCGGCTGGCTCGACCAGGCCATCGCCAAGGACCTGCCCCAGGGCCGCGTCACCTGGCCCGGCCCGCTGGATGTGGCCACGCCCTGGGCCTACCTGCCCGATCTGGCGCGCACCTTCGTGCGTGTGGCGCAGGAGCGGGAGCGCCTGGCCGCGTTCGAGTGCCTGCATGTCGCCGGGCACCAGGTCACCGCGCAGCAATGGCTGCACAGCTTCACCGCCATCGCGGCGGAGCAGGGCTGGCTGCCGGACGCGGGGGCGCTGCGGGTGGGCGCGCTGCCCTGGCCGCTGCTGCGGCTGGCGGGCCTGGTGGCCCCGACGTTTGCCGCGCTGGCGGCCATGCGCTACCTGTGGACCACACCCCACCGGCTGGACAACGCCCGCCTGTGCGCCCTCATCGGCGACGAGCCCCGCACCCCCTTCGACCAGGCCGTGCGCCAGGCCCTGGCCGACCTGGGGATGCTGGCGGTGCACGCACCCCGCGCCGCCCTGGCCTGAACCCTGGCTCCACTCCCCCCGCAAGGACCTTCACCATGCACCGACGCAACTTCATCCGATTGGCCGGTGGCGGCACCATCGCCGCCGCCACCGCTGGCACGCTGGCCGCGTGCGGCGCCGTAGGCTCCCACTACCCCGCCGAAGCCGTGGAGGCCTGGAAAGGCCCCGTGGGCGAGACCGACCCGCGCCGCCGTGCCGTGGCCTACGCCATCACGGCGCCCAACCCGCACAACCTGCAGCCCTGGCTGGCGGACCTGCGTGAGGAGGGCGTCATCACCCTGCGCACCGACCGCGAGCGGGTGCTGCCCCACACCGACCCGTGGGGGCGCCAAATCCTGATCGGCCATGGCGCCTTCCTGGAGCTGCTGGTGATGGCGCTCGCGCAGCAGGGCATGGGCTGCGAGGTGCAGCTCTGGCCCCAAGGTGCGTTGCCCCTGGCGCTGCGGGAATGGGACGACCGCCCCGTGGCGCGCATCAGGCTCCAACCCGGCGGCCAGCCCGACCCGCTGTTCGCCCAGGTGCTGTTGCGCCGCACGCCCAAGTCCGATTTCGACACCACCCGCCCCGTGGCCCCCGAGCTGCTGGCGCGCCTGCTGGCCAGCGCCCCAGCCTCCGGGCAGACCCCGTTGCGCGTGGGCGGCACCGTGGCCGCCGACCAGTTGCCCGCGCTGCGCACGCTGTGCTGGGAGTCGGCCCAGGTCGAACTGCTCACGCCGCGCACCATGATGGAAAGCATCCACCTCACCCGCGTGGGCCCGTCCGAGATCCTGCGGCACCGCGACGGCATTTCGATCAACACGCCTTTTGTGCGCGCCGTGGCGGCCCTGGGCCTGTTCGACCGCAGCGCGCCACCCGCCGAAGGCAGCGCGGCCTACAAAAGCGCCATGGGCCGCTTTGAAGGCCACAGCCGCACGGCCATGGGCTTTGTGTGGATCACCGGCGCGAACACGCGCAGCGACCAGGTCCAGGCCGGGCGCGCCTACGTGCGCCTGCAGCTGCAGGCCACGGCGCTGGGCGTGGGCATGCACCCCATGAGCCAGGCCCTGCAGGAGTTTGCCGAGATGGCCCCGCACTGCGAGCGTGCGCACCAGCTGGTGCTGGGCCAGCCCGCGCCCCGCACGTCCCACGACGCCACGGTGCAGATGCTGTGCCGTATGGGCTATCCGCCGGACATGGCGCCCGCCACGCCCCGCCGGCCCCTGGCGCGCTTTGTACGAACCTGAGTCCGAGGAAGGCCGCCCCCCGCCCAGAGGGCTGATGCAGGTCAACCCCCGGCCACAAGCCGCCGCGCTTTGCCGTTGCTTCACACACCGTTCAGGTGGCGTTCATCGTGGCTTTCTATATTTGCCGCATTGCAATAAATGGTTGGGGCTGGTGATGTGGAAGAAGGTTTTGGGGGGCTCCCTGGCGCTGGCAGGGGCGGCGTGGCTGCTGGCACTGTGGGTGCCCCAGCCCGCGGCGCCCGCATGGGGCAACCTCTGGTGGTGGCGCAACCAGCTGATCCTGCTCACGGGTGTTGCGGCCTGGGCGCTGATGTCGCTCATCATGCTGCTGGCCGTGCGGCCGCAGTGGCTGGAGCGGCCACTGGGCGGGCTGGACAAGGGCTACCGCCTGCACAAGTGGGCGGGCATTGGCGCGATTGTGCTGGGGCTGGTGCACTACGGGCTGCAGCTGTCGCGCAGCCTGCTGGCCGCGTGGGTGGGCCGCCCGGTGCGCACGCCCCGGGCGGACTGGTGGCTCAATACCTTCCGCCATCTGGCCGAAGAGATGGGGGAGTGGGCCGTGTGGTTCCTCGCGGCCATGCTGGTCATCACGCTGTGGCAGCGCTTTCCGTACCACCTGTGGCGCTACCTGCACAAGCTGTTGGCCGGGGTGTACCTGGTGCTGGCCTTCCATGCCGTGGTGCTCACGCCGCCCGCCTGGTGGGCGCAGCCTGCGGGCGCGCTGGTGGGGCTGTGCACGCTGGTGGGGGTGTTGTGCGCCGTGCGCTCGCTGGCCGGGGCCATCGGGCGCAGCCGCCGCCATGCGGCCCGCGTGCTGAGCGTGGTGCCGCAAGGGGCGGGTGTGCTGGAGGTGGCGTGCCAAGTCCGCCCTGCCAGCGCCTGGCGGCACACGGCGGGGCAGTTTGCGTTTGTCACCTTTGGCCGTGCCGAGGGCGCGCATCCCTTCACCTTGCTCAATGCCGACCAGGGCGACGGCACGCTGCGGTTTGCGATCAAGGCGCTGGGCGACCACACCGGCCAGTTGCCCCTGCAAGTCCAGCTGGGGCAGCCGGTGAGCATTGAGGGCCCCTATGGCCGCTTCGACTTCCGCCACGACAGCGCACCCGAACAGGTGTGGGTGGCCGCCGGCATTGGCGCCACGCCGTTCATGGCCTGGCTCGAATCCCTGCAGGCCACGCCCGCCTTGGCTCCCCGGGTGCACCTGCATTACTGCGTGCGCCATGCCGGTGAAGCGGTGTTTGCCGAGCGCATGGCCGCGCTGTGCGCCGGCCTGCCCAGCGTGACGCTGGAGATGCACTACAGCGACGACGCTGGGCCGGTGACGCCGGCAGCGCTGCTCGCAGGCACCAGCGAGGCGGCGAGCGTGTGGTTTTGCGGGCCGCAGGGCTTTGCCGAGGCGGTGCGCCAGGGCATGCAGCGCCTGGGGCGCTCGCCTGCACGCTTTCATCAAGAGCTGTTCCAGATGCGCTGAGGCGGATGCCTGGCGCCAGCGCCTTATGCCGTGCTGGTGCGGTCCGTGGGCACCAGGTACTCCCGCACCAGCGCCCGCGCGCGGTGCAGGCGGCTTTTGGTGGCCTCGCGCGTCACGCCCAGCCGCTGCGCCATTTCTTCGATGGTCAACTCCTCGAAGTCGCGCAGCAGCAGGGCCTCGCGGTACAGGGGCGGCAGCGAGTCGATGGCCAGGGCCAGGTCATGGCGCAGTTCGTGGTCGGGGCGGTGCGACCAGGCGAGGTTGTCTTCCACCTGTGCCAGCGGCTCGCCCTTGAGCCAGGCCAGCATGGGCTGCATACACAGCCGCTGCACGATGCGCACCACCCAGCCGCCAAACGCCGCCACCTCGCGCAGCGCGCCCACGCGGCGGTAGACGATGATGAGCGCCTCCTGCACCACGTCGTCGGTGGCCGTGGTGGCGGCGCAGTGGCGCAGCGCATAGCGGCGGATGTCGGGGCGGGTCAGGCGCAGCAGCTGCTCCATGGCCTGGGCGTCGCCGCTGCGCGCGGCGGGCAGCAACTGGGCCACGGTGAGGGGTGGAGTGGTTGCGGTCATGTGGGTTCGTTTATTCCACAGGCTTGCGGCCCACCATGGCGCAGGCGGGGCAGTAGCCAAACGCGCCGCTCAGGATGCTGCCAACGCCCGAGGCGGCCAGCGCCAGGCCCAGGGGCGAAGCGGCCAGCCACCACAGGCCGGCGGCGATGAGGGCGACCCCGCCAACAACGCGCAGCAGGCTTTCGGGGCGGGTGATGTTCTTGCGGTACAGCATGGTGAATAGCTCCTTGGTGGGGGGAAGGAGGTGCCAGCACAGGGCGCCTCCCCTACCAAGAGCGACGGGTTGCGCAAAAGGATTCATGGTTCGCGAAAAAAGTCGCAGCCCGTCACTGCTGCCTGTTACCGGAAATGGTCGAACGAGGCATAGCGGTGCTCCACCGCCTGCCCCTGCGCATCCACCAGCTGCAGGCCGGGCTCGGCCAGCACCGTGCCAATGCGGGTGACGGACGTGCCACTGGCCTGCGACACGGCGGCCACCGCGTCACGCCGCGCGGGTGGGGCGGTGAAGGCCAGCTCGTAGTCGTCGCCCCCTGCCAGGGTGCATTGGCGAATCAGTTCCGCATCGAATAGGGCTGTTGCGCTGGATGGATAAGCGCTCTCAGCTATCAAATTGGAAGTGATGTGGGTGTCGATGCGCGCGCCCACGCCCGAGGCCTTGAGGATGTGCGACAGGTCGCCCAGCAGGCCGTCGGAGAGGTCCATGGCGCTGCTGGCCACGCCGCGCAGCGCCTGGCCCAGGGCCACGCGGGGGGTGGGGCGCTCCAGCCGCTGGCGCACGCGGGCCAGCGTGTCGGCGGGCAATGGGGTGTGGCCCAGCAGGGCTTCCAGCGCCAGCCGAGCATCGCCCAGCGTGCCGCTCACGTAGATGTCGTCGCCGGGCTGGGCGCCACTGCGCAGCAGGGCCTGGCCAGGGGGCACCTCGCCCAACACGGTGATGCAAATGTTGAGCGGGCCCTGCGTGGTGTCGCCCCCCACCAGCTCGCAGCCGTGCGCGTCGGCCAGCGCCAGCAGCCCGCGCGCGAAGCCTGCAAGCCAGGCCTCATCCACCCGGGGCAATGACAAGGCCAGGGTGAACGCGAGCGGGCGCGCACCGCAGGCCGCCAGGTCCGACAGGTTCACGGCCAGCGCCTTGTGGCCCAGGGCTTCGGGGTCCACATCGGCGAAGAAGTGGCGGCCCTCCACCAGCATGTCGCTGGAGACGGCCAGCTGCATGCCGGGTGCGGGCGCCAGCAGCGCGCAGTCGTCGCCCACGCCCAGGGCGGCCTTGCGCACGGGGCGGGTGAAGTAGCGGGCGATCAGGTCGAACTCACCCATGGCGGTGCCTTGTGGGGACGGGGTGTGTGCGGTGTGCCGAAGGGCAGCAAAAATCAGAAAACATGTGGAGCAGCAAAATGAAGCGGGCGGGGCGCTAGCGCGGGTCAAACCACTGCGCCCAGTGGTCGATGCAGGCCTGGATCTTGGGCAGCCGGTGCCTGCGGGTGAGGGTGATGGCGTGGATGGGGCTGGGCTGCAGGTCCACGAACGGGGCCAGCACGGGCGCGAGCAGGCCCTGGCGCACCAGGGGGTCGGCCACCACGGTGGCCAGGCGTGCAATGCCCAGGCCCTGCAGCGCCATGCGCGCGGTGATGGCGGTGCTGCCCGAGCGCCAGTGGCCGTCGGCCACCAGCACATGCGGCGCACCGTCGATCAGGAAGGGCCAGTGGTTCAGAAACGCCACCGCGCTGTTGGTGATGAGCCGGTGCTGGCGCAGATCGTCGGGGCGCTGGGGCACGCCATGCGCTTGCAGGTAGCCCGGCGTGGCATACAGGGCGCGGGCCAGCGTGCCCAGCGGGCGCGCCACCACGGTGTCGGTCAGCGGCGGGCCGGTGCGGATGGCGATGTCGATGCCACCCTGCACCATGTCGGCCATGCGGTCGTCCACCAGCAGTTCCACGCGCAGTTGCGGGTGCTTGTGTTGCAGGCTCTCGAAGCTGGGGATCAGCAGGTGCTCGGCCACCACCGAGCTGGAGGCCACGCGCACCCAGCCGCTGGGCTGGCCGCTTTGCTGGGCGAACTCGCCTTCCAGCTCGTCCAGCGTGCCGGTGATGCGGCGGCAGTAGTCCAGAAAGGTCTGCCCCTCGGCCGTGAGCGTGAGCCCGTGCGTGCTGCGGTGGAGCAGCCGCGCACCGCAGGATTGTTCGATGCGCGCCAGCGTGCGCGAGACCTGGCTCACGGGCGCATTGCGCTCGCGCGCCACGGCCGACAGCGAACCCAGGTCGGCCACGCGGGCGAACAGGTGCATGTCTTCAAAGCGGATGTCGCGCATCGGGCAATGGTAACGGCGGGGCCCGGGAGCCTCTGCACGAGGCGCCCTTGCAATCGGCGCAAAACGCTGTTGCGCTGCGGGCGGTTTCCGGGCGGCGGGGCGCTGCCTACAGTCGCTTCACCCTTTGTCCAACCCTCGAAAGGAGCCGCCATGCACCCCCACATGCCCCCCGATGACTACCAGCGCCTGCGCGAGCTGGCCAAGCTGCAAGCACTGGAACTGCGCCAGCAGGCGATCCGCGAAGCCCCCGCCTGGCTGGCGTGCGCGGTGGTGCGCGCCGTGCGCCGGATGGCCGGCCTGCTTCGTTTCGGCCGGCCCCAGGCCGTGCCATCCCGTTCATCCACCCTCCATCCCCCAACACCATGCCAACCCTCGTTCTGAAACTCGCCCCGCTGCAAAACCCCGAGCGCTACCGGCAACTCGCCGGCGCGCTCACCGACCTCACGGTTCAGCTACTCGGCAAACGCCGTGAGGTGACGGCGGTGGTCATCGACGACCTGCCCAGCGCACGCTGGCACATCGGTGGTGCACCGGTGGCGCAGCCCACGGCGCTGCTGGAGATCAGCATCACGCAGGGCACGAACACGCCGGAAGAGAAGGCCGCCTTCATCCACGCTGCGTTTGCCGAACTGCAGCGTCAGCTGGCCGGTGACGGCGCGCTGGCCCCGGCCAGCTACGTGGTGGTGCGGGAGCTGCCCGCCAGCGACTGGGGCTACGGCGGGCGCACGCAGCAGGCGCGCAAGCTGGCGCTGGCGGCGTGATGGTGTGCAACCGCTGGGTCAGGCGGGCGCGCCGCGAAAGCGCTGCGCTGCCTGGCGGCTGACCTCGGCCAGCAACTGCTCTTCGCTCTGGCGCTGGCGCAGCCAGCGTGCGTCGTTCTGGCCCGCTTCCACCTCGGTGCGCAGCATGTGCATGGCGCTCGAAGCGCCCTGCACGGCGGCGTGGCCCGCAATCTTGTCCATGGTGCGCAGAATGTGTTCGCGCAGCGGCATGTGATCGCCCGTGGCCGGGTCCACATACACCGCGTCCATGCCAAAGCGGCAGGCCTGGAAGCGGTTGTAGGTGTAGACGAGGTAGTCGTCCTCTTCGGGCATGAAGGGCTGGTCGGCCAGGAACCAGGCGCCCAGCGACTGCACATAGCCTGCGAGGGCTGCGGCGCGCTCGATGGTGAGCGGCGTGTCGAACACGCGGATCTCGATGGTGCCGAACTCGGGCTTGGGGCGGATGTCCCAGTAGAAATCCTTCATGCTCTTCACCACCCCGGTGCGCGTCATCTTGTCGAAGTAGGCCTCGAAATCCGTCCAGGTGAGCGCCATGGGCGCGCGGCCTGACAGCGGGAACGCGAACACCGAGTTCAGCCGTGCCGAGTCGAACGCCGTGTCCTGCCCCTGCACGTAGGGGCTGGAGGCCGACAGCGCGATGAAGTGGGGGATGTAGCGCGACATGCGGTGCAGCATCAAGAGCGCGGCGTCCGCGTCGGGGCAGCCAATGTGCACATGCTGGCCGAAGATGGTGAACTGCTTGGACAGGTAGCCATACAGCTCCGACAGCTCGCGAAAGCGCGGCTTGTCGTAGATGCGGCGCTCATGCCACTGCTGGAAGGGGTGTGTGCCGCCCCCCACCACGGCGATGTTGAGCTTGTCCGCGCTTTTCACCAGCGCATCGCGGATCGGTGTGAGCTGGCCCAGTACCTCGCTGGCCGAATGGCAGATGCCGGTGGAGATCTCGATCATGCTGTTCGTCATCTCGGGCACCACGCTGCCGGGCAGCGGGGTTTTTTTCATGAGGCGCAGCATGTCCTCGGCGTAGGGCGCGAGGTCGTAGTCGTTGGTGTTGACGAGCTGCAGCTCCAGCTCCACGCCCAGCGTCAGCGGTTCGGAATGGTTGAAGGCTTCAAGACTCACGGTGGTTGTCTCCATGGTTGGCACGGGTCAGCGGCGCCCAGGGTTTGGAGCTTTCGCCCGCACGGTAGATGGCCACGGTGGCGATGACGGCGCCAAACACCTCCATCAGCAAAATCGCGGGCAGCGCCACCCCGGCAATCACATGGCCGGTGGAGGGCGAGGCCAGCACGAACTGCGAGGCGATCAAGAGCGCGATGGAGGACATGGGCGTCATCGCACAGCCCACCCACAGCGCCTGCTTCCAGCTCGCGCCGCTGCCCACATTGCCCAGCGCCACGCCCAGGGCCTTGGCCAGCAGGCGCACGGCAATCAGCGCCAGCACCACACCGGCCACGGGGGCGCTCCAGTCGGCCTGTGCGGCCACCGTGGAGACCAGCACGAACATCAGCATGGTGAGCAGCGAGGACGCATTGCCCAGCTGGCGTGGCCAGGCCCAGGGGCGCGGGTTGAGCTGCTTAAGCAGCATGCCCGCCAGCAGTGCGGCCAGCGGCGCCGAGCCGCCCATGTGCGCTGCCACGGCCGTGCCGGCGGCCACCAGGGCCAGGAACAGCATGGCGGTGTTCTCGCTCGTGGGGCTCATCAAGCGCAGCGCCATGCGCAGCACCAGGGCCAGCACAGCCGCCACCACGATCGACACGCCCAGCACCACCACCACGGGCGAGACGGTTTCAAGCACCGTGAGGCTCGGGCGGTTGATGAGCTCGGCCTTGGCACTGCCCAGCGTGAGCGCATACAGCGTGGACAAGGTGGTGAGCACAATGGCGCGCTCCGTCACCGGCCCGGCGGCGCGGGTGTCGGCCACCACGCGGGTGAGCACGGCGGGCGATGCGGCCAGCGCCACCAGTGCCAGCGGGCCGGCCACCTGCGTGGGCAGCTGCAGCCACACCAGCACCCAGTACACGGCAAAGTAGGTCAGCACCGATTCGGCAATGCTCTGCACCAGCACCATGGGGTTGTGGCGGAACCAGCGCAGCGGGATGCGGCCGCCACATTCAAACAGCACGATGGCCACGCCCAGCTCCAGCAGGAACAGGCCAATGCCCTGCAGCGGCCACACGGCGCCGCTGAAGCCCGCCAGGCCCGCCACGGTGCCCACCAGCGAATAGCCGACCACCTTGGGCAGGCCGGTGTGGCGCTGGGTGAGATAGCCGGCCATGGCGGCCACGGCCAGCAGCAGCGACCATTGCACCGTGGGCAGCCCGGCCGAGGGGCGCAGCCACTGCGCCCAAAAGCTCAGGATTTCATTCATGTCTTGGGACCTCTGCGTCAGGCGGGCAACGGATGCCCGGTGGTGTGAAGGGGCTGGCGCACAAGCCCTCCGCCAATGGGAGGGGGTGCGCTGGGGGCGGTCCCTTGAATTTACAGGCGGAAACACATCGCCCGTGTAGGACAGGGGCGGTGGTTGCCGTGGCTGGCCTGGCCGCTAGGAAGCGCTGGTGGGTGTGGTGCGCGCGGGCATGAAAAAGCTCAGCGGTGCTGTGCGCACGCGTGCGCGCAGGGCCGCATAGATGCGCGAGCGGTCCACGCCGCTCACGTTCTGAGCGCGCAGCGCCAGGCGGAAGGCGAGGTAGAAGCTCACCGACACATTCAGGGCCCCCAGGAACGGCAGCGAGGCCACGGCCCACCAGAAGGCGGGCATGTGCAGCACCTGCAGGCCCAGCACCGCACTGGCTGCACCCACCTGGCCGGTGGACAGCGTGACGTGGCGCACGTCCAGCCCCAGGCCGAAGAATGCGGCAAAGGCCGGCACCAGGCCCAGCATGAAGCCGAGCGAAATGTTGGCCGCAAAGCCCGAGAGGTTCTCGCGCAGGAAGCGGGCCCAGCGCGCCGCGCGCCCGGCCCCCAGCAGCCGCGTGATGCGCGGGTTGTAGTGCATGGCCGAGTCCAGGCGGTTGAGAACGAACCAGTTTTCCGTCCAGCCCGCGATGATGCTCGACGCAAACAGCAGCACCCCGGTGAAGGCTGCAAACAACAGCGAAGGGCCGAGCAGGTGCAGAGACTCGAACACATGCTCGGCCTGTTTCTCGCTGATGGCCGGGGCGCCGGTGGCCAGCGCAATCGCCGTGGCCAGCGCCAGCACGGCCGGGAACACCACCAGCACATTGCCCAGCACGGCCGCCACCTGCGAGCGCACCAGGTGCGTGATCTCGTCCACGAACGATGCAATGGCATCGCCCGTGCCCAGCTCCTTGAGCTTGGCCGCCATGGCGGGCGCCGTCATGGCGGGCTGCTTGGTGGCCACGGTGAAGTGCAGCAGCTGGATCAGCACAAAACTCACGGCGTAGTTGATGCCCGCCGCGAACCCGCTCCAGAACGCCGACAGTGCCAGCGCATACAGGCCGAACTTGGCCATCGTGGTGAAGGCCATCAGGGCGCCGCCGCCCGCCGCCTTTTGGAGCATGGCGCGGTATTCGCTGCCGGTGCGCGTGATGTAGTGCTCGCCGGTTTCGGCGCTGCGCTCGGCCACCTTGGCGGCCAGCAGCGAAGAGTTGGCCGCCAGCAAGGCGCGCAGGCTGCGCCGCTCCTGCCCCACCATCACCAGGCGCGCCATGAGGCGCGCGGCGGTGACCGCCGGCTTGGGGGACAGCAGGCAGTCGAGCAGCTCGCGCACGCGCAGGATGCGCTCGCGCAGCTGCCGCAGGCGAAACACCAGGCCCACCGAAATGCCGTTGTCTTCGAAGTGCGCATACACGGTGGCGGCGGCCGCGCGGCAGGCCTCCAGCCGCTCGCGCAGGCGCTGGGCGGACTCGTGGAGCCGGTCCGGCGTGCGCAGCGCGTGCAGCACCTCCACGTGCAGGCTTTCCACGTCGCGGATGAGCGCATGGAAGGGCTGGCCTGCGCGCGCGGCTTCGCTCATGCGCAGCCGCAGCTCGGGGGCAAAGCCGGTCGAGAGGATCTGGCCCGCGCAGTAGGTGATGGCATCGAGCAAGGCCCGGTGCCAGCGCGTGGCACCGCCCGGGCTTTCGTCGCCACCGGCGGGCGCCAGCAACTCCACCAGCCGGTTGAGCTGAGCCTCGTCGAGCGCGGCCAGCCACTGGGCATCAAAGGCGCTGGGTAGCGCCAGCATGAACAGCTCGGACGCGTCGATGGTCTCAGGGCTGCCGGGCAGCAGCTTGGTGCGCAGCCGTTCGGCCACCTCGCTGACCAGTGCGGTGCGGGGGGCAAAACCGAAGTCGGCCAGCAGGGTGGTGATGTCCACCTGGTCCACCAGCGTGGACCACCAGGCCTGCAGCCGCTGCTGGGTGTCGGGGCGGGCAGCCACCGTGTCCAGAAACAGCTGCACCCGCTCCAGCGAGGCAGGCACCGAGTCGCGCGGGCCACGCACCCAGTCCAGCAGGTGGATGAGCCACAGGTGGCGGTGGGCCAGGTCGGCCGATGGGTCCAGGGCCGTGAGCAGGCTGGCCAGGTCGGTCGCGGGGGAAATCGCTTTCAATGCAGCACCCGCCCGCTCAGGGGGCTGCCCGAGGGGCCGTGGCCCAGGGCCTCCAGCACAAACAGGGGCACAGGGGTGTCGAAGGGCGCGCCGTCTTCGGCCACGCAGTGGAAGGTGCCGTGCATGGTGCCGCTGGCGGTGCGCAACCGGCAGCCGCTGGTGTACTGGAACGACTCGCCCGGCTTGAGCAGGGGCTGCTGCCCCACCACGCCCAGGCCCTTGACCTCTTCGGTGTGGCCCCGGGCGTCGCTGATGATCCAGTGCCGGGAGATCAGCTGTGCGGGCGCCTCTCCGGCGTTGGTGATGGTGATGGTGTAGGCGAAGCTGAACACCCCGGAGTCCGGCGCGGACTGCTCGGGCAGGTATTCGGGCAGCACTTCCACGTCAAACTGGTGCTTTGGCATGGGCGAATGGTAACGCCGCAGTCCCCGTTCATGGGGGCTTGCGGCCCCCAAACCCCCACGCGCTCTGCGCTTTGCGACAATCGGGGGATGAGCCGCACCTTCCAAATCGCCCCCTCGATCCTCTCTGCCGACTTTGCCCGCCTGGGCGAAGAAGTGCGCAACGTCATTGCCGCTGGCGCCGACTGGATCCACTTCGACGTGATGGACAACCATTACGTGCCCAACCTCACTTTCGGCCCCATGGTGTGCCAGGCCTTGAAGCCCCATGCCAAAACGCCAGCAGGCGTGGCCGTGCCGATCGACGTGCACCTGATGATCCAGCCGGTGGACGCCCTGGCCGCTGCGTTTGCCGACGCGGGTGCGGACTACATCAGCTTCCACCCCGATGCCTCGGGCCATGTGCACCGCAGCATCCAGGCCATCCGCTCCAAGGGCGTCAAGCCCGGCCTGGTGTTCAACCCGGCCGAGCCGCTGGATGTGCTGGACTGGGTGATCGACGACATCGACCTCATCCTGATCATGAGCGTGAACCCCGGCTTTGGCGGCCAGAGCTTCATCGACTCGGCCCTGCGCAAGATCGAAGCCGTGCGCAAGCGCATCGACGCCTCGGGCAAGGACATCCGCCTGGAGGTGGACGGCGGCATCAAGGCCGACAACATCCGCCGCGTGGCCGATGCGGGCGCCGATACCTTCGTGGCGGGCAGCGCGATTTTTGGCAAGCCTGACTACAAGGGCGTGATCGACGCCATGCGCGTGCAGCTGGCTGCTTGATGGCGGATGGGGTGTCGCACCGTCCCCGGTGCGGGCTACCCCAACCGTTGAAAGGTGAGTACAAACGCCACGCCACCCTCGGTGTTGCGGGCGTTGATGGTGCCGCCCATCTTGGCCATGTAGGTCTTGGCCACAAACAGGCCCTGGCCCCGGTGTTCGCCTTCGCCCAGCGGGGTGGGGCTGTCCGGGTCTGATACGCCCAGCTCAAAAATCCGCTCCAGCAGGTCTTCGGCAATGGTCGAACCCTGGTTGTGCAGCGTGGCGCTGGCGGTGGATTCCGACGCGGTGAGCGTCAGCCTGATGGGGCTGCCAATGGGGCGGTAGCGGTCGGCATTGCGCAGGATGTGGGTCACCACGTCTTCGAGCGCAAACTCGTCGGCCCGCACGATGACCGGGCCTGCGTTGCTTGAACCTGGGGCATACACCACATCCAGGATGCCCGCAAAGTGGGCGTTGTCGGCCACGTTGCGCAGGAATGCATCCAGGTCCAGCCGCCCCTCGGGCACATTGGCGGCCTGCAGTGCCTCGGCGGGCGATGCTGTGCCATACAGCACATGGATGGCCTGCTGCATGCGCTGCACATAGCGGTGGCCGGGGTCTTGCGGGCCGTTCAGCGCCATCAGCGATTGCAGGGGCGACATGATCTCGTGCCCCACGGCGTGCCACATGTCGCGCTCTTGCTGGGCGCGCAGTTGCTCGCGCTGCAGGTCGTCCTTCACGCGCTGCAGCAGGTCGGCCAGGCCCCCGGCCAGAATGCCCAGCTCGTCCGAGCCGCGCAGGTCCGACACATCCAGGTCGCCCAGCCGGGGCCCGGTGTGGCCGGGCTGCACGTTGTACGACACGGCGGCGGCGCGGCGGGTGAGGGCGGTCACGCGGCGGATCAGGCCCACCTCGACCACCAGCCAGGCCAGCGCAATGGCGGCCAGCATGGCACCCAGGTACCACGACAGGCGCGTGGCCACAGCGGCCAGGCCTTGCTCCACGCCGCGCAGGTGGCCGGTGAAGTTGACCACGTAGTTGCCGGTGGGGGTGTCCAGAATGTCCAGGGCCGTGGGGGCGGCGGGCGTGGCTGCTGCCGGGCCCACGCCTGCGGCCTCCAGCGGCAGCCAGCGGATCAGGCGCAGCAGCCAGGGCGCGGACGGCTCGGCCTGTACCTCAATGCCCTTGAGGGTGATGGCGCTGGCCTCGTCGCTGCCCAGCTTGCGGATCTGTACGCGCTCGCCCGGCAGCAGGCTGCGCGAGAGGTCGTTCAGCGAGGCGGCCAGCTGCGCGCCGGGCGCGTCGCTGTCAAACAGGGGCTTGGCGTCTTCGCCCGGCGCCAGCATCTCCACCCGCACACGCATCTGCCCCAAGTCTTCCGGCGGCCAGACCAGGCGCTCGTCCTTGCGAAACAGGGCTTCGCGGAACAGCTCGACCGGCAGGCGGATGGAGTAGTGCGTGCGGCGCAGGCAGTCGGGGGTGATGGCGGCCCCGCCAGAAGGCTGTTGGGCCGATGGGTGCGGCAGGTCGCGGCACTGGCCGTTTTGCCACAGCCAGCCGCGGAAGTCGCGCACCGGCCGCGCGCGGGCGTCGAGCTGCGGCGTGCCGTTGTCCACAAACCCCGTCAGGCGCCCGCGCACAGCCGCGCCGCCCTGTGGGGGCATGGCCTCATACGGCGCAATCCAGCGGTAGGTGGTGCCCCGCATGTCCAGGCTGATGCGCGCACGGTGCGCTTCAGCGGCCACCAGCGCGCCGCGCTCGCGGGGCGTCAGCTCGCCGGCATAAAAACTGCCCACCAGGTAGATGAAGCCGCCCGCATAGGGGTTGTTGCCAATCGCGGCGCACACCGAGGCGCCATCGGGGTACTGCACGGAGCAGCCCGCCATCTCCACAGCCTGCTGTGATTTTTGCGGATCGTCAAAGTCGATGGCGGCATAGGGCAGCAGCAGCGGCGCCAGCGGCGTCACGCCCTGGCCGAGGTGGCTGGCGTTGAGCAGCGCCAACTGGCCCGAGGGGTGGCGCAGCCGTGCCATGACCTCGGCCTGGCTGCGCACAAAGCCATGCTGGTAGGCCTGCCAGGCGCGTTCTTTTTCGTCCTTGAGCACCACCACGCTCAGTGCCACCGTGGCCAGGGCCAGCAGTACGAACACGCCGCGCACCAGGATGCGCAGGCGGAACGCGGGCAGGCCCAGGCGGGGCATCTCCAGACGGGAGATTTCGAGCGCTGGGCGCAGCAGGCGCTTCATTTGCCGGCCCAGCGGAAGCCTCGCATGGGCACGTTTTCTATTCCCTCAAAGCCAGGATCGACTTCACGCAGGGCCTCGCGAATGGTGCTCACATGCTTGCGCACGTTGTCGCGGTTGCGCCCGCTTTTCACCACCTCGAACAGTTCGTCGTAAGACACCACCTCGCCACTGCGCTGGTGCAGCGTGGCCAGGATGCGCTGGGCCGTGAGCGGCAGGTTGATGCGCTCGCCGCGCCAGGTGGGGGTGCGCTGCCACAGCGGGTCCAGCACCAGCGCATCGCCCACCGGGGCGGGGGCTGCGCTGGCCGGGGCCTGTGCCTGTGTGGTACGCAGGATGTCGAGAAAGGTCTCGATGAAGTCTGCCTCTTCGAACGTGGTTTTCTGCAGGTAGTCCCACGCGTCCAGTGCCTTCATGATGCTGCGGTAGATGGCCGCCGGCATGGCCGACACCACCAGCACCGGCGTGCCCTGGCGCAGCTTGTTGATGGCGTTGATGAGGGCCACGCCCGCATGGCGCTCGCGGCCCAGTTCGATGTCGAGCACCACGGCGTCGTAGTGCTCGCGGGCCAGCGCGGCCTCGGCCTCGTCGCGGGTGAACCACTGGTCGATGACGATGCCGCTCTTCGCACTGCGTATCCACCCGGCCAACTGGTTGCTGGTGGGCAGGTCGTCTTCGATCACGGCAATGCGGGTCATGGGCTGGCGGGGCAGTGGAGGGGTGGGCGGATTATCCCGGCGGCCCGTTCCGGGCGGTGTGAGTTTTTCTTCCGGGGCCGGAAGGTTCGTGCGGGCGGTGTGAGCGCATTGGGGGCCGCGCTGCATTGTTGCTTCCGGGGGGGATCCGAACAATCGGTCCTCAATGAGCCAGCCACGGCGGCGGCTCAGAACCGACAACAACACCGAACCAACCCGAGAGAGAAACACCATGAAAGCCACCTGGAACCGCATCGTGCAGACCCTGAAGGGCCGCCGCTCTACCCCGTTGTCCGAAGCCGGCACGGACCCCGTGCTGGACGCTGAATCGCAAAGCCCTGTGGCAGCCGATGCATGCGGTGCCGATGCCCCTCGCCTGAACTGGGCCTACCTGCTGCCCACCGCCCGCACCGTGCGCTGGCTGACCGCTGGCGCTGTGGTGGCCGCCGCAGGCCTGATGGTCTACCGCAACCCCCCGGTGCAACACCTGGCGCAAGGTGACCTGGGTGTGCGCCTGAACCAGTTCACCGGTGCCGTGAGCCTGTGGCGCGATGGCAGCGTGTGGGTGGTGCCCGGCTTGCACACGGTGCGCGTGTTCTCGCTGCGCGACCAGAGCTATCGCCCCGAAGCTATGCGCCAGGCCACGGGCAGCGCGCCGCTGCAGTCGGTGGAAGGCCTGTCGCTGGGGCTGGACCTGAGCGTGCGCTATGCCCTGGACCCCAACTCGCCCGCCGTCAAGGCCGGCAACCTGCCCGACAACGTGGGCGTTGACATCGTCGAGCCCGCCGTGCAGGGCCTGGTCTACAAGGTGTTTGCCCGCTACACGGTGCGCGAAATTTTCTCGTCCAAGCGTGCCGAAATTGCACAGATCATCGAAACCGAACTGCGCGCCCGCCTGGCTGCCGATGGCGTGACGCTGCGCAGCCTGCAGATCGGCAAGGTGGATCTGCCCGCCGAGTACCGCCGGGGCATGGACAGCCTGCTGGCCGAAGAGCTGGCGTCCGAAAAAATGCGTTACACGCTGGAACTGAAGGACAAGCGCGTGAAGGAAACCGAGCTGGACGCCAGTGCCGACAAGGTGCGTCGCGAGGTCGCCGCCGAAGCTGCCGCCCGCGAGCAGGTCATCGCCGCCAAGGCCCAGGAAGAGGCCATGAAGCATGTGCTGCCCTTCAAGCAGCGCCAGATCGAGCAGCGCCAGCTGGAGGCCGAAGCCGAACGCGTGGCCCGCGTCAAGGCCGCCGAAGGCAGCGCCCAGGCCCGCCGCATCGAAGCCAACGGCGAGGCCGACGCCCGCCAGAAGCTGGCCGAAGCCGAGGCCTACCGCATGGACCGCGTGGGCAAGGTCAATGCCGAGCAAATGGCCCGCGAAGGCGCACTGGTGACCAAGCACCCGCTGCTTATCCAGAAGACGCTGGCCGACAAGCTCTCGGACAAGATCCAGGTCATCATCGCGCCCCCGCCCACCAATGGCGACTTCATCGGTGCCGCGCTGCTGGGCGGCAACCGCAACGCCCAGGCCGGGGCCGCGCAGGCTGCTGCCGTGGCTGAGGACGCAACCGCCACCCCAGCAGCGGAGCAATAAGCATGAACGCCACCCTCGCAACTTTGCTCGCGGCCGTGGCCAGCGCCGCAGTGACCGTGGCGGCCGAGGCCGCCCCCCAGCCATCGCCCAGCGCCCAGGGCAGCGCCATCGTGGTGCAAGACCAGGCCAGCCTGCGCGCCGCACCGCGCGACAGTGCCCAGCAGCAGGCCAGCCTGTGGCAGGGCGAAGTGCTCGAAGTGCGCGGCGAGCGCCTCGACTATTTGCAGGTGTGGGACCACAAGCGCGAGCGCGGTGGCTTCATCCGCGCCAGCGATGTGCGCCGCGTGGCCCTGACCGAGGCCGAAGGCCCCGCGCTGCTGGCCGTGCTGCGCTTTGTGCAGGACACCCCGGGTGCCGAAGCGCTGGGCATTGGCCTCACCGCCGCCTACCTGCAAGCCGCGCCCGCCAAGGCCCTGGCGGGTGTGGAGGGGGCACAGGCTTTCGATGCACTGGGCACCTTTGCCGACCGGCTGGCACGCCGTGCCTCGGTGGCCGTGCCGGGCAAGGCCTCGGGCGCCACGCTGTCGGCCCACCTGGATGTGGCCAATGGCTACGGCGTGCGCTTTGCCACCTACGAGGTCGAAGGCCGCATGCAGGTCTGTTACGAGGGCGAGGCCTTTCGCCGCCTGTTGGCCCTGCCCGTGGCCGATGCCGAGCAGCGCGCCCGCGCCGTCCTGGCGCTGACCCGCCCCGAATGCATCAACCCCGACCTGCCCGCACACGAGCGTGCCAAGCTCACCACCTTGCAGGCCGAGGTGCTGGAGCGCGTGGACGTGGCGGGCCTGCCCGGCTACCTGCGCAACCGCGTGCAAATGCGCCGCGCCAGCGTGTGGGGCGCTGCGGCCTTCCAGCAAGCCCGCAAAAATGTGGCCGACCCGGCGGTGGCCGCCGCCGCCGCACGCGCCCTGGCGGAATTCACCGGCGTGAGCAAGGCCGACCTGCCCGACGAAGACCAGAGCGCCTACAACGACGCCGCCATGCGGGTGAGTGCCGTGCGCTGGGCCCTGGTGCCTGCTGCGGTGCCTGTCGCCGTGACCACCGGCACCCGCCCCACATTGCTGACCGAGCCCGGCGCCCCCGGCGAAACCTGCGTGTTGTTGGTGGACGCGCAGCACAGCGCCAAGGCCCCGCTGCTGCGCCGCTGCACCTACGGCGTGGTGTGGACTGCATCGGCCAGCACCAACCGCGAGGGCACAGCCTTGGCCCTGGCGGTGCAGCCCATGGAAGGCTGGCGCGAGCTGTGGGTGCTGCGTAAAACGGACGGAGACTGGTTGGCCGATGTGTTGCCGCCCGCCGCCGCTACGCCCGAGACCGGCGTGGCCGAATGGGCGGGCTGGGTGCCCGGCGGCCAGCAGATGCTGGTGGCGCGCGAGGCCCGGGGCCAGGGCCGCTACCGCAAGAGCTTTGAGGTGGTGCGGCTGGAGGGTCTGACCACCGAGCGTGTGACGGGCGATGTGGCTGCGCTGCCCCTGTTCCAGCGCTGGCAGGACCCGGCCTGGAAGCGGCAGACCCTGAGTTTGCGTTGAAGGATGGGGGGCGGCTTGGGTGGCGGCCCCGCCTCCTTAAACTTGGCGCTCTTTCTTTCTCTTTCCTACTTTTTTGAGCCCGCCCCATGTCCGACCACGCCACCGCCGCCCTGTCTTCCCTGCTGTCCCGCGCAGATGCCGTCATCGTGGACCTGGACGGCACCATGGTGGACACCATGGGCGACTTCAACGAGGCACTCAACCGCATGCTGGCCGAGCTGGCCCTGCCGGCCATCGGTGCCCAGCACATTGAGCACATGGTGGGCAAGGGCTCGGAACATCTGCTGCGGTCTGTGCTCCGGCATGTGCTGGCGCTGGATGGCAGCGCGCAGAGTGCTATGAAAATTGAAGAACTCTACCCGGCCGCCTGGGCCAGCTACCAGCGCCATTACCTGGCAATCAATGGCCAGTTTGCCGGGGTGTATGGCGGCGTGGAGGCCGGCCTGCAGGCGCTGCGCGCGCGTGGGCTGCGCCTGGCCTGCCTGACCAACAAACCCACGGATTTTGCGCAGCCGCTTCTGGAGTCAAAGGGGCTCGCCGGGTACTTTGAGCATGTGTTTGGCGGCGATGCGTTCGAGCGCAAGAAGCCCGACCCGCTGCCCCTCCTCAAGACCTGCGAGGCCTTGGGCACGGCCCCGGCGCGCACGCTGATGGTGGGTGATTCCAGCAACGATGCGCAGGCGGCGCGGGCTGCGGGGTGCCCGGTGGTGCTGGTCACCTATGGCTACAACCACGGTCAGCCGGTGCGGGCCGTGGACGCCGATGGGTTTGTGGATTCGCTGGCGCAGCTTGCCTGATCTGGTCTTCCCATCCGGATTCGCATTCGTTCCATTTGAACCGTTCGGGCTGAGCCTGCCTGCGCCTCGCGCAGCGCTTCGACAGGGGCTGCTATGAGCACGAGCGCACCAAGGGACTGTCCGGTACTGCTGCGCTCGATGTGCTGGCCCGCAAGATGGTGCGTGTGGCCTTTAGCCTGTTCAAGAGCCGCACGCGCTTTGAACTCTCTGTGCTGCAAAACCATGCTCAGAGTGCTTGACTTGAACCATAGAACCTCAGCGTGAACGGCTTTTTGAATGCATACCGGGATCCATCAAGCAGGCAACTGGCGCGGCGCAACGGCGCGGTAGTCCAGCTGCGATGCGCTGGCGGGGCTGCTGCTGCCGCGCACGGGTGCGGACATGGCATTGCCGTGGCGGGCCGCATGGCCTGACAGGCGGAAGACCGCCACCGCATCCACCAGCTGCCCCGCCTGCGTCTTGAGGCTGTCGGCGGCGGCGGCGCTTTGCTCGACCAGGGCGGCGTTCTGTTGTGTGGCCTGGTCCATCTGCGTGATGGCCTCGCCCACCTGCGAGACGCCCTGGCTCTGCTCGCTGCTGGCCGCGCTGATCTCGCCCATGATGTCGGTCACGCGGCGGATGGCGCCCACCACCTCGCTCATCGTGGCACCGGCCTGGTCCACCAGGGCCGTGCCGCGTTCCACGCGCTCCACGCTGGTGCCGATCAGGCCCTTGATCTCCTTGGCGGCGGAGGCGCTGCGCTGGGCCAGGTTGCGCACCTCGCCTGCCACCACCGCGAAACCCCGGCCTTGTTCGCCAGCACGGGCGGCTTCCACGGCCGCGTTCAGCGCCAGGATGTTGGTCTGGAAGGCGATGCCGTCGATCACGCTGATGATGTCGGCAATTTTGCGGCTGCTGTCGTTGATGCCCTTCATGGTGTCCACCACCTCGGCCACCACGTCGCCGCCTTGCTGGGCCACGGTGGAGGCATTCATCGCCAGCTGGTTGGCCTGGCGCGCGTTGTCGGCGTTCTGGCGCACGGTGGAGCCCAGCTGCTCCATCGATGCGGCAGTCTCCTGCAGCGCGCTGGCCTGCTGCTCGGTGCGGGCCGACAGGTCGTTGTTGCCCGAGGCGATCTCGGTGCTGGCGGTGGCCACGCCCTCGGCGTTGTGGCGCACGTTGCCCACGATGGAGGCCAGGCGCGATTGCATGGTGGCCAGCGCCTGCAGCAGTTGCCCGGTTTCGTCGTTGCCGCTGGCTTCAATGGGGTGGGTCAGGTCGCCATCGGCAATGCTTTCGGCGGCTTGTTTGCCCCGTTGCACGGGGCGCACGATGGAGCGCGTGACGGTGAAGGCCAGCAGCGCGCCCAGCGCCACGGCAATCAGCGTGCCCACACCCAGCAGCACCTGGCTGGCCTTGGCCAGGGTGGAGGTGTCGGCCTGGCTTTCGGCGAGCTGGGTGCCCATGGCCCGGCGCAGGTCGTCCAGCGACTTCAGGTAGTTGTCGGCCAGCGGGCGCAGGTCCTTGTCCACCATGGCGGGCACATTGGGTTCGCCGCCCCGGTGCAGTTCGCGGATTTCACCGAGCTTGTCGTTGTAGGCCTTGCGGGCCGTGGCAATGGACGCCAGCAGGCCCTTGGCCTGTTCGCCCTGCACCAGGGCCTCGATGCGCTTGACCTTGGCCTCCATGCCCGTGGCGGTGGCCTGGGTGTCCATCGTGAGCTTGTCCATGTAGTCGCGGTCGATGGCCTTGAGGAAAGCCTCGGTGCGCACCCAGTTCAGTCGGATGTCCGACGCCCAGTCCTCGACCAGGGTCTGCTGCTCGATCTCCTGGGTGGCCACGCGTTCGCTGGCGCTTTGCAGGCTGGCAATGCGCCACATGCCCGTGGCGGCGATGAGGGCGGTGATGAACAGGATGGCGCCAAAGGATGCGCCCAGGCGCAGGCCGACGGAGAGGTTGCTGAGTTTCATGGTCATGTCTGGCGCGGGAGCGGCTTGGGGCAGGGGGCGAGGAGGGGGCGCACAGTGCGTTGCAGGCCCTGGGCGGGCGGCTGCGCGGCGGGTGGCGATGGGCAGAAGAAGAAAAGGGCGGGCGTTGAAAGAAAAAGGGAGGCGGTGGACCACCCGCAGCGTACGCCCCAGCCCGGGCTGCCTCTGTCGGGCGAGTGACAGCCAGGGGGCCAATGGCGTGGGGGTTTGCCCGGTGGCAGGGCCTCTGGCTTGACGGCGGTCAGGTCTTACGCGGGTTTGCCCAGCAGGGCGTCCTTGAGCTTCCAGTCGGCCGGCGTGTTGCCCAGCCAGATGCCCAGCAGGGCGTTGAAGAACTCGGGCTCCTTGAACGGCTCGCCCTGGGGCTTGCCCTTGACGGTGATCACCGTGCCCGTGCCAGGAATCCAGTCGATTTGGAACTGGTCGCCGGCCACGAGCTTCTTGTGGTCCGAGAAGATCTGGCTCATGCGCACCACGCCGGGGATCAGCTTGGAAAACGCCGCGCGGTCCATGTTGTCCTCCATGCCGCGCGAGAACAGCTTGCCCAGCTCGGTGGAGTCGATCTCGCGCAGCATGGTGATGCTCATGCGCTTGGGGCCCTTGAGGGCGGCGATGTCCTGGGTCGTGTGCGCCTTCTTCTCAAGGTACAGGCCCGCCGTATAGACCTTGAACACGGCCTTGTAGCGCACGCCCGCGCCGTTGAGCTGCAGCGTGCTGCCGCTCAGGCTGGCGGTCTCTTCGTATTTCACGTCGGCCACGGTGATGGGCTGGGCGGTGGCCGCTGCTGCCAGCAGGCAGGCCCCGGCCATCAAAGCGCATCGCTGGAGGAAGTTCATGCACAACTCCTAAAAAAGAACGGTCGTTCGTTTCTAATTGTTGCAGTGCTCCCCCAGCCCTGCAACAGGGTTTTCGATGGGTTGTGTGATCTCGACTTTGCGGCGCGTCAAATCGGGCCGCCAAAAAAGCTTTGCTACACTTTGGCCCATGTTCATTCACCACGTGTTCATCACAGGTTGCAGCGACCGGGGAGCCTGGCCCTGGCGTCAGCCTGTCTCTTTGAACGCCTGATGGCACCTGGGCCTGCGCCCCAGCGTGCACCCGTGGCCTCCACCCCGATGCGGTGAGGCCGATTGAATGGACCGCAGCGCCCCTTTTCTACTGCACAGGGACACGCGCTGCGACAGCTGGGAGCCCTCCCCGTGATCACAGAACTTGAATTCAAAAGCCTGGCCAGCGAAGGCTACAACCGCATTCCGCTCATGGTCGAGGCCTTTGCGGACCTGGAAACCCCGCTCTCGCTCTACCTGAAGCTGGCGCACACCAAGGACGGCGGCAAGCACAGCTTTCTGCTCGAATCCGTGGTGGGTGGCGAGCGCTTCGGGCGCTACAGCTTCATCGGCCTGCCCGCGCGCACGCTGCTGCGGGCCAGCGGCTTTGGCGCCGCAGCGCGCACCGAGGTGGTGACCGACGGCCAGGTGGTCGAGACTGCCACCGGCAACCCGCTCGACTTCATTGCCGACTACCAAAACCGCTTCAAGGTGGCCCTGCGCCCCGGCTTGCCGCGCTTTTGTGGCGGTCTGGCAGGCTACTTTGGCTACGACGCGGTGCGCTACATCGAGAAAAAGCTCGAAACCACCTGCCCGCCCGACACCCTGGGCTGCCCCGACATCCTGCTGCTGCAGTGCGAGGAGCTGGCGGTCATCGACAACCTCTCGGGCAAGCTCTACCTCATCGTCTACGCGGACCCGGCCACACCCGAGGCGTACGCCAAGGCCAAGAAGCGCCTGCGTGAGCTCAAGGAGCAGCTCAAGTACTCGGTGAGTGCCCCGGTGGTCAAAGCCACCGAAAGCCACCCCGCCCAGCGCGACTTTGCCAAGGCCGACTACCTGGCCGCCGTGAGCCGCGCCAAGGAGCTGATCGCTGCGGGCGACTTCATGCAGGTGCAGGTGGGCCAGCGCATCCACAAGCGCTACACCGAGTCGCCCCTGTCGCTGTACCGTGCGCTGCGTTCGCTGAACCCGTCGCCGTACATGTATTTCTACGACTTCGGCGACTTCCACGTGGTGGGCGCCAGCCCCGAGATCTTGGTGCGCCAGGAGAAGACCGAAGAAGGCACCAAGGTCACCATCCGCCCCCTGGCCGGCACCCGCCCGCGTGGCGCCACGCCCGAGAAGGACAAGGCCACCGAGGTCGAACTCATCAACGACCCCAAGGAACGCGCCGAGCACGTGATGCTGATCGACCTGGCGCGCAACGACATCGGCCGTATCGCAAAGACGGGCACCGTGAAGGTGACCGAGGCCTTTGCCGTGGAGCGCTACAGCCACGTGATGCACATCGTGAGCAACGTGGAGGGCATTCTCAACGAAGGCATGACCAGCATGGACGTGCTCAAGGCCACCTTCCCCGCCGGCACACTCACCGGCGCACCCAAGGTGCATGCCATGGAGCTCATCGACCAGCTCGAACCCACCAAGCGCGGCCTGTACGGCGGCGCCTGCGGCTACCTGAGCTACGCGGGCGACATGGATGTGGCCATTGCGATCCGCACCGGCATCATCAAGAACGGCACGCTGTTCGTGCAGGCCGCCGCCGGTGTGGTGGCCGACTCGGTGCCCGAGCTGGAATGGAAAGAAACAGAGCACAAGGCCCGCGCCCTGCTGCGCGCCGCCGAACTGGTCGAGGAGGGCCTGGAATGACCCGCGCCATTGCCAAAGTGAAGGCCTGCACCACCATGCAGGACGTGCGCCGCGAAGTGAATGCGCTGGACGACGTGCTGGTGCCTCTGCTGGTAGAGCGCGTGGGCTACATGACCCAGGCGGCCCGCATCAAGCAAGGTGTGGAACAGGTGCGCGACGAAGCGCGCATCGAGGCCATCGTGGCCCGCGTGCGTGAGCGCGCCCAGGCCGAAGGCGGCGACGCCGATGTGATGGAAGCCATCTACCGCAGCCTCATGGAGGCCTGCATTGCCTATGAACACCGCGAGTTCGCCCGTCTGCGCGAGCCCGCCCTTGCCGGGAGCGCCGCATGAAACTCTTGATGGTCGATAACTACGACAGCTTCACCTACAACATCGTCCAGTACTTTGGTGAACTGGGTGCCGAGGTCGAGGTTTTCCGCAACGACGAGATCACCGTGGCCGAGATCGAGGCGCGCCTGAATGCCGGGCAACTCGATCGCCTCGTCATCTCGCCCGGCCCCTGCTCCCCGGCTGAGGCGGGCATCTCCGTGGCTGCGATCCAGCACTTTGCCGGCAAGCTGCCCATTCTGGGCGTATGCCTGGGCCACCAGAGCATTGGCGCGGCCTTCGGCGGCAACATCATCCGCGCGCAGGAGCTGATGCACGGCAAGACCAGCGTCATCACCACCACGCAAAAGGGCGTGTTTGCGGGCCTGCCCGCGCAATTCACCGTCAACCGCTACCACTCGCTGGCCATCGAGCGTGCCACCTGCCCCGATGTGCTGGAGGTGACGGCCTGGGCGGAAGACGGCGAGATCATGGGCGTGCGCCACAAGACGCTGGCGATCGAAGGCGTGCAGTTCCACCCCGAAAGCATCCTCACCGAACACGGCCACGCCATGCTCAAGAACTTTCTGGAGCAGCGCACATGATGATCGACACCCACCAGCTGGTGATGTTCATTGCCGCAGGCTGGCTGCTCAACCTCACGCCCGGGCCCGATGTGCTCTACATCGTGACCAACGCGCTCAAGTCGGGCACCCGCGCCGGCATCGTGGCGGGGCTGGGCATCACCGCCGGGTGCTTCGTACACATCTTTGCGGCCGCCGTGGGCGTGGGCGCGCTGCTGGCCGCATCGGCCACGGCATTCACCGTGCTCAAGTGGGTGGGGGCGGCCTACCTGATGTGGATGGGCGTGCGCATGCTGCTGTCCAAGCCCGGTGCCGACGGGGGTAACAGTGCAGCGCTGGCGGCCGCGCAGGCGGCCCCTGCGCAGCACACGCCGCTCTCCAAGGTGTTTCTGGGCGGTTTCTGGACCAATGTGCTCAACCCCAAGGTCGCCATTTTCTTCCTGGCCTTTGTGCCACAGTTCATCGCCCCGGGCACCGACAACAAGGCGCTGGCCTTTGTGCTGCTGGGCGTGCTGTTCAACATCAACGCCATCCCGGTCAACGTGGGCTGGGCGCTGGCGGCGTCGTGGATGGCGCGCCGTGCCGGGGTGATCCAGCGCGGCATGCACTGGCTGGACCGCGTGGCCGGTGCCATGTTCATCGGCTTCGGACTCAAGCTGGCCTTTACAGATCAACCAGCGGCTTGAACGCCGCTAGAGGAGACACCGTCATGCCCATCACCCCCCAGGAAGCGCTGCAGCGCACCATCGAACATCGCGAAATCTTCCACGACGAGATGCTGCACCTGATGCGGCTCATCATGAATGGCGAACTCTCGCCCGTGATGACCGCGTCCATCATCACCGGCCTGCGTGTGAAGAAGGAAACCATCGGCGAGATCACTGCCGCCGCGCAGGTGATGCGCGAGTTCAGCACCAAGGTCCACGTCAAGGACCCCACCCATATGGTGGACATCGTGGGCACGGGCGGCGACGGCGCCAACACCTTCAACATCTCCACCTGCTCCATGTTCGTGGCCGCCGCCGCCGGCGCCAAGGTCAGCAAACATGGCGGGCGCGGTGTGTCGAGCAAAAGCGGCAGCGCCGACGTGATGGAGGCCCTGGGCATCCACATCAACCTCAAGCCCGAGCAGATCGCCCAGTGCATCGCTGAAGTCGGCATCGGCTTCATGTTCGCGCCCAACCACCACCCCGCCATGAAGAACGTGGCCCCGGTGCGCAAGGAACTGGGCGTGCGCACCATCTTCAACATCCTGGGCCCGCTGACCAACCCGGCCGGTGCGCCCAACATCCTCATGGGCGTGTTCCACCCCGACCTCGTCGGTATCCAGGTGCGCGCGCTGCAGCGCCTGGGCGCCGAGCACGCGCTGGTGGTCTACGGCCGTGACGGCATGGACGAAGTGAGCCTGGGCGCCGCCACACTGGTGGGCGAGCTGAAAAACGGCCAGATCACCGAATACGAAATCCACCCTGAGGACTTCGGCCTGCCTATGGCCAGCAACCGCGCCCTCAAGGTCGAAACGCCCGAGCAGTCGCGCGAAATGCTGATCGGCGTGCTCAAGGGCGAGCCCGGCGCCGCGCAGGACATCGTCTGCCTGAACGCCGGTGTGGCGCTGTATGCGGCCAATGTGGTCGATTCGGTGCCTGCAGGGCTTGCCAGGGCCCGCGCGGCGATTGCCTCGGGTGCCGCGCTGGCCAAGCTGGAGCAGGTGGTCACGCGCACGCATGCGCTGGCCGGTGCTGCCGCGTGACAACAACCAACAAGGGTTCCCTATGAGTGACATTCTCAACAAAATCGTGGCCGTCAAGCACGAAGAAGTGGCAGCCGCCAAAAAGCGCCTGCCGCTGCCCGCCATGCGCGCCGATGCCGAGAGCCGCGTACTCACCCGCGACTTTGAAGGCGCGCTGCGCGCCAAGATCGCCAAGGGCCAGGCGGCCGTAATTGCCGAGGTCAAGAAGGCCAGCCCCAGCAAGGGCGTGCTGCGCGCCGATTTCGAGCCCGCCGACATTGCGCAAAGCTACATGGAAGGGGATGGCAAGGTCAGCGCTGCCTGCCTGTCAGTGCTGACCGACCGGCAGTTCTTCCAGGGCCAGCCCGACTACCTGAAACAGGCCCGCGCCAGCACCTTGCTGCCGGTGCTGCGCAAGGATTTCATGGTGGACGCGTACCAGATCTACGAATCGCGGGCCATGGGCGCCGATGCCATCCTGCTGATCGCCGCCTGCCTGGATGACGCGCAGATGACCGACTTTGAGGCCATTGCCCGCAGCCTGGACATGGCGGTGCTGGTGGAGGTGCACGACCGCGCCGAACTGGAGCGCGCGCTCCAGCTCAAGACCCCGCTGGTGGGCATCAACAACCGCAACCTGCGCACATTTGAAGTCACGCTGGACACCACCCTCTCCATGCTGAAGGACGTGCCCGCCGACCGCTTGCTGGTCACCGAGTCGGGCATCTTGAAGCCCGCCGATGTGAAGACGATGCGCGACGCGGGTGTGCACGCCTTCCTGGTGGGCGAGGCCTTCATGCGGGCGGACGACCCGGGCCTGGCGCTTGCCAAGCTGTTTGCCTGAGGGTGCCGAATACTATTGTTTTGATAGCTGTTGGCGCTTGTCCATAGCGCGCAGAAGGCCTTTTTGACCATGAATTCACCCGCACAAACCCCCACCCAGCTTCAGGGCACCGATCCGGCCGCATGGCCCGTGGCGCCGGGGTGGCAGCCCTTGGTGGACGCCTTCTTTGCGGGCACGCGGGGCCAGGCGTTGCAGGGGTTTCTGCAGGAGCGGCTCAGCGCCGGGGCGGTGGTCTTCCCGCCCCAGCCGCTGCGCGCGCTGGAGCTGACGCCGCCCGACGCCGTGCGCGTGGTCATCCTGGGGCAGGACCCGTACCACGGCCGGGGCCAGGCCGAGGGGCTGGCGTTTTCCGTCGCGCCGGGTGTGCCGTTGCCGCCGTCGCTGCGCAATATCTTCAAGGAGATGCAGCGCGACCTGGGCACGGCCTTTCCGCCCATGCCCGAGCCGGGCGGCAGCCTGGTGAAGTGGGCGAAAAATGGTGTGCTGCTGCTCAACACCGGCCTCACGGTGGAAGAGGGCCAGCCCGCCAGCCACGCGGGCAAGGGCTGGGAGGCGCTGACCGACGCCGTGATCCGCCATGTGGCCGAAGGCCCGCGCCCGGTGGTGTTCATGCTCTGGGGCTCGCACGCGCAGTCCAAGCGCGCCTTCATCCCGCAGGACCGGGGGCATCTGATCCTGACCTCCAACCACCCTTCGCCGCTGTCGGCACTGCGCCCGCCCGTGCCGTTCATCGGCAACGGGCACTTTGGCAAGGCGCGGGAGTTCCGCGAAGAGCACGGGTACTGAGCCGGGGGCGAATCGCCCCAGGAGGGGCTACCAGCGCCCCGGCAACTGTTCCTTCAATAAATCCACAAACGCCTGCACGGCCACCGGCAGGCTGCGGCCCGCCAGGGTCTGCACCTCCAGGTCGCGCAGGTCCATGCCCGCATCGCTGATGGGCAGGGCCACGATGGCGCCTGCCGCCACCAGGTGGCGCGCTGCGATCTCGCTGGCCACCGACAGCCCGCCGCCATGCGCCACAAAGTTGAGCACCGTCTTGGCGTGGTTGCTGATGAGCACGGCGCTGAGCTGCAGGCCCTGGCGGCTGCAGACGATGTCGATCATCTGGCGCACCGTGGTTTCGGCCGGGGGCAGGGCCAGCGGGTATTCGGCCATTTGCGCCAGCGTGACGCTGCCGGCGCCCGCCAGCGGGTGGCCGGGCGGCACCAGGGCCAGCACGGGCGCGGTCTGGCGGTAGGCCACTTCAATATCCTTGTGGGGCGATCGGCTGAAGCACAGGCCGATGTCGGCCGCGCCGCTGCGCACCGCGTCGGGCACCTGGGCCGTGGGCAGCGCAATCACGCTGAACTGGATGCCGGTGTGGGTGCGCTGAAATTCCACGCACAGGCGTGGCACCAGCTCGTTGGCAAAGGCGTCGGACGTGGCCAGCCGCACCTGCCCGGCGCGCAGGCCTTGCAGTGCGCCGATTTCGCCCAGCGCGCGCTCGGCGTCCAGCACGGTGCGGCGGGCATGCACGGCCAGGATCTCGCCCGCCGCCGTGAGCACCATGCCGCGCGGGTGGCGCTCGAACAGCGGCGTGCCCAGCTGCGCCTCCAGCCCCGCGATCTGGCGGCTCAGCGCCGAGGCCGCCACATGCAGGCGGGCCGAGGCCTCGGTGAGGGAGCCGCTTTCGGCCACTTCCAGAAAGTAGCGCAGGGTGGTGTCTTGCAGCAGGTGGGCGCGCATGGAGGGCCTTCGGGTCGGACCCGGCAGTATCCATCGGTTTGCCGCAGCGGCAAAGCAGCTTGCCGAAATGCTGGTGGTCAAGCAAGGCGGGGCTTCCTAAGATGGTTCCACCCTTCGTTGTTGTTCGACTTCTTTGCTGGAGTGCTGCGTATATGCGTCTACTTTCCTGGAGCCGTGGTGTCTGGGGCCTGGCCGGCCTGCTGCTGATGGCGTCTGCCGTGCACGCGCAGGCCAACTGGCCGGACCGCCCGGTGCGGGTCATCGTGCCCTTCCCCGCCAGCGGCGCGACCGACCTGGTGGCCCGCGTGGTCACGCAGCGTGTGGCGGCCGACCTGGGTCAGCAGCTGGTGGTGGACAACAAGCCCGGCGCGGGCGGCACCCTGGGTACGGCCGAGGCGGCCAAGGCCGCACCCGACGGCTACACCCTGCTGCTGACCACGAGCAGCACCCACGCCATCTCGCCCCACCTCATGCCCAAGCTGGCCTACGACCCGCGCAAGGACTTTGTGCCCGTGGCCCATGTGGCCGATGCGCCCAGTGTGCTGCTGGTCACCAACTCGCTGCCCGCCAAGACCGTGGGCGAGCTGATTGCGTATGCCAAGGCCCATCCGGGCAAGCTCAACTACGCCACCAGCGGCAACGGCACCATCGTGCACCTGAACACTGCGGCCTTCAGCGCCCAGGCGGGGGTGGAGATGACGCACATCCCCTACAAGGGCACGGCCCTGGCCATCCCCGACCTGATTGCCGGGCAGACGCATGTGCTGTTCGATTCGCTGCCTACGGGCATGCCCCACGCCAAGGCAGGGCGTCTGCGCGCACTGGCCGTGACCAGCGAAAAGCGCAGCACCCTGGCGCCCGAGCTGCCCACGCTGGCCGAATCCGGCCTGCCCGGCTATTCGTCGGTGACCTGGTTTGGTGTGTACCTGCCTGCCGGCGCGCCGCCCGCGCTGGTTGAGAAGGTGCACAAGGCCTTTGCCAAGGCCGTGCAGGCGCCCGAGGTGGCCGAGAGCCTGGCCAAGCTGGGTGTGGAGCCCGCCGCGCCGCGCACGCCTGCGCAGTTCGGTGCCATGGTGCAGGCGGACAGCAACCGCTGGGCCACGGTGATTCGGCAGCACAAAATAAACATTGATTGACCCCCCCTGAGTCGCCTTCGGCGCCATCCCCCCAAGGGGGACGACGCCCTCGGTGCGGGGCGGCCCTTCCTCGGCGTCTCTCGCTTTGCGCCGCGCCAGTTTTCAACCGAGCGGGCTGTTCCTGCTCTGGAGTCCATCCCATGACCCAAACTTCCCTCGACTGGTCCCTCCCCTACGCGTCCCACCGCAGTGCGGTCATGGGGCGCAACGTGGTCTCCGCCTCGCAGCCGCTGGCGGCGCAAGCGGGACTGCGCATGCTGCTGGCGGGCGGCAACGCGGTGGACGCCGCCATCGCCGCCGCCATGGCGCTCACGGTGGTCGAGCCCACGGGCTGCGGCATCGGCAGCGACGGCTTTGCCATCGTGTGGGATGGCAAGGAGCTGCACGGCCTCAATGCCTCGGGCCGCTCGCCCGCCGCCTGGACGCCGGAATATTTCGACAAGCTGGGCGGCATCCCCGAGACGGGCTGGAACGCCGTCACCGTGCCCGGCGCCGTGTCGGCCTGGGTGGCACTGTCCAAGCGCCTGGGCAAGCTGCCGTTTGCACAGCTGGCCCAGCCCGCCATCGACTACGCGCGCAACGGCTTTCCGGTGTCGCCCACCATCGCCCATCTGTGGGCGCTGGGCGCGGCCAAGCTGGGCACGCAGCCGGGTTTTGCCGAGTGCTTCATGCCCGAGTCTCTGGGCGGCCGTGTGCCCCAGGCGGGTGAGATTTTCCGCAGCGAAGCGCATGCCCGCACGCTGGAGCTGATCGCCGAGACCGAGGGCGAGGCCTTCTATCGGGGCGTGATCGCCGAGCGCATCGCCGCCCATTCCCAAGCCAACGGCGGCGCGATGACGCTGGCCGACCTGGCCGCGCACCAGGCCGACTGGGTGGGCACCATTCAGCAGCGGTTTGGCGATTCGGTCATCCACGAGATCCCGCCCAACGGCCAGGGCATTGCCGCGCTGATGGCGCTGGGCATGCTCGACGCCCATGGCATCGGGGCCCATCCGGTGGACGATGTGGAGACCGTGCACGCCAGCATCGAGGCCATGAAGCTCGCGTTTGCCGACCTGTACCAGTACAACGCCGACATCGACGCCATGCAGGTGGCGCCGCGCGATCTGCTCGATGCCGACTACCTGGCGGGCCGCGCCGCGCTGATCGACCGCGAGCGCGCGGGCGACCCCGGCCACGGCGCGCCCCGCCCCGGCGGCACGGTGTACCTGGCGGCGGCCGATAGCCAGGGCATGATGGTCTCGTTCATCCAGTCCAACTACATGGGCTTTGGCTCGGGCGTGGTGGTGCCGGGCACCGGCATCAGCCTGCAGAACCGGGGCCATGGCTTCAACCTCACGCCCGGCCACGCCAACCAGGTAGCGCCGCGCAAGCGGCCCTCGCACACCATCATCCCGGCGTTTGCCATGCATGCCGACGGCACGCCGCAGATGGCGTTTGGCGTGATGGGCGGCCCCATGCAAAGCCAGGGCCACACGCAGATGGCGCTGCGCGTGCTGCGCTACGGCCAGAACCCGCAGGCAGCGGCCGACGCGCCGCGCTGGCGTGTGACGGGCGGCAAGGGCGTGGCGGTGGAGCTGGGGTTCGACCCCGCCGTGATCGCCGCACTGCGCGCGCGCGGGCACGAGGTGACGGTGGAAGCGGGCAACGGCGTGTTCGCCTTTGGCGGCGCCCAGCTGGTGCTGCGCAATGGCAACACCTACATCGCAGGCTCCGACCCGCGCAAGGATGGGCACGCGGTGGCATTCTGACCGGCCGGCGCCCCGGCGCACGCCGCAGCGGGCCGGCGCGGCCCTGGCCGCCGGGGGCGGCCCGGCTCAGCGCGCGGGGCAGTCCGGGAAACGCCGGGGCAGCTCTTGCGCGGGCATGGTCTCCGCCAGGTCCAGGTCGCGCACCAAGGGGATGTACTCCCCCGCTGGCGTGAAGCGCATCAGCGTGGTCACCAGGCGGTTGCCCGCGCCGCCTTTCTGGCAGCCCGCCAGCTCCAGCCCCAGGCCCAGCTCGCGCGGGCCGTCGTCCAGGGCTTTCCAGGCCAGCGCCTTGTCGCGCAGCGCCTGCAGCCGGGGCAGGGCAGCCGGGTCGATGCGCCAGACCTGCACCACGCTGCGGGCGGTGTCGTAGGCCGCCAGCGGGCTGTGCTCCGCGCTGCTGCGCAGTTCCTGCAGCGGCAGCTTTTCTTCCAGGCGCTCGGTGGTGACGGCACCCCCGGGCTGGCGCAGCCTGCGCGACACGCTCACCGTCAGCTCCAGCGTGGGGCCGTACAGCTGCAGGCCGGGGCCGTGCACCACGGCGGCGCGCAGCGCGGCGGGGTCCAGTGTTTCCAACTGCAGCTGGCGCAGCTTCCACAGCGACGACACGGGCACGCTGCCACAGGCGGCGAGCACAAGGGTGGCGCACACGGCGGCCAGGCCGCGGGCGGCCAGCAGGGCCGCGGCACGGGCCGGGACGCGGGCCAGGAACCGGCCGGGGCCGCGGCGCAAGGGGGGCAGGGAGCACAAGATCATGGCAGTTAGTTTCTGTTTCGCGGTATATTATTATCGTTTTACAGAAAAAACAGGTGATAAGACATGAGCGCAAGCAGGACCGCCCCGGTGTCTCCCGTTCACAGCCCTTCCTTTCGCCGCCTGGCCTGGGGGCTGCTGGCGGCCAGCTGGGTGTGTGCGCTGGTGTCGCTGGTGTTCTCGCTGGGGCGCTGGGCCGCGATCGGGCATGAGGCGGGCTGGGGCGGGTGGATGCCCGTCACGGTGGTGCCCGCGCAGGCGCTGCTGCTGGGCCTGACCCCGCCCCAGTCCATGGAGACCCCGTGGCGCTGGGTGGGGGTGGCGCTGGAGTGCATTCCGGCCCTGGCCATGGTGTACACGGTGCTGTGTGTGCACCGCATCTGCCGGGCCTTCCTGGCGGGGGCCGTGTTCGGGTCGGTGGTGGTGCACGGCTTCCGGGGCGTGGGCTGGGGTTTCCTGGCGATGTTCGTGACCTCGCTGGTCTACCAGGTGGGCGTGACGGCGCTGCTGTCGTGGCTGGCCTCCGGCCAGAAGGGCGGGCTCGTGGCGCTGGGCGTGGGCTCGTTCGAAATGAGCGTGCTGGTGGTGGCGCTGATGATGCTGCTGCTGGCCCATGTGCTGGCCGAGGGCTGTCGCCTGCAGGCCGAGGCGGATGCGTTCGTGTAGCCCTTCCAGGAACCGGATTTTTTATGGCGATTGTTGTGACCCTGGATGAAATGCTCGCGCGCCGCAAGGTCAAGTCGCGGGATCTCGCGGCCCACGTGGGCATCACCGAGGCCAACCTGTCCCTGCTCAAGAGCGGCAAGGTCAAGGGCGTGCGCTTCGAGACCCTGTCCGCCATCTGCAGCTACCTGCAGTGCCAGCCGGCAGACCTGCTGGCCTGGGTTCCCGATGGGGACGGCGAGGCGGGCGCGGCGCCCTCGGGTGGTGGGGCGAGTGGCCTGGCGCAGGGCGACTAGCCCAGGGCCCGGCACCCCCGGCGGTCGTCCGCGCCTGGCCTGGGCGGTGGGCGGGGCGCTGCTGCTGCACGGGCTGGCCCTGGTGGTGTTGTGGCGCACCCCCGGGCCAACACGGCCCGCGCCCGGGCCCGGGGCAGCGCCCGCCATGGTGTGGGTGGCGATCGCGCCGCCGCCATCGCCGTCACCATCGCAGCCTTCGCCTTCCGTCACACCCGGGGCGCGCTCGGCCGCCGTGGCCTCCCGGCCCGTGGGCCGGGCCAGGAGCAGCGCGCCGGCCCCCGAACACCGCGCGCCGCCGGCTTCCGCCGGGGCCGATGTTCGGGAGGCGCCTGCGGCCCTGGTGGCCTTGCCCGCGCCGCTGGCTCCCGCCTCCAGGCCCGAGGGGCCGCCGCCCGCCCCCGGCCTGGACGACGTGGCGCGGGTGCTGCAGCGCGAGCGGGCCTGGCAGCGCCGGCAGGGGGCGCTGTCGCCGCAGCGCTGGGAGGTGGCCCCGGCGGCGGTGGGTGCGGCGTTGGGGGCGGATGCCGCCGAACGCGACCTGCGCGGCGCGGACGGCCGGCGCACGGTCGAGGTGACGGGCCCTTGGGGCACCTATTGTGTGGAGCTGCCCTCGGCCAACCAGCCTCCGGCCATGGGGGCGGCCCCGCGCATCGCGCCAGCACGCACCTGCCGCTGAGGTGGTGCGGCCGAGGTGCCGTGCCCCGGGCGGGGCACTCAGCGGGTTTCGCGCACCGCGAGCCAGGCGCTCGCCGCGCCGCTGAGCACGATGGCGGCAATGCCCGCCATGGACCACGCATCCGGCACATGGCGGTACACCAGCCAGCCCGCCAGCATGGCAAAGCCGATCTGTGAATACAAGAACGGCGCGATGACGACGGGCGTGGTGCGCGCATAGGCGTTGAGCAGCAGCATGTGCCCCACGGCGCTCGACAAGCCCATGGTGAACATGCCCGCCCACAGCCACGGGTCGCTCACCGGCTGCCAGAAAAACGGCACACCCAGCGACACCAGCGCGGTGGCGATCCAGCTGGTGTAGAGCTGCGTGGTGGCCGGGCTCTCCTGGCCCGCCATCTTGCTGCTGAGCACCTGGTAGCCCGTGCCCGCAGCCAACATGCACAGCGGCCACAGCAGCGCCCCGGTGAAGGCCTCGCCGCCAGGCCGGATGATGGCCAGCGTGCCCGCCAGCCCTGTCACCACCAGCAGCCAGCGCACAGGACTTACCGGCTGATGCAGCCACAAGGCCGCCACCACCGTCACGCACAGCGGCACGGTGGCCACGATGGCCGTGAACTCCGCCAGCGGCATGGCGGTGAGGCTGATGAAGCCGAACAGGCTGGTCATGGCGAACAGCGCGCCGCGCAGAACCTGGAAGCGGGGCTGCGTGGTGCGCAGGGCCGAGCGCCCCGTCCGTTGCAGCACAAAGGCCGTGGTCAGCAGCGACTGGAACATGTAGCGCATCCACAGCGCCATGACGATGGGCACGCTCGCGCTGACCAGCTTGCTCGCGGTGTCCAGCAAGGCAAAAAACGCGCAGGCGGCCACGGCAAGCGCGATGCCCGCCAGCGCTGCATGCAGGCGGGTGGCGGGCGTGGGGGCGGCAGGGCTCACGGCGTGCCGCGTGCGCGCTCCAGCAGCATCGCGTCGCCGTAGCTGAAGAAGCGGTACTGCTGCGCCATCGCGTGGCGGTACAGGCCCATGATGTGGGCGTAGCCCGCAAACGCGCTCACCAGCATCATCAGCGTGCTTTTGGGCAGGTGGAAGTTGGTGACCAGCACATTCACCACCTGGAAGTTGAAGCCCGGCGTGATGAAGATGTTGGTGTCGCCCGTGGCCCGGCCGGTCTTCGCCCAGGATTCGAGCGTGCGCACCGTGGTCGTGCCCACGGCCACCACGCGCCCGCCGCGCTGGCGGCAGCGCTCCAGCGCAGCCAGTGTGGCCAGGGGCACTTCGTACCACTCGCTGTGCATCTGGTGCTCGGCCAGGTTCTCGGTCTTGCAGGGCTGGAAGGTGCCCGCGCCCACATGCAGCGTGACGCTGGCGCGCTCGATGCCGCGTGCGGCCAGGTCGGCCAGCACGCCTTCGTCAAAGTGCAGTGCGGCGGTGGGCGCGGCCACGGCGCCGGGGGCGCGCGCAAACACGGTCTGGTAGCGCTGGCTGTCTTCGGCCTCGTCGGGGTCGTGGTCGGTGTTCTGGTGGCGTTCGATGTAGGGCGGCAGCGGCAGGTGGCCGTGGCGGTCCATCAGCTCCCAGGGCGACTCGCCTGCGGGGCCCTGCAGCGCAAAGCGGAACAGCGGGCCATCCTCGGTGGGCCAGCGGCCCAGCAGCAGCGCATCGAATCCGCCCCCCCGGCGGCCCCCTGCCATGTGCACCACGCTGCCGGGCAGGGGCTTTTTGCTGACCTTCATGTGGGCCACGACTTCGTTGCCCGGGTTGCCGGCCTCGGCGGGCAGCACGCGCTCGATCAGCAGCTCCAGCTTGCCGCCGCTGGCTTTCTCGCCAAAGATGCGCGCCTTGACCACGCGCGTGTCGTTGAACACCAGCAGGTCGCCCGCACGCAGCAGGCCGGGCAGCTCGCGAAAGATGCGGTCCACGGGCTGCATGGCGCGGCCATCGAGCAGGCGCGATGCGCTGCGCTCGGGCGCGGGGTGCTGGGCAATGAGTTCGGGGGGCAGCGAGAAGTCGAAGTCGCTGAGGGTGAACACGCGGGGTGTTGCAGGGGTGCTGGTGGTGAGGGGCGCGCTGGCTGCGCCGGGGGAAAAATCAGTCATCGTGCTTGAGGGCCGAACGGGCCCGTGCCAAGGTAAAAAATGCGAAGGGCGGGATTGTCCCACGCGGCCTGTGCTGCCCGCCGGGCCGGGGTTATGGCTGCGTGGTGACGGCCACGGGCGCAGGCACGCTGTGCACCAGCCGCTGCACGTCGTCCGCCTGGGCCAGCGTGGTGCCCGGGTGCAGCAGGGCGGCCGCCCCGGCGGCCACGCCCCAGCGCAGGGCCTCGGCGGGCGCGTCGCCCCGGTCCAGCGCCCAGACCAGCGCCGCCAGAAAGCAGTCGCCCGCGCCCGTGGTGCCGGTGGTGGCGGGCACGTTCAGCGCCGGGGCCTGCCACACGCCGGCGCGTGTGGCCAGCACGGCGCCTTGTTCCCCCACCGACAGGGCCACGGTCTCGGCCGCGCCGTGGGCCACCAGCGACTGGGCGGCCGCGCACCAGTCGGCCATGTGCTCCAGCGGCTGCTGCACCAGCTCGCGCAGCTCCCGCAGGCTGGGCTTGACCAGCGCCACCCCGGCCTGCAACGCGGCGGCCAGCGGCGGGCCCGAGGTGTCCACCACCAGGCGGGTCGGTGTGCCCTGCGTGGCCAGGGCGCAGGCCAGCCGGGCGTAGAAGTCGTCCGGGGTGCCGGGCGGCAGGCTGCCGCTGGCGATGAGCCAGCGCGGCGGCGTGGGCAGGGTGGCCAGCGCGTCCAGGCAGCCTTGCCATTCGGCGGCCTGCAGCGTGGGGCCGGGCAGCACAAAGCGGAACTCCTGGCCGGTGTGGGTCTCGACCACCGAAAAATTTTCGCGCGTGTCGCCCGCGATGGGTCGCAGCACCGTGGGCACCCCTTCGTCGGCCAGCAGCTGTTGCACTTGGGCGCCCGCCGCGCCACCCGCCAGCGCCCAGGCCTGGACATCGGCGCCCAGCCGGTGCAGCACGCGGGCCACGTTGATGCCGCCACCACCCGCAAAGCGCCGCACCGGGCCGCAGCGCAGCTTGTGGGTGGGGGCCACGCGCTCGGTGGTGGTGGCCAGGTCCAGCGCCGGGTTGGGGGTGAGGGTGATCAGGGCGGGCATGGGTGCAACGCAGGGCGGGGTTGCCGCGCTGCGGCTACCAGGCCTTCTCGGCCAGGCCCGACCACAGCTCGTCCAGGTCTGGGAAGTGCCACTTCTCGGGGTCTTCGCGCGCCACGATCTTCTCGGTGCAGCCGGGGGCGGCCAGGTCCACCAGTTCGGGCGGGATGCGCAGGTCGGACTTGGTCGAGAAGAACACCTTGACGATGGGCGTGGTGAGCGCCGTGGGGGCCTGCTCGGTCACCACCCCGATGCGGCCCGAGGCCAGCCGCACGAGCGAGCCCACGGGGTAGATGCCAATGCTCTTGACGAAGGCCTGGAAGATGCGCGCGTCGAAGTGGTCGGTGGTCCACTCGGCCATGCGGCGCAAGGATTCGGCCGGGTCCCAGCCGCGCTTGTAGGGGCGGTCGGAGGTGATGGCGTCGTACACGTCGCAGATGGCCGTCATGCGCGCGATCACGCTGATGCCTTCGCCCTTGAGCTTGTCGGGGTAGCCCGATCCGTCGATCTTTTCGTGGTGGTGCAGGCAGGCGTCGAGCACGGCATCGGGCACGTTGCCGCCCTCCTTGAGCATGTGAAAGCCCTCCACCGGGTGGCTGCGCACCACGGCGAACTCCTTGTCGGTGAGCTTGCCCGGCTTGTTGAGCACCGACATCGGGATCGCCGCCTTGCCCAGGTCGTGCAGCAGGCCCGCCATGCCCGCCAGGCGCGCCTGTTCGTCGTTGAGCTTGAGCTGGCGCGCCAGCGCCACCATCAGCGCGCACACCGCCACCGAGTGCATGTAGGTGTAGTCGTCGGCCGTCTTCAGGCGCGCCAGGCTGATCAGCGCACCCGGGTTGCGGGTGACGGAGTCCGAGATTTCCTCCACCAGGTTCTGCGCGCCCACGGAGTCCACCGCGCGCCCCATGCGGGCCTCGTTGAACATCGACACCACGGCCTTCTTGGACTTCACGCAGATGGCCGCCGCCATCTTGAGTTCGCCGCGCATGTCGGTGGGCATGCGGTTGCGCACCGGGGGCGGCGGCACGGGCAGGCTCACCTGGATGGGCGGCAGGTCTTCCAGCCGGTTGAAATCGGTTTCGATCCTGGCGTCCACCTCTTCGCGCGACACCGACGTGGTGCCCTCGGCCACGTCCAGGCCCTTGGCGGTGTCGATCCAGCATTCGTGGATGGCGGTGGCCTTGATGCGTTCCAGGTCCTTGGGGTCCTTGAGCAGGAACTTGGCCCGCCAGAACGGGTGCTCCATCCACGAGCCGCAGAACTCGTGCAGGTACATGCCCAGGGTAAGGTGTTGGATTTGGATGCGCTTGAGCATGGGGCAGCCTGGGGCTCGAAAATGCGCCGCCTTCAGGTGTTGGCAGCGGTAACCATGGTAGCCTTTTTGCCCCGCCCATGGCGTTCGTAAAACCCGCTACATGCCTTCCGCCGCCCCCCGAGTTTCCCCTAGTGCCAAGGCCCCGGCGGCCCCTGCCGCTGCGGCCAAGGGCGGGGCCTCGGTGGCGCAGAAGGCGCTGCAAAAACTCGGGCTGCGCCGCGACATCGACCTGGCCCTGCACCTGCCCCTGCGCTACGAAGACGAAACGCGCATCATTCCGCTGGCCAACGCCCGCGATGGGCAGATGGCGCAGATCGAAGCCACCGTGGTCGCGAGTGAGGTGCAGCTGCGCCCACGCCGCCAGCTGGTAGTGCAGGTGGAGGACGACAGCGGCAGCTGCGAGCTGCGCTTCTTCAGCTTCTACCCCTCGCACCAGAAAACGATGGCGGTGGGTGCGCGCCTGCGCATCCGGGGCGAGGTCAAGGGCGGCTTCTGGGGGCGGCAGATGCTGCACCCGGCGTTCCGCGTGGCGGGGGGCGAGCTGCCTGCCGCGCTCACGCCCGTCTACCCCACCACCGCCGGGTTGCCCCAGCCCTACCTGCGCCGCGCCGTGGTCAGTGCGCTGGCGCGGGTGGACCTGTCGGACACGCTGCCGCCCGGTGCCGAGCCGCCCTGGGCGCGGTCCTATGGCCAAAATGGCCTCCAGCGCGCTCTCAGCTTGCGCGAGGCGCTCATCTTTTTGCACCACCCCACGCCCGACGTGGCGCTGTCTACGCTGGAAGACCACAGCCACCCGGCCTGGCAGCGCCTGAAGGCCGAGGAGCTGCTGGCGCAGCAGCTGTCGCAGTACCAGTCGCGGCGCGAGCGCGACCGGCTGCGTGCCCCGGTGCTGCGCCCGCAGCCTGCCAAGGACGGCGCGCGGCCCCTGCACGAGCAGCTCATGGCCGTGCTGCCCTTCAGCCTCACGGCCGCCCAGCGCCGCGTGGGCGAGGAAATCGCCGTGGACCTGGCGCGCCAGGTGCCCATGCACCGGCTGCTGCAGGGCGATGTGGGCTCGGGCAAAACCGTGGTGTCGGCCCTGGCCGCCTGCCTGGCCATGGACGCGGGCTGGCAGTGTGCACTGATGGCGCCCACCGAAATCCTGGCCGAGCAGCATTTCGCCAAGATGATCGGCTGGCTCGAACCCCTGCTGGCCGCGCGCGGCCGCAAGGTGGCCTGGCTGGTGGGCGGGCAAAAAAAGAAGGACCGCAGCGCCATGCTCGCGCTGGTGGCCAGCGGCGAGGCCGCGCTGGTGGTGGGCACGCACGCCGTGATCCAGGACCAGGTGCAGTTCAAGAACCTGGCGCTGGCCATCATTGATGAGCAGCACCGCTTTGGCGTGGCGCAGCGGCTGGCCTTGCGGCAAAAGTTGGCGGCCCACGGCATGGAGCCGCACATGCTGATGATGAGCGCCACGCCGATTCCGCGCACGCTGGCCATGAGCTACTACGCAGACCTGGACGTGTCGGTCATCGATGAGCTGCCGCCAGGCCGCACGCCCATCGTCACCAAACTCATTGCCGATAGCCGCAAGGACGAGGTGATCGAGCGCATCGGCGCGCAGGTAGAGGCTGGCCGGCAGGTGTACTGGGTGTGCCCGCTCATTGAAGAGAGCGAGGCGCTGGACCTCTCCAACGCCACCGCCACCCACACCGACCTGAGCGAGGCCTTGCCCGGCGTCATGGTTGGCCTGCTGCACTCGCGCATGCCAACCGCCGAAAAGAAGGCCGTGATGGCGCTGTTCACCAGCGGCCAGATGGGTGTGCTGGTCAGCACCACCGTGATCGAAGTGGGCGTGGACGTGCCCAATGCGTCCCTCATGGTCATCGAGCACGCCGAGCGTTTTGGCCTGAGCCAGCTGCACCAGCTGCGCGGCCGGGTGGGGCGGGGCGCGGCGGCATCGGCCTGCGTGCTGCTGTACGCCACCAACGACAGCGGCCGCGTGGGCGAAACCGCCAAGGAGCGCCTGCGCGCCATGGCCGAGACCAACGACGGCTTCGAAATCGCCCGCCGCGACCTTGACATCCGCGGCCCCGGCGAGTTTCTGGGCGCGCGCCAGTCGGGCGATGCGCTGCTGCGGTTTGCCGACCTGGCGACCGACACGCACCTGCTTGAATGGGCGCGCGAGCTGGCACCGCAGATGCTGGATCGTTATCCAGAACTCGCGGCGAAGCACGTGGCACGCTGGTTGGGTGGAAAATCGGACTATCTCAAGGCCTGACCGACGCACCCATGCCCACGCCGCAGCCCGACACCCTTCCGGCTTCTGATATTGCGCCGTCCGCCGTGGTGGCCGCCTGGGTGCGCGACGATGCCTACCGTGACCGTGCCGTGCGTATGGGGTTCATCGATCGGCCTGTATGGGCGCGCTTCCTGGGGCCGTTGTGGATGGGCGCAGGCATTGCGCTCGTGTTTTCTCCCTGGGGGTTGCTGGGCAGTCTCTACGGGGGCGAGCCGATCCTGGCGCATGTGCCCCTGCTGGTGTTCGCCGCTGTTTTGCTTGCACTGGGTGGTGCACAGACGTTTCACGCCATGTGGCAGGCCACGGCCCGTCGATACACGTTTGTCGGCGATACCGCACGCTGGGAGCTTTCAGACGCGGGCCTGGTCTACCGCGTGGACACGCCTGACGGTAGCGTGCGCCATGAATCCCGTTCGCAGTGGGGCTGGTTTCGGGCCATGCATGTGGATGCCACGGGCCTGCGCCTGTACAGGGTTGGCACGGCGGAGTCCTACTTCATTCCCGCCACCGGATTTGTTGTGCAGCCTGGGCAGAGTGCCCAACGGGCGCTGCAGACCGTGGCGGGATGGGCGCGTGGAGCCGGTGTGCCGCTGCGCACGGTATCGGCATGGGACCTGGCGGGCTTGCTGGGCATGGGGGTAACGACAGCGTTGCTGGTTCTGTTCACGCTGGCGCACGCTGTGATCGTGGCGACGCCACCCCAGCTGCGATGGGGGAGGGTGTCGGCGCTGTTTGTGTCGGGGGTGGAGGCGTTTTGGTGGGTGGCATGCCTGTGCGCAGTCACGGTGGTGGCGCTGCATGGGCTGTTGGCCGCGTGGCAACACCGCCGCGCCCCCGCGCGCACCCTGCCCGCGCAAGCGCCCCACCTTGTTTTGGCTCTGGTGTGGGGCGGGCTGCTGCTGGTCACCTTGCAGGCGTTGCGCCGCCCGATTTTCAACGCCGCGCTGCCGGGCATCAGCTTTGCGGGACCCTTCACGGTCATGTGCACGGCTGTTTTGGTGTTGCTCACGGGGTTCGTGCTGCATCGCGGGTTTGCAACGCCCTGGGCGGCGCGCCGCGTTGCGTTGCACAATGACGGCTCAGGAACGTCACCATGACCCTCACCGAACTCAAGTACATCGTTGCGGTGGCCCGCGAGAAGCATTTTGGCCATGCGGCCGATGCCTGCTATGTGTCGCAACCCACGCTCTCGGTGGCCATCAAGAAGCTGGAAGAAGAGCTGGATGTGAAGCTGTTCGAGCGCAGCGCGGGCGAGGTGACGGTGACTCCGCTGGGCGAGGACATCGTGCGCCAGGCGCAGAGCGTGCTGGAGCAGGCGGCGGCCATCAAGGAGATCGCCAAGCGCGGCAAGGACCCGCTGGCCGGGCCGCTCACGCTGGGGGTGATCTACACCATCGGGCCCTACCTGCTGCCCGAGCTGGTGCGCCAGTCCATCACGCGCACGCCGCAGATGCCGTTGATGCTGCAGGAGAACTTCACCGTCAAGCTGCTGGAGATGCTGCGCACGGGCGAGATCGACTGCGCCATCCTGGCCGAGCCCTTCCCGGACACGGGCCTGGCCATGGCGCCGCTGTACGACGAGCCCTTCATGGCGGCCGTGCCCAGCACACACCCGCTGGCGGCCAAGAAGTCCGTTACGGCCGCCGAGCTCAAGAACGAGACCATGCTGCTGCTGGGCGCGGGCCATTGTTTCCGCGACCATGTGCTGGAGGTCTGCCCCGAGTTTGCGCGCTTTGCGAGCAATGCCGAGGGCATCCGCAAGTCGTTCGAGGGCTCGTCGCTGGAGACCATCAAGCACATGGTGGCCGCCGGCATGGGCGTGACGCTGGTGCCGCGCCTGTCGGTGCCGCGCGATGCGCTGCTCACCGTGTCGCGCCGCCGCAAGAGCGACGAGACCTACATCCGCTACCTGCCCATCCGCGAGGACGATGGCAGCCCGCCGCCCGTGCGCCGCGTGGTGCTGGCCTGGCGCCGCAGCTTCACGCGCTACGAGGCCATTGCCGCCCTGCGCAACGCCATCTACGCCTGCGAACTGCCGGGCGTGAACCGCCTGTCCTGAGCGGGCTGCCCCGCCTGGCGGTGCCACAGGGAATCGGCGCTACACTCGCGCCGCCCCTGTGCCGGCCCACCCGGCCTGCGCAAGCCGGGCATGCATTTTTTGCAGCGCTTGCCCCCGAGCCCGGGGGCGGGCCCATTCCCAAGAGGTTCCCATGAAGAAGCTTTGGCTCACCGCCACCCTGGCCGCCGCCTTGACGGCCTGCTCGTCCCTTTCTCCCACCACCGCGCCCACGGCCGCCACGCTGAAGAAGCCCGCGCTGGACCGCATTGCGGCAGCGCCCAGCGCAGCGGCGGCTGCGGACTTCCGCCAGTTCCTGGCGCTGGCGGCGCAGATGCAGCCCGGGCTGCAACCGGCCGTGGCGGCCTACCTGGCGAAGAAGCCCCTGGCCGGTGACGACCTGGTCAACATTGGCCGCCTGCTGGGCCTGCACAACCGCCTGCGCAACCAGGCGGCCGTGATCGATGCCACCGCGAAGATGGTCGCCATCCCCACCGTGCGGGCCGACAAGGTGCCTCCGCACGAGGACAAGCACATCATTGCCTTTGGCGCTCTGGTGGAAAGCATGGCGCGCGACTTCGGCCTGCAGTACCGCAACGTGGACAACCGCATTTTCGAAGTGAAGCTGCCCGGCAGCGGCCCCGAAGAGTTCGGCATCCTCACCCATGCCGACGTGGTGCCCGTGGTGGCCGACGAATGGGTGCTGGACGACGGCACCAAGCTCGACCCCTTCAAGCTGACCCGCGTGGGTGGCAACCTGTATGGCCGGGGCTCCATCGACGACAAGGGCTCCATCGCCACCGTGCTGTTTGCGATGAAGGCCGTGAAGGACAGTGGCCTGCCGCTGGCGCGCACCATCCGCCTCATGATCGAGACCACCGAAGAAACCGGTGGCGACGCGATGAAGTACTACCGTGCCAAGACCGCGCTGCCCGAGTACAACATTGTGCTCGACAGCAAGTACCCCGCCGTGGTGGCCGAAAAGGGCTCGGGCGCGCTGCGCGCCACCTTTGCGCTGGGCGCCGCCGCTGGCAACCAGCCCACCATCGTGGCCATGGCGGGCGCCGCTTCGGCCAACGCCGTGCCGCAAACGGCCACCGCCCGCCTGCGGGGTGGTGATGCCGACGCCACCGCCCGCCAGCTCAGCGTTGCCAAGGACGCCTTTATCGGCAAATACACCGGCCAGGGCGGCAAGTTCAGCATCGACGTGGCGCGCGATGGCGCAGAGGTGCTGGTCAAGGTCACGGGCGCATCGGCCCATGGCTCGCGCCCCGAAGAAGGCGTGAACCCGTTGCCGCGCCTGGCACTGTTCCTGAAGGAGTCGGGCGTGGCGCTGGCCCCCAATGGCTACGCGCAGGCCGTGCGCTACCTCACCGACCTGTATGGCGTGGACTACCTGGGCCGCACCCTGGGCCTGGCCTACAGCGACGACTTCATGGGCCCGCTCACCCTGTCGCCCAACCTCATCCGCGAGAAGGATGGCAAGGTCGATGTGCTGGTGAACGTGCGCATGCCCCGGGGCAGCACGCCCGAGGCGCTCTCGCAGGCCACCTCGGCCAAGGTCAAGGCCTGGGGCGCCCAGGCGGGCGTGGCGGTGGAGGTGGACCACAGCCAGGGCAACTGGATGGCGCGCGACCCCAAGGGTGCCTGGCTGGCCACGCTGCTCAACACCTTTGGCGACACCACAGGCCTCGAAGCCAAGCCCGTGCCCACGGCGGGCAGCACCACGGCCAAGCTCATGCCCAACGCCATCAACTTCGGCCCCGCCATGCCGGGCAAGAAGTACACGGCCCACAACGCCAAGGAGTTCAAGGAAGTGGTGGACCTGGACGCCGACATGCAGATGTTCACCGAGATGCTGGTGCGCATCGGGAATTTGAGCCAGATGCAGTGAAGGGCTTGGGGCTTGCGCTAAAGTGACCGCGAGCCGCCGCGCTGCGGCCCCGGGCACCCTTGCCGGGGGCTCTGCGGCGTGGCAGATCCATCGATTGCATTTCAACGAAGGAGCCTCCATGGCCAAAGCCGCCAAGACCCCCGCCGCCCCCAGCATCAACATCGGCATCAGCGACAAGGACCGCGCAGCCATCGCCCAGGGCCTGTCGCGCCTGCTGGCCGACACCTACACCCTGTACCTCACCACCCACAACTTCCACTGGAACGTGACGGGCCCCATGTTCAACACGCTGCACACCATGTTCATGGCGCAGTACACCGAGCTGTGGAATGCGGTGGACCCGATCGCCGAGCGCATCCGCTCGCTGGGCCATGTGGCTCCCGGCTCGTACGCCGAGTTTGGCAAGCTGGCCACGGTGCCCGACGCCCCCGCCAAGCCCCCCAAGGCGCTGGACATGGTGCGTGTGCTGGTCGAAGGCCACGAGGCCGTGGCCCGCACGGCGCGCAGCCTGTTCCCTCTGGCCGACAAAGCCAGCGACGAGCCCACGGCGGACCTGCTGACCCAGCGCCTGACGGTGCACGAACAGACGGCGTGGATGCTGCGCTCGCTGCTCGAAGAGTAAGAGCGGCTAACAAAACCCTTCTGGCGTCGTTGCCGCGTCTTGTCGTACTAGTCGTACTGCCTGCGACGCGGCGCCTAGCCAGAACCGCTGCGCTGGGTTTTGTTATCCGCTCTAAGCCAGCCGCTGCGCTGTGAACCGAACGCCCGGTGGCCGCAAGGCCCCGGGCGTTTTGCTTGCCGGGCCGATGCCGGGCCTGCATCTGGGAAAATCCCGCCCAATGACCGCCGCCACCACCGTCCCCCGCAGCCGCTTTTCGCTTTATCTCGACCTCATCCGCTGGGACCGCCCCGCCGGCTGGCTGGTGTGCCTGTGGCCCACGCTGTCTGCGCTGTGGATTGCGGCCGATGGTTTCCCCGGCTGGCATTTGCTAGCCGTGTTTGTGCTGGGCACCTTCCTCATGCGCAGCGCCGGCTGCTGCGTGAACGATGTGGCCGACCGCGACTTTGACAAACACGTCAAGCGCACGGCGCAGCGGCCCGTGACCACGGGCGCCGTGTCGGTGAAAGAGGCGCTGGGTTTGGGCGCTGTGCTGGCCCTCGTGTCGTTTGGCCTGGTGCTCACCACCAACACCGCTGCCATCCTCTGGTCCGTGCCTGCCGTGCTGGTGGCCATTGCCTACCCGTTCACCAAGCGCCTCATCTCCATGCCGCAGGCGGTGCTGGGCATTGCGTTCAACTTTGGCATCGTCATCGCCTTCGCTGCGGTGCAGGGCAGCGTGCCCGCCGTGGCGTGGTGGATGTGGCTGGGCAATATGTTCTGGGTGCTGGCCTACGACACCGAATACGCCATGGTGGACCGCGACGACGACCTCAAGATCGGCATCAAGACCTCGGCCATCACGCTGGGGCGCTTCGATGTGGCGGGCATTGTGCTGTTCTACCTGCTCTTTATCGGTATTTGGGCGGTAGCGCTTGCCCCTTATGCGCTAGGTGCTATTTTTTACATAGCACTTGCTGCGGCGCTGGCGCAGGCCGTGTGGCACTTCACCCTCATCCGCACCCGCACCCGCGAGGGCTGCTTCAAGGCCTTCCGCATCAACCACTGGCTGGGCGCCACGGTGTTTGCGGGCATCGCGGGCAGCTACCTGGTGCGGGTGATACTCACAAATTGATAGCTGCTGGCGCTTGATGGGTAAGCGCAGAGTGCCAAAAAAGCCATAAAAACTGTTCACGATTCCCCGCAGAGCCGTGAACAGGGTGCCGGGGGTCAGGCCCCGAACTCGTTGCCGAGTTCGTTGGCGCGTTTTTCGGCGGCGCGCATGGCGGCCTCGAACGCCTGCGACACGCCGCTGGCCTCCATCGACTGCAGGGCCGCATAGGTCGTGCCGCCCTTGGAGGTGACGCGCTCACGCAGCACGGCCGGGGGCTCGTCCGAGCGCCGGGCCAGCTCGGAGGCGCCCACAAAGGTGCCCACGGCCAGCTGGTGCGCCTGCTGCGCGGACAGGCCCATGCCCACCCCCGCGCGCGCCATGGCTTCAAGGAAATAGAACACATAGGCCGGGCCCGAGCCCGAGAGGGCGGTGACGGCGTCGAGCTGCGTCTCGCTCTCCACCCACAGGAACTCGCCGGTGGACGCCATGATGGCCTCCACACTCTGGCGCTCGGCGCTGGTCACGGCGGGGCGTGCGTAGATCGCGCTCATGCCCTTGCCCACCAGGGCGGGCGTGTTGGGCATGGTGCGCACGATGCGCTCCGTAGCGAGCCACTGCGCGATGCTGTCCGAGCGGATGCCTGCCGCCACGCTCAGGTGCAGGGCCTGCTGGGTGTGCGCCTTGGCCTGCGCGGCGGCGTCCTTGAAGGTCTGGGGCTTGACCGCCCAGACCACGATGCTGGCGCGCTGCAGGGCGGCACCCGCCTCGGGCTGCGCCGTGAGGCCGAAGTTCTTGAGCAGCGCCTCGCGCGTGGGGGCGTAGGGCTCGACCACCTCGATCTGGCTGGCCGGGTGGCCCTGGCGGATCAGCCCGCCAATGATGGCGCTGGCCATGTTGCCGCCGCCGATGAAGGCGATGGTGGGGAGGGAGGAGTTTGCTGTGGCTGGAGCGGGGGAGGTCATTTTGCGGGCAGGCTGGAAAGGGAGAGCCGATGGTAGCGCTGCTAGACCTATGAGTTGCTCGAAGACTCGTGCAACTGGCGTGGCCAAAGCCAGTGCTCCCGCGCAAGGGCCGCCCCGCCGCGCTGGGAGCGTCCCCCCGCCCGCAACGCGCAGCGATGCGAGAGCGGGGGGAAGGCGCCGAAGGCGACTCAGGGGGGCTACTCTGCAACAGTTTGCCGCACCGCGTGTTCCCAGTTCGCCATCAGCTCCTGCGCACGTGCGCTGCTCAGCGTGGGTACAAAACGCCGATCGGCGCGCCACAGGTGCGACAGCTCGCCGGTGCAGGCGTACACGCCGCTGGACAGCCCCGCCAGGTAGGCGGCGCCCAGCGCCGTGGTCTCGATGACGGCCGGACGCACCACGGGGATGCCCAGCAGGTCGGCCTGGAACTGCATGAGCAGGTCATTCACGCAGGCACCGCCGTCCACGCGCAGCTCGCTCACCGGGGCGCCGCCCGCAGCGACCGCGTCACGGCTCATGGCCTGCAGCAGGGCGGCGCTTTGGTAGGCGATGCTCTCCAGCGCCGCACGCGCGATGTGGGCAATGGTGGTGCCGCGCGTGAGGCCGGTGATGGTGCCGCGTGCGTCGGGCTTCCAGTAGGGCGCGCCCAGGCCGGTGAAGGCGGGCACCATCATCACGCCGCCCGAGTCGGGCACGCTCTGCGCCAGCGACTCGACCTCGCTGCTGTTGGTGATGGCGCGCAGGCCGTCGCGCAGCCACTGCACCACGGCGCCGCCCACAAACACGCTGCCTTCCATGGCGAATTCGGGCTGCGTGCCCGGCTGTGCCGCGCTGGTGGTGAGCAGGCCGTTCTGGCTGGTCTGGAACGCGCCCCCCGTGTGCATGAGCATGAAGCAGCCCGTGCCATAGGTGTTCTTGGCCATGCCGGCCGTGAAGCAGGCCTGGCCGAACAGCGCGCTCTGCTGGTCGCCCGCCACGCCGCCGATGCGGATGGGGTGGCCCAGCAGGTCGGCGGCGATGTCGCCAAAGTGGGCGCTTGATGGCAGCACCTCGGGCAACAGCGCCTTGGGGATGCGCAGCAGCGCCAGCAGCTCCTCGTCCCACTGGTTGGTGTGCACATTGAATAGCATGGTGCGCGCGGCGTTGCTCACGTCCGTCACATGCACCTGGCCGTGGGTGAGCTTCCACATCAACCAGCTGTCCACGGTGCCAAACGCCAGTTCGCCGCGCTCGGCCGCATCGCGCGCGCCGGGCACATGGTCCAGCAGCCACTGCAGCTTGGTGCCCGAGAAGTAGGCATCCACCAGCAGGCCCGTCTTGGCCTGGATGGTGACGGCGTGGCCTTGTTCGCGCAGTTGGGCACAGGCGGGTTCGGCGCGCCGGTCTTGCCACACGATGGCGTGGTGCACGGGCTGGCCGGTTTGGCGGTTCCACAGCACCGTGGTTTCGCGCTGGTTGGTGATGCCCACGGCGCGCACGGCACTGGCCGCAATGCCGGCCTTGGCCAGTGCATCGCGTGCGGTGGCCAGCTGGGTGCGCCAGATCTCCAGCGGGTCGTGCTCCACCCAGCCGGGCTGGGGGTAGATCTGTGGCAGCTCCACCTGCGCCTGGGCCACGATGTGGCCGCTTTCGTCAAAGACGATGCTGCGGGAGCTGGAGGTGCCTTGGTCGAGGGCGAGCAGGTAGGTCATGGTGAAAAGGACGTCAGGGGGTCAGGCGGCGACGGTGCAGATCACACCGGCGTCTTGCAGCAGGGCCGGGAAAGGCTCGGGCGGCGGGGCGTCGGTGAACAGGCGGCCGATCTGGCCCAGCGTGGCCAGCTGCACCATGGCCGGGCGGTTGAATTTGCTGTGGTCGGCCGCCAGCCAGACTTCGCGCGACTGTTTGATGATGGTTTGCGCCACCTTCACCTCGCGGTAGTCGAAGTCGCGCAGCGAGCCGTCGGGCTCGATGCCCGAGATGCCGATGAGCGCGATGTCCACCTTGAACTGGCGGATGAAGTCCACCGCAGCTTCGCCCACGATGCCCCGGTCGCGCGGGCGCACCACGCCGCCGGCCACGATCACTTCGCATTCGGGGTTGCCGCTCAGGATGGCGGCCACGTTCAGGTTGTTGGTGATCACGCGCAGGCCGCGGTGGTGCAGCAGGGCCTTGGCGATGGCCTCGGTGGTGGTGCCGATGTTCAGGATCAACGAACAGTCGTTGGGCACCTGCTCGGCCACGGCGCGCGCAATGCGCGCCTTGCCTTCGGCATTGAGCGTTTCGCGCTGGGTGTGGGCCAGGTTTTCGACCGTGGAGCTGGGCACGCGCACACCGCCATGAAAGCGCGTGAGCAGGCCGGACTCGGCCAGGCGCTGCACGTCGCGGCGCACGGTCTGCAGCGTCACGCCCAGGGTGTCGGCCAGTTGTTCCACCGTGGCGGACTTGCGCGCACGGACTTCTTCCAGAAGCAGCAGTTGTCGGGGGTTCGTATTCACGCGAATGGAGGCGTCTAAAGGTGATGGATACTTTAAATCGAACAAAAAGGAACCGATTAAGGGTAAACCTTGATTCAATACGATCAAAAAAGAACAAAAATGAACGCAATCGAAAACCGAGAGGGCTGCCTGCGTCACTGATCGCAGCGGCGCAGGATTCTTCACTTGCCCCAGGGGCACAAACGAAAGGTTGCGTGATGCAGCTGGCATTGGACAGCATCAGCAAGAAGGTGGGGGCGCAGACCTGGCTGTATGACATGAGCCTGGCGCTCCAGAGCGGCGCCGTCACGGTGCTGCTGGGCGCCACGCAGGCGGGCAAGACCAGTCTCATGCGCATCATGGCGGGGCTCGATACGCCCACGGCCGGGCGCGTGACGGTGGACGGGGTGGACGTGACCGGCATGCCCGTGCGCGACCGCAACGTGGCCATGGTGTACCAGCAGTTCATCAACTACCCCTCGATGAAGGTGGCGGCCAACATCGCGTCGCCCCTGAAGCTGCGCGGCGAAAAGAACATCGACGCCCGGGTGCGCGAGATCGCCAGCCGCCTGCACATCGACATGTTCCTGGACCGCTATCCCGCCGAGCTGTCGGGCGGCCAGCAGCAGCGCGTGGCGCTGGCGCGGGCGCTGGCCAAGGGGGCGCCGCTGATGCTGCTGGACGAACCCCTGGTGAACCTGGACTACAAGCTGCGCGAAGAATTGCGCGAAGAGCTGACCCAGCTGTTTGCCGCCGGTCAATCCACCGTGGTCTATGCCACCACCGAGCCGGGCGAAGCCCTGCTGCTGGGCGGTTACACGGCGGTGCTGGATGAGGGCCAGCTGCTGCAGTACGGCCCCACGGCCGAGGTGTTCCATGCGCCCAATTCGCTGCGGGTGGCGCGCGCTTTCAGCGACCCGCCGATGAACCTGATGGCGGCCTCGGCCACCGCGCAGGGCGTGCGCCTGCAAGGCGGGGCCGAGCTGACGCTGCCCCTGCCGCAAGGTGTGGCGACAGCGGCCGGGCTGACGGTGGGCGTGCGCGCCAGTGCGCTGCGGGTGCACGCACGCCCCGGCGATGTGAGCGTGGCCGGGGTGGTGGAGCTGGCGGAGATTTCGGGCTCTGACACCTTTGTGCATGCCTCTACGCCCTGGGGCGATCTGGTGGCACAACTCACCGGCGTGCATTACTTTGAACTGGGGACGGCCATCACGCTGCACCTGGACCCGGCCCAGGCCTATGTGTTTGGTGCCGATGGCCGCCTGGCCCGGGCGCCCGCGCGGCCCGTTACCGCACAAGGAGGTCGCTGAGATGGCCCGCATCAGTCTGGACTTGGCGCATTCGTACAAGCCCAACCCGCAGCAGGACAGCGACTACGCGCTGCTGCCCCTCAAGATGGAGTTCGAGGACGGTGGCGCCTATGCGCTGCTGGGCCCCTCGGGCTGTGGCAAGACCACCATGCTCAACATCATGTCGGGGCTGCTCGTGCCCTCGCATGGCAAGGTGCTGTTCGATGGCCGCGACGTGACGCGTGCCAGCCCGCAGGAGCGCAACATCGCGCAGGTGTTCCAGTTCCCGGTGATCTACGACACCATGACGGTGGCCGAGAACCTGGCCTTCCCGCTGCGCAACCGCAAGGTGCCCGAGGACCAGATCAAGCGGCGCGTGGGCGTGATCGCCGAGATGCTGGAAATGAGCGGCCAGCTCAACCAGCGTGCGGCGGGCCTGGCGGCCGACGCCAAGCAGAAGATCTCGCTGGGCCGGGGGCTGGTGCGCCCGGACGTGGCCGCGGTGCTGTTCGACGAACCACTCACGGTGATCGATCCGCACCTCAAGTGGCAGCTGCGCCGCAAGCTCAAGCAGATCCACCACGAACTCAAGCTCACGCTGATCTATGTGACGCACGACCAGGTGGAGGCGCTGACCTTTGCCGACCAGGTGGTGGTGATGACGCGTGGCAAGGCGGTGCAGGTCGGCTCGGCCGACGCGCTGTTCGAGCGGCCCCAGCATGTGTTTGTGGGGCACTTCATTGGTTCGCCGGGCATGAACTTCCTGCCCGCGCAGGTGGATGGCGGGCAGCTCAGCGTTGCGGGCCACCGCTTGCAGGCCCCCGCAGGGCGTGCGTTGCCCGCAGGGGCGCTGCAGGTGGGCGTGCGGCCGGAGTATCTGGCGCTGGCATCGGCCGAGGCGCCTGGGGCCTTGGCCTGCACCGTGGCGCAGGTGCAGGACATCGGCACCTACCTGATGCTGACCGCCAAGGTGGGCGAGCACACCGTCAAGGCGCGTTTTGCGCCCGAGACCCGTCTGCCATCGGCCGGTGACACGGCGTGGCTGCAGGTGCTGGGTGAGCACACCTGCTTTTACAAGAATGAGGAGTTGCTGGCATGAGCGCAACCACCAAACCCGTGAACCAGAAAGCCTGGTTCCTGATCCTGCCCGTGATTCTGTGCGTGGCCTTCTCGGCCATCCTGCCGCTGATGACGGTGGTGAACTATTCGGTACAGGACATCATCTCGCCCGAGCGGCGCGTGTTTGTGGGCACCGAATGGTTTGTCGCCGTGATGCGCGACGAGGAGCTGCATGCGGCACTGTGGCGCCAGCTGACCTTCTCGCTGGCGGTGCTGGCGGTGGAGATTCCGCTGGGCATCCTGCTGGCGCTGTCCATGCCCGCGCAGGGCTGGAAGTCGTCCGCCGTGCTGGTGGTGGTGGCGCTGTCGCTGCTGATCCCCTGGAACGTGGTGGGCACCATCTGGCAGATCTATGGCCGCGCCGACATCGGCCTCATGGGGCGCCTGCTGCAGGAGGCGGGCATCGAGTACAGCTACACCGGCAACGCCACGCAGGCCTGGCTCACGGTGCTGTTGATGGATGTGTGGCACTGGACGCCGCTGGTGGCGCTGCTGGCCTTTGCCGGGCTGCGGTCCATCCCCGATGCGTACTACCAGGCCGCCCGCATCGACGGCGCCAGCAAGTTGGCGGTGTTCCGTTACATCCAGCTGCCCAAGATGCGCGGCGTGCTGATGATTGCGGTGCTGCTGCGCTTCATGGACAGCTTCATGATCTACACCGAGCCCTTCGTGCTCACGGGCGGCGGGCCGGGCAATGCCACCACCTTTCTCTCGCAGTACCTCACGACCAAGGCGGTTGGCCAGTTTGACCTGGGCCCTGCGGCCGCCTTCTCGCTGATCTATTTCTTCATCATCCTGCTGCTGTGTTTCATCCTCTACAACTGGATGCAGCGCGTGGGCACCGTCAGCGACGAAGGAGCCGGCCATGAATGAAAAACGTTTTCAAAAACGCACGCTGTTCCTGATTGCGTACCTGCTGTTTGCGCTGTTGCCCATCTACTGGATGGTCAACATGAGCTTCAAGACGAATGAAGAGATCCTGTCGAGCTTCTCGTTCTTTCCGCAGCACTTCACCTGGGCCAACTACAAGACCATCTTTACCGATGCGTCGTGGTACTTGGGCTACATCAACAGCCTGATCTATGTGGCGATCAACACGGTGATCTCGCTCACCGTGGCGTTGCCCGCGGCCTACGCGTTCTCGCGCTACCAGTTCATGGGCGACAAGCATGTGTTCTTCTGGCTGCTCACCAACCGCATGACGCCGCCGGCCGTGTTTTTGCTGCCGTTCTTCCAGCTCTACACCACCGTGGGGCTGATGGACACGCACATTGCCGTGGCGCTGGCACACCTCTTGTTCAACGTGCCGCTGGCGGTGTGGATTCTCGAAGGCTTCATGAGCGGCATCCCGCGCGAGATCGACGAGACGGCCTACATCGACGGCTACAGCTTTCCGCGCTTCTTCGTGGCGATCTTCCTGCCGCTCATCAAGGCGGGCGTGGGCGTGGCGGCGTTCTTCTGCTTCATGTTCAGCTGGGTGGAGCTGCTGCTGGCCCGCACGCTGACCAGCGTGAACGCCAAGCCCATCGTGGCCACCATGACGCGCACCGTGAGCGCCTCGGGCATGGACTGGGCCACGCTGGCGGCGGCGGGCGTGCTGACCATCGTGCCGGGTGCCATCGTGATCTGGTTTGTGCGGCACTACATCGCGAAGGGTTTCGCGATGGGCCGGGTTTGAGGAGGATGCGCCATGTTTGATTGGATGGCCTGGACGTTGCCGGTGGCCGTGTTTTTTGTCTGCATCGTGCTGATGCTGGTGGGTATGGCGGTGTGGGAGATCAAGTCGCCCACGGCCCTGCGCAAGGGGTTCTTGCCCCTGGAGACCACGCGCGGCGACCGGCTCTTCATTGGGCTGCTGTCGGCGGCCTATGTGAACCTGATTTTTGTGGGCGTCAGCGGCAAGCTGGCCCAGTGGTTCAGCCTGCAGGGCGACCCCTCGGTCTGGATCAGCTTTGTGGCGTCGATGGCGCTGCTGGTGCTGATCTTGCGCAAGGGTTGATCTGGAAAATGGTCGCTTGCGCATGATGGATAAGCGCTTGTAGCTATTGTTTTTGTAGTGTCGAAGGCCTGGCCTGGTTCCCCCCCGGGTTGGTGCCGGTCTACCAATGGGGGTCTCAATCTGAGAGGAGACAGCAATGAAGATGCAGTTCAAGGCGATCGCTTTCGCCGCCGCGGCCCTGGCAATGGGGCAGGCTGCCTGGGCCGGCGAGGCCGAGGCCAAGAAGTGGATCGACAGCGAATTCCAGCCATCCACGCTGAACAAAGACCAGCAGATGGCCGAGATGAAGTGGTTCATCGACGCAGCAAAAAAACTCCAGGCCAAGGGCGTGAAGGAAATCTCGGTGGTGTCCGAAACCATCACCACGCACGAATACGAATCCAAGACGCTGGCCAAGGCCTTCGAGGAAATCACGGGCATCAAGGTCAAGCACGACCTGATCCAGGAAGGCGACGTGGTCGAGAAGCTGCAGACCTCCATGCAGTCGGGCAAGTCCATCTATGACGGCTGGATCTCGGACTCGGACCTGATCGGCACGCACTACCGCTACGGCAAGATCATGAGCCTGACCGACTACATGGCCGGTACTGGCAAGGAGTGGACCAACCCCGGTATCGACCTCAAGGACTACATCGGCACCAAGTTCACCACCGGGCCTGACGGCAAGCTGTACCAGCTGCCCGACCAGCAGTTCGCCAACCTGTACTGGTTCCGTGCCGACCTGTTCGACCGCAAGGACATCAAGGACAAGTTCAAGGCCAAGTACGGCTACGACCTGGGCGTGCCGCTGAACTGGAGCGCCTACGAAGACATCGCCGAGTTCTTCACCAATGACGTCAAGCAGATCGACGGCAAGGCCATCTATGGCCACATGGACTACGGCAAGAAGGACCCCTCGCTGGGCTGGCGCTTCACCGATGCCTGGCTGTCGATGGCTGGCTCGGCCGACATCGGTGCGCCCAACGGCCTGCCAATCGACGAATGGGGCATCCGCGTGGCCGACGACAAGTGCACGCCCGTGGGCGCCTCGGTGGCCCGTGGCGGTGCGACCAACTCGCCTGCCGCCGTCTATGCGCTCACCAAGTACGTGGACTGGATGAAGAAGTACGCGCCCAAGGAAGCCACGGGCATGACCTTCGGCGAAGCCGGCCCCGTGCCCGCCCAGGGCCAGATCGCGCAGCAGATCTTCTGGTACACCGCCTTCACCGCCGACATGACCAAGCCCGGCCTGCCCGTGGTGAATGCCGATGGCACGCCCAAGTGGCGCATGGCCCCTGGCCCGAATGGCCCCTACTGGAAGCAGGGCATGCAGAACGGTTACCAGGACGTGGGCAGCTGGACCTTCTTCAAGGACCATGACGCCAACAAGACGGCCGCCGCCTGGCTCTACGCCCAGTTCGTGACCGCCAAGACCACGTCGCTCAAGAAGACGCTGACGGGCCTGACCCCGATCCGCGAGAGCGACATCCAGTCCAAGGCCATGACCGACGCCGCGCCCAAGCTGGGTGGCTTGGTGGAGTTCTACCGCAGCCCGGCCCGCGTGGCCTGGTCGCCCACCGGCACCAACGTGCCCGACTACCCCAAGCTGGCCCAGCTGTGGTGGAAGAACGTGGCGCAGGCTGTGACCGGCGAGAAGACCCCCCAGGGTGCCATGGACACGCTGGCCGACGAAATGGACCAGGTGATGGCGCGCCTGGAGCGCGCGGGCATGGCCCATTGCGCGCCCAAGCTCAACCCCAAGAGCGATCCCAACAAGTGGCTGAGCGACAAGCAGGCCCCCTGGAAGAAGCTGGCCAACGAGAAGCCAAAGGGCGAAACCATTGCCTACGACAAGCTGCTGCAGGCTTGGAAGGATGGCAAGACGCGTTGAGTGAGTCTGTGACCACCGCGTTTTGACAACCCACTGGCAGCCAGGGCTCACAAGGTCTCTGGCTGCCTTTTTCACTCCATGCTGCCCTCGCCGGTGACTGCGCCGAGGGCCGTTTTTCTCCCCGGATGTGTCAAGAATTAAAGGGTAAACCCTTAATTTTTGCTTCACCCATGGACAATCACCCCCATGACCACTGCCTCCGCACCCCTTCCTACGCGACGCGCCGACCTGCTGGCCCGTCTGGCCCAGCCGCACCACTATGACCTCGCCGTGATCGGTGGGGGGGCGACGGGGTTGGGGGTGGCTCTGGATGCGGCGGCACGCGGGTTCAGCGTGGTCCTGGTGGACTCGCACGACTTCGCCAAGGGGACCTCGTCCCGTGCCACCAAGCTGGTGCATGGCGGCGTCCGGTACCTGGCCCAGGGCAACATCGCGCTGGTGCGCGAGGCGCTGCATGAGCGCACGACCCTGCTGCACAACGCGCCTCACCTGGCGCAACCCCTGCCGTTTGTGATGCCGTCCTACCGCTTCTGGGAGACGCCGTTCTACGGCATCGGGCTCATGATGTACGACGCCCTGGCGGGCAAGGCCGGGCTGGGCGCCACCCAGTTCCTGGGGCGCGCCCGCACGCTCGAATGCCTGCCGACGGCCCGCACCGAAGGGCTCAAGGGCGGCGTCAAGTATTGGGACGGACAGTTCGACGATGCCCGCCTGGCGCTGGCGCTGGCGCGCACGGCGGCCAGCCTGGGGGCACTGGTGGTCAACTACTGCCCCGCGCGGGCCCTGGTCCACGAGGCCGGCAAGGTGGCCGGCTTTGTGTGTGAGGATGCGGACAGTGGGCAGCAGTTCACGGTGCGCGCCCGCACGGTGGTGAACGCCACGGGCGTGTGGGTGGACTCGCTGCGCCAGATGGATGGCGAGGCCATTGGCCGCCCCGCCAAGCCCATCGTCGCGCCCAGCCAGGGCGTGCACATCGTGGTGGACCGCGAGTTTTTGCCCTCCGACCACGCCCTGATGGTGCCCAAGACGGCCGACGGCCGGGTTCTGTTTGCCGTGCCATGGCTGGGCAAGCTCATTCTGGGCACGACCGACAGCCCGCGCCAAGACATCGTGCGGGAGCCGGAGCCGTTCAGCGAAGAGGTCCGCTTCATCCTGGAGGAATCTGCGCGCTACCTCACCCGCGCGCCCAAGGTGGACGACATCCGCAGCATCTGGGTGGGTTTGCGCCCTCTGGTGAAGCCGCAGGACGACGACGGCGACAACACCAAGAAGATCAGCCGCGAGCACACCGTGCTGGCCAGCCGCAGCGGGCTGATCACCGTGACAGGGGGCAAATGGACCACCTACCGGGCCATGGCCGAGGATGTGTTGCAAAAATGCTTCACAACGGGCCTGCTCCCCGAAAAACCTGCGGGTGTGACCAATCACCTGCCCCTGGTAGGCACGCCCCAGGAGGCAGTCCGGCATCGCATCTGCGACGCCCAGGGGTTGCATTCCTACGGAAGCGAGGCCGCAGCCGTGCTCGACATCCCTGGGGCGCAGACGGAGCTGGGTGGGGGCCTCACGGAGGCCATGGTGCGCTTTGCCGCGCGCCACGAATACGCCTGCACGGTCGAGGACATGCTGGCCCGCCGCTCCCGGCTGCTGTTCCTGGATGCCCGCAAGGCGATCGCGCTGGCGCCAGTGGTGGCTCGCATCCTGCAGGAGGAGCTTGGTGCCGACCCGCGCCTGGACGACTTCCTGGCCCTGGCCCAGCAGTACCTGCATGTTCCGGCTTGATCCCGGTACTTGCACTTGACTTCGTAAAAGTCTTTTGCAATAATCGAGGGCTTCGCGTTCAAAGCGTGAAGTTTCTGCCCAGCGGGAAGTGCTGCAAATGGTTTGCGGTGCGGACGACGGGCCCAAGACTGACTGGCTGATCTGCAGCCCTTGAGAAGTTCTCTGGGGCTGTTGTCTTCTGGTGCAAGTTGGGAATATTGAAATGATCCAGACAGAATCTCGGTTAGAGGTTGCCGACAATACCGGCGCTAAGTCCGTCCTTTGCATCAAGGTGCTGGGTGGTTCCAAGCGTCGCTATGCAAGCGTGGGCGACATCATCAAGGTGAGCATCAAGGAAGCTGCTCCGCGTGGCCGCGTCAAAAAAGGCGAGGTTTACAGCGCAGTGGTGGTCCGTACGGCGAAGGGTATTCGCCGTGGCGATGGCTCGCTCGTTAAATTCGATGGCAACGCTGCAGTGTTGCTGAATGCAAAGTTGGAGCCCATCGGCACCCGCATCTTTGGACCCGTGACGCGTGAACTGCGTACCGAGAAGTTCATGAAGATCGTGTCTCTGGCTCCTGAAGTTCTCTAAGGACGCGCCATGAACAAGATTCGCAAGGGCGACGAAGTCATCGTGCTGACCGGCCGTGACAAGGGCAAGCGTGGCACGGTGTCGCTGCGCAAGGATGACTCCCATCTCGTGATCGACGGTATCAACCTGGTCAAGAAGCACGCCAAGCCAAACCCCATGAAGGGTACGACGGGCGGCATCATTGAAAAGGCAATGCCGATTCACCAGTCCAACGTGGCCATCTTCAATGCGGCTACCGGCAAGGGTGATCGCGTGGGCATCAAGGTGCAGGCTGACGGTACGCGCGTTCGCGTGTTCAAGTCCAGCGGCGCTGAAATCAAGGCGGCCTAAGGGGTAAACATGGCACGACTGCAAGAAATTTACCGCGACAAAGTCGCCCCCGAGCTGACCAAGCAGTTCGGTTACACCTCGCCGATGCAGGTCCCCCGTCTGACCAAGATCACGCTGAACATGGGCGTGAGCGAGGCAGTCTCGGACAAGAAGGTGATGGACAACGCCGTGGCAGACCTGACCAAGATTGCTGGTCAGAAGCCTGTGGTGACCAAGGCCAAGAAGGCTATCGCTGGTTTCAAGATCCGCGAAGGCCAGGCCATCGGTTGCATGGTCACGCTGCGTGGCGTGCAGATGTATGAGTTCCTGGACCGTTTCGTGACCGTGGCTCTGCCCCGCGTTCGTGACTTCCGTGGTATCTCCGGTCGCGCATTCGACGGCCGTGGCAACTACAACATCGGCGTCAAAGAACAGATCATCTTCCCTGAAATTGAGTACGACAAGGTCGACGCCCTGCGCGGTCTCAATATCAGCATCACCACGACGGCCAAGTCCGACGAAGAAGCCAAGGCGCTTCTCGCTGGTTTCCGTTTCCCGTTCAAGAACTGAGGCGAAGCATGGCTAAAGTAGCTTTGATCCAGCGCGAACTGAAGCGCGAAAAACTGGCCGCCAAGTACGCAACGAAGTATGCGGAACTGAAGGCAATCGCTGGCGATGCCAAGCGCAGCGACGAAGAGCGTGATGCAGCCCGCCTGGGTCTGCAGAAGCTCCCCCGCAACGCCAACCCCACGCGTCAGCGCAACCGTTGCGAAATCACCGGTCGTCCACGCGGCACCTTCCGTCAATTCGGTCTGGCTCGCGCCAAGATCCGCGAACTGGCTTTTGCAGGCGACATCCCCGGTGTCACCAAGGCCAGCTGGTAAGCAGGCAGGAGAGATTAAACATGAGCATGAGTGATCCCATCGCTGACTTGCTGACCCGCATCCGTAATGCACAGATGGTCTCCAAGGCCACGGTTCTGGTGCCTTCTTCCAAAGTGAAGATCGCCATCGCCCAGGTGCTGAAGGACGAAGGTTATATCGACGGCTTCCAGGTGAAAACCGAAGCTGGCAAGTCCGAACTCGAAATTGCCCTGAAGTACTACGCAGGTCGCCCCGTGATTGAGCGCATCGAGCGCGTCAGCCGCCCTGGCCTGCGTGTCTACAAAGGCCGTGATTCCATTCCACAAGTCATGAACGGTCTGGGTGTAGCAATCGTCACGACGCCCAAGGGCGTGATGACCGATCGCAAGGCGCGTGCTACCGGTGTCGGTGGCGAAGTGCTGTGCTACGTGGCCTAACCCGCGGCATTGAGGAGAAACTGAAATGTCCCGAGTAGGAAAAATGCCCGTGACCATCCCCGCAGGTGTGGATGTGTCCGTGAAAGAAGACCAGATCTCTGTGAAGGGTTCTGGCGGCGCCCTGTCGCTTGCACAAAACGTGCTGGTGAAGGTGTCGAGCAATGACGGCAAGCTCAGCTTTGAGCCTGTCAATGACTCCCGCGAAGCCAACGCCATGAGCGGCACGATTCGCCAGTTGGTCAACAACATGGTGGTCGGTGTCAGCAAGGGCTTTGAAAAGAAGCTCAGCCTGGTGGGCGTGGGCTACAAGGCCGCTGCCTCTGGTTCCAAGCTGAACCTGGCCGTTGGTTATTCGCATCCGGTCAACATCGAAATGCCCGCAGGCATCACGGTGGCCACCCCGACGCCCACGGAAGTGGTGATCAAGGGTGCCGACCGTCAACGCGTCGGTCAAATCGCTGCTGAGATCCGTGCTGTTCGTCCTCCCGAGCCTTACAAGGGCAAGGGCATCCGTTATGCGGACGAAAAGATCACGATCAAAGAGACCAAGAAGAAATAAGGAGCTGCAACATGTTGACCAAGAAAGAGCAGCGTCTTCGTCGTTCGCGTCAGACCCGCATCCGCATTGCACAGCAAGGCGTGGCCCGTCTCACCGTGAACCGCACGAACCTCCATATCTACGCCAGTGTGATTTCCGGCGACGGCAGCAAGGTGTTGGCCAGTGCCTCCACCGCAGAAGCCGACGTGCGCAAGTCGCTCGGCGGTTCGGGCAAGGGTGGCAATGCCGCTGCAGCCCAGATCATCGGCAAGCGCATCGCTGAAAAGGCGAAGGCAGCAGGCGTCGAGAAGGTTGCATTTGATCGCGCAGGCTTTGCCTACCACGGTCGCGTCAAGGCCCTGGCCGACGCAGCCCGTGAAGCCGGCCTGCAGTTCTAAGCGGAGCGGAATAAAAAATGGCTAAATTTCAACCCAAAGTGCAGAGCGAAGGTCAGGACGACGGTCTGCGCGAAAAAATGATCGCGGTCAACCGCGTGACCAAAGTCGTGAAGGGTGGCCGTATTCTCGGTTTTGCCGCACTGACGGTGGTTGGCGACGGTGACGGCCGCGTTGGCATGGGCAAGGGCAAGTCCAAGGAAGTGCCTGCTGCCGTGCAGAAGGCGATGGAAGAAGCCCGCCGCAACATGGTCAAGGTCTCTCTGAAGAACGGCACCATTCACCACAATGTGACGGGCCACCATGGCGCCGCTGTTGTGATGATGGCTCCCGCTCCCAAGGGTACCGGTATCATCGCCGGCGGTCCTATGCGCGCAGTCTTTGAAGTGCTGGGCGTGACCGATATCGTGGCCAAGAGCCACGGCTCGTCCAACCCGTACAACATGGTTCGTGCTACGTTCGATGCGCTCGTCAATTCGACGACTCCGTCGAATGTCGCAGCCAAGCGCGGCAAGACGGTCGAAGACATCTTCGCCTGAACCGGAGTTTGAATATGACTACGCAACAAACCGTCAAGATTCAACTGGTGCGCAGCCCGATTGGCACCAAGGAATCGCACCGCGCCACCGTCCGTGGCCTGGGTCTGCGCAAGCTCAACAGTGTGAGCGAGCTGCAGGACACGCCCGAAGTGCGCGGCATGATTAACAAGATCAGCTACCTGGTCAAAATCGTCTGAGAGATAGATCATGGAACTCAATAGCATCAAGCCCGCAGACGGCGCCAAGCATGCCAAGCGCCGCGTAGGCCGTGGTATCGGCTCCGGCCTGGGCAAGACCGCTGGCCGTGGTCACAAAGGTCAGAAGTCCCGCTCCGGTGGCTACCACAAGGTGGGTTTCGAAGGCGGTCAAATGCCTCTGCAACGTCGCTTGCCCAAGCGCGGCTTCAAGTCGCACCTGCTCAAGTTCAATGCAGAAGTGACGCTGACGGCTCTGGACCAGCTCGGCCTGGCCGAAGTGGATGTCCTGGCGCTGAAGCAAGCCGGTCTGATCGGTGAGCTGGCCAAGGTGGTCAAGGTGATCAAGAGCGGCTCCCTCACCAAGGCTGTCAAGCTGAATGGTGTGGGCGCTACGGCAGGTGCCAAGGCAGCGATCGAAGCTGCTGGCGGCAGCGTCGCCTGAATGTGACACTGAAGGAAGGCATCTGTGGCTACTAGCGCGGCTCAAATTGCAAAGACCGGCAAGTTCGGCGACCTGCGTCGTCGTCTGGTTTTTCTGTTGCTTGCGCTGGTCGTGTATCGCATCGGGGCTCATATCCCTGTGCCAGGTATCGATCCAGCCCAACTCCAGCAGCTGTTCAGCGGCCAGCAAGGCGGCATCCTGAACCTGTTCAACATGTTCTCGGGTGGTGCGCTTTCGCGCTTCACGGTGTTCGCTCTGGGGATCATGCCGTACATCTCGGCATCGATCATCATGCAGCTGATGACCTATGTGTTGCCCGCGTTCGAACAGTTGAAGAAGGAAGGCGAAGCCGGCCGCAGGAAGATCACGCAGTACACCCGCTATGGAACCCTGGGCCTGGCCCTGTTCCAGTCGCTGGGGATCGCTGTGGCACTGGAAAGCTCTGCCGGTCTGGTGCTGAGCCCCGGCTTTGGTTTTCGTGTGACGGCGGTGGTCAGCCTGACGGCCGGTACGATGTTCCTGATGTGGCTGGGTGAGCAGATCACCGAGCGCGGCCTGGGCAATGGCATCTCGATCCTCATCTTTGGTGGGATTGCTGCAGGTCTGCCCAGTTCGATCGGCGGATTGCTGGAGCTGGTGCGCACGGGTGCCATGAGCATTCTGGCTGCCATCTTCATCGTCCTTGTGGTGGGGCTGGTGACTTACTTCGTGGTGTTCGTTGAACGGGGTCAGCGCAAGATCCTGGTGAATTACGCTCGCCGGCAGGTGGGGAACAAGGTGTATGGCGGCCAATCGTCGCACCTGCCTCTCAAGCTGAACATGGCGGGTGTGATTCCTCCGATCTTTGCTTCGTCGATCATCCTGTTGCCTGCAACGGTGGTGAACTGGTTCAGTGCTGGTGAGTCGATGCGTTGGTTGAAGGACATTTCGGGTGCTCTGACCCCCGGTCAGCCCATCTATGTGATGTTCTATGCTGCAGCGATCATCTTCTTCTGTTTCTTCTACACGGCGCTGGTGTTCAACAGCCGTGAAACGGCAGACAACCTGAAGAAGAGTGGTGCGTTCATTCCGGGTATTCGCCCAGGTGAGCAGACCGCACGCTACATCGATAAAATCCTGGTCCGCCTGACTTTGGCGGGCGCCGTGTACATCACCTTTGTGTGCTTGCTGCCGGAGTTCCTGATCCTGAAGTACAACGTCCCGTTTTACTTCGGTGGAACATCGCTGCTGATCATTGTGGTGGTGACCATGGACTTCATGGCCCAGGTTCAGAACTACATGATGTCGCAACAGTACGAGTCGCTGCTCAAGAAAGCCAATTTCAAGGGCAATGCCGGCGGTTGAAGATGAAGGAAAGCGGTGGCCGCATGGCGGTGCCGCTTGCAAACGACTGAATGTCGGTTAAGTTGGCGCCCCACGATTTTTCGCGGGCACAAATTGTGTTCCGTGCGAAGCAGCCGGGACGGATGGAAAAGTTTTAGGAGAATGCAATGAGAGTTTCGGCTTCGGTCAAAAAAATCTGCCGCAACTGCAAGATCATCCGCCGCAAGGGTGTGGTGCGTGTGATCTGCACGGATCTGCGTCACAAGCAGCGCCAAGGTTGATTGGAAAGTATTAGAGGACGCATATGGCACGTATCGCTGGCATTAACATTCCGCCGCACAAGCACGCGGAAATCGGTTTGACCGCCATTTTTGGCATTGGTCGCACCCGCGCTCGCAAGATCTGCGAAGCAACTGGTATCGCTTACTCCAAGAAGATCAAAGATCTGACGGATGGCGATCTGGAAAAAATTCGCGAGCAAATCGAGCAGTTCACCATTGAAGGTGACCTGCGCCGCGAAACCACGATGAACATCAAGCGTTTGATGGACATCGGCTGCTATCGTGGCTTCCGCCATCGCCGCGGTCTGCCAATGCGTGGTCAGCGCACCCGTACCAATGCCCGCACTCGCAAGGGTCCGCGCAAGGGTGCTGCTGCACTGAAGAAATAAAGATTGAAAGATCATCATGGCTAAGTCTCCTGCCAATAACGCAGCTCAGCGCGTCCGCAAGAAGGTCCGGAAGAACGTTTCGGACGGCATTGCCCACGTGCACGCCTCGTTCAACAACACCATCATCACGATCACCGATCGCCAGGGCAATGCCCTGTCGTGGGCTTCGTCCGGTGGCCAAGGTTTCAAGGGCTCGCGCAAGTCCACCCCCTTCGCAGCCCAGGTGGCTTCGGAAGTGGCCGGCCGCGCTGCCATCGACCAAGGCATCAAGAACCTGGACGTCGAAATCAAGGGCCCAGGTCCTGGCCGTGAATCCTCGGTGCGCGCTTTGGGCGCACTGGGCATCCGCATCACGTCGATCTCTGACGTGACGCCCGTGCCCCACAACGGCTGCCGCCCACAAAAGCGCCGTCGTATCTAATTTTTCTCTAAGCCCACCGCCGCCTGTGAACGCGCAAGCGCCTCAGGCGGCTCCCGCAATGGTTTGCGGCAGATGACAAAAAGGAAGCTCAAGTGGCACGTTACCTCGGCCCCAAGGCCAAACTCTCCCGCCGTGAAGGCACGGACCTGTTCCTGAAGAGCGCCCGCCGCTCGATCGCTGACAAGTCCAAATTCGACTCCAAGCCTGGTCAACACGGCCGCACTTCGGGTGCCCGCACCTCCGACTACGGCCTGCAACTGCGTGAAAAGCAGAAGGTCAAGCGCATGTACGGCGTGCTGGAAAAGCAATTCCGCCGTTACTTCGAAGCCGCAGATGGCAAGAAGGGCAACACCGGCGCCAACCTGCTGTTCCTGCTGGAATCGCGTTTGGACAACGTGGTGTACCGCATGGGTTTCGGTTCGACCCGCGCTGAAGCGCGTCAGCTGGTGTCCCACAAGGCGATCACGGTGAACGGGAAGTCCGTCAACATCGCTTCGTACCTCGTGAAGGCTGGCGACGTGGTCGCCGTGCGTGAAAAGTCGAAGAAGCAAGCCCGCGTCGTTGAAGCCCTGCAACTGGCTGCCCAGGTCGGCATGCCTGCATGGGTGGAAGTGAATGCCGACAAGGCTGAAGGCATCTTCAAGAAGACGCCAGACCGTGATGAGTTCGGTGCCGACATCAACGAATCGCTGATCGTTGAGTTGTACTCGCGCTAATCGGTCGAGTACGTAATTCAAGAAAACCGTCCCTGAACCGCGAGGCATCGCGGTTTAGGCGCTTCACCAGCCTTACCGGTGTAACGAGCTGGGGGTATTGAGAGGAAGTCTGAATGCAAACCAATTTGCTGAAACCCAAGGCAATCAATGTCGAACAGCTTGGCCACAACCGTGCCAAGGTCGCACTGGAGCCGTTCGAGCGTGGTTACGGCCACACGTTGGGCAACGCCATCCGGCGTGTCCTGCTCTCGTCCATGGTGGGTTACGCAGCGACGGAAGTCACGATTGCAGGCGTTCTGCACGAGTACTCGTCGATTGACGGCGTTCAAGAAGATGTGGTCAACATCCTGCTGAACCTCAAGGGCGTGGTGTTCAAGCTGCACAACCGTGACGAAGTGACACTGAGCTTGCGCAAGGATGGCGAAGGCGTGGTGACGGCCCGTGATATCCAGACCCCGCACGACGTGGAAATCGTCAACCCTGACCATGTGATTGCCAACCTGTCGCAAGGCGGCAAGCTGGACATGCAGATCAAGGTGGAAAAGGGCCGTGGCTATGTGCCGGGCAACCTGCGCCGCTATGCTGATGAATCGACCAAGTCCATTGGCCGCATCGTGCTGGACGCCTCGTTCTCTCCCGTGAAGCGTGTGAGCTACACCGTGGAAAGCGCCCGTGTGGAGCAGCGTACCGACCTGGACAAGCTGGTCGTCGAGATCGAGACCAACGGCGCCATCACGGCCGAAGACGCCGTGCGCGCCTCGGCCAAGATCCTGGTGGAACAGCTGGCTGTGTTCGCACAGCTGGAAGGTGGCGAGCTGGCTGCGTTCGACGCACCGGCCGGCCCACGTGGCAATGCCACGTTCGATCCGATCCTGCTGCGCCCTGTGGACGAGCTGGAACTGACCGTGCGTTCCGCCAACTGCCTGAAGGCCGAGAACATCTACTACATCGGTGACCTGATCCAGCGCACCGAGAATGAGCTGCTCAAGACGCCTAACCTGGGTCGCAAGTCGCTCAACGAAATCAAGGAAGTGCTTGCCTCGCGTGGTCTCACGCTGGGCATGAAGCTTGAGAACTGGCCGCCAGCAGGCCTGGACAAGCGTTAAGCAAACGCTATAATTCCAGGTTCCCCGAAACGGGGAGCCCGGTTTTTCAGTCCTCCGCAAGGGGGACTTTTTGTTCCCTGGAAGTAAGACACTGAAAGGGAACAGTGCCTCGGACAGTACCTGACACGGCTGCCCGATTTAATTACATAGACAGTAGAAGGAAAGCACCATGCGCCACGGACACGGCCTCCGCAAACTCAATCGCACCAGCTCGCACCGCCTCGCGATGCTGCAGAACATGATGAACTCGCTCATCGAGCACGAGGCCATCAAGACCACGGTGCCCAAGGCCAAGGAACTGCGCCGCGTGATCGAGCCCATGATCACCCTGGCCAAGGAAGACTCCGTTGCCAACCGCCGCCTGGCTTTCAATCGCCTGCGCGACCGTGACAGCGTGACCAAGCTGTTCAATGACCTGGGCCCCCGCTTCAAGGTGCGTCCCGGCGGCTACACCCGCATTCTGAAGATGGGTTTCCGCGTGGGCGACAATGCGCCTATGGCATTGGTCGAATTGGTCGATCGCGCTGCAGAAACTGAAAATAATTCGGCAGCAGCTGAATAATAGAGTATAATTTATCTCATACCGCGCGATGGAGCAGTCTGGTAGCTCGTTGGGCTCATAACCCAAAGGTCGGAGGTTCAAATCCTTCTCGCGCAACCAATATGTAGCGGTCACCGCTTGCAGCAAACGCCCACTGAACAGTGGGCGTTTTTGTTTCTGCGGTCGATTTCGCGGTCATGGCTGCAGCCTTTGCGGGTTGGCGAAGGTCAGGTCAGGGCCTTGTGTGTGGGGCGCTCCGTGATGAATTCCCCGGGCCCGCTACCCTCGGGTCATGAGGTGAGGTGTTCGGTCGAGGCCGCGCTGCCCTGGCAGACCGGGTGCCTCCGAAGTACGGGGGGTTCCGCCCCCATCCCGGGTTACCCCATGGTTTGCCGACGCACAAAGCGCCCAGCGCGCGCACCGGTCGCCCGGCCGCTGGCGGTGTAGCTCAGCACGCCATTCACCCACACTTGTTCGATGCCTTCGCTGAATTGCACGGGCTGTTCGTAGCTGGCGGTATCGCGCACGCGCGCTGGATCGAACACCACCACATCGGCCATGCAGCCAACGGCAAGGCGCCCCCGCTCTCCGATGCGAAAGCGCTGGGCCGACAGGCTCGTCATCTTGTGGATGGCCTCTTCCAGCCGCAGCAGGCCCTTTTCGCGCCAGTAGCATGCCAGCACGCGCGGGAAGGCGCCCCACAGCCGTGGGTGGGGGCGCTCGTCGTGCGGCAGCCCGTCCGAGCCGATCATGGCCAGCGGGTGCGCAATCACGCGCTCCACATCGTCCTCGCGCATCTGGAAGTAGCAGGCGCCGCCGGGCTGCAGCCGGTCGCAGGCCGCCTGCTCGCTCATACCCCATTCGCGCGCGATGTCCTTGAGGTAGCGGCCCACCATCTCGGGGTGGGGCTGGCTGCCGGTGATCAGGATGTCGATCACCCCGTCCACCAGGTCGGTGCGCAGCACCGTCGAGCCCGCAGTGTAGGGATACACGTCCAGGCTGATGGGCTGGCCCTGGGCGAGTGACTCGATCAACGGCAGCGTCTCGCGCGTGCGGCCCCAGTTCGAGGCGCCCGCGCACTTGTGGTGCGACAGCACCAGCGGCAGGCCGGCCTGGCGCGCCGTGAGCGCAGCCTCCTGCAGCGCCGGCAAGATGCCGGCCAGCTCGTCGCGGATGTGGGTGGCATATACGCCGCCATTGCGCGCCGCCACGCTGGCCAGCTCGGTCAGTTCGGTGAGGTCGGCCGCATAGGCTTCCTTGTAGAACACGCCCGACGACAGGCCCAGCGCGCCCGCATCCATGGCCTCCTGCATATCGGCGGCCATGGCAGCGCGTTCATGGGCCGTGGCCGCGCGACCCAGTTCGGGCAGGTGGCGCATGCGCAGGGCCGTATGGCCCAACAGCGCAGCCACGTTCACGCCGGGCTGCGCCGCATTCACGGCCTGTGCGTAGGCCGCCATGCTGGCATGGCGGAACTGCTGGCGGCCCAGCAGCGAGAGCGGGGCGGCTGGCGCGTCGGTCACCACCGGCGCCAGCGAGATGCCGCAGTTGCCCACGATCACCGTGGTCACGCCCTGCGAGAGCTTGGGCAGCATGTCGGGCGCATCCAGCGCCGCGGCATCGTCGTGCGTGTGCACGTCGATGAAGCCCGGCGCGATCACGCGGTCCGTGCAGTCCACGGTGGCGACGGCCAGGCCGGCCAGCAGTGCGGGGTCCATTTCGCCTGGCGCGGCCAGCGCCACGATGCGCTCGCCCGCCATCAACAGGTCACCCGCCCACCCGGGGCGGTCGGTGCCGTCGATGATCGTTCCGTTCCTGAGCAGGGTCGCTGCTTGCATTGCTGCTGCCATCAATGTTCTTTCTTGCCCGGCTTGTGCATGGCCGGTCCATGGTCCAGTGCGCCGGCATACTCGGCGCTGTCGAATCCGTGCTTGTGCAGCAGGGCCTTGAATTGCTGCAGGCCCCGCGTGGCCACCGGCCCCAGCTGCTGCGCCAGGCGCACCATCAGGATCTCGATCACCACCAGGTGCGCCAGGTAGGCTTCGGTGCCCACGCGCATCACCGCGTCCTGAGGCACCGACACCGCCAGCACCAGGTCGGCCGTTTCGGCCAGCGGCGTGCCCGGCTGGGTGAGGGCCACCACGGTGGCCCCCTGCGAGCGCGCGAACTTGGCCGCCTCCACCGTGTAGGGCATGCGCCCCACGTGCGAGATGACGAAGGCCACGCCCTCGGGCCCCAGGGTGCTGGCCGACACAAGCTGCTGGTGCGCGTCGAAGATCGCATTGGCCGTGAGGCCCAGGCGGAACAGCCGGCTCTGCAGCTCGCTGGCCGTGAAGGTCGACGCCGCACCCACCGAATAGCAATCGATGCGCCGCGCCTTGGCGAGCTTGGCTGCCACCTGGTCGATCACGTCCACGTCGATGCGCCGGCCCAGCTCGGTCAGCGAGGACACGGCCGCATGGATGATCTTGCTCGAGACGTCCTGCGCCGTGTCCTCGGCCAGCACGCTGCGGTGCAGGTAGGAGCCCGATACCGCCAGGTCCTGCGCCAGCGCCAGCATGAATTCGCGCACCGAGTCGTAGCCGAAGCTGCGGCAGGTGCGCACGATGGTCGGCATGGACACGCCCGCCTGCTGCGCCAGCTGCTCCACCGTGGCGGCCACTGCCGCGCGCGGGTCTTCGAGCACGGCGCGCACCACGCTGCGCTGCGCCTCGGGCAGGCTGTCCAGGCGCTCGCGCAGCTGCTGCAGCAGCCCCGGCGTGGGGCTGGGCGGCTGGGTGGACGATGGCGAAGGAGGCAGGCTGCTGTTCATGCGCTTCTCCGCATCTCAGAATCGGGTGCTGATGGCACCCGTGACGGCGCCATCGTCTTCCACCAGCGGCATCCAGCGCCACTTGTCGAAGGTGGTGCAGGGGTGCGAGATACCCAGCGCCACGCGGTCGCCCACACGGGGCGCAGCGGCGTCGCCGGCTGCGGCATCGAAGCGCAGGTAGGCATGCTGGTCGTTCAAGGCGCTCACGCTCCAGCCGGCAGGGGCGGCTGCTGCCGAGCGCTCGCCGCGCCGCGCCAGCTGCACCGGGATGGGCATCTCCAGGTCGTAGGAGATGTCGCGGCGCCCGCAGGTCAGCAAGGCCAGGCCAGGCTCGGGCACCGACTGCACCATGGCCCAGACCGTGAGGGCCGGGCGCAGCGAGTCATCGAGCCCCTCGCGCTGCTCCACGTTCTTGAGAAAGCGCGCGTAGTTGCCGTGGTCGTGCGTCACGTAGCAGCCAGAGCGCAGCACCCCCTCCACGGGGCGCGACAGGCCCTGGGCCTGCAGCAGCGGCACCACCAGGTCGAACACGGCCGAGCCACCTGCGGTGAGCAGGATGCGGTCCTGTGCGAGCAGGTGCTCTGCATCGCAGGCGCGTGCCACCTCCAGCACGCGGCGCACCAGGGCGGTCACTTCCCGTGCGTCATGTTCGTTGTCGCAGCGCGCCACGCCGCCCTCGTAGCATTCGGTGCCGTCGAAGTGCACGGCCTTCGAGGCTGCCAGGGCGCGCGCCAGTGCCAGTGCCGCGTCCAGCGTGCGGCAGCCGGTGCGCTGGCCGGGGATGCCCATCTCCAGCAGCACGTTGAACACACGGGCACTGCCGCGGCGCTGCTTCCAGTCCTCCACCAGCGCGAGCTGCGCCAGCGAATCGACGAGGAACCACACCGTGAGATCCGCATGGCGCGCCAGCAGCGCATCGAGCGCGTCCAGGTCGGCATCGCACACCACCTGGTTGGCGATGATGACGCGGCGCGCACCGGCCTCCACCCCCACCGCGACCTGGAAGGCCGTGGCGAAGGTCAGGCCCCAGGCGCCGGCCGCCAGCTGCTGTGCGAAGAGCTCCGGCGACATGGTGGTCTTGCCGTGCGGCGCCAGGGCGATGCCCTTGCGCTGCGCAAAATCCTGCATCCAGGCCAGGTTGTGCGCCAGCGCCGTGCGGCTCAGCACCGCCAGAGGGAACGCCAGGTCATCGGCCAGCACGTTCCAGCCGCGCGCGGCGATCTCGCTGGCGCGGCAGGGCGCTGCGGCGATGGGAAAGCTCTTGCTGGTGGCGTCCAGGGTGAAGTCAGTGGTGGTGTTCGTCATGTCGTCTCGTCATGTTGGAGGGACGCAGCGGGGCTGCGCCGGTCAGATGTCATCGCGCCAGCAGGCCTTCCAGTGCTCGGCACCCACGGGGCGCATGGCCATGTCGGCGCTGGTGCATTCGGCCACCGCGTGGGGGCAGCGTGTGCGGAACACGCAGCCCGAGGGCGGGTTGGCGGGGCTGGGCAGGTCGCCCTGCAGCAGCGGAATGGTACGCCGCTGCGCCGGGTCGGGGATGGGGGCCGCTGCGAGCAGGGCGCGCGTATAGGGGTGGGCCGGCTGCGCATACAACGCGCTGGTGGGCGCGATCTCCATCACGCGGCCCAGGTACAGCACCACCACGCGGTCGCACAGGTACTCCACCACGTCCAGGTCGTGCGAGATGAACAGCAGGGTCAGGCCCAGTTGCTGCTTGAGGTCGCCCAGCAGGTTCACCACCTGCGCCTGGATCGACACGTCCAGCGCCGACAGCGGCTCGTCCGCCACGATGAAGTTCGGCTGCACCGCCAGCGCGCGCGCAATGCCGATGCGCTGGCGCTGCCCGCCCGAGAACTCGTGCGGAAACCGGTCCGCATGCTCGGGCCTGAGGCCGACCTGCGTGAGCAACTCCTGGATGCGAGGCTGGCGTGCCGCGCCGCGCGCCTGCCTGTGCGTGTCCAGTGCCTCACCCAGCACTTCGCGGATGCGCATGCGCGGGTTCAGGCTGGCATACGGGTCCTGGAAGATGATCTGGATCTTGGAGCGCAGCGGGCGAAACTGGCCCTGGCTCATGCCGGCCAGGTCCTGGGCCTGGGTTGCATCGCCGTGGTATAGCATCTGCCCCGCCGTCGGGTCCACCAGCCGGGTCAGCAGCCGGCCAATGGTGCTCTTGCCCGAGCCCGACTCGCCCACCAGGCCCAGGGTCTCGCCGCGCCGGATGGCAAAGCTCACGTCATCCACCGCGCGCACCGGGTGCGTGCCGCTGCCGAAGTACTTGCGCAGTCCGCGCACCTCGATGAGGTTCTCACCCGCGCCCGGGAGCACGGGGGCGATTTCCACGGCGTTCATGCGGCCACCTCCTGCACGCTGGTCTCGCCCATACGGATGCAGCGCACCCGCCGGCCGGCCTCGGTGGCACTGCCGTCGGACAGGGCCGGCATGCGCGCATCGCAGGCCGCGATGCGGCGCTCGCAGCGCGGCGCAAAGGCGCAGCCCGGCGGCGGCGCGAGCGGGCTCGACACCTGGCCCGGTATGGCCACCAGGCGCGGGCGCTGCCCGGCCACCGCCACGGCATGGCGCCGGGCCACTCCGGGCAGGCAGGCCAGCAGGCCGCGCGTGTAGGGGTGCTCGGGCTGCGCGAACAATTCGTGCACGGGGGCCGATTCGACGATGCGGCCCGCGTACATCACGGCCACGGCATCGGCGTACTGCGCCACCACGCCCAGGTTGTGGGTCACGAACAGCAGGCCCATGCCCGTTTCCTTCTGCAGCCGGCCCATCAGCGCCAGGATCTGCGCCTGGATGGTCACGTCCAGCGCGGTGGTCGGCTCGTCGGCGATCAGCAGCGTGGGATTGCAGGCCATGGCCAGCGCAATCATCACGCGCTGGCGCATGCCGCCCGAGAGCTGGTGCGGGTACTCGTGCACGCGCTGTTTCGCGGCCGGTATCTCCACCAGCTCCAGCATGCGCTGGGCGTGGGCCAGCGCGGCTTTGCGGTCCAGCTTGAGGTGCAGGCGCACCGACTCGGCGATCTGCTCGCCCACGGTCAGCACCGGGTTCAGGCTGGTCATGGGCTCCTGGAAGACCATCGCGATCTCATTGCCGCGCAGCGCGCGGCGCTCGGATTCGGGCAGGGCCAGCAGGTCCACGCGCCGGCCATCGCGCCGGGTGAACCAGGCCTGGCCGCCCACCTGCGCCTGCGAGGTCTTGGCGTGCAGGCCCATCAGCGACAGGCTGGTGACGGACTTGCCCGAGCCCGACTCGCCGACCAGCGCCAGCGTCTGGCCCGGGTGGATGGCAAAGGACACGTCGGCCACGCTCTGGATGCGGCCGGCGTCGGTGGCGAACGAGGTGGACAGGCCCTGCACTTCGAGCCGGGCAGCCGTGGGGGTGGTCATGGGTGGGTTGCCTTCGTAACGCGCTCGCCAGGGGCGGGCGCTTGCGTGGGTCGGTGAAAGAAGCTCATGCGGCCTTCTTGAGCTTGGGGTCGAGCAGGTCGCGCACGCCGTCGCCCAGCATCTGCAGCGACAGGGCGGTGAACACGATGGCCAGGCCCGGGTAGAGGATGGTCCAGAACGCGCGGTCGGCCGACTCCAGGCTGCCCGCAATCATGGTGCCCCAGGTGGGTATGTCGGGCGGCACGCCCACGCCCAGGAAGGACAGACCCGCCTCGGCCAGGATGGCGTAGGCAAAAATGAAGGTCACCTGCACCAGGATGGGCGAGACCAGGTTGGGCAGGATGTGCTTGAGCAGGATGCGCGGCGTGCGCACGCCCAGGGCGCGCGCCGCGTCCACGAACAGCAGCTCGCGCAGCACCAGGGTGCTGGCGCGCACCACGCGTGCCACGCGCGGCGTGTAGACGATCACCAGCGCCAGCATCACGTTCCACAGCGAGGCGCCCAGGATGGACACCAGCGCGATGCCCAGCAGGATGTCGGGGAAGGACATCATCGCGTCCACCACGCGCATCAGCGGCGCATCCAGGCGCCGAAAGAAGCCCGCGAACATGCCCAGCAGTGTGCCCAGCAGCACGGCGCCCGCAGCGGTGAGCCCGCCGATCAGCAGCGAATAGCGCGCGCCGTGCACGATGCGCAGCATCACGTCGCGCCCGAGCTCGTCGGTACCGGCCCAGTGCGTGGCCGAGGGCGCGTTCAGGCGCTCACTGATCGATATGGCATTGGGGTCGGCATCCGACACCCAGGGGAACACCGTGGCCACCGCGACCACCAGCGCCAGCACGATGGCCGAGGCCAGCACCACCTTGCGTGCGAACAGGCGGCGCGCCAGTGGCAGCCAGTAGTCCCGGAGATTGCGAATCAGGCCTTGCACCATGTCATTGGCCCTCCAGACGGATGCGTGGATCGACCAGCGTGTACAGAAAATCGATGGCCAGGTTGATGAACACATAGATGGCTGCGATGACCAGCAGCGTGCCCTGGATCACCGGGTAGTCGCGGCGTAGCACGGCGCGCACCACCAGGTTGCCCACGCCGGGCAGGTTGAACACCGTCTCCGTCACCACGGTGCCGCCGATCATCAGCGCCAGCGTCAGGCCCAGCACGGTGACGATGGGCACCAGCGCGTTGCGCAGCACATGCTTGACCATCACCGTGCGCTCGGCCAGGCCCTTGGCGCGCGCGGTGCGCACATAGTCCTCGCCCAGGATGTCGAGCATCGAGGCGCGCGTGAAACGGATGATCAGCGCCGAGTTCAGCAGCCCCAGCACCAGCGCCGGCAGCAGCAGGTGCGACAGGCGCTCGGCCAGCGGCGAGGCCGGGTCGCCATAGCCCGAGGCCGGGAACCAGCCGAGCTTGACCGCGAACAGCTGGATCAGGATCAGCCCGAGCCAGAAGCTGGGCACGCTGGCGCCCAGCATGGCCACGCCGCTCAGGGCCTGGTCACCGGGGCTGCCGCGCCAGATGGCGGCCGCCATGCCGCAGGGGATGCCGATCAGCGCCGCGATGCCCACCGCGAACAGCGCCAGGAACAGCGTGGGCTCGGCGCGCTCGAGCAGCGCCTGCGCCACCGGGCGCTGCAGAAAGATGGACTGGCCCAGGTTGCCCTGCAGCAGCTCGCCAACCCAGAGCACGAACTGCGTGGGCAGGGGCTTGTCCAGCCCGTACTGCACGCGCGCCGCGGCGATGTCCTCGGCCGTGGCCTGCTCGCCCAGCAGCAGCGCCACCGGGTCGCCCGAGGCCAGGCGCGTGAGCGCGAACACCAGCACCGCGACAAGGGCCAGCACCACCAGGGCGCCGCCCAGGCGGGTCATCAGAAAACGCATGATTTGGAGTCTCTACGAAAAGCGAGCCGACACAAATGCTCCCCGGTCCTGGGCCTGTGCCACCGTGGAACCGGCTTTGCCGGGCCACCGGTGGCGCCCCCTGGAGGGGGAGGCGCCGCAGGCGCATCGGGGGGAGTCAGTTCTTCAGGCCCGTGTTCCAGAAGAACGGCCAGATCGCCGGCGTGTAGCCTTCCAGCTTGGCCGAGCGCGCCGAGAGGCCGTTGAACTTGCCGACCTCGATGAAGGGCACTTCGTCGTACACCACCTGCTGCACGGCACCCCACAGCGGGCCGCGCTTGGCGACATTGGTCTCCTGGTTGAAGGCCGTGAGCGTGGCCTTCTTGGCGGGCGAATCCCACCAGCCCGGCGCGCCGTCACCCAGCTGCGGCGGCGAGAGTATGGGCTCGGGGAACAGGCCCGAATGCGTGAAGTACACGTCCCACAGCTTGGCGTCGTTGCGCCGCTGCACCAGCGTGGCCCAGTCCACCACCTGCAGTTCGGTCTTGAACCCGGCCTTCTTGAGCTGCTCGGCCATCACCAGCGCCATGTTGTAGTGGAACTCGTACTGCCGGCTGGCCATGATGCGCACCGGCTGGCCGCTGTAGCCGGCCTTGGCCGCCTGGTCCTTGGCAGCCTGCGGGTTGCGCTCGTTGTACAGCTTGCCGCCCGCATCCGAGTAGTAGGGTGTGCCCTTGGGGAAGAAGTTGGGCTCCACCGCGAAGAAGCGGTTGTCGCCAAAGCCCGCAGCCAGCAGCTCGCCCGAGCCCACGGCGGTCTGCACCGCGCGGCGCAGCGGCTGCGCGGCCAGCACGCCTTCCTTGGTGTTGAAGACGATGTAGGGGAAACCGAAGTTCTTGGTCACGATGGGCACCACGGCCGGGGCGCCCTTGTCGATGCGGCTGGCCGCTTCCACGGGCAGCAGGTCGGCGTACTGGAACTGGCCCGACAGGGCGCCCTCCACGCGGGTGTTGGCGTTGGGCACGGGCACGAAGCGCAGCTCGTCGAGCAGGGCCTCGCGGCGGCCGGCATAGCCGCTCGGGGCCTCCTTGCGGGCGCTGTAGGTGTCGTGGCGCACCAGCACCGTGAACTGGTCGGGGCGGCGCTCCTTGAACTTGTAGGGGCCGGTGCCGATGAATTCCTTGAGCTGCGGCGCGATGCTCTCCTTGGCCATGATGGCGGCCATGCCGCTGGGCAAGGCCAGCTGGGCCAGCAGCGGTGCGTAGGGCGCCTTGAGCTTGAGCTCCACCGACAGCGGGCCCTTGGCGGTGAGCGAGGCCACTTCCTTGCCCACGGCCTTGCCGCGGGGCGACAGCTCCATCCAGCGCTGCAGCGAGGCCACCACGTCCTCGGCATTCAGGTCGCGGCCGTTGTGCAGCTTCACTTCCTTGCGCAGCGCGATGGTGTAGGTCAGGCCGTCCTTGGACACGGAGGGCAGGCCCTCGGCCAGCATGGGCGCCACGGCCCAGTTCGCGTCGAAGGTGTACAGCGGCTCGTAGACGTGCTGCATGATGGTGCCGACCAGGTCGGCTGTGCTCACCATGGGGTCCAGCCCCTGGGGCTCGCCGACCATGGCCAGGTTGGCGGCGCCCCCCTTGGCGGGGGCGGCCAGGGCGGGCTGGCCCGACCCCAGGGCCACGAGCACGGCAGCGCTTGCTGCCAGGCCCAGAACACTGCGCCTGGCGGCCTGGACAGGCCTTCCGGGCGTCAACCAATCACGGATGGATGAGGATTGCATCGTGGCTCCATAAGTAATAACATTACAAAATTCATCGTAAATTACCCATTTGTGAAAGTCAAACGGGTTTTTTCTGATGTTTGATGTAAATAATTTACACAAGGAGCTTGATCCATGAGCCACGTAGAACTGCTGGGCCAGTCCCCCATCGCCTCCGACCGCCAGGCGCGACCCCTGTCGCCCGCCACGCGCGCCGGCGACTTCGTCTTCGTCTCGGGCCAGGTGCCCACGGACGACCAGGGCCAGGTCATTGTCGGCGGCATCGAGGCCCAGACACGCCAGGTATTCCAGCGCGTCAAGGACGCCCTGGCCCTGGCCGACTGCACCCTGGCCGACGTGGCCAAGGTCAGCGTCTGGCTGGCCGATGCGCGCGACTTCGGCAGCTTCAACCGCGTCTACATGGAGTGCTTTGGCGAGCACCGGCCGGCCCGCTCCACGGTGGAGTCGCGCCTCATGATCGACGCCAAGGTCGAGATCGACGTCACCGCCTACAAGCCCCGTGCCTGAGCGTTCCACCACCTCCGTGGGCAAGACCTTCGACGTGGCCGCGCTGGGCGAGGCCATGGTCGAGTTCAACCAGGTCCACCCCGGCCAGCCGCAGTACCTGCGCGGCTTTGGCGGCGACACCAGCAATGCCGCCATCGCCGCGGCGCGCGCCGGTGCCCGCGTGGCCTACCTCACGCGCATCGGGCAGGACACCTTCGGCCAGGCCCTGGCCACGCTGTGGCGCACCGAGGGCGTGGACGTGCGCGGCGTGCAGAGCGATGGCGAGCACCCCACGGGCATCTACTTCGTCACGCACGGGGCGAATGGGCACGAGTTCAGCTACCTGCGCGCCGGCTCGGCCGCGAGCCGCATGGCGCCGCAGTGGCTGGCCGGCGAGCCCGCGGCCGTGCTGCAGTCGGCGCGCATCCTGCACCTGTCGGGCATTTCGCTGGCCATCTCGCCGCAGGCCTGCGACACGGCCTTCGAGGCCATGCTTCTCGCGCGCGAGGCCGGCACCCTGGTGGCTTTCGACTCCAACCTGCGCCTCAAGCTCTGGCCGCTCGCGCGGGCCCAGGCCTGCATCGCGCAGGCGGTTGCGCTGTGCGACATCTTCCTGCCCAGCCTGGAGGACATGCAGGCGCTGACCGGCCTGTCCGATCCCGAGGCCATCGTCAACTGGGGCCATGCGCGTGGCGCGGCCACCGTGGTGCTCAAGCTCGGTGCCGAGGGGGCCCTGGCCAGCGACGGCCAGCGCAGGGAACGCATTGCAGGCCTGCGCGTCACGCCCGTGGACGCCACGGGCGCGGGCGACTGCTTCTGCGGCAACCTGCTGGCCCGCCTGGCCCAGGGTGACGACGTGTTCACCGCGGCGCGCTATGCCAACGCGGCGGCTGCGCTGGCCGTGCAAGGCTATGGCGCCGTGGCGCCCCTGCCGTACGCGCGCCAGGTGCAGGTCTTGATTTGATGCAAGGCAAGGGCAGCGCTGCTCACGGCGTCGAGAAACTGGCGTGACCCGGGCCAGAGCCCCCGCGCAAGGGCCGCCCCGCCGCGCTGGGGGCGTCCCCCTCCGGGGGAAGGCGCCGAAGGCGACTCAGGGGGCCGCCAATTACGCCGCGAACAGGTCGGACCGGGCGGCCTTGGTGATCGCGGCCACGCAGGGGTGGCTGATGCGCCGCTCCACTGAGATCGCGAAGAACTCCTCCACCAGCTCCGACGAGCGGCCGATCACCTCCACGCCGAACTGGGCCTGCGTCTCCTCCTCCAGCACCGTGGGCGAGGTGAACACCCCGCGCCCCTCGCGCCCGAAGGCGTTCATCAGCGCGCTGTCGTCAAATTCGCCCACCAGGCGCGGCTGCAGCTGGTGCTTGTTGAACCAGTGGTCCAACTGCTGGCGCACCGAGGACTGGGGCCCCTGGATCAGCATGGGTGCGCCGTGCAGGCATTTCGGGAACGCCCCGTCGAGTTGGCGGCGCAGGGCCGGCGCGCAGAAAAAGCTCATGCCGCTGCTGCCCAGCGCATGGTTGAAGGCCTTGACGCCGATCTTTTTGGAGACCGGCTCGTCCGCCAGCACCAGGTCCAGCCGGTGCAGGCTCAGCTGTGCCACCAGCTCGGGGAACTTGCCTTCATGGCAGGTCATGTGCACCTGCTCGGCCAGGCCCAGGGCCGGCTCCAGCAGGCGGTAGGCGACCGACTTGGCCACCGAATCCGCCACGCCCACACGAAACTCCAGCGGCCGAGACTGCCCGCGTGCCAGTCGGATGGATTTTTCCAGTTCGTCCCCCAGCGCGAAGATCTGCTCGGCATAGCCCAGCGCCACCCGGCCCTCGCTGGTCAGTTCCAGCCCCCGGCCGCGCTTCTTGAACAGGTCGTGGCCCAGCCATTCCTCCAGCTGCTTGATCTGCCCGGACAGCGTTTGGGGGGTGGTGTGCAGCTGTTCGCCGGCCCGCATCACGCCGCCGGCCTTGGCCACGGTCCAGAAATAGCGCAGGTGCTTGAAGTTCATGGTGCGCCTCAGTGAAACACTTCGAAAAAAACGAGCAATAAAACTCAATAAAACGAATATACGCGAAGTGTCAAAATCTCTACATTGAAGGCTTGGCCCCTTTCCGTGGCACGCTGCGCCCGGGAAGGAACTGTCAGCGTTCATAAGAACCTGTTCTAAGGAGTAGCAACGATGCGTATCACTACCAGAGGACAACTTGCCGTGTCGGCCATGACCGACCTCGCCCTGCGCCAGAAGATGCGGCCGGTGGCCCTGTCCACCATCAGTTCGCGCCAGGGCACGTCCCTTTCGTACCTGGAGCAGCTGTTCAGCGCCCTGCGCCGTGCCGGGCTGGTGGACAGCACGCGCGGGCCCGGTGGCGGCTACACGCTGGCCCGCCGGGCCGACCAGGTGTCGGTGGCGGAGATCATCCTGGCGGTCGAAAACCTCAAGGCCGACGAACTGCAGAACCTGGGCCCGAGCCAGGCTGCGCAGGTCAAGTCCATGACCGGCGAGCTGTGGTCCACCTTCAACCTGCGCGTGATGGAGTACCTGCAGTCGGTGACCTTGCAGGACCTGGTGGCCCAGCAGCTCGAAAAAGGGGTGGCGCTGGAAGAGGCCGCGCCCGCCGCAGCCGCCAAGTCCCGGATCACTCCCAAGCCCCGGCCCCTGATGGCCCGGGTGGGCGTGCCCAACTCGGTGTTCGCGCTGGGCTCCATGCCCCTCTTGCAACGGCGCTGAGCCGGCCCCGGGGCGGTGTGCCCCGCTGGTTGCGGGCTACAGCGGGTGCGCGAGCCGTTTGATGCCCCGGCCCCGCATTGCCACCGCGATCGCGACCAGGATCAGCCCCATCAGGCGCTCAAACGCCATCACCACGCGCTCGCCCACCAGGCGCAGGATGCGCTCGGCCTGGCTGTCTTTCGCGTGGGGGAATGGAAGGGTGACAGGCCCTGGCCGCCGCAGGATGGTGGCCGACGCGAAGGTGTCGCTCACGCTGCGTACACCGCGTCCAGCGAGCGGAAGCCCTTGATCTCGATCGGGTTGCCGCTGGGGTCGTGGAAGAACATCGTCCACTGCTCGCCCGGCTGGCCTTCAAAGCGCACCTGGGGCTGCAGCACAAAGGCCGTGCCCGCCGCCTGCAGGCGCGCGGCCAGTGCATGCCAGTCGGGCAGCTCCAGGATGGCGCCGAAATGGGGCATGGGCACCAGGTGGTCGCCCACATGGCCGGTGCGGGCGCTGGCGAAGGGCGTGCCCAGGTGCAGCGAGATCTGGTGGCCGAAGAAGTCAAAGTCCACCCAGGTGTCGGTGCTCCGGCCCTCCTGGCAGCCCAGCACGCCGCCGTAAAAGCGGCGGGCGGCATCGAGGTCGGTGACGTGAAAGGCGAGGTGAAAGAGGCTGCGCATCCCGCAAAGGATAGCAGCCGGGGCCTTGCGGCGAGACCGTCAACAGGCGCTCAGGCCGCCCGGCGGTGCTGCTCGGCCTTCTCTTGGCAATGCACGCAGCGCGCGGCTTCGGGGGTGGCATGCAGGCGGGCGGCGGTGATGGAGGTGCCGCAGTCCGTGCATTCGCCGTAGGTGCCCGCCTCCATGCGGGCCAGGGCTGCTTCCACGGCGGCCAAGTGGGCGGTTTCACGCTCGTCCAGTGCAAACGCCAGTTCACGTTCGGTGGCTATCTGGGCGCGTGGGTCTTCGGTCTGGCCAAAGTGGTCGGCGGCGGCCTCAGCCCGGCCGATGGTGCCGCCGCGCTGGTCGGCCAGTTGCGCAAGCAGCGCGGCCTGTTGTGCCAGCAGCTGCTGGCGGTAGGGGGCGGCTTGGGTCGAGTCCATGCTGTGCTCCAGAAAGGCGTTGGGATGCCTTCATGGTGCGCTGGCGGGCCCGGCCATGCGTTGACCAGGGTCAAGGGGTGTGGTGGGGCGGGGCGCGGCTTGGCCGCACCGGCGGGCTACTTCTTCGGCCGCGCCAGCATGTCAGCGGTGTTGGTCTTGCGGTCCGCATTCACGCGCTGCACGTGGGGCCGTTCGCCCATGCGGGCCAGGTACTCGCGCACGGGCAGGTCGGCCAGGTAGTCGCGGCCATAGACGATCTTGGTGGCCGAGCTGACCAGCGGCAGGTGCACGATGGCGGCGCAGTCGGCCATCGTGAAGCTGTCGCCGCCCACATAGGGGCCGAACTTCGCCAGCTGGGCGAAGGCGGCGATGTTCTTCTCCAGTTGCGCGCCCACCTTTTCCTTGGCGGTGTCGCTCACGGTGCCGCCAAAGAAGGCCTGCGGGTACAGGTTGCGCGCCACCAGCTCCAGGTGCAGCTCCAGAAAGGTGATCAGCTCGCGCACCTTGGCGGCCTGGTAGGGGTCGGCGGGGACCAGCGCGTGCCCGGGGTGGGCGGCTTCGATGTAGTCGGCGATCACGGCCGATTCGCACAGCGGGCCCTGGGGCGTGCGCAGGTAGGGCACCTTGCCCAGCGGGCTGGCGCTGCGGTCGACCTCGCCCACCCAGGCCAGTTCCTCGGTGAACGGCAGGCCCTTTTCGAGCAGGGCGAGCTTGACCTTGTTGTAGTAATTGCTGGCCGAAAAGCCGCAGAGTGTGAGCATGGTGGCGTCTCCGTGATGGTGGTGAATGCAGCACGCATCCTAGGCCCGGGCGGGGGCGCAGTCCGTCGCGCAGATGACCCAGGTCAAGGGCTGGCGGGTGGCCCCCCCTACAATCGGGCCCTCATGTGGTCCCCCCTGCAAACCCTCCGCAGCCTTCGCTGGCTCGCCCGCCTGGTGCTGGCGTGGTTTGTGTTGTCCATCGGGGTGGCCGTGGCGTCGCCCCTGGTCAACCCGCAGGCGATGGAGTTGATCTGCTCGGGCTCGGGTGCCATCAAGCTCCTGGTCAAGACCGACGATGGCGTGCAGGAGGTGCAGGGCCACACGCTCGACTGCCCGCTGTGCGCGCATGTGGGTGCCCCACCCCCCATGTCGCAGGCCCAGCTGCCTGTGGTCCACCCCCTGGCGCATGCCCTGCGCCCCATCCCCGCCGCGCACATCGCTGCGCGCACCGCCGCGCCGTTGCCGCCGCGCGGGCCCCCGGCCCTCTCCTGAATCTGCTATTTGTTTGATAGCTGCTTGCGCGCGCCCATTGTGCGCAAACGGCCTATTTGGCTTGAAATTCAGGAGTTCCCATGCGCAAAAGCCGCATGGCGCTGGCCGTGGCCAGTGCCTTTCCTTTCGTCCTCACCTTCACATGCATCGGCGCCGTGCCCGCGTTTGCGCAGACCGCTGACAGCACCGGCAGCAGCAATGCCCCCGTCAAGGAACTGGGCGTGGTCACCATCACCGGCGGCCAGCCCACCTCGCTGCCCACGCAGATCCCCACCACCATCGAGGGCGTGACGCGCGAGCAGATCGAGCATTCGATCAACGCCACCGACAGCGAAGACGCGCTCAAGTACCTGCCCAGCCTGCTGGTGCGCAAGCGCTACATCGGCGACTACAACCACGCCGTGCTGTCCACCCGCGCCTCGGGCACGGGCAACCCGGCGCGGTCCATGGTGTTTGCCGACGGCATCTTGCTGAGCAACTACCTGGGCAACGGCCCCACCAACGCGCCGCGCTGGATGCTGGTCACCCCCGAGGAGATCGAGCGCGTGGACGTGCTCTACGGCCCGTTCTCGGCCGCCTATGCGGGCAACTCGGTGGGCGCTGTGGTGGACTACGTCACGCGCATGCCCACAAAGTTCGAGGCGCACGGCCAGGTCAGTTATCAGCACCAGCCGTTTGACCTGTATGGCACCAACGCCACCTATGCGGGCAAGCAGGTGAGCGCCTCGGTGGGCAACAAAAACGGCGACTGGTCGTGGTTCCTCAACTTCAACAAGACCGACAGCGAAGGCCAGCCGCTCACCTTCCCCACGCGCCTGGTGTCGGCCGGTGCCGTGGGCAGCGCGGGCACGCCGGTCACGGGCGCGGTGCTGGGCAACAACCGCAGCAACCAGCCGTGGGTTCTGCTGGGCACCGCCACGCAGTACCACACGCAGCAGGACCACATCAAGGCCAAGATCGCCTACGACATTTCACCCACCGTGCGCGCGGCCTACACCTTCGGCTGGTGGCACAACGAGTCCGAAGGGCGCCCCGCCAGCTACCTGCGCGATGCCAACGGCAACGCGGTGTACAGCGGCATGGTCAACATCAACGGCCGCTCGTACACGCTGGCGCCCACCGACTTCAATGCGTCCAACGAAAGCCTCACCCACTTCATGCACGGGCTCTCGGTCAAGAGCCACACCCAGGGGGCGTTCGACTGGGAAGTGGCCGCCAGCCGCTACGACTACCAGACCGACACCCTGCGCGCCGCCACCGTGGCGCTGCCTGCGGCACTGAACGGCGGCGCGGGCCGCATCGTCAACAACAAAGGCACGGGCTGGAACACGCTGGCGGCCAAAGGCACCTGGCGGCCGGGTGGTGTGCAGGGCACGCACATCGTGGACTTCGGCCTGCAGCGCGACAGCTACCAGCTGCGCACGGTCGAGAACGCCACCACGGACTGGATCGGTGGCGCAGCCGGAGCCCGCAACCAGGCCTTCAACGGCGACACGCAACTCACCGGTTTGTGGGCCCAGGACACCTGGAAGATTGCGCCGCAGTGGAAGGCCGTGCTGGGTGCCCGCGCCGAGCGCTGGAGCGCCAGCAACGGCCAGACCGGCAATGCCACCACCACCCTGAACCACCCCGAGCGCAACGAGACTTCGGTGTCGCCCAAGGCCGCCGTGGCGTGGCAGGCCAGCGACCTGTGGGTGCTCAAGGCCTCTACCGGCCGCGCGGTGCGCATGCCCACCGTGGCCGAGCTGTACCAGGGCGGCATCAGCGGCAGCGGCACGCTCATCAACAACGACCCGAACCTGAAACCCGAAAAGAGCTGGACCACCGAGCTGACGGCCGAGCGGGACTTGGGCAATGGGCTGCTGCGTCTCACGGCCTTCTTCGAGCGCACCCGGGACGCGCTGTATTCGCAGACCAACGTGCTCGTCACGCCCAACGTGACCAACATCCAGAACGTGGACGCGATCCGCACCCAGGGCATCGAGCTGTCGTACCAGGCGGCCAATGTATTCCTGCGGGGCCTGGACCTGGGCAGCAGCCTCACCTGGACGGACTCCAAGATCACGAAGAACGACAAGTTCCCCGCCAGCGTGGGCAAGTGGCAGCCGCGCATCCCGCAGTGGCGCGCGAGCGCCGTGGCCACCTACCGGCCGGACGACAAATGGTCGTACACCCTGGGCGCCCGTTACAGCGGCAAGCAGTACGGCACGCTCGACAACACCGACGTGAACGGCTTCGCCTACCAGGGCACGAGCCGCTACTTCACCACCGACGTGCGCGTGCGCTACCAGATCACCAAGCAGGTCAGCGCCGCCGTGGGCATCGACAACCTCAACAACTACCAGTTCTGGAACTTCCACCCCTACCCGCAGCGCACCTACATGGCTGAGCTGAAAGTGGATTTGTAAGCCCCCCTGAGCGGCTGCGCCGCATCCCCCCAGGGGGACGCCCCCGGCGCGGCGGGGCGGCCCTTGCGCGGGGGCACTGGCTTTGGCGCGCGCCAGTTTTCGAAATCATCTATTGTTGAAAAGGTCTGAATATGAATACTATGAAAAAGATAGCTGCTACCGCTTTGCTGCTGGGCGCTGGATGCATTTTTGGCTCTGCAGCATCCGCCCATGTGGTGCTCGAATACCAAGTGGCCCCGGCGGGCGCCAGCTACAAGGCCAGCTTCAAGGTCGGCCATGGCTGCGGCGCATCGCCCACGCGGCAGGTGGTGGTGGACATCCCGGCCGGCATGCGCGGCGCGCGCCCCATGCCCAAGGCCGGCTGGACGCTCGATGTGCAGCGCGACAAGCTCGCCCAGCCCTACACCAGCCACGGCCGCAGTGTCACCGAAGACGTGGTGCGCATCACCTGGACGGCCCGGACGCCGGACGACATGCTGGCCAGCGCCCACTACGACGAGTTCGTGCTCGTGGCCCAGGCGCCCGAGCAGGCCGGCACCGTGTACTGGCCCGTGCGCCAGGTGTGCGTCGAAGGCCGCAACGACTGGGTCGAAGTGCCCCAGGCCGGGCAAAAGCTCTCGGACCTGAAGTCCCCTGCGGCGGCGCTGGAGATTCTGCCCACCGGTGGCGCGGCGGCCCACAATCACTGACCGGATATCAGAACCTGTTCCCCCCCTGGATAACCGAAAGACATTCATGAAAAAACTGCTCCACACCGCCACCCTGCTTGCCACGCTGGCCGCCGCCTTGGCCAGCGCCCCTGCCTGGGCACAGACCGCCGCCGTCAAGGTCGAAGGCGCCTGGGCCCGCGCCAGCGTGCAGGGCCAGAAAGCCACGGGTGCCTTCATGCGCCTCACCGCCCAGGACGGCGCCCGCCTGGTGCGCGTCGAGTCGCCCGCCGCCGGCCTGGCCGAGGTGCACGAGATGAAGATGGAAGGCGACATCATGAAGATGCGCGCCCTGCCCGCGCTGGACCTGCCTGCGGGCAAGACCGTGGAACTCAAGCCCGGGGGCTACCACGTCATGCTGCTGGACCTGAAGGCGCCGCTGGCCAAGGACAGCGCGGTGCCCCTCACCCTGGTGTTCCAGGACGCCAAGGGTGCAGAAAGCAAGCTGGAGTTGAGCGTGCCCGTGGGCACCGCCGCGCCCGGCGCCGCCAAGGCGCATGAGCACAAACACTGAGGAACAGGCCCGCACGGCCGCCTTCGCGGCCGCAACGCATTGGGGTAAGCTGTGTCCCCACCACAGACCCACCTCGTCCACCTCTTGCGGAGCGGCCATGAGCGACACATCCAACAACTTCGGTTTCGGCAAATTCGTCCCCGGTTTTGACTTTCTCCAAAGTCTGGCCAAGGGGGCGTCCACCAGCATTCCGCAGTTGCCCAACCTCTCCAACTGGGTGGCTCCCACCATCAGCGTGGAAGAGCTGGAAAAGCGCATCGACGAACTCAAGGCCGTGCAGTTCTGGCTGGAGCAGAACTCGCGCGCGCTGGCCGCCACCATCCAGGCGCTGGAGGTGCAGAAGATGACCCTGGCCACGCTCAAGGGCATGAACTTCAGCATGGGCGACGTGGCCAATGCCTTCAAGCTCAAGACCGCCGACACCGTGATGAGCGGCGTGCAGAAGGCGGCCGACACCGTCACCGGCGCCGCCGAAGCCGTGACCAGCGCCGCCGCCCGCGTGACGGGCCGCGCAACCGCCGAAGAGGAAACCCCGGACGAGGCCGATGCTGAGCCCGCACCCGCTGCAAAGGCCAAGCCCCAGGCCAAAGGCAAGGCATCGGCCGCGGCCGAGCCCGCCGTGGTGGACCCGATGCAGTGGTGGGGCGCGCTCACCAGCCAGTTCCAGCAGATTGCCGCCAATGCCATGAAGGACGCGGCCAAGCAGACGGCCATTGACACCACCAAGAACATGGCCACGGGCCTCGCCAAGGAGGCCCTCAAGACGGCCACCGGCATGGCCAGCCAGTTTGCCGCCAAGGGCATGCAGACCATGCAGGGCGGCGCCAAGCGGGCTAGCGCCTCCGGCGCCGCTGCCAAAAAGGCCCCCGCCGCCAAGAAGCCCGCGGCGCGCAAGGCCGCCGCCAAACCCGCAGCCAAGAAGACCAGCAGCACCCGCACTGCGGCCGCCCGCAAGCGAACGGGCTGACGCTCACGCCGACGCAGGCGGGCAGGGCCACCCGCAGGGGGCGCAACACCGGCCCACCCCTGCCCTGGTACGGAGACCTCCACCATGAAACTCTTTCCCACCGGCCATGCCACCCACCCGCAGTGGCGCATGGCGGCCGCACTGGTGCTGGCGCAACTGCGCGCCCAGATGGCGCTGCCCGAATACGCGACAGCGCCCACGCTGGGCCTGCTCTACATCACCGACCACTACGCGAGCGACGCCCAGGCCCTGCTCGACCACCTGAGCGGTGAGCTGCCCGAGGTGACCGACTGGAGTGGCACCGTGGGCGTGGGCGTGTCGGCCAACAACGCCGAATACTTTGACGAGCCCGCGCTGTCGGTGATGCTGCTGGATGTGCCGGCCGACCAGTACCGCGTGTTTTCGGGCGTGGCACCGCTGCCCGCCCATGCGCCCCGGCCGGGCAGCGGTTTTGTGGCGCACACGGCCCTGGTGCACGCCGATGGCCACACGCCCGAGCTGGCCGGGCTGCTGGCTGAGATGGCCGCGCGCACCGAGTCCGGCTACCTGTTTGGCGGCCTCAGCGCCAGCCGCACGGCCAGTGTGCAGTTTGCCGTGGGCGGCGACGGCAACATGGCCGGGCAGGGCGGGGCCAGCGGGGTGTTTGACGGCGGCCTGTCGGGCGTGGCGTTTGATGCCGGGGTGGCACTGGTCTCGCGCGTCACCCAGGGCTGCCAGCCCGTGGGCGCGCTGCACACCATCACCGCGGCGCAGGACAACGTGGTGCTCGCGCTCGATGGCGAGCCCGCGCTCGATGTGCTGCTGGACACGCTGCAGGTGTCGCTCGATGGCGGCGACCCGCAGCCCGCGCTGCGCAAGGTGCGCGCCACGCTGGCCGGGCTGGTGAGTGCGGGCGAACAACCCCAGGGGCAGCGCCGCACGGGCCACTTCGGCACCGACACGCGTGTGCGGCACATCGTGGGGCTCGATGGCAGTCGCCGGGGCGTGGCCCTGGCCGACCAGGTGGAGCCGGGCATGCACCTGGCGTTCTGCCAGCGCAACGTGGCGGCGGCGCGTGCCGACCTGATGCGCATCTGCGCTGAAATCCGTGAAGAACTGTCGCCCGAGGAGCTGGAGCCCGCGCCGCTCGAATCGTCATCGGCAGCGCGGGGCGGGCCCGCCCCTGCGCCCGGAACGCCCGGGGCCGGGGTGTTGCCGCAGACGGGGCGGCGCATCTGCGGCGCGATCTATGTGAGTTGCTCGGGCCGGGGTGGGCCGCATTTTGGCGGAGCCAGCGCCGAGCTGCAGATCGTGCGCCATGCGCTGGGGGATGTGCCGCTGGCCGGGTTTTTTGCGGGCGGCGAGATCGCCCACCACCACCTTTACGGCTACACCGGGGTGCTCACCGTGTTTGTGGACAACGTGCCGCAGGGCTGACCGGATCAGAGGGCCGGGCTGTCTTCGGCCTCGGCCCGTTCTTCGGGCGTGAGGCGGGTGGCCAGGATCTTGTCGATGGTCTTGCCATCCATGTCCACCACCTCGAGCTTCCAGTCCTCCCACTGCACCGTGTCGGTCACCTTGGGCAGGCGGCCCGTGAGCAGCATGATCATGCCGCTCAGCGTGTGGTAGCGGCCGCGCTCTTCTTCGGGCACGGCGTCCAGGTTCAGGCGGTCTTTCAGCTCGGGCACGGGGATGTGGCCGTCCAGCAGCCAGCTGCCGTCTTCGCGCTGCAGCGCCCACGAGGTCTCGGGGTCGCGCGGCTGGAACTCGCCCGTGATCGCCTCGATCAGGTCCTGCAGCGTGACGATGCCCTGCACTTCGCCGTACTCGTCGATCACGAAGGCCATGTGCACGTCCGACAGGCGGAAGTTGTCCAGCAGTTCCATGCCGGTGATGGTCTCGGGCACGTACAGCGCGGTCTGCAGCATCTGCGGGGTCAGGCCCTGGGCGCGGTCGCGCAGCGCGCGCGCCATCCACTGGCGGGCGTTGATCACGCCCAGGATGTTGTCCATGCCGCCCCGCACCACCGGGAAGCGCGCGTGGTCCGATTCTTCGATGCGCTGCAGCGTGCCTTCAAACGGCGCGTCGATGTCCAGGCACACCACGTCGCCGCGCGGCACCATCAGCGAGCCGATCTGGCGGTCGTCCAGCCGGAACACATTGCGCACCATGGTGTGCTCGTGCGACTCGATCACGCCGGCGGTGGTGCCCTCCACCAGCATGGCGTGGATCTCTTCTTCGGTCACGGGGCTGCCGCTGGTTTCCTTCACGCCCAAGAGGCGCAGCAGGGTGCGTGTGGAGGTGGACAGCAGCAGTACAAAGGGCTTGGTCGCCAGGGCCAGAAAGTTGATGGGCCGGGCCACCAGGCGGGCGAAGGTTTCGGGGTAAGACTGGCCGATGCGCTTGGGCACCAGCTCGCCCACCACGATGGAGAAGTAGGTGATCAGCACCACCACCAGGCCGGTGGCCGCGTAGCTGCCGACCTGCACCGGCACGCCCATGCGTTCCAGCCAGGCGGCCAGCGGGGCGGCCAGTGCGGCCTCGCCCACGATACCGTTGAGCACACCGATCGACGTGATGCCGATCTGGATGGTGGAGAGAAAACGCGTGGGGTCTTCGCCCAGCTTCACGGCAGCGGCGGCACCGCTATCGCCCTCATCAATCAGCTTTTGCAACCGCACCTTGCGGGCCGTGACCAGAGCAATCTCGGACATGGCAAACAGGCCGTTGAGACAGATGAGGGCGAACAGTATTGCTATTTCCATACAAAGGGCGCCTTGCGCGCCCTTGGGTGTTGAGTTGCAAGCGATTGTACGGAAGGGGGGCGGTGGGCCCCGTTTCTCCCAGCGCAGGGGCTCAGCCGCCCTCGGTGGGCAGGCCGGTGGCATCCCATTCGGGCAGCCCCCCGCGCAGCCAGTACACCGACTTGAAGCCCTTGGCGGCCGCCACCTTGGCCGCCTTGTAGGACTTCCAGCATTCGGCGCCGTTGCAGGCAAAGATCACGGGCTTGGCCTTGTCCAGGCCCGGCAGCTTGTCCAGCGCCTGGAAATCATCCTGCGCGGCGTTGAAGGCCACGTCCTTGAGGCTTTTCTCCACATAGGCTGCGAACACGGCGCCCCGGATGCGCTTGGCCTTGAATTCCTTCTCGGTGCGCGTGTCCACCAGCGTGGCGCCCTGCGCCTGGATCAGGGTTTGCGCCTCGCGCGCGGTGATACGGCTCACCCCGGGCAGGCTGGTGGGGGTGAAGAGGCCCAGCTCCGCCACGCGGCGGTATTCGGTGGCCTCGGGGCGCAGGGCGACGGGCGGCAGCCCGGTGGCGGGCGGCGTGGCGCCAAACCACTGGGCCAGCCGGTTGCGCGCATCGGCGGGCAGGTCCTTCTTCACCACCACCGAGAAGCCGCCGGGCACGGGCTGCGAGGTGGCCAGCACGCGCGCGGCGTTGGGGTGCGCGGCCGACCACTCGGCCCAGTCGTCCTCGCGCACCACGGTGGCGTCGGCCGTGCCCAGGGTCAGGGCCGTGAGGCCGGCCTGGGGAAACTTCTCGTACTGCACGGCACGCAGGTCCTGGAACGACAGCCCGGCCTCGTTGAGCATGCCGCGCGCCATGTAGGTGTAGATCGAGTCCTGCTGCGGCAGGTAGAGGCGGCGGCCCTTCATCGCGGGCACGGCGTCGATCTGCGCCAGCCCCACCAGCAGGTACTTGTCGGATTTGTGCGTGGCGCCCACCAGCTCGTAGCCCCGCTGCAGGGCCGAGGCCGCCACCTGGGCCGGGCCGATGAAGATGTCGTAGCCCGCGCTGCGGGTGGCGCGCATCACGTCGGCCAGGTCGTCGCTGGTGGTCAGGGCCACGGTTTGGCCGGCGGCCTTGGACAGGCCCGATTCGGCGGCCGTGCGCAGGATGGAATGGGCGGCCTTGCGCGCGGTGGGCTCCACGGCCACCATGGCCGTGAGCTGGGCCAGTGCCGAGCCGCAGGCCAGGCCCCAGCCCAGCAGCACCGCCAGCCGGATGCCAGCGCGGGAGACTGTGGTTTTTTTATAGGTGTTCATGGCGTCGCCCTTTCTCTCGATCTCGAAGACAGCGCGAATATGCCCATGCCAGCCCATATGCGTACGGATGTTTCGAATGTTTTGTGTTTGTTACTTTTGTTAACGCATTGTTGCGCGCGCAGGGGAGGGGCTGCCGCACAGAATGCGGGCTGGCTTCGCCTGCCGGTTCCTTCCCCCCCCCCCACCTTTTCGGAGACGTTCCCATGACAGATTCCACGACCTTGCCGCGCCGCCACCTGTTGGCCGGAAGCGCTGCCGCCCTGGGCGCGCTGGGCCTGGCCGGGTGGGCCGGCGGTGCCCGGGCCCAGCAGGCGGCCGCCCCTGCTGCCAAGCCGCTGCCGGCCTATGCGGGCTGGAAGTCCCCCGATGCGCTGATCGTGCACAGCAGCAGCACGCTGGAGACACGGCGCGCGGCGTTTGGCACCAGCGTCATCACGCCCTCCAACCAGCTTTATGTGCGCAACAACCTGCCCGCACCCGATGCGGCCATTCTGGACAACCGCGAGGCCTGGAGCGTGGCCATCGAAGGTGTGAAGAGCCCGCGCAGCCTTACGCTGGCCGAACTCAAGACCCTGGGCGTGGAAACCGTGGCCACCGTGCTGCAGTGCTCGGGCAATGGCCGGGGCTTCTTCCCCAGCAAGCCCAGCGGCACACCCTGGCAGGTGGGCGCAGCAGGTTGTGTGGTCTGGAGCGGCGTGCCGCTGCGCAACGTGGTGGCGGCCCTGGGCGGGCTGGCCGACGGTGCCGCCTACCTGACCGGCACGGGCGGCGAAAAACTGCCCGAGGGCGTGGACCCGTTGTCGGTGCTGGTGGAGCGCTCGGTGCCCGTGAAGGCGCTGGACGACGCGCTCCTGGCCTGGGAGATGAATGGCGAGCCGCTGTCGCTGGCGCACGGCGGGCCGCTGCGCCTGGTGGTGCCGGGCTACCAGGGCGTGAACAACATCAAGTACGTCAAGCGCGTGGCGTTTACCGGCGCACAGTCGCAGGCGCGCATCATGTCGCACGGCTACCGCATGTCGCCGCCGGGCAGCAAGGCCAGTCCCGACCAGCCGTCGGTGTGGGAGATGGGCGTCAAGTCCTGGATCAACGGCCCGCTGCCCGACAAGGGCGCGCTCAAGCCCGGCCCGGTGCAGGTGCACGGCGTGGCCTTTGGCGGCACGCGCGGCATCAAGGGCGTGGAAGTGTCGGTGGATGGCGGCAAGACCTGGCAGGCGGCCAAGCTCATTGGCCCGGACCTGGGCCCCTTTGCGTGGCGGCAGTTTGTGCTGCCCGTGCGCCTGGAGGCGGGCACCCATGTGCTGGCCAGCCGCGCCACCGACACGGCAGGCCATGTGCAGGCCGAGCAGCGCGAGGAGAACCTGGGCGGCTACAACAACGCGAGCTGGCGCGACCATGCTGTCACAGTGGCCGTCGCCTGACATGGGGTGGTTGAACCGGGTGCGCCACCTCGGGGTGGCGTTGTCTGCAGTCGGCACCTGTGCGGCGGCCTGGGCTGCCGACCCGGCTGAGCTGGCGCGCGGCAAGGAGCTGTTCACCAAGGTCCAGCCCGCCTGCGCCGTGTGCCACACGCTGCAGGCCGCCGGTGCCGAAGGGCAGGTGGGCCCGGTGCTGGATGAACTCAAGCCCGACGCGGGCCGCGTGCTGCGCGCGCTGAAGGCGGGCATCGGCGTGATGCCCTCGTATGCCGAGCGCATGAGCGAGAAGGACATGCAGGCCGTGGCGCAGTTTGTGGCGCATGCCACGGGCGCGGCCAAGTAGGCGCGGCCGGGCGCATCGGTTGCAGCGCTGCTTCGCTGCAACCGCGTTCTACTTCATGCCGCCGTGCGTGAGGGCACCAGCGCCGCTGCCGTTGCGCGCCCCTGCACGCCCTGGAACGCGAAGTCCACCTCGGGCACCCGGCCGCTCACGATGTCGGCCAGGGCCTTGCCCGAGCCGCAGGCATGCGTCCAGCCCAGCGTGCCGTGGCCGGTGTTGAGGAACAGGTTGCCCACTTTCGTCTTGCCGATCAGCGGCACGTTGCTGGGGGTGGCGGGGCGCAGGCCGGTCCAGAACTGGGCCTGGCTGGTGTCGCCCGCGCCGGGGAAGAGCTGCTCCACGCGCCGCACGATGGCCTCGCAGCGCACTTGGTTCAGGTGGCGGTCATAGCCGTTCAGTTCGGCCGTGCCCGCAATGCGCAAACGATCACCGCCGCGTTCGCTGGTGTAGCGCGAGAACACGAGCTTGAACTCGTCGTCCGTGAGGCTCACCTGGTGCGCTTTGGATGCGTCCTTGACGGGCATGGTCACCGAGTAGCCCTTGGCCGGGTAGATGGGCAGGTGGATGCCCAGCGGCTGCGCGAGCAGCGGGCTGAACGAGCCCATGGCCAGCACAAAGGCATCGCCGCGCACGCGCTCAAAGCGGCCTTCGGCGTTGGTCACCTCCACATGGTCGATGCTGCCGCCCACGGTGCGCAGCGCAGTGATGTGGTGGCCCATGCGGAACTGCACGCCCGCCGCCTCGCACAGCTTGGCCAGCTCGCGCGTGAACTGGTTGGCGTCGCCCGATTCGTCCTCGGCCGTGAACGTGGCGCCCGCGAGCTGCGGGCGGATGTGGGCCAGCGCGGGCTCAAGGCGCACCGCCTCGTCGGCACTGATGACCTGGCGCTCGCAGCCCAGCGCGCGCATCTGCTCGGCCGGGGCCAGCGCGCCGTCAAATTCCTTTTGGTTGGTATAGAAGTGCAGGATGCCCTGCGTGCGCTGGTCGTACTGGAGGCCGGTGGCCGCGCGCAGCTGCTGCAGCGTGTCGCGGCTGTAGGTGCCCAGGCGCACGATCTGCTCGATGTTGTGGCGCGTGCGCCCCGGGGTGCAGTTGCGCAGGAAGGAAAGGCCCCACAGCCACTGGCGCATGTCGGCGCGCAGGCGGAACAGCAGGGGCGCGTCCTCCTGGCCCAGCCACTGCAGCACCTTGAGCGGCGCGCTGGGGTTGGCCCAGGGCTCGGCATGGCTCACCGAGATCTGGCCGCCGTTGGCAAAGCTGGTTTCGGCGCCGGGCGCGCCCTGGCGGTCGATGACGGTCACATCGTGGCCGCGTTGCGAGAGGAAATAAGCCGAGGTCACGCCGAGCAAGCCGGCGCCGAGAACGATCACGCGCATATAAGAGCCTTTGGAGGTTCTAGCGCTTGGTGGATGTGCGGTATCAGCTATTGTTTCAATAGCGAGCGCAGCCGGGGCCGGGCACAGGCCCACCAAGCTGCCGCTCCCCCTGTCCTTGGTACCTGAGAGATTCACCGCCCTCCCACCCGGGCTGCGGCTTGCTCCTTCGGTGCGCCACATGGCGTGGCGGCTCTCCAGACGGCTGTATTGAATGGTGCAGTACGGAACCTGAGCGTGTATGGGAGTTTGCGCCTTCGGTGCACGGCGGGTGGTGCCGCTGTGCTCTCCTGCGGGGGCCATTCTAGGAGCGCCCGGTGCGCAAAAAGCGGCCTCCTGGCGCTAATGGACCGCAATCGTTGCTGATGCTGGGGCCGCTGGCCGGGGCTGCCGCTGGCCATAATCCGCCGATCTCCCGCCCCTTGGACCCGCCCCATGCCCGATACCGATACCGCCTTTGATCCGCAGACCAGCGCCGCCGTGCTCACCCTGGCCCGCCAGGGGCGCACGCCCCGCCCGCTGGACCTGCCCGCCGCGTTGCGCCCGCAGAACGCAGCCCAGGCCTATGCCGTGCAGGACGCCGTGGTGCGCGAGCGCGGCGAGATTGCGGGCTGGAAGGTGGGCGCCGCCGCACCCGATGCCGAGCCCGCGCGCGCGGCGCTCACACGCGATTCGGTCTGGGTGGCGCAGGCCCCGCACGCCGGGCAGGCCGCCGTGCACCTGTCCGCTGCCGGTTTTGCGGTGTTGGGGGTGGAGGCGGAGCTGGTCTATGAACTGGGCGCGGACCTGTCCCCGCGCGAAACGCCCTACAGCCTTGCCGAGGTGCGCGCGGCCCTGGTGTCGGTGCGCGCTGGCATCGAGGTGTGCGATACCCGTTTTGCCGCCTGGGCCCGGCAGGGCGAGTGGAGCCGCCTGGCCGACCAGGCCTGCCACGGCGCCCTGGTGGTGGGCACAGGGACGGCCAACGTGGCGGGGGTGCAGCCCCTGGCGCAAGGGGTGGGGCTGTCGGTGAACGGATCGGTGGCCGTGCAGCACGCCACCTGGGGCAACCCGGCGGGCGACCCGCTGCGGCTGCTGGCCTGGCTGGCCAACACAGGCGCACACAGCCTGGGCGGGCTGCGCGCGGGCCAGTGGGTGACCACGGGCTCGTGCACCGGCACCGTGCTGGTGGCGCCGGGCACGCGGGTGGTGGCGGACTTCCCCGGCCTGGGCCGGGCGGAGCTGGCGTTCGACTGATCCCGCAGCCGCTCCTGCTGCGGGGCTGGCGCGTCAGCGGCGGTAGGGGTTGTCGGGGCGGCGGTCGTGGCGGTTGGGCACGCCGTCGCCATCGCGGTCACGGTCGTAGCGGTTCGGGACCCCGTCGCCGTCCCGGTCCCAGCCGCCGGGCTGCATGCTCCAGCGGCCACCGTTTTCAACCCAGCGCGGTTCGCGGTAGTGGTAGCCGGGGCGGGCCTTCACCCAGTAGCCGGATTGCCAGACATGGCGGTGGCCGCGCCACTCCCAGTGGCCGGGCACCCACACCATGCCCCGGCGCGGGTGGGGCATGGCCTCGTGGCGGGGCGGTGGCGGCGCCTGGTACTGCACCAGCACGGGCGCGGGGACCCGGTAGGTGGGCGTGCTGGTGCCGATGACAACGGTGGCGTTGGTGTGCTGCGCGCGGGTCGCTGTGGCGGTGCCCAGTGACAGCAGGGCGATGGAAGCCGCGGCGCAGGCATGGCGGGCCATGGGGGTCATGGTGGTCTCCTCAAAAAAGGCCCCGGGTGGAACCGGGAGACTGCATCGTGCAGGCGGTGCGTCAAGCCGGTGTAGGCCGATTGCGAAGTCTTGTGAAGTTGTGTGTCCGTCAGCGCCACCACACCAGGGTGGCCACCACCAGCAGCGCTGCCCAGGCGGGGTGCCGGCCGTCCGTGGCATAGAACACCAGCAGCCCGCTGGCCAGCGTGGCGGCACCCGCCACATCGGCCACCCAGGCGCCTAGGGCTGCATCCACCGGCACCGTGCCCAGGCGCCACAGCACTGCGGCCAGGGCCCAGCCCAGCACCGTGACCAGGTGCCACGAGCCCCACAGGATGCGCACCTGCCGCTCGCGCAGCACGGGGTGGCCGCCCGTGGGCACCACGCCCTGCGTGCGCAACCGGCGGAACAGCAGGACTTCGCCCAGAACGGAATGGGCCAGGCCGATCAGCGCCAGGCCCCCGGCGGCCAGTACCAAGGCAGTGTTCATGGACAGGTTTTCCGTGGATTCTTCAAGAAGGCCGTGGCGTACCGGGGCCTGCATTCACCGCCGTGGGCGCCGGCACAGGGCCAGCGCGGGGGGCAGGGCCAGCCAGAAGCCCGAGGCCGGCATGAGCACGATGCCCAGCACCGTGAGGGCCAGCACCCCCATGCCCAGCGGACGCAACGGAACGGGCGCCAGGACCGCATGGCGCTCGAGGAGCAGGACGGCCCAGCCCAGCAGCGCGAGCACGCCGCCAAACAACACAAACCAGGCGACGGCGCCCACCATCGGGTCGGTGCCGACGCTGTCAAAAACGCCGCGCCGGGCGATCTCCTGCAATTGGGGCAGGAACACGACAGCGGCAAACGCCGTGTGCACCGCTGCCACGGCCAGCAGCCACCCGCCTTTCCAGGAGGCACGAAAAGGCGTGGGGTGGCGGCGGGGCGATGGGGTGGTGTGGGGGGGCAGCATGGTCAGGGGTTCCGGGTGGCGGCGGTGCCGCGGGGGAAGAGGGGGCTGGAGGTACGCACCCGCGCACCCAATTGGGTGAGCAGGTGCATGAGGCCCATCCACATGCGCTCGAACGCGGGCATCTCGCCGGGCACCTGCGCCAGGTGGCGGCCCAGCATGCGCTGGTGCTGGGGGGCGGTGAGGGGCGGCGGGGTCTTGCGGCCAAAGTCGAACACCGCCTGCGTGAAGGGCTCGATCTGCCAGGCCTGCATCTCGGCCAGCGCGGGCGCAAGGGCGTGGGTGTAGGTGGCCAGGTCCAGGTCGGCACGGGCCAGCCCCAGGGCCTGGTAGGCCTGCAGCACCTGCGCGTCGCGCAGTGGGTCGGCGGCCGGCCGCAGCAAGGCCGACCAGGCCTGTGTCACCTGGTGCCGAAAGCCGCCGGACAGGCTGCGCGTGCAGCCAAAGTCCAGCACGCCCACCGTGCCATCTGCCGAAAAAAGGAAGTTGCCGGGGTGCGGGTCGGCATGCACCCGGCCCAGCGCAAAGATGCAGTGCATGAACCAGTCCCACAGGTGCTGCCCGGCCTGGTCGCGCTGCGCCTGCGGGGGCTGCGTGGCCAGCCAGGCCTGCAGGTGCTGGCCCGGCAGGTGCTGCTGCGTGAGCACCTGGGCCCGCGTGTGCGACAGGAGGGGCCGGGCCATTGCCACGCCGGGCCGCGCGGCGTGCTGTGCAAACCACTGCAGCTGCTCGGCCTCCTGCAGGTAGTCCACTTCGCGCAGCAGTGTGGCCTCGATCTCGTGCATCACGCCGTTCACCACCGCGTCGGCGGGCAGCGGCAGGTCGGTGTGGGCCAGGGCGCGCAGCGCGGTGCGCATCAGCTGCATGTCGCTGGCAATGGTGGCGGCGATGCCGGGGTACTGCACCTTCACGGCCACGGTGCCATGGCCCGCGAGTTGCGCGCGGTGCACCTGGCCCAGGCTGGCGGCGGCAAACGCGGTGGGCTCGAAGTGGTCGAAGAGCGCCTCTGGCTCCTGCCCGAAAGCCTGGCGGAACACCCGCCCCACCAGCGCGCGGTTGAGCGGCGGCGCCTGGTGGTGGGCGCGTGCCAGCTCCTGCCGCACGCCATCGGGCAGCAGGCCGGGGTGCATGCTGAGCAGCTGCGACACCTTGAGTGCGGAGCCGCGCAGCTGGCCCAGCGCGCCAAACAGGATGCGCCCCAGCGCGGCCTCGTGCTCGGCTTGGGCCGCTACCGAGGGCGTGCGCACGCGGTGCCCCAGCTGGGCCATGCCGATGCGCGCTGCGGCCAGGCCCGTGATGGTGCCGCGCGCGAGCCGGCCCGTGCGGGGGGCGCGGGCGCTACCCATGGTCGGCCAGGCGCTGCACCATGGCCCGCGCAATGCGCCGATGAAACGGCGTGACCACGGCCATGTACGCATGGCCCAGGGCGTTGTGGATGTGCACCACGGTGCTGATCGCCACCGTGGCCGGGCCGCTGCCCGGGCCGTGCTTGGACAGCGAGACCTGCACGTTGAGGTGCTTGTCGTCCTGGCCCATCACCACCTCGGTGTCGCTCAGGTGGCGGATGAGGAAGATGCCCACGCGGTCGCCCACCTGGTAGCTGCGCGCGTCCCGCAGGGAGCGGCCGCTGGCGGGCGGGTGGCCGTCGTGCAGCTGCCCCAGGTCTTTCAGGCCCACCAGGCGCACCAGCCGGTTGCGCAGCGCCATGAGCTGCTGCGTCCAGCGCGGTGTGCGGGCCACCACGTCCAGCCAGGCCTGCAGGGCGCTGCGGGTGGGCTCTGGGTCGGCCACTTCGTAGGCGTCGAAGAACTGCGCGCCGGGCAGGGTGGCGTGGATGGCGGTGCCCGAGGGCACCGGGATCTCGCGCACGGCGGGGGCGTGGGCGGGGTGAGGGGTCATGCGGACTTCCTTTTGCGGGCGGCGCCGGGGGCTTTGGCGGGCGCTGCGGCCTCGGGGTGGGCGCGGGCGGTGCGGGGCGTGCGCTGGGGGGCGGGCTCTGCGGGCCGGGCCGTGTCGGGTGGTGCCTTGGCGGGGCCGGAGGGCGCGCTGGCCATGGCCTGCCTGGCCAGCTGCAGCATGCCCAGCAGGCCACTGCCATGCTGCGCCATGCGGGCCATCTGGCTGCGCAGCACAAAGCCGCCGAGCTGCAGCACGCGGTTGACGAGCCCACTGCGCAGCGCCTGCACCAGCACCCCGAGCGACAGGTCCACCAGCTGCGTGGTGTCGGCAAATTCATCCGAGGTATCGGCCAGCCAGTAGCTCACCACCCCGGCCAGGTAGTCGGTGTACAGCCCGCCTGCCAGGCCCTTGAAGTCGCAGGGCTCGATCTCGCCGCTGGCCTCGGCCGCTTCCAGAAAGCTGGCCACGGCCTCGCGCAGGCTTTGCCGCGCGGCCAGGGGCTCGGCCAGCATCGACAGCGGCGAGCGCCGCGCCAGGCTGCGCAGCTGGGCCACGAATTCGCGGTCGGCCAGCAGCTGCTCCAGCACCGCATCCGTCAGGCGCTGCAGCTTCTCTTGCAGGGTGTAGTCGGTGAAGCAGGGGGCCTGCAGCGTGTCGGCCAGGGCCTGGTGCACGACCTCGTCCAGGTAGCCGAGCACGATGCGGTCCTTGGTCGGGAAGTATTTGTAGATCGTGGCATCGCCAATGCCGGCGGCGCGCGCGATGTCCTTCATCGTCGTGCCGTCGAAGCCCTGGCGGGTCATCAGGTCCACCGCGCTGGCCACGATCTGGCGGCGGGTGGCGTCTTGCTGTTGGCGGGTGGTTTTCAATTTGCTATCTTTAAATCGAATTAATCAATGATTTAAAGAATAGTAAATTTTCATTGTAGCGTCAACAGGCCTGCCAAAACCCTGCGGGCGACAGGCCGTGCGCGGGGGCCACGGGGGGCGGCGGAGGCTCAGTCCTCGGGCTCGAAAACCTGTTCGATGGCCCGCCCCAGCAGCCGCGCGATCTTGAAGGCCAGCGGCAGGCTGGGGTCGTACTTGCCGGCCTCGATGGAGTGCACGGTCTGGCGGCTCACGCCCAGGGCATCGGCCAGGGCCTGTTGGGTCATGCCGCGGTCCTGCCGCAGGGTTCGGAGGTGGTTGCGCATGGGGCTTGCTTCGGCCTCTCAGTCCAGCCGGTGGTGGGTGATGCACAGGCCCAGGCCCCAGGCGGCGATCAGCCCTGCGGCCACGGCCAGCGGGTGCACCGACGAAGCCAGCCCCAGCGCTTGCAGCGCCGACACCGCGAGCAGGCTGGCCAGCACCAGGCCCACCGCCCACTGGCAGGCGCGGCCATGCATCTGGCGCTGCAGTTCATCCAGCCGCCGGTAGCGGCGGTGGCCCGCCCAGGCCAGCAGCGCACATGCGCCGGCCAGCAGCCCTGCCGCCCATTTGCCGGGGGCGCCCGGCAGGTGCGACAGCTCCAGGCTGGCCAGGCCCAGCAGGATCACCACCAGCAGCCCGACCAGCACCTTGGCCAGGTAGCTGATCTGTTCCACGGGAGAAGGAAATTCGTTCATGGCACGCCGTCCTCAAAAGTAAAGTTTGTTTGATAAATTGTGGTCCAAGGCGTTTGGGAGTGTCAAGTTTCTTTGACTTCTTGGGGTGCAGTGCACAGAACGGGGGGAGGGGCTGTGGGCTTTTCTGCCTCTATCGCTTATGGGGAAAGCGCAAGCAGCTATCAAAAATGTAGTAACCGCTGGCCCGCCTTCGCGGTGCCGCGCGCGCAGCGGCTCAGGGGGGCAGCCGCCGCATGCCCGTGAAGGCCTCGAACTCCCAGCTGCGCAGGGCCAGCAGCAGGGTGTAGCCCTCCAGCTCGCGCGGCGGCAGCTTCTGGTCGGCCAGGTGCTGCTGGGCAAAGTCCTGGGCCACGCGCTGCATGCGCTCCATGAAGGCGGGCGCCAGGCTGCGGCTGATGGTGCCGTGCACCAGCAGCACGCCTTCGCCCGCGCCGTCGAAGCCCCCGGCAAAGTAGTCGAGCAGCGCGTGCTCGCGGAAGTAGTTCATCACCGGGCCATGGGGCCGCCAGCGGAAGGTCTTGGCCAGCTTGAGGCGGTAGCGGTTCAGGGGGCGCAGCTCGATGATGCCGATGCGGTCGAGCTGCGCCAGGTACTTGATGCCCTCGGCCTCGGTGAGGCGGTAGGTGGTGGTCACCTGCTCCAGCGTCCACTGGCTGAGCACGCAGATGGCCATGAGCAAAAGCCGCTTGTCGGCCACCACGGCGCGCTCCTGCTCCTGGCTCAGCTCCTTGAGCAGGGGCTGGCTCTCGGCCACGCGCCGCGCCAGGTCGGCAAAGTCCAGCGCCAGCGCGCGGCAGATGGCGTCGATGCGCGACAGCGGCATGTCGCCCTTGGCCAGCATGCGCTTGACGCTGGACTCGGCCATGCCCAGCTGCTGCGCCAGGTCGGCATAGGTCATCTGGGCGGCCTTGAGTTCCTTTTTCAGGGCGGTGACGAGGTCGGCGGTGGTGCTCATGGGTATCGATTATCAATACCCGGGGTGCCATGGGTAGCCCTTCGCGCGACTTTTTGGCCAGCGCGCGGCGGGGCGCTGCCCACACTGCGCGGCATCGACCACTCACTCCCGGATGCCACGACCATGACCTTTGCCGTATCCCCTTGCCCTGCGCGCCGCCAGGCCTTGACCCGCGCAGAAACCGGCCTGCTGCTGGCCGTGGCCGCGCTGCTGGCGCTGGCCCTGTTCGGGCCGGTGCTGCCTGCCAGCGCACACCAGCATGCCTTTGCCGACCAGCGGGCGCTGTGGGGCATGCCCTGCGCGCTGGACGTGTTGAGCAACCTGCCCTTTGCCATGGCGGGCCTGTGGGGCCTGGCGCTGCTGCGCCGGGTGCCGCAGGGGGCGCTGGATGCCCCCACGCAGGCCCTGGCGGCGCTGTTTTTCGTGGGCCTGCTGTGCACGGCCGGGGGCTCCATGCTCTACCACTGGCAGCCGCAGGATGGGGGCCTGCTGTGGGACCGCATGGGCATGGTGCTGCCGTTTGCGGGCCTGATGGGCCTGGCCGCCGCCAGCCGGGTGAGCCTGCGCTCTGGAGCGGCGCTGGCCGCCACCGTGCTGCTGGCGGGGTGCGTGGCCGTGGTGGGATGGTCGCGCAGCGGCAACCTGCTGCCCTGGGCCGTGGTGCAGCTGGGCGGCATGCTGGTGGTGCTGGCCCTGGCCTGCCTGCCCCGCCGCGAGGGCGCACTGGCGCTGCACCTGGGCGCGGTGATGGCGCTGTATGCGCTGGCCAAGCTCTTCGAAGCCGCCGACCACCCGGTGTTCGAGGCCACGGCGCAATGGGTGTCGGGCCACACCCTCAAGCACCTGCTGGCGGCGGGCGCCGCCTGGCCGGTGCTGTCGGCACTGGCGGCATTGCGCAACAGCGTCGCCCAGGGCGCGCCGCGCGCCACGCCATCCGGGCAGAATGGCGCCCACACCGTGGGTGGCGCCCGCCGATCACGCGCCTGATGCGTGGGCACCGCAAAGACCAACATTCCCAAAAGCCAACCCATCGGAAACGAGGAGAAACGCATGCACCCCGAGACCCCGTCCGCCAGCGTGGCACCAACCTCAATACCTGCGCACGAGGACCCGAACCAGTTTGCCCTGTTGCGCCAGCGGCGGTTTGCGCCGTTCTTCTGGACGCAGTTCTCCGGTGCGGCCAACGACAACCTGTTCAAGTTCGCGTTCACGGTGATGGTGACCTACCAGCTCAGCGTGGACTGGCTGCCGCCCGCGATGGCGGGGCTGGTGATTGGCGCCCTGTTCATCCTGCCGTTCTTGCTGTTTTCGGCCACCTCGGGCCAGCTCACCGACAAGTACGACAAGACGAAGATGATCCGCTTCGTGAAGAACCTGGAGATCGCCATCATGCTGGTGGCGGCAACCGGGTTCATCGCGGGCAATGTGTCCATCTTGCTGCTGTGCACCTTCCTGATGGGCGTGCACTCCACGCTGTTCGGGCCCGTCAAGTTTGCCTACATGCCCCAGGTGCTCAGCGAGCGCGAGCTCACGGGGGGCAACGGCATGGTTGAGATGGGCACCTTTGTGGCCATCCTGCTGGGCAACGTGGCGGGCGGCCTGCTGGTGGCCATCCCCGGCATTGGCCACACCACGGTGGCGATCGCCTGCGTGGTGGCCGCGCTCATCGGGCGCGCGGTGGCGCAGTTCATCCCCTCGGTGCCCGCCACCGACCCGGGCCTGACCATCAACTGGAACCCCTTCACCGAAACCTGGCGCAACCTCAAGCTCGCGCACGGCAACATCGTGGTGTTCCGCTCGCTCTTGGGCATCAGCTGGATGTGGTTCTTCGGCGCGGTGTTCCTGTCGCAGTTTCCGAGCCTGGCCAAGAACGTGCTGCATGGCAACGAGCAGGTGGCCTCGCTGCTGCTGGTGGTGTTCTCCATCGGCATCGGCATCGGCTCGCTGCTGTGCGAGGTGCTCTCGCGCCGCCATGTCGAGATCGGCCTGGTGCCGCTCGGCGCCATCGGCATGAGCGTGTTCTCCATCGACCTGTACTTCGCCTCGCGCAGCCTGCCGCCGTCGGAGATCATGGGCCTGGCGGCCTTCATGGCCCAGGGCGCGCACTGGCGCGTGATGCTGGACCTGGCGCTGCTCAGCCTGTTCGCCGGCCTGTACAGCGTGCCCATGTACGCGCTGATCCAGATGCGCAGCCAGCCCACGCACCGCGCGCGCATCATCGCGGCCAACAACATCCTCAACGCCCTGTTCATGATCGCCAGCTCGCTCATCGCGGGCGCGCTGCTGGGCGCGGGCTTCACCGTGCCACAGATCTTCTTGTTCACCGGCCTGGCGAATGCGGTGGTGGCGTTCTACATCTTCATGCTGGTGCCCGAGTACCTGCTGCGCTTTGTGGCCTGGGTGTCCTCGCGCTTCGTGTACCGCTTCAAGGTACAGGGCGACGAGCACCTGCCCTCGGCGGGCGCGGCCATCCTGGCCTGCAACCACGTGAGCTTTGTCGATGCCGTGCTGCTCATGGCCGCCAGCCCCCGGCCCATCTACTTCGTGATGGACCACCGCATCTTCCGCGTGCCGGTGCTGGGCTGGCTGTTCCGCCTGGCCAAGGCCATCCCCATCGCGCCGTACAAGGAAGACCCGAAGACCTACGAAGCGGCTTTCGAGCGCGCCGCGCAGGTGCTGCGCGAAGGCGACCTGCTGGCCATCTTCCCCGAGGGCGGCATCACCAAGGACGGGCAGCTGCAGGAGTTCAAGGGCGGCATCATGAAGATCATCGAACGCGCACGCGCCGAGGGCATCGAGGCCCCGGTGATCCCCATGGCGCTCACCAACCTGTGGGGCTCGTACTTCAGCCGCATCGAGCAGGGCGGCGCCATGGTGCGGCCGTTCCGCCGGGGCTTCTACAGCCGCGTGGGCCTGAATGTGGGCTCTGCCGTGGCCCCGGCCGAGGTGCAGCCCACCTTGCTGCGTGAGCGGGTGCAAAAGCTGCTGGCAGCTTGAGCTGCCACTCAGATCAGCGAGAGCCCAGCCAGCCGGGCCAGGCGCTCGCGCTCCTCGCGCGCGGTGGATGAATGATCAGCCGTTGCGAAAAAGAAAGCTGTAGGCGTTGAGCGCCGGCACCCCTCCCAGGTGCGCATAGAGCACGCGGGAACCTTCGGGGAATTCGCCCTTGCGCACCATGTCGATCATGCCGTGCATGGACTTGCCTTCGTACACCGGGTCGGTCAGCATGCCCTCCTGGCGTGCGCACAGGCGGATGGCTTCGAGCGTGCCTTCGTTGGGCAGGCCGTATTCGGGGCCGCCGTAGCGCGTGTCCAGCACCACGTCCTCGGCGGTGATGTCCTGGCCCAGTTCGACGAGCTTCGCGGTGTTCTGGGCAATGCGCAGGATCTGCGCGTGCGTCTGCGCGGGTTTGGCCGAGGCGTCGATGCCGATCACCTTGCGCGCGCGGCCATCGGCCGCAAAGCCCACCACCATGCCGGCCTGCGTGCTGCCGGTCACCGAGCACACGACGATGTAGTCGAACGCAAAGCCCAGCTCTTTTTCCTGCTGGCGCACTTCTTCGGCAAAGCCCACAAAGCCCAGGCCGCCGTACGGGTGCTCGGAGCAGCCCGCGGGGATGGGGAAGGGTTTGCCGCCCGCCTTCTTCACGTCGTCCATGGCCTGCTCCCAGCTGGGGCGGATGCCGATGTCAAAGCCCGCCGCATCCAGGCGCACGTCGGCGCCCATGATGCGGCTCATCTCGATGTTGCCCACGCGGTCGTACACCGCGTCGGAGTAGTTCACCCAGTTCTCCTGCACCAGCACGCACTTCATGCCCAGGTGGGCGGCCACGGCGGCCACCTGGCGCGTCTGGTTGGACTGGATGCCGCCAATCGACACCAGCGTGTCGTAGCCACCTGCGATGGCTTCGGGGATCAGGTATTCGAGCTTGCGCGTCTTGTTGCCGCCGAAGGCGAGGCCCGAGTTGCAGTCCTCGCGCTTGGCATACAGGTGCACCTTGCCGCCCAGGTGGGCCGACAGGCGCGGCAGCGGCGTGATGGGCGAGGGGCCGAAGGTGAGCGGGTGGCGGGCAAATTTCTGCAGGTTCATGGCGGTTTTCCGGTCGATCAAGGGGTGGTGCAAGAGAGGGCTTGCAGTGCCTTCATCGTAGAAAAACACGCGCGTCACGTGGTTGCAAATTTGGAATTGATTTCAGCGTTATGGTTTTCTGCCGCAGAATAGTGAAGACAAAAATTTCTCCAAATCAACCATGTGCGCAACAAAAGTTCGTGCCAAGAATGTGCAGCAGGCCGATGTGTCGGCCGAGCTGGACCGCACCGACAAAGCCATCCTGCGCCAGCTGCAGCGCGATGCCTCGCTGTCCAATGTGGCCCTGGCCGAGAAGGTGCACCTGAGCCCGCCCGCCTGCCTGCGCCGCGTGGAGCGGCTCAAGCGCCTGGGGCTCATCGACAAGGTGGTGGCACTGCTCAACCCCAAGGCCGTGGGCGCGGGCATGCTGGTGATGATTGGCGTGGTGCTGGACCGCTCCACGCCCGAGTCGTTTGCCGAGTTTGAAAAGGCCGCCGCCAAGATCTCCGGCTGCATGGAATGCCATGTGGTCACCGGCGAGTTCGACTACTTCATGCTGGTGCGCACGCGCGACAACGACAGCTTCAACCGCCTGCATGCCGAGCAGCTCATCTACCTGCCCGGGGTGCGGCAGGTGCGCTCGTTCATGGTGCTGCGCAATGTGCTGTCGACCACCGAGCTGCCGATGGCCTTGTAGCGGCCCTGGAGGGGATCACGGGGCGCCGCGCAGCCGCCCCACCACGGCTGCCCAGGCCGGGCCGCCAAACAGGTTGACCACCAGGCCCGCCATCAGCAGCCCCGCGCCTGCAAAGTGCACGGGCAGCAACTGCTCGCCAAACACCACCCAGCCCGTGGTCAGGCCCACCACCGGCACCAGCAGCGTGAAGGGCGCCACCCGGTTCACGGGGTAGCGTGACATGAGGTAGGTCCACAGCCCAAAGCCCAGCAGGGTCGAGATCCACGCGATGTAGGCCACGGCAGCCATGGATTGGAACGACAGGTGCTGCACAGCGGCCCACACGGTGGCGGGCCCGTCCAGCAGCAGGGACAGCGCCACAAACGGCAGCGGCGCCACCACACTGGACCAGACGATGAAGGCAAACTGGTTCATCGGCCCATAGCGCCCCACGGCGCGCGTGACGATGTTGCCGCAGCCCCACAGCGCAGCGGCCGCCACGGTCAGCGCAAAGCCTGCCAGCGGCATCGCGGCACCATGCGCACTGCCAATCAGCACCAGCCCGCAGCCCGCCAGCGCCAGGCCCGCCACCTGGTTGCCCTGCCATTTCTCGCGCAGCCACCAGGCCGCCAGCAGCAGCGTAAAGAACGACTGCGCCTGCAGCACCAGCGAGGCCAGGCCCGACGGCATGCCGATGTGGATGGCGGTGAACAGCAGCGCAAACTGGCCCACGGCCATGGTCATGCCGTACAGCAGATAGAGCCGCAGCGGCACCTTGGGCGGCTTGACGAACAGCAGCGCCGGAAACGCCGCCAGCAGGTAGCGCAGCGCGCCCAGCAGCAGGGGCGGCACATCGGCCACCCCCACCTTGATCACGGCAAAGTTCAGCCCCCAGACGACGATGACAAGCAGGGCGAGGGCCAGGTCACGGGGGCGCAGGGCAGAGTACATGCTCTGCATTTTCGGGCCCCTGGCGGACCGGTGGCCGTGCGTTTCAGGACCTGCCTGGTGCGAAAACGGACAAGCCCCGGGGGTGGTCCAGGCCGTTACGCCGGTTCGACGGTGAAGCTCAGCCCCGCGTGGGCCTGCAGCCGCGCGATCAGCTTGTCGCCCAGCGCGGGGGCAGTGGTCCAGATGCCGCCCGGAGTCGCGGTGGCATCCTGCAGCAGGCACACCGCCGCCTCGGTGATCATCTTGGAGGTGGAGCCATAGCCCGGGTCGCGGTCGCCCTTCACGCCCACGCGCAGGGTGTTGCCTGCGTCGTCGGAGCCCAGGAACAACACGTCATAAAACCCGTTCTCGCGCTCCTCGCGCGAAGGGCCTTCGCCCGGTTGGGGGCCCTTGTCCGAGCCCAGCGACTTGTCGCCCGCCACGGCGTTGGCGATGGCCTCGCCCTTTTCACCGGGGCCGGTGATGAGCATTTCGTCGTACACGAAGTCGGTGCCGTAGGCGTGCTGCAGCAAGAAGTTGGAGCGGTGCACATTGCGCGTGTTGATGGCCGCCATCACGAACGGGGCCACCCAGATGCCGTCGCCCAGGGCCTCGTCCACCATGGGCTTGTGGCCCGAGGGCTGGCGCGGGCCTTCGAAGCCGGGCGTGAGCGAGAACGGGTTCTTCAGCAGGTCCAGCACCGCAGGGTGGGTGGCGGCTGCGGCCATGGTGGCCTTCAGGCTCGCGGCCGTGCCGCCCGAGAAGGTGCCCTTCATCTTGCGCACCCGGCCGCGCACGCGGGGGGCGGGGTGGCCGAAGCGCTGGGCAAATTCCTTTTGCAGCAGAAACACGCCCAAATCGAACGGGATGGAGTCGAACCCGCACGAGAACACGATGCGTGCGCCGCTGGCCTTCGCCGTGGCCTCGTGCGCGTCGATCATCTGGCGCATCCAGGCGGGCTCGCCGCACAGGTCCACGTAGTCCACGCCGCTGGCGGCGCAGGCGGCCACCAGTTCGTTGCCATACAGCTGGTAGGGGCCCACGGTGGTCAGCACCAGGCGGGTCTGGGCCATCAGCGCCTGCAGGCTGGCGGGGTTGCTGGTGTCGGTCACGACCAGCGGGGTGTCGGCCGGGGCGCCCAGCTCGTCGCGCACGGCGGCCAGCTTGTCGGCGCTGCGCCCGCCCATGGCCCAGCGCAGGCCGCTGCCTGCGGGGTAGCGTTGCAGCAGGTATTCCACCACCAGGCGGCCTGTGAAGCCGGTGGCGCCGTGGACGACGAGGTCAAAAGGTGGGGTCATGGTGGGGTCTCCGTCAATCAAACAGGCCGGCGCAGGCCGCTGGTGGTGCCGTGCCGGGGTGCGTGCCATTCTCTTTGGCAGGGCCGGCGGGCTCTGTCGCGCAGGTGCGCTGCATGGCCTGCGTAGGGTGTAAACAACGGGGTTTTCGAGAAAAAGTACCGCCAAACGATACTTTGCAGGCTGCGGGTGGCCACTGTTACGGTTGAATGCAGACACGCAAGTTACGTCTGGGCACCATCCGTCCCGTGTTCAACCAACGCCCCCAGGGCACCACGGCAATGTCTTCTTCTCCCATCGTTGTTCAGCGTGACACCAAGGCCTGGCAGCTGCAGGTGTGGGTTTCGTTCGGCATCGCGGTTTTTCTGTGTGCCGTGGGCCTGGCCTGGTTGCCTGGCGAGCAGCTGGAGCAGGCCTTCATGGTGATGGGCTATGTGTTCTGCCTCTCGGCCGCGTTTGTGCTGGCCAAGTTCGTGCGGGACAACGAGAGCGCCACGCGCCGTGGCGGAGGGGACACCCCCATGTGGAAGCTGGTGGTGTGGGGCGGTTTTGCGGTGGCCATGGGCCTGACGGGCTGGGGCCTGCTGAGCATGGGCATCAATGTGACCTACAAGGCCTTTCTGGGGGTGAGCTGGCTGTACCTCATCACCACGGCCTTCACACTGGCCAAGATGCTGCGCGACCGCCACGAGGCCGATCTGATCGAAGCCCGCCTGCAAGGCCGCCGCGAAGCTGCGCAGGCGGCGGCCCATGGCAACAGCGCGAACTGAGCGCATCGGATGTGTGCAGGCGGCAACCCGCCGCCCTGCTGGTGATTTTTCTTGTCTGGTCTTCCGACCCGGTCCACCCGGCGCCCTGGATGCGCGCAGGGGCCGCACCCTGAGGAGTGAATGATGATGAAGACGGTGTTTTCTTCGTGGGGCCAGGTCCGCCTGTCTCGTGCCCTGATGGCGGCGGGTGTGTTGTGCGCGGCCCTGGCGGCGGCTCCGGCCCATGCCCAGAGCGAGGTGTCGGCCGCCCTGTCGCTGCTGCCCGTGGCCTCGGTGGTGGGCACGGCCTCGGTGGCATCGGCCGCTGCGGGTGCCGTGGTGGCGGTGCCTGCCGCCTTGTCGGTGGGCGGTGCGGTGCTGACGGTACGGGCGGTCGAAGCCTCCGCCGTGGGCACGGTGTACCTGCTGGAGCGTGCCTCGGACGGCGCCCAGGTGAGTGTGGAGGTGGCCGGCCGTGGCGTGGCCGGCTCGGCCTATGCCGTGGGCACGGTGGTGAGCTGCAGCGTGATCGGCACCGGCGTGATCCTGTCGGCCGCGGGCGAGGCCATTGCCTTTGTGCCCAACGCCATCGGCCGTGCGCTGCTGCACAACGAGCGCCTGTGATCATGAGGTACAACCCCCTGAGCCGCGATGCGGCTTCCCCCTTCTCTCTACGCGCTGCGCGCTACGGGAAGGGGGACGATGCCCTCACTGCGAGGCGGCCCTTGTTCGGCATCCCTGGCTGGGGCCGTGCCAGTTTCATCGGCCATGGGCTCGCGGTACTGACAGCTGTTCTCGCGATAGCGGGAACGGCGCCTGCGCACGCCGGCCGCTCGTGCGAGTCGCGCAAGCCCGTGCCGCCACAGGTCATCGAGCGCGGCATGAAGCTGGCCGAGCAAACATCCGCTGCGCTGGATGCCGAGCATGCCAAGTCGGGGGCGCAGGTGGTGGCCCTGGCCCGCGCAGGGCAGGACCTGAGCAAGTACAGCCTGCGCTATTCGCACTTCGGCTGGGCCTACAAGACGCCCGAGGGGCCGTGGCGCGTGGCGCACAAGCTCAATGAATGCGGCACGGCCGTGGGCCACCTGTACCGCCAGGGGCTGGGCGAGTTCTTCCTGGACGACCTGTGGCGCTACGAAGCCGTGTACACCGTGCCCGTGCCCGAGGTGCAACAACGCCTGCTGGCCGTGTTGCAGGACAAGGGCCGTACCAAGACGCTGCAGCACCCGCCCTACAGCATGGTCAGCTACGCGTGGGGCCGCAAATACCAGCAGTCCAACCAGTGGGCGCTGGAGACCCTGGCCCTGGCCATGGAGCCCGCCACCGTGCGCACGCGCGAGCAGGCACAGGCCTGGCTGCAGTTCAAGGGCTACGAACCCACCACGCTCAAGCTCGGGCCGCTCACGCGCATGGGCGGGCGCGTGGGTTCGGCCAACATTGCGTTCGACGACCATCCGAACGAAAAACGCTTCTCGGACCGGATCGAAACCGTCACGGTCGATTCGGTGCTGGCCTGGCTGCAGCGGGCGCAGCTGGCATCGGCGCCGGTGGTGCTGGCGCTGAAGAACTGAATCAAAATGCCGGAAAGCGCACGGCAGATGCGCGCGACAAGCTATCAATAGCGGAGCATTCAAACCGGGCCCTGTGCCCCCGAGGAGAAGAGCATGAGCAAATCCCTGCGACTGTCCGAGAAGTGGTTCCGCCGCGGCCTGTGGCTGGTGGCGCTGGTGTTTGCCAGCTTTCTTATCGGGCTGGGCGGCACCATCGTGGGCGATCTGCCCAAGGTCGAGACCCCGCTGCGGGTGGATGACTTCCTGGACAAGGCCGCCGCCGACAAGCTGCGCGCCGAGGTCAAGACCGCACGCCAGGCCGAGCAGGACGCGCAGGCTGCATTGGAGCAGGCGCAGCTGCAGCGCAGCAAGGTCCGCAGCGAGAGCCAGGCCGAGCGCGAGAGCTTCACCAACTGGCTGTCCACGCGCAGCGTGACCCAGCGTGCCGACCAGGACCCCGAGGTCATCGCGCGCACCCAGGCGCTTGATGCGCTCAAGCTCGTGGAGCGCAAGGCCCAGCAGGCGGTCGAGGCGCAGCAGCAGGCCGCGCTGGACGCCCGCCAGGGCGCAGCGGCTGCGCAGGAGCGGCTGGGCCGGTTGGAGGCCGATGGCTACGACAAACTGTCCGCCGAGCGCCGCAAGGTCGAGCTGCGCGTGTTCCTGTACCGCCTGGCGCTCACCCTGCCGCTGCTGGCGATTGCGGGCTGGCTGTTCGTCAAGCAGCGCAAGAGCACCTACTGGCCGTTTGTGTGGGGCTTCATCTTCTTCGCGCTGTTCGCGTTCTTCGTGGAGCTGGTGCCCTACCTGCCCAGCTACGGCGGCTATGTGCGCTACGTGGTGGGCATTGCCGTGACGGCCGTGGTGGGGCGCTATGCCATCCAGGCGCTCAACCGCTACCTGGAGCGCCAGAAGCTGGCCGAGGCGCTGCCCGACCAGGAGCGCCGCAAGGAGCTGAGCTACGACGTGGCCCTGGCGCGCCTGGCCAAGAGCGTGTGCCCTGGTTGCGAGCGCCCGGTGGACCTCAAGAACGAGAAGATCGACTTCTGCCCGCACTGCGGCATCGGCCTGTTCGACCACTGCGGCCAGTGCAGCACCCGCAAGAGCGCGTTTGCGCGCTTCTGCCACGCCTGTGGCACGGGGGCGGGGGTCAAGTTGGCGCAGGAGTGATCCATCTCCCCGGCGCTGGGCGGGCCTGATCTGCCCTTTGCCAAGGGCGCGTACAACGGGCGTGGCCCCGTCGAGGGCCGCCGTGCAAGGGCTGCCCTGCCGCCCAGGGGGAGGGCGCCTACCCCACCACCACCTGGTCGCGCCCCTCGGCCTTGGCCCGGTAGAGCGCGGCATCGGCCGCCAGCAGCAGCACATCCATGTCGGCATCGCTGCCCATGGTGGCGCTGTGCACGACACCGATGCTCACGGTGGCATGCTGTGGCGTGCCCTGGCCGCCGGGGGCGGTGGCAAAGGGTTGCTGCGCCACCGCGCTGCGCAGGCGCTCGGCCATGGCGTGGGCCTCGGCGGGCGACACGCCGGGCAGCACCGCCGCAAACTCTTCGCCGCCCAGGCGGCCCAGCAGGTCCTGGGGGCGCAGCGTGCTGGCCATGGTCCGGGCGATGCCGATGAGCAGCTGGTCGCCTGCGCCATGCCCCAACTGGTCGTTGACCTGCTTGAAATGGTCCACGTCCAGCATCAGCACGGCCGCCCCGGCGGACCCATGCTGGTGGCTGGCCAGCAACCGCGCGCCCTGCTTGAGCAGCGCGCGGCGCGCCAGCACGCCGGTCAGGTCGTCGTGGCGCACGGCGTGGTCCAGGCGGCGCAGGGCCTCGGCGCGTGCGGCGCTGGCGCAGGCCACGGCCAGCGGTCCCAGCGCCAGCAGCGTGACGCCCACGCGCAGCGAGAACACGTCGCCCGCATGCGCGGGTGTGAAATTGAGCACGCCCATGGCCACGCCCGCCGTGGTCCACAGGCACACCACCAGCGACAGCAGGCTGGAGACGAACGGGCTGTAGCTCAGCGCGCACCACAGCAACCCCGGCACCACAAAGGCCAGCATGCCCGGCCCGCCGATCACGGTGCGGATGCCCTCGGCCAGCAGCAGCGAGCTCACGGGCGCCACGCGCCAGAGCCACGAGACGCCCTGGGTGCCCTGTGTGGCCAGGGGGGGGGCGTCAGCGCGCGGTGCGGCCAGCACCACGGGCACGATGAGCATGTAGTTCATCAGCTCGGTGCTGAACCACAGCGAGAGCAGGTCTGTCCAGGGGGCGTTGAAGTACACGGGCGCGGCGCCGCAGCCCGCCAGCGCGCCCACGGCGCTCGCGGCCAGCGCCGCCAGCAGCAGGTACAGCGCCGACACCGTGCGCTGCAGGCGCCGGATGCTTTCGTCCAGCCGGCGCAGCACCAGCCAGCCGGCCGTGGCACCCAGAAGGTTGGCGGCGTTGAGCCACAGCGCCATGCCCCAGGCGCTGCCCGTGGCCAGGTCGGCCACCACATAGCCCACGGCGGCGGCCACCCAGGCGGGAGGGCGGGCCAGGTGGGGGTAGCGCACCAGCAGGCCCAGCAGCAGCGCGTTGGCGGGCCAGAACGCCGACAGGAAGCCAATGGGCCGCGCAAAGATGCCCACCAGGCAGGCGCCGAAAATCAGCAGCCCCAGGCCCAGCCAGGCGAACGCAGGCGCCAGGGGCCGGGTGGGTGCGAGGGGGCGGAGCATGGTGGGTGGGCGGGGGCAATGGGCAGCCCCCGATTGTCCCCGCAGCCGGTGGGCTGGCCGCGGGGCCGCAGGGAGCATTGAAACATTTGTTGACAATCTCCAATAGCCCGGCGCTACAGGCACCCTTGCGCGTTGGGGGGCGGGCGGTGTTTTTTGGAGCTCTGGGGGCTGTCGGGATCGGATAGGTTGCTCTTAAAAAAGAGCATCAACCGGCGCCTGCAGCGCGGTCCATCGCGCCGGCTGTCAGGTCACCGCCGGCGCCAGCGCTGCCGCCACTGGCGCTGAATCACGCGGGCCACGCGCCAGGCCCAGGAGGCGCGGGCGCGCTCCAGCACGGCGTGCTTGAAGTGGGTCCAGCGGCTGTAGGCCCAGGCGAACCAGCGCAGCTGCAGGAGCGCGGGCTGGGTGAGGGTGAACAGCCGCGCCACCACGGCCGTGCCCACCACCTTGGCCAGCAGGATCACCAGCATGCCCAGCACCACATGCCCGTGCCCGATGGCCCACAGCGCCAGCAGCTTCACCGGCAACAGCAGCAGCGTGGGCAGCGCGAACAGCGCCACGGCCGCCCAGGGTGGCAGGCTGCGCACCCAGCCCTCGATCCAGCGCAGCCCGGGCCAGCGGCCGATGCGGGCCAGCAGCTGCTGCAGCGGCACCCAGCCCCATTCCTCGAACAGGATGATGAGCGCCAGCAGGCCGCTGGCCAGGCCCGCCATCACGCGGCCGGGCCAGCGCAGCAGGTGGTGCAGTAGCTTGTGGATGATTCTGGCTCCTGGGGCAATCGGATCAAGTGCTATTTGCTATCAAATATGTAGCATTTGATGCCGGTGGCTGCGGTCACACCCCGCGCGCCCGGTCCGCCTTGAACTGTGCGCGGAACTGTGTAAAGGCGCCCGCGTCCAGCGCCTCGCGCACTTCGCGCATCAGGTTCAGGTAGTAGTGCAGGTTGTGCACGGTGGTGAGCATGGGGCCCAGCATCTCGCCGCAGCGGTCCAGGTGGTGCAGGTAGGCGCGGCTGAAGCCCTCGCGCCCGCCGTCGTCCCAGGCCACGCCCGTGCTGCCCGCGCAGGCGTAGCAGGTGCAGCTGGTGTCGAGCGGCTGGTGGTCGGCCTTGTGGCGCGCGTTGCGGATCTTGAGGTCGCCATAGCGCGTGAACAGTGTGCCGTTGCGCGCATTGCGCGTGGGCATCACGCAGTCGAACATGTCCACGCCGTCGGCCACGCCCTGCACCAGGTCTTCGGGCGTGCCCACGCCCATCAGGTAGCGGGGCTTGTGGGCGGGCAGGCGGTGCGGGGTGTGGGCCATGATGTCCAGCATCTCGTCCTTGGGCTCGCCCACGCTCACGCCGCCCACGGCGTAGCCGGGGAAGTCCATCTCGACCAGGCGCTCCAGCGACTCCTGGCGCAGGTTCTTGAACATGCCGCCCTGCACGATGCCGAACAGCGCGTTGGGGTTGTTCAGGCGGTGGAACTCGTCCTGGCTGCGTTGGGCCCAGCGCAGGCTCATCTCCATGCTCTTACGCGCCTCGGCCTCGGTGGTCTTGTGGCCCTTGGTCTCATACGGCGTGCACTCGTCGAGCTGCATCACGATGTCGGAGTTGAGCGTGGTCTGGATCTGCATGCTCACCTCGGGCGACATGAAGAGCTTGTCGCCGTTCACGGGGCTGGCGAAGGTCACGCCCTCTTCGGTGATCTTGCGCATCGCGCCCAGGCTCCAGACCTGGAAGCCGCCCGAGTCGGTGAGGATGGGCTTGTCCCACTTTTCAAAGCCGTGCAGGCCGCCAAAGCTCTGCATCACATCCAGGCCCGGGCGCATCCACAGATGGAAGGTGTTCCCGAGGATGATCTGTGCGCCCATGTCGTGCAGGCTGCGTGGCATCACGCCCTTGACGGTGCCGTAGGTGCCCACGGGCATGAAGATGGGGGTTTGCACCACGCCGTGGTTGAGCGTGAGCTGGCCACGGCGTGCGTGGCTGGTGGGGTCGGTGGTGAGAAGGTCAAACTGCAGCATGATGGGGCGCATTGTCCCAGACGGGCTTGCCTGATCTGGTTCAAGGTTATGGACTGGCGCTCGCGCAGGCCGTCGCTACACTGGCCTTACCGTATTGCAAGGAGAACAACATGCTCAAGATCCTCATTGCCGTGGATGGCTCCGAACTCTCCCTGGACGGCGTGCACCACGCGCTGGCGCTGGTGCGCCAGGGGCTTCAGGCCACCGTGGTGCTGGCCAACGTGCAGGAACCCGCCACGCTGTACGAACTGGTGACCACGCGCGACCCGAACCTGATTGCTGCCGCCAGCCTGGAGGCGGGTGACCATCTCATGGCGTCGGCGCGTGTCCTGCTGGAGGCCGCCGGGGTGGCCTATGAAACCGACGTGGGGGTGGGCGACGTGGCGCACACGCTGGTGGACATGATCGAGCGCTCGGGTTGCGACATGGTCGTGATCGGTGCCAAGGGCCAGGGCGCGATCAGCAGCGCGCTGCTGGGCTCGGTGTCGCAGGAGGTGGCGCATGCCAGCCCGGTGCCGGTGACCATCGTCAAGCATGCCGAGGTGTTGGAGGCGCTGGAAAACGGCATGGCGGAGGGCTCGGAAGCCTGAGTTCTGTCCGGGGCATGCCCAAAAGACAAGGGCCGCTGCGTGCGGCCCTGGCGGAGAGTGTGAAGGGCGTGCCCCTGGTCAGGCCGCCTTGCGAAACGGCTCCGCAGGCCGCTGCAGCTTGCCATGGGGCAGGGTGGCCAGGCGCGAAAACATGCGGCGCACGTAGCCGCGCACCCACAGGCATTTGTTGAGTTCGTCCACGGGCAGCGGGCCCGACACCACGACGATGTCATTGGCCACGTCTTGCGCCCCGGCGGCGCGCAGGCGGCGGCGCGTGTTGTTGGCCCAGGACTGGATGCGCGTGGGGCTGCCATGCTGGTGCACCTCGCCCGTGTGCTTGTCGAACGCAATGGCGACGGTGTCGGTCTTGAGCTTGAAGCGGCGTTCACCCGTGACGGCGCTGGGCGCCTCGCGCATGTCATACAGGTAGTAGCTGCCTGCCTTGAGCTGGTATTGCATGTCCATGGGTGTGTTCCTCTCTGTTGGCATTTTCGAGGGTGCACGCACAGGGCAATGGCTGGTATTGCGGCCAAAAAGCCGCGCTTATCGGGTGCGTGGCAAGGGCGCCATGCTGGTGTCGGTGCGCATTCCATTGTGGCGGCACGTCGGCGCTATTCCTGAAAACTTGAGAACGATGTCGTAACGAGTTGTGAGCGCCCCCAGCCTGGCCTTGGTTTGCAGTTGGCCAGTGTTTCTCCAAGGCGTATGCAACTGGCACGGCCCATACCAGGGCAGCCGAGCAAGGGCCGCCCCGCAGCGAGGGCTGCGTCCCCCTTCCCGAATGGCGCAGCCATTCGAGAGAAGGGGTGAAGGCGCGCAGCGCCTCAGGGGGATGTACCTGCTAAAAATCCACCAGGCTCAGCCCCACGCTGAACACCGTGCGCTTGCGGTTGTAGTCGATCATGCTGTCGCCATAGCCGCTGAACAGTGCGGTGTGCAGGCGCAGGTTGCTCTTGCCACCCCACAGGCCGCTGCCCAGGGTCTGCATCCACTCCAGCCGCACCGAGCCCCGGTCGCTGCGGGCCAGCGAGTGGCGCACGGTGGCGCCCAGGGTGTTGTCCTTGTCGATGTTCCAGGACGCCGCAAGCTCGCCCCGGCCGATGTAGTCGCTGATGCCGGGGTTGTCGTCGCTGCCCGCGCTTTCAGGGATGCGCTTCCACAGGCGCGCCCGCACGCTGAAGCGGTTGTCCAGCTCCATGCCGGTCATCAGGTAGGCGCGGTTCCAACTGCGCGACAGCGGGTTGCTCTGGCCGTTGGACTGGTGCACCAGGCCGATGCCGCTGTAGCGCCACTTCCAGCCCAACGGCAGCTGCGCCGTGGTGGGGTAGACGTACATGACCTCCGGTTCGTGGTCGGTGGCGCGGAAGGGGCGCGAGATCTCGGGCGTGAACAGCTGCCAGTACGACTGCTGGGTGTAGCCGAACCACACCGAATCCTTGAGCGTAGGGTGGCCCTGCGTGAGCAGGCCCTGGGCCAGCTTGGTGCGCACCGACAGCTGGATGCGGTTCTCGGTGCGGCGGTAGGGCGTGGATTCGGTGGCCGAATGGCCGGCCGCGTCCGAGGTGGGCTGGCGGTTCACGTTGCTGCCTGCCACCACCGACACCGTGATCGGCCGGTAGCCCCGGAAGCTGAACGTGCCGCAGTCGCTGCCCGACTCCAGCTCCCAGAAGCGCGAGAGGTCACTGTACTGCGGGTCGCGGCAGCCTTCGGTGCGCGCCACCTCGATGATGCGGGTGGCGGGCAGCGTGGTGTCCACGGGGGCGGGCACGGCGGCATCGGCGGCAGAGGCGCCGGGGGCGTTCCAGGCCTGCTCGGCCGCCCACTGGTCAAAGCAGGCCAGGCGCGCCTGGTTGTCGCCCGGCAGCGCGGTGCACCGGCGCCAGGCGCTGTCGGCACCGGTGGCCGCTGCGGGCGTGGCCTGCGCGAGTGCGGCGCCAGCAGGGGCCAGGGCGGCCAGCACCAGCGCCGCCGTGTGGAGCAGGGGCGTGAAGGTGGTGGGGGCCTGGGCGGACATCACTGCCACCCCGCCTGCCGGCGCATCACAAACGGGATGGCTGCGGGAGCCGGGGGCGTGGGGTGGGCGTTGTTCCATGTTCCGCGTATTTCCTTGCCGCAACTTCCATCCACCACCCGGCCTGTCCAGGTGGCGCTGATGTTGGTGCCGTTGGTCGATTCTTCCAGAGTCAGGTCGCCGTCGTCCACATCGCCGCTGACCTGGGCCTGGCTGCCCGCGCGCTGCACGGTGCCGCGCACGCTCTGCGCCAGCTCGGGGTGCGGGCCCAGTTGCAGCAGGGCCGTGGCGGGCGGCGGCGGGGTGGGGCCTTCGGTGGCCGGGGCCCGCAGCTCGGCCTGCCAGCGGCCTTGCAGGTGCTGGTGGCCCATGTCGGCCGCAGCCGGGCAGGCGGCGCTGGCGGCGTTGGTGTTGGTGTTGGGTGTGGGCTTGTTTTGGCTGCTGGCGCTTATGGGATATGCGCTAGCAGCTATCAAAATCAAAGCGGCCAGCGGCCCGAAGTGCGGGGGGATGCGGGGCATGCAGGCGTTCATGTCAGGGGGGCGCAGGGCCCGTCAGGCGGCAGGGGGCGTGCCGGCGGCCAGCGCCTTCTTGGCGGCAAACTCGGCGCGCAGGGCCTTGAGCTTTTCGCGTGGGTCTTCGCGGGCCGTGGTCTTGTCCAGGCCCATCTCGGCGATGAAGCGGCTGGGCTGGGCCGCCACCATCTCGCGGCCCTTCTTGCGCCGCTTGGTCCAGCTCACGCCCAGGGTGCGCTGGGCGCGGGTGATGCCCACGTACATCAGGCGGCGCTCTTCCTGCAGGCGCTGCAGCGTGTCGTCGCTCACCTTCTGCTGGCGGCCTTCGTCGTCGTCGAGCTTGAAGGGCAGCATGCCCTCGGTCACGCCCACCAGCACCACATGGGGCCACTCCAGCCCCTTGCTCGCGTGCAGGGTGGAGAGCACAACCATGTCCTGCTCCTTCTCGCGCTCGCTGATGGTGGAGAGCAGCGCAATGGTCTGCGACACCTCCAGCAGGCTCTTGGTCTCCTTGGCCACCACGGCGCCTGCGGTGTCATCAATCTGCCCGCCCGCGCGCTGGGCCATCCAGTCGCAGAACTCCATCACATTGCTCCAACGGGCGGCGGCCACCTTCTCGCTGTCCTCGTTGTCGTAGAGGTGCTGCTCGTAGCCGATTTCCTTGAGCCAGTCGTTCAGGAAGGTGCGCGACTCCTCGGCGCCATGCACGCGGCGCGCGCTGTATTCCAGGTAATTGATGTAGCGGCCGAACTCGTGCAGACCGTCCATGGCGCGCTTGGGCACGGCGGCGGGCAGCATGCCGTTGAACAGTGCGCCGAACATGCTTTGCTTGTGCTGCGTGGCAAACGCGCCCAGGGCCGCGAGTGTGGTGTGGCCAATGCCGCGCTTGGGGGTGGTGATGGCGCGCAGAAATGCGGGGTCGTCGTCGTTGTTGATCCACAGCCGGAACCAGGCGCACAGGTCCTTGATTTCGGCGCGGTCGAAAAAGCTGGTGCCGCCCGACACCTTGTAGGGGATGTTGGCCTTGCGCAGCGCTTTTTCAAACGGCTTGGCCTGGTGGTTGGCGCGGTACAGGATGGCGAAGTTCTTCCAGTCCGGCGGCGGGTTGCTGGCCGCGCGCAGGCTCTGGATGCGGGCCACGGCGCGCTCGGCCTCGTGCTCTTCGTTGTCGGCGTCGATCACGCGCACGGGCTCGCCCTCGCCCAGCTCGCTGAACAGCGTCTTGGGAAAGAGCTTGGGGTTGGGCCCGATCACGTTGTTGGCCGCGCGCAGGATGGCGCTGGTGGAGCGGTAGTTCTGCTCCAGCTTGATGACCTTGAGGTGCGGGTAGTCGATGGGCAGCTTCTTGAGGTTGTCCAGCGTCGCGCCGCGCCAGCCATAGATGCTCTGGTCATCGTCGCCCACGGCCGTGAAGTGGCCGTTTTGGCCCACCAGCAGTTTGAGCAGCTCGTACTGCGTGGCGTTGGTGTCCTGGTATTCGTCCACCAGCACATGCGAGAGCGCCGCCTGCCACTTGGCGCGCACTTCCGGGAAGTCGCGCAGCAGGCGCAGCGGCATGCCGATCAGGTCGTCAAAGTCCACGCTCTGGTAGGCCGCCAGGCGCTCCTCGTAGCGCACCATCAGCGTGGCGATGGTGCGTTCGTTGTCGTCCGCCGCCTGCGCCAGGGCCTCGGCCGAAGTCAGGCCCATGTTCTTCCACTTGCTGATGACCCACTGCCACTGGCGCGCCGTGGCCATGTCGGTGGTGCCACCCGAGGCCTCCTTCAGGATGCCCGTCACATCGTCGGCGTCCAGGATGCTGAACTGGGGCTTGAGGCCCAGCACGTTGCCGTCCTCGCGCACCATGCGCACGCCCAGGGCGTGGAAGGTGCACACCAGCACCTCCTTGGCGCGGCGGCCGATCAGGTGCTGGGCGCGCTCGCGCATTTCCGACGCCGCCTTGTTCGTGAAGGTGATGGCCGCAATGCGCTTGGGGTCCATGCCTTTTTCGATCATGTGAGCGATCTTCATGGTGATCACCCGCGTCTTGCCCGAGCCCGCGCCCGCCAGCACCAGGCAGGCCCCGTCGGTGTAGTGGACAGCCTGGAGCTGGGCGAGATTGAGACCGGCAGACATGGGGGCAGGGGGGCGCGAAACGCAGAAAGAGGACGGAAATCGGGGGAGGACCGGAACGGCGGCAGCAGGCGCAGGCCCTGCCGCAAAGCGCGCAATGATACCGGCGCGCCCGGTGGGCGCCGGGGCGGGCCCATCCTTCCACGGGGCTGACGGTGTGCTGACGCTCGGCTGACGGCAGGGGACGGGAACGGGCCTTGGGGAGCTGCGCTCCGGGAAACCCCGCTAGGGGCTTCGTTTTCACAATTTGATACTCGTTCATCCCTGCCTGCGGGGCAGGGTGGCCCCACGGACCCCATGACCACGAACGCGCGCTGGATGTCCCGCCTGCAAGGCAGTGGCGGCATGCGCGAGGTACGCAAAAAAATAAGCCCCCCATGATTCCTCTTGTCTCTCCCCTTTCTCCTGCCGCCGCCGCCGCGGGGGCGCACAGCCTTGTTTCCTGGTGCAAAGCCTGGGGTGGCGCCGTTGTTGCCGCCGGGGTGCTGGCCTGCGCGGCGGTGCCGTCCGCACAGGCCCAGATCGGCAGCACCACGCCCGTGCGCATCGGCGTGGTGGGGCCCTTCACCGGGCCCTCGGCCGACTTTGGCGTGCCCATGCTCAACGGCATCAAGCTGGCGGTGGACGAGATCAACGCCGTGGGCGGCTACCTGGGCCGGCCGCTGGAGCTGGTCATCAAGGACGACACGGCCAACCCCGACCAGGGCCGCAAGGCCTCGCAGGAGCTGCTGGCCGACAAGGTCGTCGCCACCATCGGCTTTTGCAACACCGGCGTGGCGCTCAAGGCCATCGACCTGTTCCAGGACGCCAAGAGCCCGCTCATCGTGCCCTGCGCCACGGGCACGGCCGTGACGGCCAAATACCCGGCCGCCGACAGCTACATCTTTCGCGTGCAGGCGCGCGATGCGATCCAGGCGCCCTTCCTGGTGGACGACATCGTCAAACGCGGCTGGGACAAGGTTGCCATCTTTGCCGACAAGACCGGCTACGGCGAAGGCGGCTACAACGACGTGGTGGCCGCGCTGGCGGCCAAGAACCTCAAGCCCGTGTACGTGGCTCGCTTTGACTTGGGGGTGAAGGACCTCACGGCCGAACTCACCGCCGCGCGCAGCGCGGGCGCCAACGTGGTCTACAGCTACACCGTGGGGCCGGAGAACGCGGCCATCGCCAACGGCAAGAAGGCGCTTGGCTGGAAGGTGCCGCAGGTGGGGCCCTGGCCGCTGTCCTTCCCTTTCTTCCTCGAGGGCGCCAAGGATGCGGCCGAGGGCGCGCTCATGGTGCAGACCTTCATCGCCGAGCCCAGCAACGAGCGCCGCGCGTCCTTCCTGTCGGGCTACACCCGCAAATACCAGGGCAAGGTGGCCGTGCCCATGGCGGCGGCCAATGCCTACGACGCCACTTATCTGCTGATGTACTCCTTCCTCGGCATCCGCGACGGCAACCTGAACGGCAAGGCCATCAAGGAGTCGCTGGAGGGCAAGATGAAGACCTACTACGGCGTGGTCACCACCTACGACAAGCCCTTCAGCGCACAGGACAAGGACGCGATCACGCGCAACATGCTGGTCATGGGCATGGTCAAGAACGGCGCCATCACCTTTGCCTACCCCGAGGATGCCAAGCGCAACCTGATCATCCAGCGCAAGCAGTGAGACGGTTTTGCCTTCAACCGGCTAACGTCCTTCTTGGGTGTGGAGGGAGCCTTGCCGTGCTACAGCACTGTCTGCGGCTCCCCGCCTAGTTATCCGATTGAATGCAAATCCGTGGAGATGCCGAGGTGCTTTTTGCTTCTGCCGCATGCGTTGTGTGCGATGACCCCCGTCTGACTCTGCGCTGACGGTGCGGCCCGGCATGGCGCAGGCCGCCCGACAATAGCTTCCGTGTTCTCCGTCCTCCTCGTCACCTTCCCCTTCTTCGCCCTCGTGCTTTGCGGCTACCTGGCCGCGCGGCGTGGCGTGCTGCCGCAACCGGCCATCCCGGGGCTCAATGCCTTCGTGCTGTACTTCGCGCTGCCCTGCATGCTGTACCGCTTTGGCGCCAGCACGCCCATCGCCCAGCTGCTGGACCCGGCCGTGGCGGGCGTGTATGGGCTGTGCGCGCTGGTGATGGTGGGGGCCACGGTGGCGCTCACGCGCAAGGCCCACATCGGCTGGAACGACGCGGCCTTTGGCGCGCTGGTGGCCGCCTTCCCCAACACTGGCTTCATGGGCGTGCCGCTGCTGGTGGCGCTGCTGGGCGCGCAGAGCGCGGGCCCGGCCATCGTGACCATCGTGGTGGACATGGTCGTCACCAGCTCGCTGTGCATCGCGCTGTCGCGCCTGGACGGCGCGGGCACCCACGGCGTGGGTGTGGCGCTGCGCAGTGCCTTCAAGGGCATGGCGACCAACCCCATGCCTTGGTCGATTGCGCTGGGGGCGCTGGCCTCGGCCCTGCAGTTCCAGCTGCCCGGCCCGGTGGACAAGACCATCGCCATGCTGGCCGATGCGGCCTCGCCCGTGGCGCTGTTCACCATTGGCGCGGTGCTGGCCCGCTCGCAGATGAACCAGCACGAACAGGTGCCCGCCCGCGACTACGTGCCCGTGGCCCTGGCCAAGCTCTTGGTGCACCCGCTGCTGGTGTGGAGCGTGGGCCGGGCGGCCATGGCGATGGGCGTGCCGCTCACGCCGTTTGCGCTCACGGTGCTGGTGCTGCTGGCTGCGCTGCCCAGCGCCAGCAACGTCTCGCTGCTGGCCGAGAAGTTCGGCGCCAACAACGGGCGCGTGGCGCGCATCATCCTGGTGTCCACCGCACTGGCGTTTTTGAGCTTTTCGGCGGCGGTGGCGCTGCTGACCTGAATGCTACTGATTTTGTAGCTGGTAGCGCTTTGCCATGGGCGCCAGAGGCCAAAAAAGACGAACCTTCTGCGCCGGGGCGAAAAAAAACCGGCTCAGGCGAGCCGGTTTTTTTGTTGAGGCTACCGGGTTCAGTAGCGACCGCCACCGTGGCCACCCGTGCCGTAGCCAACGTCCGAGCGCTTGCTGGCGGTGTAGCCACCCGCGTCACTGCGCTCTTCGCGCGGGCGGGCCAGGTTCACCACGATCGAGCGGCCGTCCACGGACATGCCGTGCAGCGCTTTGATGGCGGCCTGGGCCGCGTCCGCGTTGGCCATCTCCACAAAGCCGAAGCCTTTGGAGCGACCCGTGTCGCGGTCCATCATGACCTTGGCAGACGACACGCCGCCAAACTCGGCAAAGTTGCTGTGCAGGCTGGCATCGGTCACGGAATAGGGCAGGTTGCCCACATAGATTTTGCTGCTCATGGAAGAGCCTTTCTGAAAATGGCGCGCAACGATCAGCGCACCGTTGGGGTTCTGTTTTGCGGAGGGGGAATCCGCAGCGGGGGCGAGGTGGATGGCACGTGCGCGGGGCCGGCCATCAGCATTGGGGCGGGTGCTGCATGCTGGTTTGCAGCCAGCCCTGGGTGATGGCAAAGAGCCGTGCGGCTTCGCGCGAGGCAAAGGCTTTGTCAAAGCGGAACACGCGACAGTAGCTGCCGTTGCCCAGGGAGCGATGGACCGAGAAGGAGGCGCGGAAGCGGCCGCAGTCGGTCGGGTGTGTCGCGGGCGAAACGACGTAGGGGCCCATGGAGATGGCAGTCTGTGAAATCTGGGTCAATCAGGATCGCGGGCCGCAAAGGGGGCCTGCGTGAGCATCGAGGGACGCGGTGGGCTGCAGCTCTACAGGTCCACTGGGCGACAAAGGTCGCAAGGGGGAGCGTCTGCAGGGGCGGAAGGCATTCCGGAGCAGACGTTGCGGTGACTGCCCGAACGAGGCGCCGTGACCGCAATGGCCTGAATTATATTGATATTTGTATTTAAACTCAAATTATTATTCTTTTGAGTTTTAAAAATGGCATGCTTTGGGGCTCTGCTGGCCCTTCCACCGGGCACTGAGGCCAAAACATGCCTCAAATCACCAGCGGGTCCACATCCACCAGCCAGCGCACCAGCCCCTTGTGCTCGGGCGCGCTGCGCGTGGTCTGCAGCACGGGCTGCCAGGCGGCCAGAAAACGCTGCAGGGCGGCGCGGCTCGGGCTTTCCATCAGCATCTGGGCGCGTTCCACATTGGCCACGCGCTGGATGGTCAGCGGCACCGGGGGGAACAGCGTGACCATCTCCAGCCCCGGCAGGCCCGCAGCGTGGGCGGCGGCCGTGGCGGCGGTCAAAAAGCCCTGGGCCACCTCCTGTGTGCGCGCATCGGCGCGCACCAGGGCCTGGTAGGCAAACGGGGGCATGGCGGCCTCTTCGCGCTCTTTCAGCTGCTGGGCGGCGAAAGCCTCGTAGTCGTGTTTGCGCAGCGCCTCGTACACGGTGTGCTGGGGGTGGAAGGTCTGCACCCACATCTCGCACTGCGAACCCTGGGCCGCCATGTAGGCCGCGTCACGCCCCGCGCGGCCCGCGGCCTGCATGAGCAGCGCAAACAGCCGCTCGGGCGCGCGGAAGTCGCTGCTGAACAGCGCCCCATCGGGCTGCACGGCCGCCACCAGCGTGATGCGCCGAAAGTCATGTCCCTTGGCAATCATCTGCGTGCCCACCAGCACGTCCACCTCGCCTGCATGCACCTGGGCCAGCTGCGCCTCGAGCGAGCCCTTGGCCTTGGTGGTATCGGCGTCGATGCGGGCGATGCGCGCGGGCGTGCGGTCGGGCCGCAGCACTTCGGACAGCAGGGCGCCGAGCTGTTCTTCAAGCTGCTCGGTGCCCCGGCCCATGGAGTGGATGTCCGGGCTGCCGCAGGTGGGGCAGGCGCGGGGCACGCGCACGGTGTAGCCGCAGTGGTGGCAGCGCAGGGTGCGGTCGGCCTTGTGGAACACCTGGTGTGCGCTGCAGTGGGGGCAGTCGCTCTTCCAGCCGCAGTCGGCGCAGTGCAGCACGGGGGCGTAGCCCCGGCGGTTGAGCAGCACCATGCTCTGCTCGCCGCGCGCCACGCGCTCGGTGATGGCGGCCAGCAGCGGTGCGCTGAAGATGGCGCGGCGCGGCTGCTGGTTCATGTCCACGCGGCGCACGCGGGCCAAGGCCCCGGCGCCGATGCGGCTGGGCATGGCCAGCCGTACATAGCGGCCCATGGCCGGGTCGCTGGCGTGCCAGCTCTCCAGCGAGGGCGTGGCCGAGCCCAGCAGCACCTTGGCGCCTTGCTCGCGCCCGCGCCAGATGGCCAGGTCGCGCGCCGAGTAGCGGGCGCCTTCCTGCTGCTTGTAGCTGGGGTCGTGCTCCTCGTCCACCACGATGATCCTGAGCCCCGGCAGGCTGGCGAACACCGCCATGCGCGTGCCCAGCACAATGCGCGCGGCACCGCTGTGCGCAGCCAGCCAGCTTTTGAGGCGCTGCGGGTTGGTCATGCCGCTGTGCAGCGAGACCACGGCCTGGCTGCCAAAGCGCGGGGCGAAGCGGGTGGAAAAGCGCTCTTCGAGCTGGGGGGTGAGGTTGATCTCGGGCACCATCACCAGCGCCTGCGCGCTGGGGTCGGCCTCCAGCGCCTCCTGCACGCAGCGCAGGTAGACCTCGGTCTTGCCGCTGCCCGTGCTGCCGAACAGCAGGAAGGGGCCGGTTTCTGAGGCAATCCGGGCCCTGGCGCTTTCCTGTTCTGCGGTAAGCGCTATTGTTTGGATAGCGTCTTCGGTGGCGCCCTGCGCCTGGGCGGGGCGCTTGAGCCGGCGGGCCAACTGGTCGGGCTGCAGGTCGCGCAGCTGGGGCGGCAGGGCGGCCAGCGCCACCTCGCCCAGCGCGCGCTGGTAGTAGCGCGCGGCAAAGGCCACCAGACGGCGCCAGGGCGGGGCGAGCGGCGCCACCCCCTCCAGCACCCCCGCAATGGGCCGCATGGCCGCGCCCTCGGGCAACTCGCCCGTGGCGTCGACGGCGTCCCACACCACGCCCAGCACCTCGCGTTTGCCCAGTGGCACCCGCACCAGCGTGCCCGGGGGCAGGGGCTGCGCGCTGGCGTAGCTGAGCAGATCCCCCACGCCGCTGTGCGAGGGGGTGTGCAATGCAACGTGGACGATGGCGGAAGGGATAGACACGGCCTATGGCGAGTTACAGGGGCTTGTGGAGGTGGTGTGGAGGTTTTGCGGCTAAGTGCTTGATTTGGCGTGCCATGTGAGTAATCCCGTCTTTCTGTGGATAACTTTGTTGACATCCTGCTTCCACACCCCGCCAACCCGCATGAATACTGGCCTGGAACAGAATGCCCACAAAACTGGCAGCAGCAAAAAATCCTTATGAATCAATCATCTGAAGAATTTTGGGTGTATTTTCTGTGCTAAGGCCTGGCGCGGGGGGGATGTTGCGTCGCATCAAGATTTTTGTGCATAAGTCGGGCAGCACGCAGGACGTCAATGGCCGGGAAAACCCTTAATTTGTGTTAGTGATGGCCCCGCAAGCTCAGACTTTTCTGCGATATGGGCTGCAAGTGCTTGATTTGAATGGGGTTTTGCAAGAAATCCAAAATTCCTGTGGATAACTTTGTTGATATCCCCTGTGTTTGCCACGCAAGTCCTTGACGGGCCGTGCTTTGGCTGGAATGCCTGCCAAAAAAGCAGCAGAGTGAAATCCTTTGAAATCAATGGCTTACGTTCTGGATGAGAATATTTCCGGCGCTGCCTGCTTTGTGGGCACCGGGGCTGCGTGGAGGCCGGTGCTGCGCCAGTTTTGTGCATAAGTAGGCCCTTCGGGCCGCTGGGGTATTGCCGCTGGGCAGCATGCGCGGCTTTTTTTCTTCCGTTGCAGAAGAGGTGCCCCGGAGGGCGCGGAGAAGCCCAAGCCCGCTTCCAGGCGGCGGACGGGGGGGCGCTTGGACCCGCCCCCCCCTTTTTTACCCCTGGCGCTGCGCCCGCGAGTAGCCGTGCACGGCCTCGACCAGCGCGGCCACATGCTCGGGCGGGGTGAACTGGCTGATGCCGTGGCCCAGGTTGAAGATGTGCGTGGGGCCGGTGGTGGTCTTGTCGGTGTGGGGCGTGCCAAAGCTGTCGAGCACGTGGCGCACCTGTTGTTCGATCTGCGCGGGGGGCGCAAACAGCACGTTGGGGTCGATGTTGCCCTGCAGCGCCTTGCCGGGGCCGCCCACGGCGCCGCCGACGATGGCGCGCGCCTGGCCCAGGTTGGCCGTCCAGTCCAGGCCCAGCACTTCGCAGTCCAGGTCCTTCATGTCCGGCAGCCAGATGCCGCCACCCTTGGTGAAAACGATGCGCGGCACGTCGGTGCCGTCCACGCCGGTGCGCTTCAATTGGGCCAGCACCCGCTTGGTGTAGGCCAGGCTGAATTCCTGGAACGCGCCATCGGCCAGCACGCCGCCCCAGCTGTCAAAAACCATCACGGCCTGGGCGCCCGCGTCGATCTGGGCGTTGAGGTAAGCCGCCACGCTGTCGGCGTTGATGGCCAGGATGCGGTGCATCAGGTCGGGGCGGGCGTACATCAGGCTCTTGACCAGGCGGTAGTCGTCGCTGCCCTTGCCTTCGACCATGTAGCAGGCCAGCGTCCAGGGGCTGCCCGAGAAGCCGATAAGGGGCACCCGGCCATTGAGCGCCTTGCGGATGCTGGTCACCGCATCGAACACGTAGCGCAGCTTGTCCATGTCGGGCACGGCCAGTTCGGCCACGGCGGCTTCGTCGCGCACCACTTTGGCAAAACGCGGGCCTTCGCCCTCGGCAAACGACAGGCCCAGGCCCATCGCGTCGGGTACGGTGAGGATGTCGCTGAACAGAATGGCCGCATCGAGCGGGAAACGCTCCAGCGGCTGCAGCGTGACCTCGGTGGCGTAGTCCACATTGGTGGCCAGCCCCATGAAGCTGCCCGCCTGGGCGCGCGTGGCCTTGTATTCAGGCAGGTAGCGGCCCGCCTGGCGCATCAGCCACAGGGGGGTGTAGTCGGTGGCCTGGCGGCGGCAGGCACGCAGGCAGGTGTCGTTGGCAAGGGGGGCGAAGGTCATTGCGCGATTGTCGCAGGCCGACCGCCAGCCTCGGCACCCGGCTTGGCGGCAGCAATTGACGCGCATCAAGCCAGTGCACCTGCGGAACCGGCTTTGCTGGGCCGCCAGGTGTGTCCCCCTTCGGGCGAAGCGGCGCAGCCGCTCAGGGGGGCTTCATCTTTCCGCGATGTAGTGCGACATCCGCACGACTTCGCCGGGCGCCAAGAACGCCCGCACTTCGGTCTCCAGCGCCTGGTCGGCCATGGTGGCGCGGGCGCGCTGGTGCAGGTAGTCGGCCCAGGATTCGACGATGAAGCGCTCCACGTAGCGCGAGGGCTCGCCCAGGTCTTTGTAGATGCGCCAGAAGGTGGCGCCGTCGCGGCGGCGCGGGGCCTTCATGCGGCTGATGGTGTCGAGGAACGCGGCGTCGGTGCCGGGCGCGATGCGGTAGCCCACCTCCACCGCCACGGGGCCGGCCTCGGGCAGGGGCTCGGCCTCGATGAAAAGCTCGTCCCAGGGCGTGGCCTGCGTCACCTCGTGCAGCGCGCCCATGCGCAGCGGCATGGGGCGCGCCAGCAGCAGGCCCACGCCCATGAGCGCGGCGGCCACGCACAGCGTGGGCGTGAGGCCCAGGAGGTCCGACGCCGCGCCCCAGAACGCCGAGCCCATCGCAAACGCGCCCAGCGCCGCCACCATGTGCATGGCCACCGCGCGCGAGCGCACCCACTGCGGCGCGCTGGCCTGCGTGGCGGTGTTGAAGGTGGACATGGCCGACATCCAGGCCGCGCCCGCAAACAGCATGGCGATGTAGACCACCCCCGTAATCTTGGTGAGGGCCGCCACCAGCATGGCCGCGCCGAACACGACGCCGCCCGTGCCCACGATGGCCTCCATGCCAAAGCGTGCGCGCAGCCGCCCCAGCACCAGGCCCACGGCCACGGCCCCCGTGCCCAGGCAGCCCATCAGCAGGCCAAAGCCCGGGGCGCCCGTGCCCAGGCGCTGGGCAATCACGGGCAGCAGCGCCCACAGCGCCGAGCCCGCCGCGCTGAAGGCCATCACCCGCACCAACTGCGCCAGGATCATGCGCGAGTGCCAGGCAAAACGCAGGCCGCTCAGGGTGCCGCCCCACAGGCGCTCGGCGGGCAACTTGGAGGGCGGGTGCGCCTTGGGCGGCCAGCGGCGGATGGACTCCCACATCACCAGCGTGGTGGTCACCGTGACGGCAAACACCCAGCCCGCGCCCAGTTGGGCAAAGATCAGCCCGGCCAGCGTGGGGCCCACGGCGCGCGCGGCGTTGTAGGCAATGCTCACGGCGGTGATGGCCTGGGGCCATTCATCGCGCGGCACGGGGTCGATGACCGACGAGTTCCACGCGGGCGTGAGCACGGCCGTGCAGCAGCCGCAGATGAACACCAGGAACAGCACCGCCGCCGGTCCACCCCAGCCAGAGAGCACCAGCAAGGTGAGCAGCGCGCTGGACCCCACCTGCGCCAGCAGCGCACCCGAGACCAGGCGGCGCCGGTCGGTGGTGTCGGCCAGCACCCCGGCGGGCAGCGCCAGCAAAAACATGGGCATGAACACGGCGGTCTGCACCAGCGCGGCCAGGAACGACGAGCCCGTGAGCTCCACCATGAGCCAGGCGGCCGCCATGGTCTGCATGCCGTTGCCCACAAAAAAGACCCCGCCACAAATCCACAGGCCCCGGAACGCGGGTTGGCGCAAGGGGCTCCACAAAGAGGTTGAGGGCTGGGACATGGAGGGTTGGGCGATGGGGGCGTAGGTCGTGGTCGGACGGGGGAGCGCGGGTTTGCCCCTGGGCGGGTGGCCCAGGGCAGGTTTGAGGATATCGCCGGATGGCCGCTTTGGGTGTGGCGCGCCGCGATGTCCCTCAATCCACGTGCCGCCCGCCCCGCAGCCGGTAGGTGCGCGGCACATCGGTGCGGGTGGCGACCAGCGCCTCGGCGCGCTGCTGCATGCCGGTGAGCGCCTGGTCCAGGGCCTGCACCGCCTGCGCATCCAGCCCGGCCAGCAGCTCCTGGTTGAGCGCCTTCACCTGTGGGAACAGGCCGTCGTGCACCGCCTGGCCTGCGGGCGTGAGTGACAGCACGGCCTGGCGCCGGTCGCCGGGCATGGCGTCGCGCGTGAGCAGCTTCTTGGCCAGCAGCGAGGTGATGGCGCGCGAGGTGCGCGCGCGGTCCAGGCCCAGGCGCAGCGCCAGCTCGGCCGGGGGCATGCCGGGGTGCTGGGCCAGCACCATGAGCAGGCCCCACTCGCGCCGGGTGATGCCGTAGCCGCCCTCGCACAGCCGCACCACCAGGCTGCCCGCCACCGCCAGCAGGCGGTTCAGGCGGTACATCAGCAAGTCGTTGGCGGCCTGCGGGTGGGTCAGGCGGTGGCCGGGCGGGGCAGGCGCAGGCATCAGGGTATTTCCGGGCAAGAATTGATTAGATCAATTGATTGTGTGGCCAATACAGTGCGGCCTTCAACCTGCGCGCACCCCCGGCGTGCCCACCACCGATCCAGGAGACCCCCGACCATGTGGAAACCCCTTGCCACCTCCGTGCTGACCGCCACGCTGGCCCTGTGCGCTACCCTGGCCCAGGCGCAGCCGCAGACCCAGGACGTGCCGCTGCGCATCGTGGTGGGCTATGCCCCCGGCGGCGCCACCGACCGCGTGGCCCGCATCGTGGCCGACAAGCTCGGCACCAAGCTCGGCACGCCCGTGATCGTGGAGAACAAGACCGGCGCGGGCGGCCGCCTCTCGGCCCAGGCCGTGAAGGCCGCGCCCGCCAACCAGCCCACGCTGCTGCTGGCCAACCCGGCCGTGATGCTGGTGGCGCCCCTGGTGTTCCCGGATGCGGGCTACGACCCCGAGCGCGACTTCCGCCCCGTGAGCCATGTGAACAACTACGAGTTCGGCGTGGCCGTCTCGACCGCTGTGCCCGTGAAGGAACTGCCGCACCTCATGGCCTGGCTGCGTGCCAACCCCGACAAGGCCAACTTCGGTGTGCCCGCCACGGGCAGCCTGCCGCATTTCTTCGGCCTGATGGTGGGCGACGCCGCCAAGGTGCGCGCCGAGGTGGTGGGCTACCGGGGCTCGGCGCCGTTGCTCAACGACCTGCTGGGCGGCCAGGTGCCCGTGGCGTTCGACACGTTTGACACCCTGCTGCCCCAGCACGAATCCGGCAAGATCCGCATCCTGGCGGTGTCGAGCGCCAAGCGCAGCCCGCTGGACGGAAAGATCCCCACCTTCAAGGAAAGCGGCATGGACCTGGCCGCCACGGGCTGGAACACCTTCTTTGCCCCCATGGGCATGCCCAAGGCCCAGGCCGAGCGCCTGGCCGGGCTGATCCACGAGGTGATGAAGGACCCGGACACCCAGCGCAAGTTCGAGGCCGCCAAGATGGAGCCCGTGGTGGCGACGATGGCGCAGACGGAAGCGATGCTCAAGGCCTACCGCGCGCAGTGGGCGCCGGTGGTGCAGCGCTCGGGTTTCAAGCCTTGACAGGAAGCACCCCCTGAGCGGCTTGGCCGCTTCCCCCTCGAGGGGGACGGCGGCCTTGCTGCGGGGCGGCCCTTGCTAGCCGCCCCTCGCAGCGGTCCTGCCCGTCGCAGAGACCGTGAGCCAAGCCTAGAGACACTGGACTTCGAGATGACCATCAAACCCCGTCCCAACATCATCTTCATCGTCGCCGACGACCTCGGCTATGCCGACCTGGGCTGCTACGGCGGGCGCGAGGCGGCCTTTGGCCCGGTGTCGCCCGTGCTCGACGGCCTGGCCGCCAACGGCCTCCAGCTTACGCAGGGCTATTCCAATTCGCCGGTGTGCTCGCCCACGCGCTTTGCGCTGATGACCGCGCGCTACCAGTACCGCCTGCGCGGCGCGGCCGAAGAGCCCATCAACAGCAAAAGCCGCGGTAGCACCACGCTCGGCCTGCCGCCCGAGCACCCCACGCTGCCCTCGCTGCTGCGCGCAGCGGGCTACCGCACGGCGCTCATGGGCAAGTGGCACCTGGGCTACCCACCGGCCTTCGGGCCGCAGCGCTCGGGCTACGAAGAATTTTTCGGCCCCATGTCGGGCGGGGTGGATTACTTCACGCACTGCAGCTCGGGCGGACAGCACGACCTGTACCTGGGCGAAGAAGAAAAGCAGCAGGACGGCTACCTCACCGACCTCATCACCGACCACGCGCTCGACTATGTGGAGCGCATGGCGCCGGGCGCGCAGGCCGGCACGCCGTTCTTCTTGAGCCTGCACTACACGGCGCCCCACTGGCCGTGGGAGACGCGCGACGACGAGGCGCTGGCGCAGGAGGTGAAGACCAACCTGTTCCACCTGCACGGCGGCAACATCGACACCTACCGCCGCATGATCCACCACATGGACGAGGGCATCGGCCGCCTCATGGCCGCGCTGCAGCGCCACGGCATCGACCGCGACACGCTGGTGGTCTTCACCAGCGACAACGGCGGCGAGCGCTTCTCGGACAGCTGGCCCCTGGTGGGCGGCAAGATGGATTTGACCGAAGGCGGCATCCGCGTGCCCTGGATTGCCCACTGGCCTGCCGTGATCGCCCCCGGCGGCGTGAGCGCGCAGACCTGCATGACCATGGACTGGTCGGCCACGATGCTCGATGCGGCCGGTGTGCCCGCTGCGCCGGACTACCCGCTGGACGGCCGCTCGCTCATGCCCCTGCTGCGCGATGCCGCCGTGCACGACGAGCCCGCGTTGTTCTGGCGCATGAACCACCGGGGCCAGCGCGCGATGCGCCAGGGCGACTGGAAGTACCTGCGCGTGGACGGCAACGACTACCTCTTCAACCTGGCGCAGGACGAGCGCGAGCGCGCCAACCGCGCGGGCGTGGAGCCGGAACGCCTGCAGGCCCTGCGCGCGGCGTGGGAGGCGTGGAATGCGTCCATGCCCGCGATCCCGGAGGATGCGACGGTGAGCCTGGGCTATTCGGCCAAGGACATGCCGCAGCGCTGAGAGCGGCTCACAAAGCGCTTCTGGCGTCGTTGCCGCGTCTTGTCGTACTGCGTCGTACTGCCTGCGACGCAGCGCCTGGCCAGAACCGCTTCGCTGGGTTTTGGTAGCCGCTCTGAGGCGGCTGCACGTCCGCGTCCCCGGGAGGGCGGGCAAGCCCTGTTGCCCGCCGGCAGGGCTTGCCGCTAGATTGGCGCCATGCCCGCCGCCCCTGTACTGACCCCGCCGCCCCTGCGCCAGTGGACGACCGATGTGGTCGCGCCGGCCGCGCGCCTGGACTTCTGGGTGGGCGCCATTTGCGAGGCCTTCCTGGAGATGGACTGCAGTTCGCGCGAGGCGCCGACCTTCGGGGGCGTGCTGCAGAGCCTGCCGCTCGCGGCCCTGTCGGTCAACCAGGTGCGCGCCTCCATGCAGGACGTGTACCGCACGCCGGCCGGCATCGCGCGCAGCCAGCAGCTGCCGTTCTACCTGATCGGCCAGTCCGAGACCGCGTGGCATCTGCGCCAGGACGGCCAGGTGGCCCACCTGCGCCCGGGCGATGTGGCGCTGGTGGACTCGGCCCGGCCGTATGAATTGCATTTCCCGGACGGGGTGAACTGTGTGTCGCTGCAGCTGCCGCGTGCCTGGGTGGGCCAGTGGCTGGCGCAGGCCGAGGCGCGCGGACCCCGTGTGGCCTGGCGCGACCAGGGCTGGGGCCAGAGCCTGGGGGCGCTGGCCGTGCAGCTCGCACGCGACCCGGCCTCGGCACAGGCCCTGCCGGGCGCGCTGCTGTCGGACCACCTGGGGGCGCTGCTGGGCGCCGCGCTGGAGCCGCCCCGGGCGCCCGTCCCTTCTGCGGCGCAGGGGCTGCACGCCCATCTGTGCGGCCTGCTGCGCGCCCGCATCGACCAGCCCGGCGTCTCGGCCCCGGCCCTGGCGCAGGAGGCCGGTGTCTCCCTGCGCACCCTGCACCGCGCGTTTGCGGCGCAGGGCCAGACCTTTGCGGGCACGCTGCGCCAGATGCGGCTGGTGCGTGCGGGCGAGTTGCTGCGCCGGCCCCAGTTGACGCACGTGGCGGTGGCCGAGATCGGGCGGCGTTGCGGCTTTGCCGATGCCTCGCACTTCGCGCGGGCCTTTCAGCGCGCCATGGGCGTGCCGCCCGCGCAGTGGCGGCGCGGCGGCTGAACCGCTGGCACGCGCAGCACAGCGCTCTGGCACGCCCAGACCATCCTCGCCCAGGTCTTCTTCGTAAGGTAGCGCCAGGGCCGGGCATGTCGCCCGGCCTGGCAAAAAACTACCGAAGGAGACAAGCATGGCGGATACCTATGTCCTGGTCCATGGCGCCTGGCACACCGGCGCCGAGATGGAGGCCACGGCCGGCCACCTGCGCGCACGCGGCCACACCGTGCTGTGCCCCACCCTGGCCGGCAACCGGCCGGGCGACGACCGCGCGGCCACGGGCCTGGCCGATGCGGTGGATTCGCTTGCGGCCTTCATCGAGGGCCAGGGCCTCACCGACGTGCGCCTGGTGGGCCACAGCTATGGCGGCATGGCCATCAGCCACATGCCCGCGCGGCTGCCGGGGCGCATCCGCCGGCTGGTGTACTGGAATGCCTTTGTGCCGCAGCAGGGCGAATGCCTCAATGACCTGGTGCCGCCGCACTACCGCGCGCTGTTCGACGAGGTCGCGGCGGCCAGCGGCAATGCGGTGATGCTGCCCTACCCGATCTGGCGCGAGGCCTTCATCAACGATGCCGACGAGGCCCTGGCGAAAAGCAGCTATGCGCTGCTCAACCCGCACCCCTACCGCACCTTCACCGAGCCGGCGCAACTGCCCGTGCCGCTGGCGGCGCTGGAGATCGGCAAGAGCTACCTGAATGCGCAGCAGGACACTGCGCTGCCCCACAGCCTGCCCTGGCACCCGCGCCTGTCGGAGCGCCTGGGCCTGTTCCGCCTGGTGGAATGCCCGGGCAGCCACGAGATCTGCTTTACCGACCCGGCGCTGGCGGCGGCCAGCATCGAGCGGGCGGGGCGGGACTGATGTGGAGCACCCCCTGAGGCGCTGCGCGCCTTCCCCCTGGAAGGGGGACGACGCCCTTGCTGCGGGGCGGCCCTTGCTCGGCGTCCCTGGGCTGCGGAGTGCCCGTTACGGAGGTCGGGGCATGGCAGGCCCCGTGGCTGCGGGATTTTGGTATTTTGGGGCTCTACCGATTGATGGATAAGCGCTACCAGCTATTGATTTAATAGCGTCCCGCTTTTCCCCGCCTCCAGCAGCCGCGTGAGCAGCGGGTGCATCACTTTGCGGGCGCTGTAGATCAGGTGGAACTGCTCCTGCACATCGGGCGTGGTGCCCACCTGCACCAGGCCGTGGGTGTGCGCCAGGTGCTCGCCCAGCGACACGGGCGCGGGCATCACGCCCATGCCGGTGGCGGCAAAGGTGCTGAGCAGGGCGCTGTCCTCGAACTCCCCGGCGATGTGCGGGCGGATGCGCTCGCGCTCCAGCCAGTGGTCGATGCGCGCGCGCATGGCCGCGTGGTCGGTGGGCAGCAGCACGGGCACCACGGCCAGGCTGTGCGGGAAGTCCTGGGCTGCCGCCTCGGCCCACAGTGGCGGCGCGTACCAGGCGATGGCACTCGTGCCCAGCAGTTGGCTGGTGGTGCGCAGCGCGCGGTTGGGGGGCGCTGCGCGGTCGGCCAGCACCGCGTCGAGCTTGTGCAGCGCCAGTTCGCCCAGCAGCGGCTGGAACTCGCCCTCGTGGCACAGCAGGCGCAGGTGGGGCTCGTCCAGCACGGGCGTCAGCAGCCGGTGCACGGCCAGCTTGGCGATGCCGTCGGAGATGCCCAGGTTGAGGCGCAGCGTCTGGCCGGTGGCGGCCTCGCGCACGCGCACGGGCAGCAGCTCGCCCAGCGCAAAGATGTGGTCCGCCTCGTGCAGCGCGGCCACGCCGGCGTCGGTGAGCACCAGGTTGCGGCCCTCGGTGCGCAGCAGGGCGACGCCCAAGGCTTTCTCCAGCTCGCGCACCTGGGCGCTGATGGTCTGCACGGCCATGTCCAGCCGCTCGGCGGCGCGCGCGATGCCGCCTTCCTTGGCCACCACCCAGAAGTAGAAAAGATGGCGGTAGTTGAAGGTCTGGCTCATGGGGGGCTTTCGAGGGGTGAAATCCATTTGGTTCGTAAAAACCGAACCAATGCTATCAATATGACAGGTTTTTAAGAATCTATTCCATCCCTACAGTGCGGGGCTGTTGCCGGGGCGGGTGCCCGGCAGTACAAGTACAGATTTCCCCTTTGGAGAAAGAAAATCATGGAAACGATAGGAACCTGGTGGATGTGGGCGGGCTTTGCCGTCTTTGTGGTGGTGGCCATTGCCATCGACCTGTTGGTGATGGAGCGCCAGGGCGCGCACAAGGTCACGATGAAAGAGGCCGTGCGCTGGAGCCTGCTGTGGTTCTCGCTGGCCTTTGTGTTCGTGGGCCTGCTGTGGTGGTACCTGGATGGCAGCCAGGGCCGAGAGGTGGCCAACACCGTGTCCATGCAGTTCATCACCGGCTACCTGGTGGAGAAGAGCCTGTCCATCGACAACATCTTCGTGTTCCTGATGCTGTTCAGCTACTTCGCCGTGCCGCCGCAGTACCAAAAGCGCGCACTCATCATCGGCATCATCGGCGCCATCGTGCTGCGCACGCTGCTGATCCTGGCGGGCGCCTGGCTGCTGGCCACCTTCCACTGGCTGCTGTATGTGTTTGGCGCGTTCCTGGTGGTCACGGGCGTGAAGATGTGGTTTGCCGCCGGGCAGGAGCCCGACATCGCCACCAACCCGGTGCTCACGCTGCTGAAGAAGCGCATCCGCATCACCGACCAGTTCGATGGCGAAAAGCTCAGTACGCTGATCAACGGCGTGAAGCACTACACCCCGCTGTTCGTGGTGCTGGTGCTCATCGGCACCACCGACATCATCTTCGCGGTGGACAGCATCCCGGCCATCTTCGCGATCACCAGCGACCCGTTCATCGTGCTCACGGCCAACGTGTTCGCCATCCTGGGCCTGCGCGCGCTGTACTTCCTGCTGGCGGACCTGGCCAACCGCTTCCACCTGCTGGCCTATGGCCTGGCCCTGGTGCTGGTGTTCATCGGCGGCAAGATGCTGCTGATCGATCTGGTGAAGATCCCGATCGGCTATGCGCTGCTGGTGACGGCCGGGCTGATTGCCGGCTCCATCTTCCTGTCGCTGCGCAGCTCGGGCGAAAGCGCCCATGGCGCTCCCGCACAACCCCGCAAGGACTGAGGAGCCAGGCCATGGACCTTCTCGACTCCGTGATGCTGTGCGTGCTGTTCGGCCTGCTGGCGGCCACGTTCGTGGCCCACCGCGCGGGCAACGAGCGGCGCGATGTGGGGCTGCTGCTCTCGCTGTCGGCCCTGTGGGGCGCCGGCACGGCCGCTGCCCTGGCCTGGGTCTGACCCGGTGGTGATGCCCATGCTGTGCACTGTGCGCCGCTGGCTGCGCGGGCTGGAGCCCCGCGCACGGGTCTACCTGGAGCGCGGCTGGCTGTCGCGCTACCACCCCTGGATGGAGCGGCGCGCGCTGTTCCGCTTCCAGCGCCAGCCGCTGGCGCGCGGGGTGGCGGCGGGCATGTTCTGCGGGCTGATCCCCGGCCCGCTGCAGATCCCTGGCACGCTGCTGGTGTGCGCCTGGCTGCGCGGCAACATCGTGGCCGGCGGTGCGGCCACGTTCTACACCAACCCGCTCACCACCGTGCCGCTGTATGTGCTGGCCTTCTACCTGGGCGCGTTGGTGATGCCCGGCGAGCAGGTGCTGCCCGCCTGGGGCAGCGTGGCGCCGGGTGGCGACCTGTCGGTGCAGGCGCTGGGCGCCTGGATGCAGGCCCTGGGCACGCCGCTGCTGGTGGGCTTGCCCACCTTGGGCCTGCTGCTCGCGGCGTTGGGTTATGCCACGGTGCAGCTGCTGTGGCTGGCGCCGGCCCTGCAGCGCAAGCGGCGCCTGGCACGCAGCCGCTGAGCGCCGTTCCGCGCAAGGGGCGCAGCATGTGGGCGCAGCGCCCGCCAGCGCCACCGTGGAGCTGGCTTTGCCAGGCCACGGGTGGCGTCCCCCTGAGGGGGAAGCGGCGCAGCCGCTCAGGGGGCTCAATCCAGCTTGACGCCCACCTTGGTGATCACCCGGCCCCACTTCTCGCGCTCTGTGCGCGCAAAGCTGCCCATCTGCGCTGCGGTGCCGGGCATGGGCTCCACGCCCAGCGCCTGCAGGCGGGCCTTGGTGCGGGTGTCGGCCAGCGCGGTCTGCAGGGCCCGGCTGAAATTCGCCACCACCTCGGCCGATGCGCCCGTGGGTGCCACGATGCCCTGCCAGGCATAGCCCTCGAAGCCCTGCAGGCCCTGTTCGGCAATGGTGGGCACATCGGGCATGGTGGCCACGCGCTGCGGGCTGGCTACGCCAATGGCGCGCACCTTGTGGCCCGCGAGGAACGGGTACACCGTGGCGCTGTCGATCCACATGGCCGACACCTGGCCGCCGATCACGTCCTGGATGGCGGGTGCGGCACCCCGGTAGGGCACATGCGTGAGCTTGAGGCCGCTTTGCTCGCGGAACAGCTCGCCCACCAGGTGGTGCGGGCTGCCCGGCCCGGCCGATGCCCAGTTCACGCCGTCGGGCTGGCCCTTGGCCCAGGCCGTGAACTCCTTGAGGCTCTTGGCCGGCACGCTGTTGGACACCACCAGGAACATCGGGAAGCGCACCAGCAGGCCCACGGGCTGGAAGTCCTTCTCGGCGTTGTAGGCGAGCTTGCTGAACAAGAAGGGGTTGGCCGCCAGCGTGGCGAAGTCGGCCGAGAAGATCAGGTTGCCGTAGTCCTTGTTGCGTGCGCTGTATTCGGCGGCGATGTTGGTGCCCGCGCCGGGCTTGTTGTTGATGATGATGGGGCGGCCCAGCGTGGCCGACATGGATTCGGAAATCGTGCGCGCCACGATGTCCGAGCCGCCGCCGGCGGCATAGCCCACCACCCACTCCAGCGGCTTGGGGTCCTGGGCATGGGCCAGGGGGAGGGCGGTGGCCAGGGCCAGCCCGGCCAGGGTGGCGAGGAAATGTTTGCGCTGCATGGGGTTGTCTCCGAGGTGTTGTCAAAAAATCAAGGCAAAGCCCGGGCCTGGCACCGTCTGCGCGGTGCTGAAGCCGTGGGGGGGAAGGGGTGCGGGGGCTAGGCCGCCACCGCGTGGGTGGGTACCACCGGTGTGATGGCCGGGGTGGTGCGCCGGTCTGCCATGGGCAGGGCGCTGCCGCGCGCCAGCTGCAGGGCGTGTTGCAGGGTGGCCTGGTCACCGATGTGGTTGGCCAGCAGCAGCACCAGGCGCGCGTTCATCGCGTGGCTCTCGGGGGTCGAGAGGCCCTGGTGCGCAGCGATCAGCGCTTCATAAAAATCGTCGCAGGCCTGCAGGTTCGGTTGGGTGTTCAGCATGTTGGCGTGTTCCTTGTCATGCGGCGAGCGCGCGGGCCAGGGCCTGGCGCACGGCGGCGTCGGTGGGCGCGCGCCAGCGTGCGCACACATGCTGGTCGGGGCGCACCAGGTAAGCGGTGCCGGGCTGGGCGTTCAGCCGCTCTTTGGCCAGGCCCTGGGCGTCCTGCACGTCCACGCCAATTTGCAGGACCTGCACCTGGGGCGAAAGCGCCTGGGCCCAGGCGGGTGCCGCGCCAAAGGTGATGAGCGTGAAGTCCGGCCCCAGCGCGCGCAGCAGCCAGGTGGGCTGGCCTTGCTGGGTCAACGGTGCGTCCAGCAGCACGGCGCCGGGCACCTGCGTGCCGGCAAAGGTATCGGTGTCGGGGGTGTTCAGCGGCGATTCGCACAGCGTGGCCGGCACCGACAGGCGTCCGCTGTTGACGATGCGCCGCGCAAACGCATGCTCGCGCGCCAGGTGCAGCGCGGCGTCGCGGAACAGGCGGCTCACCTCGCTCTTGGGCGTGATGAAGTCGGTGGCGCGGGTGGAGTTGCACAGGTTCTCGTCGGCTGCGTATTCGCGCTCAGGCCCATAGGTGGCGAGCAGGGCGGGGCCGGCGCGGCCCTGGAGCACCCAGTCGAGCTTCCAGGCCAGGTTCTCGGCATCCTGCACGCCGCTGTTGGCGCCGCGGGCTCCAAAGGGCGACACCCCGTGTGCGCTGTCGCCCGCAAACACCACGCGGCCGTGCACGAACTGGTCCATGCGCAGGCAGGCAAAGGTGTAGACGCTGGCCCAGTCCAGCTCGAACTGTGCCTCCGCACCCAGCAGCGCCTTCACGCGCGGGAGGATGTTCTCGGGTTTTTTCTCCTCCTCGGGGTCGGCATCCCAGCCCAGCTGGAAGTCGATGCGCCACACGTTGTCGGGCTGGCGATGCAGCAGCACGCTTTGGTTGGGATGAAAGGGCGGGTCGAACCAGAACCAGCGCTCGGTCGGAAAGTCTGCATCGCCCGCCAGCTTCACGTCGGCGATCAGGAAGCGGTCCTGGAAGATGCGGCCCTTGCTTTCCAGCCCCAGCATCTGCCGCGTGGGCGAGCGCGATCCGTCGCAGGCCACCAGCCACTGGGCGTCGATCTGGTACGCGCCATCCGGTGTGTCAATGCTGAGCAACGCGCCATCGTCCCGCGCAGCTACGGCCGCCACCTTGTTGTGCCAGCGGATGTCGATGCCCGGCAACTGCAGCGCGCGCTCCACCAGGTAGGCCTCGGCGTAGTACTGCTGCAGGTTGATGAAGGCCGGGCGCTCGTGGCCCTCTTCGGGCAGCAGGTTGAATTCGTAGAGCTGTTCGTCTTTCAGGAACACCTTGCCCAGGTTCCACGACACGCCCTTGTCCACCATGGGCTGGCCCACGCCCAGGCGGTCCCAGATTTCGAGCGTGCGCTTGGCAAAACAGATGGCGCGCGAGCCGATGGAGAGCTTGTGGTCGTTGTCCAGCACCACCACACGCTGCCCGCGCTGGGCCAGGTCGATGGCCAGCGACAGGCCCACAGGGCCCGCGCCGATGACCACGATGGGGTGCTGCGCGGGTTGGGCGCTGTCCTGGTCGGGCGAGCGCACGTAGCCGAAATCGATGGCCTGCACCTCGGCGCCACTGGCGTGGAAGGCTTCGGCGGGAATGTCTCTGGGGTTCATGTTCTACGACCTTTGTGTTTTGATCGATTGCCTGATGTAGAGAGCTGACCTTTGCAACTGGCGCGCCCCAAGCGAGGGACGCCAAGCAAGGGCCGCCCCGCAGCGAGGGCGTCGTCCCCCTTCCCGCAGCGCGCAGCGGTGCGAGAGAAGGGGGAAGGCGCGCAGCGCCTCAGGGGGTTGTTCTCTATTCAGCCTTCCAATGCCTTCCACATCTGAATGTCGCGCTCGGCGGTCCAGATGCGCGGGTCGGGGTATTGCGTGGCCTCGTCGTAGGCGCGGGTCACGTCAAACGGCATGCAGTGGTTGAAGATCACCCAGTGCCCATACTTGGGCTGCAGTTGGGCAAAGGTGGCTTCGTAGACCTTGCGCAGGTCTTCGCCCTTGGCCGCACTGGCTTTCACGCTCTCGTACAGGTCGCTGATGAAGGCGCGCGTGCCGGCCAGGCCCGCCTGCACCTGCTCGGGCGTCTGCAGCGCCGCGCCGCGCCCGGGCACCAGCTTTTCGGGCTTCAGTGCCGCGATGTTGTCCAGCGTTTGCGGCCAGTCCTGGAAGTACGCATCGCCCGCATACGGCGTGGCGTCGAACTCCACCAGGTCGCCGCTGAACAGGATCTTTTCCTGCGGCAGCCAGGCCACCGTGTCGCCCTTGGTGTGGCCCCGGCCCAGCTGAAGGATCTGCACTTCCACGCTGCCCAGCCACAGGGTCATCTTCTTGTTGAAGGTCATCGTGGGCCAGGTCAGGCCGTCGGGCACGCTTTCGACGTTCTGGAACAGGCGCGGGAAGCGGCCGATCTCGCTGTCCTTGTCGAACTGGCCGCGCTCCACGATGAGGTCGCGCGTGTCCTCGCTGGCGATGACGTGCTCCGCGCCATAGGCGCTGGCGCCCAGCACGCGCACCGCGTGATAGTGGCTCAGCAGCACGTACTTGATGGGCTTGTCGGTGACTTCGCGGATGCGGCGGATCACGTCCTGCGCCATCACGGGGGTGGCCTGGGTGTCGATGACCATCACCGCGTCATCGCCAATGATGATGCCGGTGTTGGGGTCGCCCTCGGCCGTGTAGGCATAGGCGTGGTCGGAGAGCTTGTCGAAGCTCACCTTCTTCACTTCGAGGTCGGCGGCGGAGGCAAAGGTTTTGACGGTGCTCATGGTGGTGATTTGTTAATGGTGAATGCGTTTATCTAAACGGAATGTGTTGATGTTAGGCAAGAAATTTGTTTATGTCTAACGCATTTGTTTAGGTGTAAACCCGAAGGGGTGAGCGGCGTCGCGCTGCGTGGACAATCGCCGCATGGCCACCACGACTCCCGACCTGCCCCCCACCGACGACGAAGACACGCCCCGCAGCCCGCGCGGCATCCAGAGCGTGGAGGTGGGCGGCCAGTTGCTGAAAGTGCTGGCGCGCACCGGCCGCCGCATGGCGCTCAAGGACCTGGCCCGCGCGGCCGACATGACGGCCGCCAAGGCCCATCCCTACCTGGTGAGTTTTGGCAAGCTGGGCCTCATCGAGCAGGACGCCGTGAGTGGCCACTACGGCCTGGGCCCGCTGGCCATGCAGCTGGGCCTGATCAGCCTGCAGCAGGTGGACCCGGTGCGCCTGGCCATTGCCGAGCTGCCCGCGCTGGCCCAGCGCATCGGCTACACCGTGTCGGCCTCGGTCTGGGGCGACAACGGCCCCACCATCATTCGCGTCGAAGAAGGCCCCACGGCCGTGTACGTGGCCATGCGCCACGGCACCACGGCCTCGGTGCGCCACACGGCCACGGGCAAGGTGTTTGCGGCCTTTGGGTCGCGCGAACGCGCCGCCGCTGCTTTGGCGGCCGAAGGGTTTGCGGGGGCTTTGGATGAACCCGCGTTTGCGGCCGAGCTGGACGCGGTGCGCACGCACCAGGTGGCGCAGGTGACGGACCAACTCCTGCCCGGCATCAGCGCGCTGGCGACGCCGGTGTTCGACGGGTTTGGACAGCTGGTGCTGTGCCTGGCGGTGATCGGGCCCAGCGCCACGTTGCAGACGGGGCCAGACAGCGCCGCTGCTGGCCATCTGCGTGAGGCTGCGCGGGGCCTGTCGTTGCGGCTGGGCGCCGCCCAGGGCGCAGCGCGCGCCTGATGCGCCGGCCTAGGCCGCGCGGGCGAGCGCCTGGTCCACATCCCACAGGATGTCGCCCAAGTCCTCAATCCCCACCGACAGCCGCACCATGTCCGCGCGCACCCCCGCGCGGGCCAGCTCTTCGTCATTGAGTTGGCGGTGGGTGGTCGATGCGGGGTGGATCACCAGCGTCTTGGCGTCGCCGATGTTGGCCAGGTGGCTCAAAAACTCGCAGGCGTCGATGAACTTTTCGCCCGCCGCCGCGCCGCCCTTGACGCCAAACGTGAGGATGCCCGAGGCGCCGGGCGTGCCGTCCACCACGCGGAACTGCTTTTGCGCCAGATCGAAATACGGCGAATCCGCCAGGCCTGGGTAGTTGACCCACGCCACCTGCGGGTGGCTTTGCAAAAATTTCGCCACGGCCAGCGCATTGCGGCAGTGCTCGCGCATGCGCAGGTGCAGCGTTTCGGCGCCCTGCAGCAGCTGCCACGCGTTCATGGGTGAGAGCACGCCGCCAAAGGTGCGGTTGACCTCCATGCGCGCCTTCATCGTGTAGCCAAAGTCGCCAAAGGTCTCGTAGAACTTCACGCCGTGGTAGGCGCGGCTGGGCTCCACCATCTCGGGGAATTGGCCGTTGTCCCACGGAAACTTGCCACCCTCCACCACCACACCGCCCATGGTCGTGCCGTGGCCGCCGATGTACTTGGTGGCGCTGTGCACCACGATGTCGGCACCGAGCGCCAGGGGGTTGCACAGGTAGGGGCTGGCCACCGTGTTGTCGATGACGAGCGGCACGCCGTGTGCATGCGCCACCCCGGCCACGGCTGCGATGTCGAGCACGTTGACCAGCGGGTTGCCGATGGTTTCGCCATACACGGCGCGGGTGTTGGGGCGCATGGCGCGCGCAAAGTTCTCGGGGTCGGCCGGGTCCACAAACGTGGTCTCGATGCCCAGACGCGAAAAGCCCACGCCCAGCTGCCCCACCGTGCCGCCGTAGAGCGTGCTGGCCGCCACGATGTGGTCGCCGGTTTTCAGAATGGCCAGCAGCGCCGCCATCTGCGCGGCCATGCCGCTGGCGCAGGCCAGGGCGGCGCGGCCGTTTTCGAGGCTCGCAATGCGCTCCTCGAACACCGCCACGGTGGGGTTGCTGATGCGGCTGTAGACATTGCCAAAGGTCTGCAGGTTGAACAGGCTGCTCGCGTGTTCGGCGTTGTCGAACACAAAGCTGGTCGTCTGGTGGATGGGCGTGGCGCGCGCGCCGGTCACCGGGTCGGGCTGAGCACCGGCGTGGATGGCGCGGGTGCCAAAGCCAAAGGCGCGGTCGGCGCCGGAGGGTGGGTTGGTGGGCATGGGTTTGAATCAAATAGGCCGGTAGGGCTTTGGGGGTAAGCGCAAGCAGCTATGAATTTGCTAGTAAGGTAGTTGCCGCAAGCGCTTGGCGCTGATGACCTTGGTGTTCACGCCCATCCAGCCCAGGCCACCAAACAGCCGCGCGTGTTCGATCTTCACGCAGCGGTTCTGGATCACCTGCAGCCCGGCGGCTTCGGCGCGCTGGCCTGCGACCTCGTTGAACACGCCCAGCTGCAGCCACAGGCATGGGGCGCCGATGGCCGCGGCCTCCTCGGCCAGCGGCGGGATGTCCTCGCTCTTGCGAAAGCAGTCCACAATGTCGATCTTCTGCCCCTGCGCCGCCAGCGCCGCCGCCGCTTCGGTCACGCTGGCGTAGGCCGTCTCGCCCAGGATCTGCCCGCCCTCGCGTGCGACCAGGGGGTTGACCGGCACGATGCGGTAGCCATGCGCCTGCATGTACTTGGCGGCAAAGTAGCTGGGGCGGTGCCATTGGGGCGAGAGGCCCACCACCGCGATGGTGCGGCAGGCGGTGAGCAGGTGGCGCAGGGTGCTGATGGTGTCGGGGGTGCGGAGCATGCAAACAGTGTACGCATGCGGTGCGGGGGGCCTTGCGCCCCCAAGGGATGGGTCAGGCGGGCGACTTGTACTTGATGCTGCACCCATACGGCGCCGTTGTCGCCGCCGAAATCGGCTTGCCCGCCAGCGCTTCGGCCAGCCCCACCTTCACATAGTTGGTGGCCTTTTCGATGTCGGCCGGGCGGGCCGAGGGGATGCTGTCGATGCCGCCTGCGTACACCAGCACGCCCTGCGGGTTGACGATGTACAGGTGCGGCGTGGTGCGGGCGCCGTAGCGTTGGCCCACGGTGCCTTCCTCGTCCATCAGCATGGCGGTGGGGGCGGCCTTGCGCGTCTGCGCCCAGACCTGCAGTTGGGCGGGCTCCAGGTAGTCGCTGCTGGCTTTTTCGGTGGAGTTGATGGACAGCCACACCACGCCCTGGCCTGTGGCGTCCTTTTGCGTTGCTGACATGTTGCCGCTGTCGTAATGCTTTTTCACGAAGGGGCAGCCGGGGTTGGTCCATTCCAGCACGACGTGTTTGCCCTTGAAGTCCGACAGGCGCACGGTCTTGCCGCTGGTGTCTTTCAGTGCGAAGTCCGGCGCGGGCTGGCCCACGGTGGTGGTGGCCTGGGCGCCCAGCGCGATCAGGGCGGCGGTGGCAATCAAGGTGCGGCGAAGCAGCTTCATGGCGAGTCCTCCAGCGGGTTCAAAGGGGCGAAAGGGCGTCTTGTGCAGGCACACCTACAACGCCGCAATGGTGGCGCGCACCTCCTGCACGCTCAGCACCTCGGTCAGCACCACGGGCGGTTTGCCGGGCTGGTAGAAAACGTACACGGGCACGCCGCTGCGGCCCAACGCGGCCAGGGCGGCGGTGATGGAGGGGTCGCGGCGCGTCCAGTCGGCGCGCAGCAGGGCCACGTTCTTGGCCTGCAGGTCGGCGATCACGTCGGCATGGGCCAAGGTGGTTTTCTTGTTGTATTGGCAGGTCACGCACCAGGCGGCGGTGAAGTCCACAAACACGGGGCGGCCGCTGGCAACGATCTGTTCGGCCGTACCGGGCGCCCAGGGTTGCCAGCCGTTGGCGGCCGCCTGCGTCGATGGCGCAGAGGCCTGTGGGGCGGGCATGTTGGTGATGTGGGGGCCAAAGGCCCAGGCCAGCAAGGCCATGGCCGCCAGGGACGCGCTGGCCATCCACACCCGTGCACGGCCTGCCAGCGACAGCGCCCACACCACCAGCGACAGGCCCACCAGCAGGATCAGCAGCGCGCCCGCGCCATCAATGCCACTTTGCTGGCCCAGCACCCATACCAGCCACACCACGGTGGCGAACATGGGGAAGGCCATGAACTTGCGGAAGTGGTCCATCCATGCGCCGGGCCGTGGCAGGGCGCGGGCCACGGCGGGCACACAGCTCGCGGCCAGATAGGGGAGTGCCAGCCCCAGGCCCAGCGCCGCAAACACGGCCAGCGCCTGCGGTGCGGGCAGCGTGGCCGTGAGGCCCAGGGATGCACCCATGAACGGCGCGGTGCAGGGCGAAGCCACGGCCACGGCCAGCACGCCGGTGAGGAAGCTGTCGGCCACCGGGTGGCGTGCCTGCAGGCTGGCCACCGAGGGCGGCAGGAAATGCCCGAACTCGAACACGCCCGCCAGGTTGAGCGCAATCAGCGTGAACAGCGCCGCCAGCGAGGCCACCACGGCGGGCGACTGCAGTTGAAAGCCCCAGCCAATCGCCTCGCCCGCCGCGCGCAGGCCGAGCATGAGCGCGCCCAGCGCGATGAAGGACAGCACCACGCCCGCCGTGTAGGCCATGCCACTCACGCGGTGTGCACGGCGATCCTGCGCATGCTGGGTGAAGCCCACGACCTTGATCGCCAGCACCGGGAACACGCAGGGCATGAGGTTGAGGATGAGGCCCCCGAGCAAGGCGCCCAGCAGCGCGGCGGTGAGGGTGAGGGACGAGGCGCCGGAGCCCGCAGCCGGTGTTGTCGCCCCCCCTGCCTGCGCCGCATTCGCCTTGAGCGCGGCCTCCAGCGCGGGTGACACCGCAGCGACTGAAGCGCCTTGCGGCCAGGTGCCCAGCACCTTCAGCTCGGCGCGGTAGCCGGTGCGGGTGTCGGGGCCGGCGGCATGTGCGGGCGACTGCTCGGCCAGCACCACGGGCATCAGGTGGGGGCTGGCGCTGCGCTGGGCAGACACGGGAATTTGGGCGGTCCAGACACTGCCATTCCAGGCCTGCTTCCACTGCGCGGCGTTGTCGATGACTTCGGCGGTTTCGGGGAATAGGTCCAGGGTTTTGCCGCGCAGCGCCACGGGCAGGCCCTGCACGCTGATGTTCAGGGTGTGGCCCTCGGCGGCCAGCTGCGCCTGGCTGTCGGGCACGATGCCGGTGGTGCCCGCCAGCACCGGCCGGGGGTGGGCTTGGGCGGCGGCCTCGAACGCGGCGCCGCTCAATGCGGTGGTGCTCTGGATGGGCAGTTGCAGCGTGAATTCGCCCTCTTCGGGGATGCATTCCTTGCGGCACACCAGCCACGAGGCGCGCAGCTTGATGGTGGCGTCCTTGGCCAGCGGGCCGGGCGCAAAACTGCTGGCCACCGTGACGGGCACGGGCAGCAGCACCGTGCCTTCATAGCCGTAGTTGGCCAGCGTGCCGATGGGGATCTTCTTGGGCAGGGGCCAGGCGATCTCGCCCGCGTCCAGGCCGGCGGGCAGCGTCCAGGCCAGGTCGGTGGGCAGGCCGGAGTCACCGGGGTTCTTCCAGTAGGTGTGCCACTCGGGCTGGTGGGTGATCTGCAGGCCCAGCCACAGCGGTTGCCCGGGCGCCACGCCCTGGGGCGCATGGGCCAGCAGCTCGGCGCGCACATAGGGCGTGGTGACCACGCTGGTGCCCTGGCCGGTGGTTTTGGTGCTGAATTGGGCGTTTGCGCTTGTCCATAAAGCGCTGGCAGCTATCAAAAGCAGAGTAACTGCGAGGCGGGGGAGCAGGCGTGAAGGCATGGTTGCTGTGTGGGAGCAGGCGCGGCGCCGTTGGTTCCGGTGCCGGGCTGCTCCATTTCAATCAATGCGCCATTGTGCTGCGCGCTGCCCACCGCCCGTGAAACCGGCGCCGCGCAGGGCTTGGGCACGCTGGCAGGGGCCTTTGCCCGAACGGCTTGGGTCTATGGACCGTGAATGGGCATCACGGGGCGGTTGTTGCCCGGCTACTGGGTGTTCAGGCTCAATTCCGCCCGGGGCGTCCACTTGTCAGGCTGCTTGCCCGCCTTGGGCGCCGCCACGAAGAGCCGTTCGGCGGGCAGGTTCTGCGCCACCAGGTAGGCGCGGATGGCCTGGCCGCGCTGGGTGGCCAGCTCGGTGGCCGTGGCCTCGGTCGCGCTCTGGTGGGCCAGCAGCAGGGCTTCCATCTCGGGCACGGTGAGCTCCTTGGCCAGGCCGACCAGGTTGCGCGGCTTGGGCATGTCGGCGCGGCGATACACCTCCTTGAGCAGGGCGGGGTATTCGGCGGCCGAAACCGGGGCGGTGTCTGCCGGGTTGGCGCGGCGCTTTTCGGCCAGCACCCGCTGCTGCAGGCTTTCGCGCTGCATGCCTTCGCGCTCGTCCTGCAGGCTGGCCGTGCCGGTCACGGTGATCTTGAGGCTGGGGCGGTCGGCCAGGGCCTTGACCACCTTGCCCAGGTTCTGCTGCGCCTCGGGCGTGAGGGTGGCGCTGCCGGGGGCGAAGGGCACTTGGCTCATTTCGTCGCCACCGCCGAAGGCGCTCGCCAGCAGGCTGAACGGGGCGGTCAGCGCCTTGCCGATGAGGTTGACGATGATCTTGAAGATCACGGGGCCGACGCGGAACTGCGGGTCGTTCAGCGAGCCGCTGATGGGCAGGTCCAGGTCGATCACGCCCTGGCGGTCGGCCAGCAGGGCCACGGCCAGTTTCACGGGCAGGCTGTTGGGCGCGCCCTCCACGGCCTCGCCAAAGGTCAGCTGGTGCAGCACCAGCCGGTTGCTGGCCGTGAGCTGGCCATTGGGCAGCACCTTGTAGTTCACGTCCACGCTGAGCTTGCCGCGCTCGATGCCATGGCCCGCGTACTTCACCGAGTAGGGCGTGAGCGGGGGCAGCTCCAGGTCGCGCACCTTGCCGGCGATGTCGAGCGCCAGCGGCTGGGCCAGGGGGTTGAGCTTGCCGATGATCTCCAGCGAGGCCGAGCCCTCGGCGCGGCCGCGCAGTTCCAGGTCGGCCAGCACGGGCTCGCCCCCGGGGGCTTCGGACGAGAACGCGCTCAATTTGCCGGTCAGCTCGGACAGGTCGGCCGAGTAGTTGGGCTTGATGAAAAAGTCGGAGAACAGCACCTTGCCGTTGACCAGGCTCACGGGGCCGAACTGCACCACCGGCGCCAGCGGGTTGGCCTGGGCCACGGCGGCTGGAGCGGGGGCAGACGCCGCAGGCGCGGCGGCTGCCGCCTGCGGGGGGGCGGCCGCGGATGCGGTGTTGGCCGTGGCGCTGGCCGCGTTGGCGGCGCGGGCCTCTTCGGGCGTCTTGGCGATGTCGCTCAGGTTGATGCGGCCGGCCTCGTTCACGGTGATGCGCGCAAAGAAGTCCACCAGGCTGGTCTCCTTGACCTCCACACGCGGTGCGGTGCCGGGGGCCGTGGCCACGGCCAGGCCGCGCAGGTTCAGGCTCTTCCAGGCCAACAGTTCCTCGCCCACCTGGGCTTCGGTCTTGGGGGTGAAGGCCGCCGTGCTGTTGGCCTTGAGGTCTTCGACCACCGCATCACCCGCCAGGCGCAGGCTGACTCCCTTGTCCGACTGCGCCACGGCCACCTGGCCCCGGTAGCCCACGTCGGCGCGCAGCAGCTCCACCGACAGCTGGCTGGCCAGGTAGCCGTCCAGCGCATGCAGGGGCAGGCGCGTGGCCTCGAGCTTGCCCTGGGTGGCCAGGGGTTGCAGGGCCAGCGTGCCCTGGTAGTCGATCTTGCCGGGCGCGGCCTTGGCGTTGCCCTTGCCCGGCGCGGCCGCACGGGCCGTGAGCGTGAAGGCCTCGGGCTTGCTGCCGTCGCTGGCCAGGTTGCGCGCGGTGATGCCCAGCGCGCTCACTTCCAGCGACACGGGGCGCGGCTGGGCGTTGTCGGCGAACGCAACGGTGCCGCCCTGCAGCGAGAAATCGGCCACGCGCAGCTTCCAGGGCGGGGGGCTGCTGGCCGTGGAGGCGGCGGAGGGGGCGTCGGTGGCGGGCGGGGTTTTGAGCCAGCGCTCGAACATCCAGCGCCCATCGGCGCCGCGCTCCACCGTGGCCTGGGGCTGGCTGAGGGCCAGGCGCTCCAGGGTGGCGGTGCGCGCATCCAGGGGCACCTGCACCCCGGCCAGTTCGAGCTTGCCCAGGCTGGCGAGCAGGGTCTTGCCCTGCTTGACGGCCAGTTGCTCCAGCGCCAGAGGGCCGGCCGTGAGCGTGACGCCGGTGGCGCCGGCCTGCGCGGCTGCTGCTGTGGGGGCTTGCCACAGCACACCCACATCGCCGCTGAGCTGGCCGGTCACCGTGGGCTCCAACGCCTGGGCCAGGTAGGGGGCGGCCAGCTGCAGTGCCAGCGCGTTCAGGGTGGTGTTGACCTGGGCCTTCTGGTCGGTGGCTTCGCCGGTGAAGCTGAGTGTGCTGCCCTGCAGTTGGAGCCCGCCTTTGAAGGTGACGGGCTTGGCGTTCTCTTGAGCGAAAGGCAGGGCGAGGTCGGCGGCGTCCAGCGTGAGCTCGGTGGCCTGCAGGGCGGCTGCGGGGCGCGTGGTGGCGTCGGCCCAGCGCAGGGTGCCGCCGCGCACGGCGGCGGTGGCCACTTCGAACGTCCAGGCGGGGGCGGCTGCCTTGGCTTTGGCTTTGCCCGTGGAGGCGGAGGACGCTGGGGCGGAGGCTGTGCTGGCGCCAACCACAGGCGACGAAGCAGGTTCAGCAACAGATGCGGGCGCTGCAGGCGCAGTGGCTTTGCCCTTGGCGGGCGTTGAAGGCTGCGCTGGCGGTGCCAGTTGCGCCAGGTTGATCTGCCCTGCCGCATCGCGCGTGGCGGTGACCACGGGCGCGGTCAGCTCCACATGCTGCAGGCGCACCACCTGCTCCAGCGGGCGCACATCGGCCATGTCGATCTTCAGGCGCTCGTAGCTCAGCAGGTCGGCACCTTGGCGGTCTGCGATGCGCACGCCGCTGGCCTGCACGGTGCCGGTCAGCTTCACGGCCATGCGCGGGTGCTGTTCAAAGGCCACTTTCACGTCCGCATCCAGCGTTGCGCCCTGCACCTTGACGGGCAGGTTGGCTGGCAGATAGCCCAGGTAGGGCGCCAGGTTCAGCCCGTCCAGGCGGATCTGCGCGTCGGCCTGGCCGGTTTGCGCAAACGGGGTGCCCTGGGCGGACGAGTCGAACCGGCTGCCATCCAGCGCGAACGCCAGGTGGGGCTCCACCTTGACCTCGCGCTGCGAGGGCAGGGTGCTGATGAAGGGCACCTTGAGGGTCAGGTCGCGCACCGTGTGGGTGGCACCCACGGTGTTGTCGATGAAGTCGATGCTGCCGCCCGTGAGCGCCAGGTTGTACAGCGCCAGGCGCGCGGGGCCGGTGTCGGGTTCGCCCGTGGGCGCCGTGACCTTGGCAATGATGTCGTCCACGTCGTAGCGGCCATCACCCTGGTGCGTGATGCGCAGCACGGGGTTCTCGATGGTGAACGCGTCCACCACGGGCGCCAGGCGCAGCAGCGACTGCAGCTCGCCATCGGCATAGATCCGGCCAATGGTCAGCTGCGGGGGCGCACCGTTGGCGCCCGCCACGGCCACGTCACGCAGTGCGAATTCCAGGCTCCAGGGCTGGAAGTCAATGCCTCCCACCGTCACCGGGCGGCCCAGTTGTTCGGAGGCGATGCGCTCCAGCGGGCCTTTGAGCAGCGGCGGGACGGCCAGCCAGGTGAGCAGCCACAGCCCGATCAGGCCCGCCAGGGCGCGGACAGCAGGGCGAAACCAGCGGTGCTGGCGCAAGGAGGCAAAGGAGACGGAGCGCAGGGAGATCGGCATGGCGGCAGGCAAAGGTGGGCGCCGCGGTCCTGGGGGGCTGGCGAAACACCAGAGAGGCCGCGCGCGCGAGCCGCCTATTGTCCGCCTTGTGCGTCAGCCGGGGTAAGCCATTGCAACAGGCGGGGGATGGCGGTTCACGATTGTTGACAGTGAGGGCAGACGCCTGTTGCTTTGCTTACAGGGCAAAGCCCAGCACCACCCGGCGGGTGGTGGCGCTCTTCTTCTCGATTTTCGTCACCACAATGTCCCCGATTTCCGATGTGTTGGCCACATGCGTGCCGCCGCAGGGCTGCAGGTCGACCAGCGGGGCATCCCCCTCGCCCCCGATGCGGATGGTGCGGATGCGGCCCGTGCCGCGGGGGGGCTGCACGCTCATGCTCTTGACGAGGGCGGGGTTGGCGTCCAGTTCCTCGTCGCTAATCGAGGCCACCGTGAGCGGGTGCGCGGCGGCCGCCAGGGTAGCGATGGCAGCGGTGAGCTGCTCCTTGTCCAGCGGGTCGGTCATCGCAAAATCGAGCCGCGCATAGTCGGGTGTGATGGAGCAGCCGTTGACCAGCTGCGGCACCACATGGCACAGCAGGTGCGAGGTGGTGTGCAGGCGCATCATGCGGTGGCGGCGTTCCCAGTCGATGCGGGCGGTGACGGCGGTGCCCGCCGTAAGCTGCGCCACGCGGTCTTCCTGTCCGGGGGCGGGGACATGCACGATGGCGCTGGTGGGGTTGCCGTCGGCATCCTTGCCCTTGCGCGTGTCGGCGACGGTGATCGCGGTGCCGCCCTCCAGCACCAGCACGCCGCTGTCGCCCGCCTGGCCGCCGCCCAGGGGGTAGAACACCGTGCGGTCCAGCACGATGCCGGCGTCGGTCACGGCGGTGATGTGGGCGCTGCATTCGCGCAGGTAGGCGTCTTGGCGGAAGAGGTCGTGGGTCATGCGGCGATGGTAGCGGGCCGGGCGCCGCGGCGCTTCGGTCAGCGCGTGGGCGCATGGGCGCGCTCCGTCGCCGCTGCGACTACCATCACGCCATGACCGCTGCCGCCGTGCCCCCCTCCGCTTTGCCCGTGTTGCCCTCGCGCTTCTGGGCCGACCTGTCCACCCGCGACTTTGCCGCGCTGCACAGCGCGGGCCAGGCCGACCAGGTGGTGGCCGTGCTGCCCGTGGCGGCCGTCGAGCAGCATGGCCCGCACCTGCCACTGTCGGTGGATGCCACGCTGCTGCAGGGCGTGATCGACGCCGCGCTGCCCCTGCTGCCCGCCGGCCTGCCGGTGCTGTTTTTGCCCCCGCAGAACGTGGGCCTGAGCCCGGAGCACATCCGCTTTCCCGGCACGCTCACGCTCTCGCCCGCCACGGTGATCGCGCTGTGGACCGAGATCGGCGAATGCGTGGCCCGCGCGGGCGTCAAAAAGCTGCTGCTGTTCAACGGCCATGGCGGCCAGGTGAGCGTGATGGACATCGTGGCGCGCGAGCTGCGCACGCGCTGCAACCTCATCGTCTACAGCGCCAGCTGGTTCAGCCTGCCGCTGCCCGATGCGGTAGCCGGGCAGTTCAGCGCGCAGGAGCACCGCTTTGGCATCCACGCGGGCGAGATCGAGACCTCGATGATGCTGCACCTGGCGCCCGGCACGGTGCACATGGCGCATGCGCAAAACTTCCGCTCCACCTCGCAGGACCGGTCGGAGCGTTACGCCATCCTGGGCAACGGCAAAACCGCCAAGCTGGGCTGGCAGATGCAGGACTACCACCCGGCAGGCGCGGTGGGCGATGCCGCCGCCGCCACAGCCGGCAAGGGGCAGGCGGTGGTGCAGGCAGCGGCGGGGCAATTGGTGGCGCTGCTGCAGGAGCTGCAGGCGCTGCCGCTGTCGACCCTGGTGGATGGCGTGGGGCCGCTCTAGCCCGCGTGCGCCCCATGTCCAACACCAAGCTGCCTTCCTTCAAGTTCCTGATCGGTTTCGAGGCGGCGGCGCGGCTGGGCAGCTACTCGCGCGCGGCCGAGGAGCTGTGCGTCTCGCAGTCCGCCGTCAGCCACCAGATTGCACAGCTGGAGCAGCAGATCGGCCAGCCGCTGTTCCGGCGCAAGGGGCGGGGCGTGGAGCTGACCGTGGCGGGCAGCCTGCTGCAGGACAGCGTGGGCAAGTCGCTGGAGCAGATCCGCAACGGGCTCAGCCGCATCGACACCTACCTGGACGAAGGCCTTGTCACGCTGGTCTGCCCCGCGCCGATTGCCAGCGGCTGGCTGCAGCCGCGCCTGGACCTGCTGCTGCAGGCGCACCCCGCGCTGTGCCCGATCATCTCCGTCGACGAAAGCGCCCGTTTCATCGACGAGCTGGACGTGGACATCGCGATCACCCGCGAGCCGTTGCGCCAAAGCGGCGTGCTGGACATGCCGCTGCTCACCGACGCGCTGGTGGCCGTGGCCGCACCGGGGCTGGCCGACGGCGCCGGCCTGCTGTGCCTGGAGGAAGACCTCACCAGCGACCGGATCGGCCCCTTCATCCGCGCGCACTGGGGCCACCTGCGCAAGACCGCCATCTACGACGACCCGCGCCTCGTGCTGGACGCGGCGCTGCGCGGCCGGGGCGTGGCGCTGGTGTCGCGGCTGCTGGCCGACGAGGCGTTGCGCAGGGGGCAGCTCGTGCCTCTGGCGCAGTACCCAGCCCTGCCGCTGGGCACCGTGTGGATCTCATGCACCGAAGGCGCGCCGCGCCTGCCCCTGGTGCGCGAGGTGTTCGACAGCCTGCTGCAGTTTGCCCAGGGGGGCCGTGCGTCCGCTGATTTTGCTAATACATGAGCTGCATGGATCAATTTCGTTAAAAAACATCAGTTGTGTGGATGGTTGGCGCTCCGCAAAATCGGGTTTCTTTGTTTCGTAACCCTGGTTTGCATGACAACTCGACGCACTCTCCTCGGCCTGGGTGGCCTGGGACTTTTCAATGGACTTTTGAGCGGCTGTGGCGGCGGCGATGACCCTTCGGACCCTTCCGTGCCCCTGCCCACGCCTGCCCCGCCGCCTGCGCCCGGCACTTCCTGGCAGATGCCGGACGAAGGCAGCGCCCAGCGCGCCATCTGGATGGCGTTTGCGGCCCGCGAGTTCATCTGGTCGGGCGAGCTGCGCACGCCGGTGCACCAGGCGCTGGCGCGCATTGCCAATGCCATCAGCGTCTACACCCCGGTCAAGATGCTGGTGAACCCGGCCGACGCGGCCACGGCCCGGCAGCTGTGCGGCTCCAATGTGCAGCTGATCGAGCACGCCATCGACGACCTCTGGATGCGGGACACGGGCTGCGTCTTTGTGCGCAACGCCCGGGGCGAGCGGGCCGCCGTGGGCTTCAACTTCAACGGCTGGGGCAACAAGCAGCCCCATGCCCGCGACGCCACGGTGGCCGCCCGCATGGCCGAACTGGCGGGCGTGCCCCTGCTGCGCAGCCGCCTGGTGCTGGAAGGCGGCGGCATCGAGGTCGATGGGCAGGGCACCGCCCTCATCACCGAGAGCTGCGTGCTCAACGAGAATCGCAACCCCGGCGTGAGCAAGGCAGCGGCCGAGGACGAACTCAAGCGCCTGCTTGGTCTGCAGAAGATCGTCTGGCTGCCGGGCATTGTCGGCCGCGACATCACCGACGGCCACACCGATTTCTATGCGCGCTTTCTCAAGCCGGGCGTGGTGGCTGCGGCGCTGGACAACGACAGCCGTTCCTTTGACCATGCAGTGACCCGGCGCCACCTGGAGCTGCTGCGCCAGGCCACCGACGCGCGCGGGCGGGCCCTGCGGATCGTGGCCCTGGAAACACCGAACCAGGTGCGCCCGGCGTATGCTGGCAAGGAGTTTGCGGCGGGCTACGTGAATTTCCTGCTCACGGACAAGGCGCTGTTCCTGCCCCAGTTTGGCGATGCCGTGGCCGACCAGGCCGCCCGCGCCGCGCTGGCGGCCGAGCTGCCCCAGCACCAGATCGTGCAGCTCAACATCGACGCCATCGCGGCGGGCGGGGGCGGCATCCACTGCACCACCCAGCAAGAGCCCGCCTGATCCGTGCGGATTTCCCCGGACCTGCCCGGATCTTCATGAGGAGCGTGACCCCTATGCTTTTTTCCCCCACCCGCCGCCACCTGCTGGGCGGCCTGAGCCTGGGCCTGGCGCCCTGGGGCTGGGCCGCGTCTGCGTCCGTGGCGGATGCAACCCCCGCCGGGGCGCAGGACACCTGGCGCATGCCCGACGAGGGCGACCCGCACCAGGCCACCTGGATGTCCTTCGGCGCCAGCGAAAAGGTCTGGGGCCGGCGCCTGCTGGCACCGGTGCGCGAGCAACTGGCCGGCATCGCGCGCAGCATTGCCGCGTTCGAGCCCGTGCACATGCTGGTGCGCGAGGACGAATACGACCTGGCCAGCCGCCTGTGTGGCAGCCGCGTGCAGCTGGAGGTGCAGCCGGTGGACGACCTCTGGATGCGCGACACCGGCCCGGTGTTTGTGCGCAACGCGGCGGGCCAGTGGGGCGGCATCGACTTCAACTTCAACGGCTGGGGCGGCAAGCAGGCCCATGCGCGCGATGCCGGGGTGGCCGCGTATGTGACCGAGGCCGCAGAGGCGCGGCGGCTGCGCACCCGGCTGGTGCTGGAGGGCGGCGGCATCGAGGTGGACGGGCAGGGCACGGCCATCATCGCCGAGAGCTGCGTGCTCAACGCCAACCGCAACCCCGGCCTCAGCAAGGCCGCCTGCGAGGCCGAGCTGTCGCGGCTGCTGGGCCTGCGCAAGATCATCTGGCTGCCGGGCATCGCGGGCCGCGACATCACCGACGGGCACACCGACTTCTACGCGCGCTTCGCCGCGCCCGGCGTGGTGGTGGCGGGGCTGGACGAAGACCCGGACTCGTACGACAGCGCCGTGACGCGCCGCCACCTGGAGATCCTGCGCAAGGCCACCGACGCGCGCGGCCAGGCGCTGCGCGTGGAGGTGCTCAAGGCGCCCAGCCGGGTGCGCAGGCGCTTCGAGTCGGACGAATTTGCGGCGGGCTACGTCAATTTCTACGTGTGCAATGGTGCCGTCATCGCGCCGCAGTTTGGCGATGCGCGCGCCGACGGCAATGCCCGCGCGCTGCTGCGCGAGCTGTTCCCGCAGCGCGAGGTGGTGCAGCTCGACATCGACGCCATAGCCGCAGGCGGCGGGGGCATCCACTGCACCACGCAGCAGGAGCCGCGCTGAGGCTCACGTTGGGGGCTCCCAAGGGCCGGGCCTCGGTACGTGCCGGGGCATCACAGTGAATATGCTATCAATTGGATAGCTGTTTGCGCTTATCCAGCGGGCGCTAGGTGCCAAGAAGGCTTGATGTTTCGCTCACGCATGCGTTATCCACCCTGCATGCTCCGCATCGTTCAGGTGCGGCAAGGTGTTGAAGGTCTGCAGCATCAGCCGCTTGGGCGAGACCGAGAACTCGGTCACCGCGCTGTTGCGGATGCGCATGTTCAGCGCAATCGTCACCTCGGGCGCGGTGCCCAGCACCTCGCCCACGGCGGCGGAGATGGGGCCGCCGCTGCTCACCAGCAGCACATTCTGGCCCGCATGGTGGTGGCGCACATGGTCGAGCGCGGCGCGCACGCCGGCCGCAAATTCGTTCCAGCTGGGCATGCCCTGGGGGCTGATGACCCCGGCCATCCACTGCGCCAGCGCGTCGCACAGGATGCGGAAATGCTGGCGGTACAGCTCGGGCGTGTCGGCCTTGCCCAGCGGTTGGGGGTGGATGGCGGCGATGAGCGCGTGGCTGTCGTACTCGTTGAGGCCGGGCAGGCGCAGTGCCTCGGGGGCGGCGCCCAGGCCTTCCACAATGCCGTCCAGCGTCTGCACATGGCGCTGCAGCGTGCCGGTGATCACGGCGTCAAAGCACTGGCCGCGCTCGCGCCAGAACTGGCCCAGCCGCACCGCCTGCTGGTGGCCGGTGGGGCTGAGCTGGTCGTAGTTTTCTGCGCCAAACGAGGCCTGGCCATGGCGCACGAGGTAGAGGGTTCCCATGCGGCGGATTGTGATGACCCCCGCGCGTGGCGCTTGTCGCACTTGCGACCGGTGCTATCAATTCGGGAGTTTTGATGCTGCACTGCAGCAGTGGAATGCCCGCTAACGCAGCAGCATCAGCCACACCGACAGCCCGCACAGGGCGCCCAGGCCGATCACGATGGCGCGCCCTTGCCAGCCGCCGCGTTTCCAGTAGTGGCCCAGCCAGCCCTGGTCCCAGGCGCTGTCATGCATGTGCATCTGGGGCAGGCGGCGGATGATGTCGCGGCGCAGCGCTTCTTCGTCGAACAGGGCCTCGCCGTTCAGGCGCAGCGGCACGGCGCCCAGGCCGATCAGCAGCTGCTGGCGCGTGCAGGTGACCTGGTGGGCCGGGGCCTGGTAGTGTTTCTTGCCCACCCGGGCCTGCACCTGTTCGCCGTCGGTGCCAATGCGGATGCCCTCCAGTGCCTTCAGCCTGCGCCGTGCGGCCACGGACATGGCCAGCGGCAGCAGGGCCAGCGCGGAAAGAGCGTAGGGCAACCATGCGGGGCACGCTTTGCCTGGCGCGCAGTCCTGTTGGTAGAACTGAGGCCATATCCAGTACAGCATGACCCCCACGGCCACCAGCGCTATGGCCTCGGTGACCAGCAGCATGCGGCGGCGCGTGCGGGTGCTGCCGGGCAGCGCCTTCACCATCGTCACGCGGCCGCGCTCGGCGGTGGGCGACGGGGGTGTGGTTGTGGTCGGGGCGGGGGCCGGGTCGCCATCCTCCAGAATGGTTTCGGCGGGGTCGTTGCGCCACGCCGTGCCGCGCAGCTGCCGCAATTCGCCCGCCTTCCAGGCCAGCCACACGCCCACCAGCATCAGCAGGCCCATGCCGGACAGCAGCAGCGTGGGCAAGCGGCCCGCCCACTGGGCCTGGTTGCGCGCCGCCTCCAGCTCGGCCTGGAAGCCGGCATCGCCAAACGGCCCGAGCACGCGGCCGTACAGGTCCAGCCGGCGCACCAGGAAGTGGGTCATGTCGGTGAGCAGCATGTGCTGCTGGAACAGGGCGATGGCGTTCGGGTCCTGCTTGGCGGCGAGCGGAATCACGCGGTCGGGCTGGAGCTGCGGGCTCATGAGCAGCAGGTCGGCGTTCTGCATGCTGGTGCCGGCCACCAGCACCCACAGCTGCCCGCGCGGGTCCTGCGCCATGGCAAATGGGAACGCGCGCCCGGGCCGCAGGTCGGGGTGGGCGATGGGGTGCTGCTGCCGCACCGTCTTGCCGTCCGGGCCGGCGCGCAGCTGCAGGATTTCGTGGCGGTTGGTGTTGGCCACCCACATCGCGTCTTTGACCTGCAGGGTCTGGTTGGGAAAGCGCATGCCCTCGGCCTCGGTGCGCGCGAGGGCGTAGCGGTCCGTGATCGCATCGCGCCGGTACACCAGCACCCGGTGGTGGGAGGCGTCGGAGACGATGATTTCCGATTCGTCGTCACTCACCCGCACCCAGCGGTAGCCCCGGCGGCTGTCCAGCTCGGCCAGCTCCACGGGCAGGCACAGGCGTTGCCGCAGGTCGCACCGGTGCACGCGGCTGTCGTCATGCACCCAGGCCACATGCTCCTGCGTGAACTGCAGGCTGGTCGGGCTGTCGGACAGTTTCAGTGCGGCCAGGGGGATCTGCTGCAGCCGCCGGCCCGCGGCATCGAACTGGTGGAGCGCGCCGTGGCTTTCGAGCCACAGTGTCTCGCCCTGCACGGCGGGCAGCCGGGGTCCGAAGGGGCCGGGGGCGGACACGCCCCGGTAGACGAACGCGAGAATCAGCAGGCACTGCAACGCGATGACCGCGCGCAGGCCCCAGCGGTAGCCGGACGGTGCTTGGCTTGCCATGGACACTCCCTCAACGGATTTGTTATGTCACGGCCGCCGTGGCGGCGGCCGTGCGAGGGGCATTGTCCAGCAGACTGTCAGTGCTTGGCGAGGGTGTTTGCAAACATGGGCGCATCGACGTTGCCGCCCGTCAACGCCAGGCCCACGTTCTGGCCCTTCAGGGCATCGCGCTCCTGCAGGGCGGCCGCCAGAGCGGCGGCGCCCGCGCCCTCGGCCACGTTGTGCGTGTCGGTGAACAGCGCGCGCATGGCGGCGGCCACTTCGGCGTCGCTCACCTGCACGATGTGGTCGATGTGTGGCGCCATCACGGCCAGGGCCTCGGGGTCGGCCACGCGGCAGGCCATGCCGTCGGCGAGCTGGGTGGTCACCGGTGCCTCCACGACGCGTCCTGCTGCCAGCGAATCGGCATAGGTGGTGGCGTGGCGGCTGACCACACCGACCACGCGCACGGGGTGCTGCAGCGCCCGCTTGGCGGCGATGGCCGAGCACGCGCCCGAGCCCTGGCCGATGGGCACGTACACCACGTCCAGCTGCGGCACGGCGCGCAAAAATTCCCACCAGTAGGTGCTCACGCCCCGCAGCAGGTCGGGGTGAAAGCTGGGCACCATGTGGGCGCCGCGCTGGGCCGCCAGTTGAATAGCGTGCTCGCGGGCTTCCTGGAAGTCGTCGCCATGCTCGATGAGCGTGACGCCCAGGGCGCGCATGGCGGCGTTCTTTTCGACCGAGTTGCCACGCGGCACGACGATGGTGCAGGCCACGCCGTGGCGGCGCGCGGCCCAGCCCATGCTCTGGCCGTGGTTGCCGCGTGTGGCGCTGATCACCTCGGCGGGCAGCGCGCCGCGCTGGGCCAGTTGGTCAAAGTAGGTCAGGCCGCCCCGGATCTTGAACGCGCCCACGGGCGTGTGGTTCTCGTGCTTGAGCCAGCAGTCGGTGCCCAGGCGTTCGCTGAGCAGCGCCCAGCGGTACTGGGGCGTGGCGGCAAAGTCGCGGTACACCACCTGGGCGGCGGCTTCGATGTCGCCCAGGGTGGGCAGCAGGGTGGCGGGGTCGAGGCGGGTGTTCATGCGGCGGCTTTCTTTTCAGTCAACAGTTTGAGGGCGAGCAGACCGAGCACGGTGCCCATGAAGTAGCGCTGGGCGCGCATCCATGCGGCATTGCGGTTGAGGAACAGCGCCACGCGGGCGGCGAACAGGATGAGCAGCGCATTCACGGCCGCGCTGGTGGCGATCTGCACGCCGCCCAGCGTCAGGCTTTGCAGCAGCAGCTGGCCGCGCTCGGGGTGCAGGAACTGCGGGAAGAACGACAGGTAGAACATGGCCACCTTGGGGTTGAGCAGGTTGGTCATGAAGCCCATGAGGAACAGCGTGCGCGGGCGGTCGTGCGGCAGGTTGCGTGCCTCGAACGGCGCCGCGCCACCAGGCCTGACGGCCTGCCAGGCCATCCACAGCAGGTAGGCGGCGCCGGCGTAGCGGATGGCATCGAACGCCAGCGGCACGGCGGCGAGCAAGGCGGTGAGGCCCAGCGCCGCCGCCAGCAGGTGCACGCCAAAGCCCAGCACCACGCCGGCCAGCGAAATGAGCCCGGCACGCGGCCCCTGGGTGAGGCTGCGCGAGACGCAATACACCATGTTGGGGCCCGGCGTGAGCACCAGCACCAGGGCGGCGAGTGCGAAGAGCAGCAGTTCCTGCAACGAAAACAGCATGGCGGTTTACTCCTGAGAGGTGACTGAGGTGAGGGTGACGGGGCCCCGTGGCGTGCGGAGCTGGGCGGAGAGGCGCGGTGCGGTGCCCGGCGTGGCGAGGACGGAAGCGGCCACGCCCACGGCGGTGCACGCGGCCTGCAATGTGGCGGCTTGCGGGTGCTGCAGTGCAAGCTGCTCCAGTTGCACGCCGCTGGCAGGCAGGCTGTCGCAGGGGTGCGCCGGGCCCCACTGGATAAGGGTGGGCAGGCAGCCGTCCATCAGGCGCAGGCCGTCGTCCCGCACGGTGATCTGCCATTGCAGCACGCCATGGGGCGTGGGGCGGCTGGCGGTGACGACGGCGCCGCGATCAATGTCCAGCGCTGACAACGCGGTGCACGCGGCAGCCACGTCGGGCACGCTGGCCACCCAGTGAATGAGCTGGGGGCCGTGTTGCGCCACATGGCCCTGCAAATTGGCGTCATCCATGTCAAACCAGCGCCTTGCGCTAGTGGATATTGCCTTGGATGCTCCTGGGTTGATAGCAATGATCTCCAGGTAAGCGCGAGGATGCGCCGGGCTGGAGACGTTGAAGATGCGGTTGTGCGTGCCCATCAGCGGGTGCTCGCCACCCGCCGTGGGCGTGACCCCCAGCGTGCGCTCACACCAGGCCACGCCGCTGGCCAGGTCGGCCGCGAGCACGACGAGGTGGTCCACGCAGGGGGCGTTGGCGATGCGCGTCACAGCAGCACCTCGCCGGCCATGCAGGTCACGCTGCTGCCGCCGACCCAGATCGTGCCGCCGTCCTGCTCCACAAACACGCGCCCGGCGCGGCCCAGGCAGGTGCCCTGGCTGGCCACGTACTGCGCGGGGGCGAGGCCTGCGCCGATGAGCCATTGCGCCAGCGCGGCGTTCAGGCTGCCGGTCACGGGGTCTTCGGCCAGGCCGTTGTTGCCGGGGAAGAAGGCGCGCACTTCAAAGGCGATGCCGTCGGCATCGGTGCTGCCGATCACGCCGACCTTGCCGCGCGGTCCGACCACGCCCACATCGAGTTGGCCGAGGAGGCTGGCGTCGGGCTTCAGGGCCAGCACCTGTGCGCTGCTCGCCAGCATCACGCCGCGCCAGTTGGGGCCGTTGTCGCACCAGGCGTGGTGCAGGATGTCGGAGCGCGCCACGCCCAGGCCGCGTGCGATCAGCGCTACATCGTCTTCGGCCAGTGGGCCGTTTTTTATCAGGGGCGGCGCGGCGAAGGCCAGGCGATCGCCGTCCTGGCGCAGCGTGACCAGGCCCACGCCGCATTCCTGCACCACCTGGCCCGCCACCTGCGGTTGGCCGCCGGCCTTCAGCCACGCATGGCAGCTGCCCAGCGTGGGGTGGCCCGCGAAGGGCAGCTCGCGCCCGGGGCAGAAGATGCGCACGCGGTAGTCGGCCCCGGCGGCGCGGCCTTCGGCGGTGGGCGGGAGCAGGAAGGTGGCCTCGGACAGGTTGGTCCAGTTGGTGTACGCCTGCATGGCCTCGGTGGACAGGCCGGAGCCGTCCAGCACCACGGCGAGCGGGTTGCCGCGGTAGGGGGTGGCGGTGAAAACATCGACTTGCTGGAAGGGGCGTTGGTGCATGGTGGTCACAGTCCTGGGGGTCAAACAATGTGGTGAAGGCGGCGGCCGGGCACGCCGGGGGCTCACCGGGGTGTGGCCCGGTGTGCCAAGGGGTTGTTGTGGCCCGGCGCTCTGGCGAGGCCGAGGAGAAAAATCAGCCGCTGGGGCGTGGTGCGGGGCGGCGCGGGCTCATAGCAGCACCGTGCCTTCGATGCAGGTGACGGCGCGGCCACCCACCCACAGCTGGTGGCTGTCGTCCTGGCGGATGTGCACGCGGCCCGCGCGGCCCAGGCATTCGCCCTGGGCCACCAGGTAGCTGCGGGGGGCCAGGCCGTCGGCAATCAGCCACTCGGCCAGGCCGGCATTGAGGGTGCCGGTCACCGGGTCTTCGGGGTTGCCCATGGGCGCGGCAAAGGCCCGCACCACGGCGCCCGGCTGGCGGGTGTTGCTGGCCGTGGGGCTGACGTGGATCACGCCCACGTCCTGGCCCAGGTCCTTGAGGCGCGCGTGGTCGGGGTGCAGGCCCAGCACGGTGTCGGCGCTGTCCAGCAGCAGGCCCAGCCACACGGGGCCGTTGTCGAGCAGCTGTGCGCCCAGAATCTGCTGCGGGCGCAGGCCCAGGGCGCTGGCGATCAGCGGCACCAGGGCCGGGCTGGGTGCGCTGCGCTTGAGCGGCGGCGCGGCAAACGCCAGGGTGCCATCTGCCTGCGCGATGCGCACCATGCCCAGCGCGCATTCCTGGATCACCATGCCACTCTGGCGTGGCGCGTTGCCGGTCTGGAGCCAGGCGTGGCAAGTACCCAGCGTGGGGTGACCCGCAAAGGGCAGCTCGCCGTTGGGGCTGAAGATGCGCAGGCGGTAGTCGGCCCCGGCCGCGCGCCCGGCCTCGGTGGGGGGCTGCAAAAAGGTGGTTTCCGACAGGTTGGTCCAGGCGGCAAAGCGGCGCATGTCGCTGTCGCTCAGGCCTTCGGCATCCAGCACCACGGCCACGGGGTTGCCGTAGCCGGGGCGGTCGCTGAAGACGTCGATCTGCTTGAAGGGGCGCTGGTGCATGGCGGTATGCGGTCAGGAGAGGGGTTGGTCCAGTACCCCGCGTGCGCCGGGGCGGGTGCTGACCAGGTTGTACCACCGCTCCAGGTGGGGACGTGCGGCGCGGTCTTGCGGCAGGCCCCACCAGCGGTGGATTTCGCAGCCCACGGGGATGTCGGCCATGGTGAAGCGCTCGCCCGCCATGAAGGGCTGGCGCGCCAGGTGGGCGTCCAGCATCGCCATCAGCGGCTCGGTCAGGGCGACCGAGGCGGCGATGAGTGCGTCATTGCGCTGCGCGGCGGGCGTGCGGATCCACTGCAGGAAGGCATCGCGCCCGGCGGGGTTGAGCGTGGTCTGCTGCCAGTCCATCCACTGCTCGGCGGCAAAGCGCGTGGGCAGGTCTTCGGGGTACAGGCCGCCCGGCGCATGCCGGGCGCACAGGTAGCGCACGATGGGGTTGGACTCCCACAGCGCCACGCCCGTGTCCTCATCCTCGATCAGCGGCACCAGGCCATTGGGGTTGAGGCCCAGGTAGCGGGCCTCGCGCACGATGCCGAACTTGCCGCCCGCGTCGGTGCGCTGCAGCGTGATGCCCAGCTCCTGCGCGGCCCACACGACCTTGCGCACGTTGATGGACGACAGGCGGCCCCAGAGCCTCAGCATGCCGGATCAGCCCTTGTGGCTGCGGATGGCGGCGGCCAGCGCCGCGATGCCGGTGGCGATCTGCTCAACCGTCGAGGTCACGAACGACAGGCGCAGCGTGCGCGGGTCGGCGTTGTCGGCATAGAAGGCCGCGCCGGGCACAAACGCCACGTTGCGCTCCACGGCCTGGGGCAGCAGCTCGATGGCGCTCATGCCTTCGGGCAGGCGCACCCACAGGAACATGCCGCCGTCGGGGCGGTTCCAGTGCACGTCCAGGCCCTGCATTTCCTTCGTCAACGCGGCCAGCATGGCCTCGCACTGCTCTTTGTACAGCGCGCGGATGGTGGGCACATGGCGGTCCAGGAAGCCGTCCTTCATCACCTCGGCCACCAGGCGCTGGTTGTAGCCGGGGGTGTGCAGGTCGGCGGCCTGCTTGGCCTGCAGCAGCTTGGGGTACACGGCCTTGGGGGCCACCACAAAGCCCAGGCGCAGGCCGGGGGCCAGCACCTTGGAGAACGAGCCCATGTAGATGCAGCCGTCAGGGTTGCGGGCCGTGAGCGGCTTGGGCGGCGGGTTGTCGAACCACAGGTCGCCGTAGGGGTTGTCTTCCACCAGGGGCAGGTTCAGCTCGGCAGCGGCCTTCACCAGCGCGGCGCGGCGGGCTTCGCTCATGGTGCGGCCCGTGGGGTTCTGGAAGTTGGGCAGCACGTACAGGAAGCGCGCCTTGTCGGCACCGGTGCCCACCTTGGCTTTCAGGTCGTCAATGAGCACACCTTCGTCGTCGCTGGCCACGGCCACCACGCTGGGCTCCATGGGCGTGAAGGCCTGCAGCGCGCCCAGGTAGGTGGGGGTTTCGACCAGCACGCGGCTGTTTTCGTCGATCAGCACCTTGGCGATCAGGTCCAGCGCCTGCTGCGAGCCGGTGGTGATCAGGATCTGGTCGGCGTCCACGTCCCAGGGCAAAAAGTCGGCAATCGCCTGGCGCAGCGGGCCGTAGCCTTCGCTCGCTGCGTATTGCAGTGCGCCGGTGCCGTCGTTGGCCAGCACGGCGGCCGAGGCGGCGGCAAAGGCCGACACCGGGAAGGTCTTGGGCGAGGGCAGGCCACCCGCCAGGCTGATGATGCCGGGCTTCTCGGTGACCTTGAGGATTTCGCGGATGACCGAGGGGTTCATGCGCTCGGCACGGCGGGCCAGGGTCCAGCTGCTGGTGGATGGAAGGTCGTTCAGTTTCACTCTCGTCTCCTGCGGGCGGCCGCCTGGGCCGCTACGGTTGCAAAGTTGTCGTCAAAAAATGGGTGTGCAGCAGCCCTGGTGGGCGCTGCGGCAGAAGGTGTGAATGAGTCCGGCGTGGCCGAGCGAGCCGCTAAAACGTGCCCCATCAAGGCGCAAAGCGCAGCCATAGCTCGGGCCATGGCGAGTATTGGCAACGCCGAGGGGGTGCGTTTTAGCGGGACGAGCGGTCATGGCGGGTTCGTTCACACCTTCTTAGTCCACGATGAACAGGGTGGCGCCCTGTGGCGATGTGGACCGATGGGGTTCTGCATTGTCCGCCACCTGGTAACTCATGCCCGCTGTCAGGGTGAACTGGCGGCCGTCGGCCAGCTCGGTGTGCAGCGCGCCGCTCAGGCACAGCAGCACATGGCCTTTGACGCACCAGTGGTCTGACACGTAGCCCGGCGTGTACTCGACCATGCGCACGCGCACATCGCCAAACTGCTGGGTGCGCCAGAACGCCTGGCCGGCCTGGGCGGATTTTTCTTCGCGTGGCACGGCGGCCCAGTCGGTGGTGGCAAAAGGAATGTTGTGCATCTTCATGTGGCGGGCCTTTGTGCGGTGTGGACGGGCATTCTCTTGCCAATGAACACCGTGGCAATCACGGCAACGGCGAACACCAGGGTGACGGCATCGAGGTGCTCGCCCAGCAGCGGCACGGCAAACAGCAGGCTCAGGAAGGGCTGGATGAGCTGGATTTGGCTGACCCGCACGGCGCCCAGCGCCAGGGCGCGGTACCACGCGAAGAAACCGATCCACATCGAGAACAGCGCCACGTACAGGAAGCCCGCCCAGCTCATGGCCGCGATGCGGGATGGCACGGCCGGGGCAAACCACCAGGCCACCGGCAGCGTGAGCGGCAGGCTGCACACCAGCACCCAGCAGATGACCTGCTCGGCCCCCAGGCGGGGCGTGAGGCGGGCCCCGCCGATGTAGCCCAGGGCGCCCGTGGTCATGGCAATGAGCAGGTAGATGTTGGCCGCGCCCAGGTACAGGCCGCCTGCCCGCCACACCATGAAACCCAGCACCAGCCCGCTGCCCAGCACCGCGCAGGCCCAGAAGCCGGCCGAGGGCCGCTGCCGATACCACAGCGCGCCGAGCAAGGCGGTGGACAGCGGCAGCAGGGCCGTGACCACGGCGCCGTGGGTGCTGGGCACATGGCGCAGCGCCAGCGCCAGGAACAGCGGGAACCCCACGATCACGCCAAAGGCCGTGATGCCCAGCAGGGGCCACTCGGCCCGGGCCGGCCGGTTCAGCCGCCCCTGCGCGTGCTGCCACAGCAGGTAGCCGATGGACAGCAGCCCCGCCACGGCGGCACGGCCAAAAGTGACGAACCAGGGCGAGAGCTGGGGCGCATCGGTGGAGCCCACCGCCAGCCTGGTCATGGGCAGGGTGGCGGCAAACAGCGTGACGCCGACCAGGCCCCAGAGCAGGGCTTCTTTTTCCTGGGCACGGTTCATAGCGTGAGCATCCAATAGGCGGTGAGCACCAGCACGAGCGCCAGGGCACGGTTGAACCACAGCAGGCGCTGGCCCTGGGCCAGCCACTGGCGCAGCAGCGATCCGACCAGGGCATAGACAAAGTTGCTGGTGAACGCAAACACCACCATCACGCCGCAGATGATGGCCAGGCGCTCGCCCGGGTTGGTGGCGGGCTGCCCGGCGGCATTGACCACCCAGCCGGCGCTGAGCGTGAGCGCCAGCATCCAGGCCTTGATGTTCACGAACTGCAGGCCCACGCCCTGCCAGAAGGTCACGTTCAGGCGCGAGGTGTCGATGGCTGTCATCTGGCCCGCACGGCTGAGCTTGAACGCCAGCCAGAGCATGTAGGCCACGCCCAGCAGTGTGACGGCCCAGCGCAGCGCGGGCACGCCGGTGATGAGGGCGCCCAGGCCCAGGCCGCTGCCCAGCATCAGCAGCGTCCAGCCGGCCGGCACGGCCAGGCAAAAGCGCAGGGCGCGCTGCAGGCCCAGGTTGGCGGCCAGCGCGGTGGACAAGGTGGTGTTGGGCCCCGGCGAAAAGCTCATGGCGGTGCAAAACAGCAGCAGGGTGGTGAGTTCGGCGGCGCTCATGGTGGGGAGTGTTCGGGGCGGACTTGTGGGTTGCGTGGGTTCAATGTAATCTTGCAAACCAATACATCACCAGTACAGTCAGTCAGCGCAGTGCTGAATCTGTATTGGTTGCGAAGACAATACACCGCCCGGGGCCTTTGCCATGCTGATGAAATCCTCCACCCAGTCGCTCACCGAGCAGTTATCGGCCCGGATCTCCGAGCGCATCCGCAACCGCCTGCTGGCGCCCGGCGCGCGCCTGCCGTCGGTGCGCCAGTGCGCGCAGCAAAACGGGGTGAGCCCGTCCACCGTGGTGGCGGCCTATGACCAGCTGCTGGCGCAGGGGCTGGTGGAGGCGCGCAAGAACCGGGGCTTTTTTGTGCGCGAAAGTGGCCGTGCCGCCAGCGCGGCCGAAGACGAGGGCGCCCTCCCTGTGGACCCGGCGCTGGAGAGTGCTGCGGCCAACTGGAGCACGGCCCACTGGTTTGCTGCGCGCGCCGCCGGGCGGGGTGCGCGCGGGGTGTCGCCCGTCAATGCCACGGCGCTGATCCGGGGCATGTTCCACAAGGTCAGCGACAAGCCGCAGCCCGGCATGGGCGTGTTTCCGCCGGACTGGCTGGAGTCCACCTTCATGCCTGCGGCCGTGCGCAAGGTGACCAGCTCGCGCGCCCTGCAGGATTTTTCGCTGCAGTACGGCGAGCCGCTGGGCGACGCCGGCCTGCGCCGCCTGCTGGCCAAGAAGCTGGCCACGCTCAATGTGCACACCGCGCCCGAGCACATCATCACCACCGTGGGGGCCACGCATGCGCTCGACATCGTGAGCCGCACCCTGCTGCGCCCGGGCGACCCGGTGATGGTGGAGGAGCCCGGCTGGGCGGTGGAATTTGCGCGCCTGGCCGCCCTGGGCATGCACATCCTGCCCGTGCCGCGCCGCGCCGACGGGCCCGACCTGGAGGTGATGGCCAAATACTGCGAGGTGCACAAGCCCAAGCTCTACGTGAGCGTGAGCGTGTTCCACAACCCCACGGGCTACTGCCTCACACCGGGCAGCGCGCACCGCATCCTGCAGCTGGCCAACCAGCACAACTTCCATGTGGTGGAGGACGACACCTACAGCCACATCGCGCCCGAGCACGCCACGCGCCTCACGGCGCTCGATGGCCTGCAGCGCACCATCTACGTGAGCGGTTTTGCCAAGATCCTCGCGCCCAACTGGCGCATCGGCTACCTGGCCGCACCGCCCACGCTGGTGGAGCAATTGCTCGACACCAAGCTGCTGGCCACGCTCACCACCCCCGCGCTGCTGGAAAAGGCCCTGGCGCTGTGCATCGAGCAGGGCCAGCTGCGCCGCCACGCCGAGCGCATCCGCACCCGGCTGGATGCGGCGCGCGCGCGCAGCGTCAAGCTGGCGCTGGGCGCGGGTTGCACGTTTGCCGCCGAGCCCGTGGGCCTGTTTGGCTGGGTGGAGACGGGGGTGGACACCGATGCGCTGTCGCAGCGCATGCTGGACGAGGGCTACTTGCTCGCGCCCGGTGCGCTGTTCCATGCCGAGCGCAAGCCCAGCACGCTGATGCGCATCAACTTTGCGACCACGCAGGACGCGGCGTTCTGGCGCATCTTCGAGCGCGTGCGGGCGGAGCAGGGGCGGTGAGTAGGGGCGCTCAGCGCCCGGCGGGAGGGCGTTCCACTTCCAGATCGGCCAGCACCCGCAGCAGCGCGCGGTTGACCTCTTCCAGGTCCAGCTCGTAGGTCTCGCACAGCTGGCGGATCGCGCTGGCGTCGTCGGTCTCCAGCGCGCAGGCCATCTGCAGGCCGCTGGCGTAGGGGCCGGTGCGCAGCACGGTGGCGTCGTAGATGCGCTCGGACAGCGGCAGGCGGCGCAGGATGGTGCCCAGGGGCTCGCCCAGCAGCTCGTCCAGCTGCGAGAACAGGCCGCACAGGTAGATCTCGCGGCGCAGGTCGTTTTCGATGCCTGCGTCCAGCAGGTGGGCGGTGAGCTGGGCGCGGATCAGCATGGCGGCACGCACGGGCAGCATGTTGGGGTCGGTGCTGGCGTGGGGCAACTGGTCGGACAGCCAGCGCTTGATGGAGCTGTAGCCCATCATCACCAGGCCCCGGCGCAGCGAGTCGATGCCGGTGCGCAGGCCCAACGCGGCCGAGTTGGTGTAGACCATGAAGCGGTACGCGAGCAGCGGGTCTTCGCCCATGATGTCTTCGAACGTCTCCAGCGACTGCTCGGCGTCGATGGCCTTCATGAGCTTGAAGATCACGGCGTGGGACGGCTGCTGCGGGTGGTGGCGCTGGCTGTACAGCACGTCTTCCGACGGCCAGCCCGCCAGGGCCATGGCGTTGCCGTGGTCCAGGCAGTGCTCCATCAGTGCGCGGCTGGCCACGTTTTCGTACATCTGCCCGGCCAGCACGGGGCTGGCCGCGCGGGCTGGCGCGGCAGGGGCCCCGAGGCGCGCGGGGGTTGCCTGCAGGGCTGCCACGGCATCTTCGGGGCGCAGGGTCAGCAGGCTGTTGTCAAAGCAGCGCGCCACCTCGGGCTCCGGGAGCTTGCCGGCGTCGCCGCGCCACACCAGCCGCAACCCGCGCTGGTGGGCAGCCTTCACGCGCGAATAGATGGCCGAGTCTGACAGCCAGTCGCCGCGCACCTCGATCCAGGGGGCGCCGCGCGGCGCGTGTTCCAGCAGGTCGCACAGCAGCTGGCGCGTCTGGGCGGAGATCAGCAGGGGCGGCGAGCTGGCGGACCACAGCTCCTGCAGGGTGCGCAGCAGGTGGCCGGCATCGACCACGGCCGTTGCCTCGTTGTGCGCATACAGCTGGATGCCCGCGAGCTTGCGGGCCCGGTTCCACAAAGGGCGGTAGCCCAGAATCAGGCTGCCAAGGACAGATTGGACCATGTGCTCTCAGGCGTTGTCTCGTCGTTGGGGGCTCTCCCCGCCTGGGCTGTGCGGCGTGGGAAAACCCGCTTTAACTGATGAAATTGAACAGCGACAACTTCTGAACCTGGGCATAGGACTTGAGCGCTGCCTCGTAGCCCACCTGCTGGTTCTGGAAGTCCGAAATGCCCTTGATCATATCGAGATCCTCGGCGCGCGAGCGGTCGCCTTCAAGCTGGATGGAGCGCTTGTCCTGGTCGCCCGTGATGCGGTCGGCGCGGTTGAGCAGCTCGCCGGCGTAGCTGCGCATGTTGTGCACCCGCTCCAGCCCGGTGTCGATGTTGGCCAGCGCCTGCCCCACGGCCTGGATGGCTGCGTTGTTGTTGGGGGCATTGCGGATGCCGTTGATCGCGCTGTCCAGCGTGCTGAACATGCTGGCGCTGGGCTGCAGGGTGACGGTGTCGCCGTTGGCGGGGTTGCCCTTGATGTCGAAGGCGAGCCCCGGAATGCCCGCGACGGCAATGGTGACCGGCTTGTCGGTGGGGTAGTCGGGCACCACCACGGGGGCGGACACGGCGCCAGTCGTGGTGTTGGTGAGGGTGTAGGTGGCCGTGCTGGTGCCGGCGGTGGCGCCCGGGCCCACGGCGCTGAAGGTGATGCTGTAGTTGTCGCCCGTCACCAGGGCCAGGTTGGTGGGCGTGACCGCCGTGGTCGTGAGCTGCCGGCCGACCGGGATGGCGCTCACGCCGGCGGTGTAGACGCCGTCGCGGTTGGGGTCGAACATGAAGGCCGAGTCGCCGTCGAGCGTGCCGGGCACGGTCACGCCCGTGCTCGCCGTCTGGCCAGGCTGGCCCTGGAAGCTGTAGTCGGGCGAGCTGCTCAGCGGGCCCAGGAAGGGGGCCAGCGCACTGCCCAGCGCGCTCAGCAGCGGGATGCCGTTGGTGTCCTTGCGGTTGGCAACCTCCAGCAGCTGTTCGCGCAGGCCCTGCAGTTGGTGGGCCACGGTGGCGCGGTCGTTGGGCGTCATGCTGGCATCGCCCGCGCTGACCACCAGCTCGCGGAAGTTCTGGATCAGGTTCACGGCGTCGCCCAGTGACGATTCGCCCTGGGCGATGGCGTTGCGCTGGGTCTCCAGCGCGCGCTGCTCGGTCTGGATGCGCGACAGGCGGTTGAGCGCGCGCTCGGCCTGGGCGGCCGACACCGGGTCGTCGCTGGCCCGCACCACGCGCTTGCCTGAGGTGAGGTTCTCCTGCAGGTTGGACAGGCTGGTCTGCCGTGCGCCCAGGTTGCGCAGGGCGTTGTCGTACATGTTGGCCGTGCCAAGGCGGTAGATGTTTGTGCTCATGTCGAACTCCTCGCGCGGGTGCGCGGTCAGCGGCCCATGCCTTGGATCAGCGAGTCAAAGATGTTCTGCGCAATCTGGATCATTTTGGACGAAGCCTGGTAGGCCTGCTGGTACTGGATCAGCCGGGCGGCCTCCTCGTCCAGGTTCACCCCCGAGACGGCCGTGCGGTCGCGCTCCAGGTTGGAGGCAATGGTGGTGGACAGGTCTGCCGCGAACTTGGCGCTCTGCGTGCGCGTGCCCACCTGGGCAATGGCACCGGCGTAGCCGTCGCTCAGCGTGGATTCGTCGAACATCTTCACATCGCGCAGGCTCATCAACGCGTTGGCGTTGCCCGAGTTGCGGGTGTAGGCGTCGCCGTACTGCGGGTCCAGCGCATTGCCGATGACGACCGTGTCGCCGGTCTTGGGGCTGCCCTGCAGCTTGATCTCCCACCCGTTGATGGAAATCGGCGCGCCTGAGGTGTAGGGCTGTGCGGCGGCCAGCACGGTGGGCGGCGCCGTGCCCCGGTCGAGCACGTCATAGGTGGTGGGCGGGCCTGCGGTGAACTGCAGCTGCACCCCCCCCAGGATGGGCGGGAGGGCGGCGGGGTTGGCATTGGCCGGCAGCACCAGTCCGGGCGGGTTGGGCAGGCCCGTGGCCTTGAGCCCGGCCAGCTGCATGGTGCCGCCGTTGGCCGTGCCCATGGCCGCGTTGATGGGGTTGGCCACGGCCAGGTCGCGCGGTGAGTACACCAGCGCCTGGATGTTGTTGGCCGCCGTGCTGAACGGCTTGAACAGCATGCGCTCGCCCGGGTTGCCGGGCGTGGTCAGGTTGAAGTTCAGGCCGTCGATCTGCAGCGTGGCCAGGTTGGCGGCGCTGGTGAACGCGGTGGACTTGCCATCCGACAGGCGCACGACCTGGCCGGCGGTGCCGACGGTGAAGCGGATCTCGTAGTCCGAGGCCGCGAACTGCGTGGGGCCGGTGAACGACACGGTGCCCACGCCGGCGCCGTTGGTCGAGCCCGGCATGCTGGTGGGCAGCGCGAACAGGTCCTTGCCGGGCACGCCATCGAGCGTGAGGCCCAGGTTCTGCTGGTCGTTCATCGTCATGCCGATGGCCAGCGCCATGCGGCCCAGCAGGTTGCGCCCTTCGGTCAGGTCGTTGTTGTTGAAGCGCAGCAGGCCCGAGATCGAGCCACCGCCCAGCACGTTCTCGTCCATCTCGACCGGCGAGGCGCCGGGGCGGTTGAAGAACAGCTTGGTCTGCCCGCTGGCGGGGAACTGGGTGGCATCGTCGATGGACAGGCTGGTGGCCGTGGTGCCCAGCACCAGCGGCTGGCTGCCGGCCACGAACAGGCCCACGGTGCCATCGTCGGCCGGGATCTGCGTGGTCTGCACGTACTGGTTGATGTTGCGGATGATCTGGTCGCGCTGGTCCAGCAGGTCGTTGGGCGTCTGGCCGTTGCCCTTGGCGCGCGCAATCTGCTCGTTGATGCTGGCCATCTGCGTGGCCAGGCTGTTGATGGCCGTGACGCTGCTTTGCAGCTGTTCGGTGACGGTGTACTGGATCTCGTTGAGGCGGTCGGCGGCCGTGCGCATGCGCGCAGCGGTCTCGTCCAGCCGCGTGAGCACCACCGTGCGCGCCGTGATGTCGGTGGGGGCGCTGACCACGTCCGAGAACGCGTTCATCATGTCATTGATGGCGGCGCCCAGGCCCTCGGTGCCGCCACTGAACACCTCCTGCAGCTGGCTCAGGCGCTCGGCGCGCACGGCGTCGGCGGCCTGCGTCGAGCCCGCAGCGGCCGACTGGCGCGTGAGCAGCTCGCTCTGGTTGCGCAGGATGGTCTGCACATCCACCCCTTGGCCGATGTAGCCACCGCCCGTGAACTGGCCCTGCACGGTCTGCAGCACCACGGTCTGGCGCGAATAGCCGGGCGTGTTGACATTGGCGATGTTGTGGCCTGCGGTCTGCAGGGCCACCTGGTTGGCCAGCAGGGCGCGGGCGCCGACGTTGAGCAGACTCATGGCTTACCTCGGTTCTTCCCGCGCGTCATGCCTGGGCCCGCTGTACGCGCAGCGCGCTGTTGATGGCGCCGCTGAGTTTCTTGGCGTACTCGGGGTCGGTGGCGTAGCCGGCCTTTTGCAGCTCGGCCGCGTAGGCCACGGCCGAGCCGGTCCGGGCGGTGGCCTGGGCCTTTTCGTAGCGCGGGCTCTCGTTGATCAGGCGCGCGTAGTCGCGGAACGAGTCCTCGTACGAGTCGTAGGCACGGAACTTGGCCACCACCTTGCGCGGGGTGCCGTTGATGTATTCGGTGGTGGTCACTTCAGCGACCTTGCCCGTCCAGCCCTTGCCGGCCTTGATGCCGAACAGGTTGAAGGAGTTGGAGCCATCGGCATTCTTGATCTCGCTCTTGCCCCAGCCGGTCTCATGGCCGGCCTGGCCCAGCATGAAGCTGGCGGGGATGCCGCTTTCCTGCGAGACGCGTTCGGCCGTGCTGCTCAGGTGCTGCACGAAGCCATCGCGGCCCTTGGGGGCGGGGAGGGTGCTCTCGGCGGCGGGCGATGTGGCTGCGGCCACGCGCGGCATGGCTTTTTGCAGGCTCAGCGTGGAGGGCACCGAGAAGTTGGTGTCGGCGCCGCCCATCTGGCGCGAGAGCTGGCGTGCAATGGCCTCGGACAGGCCGCCCTGCTGGCCCGACATGTTCACCGACAGCTGCTGGTCCAGCATGTCCTGCCCCAGGTCGGCGCCGCCGCCTTCCATCAGGCCCGACTTCATGGTGGCGTCGCGCATGCTCTTGATCAGCTCGCGCATGAACAGCGATTCAAATTGCTTGGCCACCTCGCGCGTGGTCTGCGCGTTGTTGACCGTGCCCGCGTCGTACTTGAGGGTGTTGAGCGAGCGGATGTCGGCCGCCAGCGCATTCGGGGTGCTGCTGGCGTTGGACGAAGAAGGCAGGGTGAGGGCCATGGGTGCGCCTCCGGTCAGATCACTTCCAGCTCGGCATTGAGCGCGCCGGCGGCCTTGATGGCCTGCAGGATGGCCAGCAGGTCGCCCGGCGTGGCACCCAGCGAGTTCAGTGCCTTGACCACGTCTGCGAGCTGCGGCGAGGCGGGCATCTGGATGACATTGCCCGGCTCCTGGTTGATGGTGATGTCGCTCTTTTGCGTGACCACCGTCTGCCCTTGCGAGAACGGAGCGGGCTGGCTGATGACGGGGGTGGAGCTGATGGTGATCGACAGGTTGCCGTGCGCGATGGCGCAGGGCCCCAGCGTGACCGACTGGTTGAGCACCACCGATCCCGTGCGGGCATTGATGACCACCTTGGCCGAGGGCGCGGACGACTCCAGCGGCAGCTCTTCCAGGTCGGCGATGAAGCCCACGCGGGCGCCGGGGTCCATCGGCGCGCGCACCTGCACCGTGCGGCCATCCAGTGCCGTGGCCAGGCCGCTGCCCAGCTTGGCGTTGATCACCTGCGCCACGCGGCGGGCGGTCTGGAAGTCAGAGGCGTTGAGCCCGAGGTTGATGGTGTCGCCCTCGTTGAGCGGCGTGGGAACGGCCCGTTCGACCTGTGCACCGAGCGGGATGCGGCCCGCGCTCAGGTGGTTGATCTGCACCTTGCTGCCCCCCGCCGAGGCCCCGGCGCCGCCCACCACCATGTTGCCCTGTGCCAGCGCATAGATTTCGCCGTCGGCGCCGCGCAGGGGCGTGACGATCAGGGTGCCGCCCTTGAGGGACTTGGCATTGCCCATGGAGGACACGTTCACGTCGATCTGCTGGCCCGGCTGCGCAAAGGCAGGGAGCTGGGCCGTGACGATCACAGCCGCCACGTTCTTGAGCTGCAACTGGCCCGCCGCGCTGGGCGGCAGGCTGATGCCCATCTGCTGCAGGTAGTTGGACATGGCCTGCGTGGTGTAGGGCATCTGGGTGGTCTGGTCCCCTGTGCCATCCAGCCCCACCACCAGGCCGTAGCCGGTCAGCTGGTTGGTGCGCACACCCTGCACGGCCGCCACTTCCTTGATGCGCAGGGCCTGGGCGGGCAGGGCCAGGCCGACCGCCACCAGGGCCAGCAGCAGCCACAGCGCGCGCGCGGGGCGCGGCAGACGGGAGTGGGACAAGGCTTTCATGGCATCCATTGTGGTGGGCCAGGGCCAGAACTAAAACCCAAAAAGAAGCGGGTTCACCGGCTTATTGCGTGGGTTCTCGGGCGAGTGGGGAAGGGCCGGTGGCGCGCGGAAAGCCAAGCAGGCGCCGGTGCCGCGCTACAAGGGGGAATATGAATAAAAACACCTGATTAGCGACTTACC
>NZ_QAJR01000003.1:0-2817 GCF_003852545.1 Acidovorax sp. FJL06
AAAGTGAGTCGCCTGCCGGGGCGACAACCCGGCCTCCGCCCTCGACCCCAGCACGCCTTCCAAACCAGCACGCCAAGGCTTCGACAAGCTCAGCCCGAACGGTTGGGGTGCGTGCCCCAGCTTCGGCAGGCTCAGCCCGAACGGTTTGCGAGCCACATGAACTTCGACAAACCCAATCCTCATGGACGGGAAAAATTCACTACAAAACAATAGCTACAAAGGCATAGCCAGCAGGCGCAAGAAGCCAAAAAAACTCAAACCGGCCCCAACGCCATCCGCCCCGACGCCGACACCATCGCCTGGCTCGCACGCCGCGTCTCCACCCGGTTGCGCCCCGCCCGCTTGGCGTCATAACAGGCCATGTCCGCCGCATACAGCACCGACGGCACATCCTGCAAACTTGCATCCAGCACCACCAGCCCGATGCTCACCCCCAGCGTAAAACTGCGCCCCTGGTACGACGGCTCCCAGGCATGCACGGCCACCCGCAGCTGCTCGGCCACCGCCTGGCCGCGCGCCAGCGCGCAGCCGGGCAGCACCACCGCAAACTCATCGCCCCCCAGGCGCGCCGCCCAGCCGATCTGGCGCACCTGCGACGCCAGCAGGCGGGCCACATGGCGCAGCACATCGTCGCCCGCGTCATGCCCGGCAATGTCGTTGACCACCGTGAAATGGTCCAGGTCGAGGAACAGCACCACGCCATCGCCCTGCGGCTCGCTGCCCTCGTCATCGGCGCCATGGCTGCGCTGGCGCGTGGAGCGCTCGGCCATCAGCAGGCCCAGGCGCTCGTCGAAGGCCGCGCGGTTGTAGAGCTGGGTCAGTGCGTCGTGCGTGCGCTCCCAGGCCTGCTGCGCCTGGGCCTCGCGGGCGGCGGTGATGTCTTCCAGGATCCACACGGTGCCGCCATGCATCTCGTCGCGCCGCACCCCGCGCCCCTGCACGCGGGCCCACACGGGGGTGCCGTCCTTGCGCATGAAGCAGATGTCGCCATCGAACGCCCCGTGCACGGCCATCTCGGAGCGCACGCGCTCGCCCACCTGGGCATAGTCCGCGTCGCTGGCGTACACGGTGCGTGCAGGGCGGCCCTGCAGCTCTTGCGCCGTGTAGCCCAGCATCACGCAGGCCTGCCGGCCCACCACGTCCAGCATGCCGTGGCGCGAGATGATGATGCCCACCGAGGCACTGTCCAGCACGGCCTGGAACTGGCCATCGAGCGTGTCCTTGCGCTGCTGCTGCTGCTGGCCCTGCTGCACCAGGCCCTGGAACACCCGCACCAGCTCGCCGACCTCGCCGCCCGCGCGGGGCCAGTCCTGCTCGGCCGGGGGCTGCTGCTGCCGGGTGCTGGTTGTGAGCAGCTGGCGCGCCCTGTGGGTGAGCTGCGCCAGGGGCTGGGCCATCCAGCCCATCAGGGCCACGGCCAGCAGCATGCACAGCAGCATGCTGGCCACGGCCAGCCACCAGGCCTCGCGCTGGGCGCCACGCAGGGGCGCAAGCAATGCCTGCGAGGTGCTGACCCGCGCCACGATCCACTGCGGCAGGGGCATGCCCGCCATGCTCACGATGTGGTCGGGCTGCACGTGGCTCATGCCCCGCCCCACCACGGGCTGGGCCTGGGTCAGCCAGCGCGTGTACACCGGCGCCAGCCCGGCCTCGTCGCGCACCTGGCCCAGGATGCGTGCGGGGTCGGAGTGCGACAGGATGGTGCCGTCGCGCGTGAAGACGATGAGCTGCGAGTCCTCGCGCGCGGGCAGCGTCATGGACGGAGGCAGCAGGCTTTGTGACTGCAGGCGCAGCGCCCCGGCCACCACGCCCAGCACGGTGCCGTCCTCGCGGTGCAGCGGCATGGTGAACATCACGCGCGGCTCGCCGCTGCGTCCGGCGATCAGCTCGGACACCAGGGGCTTGCCATCCACCAGGGTGCGGCGCAGGGCATCGCGTTCGATCGGGTCCAGGTCGGCGGCTTTCTGCTGCAGCCCGGCGCGCAGGTTCAGGCGCAGCTCGCCGTTGTCGCGGGCCACCTGCATGGTGTCAAAGAACTGCACGGCGGGCAGGCCCTGCTGCAGCAGCCATTCGAGCGATGAAGGGGATTCGAGCATGCCGGGCGTGATGCCTGCGGCCACGGTGCGCAGCACCTTCTGGCTTTGCTCGATCTTGCTGGCCAGCAGGCGGGCCACGACCTCGACCTCATCGGTCTGCTGGCTCACCATCCGGCGCACGGCCTCTTGCCCCGATGCGCGGGTGACCAGCCAGGCGGCCACCGCCCCCGACAAGGCCACGGCCAGTGCGGCCACCAGCATGAGCCGCAGCACCAGCGCCCCCGGCACCAGCCAGCCGGGTGCGTCGTCGTCGGGCGCAGCCGAGGGGGCGGGGGCCGTCATGGACACCCCGGCACAGGAGCGCCACAGGAACGCTGAAAGTTAGGCATGGGGACGGGTCGCTGCAGACATGTCCCAACAAATATACGCAGCCCCCGGGGCCGGGGGCTTGGGTGGAACCCTTGGTAAAACGCAAGGAGAAACCCTGAGCCCCCGGTGCAGGAAGAGGGCCCTGTGCACCCACAAAACCTTGCAACGCGTGCCCTCCCATGCGCTGGCACGGCCTGGGCCAAGGCCACCGTGGAACTGGCTTCGCCACGCCGCCGGTGGCGCCCCTCCCGCACAGCGAGAGCGTGAGAGGGGGATTACGCCGAAGGCGACTCAGGGGAAGGTGCCGCCTAAGAACCTGTTCAAGATCTTTTCGGGGATCGCATTGGAGTGCAATCGGGAGGAGTGGATGCTTCGGGTGCGCCGCATGGGCTTGTGCCCATGCAAGCAGACG
>NZ_QAJR01000003.1:2831-37537 GCF_003852545.1 Acidovorax sp. FJL06
GTGGATAGCCGGGCTATCCACTGCGCACCGCGCCTAGCATCCCATCCCGGCAAGGGACTTGTGCGACCCCGAAAAGATCTTGAACAGGTTCTAACACCCCGCCATTGACTGCAATGCCCGGGGTTGGGGCAGATTCAGCACATTGCCGGTGCCATGGATGAGCCCCAGCTCCCGCAAATGGCGCAGCACACGCGAGAAGGTCTCGGGGGCGATGCCCAGTTGCGCGGCAATCAGGCGCTTGCGCTGGTGCAGCGTGACCTGCATGGCGCCCGTCTGGTCCGATTCGGCATGTTTGAGCAGCCACTGCGCGCAGCGCGATTCCGCGTCCTGCGCCAGGCGGCTCACCGCCAGTTCGGACTGCTGCCGGTAGCCCTGGGCCATGTCCAGCAGCAGGCCGCGTGCACCTGGCGGCATGGCGGCCAGGCTGCAGCGGAACGCCTCGATCGGCAGACGCCGCACCTGCAGGCGCGTGTCGGCCACCATGTCCACCGGGAAGGGCAGGCCCATCAAGGCCGATGCGGCGTCGAGCCAGAACGGCCCCTCCACCGCCCCCAACTGGTGGCGCAGGAAGCCGTCATCCAGCACGCCGCGCAACACGCGGCCGCTTTCCAGGTGCAGCACGGAGGTGAGGACCTCGTTGCGCCTGCGCAGCACTTCGCCGGGGGCGATCACCTCGGTTTCAGCGGGCAGAGAGAAAAGAGTAGAGGGCAGCATGGAAGCCACTTTGCCGCGCCGCCGCGCCCGGGGCATTGAGCAAGATCAAAGCCAAACCACGTCGCGAGCCGCGTCCTGCAAGGGTTTGCGCAAAAACACAAGAATGCTGCGCGCGGACCTGCTACGGCTCCAGCCCCCCGCCCTGCAGGCGCAGGCAGTTGTTGCACAAGGGCACGGAAATTGCGATGAACCCGGGCTGGCCCGCCCCTGCACCACCGTGCACCCGGGCCGCAAGCCCCCCTCGCCAACGCCGGGCGTCCGGCACTTCACTCCCAGGAAATCCCATGAAAAAAAACCTGATCGCTCTGTCCCTCTCACTGGGCGGCACCCTGCTGTGCGCCACCGGGGCCCAGGCCCAAAGCTCGGTCCAGCTGATGGGGCTGACCGACGTGTACGTCGGCTCCATGAAAAATGCAGGTGACGCGGGCCGCAGCGCGGCCGTGGGCAGCGGCGGCATGACCACCTCCTGGTTCGGCTTCAAGGGCACGGAGGACCTGGGCGGCGGGCTCAAGGCCAACTTCGCGCTCACCTCCTTCATCAAGGTGGACAGCGGCATCCAGGGCCGCTTCACCAACGACACCTTCTTCTCGCGCGATGCCAACGTGGGCCTGTCGGGCAGCTTCGGCGCGGTCACCGTGGGCCGGGGCCTGGCGCCCAACTTCCTGCCCTCCATCCTGTCGAACCCGCTGGGGGACTCGTTCACCTTCGCGCCCGTGATCCTGCACATGAACGTGCCGCTGTTCAACGGCACTGGCTGGGGCTCCACCACGCCGTCCGACACGGGCTGGTCCAACGAGATCATCTACAGCACGCCCAACTTCGGCGGGCTTTCGGCCAACCTGCACTACCAGTTTGGCGAAATCGCCGGCGACAGCGGCAAGAAGAACCTGGGCATCAACGCGCTGTACTTCAACGGCCCCATCACCCTCACCGGCTTTTACGAACGCGACCAGATGAGCAACCCCGCCGTGCCCAGCGCCTACCTGGGCACCACCAAGACCGACTGGATGCTGGGCGGCGCCTACGACTTCGCGGTGGTGAAGGCCTTTGCCAGCTACGGCCAGGCCAAGGCCGACAACACCACCAACAAGGCCAAAACCACGCAGCTGGGCGTGTCGGTGCCCGCAGGCGCCACCGGCAAAGTGCTGGCATCGTGGGCGCAGACCACGATGAGCACCACCGACATCTCGCGCAAGACCTTCACGGTGGGCTATGACTACTTCCTGTCCAAGCGCACCGACGTGTACGTGATGGCCATGAACGACCGCATCACCCACCAGTCCAAGGGCAACAGCGTGGGTGTGGGCATCCGCCACCGGTTCTGACGCCACCTGGCAGGCCCCCGGGGGCCGCTTGAAATAAAACGCCCCCCGGCGGTCTACCGGCAAGCGCACAATGCTATACAAATGATAGCAAATACATCAGCAATCTGTAACAAAAATGTCACGGTGGCTGGGTATCGTTGCGTCCTTGCCCAGGGACCACAACGCGATGCAGAACACCCAATGGAGCCGGCTGGAGGCCATGATGGCGCTGCTGTCGCCCGCCGCACGTCACGGCACCGGCCCCCTGGCCCGGCTCATGCGCGAGGGCCGGCTCCATTGCGTTTTTCAGCCCCTGGCCGACCTGCGTGAAGGCTGCATCTACGCCCACGAGGCCCTGATCCGCGGGCCCGAGGACACGCCGCTCCACACCCCCGACGTGCTGCTGGAGATGGCCCGGCGCGAGGGCATCCTGCAGGACTTCGAGCTGCTGTGCGTTTTCACCGCACTCGCCCAATGGGGCCAGCACGAAGCCCCGGGCCGCCTGTTCGTCAACATCAGCGCCGATGCGCTGGTGCACGGCGTGGCGCTGGTGGGCGCCGAGATGCTGGGCGAGACGGTGCGCAGCTTTGGCCTGAGCGCCCGCATGTTGGTGCTGGAGATCACCGAACACGAGCGCGTGAGCGACATGCCCGTGCTGCGCCAGGCCATCAAGGCTGTGCACGCCTGCGGCGCGCGCGTGGCGCTGGACGATTTTGGCGATGGCCGCTCCAGCCTGCGGCTGTGGTCCGAGGTCAAGCCCGACTTCGTGAAGATCGACAAATACTTCATCCACGACATCAGCGACCACCCCGAGAACCTGCAGATGCTGCAGGCCATCAAGGGCATCGCCGACGTGTTCGGCACCAAGCTCATCGCCGAGGGCATCGAAACGCGCGACGACCTGCGCGCGCTGCGCGACCTGGACATTCCCTACGGCCAGGGCTGGCTGCTGGGCCGCCCGGCCCGGACCCCGCGCGACGCCGTGGACGGCCCGGCGCTGGAGGTGATGCAGGACCGCCGCGTGGCCGTGCTGCCGCACCTGGGGCAGACCGCGCGCCCGGGCATCCTGCGCAGCCTGCTGGTGGTGCAGGCGCCCACCGCCTCGCCCGCCACCAGCAACGACGCGGTGGGCGTGATCTTTCACCAGCACACCGACCTGCACGCGCTGGCCGTGGTGGACGGCACCCGCCCCGTGGCGCTCATCAACCGCCAGCAGTTCATGAATCACTACGCCACGCTGTACTTCCGCGAGGTGCACGGCCGCAAGTCCTGCCTGGCGTTCGCCAACCAGGCGCCGCGGGTGGTGGAGCTCGACTGCGACGTGGACCAGCTCGTGGGCATCCTCACCTCGCAGGACCAGCGCTACCTGAGCGACGGCTACATCGTGACCGACAACGGCCGCTACCTGGGCCTGGGCACGGGCGACCAACTGGTGCGCGCCGTGACCGAGACCCGCATCGAGGCCGCGCGCCACGCCAACCCGCTCACCTTTCTGCCCGGCAACATCCCCATCAGCCTGCACATGCAGCGGCTGCTGGAGAGCGGCACCGAGTTTGTGGCCTGCTACGCCGACCTGAACAACTTCAAGCCCTTCAACGACCACTACGGCTACTGGCGCGGCGACCAGATGATCCGCCTGGTGGCGCGCCTGGCCACGGCCCACTGCGACGCACGCCGCGACTTCGTGGGCCATGTGGGCGGGGACGATTTCATGCTGATCTTTCAAAGCAGCAACTGGCTGCAGCGCTGCAAGAACATCGTGGACGAGTTCGCGCGCGAGGCACAGACGCTGTTTGACGACGGCGCCCGGGCCGCAGGCGGCATCCATGCGGAAGACCGGCATGGCGTGCAGCGGTTTTTTCCGTGCACCACGCTGGCCATTGGCGCGGTGCGCATCACGCCCGGGCACTTCCGGCACGCCGAAGAGGTGGCCAACCTGGCCGCCGTGGCCAAACATGAGGCCAAGCAGGCCGCCACCGGGGTGGTGCTGCATGGCGGCTTCACCGAATCCAGCTTGGGGGCGGTGGCTGCCACTCGGGCGCTGCAGGATGTGTTGGCAGCGTAGTTTCCGTCGGGCATAGGGACTGGGCGATTCACGCTGCAAGCCAATTCGCCTCAACCTCTAGCACTCCTCTGAACGACGCCCATGCGCTCAGGGATTCTGTGCGCGCCCGGATTGAGTTCCCGGCCACGCAGCCTGTCAGCGGTGCAGGCTATAGTTTGATCGACTGAGGCGTGGCGTATTTCGCAGATTTTTTCTGGGTACCTTCCGCAATCCCAGGCTGCAAGCCACTTCCATAAGAAGTCCGTGTCCAGAAGACCCACACTGCCTAGCTTGTTTCGCAAGGTTTGTGGAATGCATCACCTTAAAGGTCACCAATGCTTGATTACGATGATCCAGATGTTGAAACGCAATGGTTTGTAGACCGGCGCAAGGAAGTTGAAGAGTACTTGAGCCGCCAGGGCGTCGCGCATGGTCAAGTCGGTGAGTTTCCGGCTTGGTCGGTCACACCCTATGTCTCCATTTGGGCCATAGAAAGTCTTAGAAATCCCGGTAGCGTTGGCTGGTGGGCAATATCAGGTGATTTACCAAATGACTACATCTCGGCAAAGGGCATCAATAACCCAAGGGAAGCAATGCGCGCTATAGCGACGTTGTGGCAAGAAGCCAGCGAGTACATGTTGCGTGGTGAAAAGCACCCAACTTTTAGCATCGGGGCCGGCGACTCAGATGAAGAACTGGCGCCGTTGCTTGCGTCAAGGGCGAAAACTCTGCTCGAATGGGCAGATGATCCAGAGGTTTGGGAGGACGACGACTTTTAGCATTTCGCTCGGCGCGGACACATAGCCGCAGGATGCTGGTGTGCGGCGCTTGCTGCGTACCGCGCAGCTTTGACATAAGGCGTCACGAAAAGAATTCGCGCCACACCTCCCCCTCCACCGTCCATGAACGAAGCCGAAATCGCCGCAGGCCTGCCAAGAACACCGCACTATCAATATGCGCAGCACGTGGGAAGTCAGCTTTTCCTCGCGGGCCAAGTGCCGCAGGCCGCCGATGGCTCGATCGTGGCGCCCGGAGATCCGTGCGCCCAGGCATCGCAGTGCTTGGCGAATCTGAGCAAGGTTCTGGCTGTTCACGGGTTTGCCGCGCCAGACATTCGCCGCTTGGTTGTCTACGTCGTCGGCGAAGAGGCCGACCTCTCAGCGGCCTGGGGTGCCGTGACCGAATACTTTGGCAGGCAAGTGCCTCCGGCAACGCTCCTGGGCGTCGCCCGCCTGGGATACCCGGGGCAGGTGGTGGAGATCGACGCCACCGTCGTCAAGGGCTAGGCTGCGCTTGCGCGCAAAGTGACGCCGCACTCAGCACTCCACACGACACGGCCTCAAGGCCCCGTAGGCGCCCCCGCCTCAAACCACCGACCGATGAGCGCACGCTCTGCGTCGGTGATGCCCGTGGCGTTGTTCATGGGCATGAGCTTTTGCACCACGGCCTGCTGGTAGATGGCCTGGGCATGCTGCTTGACCAGGCCTGGCGAATCCAGGCGCAGGTTCTTCATCTGCACCTGCTCACCGTGGCACAGGTAGCAGCGCTGGGCCAGCACCGCCTGCACCGCCGGGTAGTCATTCGGGCCGCTAGCGCCCTCTGCACTTACCCCAGAAGCTCCTGAAACAGGAGCATTGGCAGCAACACCCACAGCGGCCACCGGTGCGGCAGAGGCCGCCACCGGCACGGGGCGCATCCAGACGATCACCCCCACGATCGCGGCCACCCCCACCAGCGCATAGGGCAGCGGATTGGCATTGCGGCCCAGCTTGTAGCCGTGGCGCATGACGAAGAATTGGCGGATGGCCGCGCCCGCGAACATCATCAGGATCAGCACCAGCCAGTTCTGCGGGTGGCTCCAGGTAAAGCTGTAGTGGTTGCTGAGCATGGCAAACAGCACCGGCAGCGTGAAATAGGTGTTGTGCACGCTGCGCTGCTTGCCGCGCTTGCCGTGGATCGGGTCCACGGGCTCGCCCGCCTTGATCTGGCTGATGACGGTGCGCTGGCCGGGGATGATCCAGAAGAACACGTTGGCGCTCATGGAGGTGGCGATCATCGCGCCCACCAGCAAGAAGGCCGCGCGGCCTGCAAACCAGTGGCAGGCCAGCCACGAGGCCACGCACACCAGCACGAACACCAGCGCACCCACAATGGCGTCGCCGTTCTTCTTCTGGCCAAAGAGGCGGCAGATCGCGTCGTACAGCAGCCAGAACACGACAAAGAACGCCAGCGCCACCCCGATGGCCGTGGAGGGTGCCCAGTCCATGCGGGACTTGTCGATGAGGTAGGTGCTGGCGCTGTAGAGGTACGACACCGTGAACAGCGCAAAGCCGCTGATCCAGGTGCTGTAGCTTTCCCAGAAGAACCAATGCAGGTGCCCCGGCAGCTTGGGCGGCGACACGGCGAACTTGACGGGGTGGTAAAAGCCGCCGCCATGCACGGCCCAGAGCTCGCCGCTCACGCCCTGTTTCTTGAGGTCGTCGTCCTCGGGCGGCGTGAGGCTGCTGTCGAGGAAGACGAAGTAGAACGACGAGCCAATCCAGGCGATGGCGGTGATGACGTGGACCCAGCGCAAGAGCAGGTTGGCCCAGTCGAGAAGGTAGCTTTCCATAGTTCTCAACCTTGGCGGCGTGCGGGCGGATGTGCCGCGCGTGCCGCTTGTACAACCTGCTCACCACTGCGGGCGCTCTGAGCAGAAGAAGGGGTCGCGCACCTGGGCAGAAAAGACTCTGCTGGGCACCGCTGCGACCGGTGAATCAAAGTGTATGCAGAAATTGTTCCCGCTTCCAGCCCCAGGCTGGTGCCTGCGGGGCGGGAGTTACCCGCATTCAAGCTGTTGTGACGGCAGGTGCATGAATCGTTCCAGCCATAGGTTTTCAGGCCGCCTTCAGGCTGAGCAGCAGCTGCGCCGCCACGGCCACGGCGATCACCTCGGGCTCCTTGCCTTCGATGCCGGGGATGCCGATGGGGCAGGTCACCTGCGCCAGCTCATCCTGGCTGAAGCCCCGGCTGCGCAGGCGGCTGCCAAACGTGGCCCACTTGGTCTGGCTGCCGATGAGGCCGATGAAGGGCAGGTCCCGCTGCTGCCGCTGGCGCTGCAGGCAGGCGGCCACCACGTCCAGGTCCTCAGCGTGGCTGAAGCTCATGATGAGCACGCGGCTGCCCGGCGCCAGGCCCGGCACAGCCCCTTGCACCGGATCGGAATGCTCGCAGACCGCCCCCTCGGGCGGCGGCTCGGGAAAGATGCCGTCGCGGCTGTCGATCCAGGTCAGCGCAAACGGCAGGGGCGCCAGCACACGGGCCAGCGCGTGGCCCACATGGCCGCCGCCAAACAGCGCCACGGGGTGCTGGCGGGGCGCCAGGCGGGTGGCCAGCCCCGGGGCATCGGCCACCGTGAGCAGCGCAAACCCCAGGTGCACCACGCCGCCGCAGCACTGGCCCAGCGCGGGGCCCAGCGCATACCGCACGGGTGCGGGGTTGTGAGCAGCCTTGCCCGCCAGGCGCTGGCGCGCTTCGGCAATGGCCTGCAGCTCCAGGTGCCCGCCGCCAATGGTGCCCACCAGGCGGTCGGCAAACACGGCCATCCAGGCCCCGGGTTCCCGGGGCACGGACCCTTGGGTAGACTCTACGGTTACCAGGCACGCTGGCCCGGCGGTCAAACCGTCCAACAGCAAACGCAAATTTGTCACCGCCATTCCTTCGTCGCAAAAGCACATTGCCGCCGGCACCGCACTGGCGGCCTCCGCAACACCCCACACCATGCCCGATACGCCGACCACCCGCTCCCCCGGCCAGCGCAGCCACTGGCTGCTGGCAGGCATCATGGCCCTAGGTGCCGCCCTGGTGTCGGCCTGCAAGTCCCCGCCCGAGCCCACCCCAGCGCCCGACAGCGTCCCGTCCACCAGTTCGGAATCGGGGGGCATCAAGGGCCCGGTGCCCGCCACGGCCGGATCGGCGCGCCCCTCGGCCGCCGCCACGCCCCACGCCTACCGGCAGGACGCCGCCACCCACCTCTATGCTCTGAACAGCGAACGCATCTTCAAGGGCAAGTTGCCGGCCCAGTTGTACGCCATCGGCGTGCTGCAGATCGACATCGACCGCAGCGGCAAGATCACCCGCCTGCACTGGGCCCGCGCCCCACGCCACGCCCCCGAGGTGGTGGCCGAGATTGAGCGCACCGTGCGCGCCGCAGCGCCCTTCCCTGCGCCCACGCGCATGGGCAAGGTCACCTACACCGACACCTGGCTGTGGGACAAGGGCGGGCATTTCCAGCTCGACACCCTGACCGAAGGGCAGCTCTAGGCGCATCCCGCTGAGCGGCTTCGCCGCTCGGCGCGTCCGCCAGGGGCGTTCACACCTCCTACGAACCTCGGTAGGTCGAATAGCTCCACGGGCTCACCAGCAGCGGCACGTGGTAGTGCTGGTCGGCATGTGCAATGCCGAAGTCCAGATTCACCTGGTTCAGAAAGTTGGGTTCGGGCAGTTGCACGCCCCGGGCCTTGAAGTAGCCCGCCACATCAAAACGCAGCCGGTAGGTGCCGGTGCGCAGGCTCGCGTTGTCGAACAGCGGCGCATCGGTGCGGCCGTCGTGGTTCAACACCAGGCGCTTGATCAGCGTGGCGTTGTCGCCCTCGGTGGAGTACAGCGTCACCTCCATGCCGGCGGCAGGGCAACCGTTCATGGTGTCGAGAACGTGGGTGCTCAGTCCCATAGGGAATCTCCTGAAAGGGGTTTACCGCCGATCGGCGAGGATTGCCAGATCGCAGCGTGTAGACCAAAAGTGTATACACTTTTCGCCATTCCAACGTATCATGCCACCATGGAATCTTCATCCACCAGTGCGATTGTCGAGGCGCTGACCCGCGCCATCGTGGAGCACCGCCTGCAGCCAGGCACCAAATTGGCCGAGCAGAAGCTGGCCGACCACTTCGGCGTGTCGCGCACGCTGGTGCGCCAGGCGCTGTTCCAGCTCGCGCAGAACCGGCTGGTCACGCTGGAGCCCGCGCGCGGCGCTTTTGTCTCCACGCCTTCCGTCGAAGAAGCCCGCCAGGTGTTCGCCGTGCGCCGCATGCTCGAGACCGAGATGACACGCGCCTTCGTGCAGACCGTGACCCCCGCCAAGATCAAAGCCCTGCGCGCCCATGTGGCCAGCGAGAAGGCCGCCATGGGCACGGCCGATGCCAGCAGCCGCACCGAGCTGCTGGGCGACTTCCACGTGCGCATGGCCGAACTCATGGGCAACGAAGTGCTGGCGCAGCTGCTGGGCGACCTGATCTCGCGCTGCGCCCTCATCACGCTGATGTACCAGTCGGCCAGCGCCGCCGAGCATTCGCATGAGGAGCATGGCGACATCGTGGCCGCCCTCGCCGCGCGCGACGAGGCCCTGGCCGTCTCGCTCATGCAGGCCCACCTGGAACATGTGGAGGCCAGCCTCACCTTCGACCGCAAACGCCCGGCCAGCGACCTGGCCGCAGCACTCATGCCGTGACCCCTAGATGAATCACCGACGCCCATGATCTACGACTCCACCCAGCATTACCCCCGCGACCTCATCGGCTACGGCAAGACCCCGCCCCACGCGCAGTGGCCGGGCGGCGCCCGCATTGCGGTGCAGTTCGTGCTCAACTACGAAGAAGGCGGCGAGAACGCCGTACTGCACGGCGATGCGGGCAGCGAGCAGTTCCTGTCGGAAATGTTCAACCCCGCGAGCTACCCCGAGCGGCACATGAGCATGGAAGGCATCTACGAATACGGCTCGCGGGCCGGGGTGTGGCGCATCCTGCGCGAGTTTGAAAAGCGCAAGCTGCCGCTCACCGTGTTTGGCGTGTCGAGCGCGCTGCAGCGCCACCCAGATCTGACGCAGGCCTTCGTGCAGCTGGGCCACGAGATCGCCTGCCACGGCCTCAAGTGGATCCACTACCAGCACGTGCCCGAAGAGGTCGAGCGCGCCCACATGGCCGAGGCCATGGAGATCATCGAGCGCATGACGGGCCACCGCGCGCTGGGTTGGTACACCGGCCGCGACAGCCCCAACACCCGCCGCCTGGTGGCCGACTTCGGCGGCTTCGAATACGACAGCGACTACTACGGCGACGACCTGCCGTTCTGGATGGACGTGAAAAAGAGCAACGGCACCACCGTGCCCCAGCTCATCGTGCCCTACACGCTCGACTGCAACGACATGCGTTTTGCGCTGCCCCAGGGCTACTCGCACGCCGACCCGTTCTTCCAGTACATGAAGGACAGCTTCGACGCGCTGTACGCCGAAGGCGACCCGGCGGGCGACAACGCGCCCAAGATGATGAGCATCGGCATGCACTGCCGCCTGCTGGGCCGCCCCGGCCGCATCACGGCACTGCAGCGTTTCCTGGACCACATCCAGCAGCACAGCAACGTGTGGGTGTGCCGCCGCATCGACATCGCGCGCCACTGGAAGCAGGCGCACCCCTACCCTTCACAGAAAGCAGGTTGACCACATGGCATTGACCCTGGAACAACTCAACGCGGCCAGCCCTGCCGAGGCCCTGCAGCTGCTGGACGGCCTGTACGAACACTCGCCCTGGATCGCCGAGCAGGCGCTGGCGCAGCGCCCCTTCCGCTCGCAGGCCCACCTGCAGCATGCGCTGGCCCAGGTGGTGCGCACGGCGGGGCAGGACGCGCAGCTCGCGCTGATCCGCGCCCACCCCGAACTCGCGGGCAAGGCCATGGTGGCGAAGAATCTCACGGCCGAATCCACCAACGAACAGAGCAAGGCGGGCCTGACGCAGTGCACGCCCGAGGAGTTCGCGCGCATCCAGGCGCTCAACGCCGCCTACAACGAGCGCTTCGGCTTCCCCTTCATCCTGGCGGTGCGCGGCCCGCGCGGCACGGGCCTGGCCAAGCAGGAGATCATCGACACCTTTGCGCGGCGCCTCGACAACCACCCCGAGTTCGAGCTGGCCGAAGCCCTGCGCAACATCCACCGCATCGCCGAGATCCGCCTGAACGACAAGTTCGCCGCCGAGCCCTTGCTGGGCAACGACGTGTGGGACTGGCATGAAAAGCTCGCCGAACACTCCGACCCCGGCTTCGCCGAAAAAGGCCAGCTCACCGTCACGTATCTGACCGACGCGCACCGCGCCTGCGCCCAGCGCATCAGCCACTGGATGCGCGACTGCGGCTTCGACGAAGTGGAAGTGGACGCCGTGGGCAACGTGGTGGGACGCTACCACCCGGCCACCGAGGGTGCGCGCTACCTCATCACCGGCAGCCACTACGACACCGTGCGCAACGGCGGCAAGTACGACGGCCGCCTGGGCATCTTCGTGCCCATGGCCTGCGTGCGCGAGCTGCACCGCGCCGGCCGCCGCCTGCCCTTCGGCATCGAAGTGGTGGGCTTTGCCGAAGAAGAAGGCCAGCGCTACAAGGCGACCTTCCTCGGCTCGGGCGCGCTCATCGGCGACTTCAACCCCGCCTGGCTCGACCAGAAGGACGTGGACGGCGTGACCATGCGCGCGGCCATGCAGCACGCGGGCCTGTGCATCGACGACATCCCCAAGCTCCAGCGCGACCCCGCCCAGTACCTGGGCTTCATCGAAGTGCACATCGAGCAGGGCCCCGTGCTCAACGAGCTGGACCTGCCCCTGGGCGTGGTCACCTCCATCAACGGCAGCGTGCGCTTTCTGTGCGAGATGATCGGCACCGCCAGCCACGCCGGCACCACCCCCATGGACCGCCGCCGCGACGCGGCCGTGGCCGTGGCAGAACTGGCGCTGTACGTGGAGCAGCGCGCCGCGCAGGACGGCGACTCGGTGGGCACCATCGGCCAGCTGCAGGTGCCAGCAGGCTCCATCAACGTGGTGCCCGGCCGCTGCCAATTCAGCCTGGACCTGCGCGCGCCCACCGACGCCCAGCGCGATGCGCTGGTGAACGACGTGAAGGAGCAACTCGCGAAAATCGCCGCCCGGCGCGGCCTGCGCTACACGCTGGAGGAATCCATGCGCGCCGCCGCTGCGCCCAGCGCGCCCGCCTGGCAGCACCACTGGGAGCGCGCCGTGGACGCCCTGGGTGTGCCCGTGTTCCGCATGCCCAGCGGGGCCGGCCACGATGCGATGAAGCTGCACGAAGTCATGCCCCAGGCCATGCTCTTCGTGCGCGGGCTGAACTCGGGCATCAGCCACAACCCGCTCGAATCCACCACCAACAACGACATGCAGCTGGCCGTGGACGCCTTCACCCAGGTGCTGCGCCAACTTGCAGAGGAACAACAACCATGACCACCCACAACAACTACGCCGCGCTGGACGCCTGGATCGACCAGCACTTTGACGAGGAAGTGCGCTTCCTGCAGGCCCTGGTGCGTGTGCCCACCGACACGCCGCCCGGCAACAACGCGCCCCACGCCGAACGCACGGCCGAGCTGCTGACCGAGTTTGGCTACACCGCCGAAAAACACGCTGTGCCCGCCGCCGACGTGTTGGCCTACGGCATGGAGTCCATCACCAACCTGATCGTGCGCAGACCCTACGGCAGCGGCGGCAAGACCATTGCGCTGAACGCCCATGGCGACGTGGTGCCCCCCGGCGAAGGCTGGACGCACGACCCCTATGGCGCCGAGCTCGTGGACGGCGCCATGTACGGCCGCGCCACCGCCGTGAGCAAGAGCGACTTCGCGAGCTTCACCTTCGCGGTGCGCGCGCTGGAAGCCGTCGCCAAGCCCGCCCGGGGCGCGGTGGAGCTGCACTTCACCTACGACGAGGAATTCGGCGGCGAACTCGGCCCCGGCTGGCTGCTGGAGAAGGGGTTGACGAAGCCCGACCTGATGATCGCTGCCGGCTTCAGCTACGAAGTGGTCACCGCCCACAACGGCTGCCTGCAGATGGAGGTGACCGTGCACGGCAAGATGGCCCACGCCGCCGTGCCCCGCACCGGCGTGGACGCGCTGCAGGGCGCGGTGCACATCCTGAACGCGCTGTATGCGCAGAACGACGAGTACAAGAAGATCACATCCAACGTGGCGGGCATCAAGCACCCCTACCTGAACGTCGGCCGCATCGAGGGCGGCACCAACACCAACGTGGTGCCCGGCAAGGTGATGTTCAAGCTCGACCGCCGCATGATCCCCGAAGAGAACCCGGTGGAGGTGGAAGCCGCCATCCGCCGCATCATCGAGCAGGCGGCGGGCGAGCGCGACGGCATCCGCGTGGAGATCAAGCGCCTGCTGCTGGCCAACGCCATGACCCCACTGGCCGGCAACCAGCCCCTGGTCGACGCGATCCAGAAGCACGCGCAGGCCGTGATCGGCGAACCCGTGCCCGCCGTGGGCACGCCGCTGTACACCGACGTGCGCCTGTATGTGGAGCGCGGCATCCCCGGCGTGATCTACGGCGCAGGCCCGCGCACCGTGCTCGAATCGCACGCCAAGCGCGCCGACGAGCGCCTGCAGCTCGAAGACCTGCGCCGCGCCACCAAGGTCATTGCGCGCTCGTTGAACGATCTGCTGGCCTGACGCGGTCTCGCACTCAGGCGCTGCGCCCCACCCGCTGCGCCTGGGCCAGCCGCGCAAGCCGCTGCACCAGGGCCGGGTACTGCGATTCGGACGTATTGCCGTAGCCCAGCACCAGGCCGTTGTCTTCGGGCTGTGCGCGCAGGGCAAAGCGTGACAGCGGCGCGGGGGCCATGTCGTAGGCGCGGGCCGCCTCGGCAATGGCCTGGTCGGGGTATTCGGGCGGCAGGCGCACCGTGAGGTGCATGCCGCTGTCACCCCCCAGCACCCCGTGGGGCACGGCCAGGTGCCGGGCCAGCGCCTCGCGCAGCAGCGCCTGCCGGCTGCGGTACAGGCGCCGCATGCGCCCCAGGTGCCGACTGAACTGCCCGCTCTCGATGAACTCCGCCAGCGCCAGCTGCTCGTGGCGGTGCCCGCCGCGCAGGGTTTCCTTGAGCAGCGGCGCCGCCACCGCCGCCAGGGCCTGTGGCAGCACCACAAAACCCAGGCGCAGGGATGGGAACAGCGTCTTGCTGAACGTGCCCACATACATCACCGGCGCCTGTGGCACCAGGCCCTGCATGGCGCCGATCAACTCGCCCGCGTGGCGGAACTCGCTGTCGTAGTCGTCCTCGATGATCCAGGCGCCACAGGCCTGCGCCTGGCGGATCAGCGCCAGCCGGCGGGCCACAGGCAACACCCCGCCCGTAGGGTACTGGTGGGACGGCGTGGTGTAGATGAGCCGGGGCGGCGTTGCCATCCAGGCATCGGCAGGCACCACCAGGCCCGCGCCATCCACCCGCAGGGCTTCGACCTTCAGGTCCCCGCACTGGAACGCCGTCTGCGCCCCCCGATAGCCCGGCTCCTCCACCCAGGCCGTGTCACCCGGGTTGGCCACCAGCCGCACGCACAGGTTCAGCGCCTCCTGCGCGCCTTCGGTGATGACCACCTGCTGCGCCTCGCAGCGCACGCCGCGCGCCACCGCCAAGTGCCGCATGATGGCGCCCCGCAGGGCCGCCTCGCCCGCCGGGTTGCCATAACCCAGGGCCGACACGCCGGCCGCCTTGAAGGCGCGGTCGAAACAGCTCTTCCACGCGGCCAGCGGAAACCGCGCCAGCGCCGGCACGCCCGGCTTAAAGGCCAGGGTCTCGGCCGCGTCGGCGAAGCGGCTGACCACCTGCGCGCTGCGTTCGGACAGGCGCGGCGGCACAGCGCGTGCGGGGTCCGCATGGCCCCGGGCACGGCTGCGGTCCAGTGCCGCCACCCGGGTGCCCCGGCGGCTCAGCTCGATGTAGCCCTCGGCCCCCAGCTGCTCGTAGACCGCCGTCACGCTGTTGCGCGACACGCCCAGGTCCGCCGCCAGGTCCCGCGACCCGGGCAGGCGGCAGCCCGAGGGGAAACGCCCATCCAGGATGGCGTCGCGGATGCGGGCGAGCAGCTGGCGCTGCAGCGAGTCGCCCTGCCGATCGCGCACCAGCGGTGCGTCCAGCAGCACATGGCGGACGGGGTCGGTGGCGGGGGTGCGCGGGGTCATGGGGGTCCACAAGAAGGGGCTGGGCGCCACCCCTTCGGTGGCACCATCAGATGGTGCAATTGTGGATCTTTTGCCAGATCCACCAGAACCCTAGAGTCACGGGCTTCCACCACTTCTTTTTTTGGGCCCCCGGGGCCCCGCACACCATGGCTTCTTCCGTGAACGAACTGGCCCAGCCCATCGGCGCCCCCGTGCCCGGCTGGGCACCCCGCCCCCAACCCACCGGCGTGACCCTGGCGGGCCGCCACTGCCAGCTCGAACCCCTGCAGGCCGAGCGCCATGCGGCCGACCTGGACGCGGCCTACCGGCTCGCGCCGGACCCGCGCGCCTGGACCTACATGTTCACCAGCCCGTTCGACACGCCGCAGGACTACCTGCGCTACGCGCAGGGCGCCGCGCAGAGCACCGACCCGCGCCACTTCGCGGTGGTGGACCGGGCCACAGGCAAGGCCGTGGGCACCCTGGCGCTGATGCGCATCGACCCCACCCACGGCGTGATCGAGGTGGGCAACGTGATGTTCTCGCCCCTGCTGCAGCAGACCCCCGCTTCCACCGAGGCGCAGTTCCTGCTCATGGCCTATGTGTTCGACACGCTGGGCTACCGCCGCTACGAGTGGAAGTGCGACAGCCTCAACGCCCCCTCGCGGCGCACCGCCGCGCGCCTGGGTTTCCAGTTCGAGGGCATCTTCCGCCAGGCCGTGGTCTACAAGGGCCGCAACCGCGACACCGCCTGGTTCTCGGTCATCGACACCGAATGGCCGCTGCTGCGGCAGGCCTTCGAGGCCTGGCTGTCGGACGACAACCAGGATGCCCAGGGGCACCAACGGCGCTCGCTGACCGAGGTGCGCGCATCCCTCAGCCGCTGAGGTGGCACCGGCGGAAACTGCGTGGCAGGCGCCATGGAGCACTGTGTCGTGCACCCTTCTTCTGCACTGGCTGCAGGGATGACGCACTGGTATTGGACGCATACTCAATCGGCATAACCTGCGGCCCACACGCAGCGCAGGCCCCCCCTACACTTGCTGCGGGCCCCATGGGCCCGCCTTCCGAATTCCTACAGAGCAAAAACCAAGGAGCACCCCCGATGAACATCCGACACACGCTGTTGGCCTCCAGCCTGGCGCTGGCCCTGGCCAGCCTCACGGCCTGCGGCAACACGCCGACCACGGCAGCGGCCCCCGCGCCCGCCGTGCAGCAAACGGCAGCCGCCCAGGCCGCCAGCGCCGCCTACGACTTCGACATGGACGTGTTCCACCCGGTGGTGGCGCGCAATGGCATGGTCGCCACCGAGCAGGAACTGGCCTCGCAAGTGGGCCTGGACATCCTCAAGGCCGGCGGCAACGCGGTGGACGCGGCCGTGGGCATCGGCTTTGCGCTGGCCGTGGCCCTGCCCAACGCGGGCAACCTGGGCGGCGGCGGCTTCATGGTGGTGCACGACGCCAAGACCGGCAAGAGCGTGGCGCTGGACTTCCGCGAAGTGGCGCCCATCAAGGCCACGCGCGACATGTACCTCGATGCCAAGGGCAATGTGGTGAACGGCAAGTCGCTCTACACCCACTACGCTGTGGGCGTGCCCGGCACCGTGGCCGGCATGGAGCATGCGCTCAAGAGCTGGGGCACCCTGCCCCTGTCGCGCGTGATCGCGCCCGCCATCGAACTGGCCGACAAGGGCTTCCCGGTCAGCGAGACGCTGGCCAAGATCCTGCAGCAGGAAAAGAAGAACATGGGCCAATGGCCCGCCACCCAGGCCATCTTCTGGAAAAACGGCGAACCCCTGAAGGTGGGCGACCCGCTGGTACAAAAGGACCTGGCCCAGTCCATGCGCCTGATCGGCCAGCAGGGCGCCAAGGCCTTCTACGAAGGCGAGATCGCCCAGAAGATCGCCGCCGAGATGGCTCCCCACGCGGGCGCTATCAGCCTGCAGGACCTGCGCGAATACAAGGTGGCCGAGCGTGTGCCCACGCGCGGCACCTACCGCGGCTATGAGATCGTGACCATGCCGCCACCCTCCTCGGGCGGCCCGCACCTGGTGCAGATCCTGAACATGCTGGAGCCCCTGCCCCTGGCCCAGTGGGGCCCGAACAGCGCTCAGACCATCCACTACATGGCCGAAAGCAGCAAGCTGGCCTATGCCGACCGCTCCGAATACCTGGGCGACCCGGACTTCGTGAAGGTGCCGCAGAAGGGCCTGACCTCCAAGCGCTACGCCGAATCGCTGGCCAAGGGCATCGACGCCAACCGCGCGCGCCCGGCCAAGGAGATCAAGCCCGGCCAGCCCCAGCCGTATGAAAGCGACCAGACCACCCACTACTCGGTGGTGGACAAGGCCGGCAACGCCGTGGCCGTGACGTACACGCTGAACACCAACTTCGGCAGCGGCATCGTCGCCAAGGGCACGGGCATCTTGCTCAACAACGAGATGGACGACTTCTCGGCCAAGCCCGGCGTGGCCAACGCCTACGGCCTGGTCGGCGGTGACGCCAACGCAGTTGCAGCCAAGAAGCGCCCCCTGTCGTCCATGACGCCCACCCTGGTGCTCAAGGACGGCAAGCCCACGCTGGTGACCGGCAGCCCCGGCGGCGCGCGCATCATCACCACGGTGCTGCAAACGGTGGTCAACACCATCGACTTCGGCATGAACCCCGCCGAAGCCGCTGCCGCACCCCGCGTGCACCACCAGTGGACGCCCGACGAGCTGCGCGTGGAAAAGGGCCTCTCGCCCGACACCATCGCCCTGCTCAAGCAGCGTGGCCACAACATCGCGGTCAAGCCGTCGATGGGCCGCACGCAGACCATCCAGATCCGGGGCGGCGCGCTGTACGGCTACTCGGACCCGCGCAACCCAGATGGGAAGACGCTGGGGTATTGATTGCTATTCTATTGATAGCTGCTTGCGCTTGATAGACAAGCGGTAGCGGCCCTTCAAACCGAGAATCCCGCTCGCCGAAAGGCCAGCGGGATTTTTCATGGTGGCCTGCGTCAGGCGGGCGATGCCTGCCCGATCTCGAAATTCGCCATCTTCTCCAGCGCCCGCACCATCGCCGAGTGGTCCCACCCCTGACCGCCATGCGCCACGCAGGCATTGAACAGCTCCTGCGCCATGGCCGTATTGGGCAGCGGCACGCCCAGCGCCCGCGCGCTCGACAGCGCAAGGTTCAAGTCCTTCTGGTGCAGCCCGATGCGAAAGCCGGGGTCGAAGGTGCGCCGGATCATGCGTTCGGCGTGCACCTCCAGGATCTTGGACGAGGCGAACCCGCCCAGCAGCGCCTGGCGCACGCGGGCCGGATCGGCGCCCGCGCGGGCGGCGAAGAGCAGCGCTTCGGCCACGGCCTCGATGTTCAGGGCGACGATGATCTGGTTGGCCACCTTGGCGGTCTGGCCGTCGCCGTTGCCGCCCACCAGGGTGATGTTCTTGCCCAGGCGCTCGAACAGCGGCTTGATGCGATCGAACACCACCTCGGGGCCGCCAACCATGATGGACAGGGTGGCGTTCTTCGCGCCCAGCTCGCCGCCCGAGACGGGCGCGTCCAGGTACTGCGCGCCCACGGCCTCGATGCGCGCCGCGAAGTCCTTGGTGGCCACGGGCGAGATGGAACTCATGTCCACCACCACCTTGCCCGTACTGCCCTTGAGGCCCTGGGCCACGCCATCGGCGCCGAACAGCACCTTCTCCACATCGGGCGTGTCGGGCAGCATCAGAAAGACGATATCGGCCCGCTCGGCCACGCCACGCGCGGTGGTGCACTGCGTGGCGCTGCTCTCTGCGATCTGCGGCGCCACGCGGCCGCGCGTGTGCACGTAGAGCTGGTGGCCCGCGGCGATGAGGTGCCCGCACATGGGCGCGCCCATGATGCCCAGGCCGATGAAACCGAGTTTGAGGGGGGTGTCGGTCATGTTCGTGTTCTCCTTGTGTTGTGGTGGTTCGTCCAAGCGATGGTTCTGGGTCATGCCGTGAGCGCCGTCCGCCACCCCAGGCCAACCTCGGTGGTGCGTGCAGGCTTGTACTCGCAGCCCACCCAGCCCTCGTATCCGATGCGGTCCAGGTGCGCGAACAGGTAGCGGTAGTTGATCTCGCCCGTGCCCGGCTCGTTGCGGCCGGGGTTGTCGGCCACCTGCACATGGCCGATGCGCGCCAGGTGCTTTTGCAGCGTGGTGGCCAGCTCGCCTTCGGTGCGCTGCGCGTGGTAGATGTCGTACTGCACAAAGGCATTGCTGGCATCCACCTCGTCCAGGATGGCCACCGCCTGGTCCGTGCGGGTCAGGTAAAAGCCTGGGATGTCGAACGGGTTGATGGGCTCGATCAGCAGGCGCAGCCCGGCCGCCTTCAGCTCCGTGGCCGCGAAGCGCAGGTTGTCGACGAAGGTGGCGCGCAGGCTGGCGGCGTCCACGCCCGCGGGCGCCTTGCCGGCCAGGCAGTTGAGCTGCGGCACACCCAGCGCCTTGGCATAGGTGATGGCGCGGGCCACGCCGGCGCGGAATTCCGCCACCCGCGCGGGGTCGACGGCAATGCCACGCTCGCCCGCGTCCCAGTCGCCCGCAGGCAGGTTGTGCAGCACGATCTGCAGCTTGTGCGCGTCGATCTGCGCACGCAGCTCCTCGGGCGTGTGGGCATAGGGAAAGAGGAACTCTACGGCTTCGAATCCAGCGTGGGCAGCGCGCTCGAAACGGTCGATGAAAGGCACCTCGGTGAACAGCATGCTGAGGTTGGCAGCAAAACGGGGCATGGGGAAGTCTCCGGTGGCAATGAATAAAAAAGTGGGGACGGTGCGGGCCAGGCAAGGCGGGGCAGGCTCCCACCCACCGTTCGGGCTGAGCCTGTCGAAGCCGGGGTACGGGGATGGCCTTCGACAGGCTCAGGCTGAACGGGTGTAGGCAGGAAAAGGGCTTCAGCCCGGCCCAGGCCGGTGCCGCCTCAATCCAGCACCGCCAGCGCACTCGGCACATCGGCCGCCTGCGTGGCCAGTTCCTCGAACTCGACGATGTTGTCGATCTCGGTGCCCATGGCGATGTTGGTCACGCGCTCCAGGATCACCTCGATGACCACCGGCGTGCGGTGCTCGGCCATCCAGGCCTCGGCCTGGGCGATGGCGGGCGCGAACTCCTCGGGGCGGTGCACGCGGAGGGCCTTGCAGCCCAGGCCCTCGACCACCTTCACGTGGTCCACGCCGTAGCCGCGCGCCACCTCGCCCTCGGCCATGTTCACGTTGTCGAACGCGAGCTGCACGCAGTAGTCGATGCTGAAGCTGCGCTGCGCCTGGCGGATCAGGCCCAGGTAGCTGTTGTTGACGAGCACGTGGAGGTAGGGCAGCTTGAACTGCGCGCCCACGGCCAACTCTTCGATCATGAACTGGAAGTCGTAGTCGCCCGACAGCGCCACGATCTTGCGCGCCGGGTCGGCCACGCGCACGCCCAGGGCGGCGGGCACCGTCCAGCCCAGCGGGCCGGCCTGGCCGCAGTTGATCCAGTGGCGCGGCTGGTACACGTGCAGGAACTGCGCGCCCGCGATCTGCGACAGGCCGATGGTGGAGACATAGCACACGTCCTTGCCCAGCGCGCGGTTCATGCACTGGTACACGCGCTGCGGCTTCATGGGCACGCTGTCGAAGTGGGTCTTGCGCAGGTAGTCCACGCTGTTCTTGCGGCCCTGGCATTCGGCGGCCCAGCCGCTGCGGTCCTTCAGGCGCCCGGCGGCCTTCCATTCGCGCGCCACGTCGACGAAGAGCCGGAGCGCTGCGCCCGCGTCAGAGACGATGCCGAAGTCCGGCGCAAACACGCGGCCGATCTGCGTGGGCTCGATGTCCACGTGCACGAACTTCCGGCCCTTGGTGTACACGTCCACCGAACCCGTGTGCCGGTTGGCCCAGCGGTTGCCGATGCCCAGCACGAAGTCGCTGGCCAACATCGTGGCGTTGCCATAGCGCTGGCTGGTCTGCAGGCCACACATGCCGGCCATGAGCGGATGATCGTCGGGGATGCTGCCCCAACCCATGAGCGTGGGGATCACCGGCACGCCCAGCAGCTCGGCAAACTGCACCAGCAGGCCGGACGCATCGGCGTTGATGATGCCGCCGCCCGCGACCAGCAGCGGGCGCTCTGCGTCGTTCAGCATGGCCAGCGCCTTCTCGATCTGCGCGCGCGTGGCGGCGGGCTTGTAGGGCACCAGGGGTTCATACGTGTCGGGGTCGAACTCGATCTCAGCCAGTTGCACGTCGATGGGCAGGTCGATGAGCACCGGCCCGGGCCGGCCGGAACGCATGAGGTGGAACGCCTGCTGAAACGCCTGCGGCACCTGCGCGGGCTCCAGCACCGTGGTGGCCCACTTGGTCACGCTCTTGGCGATGCTGGCAATGTCCACCGCCTGGAAGTCTTCCTTGTGCAGGCGCGCGCGCGGCGCCTGGCCGGTGATGCACAGGATGGGGATGGAGTCCGCGCTGGCCGAATACAGCCCGGTGATCATGTCGGTGCCGGCGGGGCCGCTGGTGCCGATGCACACACCGATGTTGCCGGCGACGGCGCGCGTGTAGCCCTCGGCCATGTGGCTGGCACCCTCCACATGGCGCGCCAGGATGTGGCCGATGCCGCCGTGCGCCTTGAGCGCCGCATACAGCGGGTTGATGGCCGCGCCGGGCACGCCGAACGCAACGCTCACGCCCTCTTTCTCCATCACCTTCACGGCGGCCTCGATGGCCTTCATTCTTGGCATTGCACATCTCCTTCGGTTGGTGGTCGGTTGATGTGGCAACTCTAGGCAAGCACCCGTTGTGGCGGAAGGTGGCAGCAGACCATAAAATTTATTCCACACAGGAATAAACCATGGCGGCAGTGCGCGCCACCATGCACAGCACAGGAGACAACCACGATGGACCGGCTCGATGCCATGGAAATGTTCGTACGGGTGGTGGAAACCGGCAGCTTCACCAAGGTGGCGCGCGAGTTCGCCACCACGCAGCCCACGGTGACCAAGCAGGTCGCGGCGATGGAGGCGCACCTGAAGGTGCGGCTGCTCAACCGCAACACACGCGGCGTGAGCCTGACCGAGCCCGGCGCGCTGTACTACGAGAAGTGCAAGGCCATCGTGACCGACGTGGCCGACGCCGAGAGCGTGGTGCGCGTGCGCCAGACGCAGGTGCACGGCCAACTGCGGGTGGGCAGCTCGGTGGCGTTCGGGCGGCGCGTGGTGGTGCCGCTGGCGCTGGAGTTCATGGCGCAAAACCCGCAGGTGCAGCTGGACCTGAGCTTCGAGGACCGCTACACCGACCTGGTGGCCAACGGCATTGACGTGGCGATCCGCCTGGGCAAGCTGGCCGACTCGGCCCTGGGTGCGCGCACGCTGGGCATGAACCCCTGGGTGCTGGTGGCCTCGCCCACCTACCTGAAGAAGCGCGGCACGCCGCGCCGGCCGTCTGACCTCAAGGACCACGCCACGCTGATCTACAGCAGCGTGCAGGGCAACGACCTGTGGCGGCTGCGCAATGCGAGCGGCGAGGCGGTGTCGGTGCCCGTCACGGGGCGGCTGCGGTCCAACAACCTCTCGGCGCTGCTGGCGGCGGCGCGCGCGCACATGGGCATCGCGGCGCTGCCGCACTACGTGGCGGTGGAATCGCTGGCGGCCGGGCGCGTGGTGGAGGTGCTCAAGACCTGCCGCCTGCCCGAGCAAGAGATCCATGCGGTCTACCCCTCGCCGCGCCTGGTGCCACAGAAGGTGCAGGCCTTCGTTGCCTTTTTGCAGGGGCGTTTCGGCAAGGACTGGGTGGCGTCCTTGCCGCGCGAGGGGTCGTCAAAAAAGTGAGCTGCTTGCGCTTGCCAGTCAACATTTTTCGGCAGTTTCTGCCTGAAGGCCGCACGGGGCAAGCGCCAGCCGCTACAAAATCAGGATCGCCCGGAAGTCGTTCACGTTGGTGTGCGTGGGCCCGGTGATGACCAAGTCGCCCACCGCATCGAAGTAGCCATACGCATCGTTGCGGTCCAGGTGGTCCGCGATGGAGAGGCCCTGCGCCGCAGCACGCGCCAGGGTGTCGGGCGCGACGCGGGCGCCGGCGTTGTCTTCCACGCCGTCAATGCCGTCGGTGTCTGCCGCCAGGGCCCATACGCCTGCTTGCCCTTGCAGCGCCTGTGCCAGGCCCATGCAGAACTCGCCCGCCCGGCCGCCCCGGCCTTTGGCCGCGCCCGGTGCACGCGGGCGGATGGTGACGGTGGTCTCGCCGCCCGAGAGGATCACGCAGGGCCGCGCAAACGGCTGGCCGTGCCGCGCCACCGCCCGTGCCAGCGCGGCGTGCACCTTGCCCACCTCGCGCGATTCGCCCTCGATCTCGTCGGACAGGATGTAGGCCGGCACGCCCGCCGCCCGCGCGGCCTCTGCGGCCGCCTCCAGCGACTGCTGGGGCGTGGCCGTCATGTGCACGGCGTGGCCCGCAAACACGGCGTCGCCGGGCTTGGGGGTTTCCAGATCGCCCGCCTGCAGCGCGGCACGCACGCCGGCGGGGATGTCGATGCGGTAACGCGCCAGGATGGCCAGCGCGTCGGCGCAGGTGGTGGCGTCGGGCACCGTGGGGCCGCTGGCGATGACCGAGGGGTCGTCGCCCGGCACGTCGCTGATGGTGAGCGTGACCACGCGTGCGGGGGCGCAGGCCGCCGCCAGCCGCCCGCCCTTGATGCGCGAGAGGTGCTTGCGCACGCAGTTCATCTCGTCGATGGCGGCACCGCTCTCCAGCAGGGCCTTGTTGATGCGCTGCTTGTCTTCGAGCGCGAGGCCCTCGGCCGGCAGCGTGAGCAGGGCCGAGCCCCCGCCCGAGATCAGGCACAGCACCAGGTCGTTGGCGGTCAGGCCCTGCGTCAGCGCCAGGATGTGCTGCGCGGCGGCCAGACCGGCCGCATCGGGCACCGGGTGCGCGGCCTCGACCACCTCGATGCGCTGCGGCAGGCCTTCGGGCCGGGGCGGCGTGTGGTGGTAGCGCGTGACCACCAGGCCCGACAGCGGGGCGTCGGCCGGCCACAGCGCCTCCACCGCCTGCGCCATGGCGCCGCCGGCCTTGCCCGCACCCAGCACCAGGGTGCGGCCACCGCTCTCGGGGCTGGGCGGGGCGGGCAGGAAGGCGGCGGTGTTGTGCAGCGGCAGCGCGCGGCGCACGGCCACGCGGTACAGGTATTCAAGAAATTCGCCGCTCTGACGAACGGGGTCGGGCACGGTGTGGGGGGTGGTCATGGGTGGTCGTCTCCGCGGGCGATTGTGGGGCCACGGCCGCCCAGCCACCCATGCGCCAAAGTCAAAAGTACTTCAACCCTGGTGGCGATGGCTGTGCGCCGCCTGGGCGACACAGCCCGGGATAACCCCATGTTCTGGCCTCCAACACTTGTCTACAGTTCTTGTATGCAAGATTGATTGCAGCACCACTCCATCCTTTTTCTCCGCAAAGGGTTCCCATGCTCCGCTTCCTCAACTCCTTGTTCGGCCGGGTGATCCTGGCCTTGATGGCCGGCGTGGCCATCGGGCTCTTCTGGCCCGACACGGCCGTGCAGCTCAAGCCCCTGGGCGACGGCTTCATCAAGCTCATCAAGATGCTGATCCCGCTCATCGTGTTCTGCGTGGTGGTGCATGGCATTGCCGGCACGGGCGACTTGAAGCGGGTGGGCCGGGTGGGCATCAAGTCGCTGATCTACTTCGAGGTCGTCACCTCCATCGCCCTGGTGCTGGGCCTGGCACTGGCGTTCTGGTTCGAGCCCGGCGTGGGCATGAACGTGGACCCCAAGGCGCTGGACCCCAAGGCCATGGGCGCCTACGCCGAAAACGCCAGCAAGCTCACCGGCGGCGGCTTCAGCGACTTTGTGCTCAAGCTCATCCCCACCACGGCCGTGAGCGCGTTCGCCAACGGCGACGTGCTGCAGGTGCTGCTGTTCTCCATCGTGTTCGGCTGCGCGCTGGCGCTGATGGGCGAGCGCGGCACGCGCGTCACCACCCTCATCGAAGACCTGTCGCATGTGCTGTTCAAGACCATGGGCCTGATCATCAAGCTGGCGCCGCTGGGCGTGCTGGGCGCGATTGCCTTCACGGTGGGCAAGTACGGCATCGGCTCGCTCAAGCAGCTGGGCATGCTGGTGGTGCTGTTCTATGCGGCGGTGGCGATCTTCGTGGTGGTGGTGCTGGGCCTCATCATGCGGTTCTCGGGCTTCAGCCTGTTCAAGCTGCTGCGCTACCTGCGCGAGGAGCTGGCCGTGGTGTTCGCCACCACCTCGTCGGACAGCGTGCTGCCGCAGATCATGGCCAAGCTCAAGCACATGGGCATCCGCGATTCGACCGTGGGCCTGGTGATCCCCACGGGCTACTCGTTCAACCTGGACGCGTTCTCGATCTACATCACGCTGGCGGCCGTGTTCATCGCCCAGGCCACCAACACCCCCATCACCATGACCGACCTGCTGACCATTCTGGCGATCTCGCTGGTCACGTCCAAGGGCGCACACGGCGTGCCGGGCTCGGCCATCGTGGTGCTGGCGGCCACGCTGCATGCGATTCCGGCCATCCCGGCCATCGGCCTGGTGCTGGTGCTGTCGGTGGACTGGTTCATGGGCATCGCCCGCGCCCTGGGCAACCTGGTCGGCAACTGCGTGGCCACCGTGGCGATTGCTGCCTGGGAGGGCGACATCGACCGCGAACGCGCCCACGCGGTGCTGGACGGCCGCAACCCCCCGGCCACCGGGCCACAATCGGCCCCATGAGCACCAACCAGACCCAGATCGCCCAACAGGTGGTGGAATCCATCCTGGCGCAGAAGCTCGCCCCCGGCGAGCGCCTGGGCGAGCAAGAGCTGGCCGATCTTTTCGGCGTGAGCCGCACCCTGGTGCGCGAGGCCCTGATGCAGCTGCAGGCCCGCGGCTTTGTCGAGGTGCGCCCGCGCCGGGGCTGGTATGTGGTGGAGCCGTCGGTGGACGATGCGCGCGATGCGTTCTCGGCCCGGCGCATCATTGAATCGGGCATCCTGGCCGATGCCGGCCGCCCGCTGCAGGCGGTCATCCCCCGGCTGCGCGCCCACATCGCTGACGAGCAGCGTGCCATCGAGGGCGCCGACGCGGCCACACGCGCCTTCCTGCTCGCCGACTTCCACGTGTGCCTGGCCGAGGCCATGGGCCACCGCAGCCTGAGCGACATCCTGCGCGACCTCACGGCGCGCACCACGCTGGCGGCATCGCTTTACCAGTCGCGCCACGAGGCCAGCCAGTCCTGCGCGGAGCATGCGTCCATCGTCGAGGCCCTGGAGGCCGGCAACGCCGCCCTGGCCCGCGAGCGCCTGCTGGCCCACATCGGCCATGTGGAAGCCGCGCTCAACCCCGGCCAGCCGCTGGTGCGCGACCGCCTGCGCGAGTCGCTGGCCCCTTTGGCGCCGCCGCGCGGCGCGCCCTGACCCGCCCGCGACTCCGGCGTCGGCCCCAGCCCCCCTCTCTCCCCTCCACCGCCTAGCGCGCTGGGGGCGTTGCTGCTGCACCTAGGGTTTACCGGGATAAGCCGTTTCACATATTTTGTATACGATTTTTGTATGGACTGCTGTGCACCGTTTCGCACACGCCCTGTCACCCTTCCCCCTGGCCCCGTACAAAAGGAATTCCCATGACCCCGCCCGTGCATCCCGTGGACGAACACCTGCCCCTGGGGCGCCTCACGGCGCTGGGCCTGCAGCATGTGCTGGTGATGTATGCCGGCGCGGTGGCCGTGCCGCTCATCGTCGGCCGCGCGCTCAACCTCACCCCCGACCAGGTGGCCAAGCTGATCTCGGCCGACCTGTTCGTCTGCGGCCTGGTCACGCTGATCCAGGCGCTGGGCGCCACGCGCTGGTTCGGCATCCAGCTGCCGGTGATGATGGGCGTGACCTTCGCTTCGGTCGCGCCCATGATCTCGATGGCGCAAAGCACCGGGGGCACGGCCGGGGCCGGGCTGATCTTTGGCTCGGTGATCGGCGCGGGGGTCATTTCCATCCTGATCGCGCCGATGGTCAGCCGCATGCTGCGCTTCTTCCCGCCGGTGGTCACCGGCACCATCATCGCGGTCATCGGCATCAGCCTGATGCGCGTGGGCATCAACTGGATCTTCGGCAACCCCGTGGGGCCGACCGCGCCCAACGTGGTGAACCCCGAGCACCTCAAGTGGCTCAGCGAGATGCAGTCCGCAGCGGGTGCACCCGGCGCGTCGCTGCCCCCCGTGCCCAAGGGCTTTGCGGTGGTGCCCACCATGCCCAACCCCAAGTACGCCGACCTGACCGGCGTGGGCATCTCGGGCCTGGTGCTGCTGTCCATTTTGCTGATCGCCAAGTTCGCCAAGGGCTTCATTGCCAACATCTCGGTGCTGCTGGGCATCGTGGTGGGCGCGGTGGTGGCCGTGGCCTTGGGGCTGATGAACTTCGACAAGGTGGCCAAGGCGCAGTGGTTTGACCTGGTGCTGCCCTTCGAGATTGCCGGCCCGGTGTTCGACCCCATCCTGATCCTGACCATGACGCTGGTGATGATCGTGGTGATGATCGAATCGACCGGCATGTTCCTGGCCCTGGGCGAAATGACCGACCGCAAGATCGACCAGGCCGCCCTCACGCGCGGCCTGCGCACCGATGGCCTGGGCACGCTGCTGGGCGGCATCTTCAACACCTTCCCCTACACCAGCTTCTCGCAGAACGTGGGGCTGGTGGCCGTCACGGGCGTCAAGAGCCGCTTTGTGTGCGTGGCCGGTGGCGTGATCCTGATCGTGCTCGGGGTGCTGCCCAAGATGGCGGCGCTGGTCGAATCCCTGCCCACCATGGTGCTGGGCGGCGCGGGCCTGGTGATGTTCGGCATGGTGGCGGCCACCGGCATCCGCATCCTGGGCGGGGTGGACTTCAAGCACAACCGCTTCAACGCGATGATCGTGGCCGTGTCCATCGGCGTGGGCATGGTCCCGCTGATTGCACCCAACTTTCGCCAGTGGATGCCGCATGCGATCCACCCCCTGATCGAATCCGGTATCCTGCTGGCCTCGATCACGGCCGTGGCCCTGAACGTTTTCTTCAATGGCGCCAGCCGCGACACCTCCGCCGCTGTGAATGCCGCACGCCAGGCCGACGCCCACTAGCGTCCCGCCTGCCCGCTGCCTTGAGAAACGGCCACGCCTGCGTGGCCCCGCCCCCTGCATGCATGCCGGCTCCCTCCGGCTGCCAGGGGGTTTTGGCTTCATGCCGCATCCGCATAAACCGGCATGCCAGGCCCCCACGCCATCGGGTACCCTTGTTTTGCATTCCGCCGAGGACTTCCAGGATTTCCGTATGACACAGAACCTTTCCGCTGCCGAACAGGCCCTGCGCGACGCTGCGCGCGAGTACCACCGCAACCCCAGCCGGGGCAAGATTGCCGTCAACCCCACCAAACCGCTGTCCAACCAGCGCGACCTGTCGCTGGCCTACTCGCCGGGGGTGGCTTACCCCTGCCTGGACATTGCCGCCGACCCCTCGAAGGCGTTTGACTACACCTCGCGCGGCAACCTGGTGGGTGTGATCACCAACGGCACGGCCGTGCTGGGCCTGGGCGACATCGGCCCGCTGGCCGGCAAGCCGGTGATGGAAGGCAAGGGCTGCCTGTTCAAGAAGTTCGCAGGCGTCGATGTGTTCGACATCGAACTGGATGCCCGCGACCCCGACAAGATCATCGAGATCATCGCCGCGCTGGAGCCCACGCTGGGCGGCATCAACCTCGAAGACATCAAGGCGCCCGAGTGCTTCTACATCGAGCAGGAGCTGTCCAAGCGCATGAACATCCCGGTGTTCCATGACGACCAGCACGGCACGGCCATCATCTCCAGCGCCGCGCTGCTCAACGGCCTGGAGCTGGTGGGCAAACAGATCGACCAGGTGAAGATCGCCGTCTCGGGCGCGGGCGCCGCCGCCATTGCCTGCGTGAACGTGATGGTGGGCCTGGGCGTGAAGGTGGCCAACATCTTCATGTGCGACTCCAAGGGCATCATCTACGAAGGCCGCCCCGGCGGCTACGACGAATCCAAGGCGCGCTACGCCCAAAAGACCGATGCGCGCACGCTGGCCGATGCGGTCGATGGCGCCGACGTGTTCCTGGGCTGCTCGGCCCCCGGCGTGCTCACGGCCGAGATGGTGAAGACCATGGCGCCCAAGCCCATCATCCTGGCGCTGGCCAACCCCGAGCCCGAGATCCGCCCCGAGCTGGCCAAGGCTGTACGGCCGGACTGCATCATCGCCACGGGCCGCTCGGACTACCCCAACCAGGTCAACAACGTCCTGTGCTTCCCGTACATCTTCCGGGGCGCGCTCGATTGCGGCGCCACCAAGATCACCGAGGCCATGAAGCTGGCCTGCGTGCGCCAGATCGCCGACCTGGCCAAGGCCGACATCAGCGAGGAAGTGGCCAGCGCCTATGCGGGCAAAGAGCTGACCTTTGGCCCCGACTACCTGATCCCCACGCCGTTCGACTCGCGCCTGATCCTCAAGATCGCGCCCGCCGTGGCCAAGGCGGCGGCCGAGTCGGGCGTGGCCACGCGCCCCATCACCGACATGGAGGCCTACAAGGAAACGCTGTCGCGCTTCGTCTACCAGACCGGCATGCTGATGCGCCCCGTGATCAATGCGGCCAAGGCCCTGCCCGATGCGAAAAAGCGCGTGGCCTACGCCGATGGCGAAGACGAGCGTGCCCTGCGCGCCGCGCAGATGGCCATCGACGACAAGATCGCCGTGCCCATCCTCATCGGCCGCCCCGCCGTGATCGCCGCGCGCATCGCCAAGGCCGGCCTGCGCATGCAGCTGGGCAAGGACGTGGAGGTGTGCAACCCCGAGGACGACCCGCGTTTTCGCCAGTACTGGGAGCACTACCACCAGCTCATGAAGCGCAACGGCGCCACGCCCGAAGTGGCCAAGGCGGCCGTGCGCCGCTCCAACACCATCATCGCCTCGCTGATGGTCACGCTGGGCGACGCCGACGCCATGATCTGCGGCCTGGTGGGCACGTATGAGACGCACCTGGAGCGCATCCACAGCATCATCGGCCGCCAGGAAGGCGCACGCGACTACGCCGCGCTCAACGCGCTGATGACCAACCGGGGCACGCTGTTCATTGCCGACACCTACGTGAACGAAGACCCCACGGCCCAGCAGCTGGCCGACATCGCCTGGATGTCGGTGCAAGAGGTGCAGCGCTTTGGCCTGCCGCCCAAAGTGGCCTTCCTGTCGCACTCCAGCTACGGCTCGTCCAAGCGCGCCTCGGCCCGCAAGATGCGCGAAGCGCGCGACCTGTTCGTGGCCGCCCACCCCGACATCGAGTGCGACGGCGAACTGCACGGCGACGCTGCGCTGGAGCCGGGCATCCGCAACGCCTACGTGGCGGACTCCACGCTTACCGACTCAGCCAACCTGCTGATCTGCCCCAACCTGGATGCCGCCAACATCCTCTACAACGTGCTCAAGACCACCACCAGCGGCGGCGTGACCGTGGGCCCCATCCTCATGGGCGGCGCCGCCACGGCCTACATCCTGACACCTGCAGCCACGGTGCGCCGCGTGTTCAACATGACCGCGCTGGCCGTGGCCAGCGCAGCGGCACGCGCGGCCTGACCGATCGCGCTACCCCATGAGGAAAGGCCCCGAGGGGCCTTTTTTTTTGAGGCGTGCAGCTCTACCGAACGGACACATCCACGTAATCCGCCACCGGCGGCAGGTGTTCGGCCAGCCAGTGCGAATCGAGCTGCAGCGCCTGCTTGATCTCGGCGGGCAGGCTGGCAATGGTGTCGGCGGGCGACATGGGCTCTTCCAGCCCGATCTCGGCCAGCAAGGTGGCCACATGCAGGATGCCGCCCAGGCGGCAGAACGGGGCGGAGGCCACCGGGTCCTCGGCCGTCTCCAGCGCACGGGTGATGGTGTCCGGGAACCGCCAGCGCCGTGCCAGCTCGGCCGTCACCTGGGCCTCGGTAAAGCCCAGCAGCGTGCGTTCGCGCTCCCAGCGCCCGCCCGCGTGGTGGGGCAGCTGCTCGATGGCCGGGATCTGCTCGGGCGCCTTCTGGGCAATGATCAATTCCCCCAACCGCACCAGAAAACCCGCGAGCCACGACTCCTGCACGTTGGAGCCCAGCGTGCGGGCCAGCCACTGCGAGTAGCCCGCAATGGCCATGCTCTCCTTCCAGAACGCATCGGCGTCCACCCCGGGCGCGTCCTTGAACACACCCGACATGCAGGACGCCAGCGCCAGCGTGCGCACCTGGTTGAGCCCCACCATGGTGATGGCATCGTCGAGCGACGCCACCTGCCGGGGCAGGCCAAACCGCGCGCTGTTGGCCAGGCGGATCAGCTTGGCCGTGAGGGCCGGGTCCTTGGAGATGGCCCCGCGCACCTTCTCGAAGGGGATGTCATCGTCCTTCATGGTGGCGATCAGTTCGCGCGCCACGTCGGGGATAGTGGGTAATTGCACGTTCTCGAAAAATGCCTGGATGTCTGCCATGAAGCGCCCTCCCAAGTGCTGGTGTGGATGTAGAGACCGGGAACCAAGGATTGAATGCAGGCTTTTGTTGTACCACCGGCGCGCGGGCGCGGCCTGCGCGTTTGCCCCAATGCGCAACAGCCCGGCGCCATTCCAGCCCCCATCCCCCTGCCACAACCCCTTTGCACCATTTCGGGAAAGCCTGTAGAACCGCGTGCACCAACATGGCGAACAATAGCCCGCGCTCCCTCCCCGCCCCGGTGAAACCAGGCATCGTTTTTGCTGACTGGACCAACATGGCATGGTGGTGGCCCAAGGGGCCCGCCCCTGTGCCTCTGCCTTTCGCCTTTCGCCTTTCGCCTTTCCCTCCGCCGACTTCAGACAGGAAACCTTCCATGAACAAACGCAGCCTCCTGCAAGCCGCCCTCCTGCTGGCCACCGCCGGCGCCTTCAGCACCGCCCAAGCCCAGGCCACCACGCCCATCAAGTTCCAGCTCGACTGGCGCTTTGAAGGCCCTTCGGCCCTGTTCCTGCAGCCCGTGGCCAAGGGCTACTTCAAGGCTGCGGGCCTGGATGTGGCGGTGGACGCAGGCAACGGCTCGGGCGGCGCGGTGCAGCGCGTGGCCTCGGGCACCTACGACATGGGCTTTGCCGACCTGGCCGCCGTGATGGAATTCCACGCCAACAACCCCGACGCGCAGAACAAGCCCGTGGCGGTGATGATGGTCTACAACAACACGCCCGCCTCGGTCATGGCGCTCAAGAAAAGCGGCATCGCCAAGCCCGCCGACCTGGCCGGCAAGAAGCTGGGCGCCCCCGTGTTCGACGCGGGCCGCCGTGCGTTCCCGATCTTCCAGAAGGCCAACGGCATCGGCGCCGTGACCTGGACCGCCATGGACCCCCCGCTGCGCGAAACCATGCTGGTGCGCGGCGACGTGGACGCCATCACCGGCTTCACCTTCACCTCGCTGCTGAACCTGGAGGCACGCGGCGCCAAGGCCGCCGACGTGGTGGTGCTGCCCTATGCGGACTTCGGCGTGAAGCTGTATGGCAACGTGATCATCGCGTCTCCGAAGCTCATCAAGGAGAATCCGGCCGCGATCAAGGCCTTCCTCTCGGCCTTCACCAAGGGCGCCAAGGACGTGATCGCCAACCCCGCCGCCGCCATCGAGCATGTGAAAGCGCGCGACGGCATCGTGAACGTGCCGCTCGAAACCCGCCGCCTGCAGCTGGCCATCGACACCGTCATCAACAGCCCCGACGCGCGCTCCGAAGGTTTTGGCCAGGCCAAGCCCGGCCGCCTGTCGCTGATGGCCTCGCAGGTGTCCGACGCGTTCAACACCAAGACGCGTGTGAACCCCGACGACGTGTGGAACCCCAGCTTCCTGCCCAGCGCGGCCGAGTTGAACATCCTGCCGAAGAAGTAAGGCCTGGGCGCCACGGAAGCCTGTGCGCAGGCTTCCGCAAGGCCCACTATCAAATCAATAGCGGCTAGCGCTTACCGATCAATCGGTAGCGGTCATTTTTATCCTGAACTCACTCCATGCAGGCTGCTGATTCCTACTTTGTGGACTTCCGTGATGTCTGGCTCGCGTACAACGACGAGCTGCGCGCCCAGAACCATTTCGCCGTCGAGGCCATCGACCTGCAGATCGGGCGCGGCGAGTTCATCGCCATCGTCGGGCCGTCGGGTTGCGGCAAGTCCACCTTCATGAAGCTGGCCACAGGCCTGAAGATGCCGTCCATGGGCAAGATCCTGATCGACGGGAGCCCCGTGACCGGGCCGCTCAAGATCTCGGGCATGGCCTTCCAGGCGCCCTCGCTGCTGCCCTGGCGCACCACGGTCGACAACGTGCTGCTTCCGCTCGAAATCGTGGAGCCCCACCGCAGCCAGTTCAAGGCCAAGCGCAAGGAATACGAAGCCCGCGCCCGCGCGCTGCTGCAGAAGGTGGGCCTTGCTGGCTACGAGGACAAGTTTCCGTGGCAGCTGTCGGGCGGCATGCAGCAGCGCGCCAGCATCTGCCGCGCGCTGATCCACGAACCCAAGATGCTGCTGCTGGACGAGCCTTTCGGCGCGCTCGACGCGTTCACGCGCGAAGAGCTGTGGTGCATCCTGCGCGACCTGCAGGCCGAGCAGAAATTCAACGTGATCCTGGTCACGCACGACCTGCGCGAGTCGGTCTTCCTGGCCGACACCGTGTACGTGATGAGCAAGAGCCCCGGTCGCTTCGTCGTCAAGCGCGACATCGAGCTGCCCCGCCCGCGCGACCTGGAGATCACCTACACCAAGGAATTCACCGACATCGTGCACGAACTGCGCGGCCACATCGGCGCACTGCGCAAGGCCGGCGCCCCCATCCAGCAATAAGCCCCGAGTCATCCCCCCATGCACAAGAAAACCGTGGAGCGCTGGTCCCCCTGGATCCTGCTCGTCGCCATCGTCCTGCTGTGGCAGATCATCTGCTCGGCCTTCAACGTCTCGGAGTTCATCTTCCCCAGCCCCTGGGCCATCGGCTCGCAACTGGTGGAGTTTGGCGGCGTCATCGCCGGCCATGCCTGGCGCACCTTCTGGGTCACCATGGCGGGTTTTGGCATCGCCATCGTGGTGGGCGTGCTGCTGGGTTTCCTGATCGGCAGCTCGCGCCTGGCCTATGCCGCCGTCTACCCGCTGATGACCGCCTTCAACGCCCTGCCCAAGGCCGCCTTCGTGCCCATCCTGGTGGTGTGGTTCGGCATCGGCGTGGGGCCGGCCATCCTCACCGCCTTCCTGATCAGCTTCTTCCCCATCATGGTCAACATCGCCACCGGCCTGGCCACGCTGGAGCCCGAGCTGGAGGACGTGCTGCGCGTGCTGGGCGCCAAGCGCTGGGATGTGCTGGTCAAGGTGGGCCTGCCGCGCTCCATGCCCTACTTCTACGGCTCGCTCAAGGTGGCCATCACCCTGGCCTTTGTGGGCACCACCGTGTCGGAGATGACGGCCGCGAACGAGGGCATCGGCTACCTGCTCATCAGCGCGGGTTCGTCCATGCAGATGGGCCTGGCCTTTGCGGGCCTGATCGTGGTGGGCGCCATGGCCATGGTGATGTACGAGCTGTTCAGCTGGATCGAAAAGCGCACCACGGGCTGGGCGCACCGGGGGTCGCAGGGGGAGTAGGCAGGCCGGGGCGTACTGTGCAATCCTCCCTCCCCCGTCCGTTCGGGCTG
>NZ_QAJR01000003.1:37550-291307 GCF_003852545.1 Acidovorax sp. FJL06
CTGAGCCTGTCGAAGCCAATGCACTCCAAAATGGCACGCCGCCCCCAGCGTAAAACAAAGCCGGCTTGGCCATGAGTGCCTCTCAAATTTAGTCAAAATGGCCTCCGGCGCATAATCAGGAAGCACAAGAAGCTCCTATTTCAGGAGCGCCATCAGCCGTCGGCTCAGCCCACGGCGGGTACGCCGCCGGAATACTGTCCGCCTGTTGACCGCAGAACCTTCGGCATGCGCCTGACCGCGCTTCCACCCATCGCTGCCCTTGTGTCGCCACCCGCCATTCGGATTGCTATCGCCCTTGCGGCCACCCTCAGCGCCATGGCCGCAATGCCGTAGATGCGCGAGCGCATCAACCTAGCTGCAAGCCGACCGCGCGGGCTGCGCAACTGGCTCAGCAGAAGGCGCAAGAGCGCGGCGGAGCACAAGGCGTGTTTGGAGAGCCGCACACGGCTGCAAAAGCTGGCAGAGATGGCAGGCATGGGGAAAGATTCCAGGCGCAGCGGCGAGCAACTAAACAATCACGGCCCGCCCCGCAAAGTGCGCAGGAGCGCTCAGCCCAACCTCGCCGTGCCAAGGTGCTCTGCAGCCAAACGCGGCCCGCTGCGGCTGCATGGGGGTGTGGTGCCAGGCGGGTACATCCGCTGCGGCATCAGCTTGCTGAAAATCCCTCGCTCTCAGCGCCGCTTGCCGCCGCCATCGGGTGGTCATTGCCTCCACAAAGACTACAACGAGGAGCTCAAGCCGCAGAGTACGACTTACGTCGTCAGCTATGCTTTCTGAGAAAGATCGCACTATCCAGCCGCCAACGACGTATTTGCAAACCAGCTTGGTGCATGCTCAGTAGCTCGTCTTTCGTAAAACCTTCTCACGAACTGATTCGCTGAAGTGCACATGGTCAACGATCTTTTTCTTCTTGTTCTCGCAGGACTCTTTTCAGCCGCCTTGATTCCCGCAGCCCTCGGAATAGGCCTTGTTTTCGCATTGGTAAAAAAGCCAGTTAGCCGTCTCGTCGGTATCTTGCTTGTGCTTGGCATATGGACTTTCTTCGCACCTAAGTGGGTGACATCGGGCGAGAGTCAAAGGCACGAGGAAAACCGCAAATACACAGAGGAATTTGGGCCTCATGCTGCGCACTTTGATATGGTCTGTAAGTACGCTGGCACGAAAGTGTTCGAGACAGCCAACGACGTAAAAAGCATCGTGCTCCAAGCGCCTCGCGGGGATTTGACTGCCTACGACTTGTGGGACAGGAACTTCAAGGGTGACGTCTATGGCGGGTTTGACGTTCAGTCTTCACAATCCGCAGAATGGGATTTAGTTAGGACGTTTCTGACCAAGAAGGAGTGGGAACAGCAATGGCACGTTCCTACGCAAGAGGACTTCTTACGCTATCCGCAGATAGAGATACAAGGTTACAACGAAGGTGAGTCAGGGTTTTTTCGCTACTTGGATAGCAGTGTGGGATCACATCAAACCTTCTCCAAGGGGTTTCATCACGAGTCGGAGAGCCGCTATTTTGTGAAATGGGAAGACATATCCACCCCGCAGGATCGTGAGCATTGGGTCGCCGGCAGCAAGTGGACTATTACTGATTTGAAGAGCGGTGCCCTGATGGCAGAACGGATTGCCTACGCCATCGATCTTTACCAGGGAAGCACCAAAAGCGACTCTTACGGCAATGCAGGATTGCCTTGGATCCGCGCCGGGCACACTCGGCACCGTCGGCCTCCGCAAGACAATGCCTGCCCCTCCAAAACGCCTCTCTACAACCTCGACTTCGTGCGTTCTGTCTTAAAGCCAATCGATCAGGAAATGAAGGTCATACCGCGCCCGGTTAGATAGACACTCTGCTGTCTGTGGTGCGGCTTCCGACCAATGCGGATGGGTTGCCGACGTGAGCGCAACTTGGCTGAGCCGCAGGTTGTGCGAATTGCAGCCGGATTGCGCAGTACTGCACCCCGTGCCATTTCCGACGGGCCGGGTTGGCTTAAGCCCTAGCTATAAGCCCCGGGACCGAACCAAAGCCGCTGCTGCACGCCTACCGCTATACTGCCGCCCCGTTTTGACGACAGCAGGATTTCCCAGCATGCGCTTGACCGTTCTTTCGCGCCTTCTGGCCCTTGTGGCCACCGCAGGTTTGGCCGCATGCGGCGGCACGGCCCCGCCCCAAACGGCAGCGGGCAGCGAAGCCGCGCCCCTGACGACCTCCACCGCTGCGCCCATCCGCGTCGGCATCGCCCTGGGCGGCGGCGCCGCCAAGGGGTTTGCCCACATCGGCGTGATCAAGATGCTGGAGGCCAACGGCTTTGCGCCCGCCGTCGTTTCCGGCACCAGCGCGGGCAGCGTGGTGGGTGCGCTGTATGCCAGCGGCATGAATGCCTTTGAAATGCAGGAAAAGGCCGTGGCGCTGGACGAAGCCAAGATCCGCGACCTGCAGCTCTCGTCCGGTGGCCTGGTGCTGGGCCAGAAGCTGGAAGACTATGTGAACGAACAGGTGCGCCGCAAGCCGCTGGAGCAGATGACCAAGCCCTTCGCCGTGGTGGCCACGCGGCTTGAAGACGGCGAGCGCACCGTGTTTGCACGCGGCAACACCGGCCAGGCGGTGCGTGCATCGAGCAGCGTGCCCGGCGTGTTCCAGCCCGTCACCATCGGCAAATACCACTTCGTGGACGGCGGCATCGTGAGCCCCGTGCCCGTGGACGCGGCCCGCCAGCTGGGCGCTGACATCGTGATCGCCGTGGACATCTCGAACAAGGCCCGGGGCCAGACGCCGGGCAACATGCTGGGCGCGCTGAACCAGTCGATCGCCATCATGGGCCAGAAGCTCGGGCAGGCCGAGCTGGCGCGCGCCGATGTGATCGTCCGCCCGCAGGTGCTGGACATCGGCGCCGCGGACTTCAGCCAGCGCGCCAACGCCATCGTGGAAGGCGAAAAAGCGGCTCTCGCCGTGATGCCGCAGATCCGCGAGCGCATCGCCCAGCTGCAGGCCGAGCGCGCCCAGGCTGCGCGCCTCGCCCTGCAGAAGGCCTCCGAGGCGCAGTACCAGGCCTGCCTGGACAACCGCAGCCGCCTGCAAAAACTTGCCGGTGTGGCCCGGCTGGACGATTCCTGCGCGGCGCCCAAATAGCAGGGCAGGCGACGGCTTCGAGCGGCAGCACCATGGGGTACAGTCAACCGCGCCCGCTCCCTCGGTGCCATCCCGCGCAGCCACATTCCTTCATCGCCCATGTCTTCGCCCTTCTCAGCCGTCAAACCCAGCGCCAGGCTGTCCGACCAGGTGGCCAGCGCGCTGGAGGCCGAGATCCGCGCAGGCCGCATCCAGGCCGCTGAAAAGCTGCCCACCGAGGCCGTGCTGGCGCAGCAGTTCCAGGTCAGTCGCACGGTGGTGCGCGAAGCGATTTCGCGCCTCAAGTCGCTGGGGCTGTTGGACTCGCGCCAGGGCAGCGGTGTGTATGTGCAGGCACTGGGCATCGAGCCGCTGCAGTTCGAGCTGCCCCACGCCGCCCCGCGCGAGGCCGTGATGCAAATCGTGGAAGTGCGCCGCGCGCTCGAATCCGAGGTGGCTGAGCTGGCCGCCCTGCGCCGCACCAGCGAAGACATCGCTGCCATCCGTCTGGCCATGCAGCGCATTGCCGACGCCGTGCGCGCGGGCCGCGATGGGGTGGAGGAAGACGTGCTGTTCCACCGCGCCATTGCCCAGGCGGCGGGCAACCCGTTCATGATCAGCACGCTGGACTACCTGGCGCAGTTCCTCAAAGGCGCCACCCGCGTGACCCGCGCCAACGAAGCGCGGCGCGAGGATTTTGCCGACGCAGTGACCCACGAGCACACGCAGATCGTGCAGGCCATCGAGGCGGGCGACCCGGTGGCCGCACGCGCTGCCGCCGCGCAGCACATGAAGAACGCGCTGGCCCGCATTGCGCAGGCCGACATCGCGTTCTGGGCCCAGGACGGCGCGCGACTGGCGCAGCCCCTGGTGGCCGCATCGGCGCCGCTGGTGTTCTAGGGCGTACCGGCGGCGGCCACATGTCGCCCAACAGACACGCACCGGGCGCCAGAAAACTATCAAATAGATAGCTAAAAGCGCTTGCCAGGCAAGCGCAAAGGGCCAAAAGCGCCCTGGGCAGCGCCGCCCAACCCGTGCTAACGCCCGTCCGATTCGGGTTAACCCGAACCAAAGCGGTGCGCGATAATTTGTATGATAACCATATAAACACACCAACCAAGGTGCAACCAGGCACCCCAACCGGGCCGCTCCAGGGCCTGTTTCGTTTTGCAGCCTGGGCCTGCCCCTTCCATCCCGGAGATATCCCTTACATGTCCACCCTCGCACTTCTCGGCATCGGCGCCGGCAGCATTGCCCTGCTCCTGTTGCTCATCATCCGCTGGCAGGTCCACGCCTTCGTGGCCATGATGCTGGTGAGCTTTCTGGTGGCGTTTGCCACGCAGATGCCCATTGGCGACATCATCAGCACGCTGATTGCGGGCATGGGCGGCACGCTGGGTTCAGTGGCCATCCTCGTTGCGCTGGGCTCCATGCTGGGCCGCATGATCGAGGTCTCGGGCGGCGCAGCCAGCCTGGCCAACCGGTTCACGCAGCTGCTGGGCCCCACGCGGGTGCCCATGGCGCTCACGGCGGCGGCGCTGGTGCTGGCCATCCCCGTGTTCTTTGACGTGGGCTTCATCATCTTGGTGCCCATCGTCTACGGCTTTTGCAAGGCGGCGGGCGTCAACCCGGTGAAGTTCGGCTTGCCTGTGGCGGGCATCATGCTGGCGGCCCACGTCGTGGTGCCACCGCACCCCGGCATCGTGGGCGGTGCGGCCATCGTCAAGGGCGACATTGGCTGGATCACCATCATCGGCCTGGCCATCTGCATTCCGCTGGCGGCGCTGTCGCAGGTCGTGGCGGGCTGGCTCAACCGCAAGGGCTACCCCCTGCTGCCCACCACGGCCGAGCAGTTTGCAGCGTTTGGCAACAGCGAAGACAACACGGCCTCCAAAGCCCGCAGCGCTCCGGGCGTGGGCACCATCCTGGCGCTCATCCTGATCCCGCTGGCCCTCATCATGGCGGGCACCACCGGCGCCACCATGCTGCCCAAGGGCGACAGCCTGCGCAATGTGCTGGGTTTCATCGGCTCGCCCATCTTCGCGCTGATGGTGGCCGTGGGCCTGGCGATGTATCTGCTGGGCCGCAACCAGGGCTGGAGCCGCGAACGCACCAACGCGATCATGGAATCGGCCTTGCCCCCTGCTGCCACCGTGATCCTGGTGACGGGCGCGGGAGGCGTGTTTGCCAAGGTGCTCACAGCCAGCGGCATTGGCGCTGCGCTGTCGCAAAGCCTTACCGCCACGCATTTGCCGCTGATCCTGCTGGCGTTCATCATCTCGCTGGCCCTGCGCGCCGCACAGGGCTCGGCCACCGTGGCCATCATCACCACCTGCGGCTTGCTGGCCGATGCGATGGCAGGTGGTGGCTACTCCCCCTTGCAGATCGCCTTGCTGACAGTGGCCATTGGCTTTGGCAGCCTGGGCCTGTCGCATGTCAACGATTCGGGCTTCTGGATCGTGACCCGCTACCTGGGACTGAGCGTGGGCGATGGCCTGCGCACCTGGACGGTGCTGACCACCGTGCTGGGCGTCGCAGGTTTTGCACTGACCGCCCTGCTCTGGGCCCTGGTGGCCTAAGAAGGTGCGAACGAACCCAGCATGCCCGCTCATTCCCCCAAAACGCTCCCGCTCTTCGTTGCAAATGCTCGCCATAGCCCGAGCTATGACTGCGCTTTGCGCCTCGATCGGAAACGTTTTGACGGCCTGCTCTGGCAAGCTGGATTCCTTCACACCTTCTGCCCTCTTACTGAATTTCTTTGAAGGACTGACAACATGACCCAACCCACCGTCGGCATCATCGGCCTGGGCGCCATGGGCGCTGGCATTGCCAAAACCCTGCGCAACAACGATTTCACCATCCACGTGTGCGACGTGCGCCCCGGCGTAGCCGAGGCCTTTGTGGCCGAGGGCGGCACGGCCCACGCCACCACGGCTGCCCTCGCAGCGGTGAGTGATGTGGTGGTGTCGGTGGTGGTCAACGCGGCGCAGACCGAGAGCGTGCTGTTTGGCGACGATGGCCAAGGCGGTGCGGCCGCCGCCATGCGCCCCGGCAGCACCTTTGTGATGTGCTCCACCGTGGACCCGAACTGGTCCGTGGCGCTGGAAGCGCGCCTGAACGCCCTGGGCCTGCACTATGTGGACGCCCCCATCTCCGGCGGCGCCGCCAAGGCTGCATCGGGCCAGATGACCATGATGACCTCGGCCAAGCCCGAGGCCTATGCCGCTGCAGGCGCCGTGCTCGACGGCATGGCCGGCAAGGTGTACCGCCTGGGCGACAAGGCGGGCGCAGGCAGCAAGGTCAAGATCATCAACCAGCTGCTGGCCGGTGTGCACATTGCCGTGGCCGCAGAAGCCATGGCCCTGGGTCTGCGCGAGGGTGTGGATGCGGCGGCGCTGTACGAGGTCATCACCCACAGCGCGGGCAACAGCTGGATGTTTGAAAACCGCATGGCCCATGTGCTGGCGGGCGACTACACACCGCTGTCGGCCGTCGATATTTTTGTGAAGGACCTGGGCCTGGTGCTGGACACCGCGCGCGCCAGCAAATTCCCGCTGCCGCTGGCCGCCACCGCGCACCAGATGTTCATGCAGGCATCGACCGCAGGCTTTGCCAAGGAAGACGACAGCGCCGTGATCAAGATCTTCCCGGGCATCACCTTGCCCGAGGGCAAGGAGCAAAAGGCATGACGCGCGCGCTGCTGGGCTGCATTGCCGACGACTTCACCGGCGCCACCGACCTGGCCAACAACCTGGTGCGCGCGGGCATGCGTGTGGTGCAGGCCATGGGCGTGCCCACGGCACCGTTGGACGCTGAGGCCGATGCCATCGTGGTCGCGCTCAAGTCGCGCACCATTCCCAAAGACGGAGCCATCGCCCAGTCGCTGGCCGCGCTGCAGTGGCTGCAGGCGCAAGGTGCCGAGCAGATCTACTTCAAGTACTGCTCGACCTTCGACAGCACGGCCGAGGGCAACATCGGCCCCGTGACCGATGCGCTGATGCAGGCCCTGGGCACCGACTTCACCATCGCCACGCCCGCCTTCCCCGACAACAAGCGCACCGTGTTCAAGGGCTACCTGTTTGTGGGCGACGTGCTGCTGAACGAGAGCGGCATGCAGAACCACCCACTCACGCCCATGGCCGACCCCAACCTGGTGCGCGTGCTGCAGGCGCAGACGGAAAGCCGCGTGGGCCTGATCGACCACAGCGTGGTCGCGCAAGGCGAGGCCGCCATCCGTGCGCGCATCGCCCAGCTCCAGGCCGAGGGCGTGCGCATGGCCGTGGTCGATGCCGTCTCGAACGCCGACCTGCTGCGCCTGGGCCCGGCGCTCAAAGGCATGCCGCTGGTCACGGCGGGCTCGGGCGTGGCGATTGGCCTGCCGGGCAACTTTGGCGTGGCGCCCAGCAACGAGGCGGCGCGCCTGCCCGCTGCGCAAGGCCTGCAGGCCATCGTGTCGGGCAGCTGCTCAGTGGCGACCAACCAGCAGGTCATGGATTTCATCAAGGCGGGCCAGCCCGCTCTGGCCATCGACCCGCTGCGCATTGCGGCAGGCGTGGACGTGGCCGCCGAAGCGCTGGCCTGGGCCGAAGGCCACATCGGCCAAGGCACGGTGCTGGTGTATTCCACCGCCGAGCCCTCGGCCGTGCGCGCCATCCAGGGCCAACTGGGCTCCGACAAGGCCGGTGCCATGGTGGAAGAAACCATTGCCGCGATTGCGCGCGGCCTGGTGCAGCGTGGCGTGCGCCAGCTCATCGTGGCGGGCGGCGAAACCTCGGGCGCCTGCGTGCAGGCCCTGGGCATCACGCAGATGCGCATTGGCGCGCAGATCGACCCCGGCGTGCCGTGGTGCCATGCGGTGGCGCCCGATGCGGCGGACGGCCTGCACATCACACTGAAGTCGGGCAACTTTGGTAGCACCGACTTCTTCACCAAGGCTTTTGCACAATTGCAGGCATGAGCACCACCCCCGCCTTCATGGATGAGAGCACAGCCCGCGCCGAGATCTGCCGCGTGGGCCGTAGCCTGTTTGAGCGCGGCTATGTGCACGCCACCGCAGGCAACATCAGCGTGCGCCTGGCCGATGGCTACCTCATCACCCCCACCGACGCCTGCCTGGGCACGCTGCAGCCCGAACGGCTGGCGCGCCTGGATGCGCAAGGCCAGCAGGTGGCGGGCGACCGGGCCAGCAAGACCATTGCATTGCATCAGCAGATCTATGCCGCGTCGGAGTCCACCGCAGCGCCCGCGCGCTGCGTGATCCACACCCACAGCACGCACCTGGTGGGCTGCTCGCTGCAGGCCGACACCGCCGCAGGCGGCCAGCTGGCGCCGGATGCGCAATTGCTGCCGCCCATCACGCCCTACTTTGTGATGAAGGTAGGCCGCGTGCCGCACATCGCGTACCACCGCCCGGGTGACGCCGCAGCGGCTGCGCTGGTGGCGCAGACCATCGCCCGCTATGCCGCGCAAGGCAGCCCCGTGCGCGCCGTGATGCTGGCGCGCCTGGGGCCCAATGTGTGGCACGACACCCCCGCCGCCGCCATGGCGGTGCTGGAGGAGCTGGAAGAAACCGCCCGCCTGTGGCTGCTGTGCCAGCCCCGCCCCACGCCGTTGACCGCGCCCCAGATCGAAGAACTGCGCCAGACGTTTGGCGCGCAGTGGTAGGGCCGGAAAAAGCCGCGCCTTCGCCCCAGAACAGAAAGAATCCCATGCCCCGCTTTGCCGCCAACCTGTCCATGCTCTACAACGACGTGGACTTTCTCGACCGCTTTGCCGCCGCCGCCCGCGATGGCTTCAAGGCGGTGGAATACCTCTTCCCCTACGCCTACCCTGCGCAGGAGCTGGCCGCGCGCCTGCAGGCCAACGGCTTGCAGCAGGTGCTGTTCAACGCCCCACCCGGCGACTGGGATGCGGGCGAGCGCGGCCTGGCCTGCCTGCCCGGGCGCGAGGCGGAGTTCCGCGAAGGCATGGCCAAGGCCGTTGAATATGCCCAAGCGCTGCAATGCCCGCGTATCCATGTGATGGCCGGCCTGGTGCCCCAGGGCGCCGATGCTGCCACCGTGAGGGCCACCTACATCGCCAACGTGCGCTACGCTGCCGAGCAGGCCGCGCCCCATGGCATCCAGATCCTGCTGGAGCCCATCAACGGCCGCGACATGCCCGGCTTCTTCCTGAGCCGCCAGGACCAGGCGCATGCGCTCATCGCAGAGATCGGCGCGGCCAACGTGCGCGTGCAGATGGACCTGTACCACGCACAGATCGTGGAAGGCGACCTAGCCATGAAGGTCCGCCAGTACCTGCCCACCGGCAATGTGGGCCACCTGCAGATTGCGGGCGTGCCCGAGCGCCATGAGCCCGACGTGGGCGAGGTCCACTACCCCTACCTGTTCAAGCTGCTCGACAACTTGGGCTACGACGGCTGGATCGGCTGCGAATACCGCCCGGCGCGCGGGGCGGCGCCGCACGCCACATCCGACGGGCTGGGCTGGCTCCAGCCCTGGCTGTAAACAGCACCGCCCGCGCCTCTTCCGTTCTTCTTCCTAGTACGCCTTAAAGTTCGCCGCCACGCGCTGGTTCAGGTAGTCGCCCGCCGCAATGGCCGGGTACTTTTTGCCCGGCCCTTCGATGAGGGCGTCGCGGTTGGCCTGTGCGAAAAAGGCCATGCTGTAGCGCGGGCCCATGTACTCGCCGGGCAGCGGGTTCTTCACGCGGTGGAAGTTGCTGGGCAGCTGGTCATCGCTCCAGCGCATCAGCATGTCGCCGATGTTGCAGGTGATGGCTTCTTCGTCGGGCGTCACCGAGGTCCAGGCCTGGCTGTCCATCTCCTTGCCCGGGCAGACCTGCAGGCCGCCCTGGCCCTGGCGCTGGAACAGCAGGGTCAGGCAATCGAAGTCGGTATGGGCACCGGCGCGCCACAGGCCCAGGTGGGCCTGCTGCGCGGGCGGCGTGGCAAAGTAGTGCAGCAGGCGCAGGGTGCTTTGGTAACTGGCCTGCGCAGGGTCGTGCGCGCGGGCAAAAAAGGCCTCGTCAAAGCCCAGCTTCCACGCAAAACACGACAGCACCTGCATGGCCACGCGCCAGCACTGGCCCTCGAAGGCGAGCATGGTGGCCTGAAAGTCCGCCAGCTCTTCGTCGGTAGGCCACAAACCTTCCATGTGCGGACGGGTGATCTGGTACGACTCTTTCTGGTCTGGTGTGCCGGTGGAAGGCCGCACCTGTGCGCGACTTTCCCAGCCCACGTTCAGCGCCTTCTTGAGCGGGTACTGCGCCTTCACGGCCTCGGGCAGTGCAAAGAAGCGCTCGGTCATCGCAAAAGCGTTGCGCACCTCGGCCAGGTCAATGCCGTGGTTCACGATCTGGAAAAAGCCGACATCGACAGCGGCGTCCCAGAGCTGCTCGGCGATCTCAGTTTGGCGCTGCGCAAAGTGGATAAGGTCGATGCGGCGGATCTCGCGGCTCGCGGTTTCCGAACCCATCGCGCCCATGCGCGTTTCTTTTTGCAGCTCGGCGAGGTCGTACGTGGCGGTCGTGGTCATGCGGTTCTCCTGAAGACAAGTGGAAGGAAAAAAGGCCCTCCCGCTTCGCGCTTCAAGAGTGGGTGGCACCGCCAGCCTCGGTGGGTGCCATGGCCTCTTGAAGCACGGTGTGCGCGGGCACACCGCTGTGCGCGCAGCGGGCTTCAAGAGCAATTTCCGGCTGGGGTCGATCCATGCTGGGGTGCATGGGGGCCGCGCAGTGAACGCTTCTACTCTTGCCCAGCACATTGCAAGAACAATGCCCGCAGCGCCCGGCAAACACACCCCCAACGGCCTGCGCAGGCCTCTCCAAAAGCCATGCATACATGTCACTTTTTGTGATTGGCATGCCAAATGCATAGCGCAAACCACCACCGCGGCGGGCCTGCAGACAGCCCGGTGCTGCACAACGACGAAGCCGCCCACCACACCCTCGACGGAGACACACCCACCATGCACGCGCTCATCTCTGCACCCCCTGCTGGTTTTGACGACCCCACGCCCCTCAACGACAGCGACGGCACCTACCTGCGCCAGGCCATCGCCTGGTCGTGCACCGCCCGTGCGCGCGGCAACCGCCCGTTTGGTGCGGTGGTCATCAGCGCTGAAGGCCGCCTGCTGGCCGAGGCCTACTGCAACACCACCGAAACCGGCGACTGCACCGGCCACGCCGAGACCAATGCCGTGCGCCAGCTCAGCCCGCGTGTGGGCCGCGATGCCCTGGCCCAGGCCACGCTGTATTCGTCGGCCGAGCCCTGCGTGATGTGCGCAGGCGCCATCTTCTGGTCGGGCATCGGCCGCGTGGTGTTCGGCATCGACGCGGTGCGCCTGCGCGTGTTCCGGGGCGAGCGCGCCGAGCAGCGCGATGCCGAACTCTCGTGCCGCGACGTGTTTGCCGCATCGCCACACCCCATCGAGTGCATCGGGCCCGCGCTCATTGACGAAGCCAGCGCGCCCCACGTAGGGTTCTGGAAATCATGAGCAGCGACAATCCCGCACCATGCCGACCCACACCCCGCCCCTGAACGACGCTGAAGCCGAAACCAGCAGCCATGTCTCCGGCGCACTGCTCAGCCGCTCCAAGCAGGGGCGCGAGCGCATTCTGGGCGCCATCCGCGAGGCAGCCATTGCCGAGTTCAGCCGCCACGGTTTCAAAGGCGCGTCCACCAAGGCGATTGCCGAGCGCGCGGGCCTGACCAAGCCCCAGCTGCACTACTACATCGCCAGCAAGGAAGATCTGTATGAAGAGCTGCTGTACTCCGTGCTCAACGGCTGGTCGGGCGCCTTCATCTTTGACAGCAACAGCAACGACCCAAAAACCGTGCTGTCCAACTACGTGCGCAAGAAGCTCGACTACGCGCTGGACAACCCCGGCCTGTCGCGCATCTTCACCACCGAGGTGCTGGGCGGCGGGCGCAACCTGGGCCGGTACTGGCCCGTGGCCGTGAAGTCCACCCAGCAGAAGGTGGAGCTGATCGACCGCTGGATCGCCGAGGGCCGCATGCGCCCCGTGAACCCCACGCTGCTGCTCATGCAGATTTGGGGCATGACGCAGCACTATGCGGACTACGGCGTGCAGGTGCACATCATGCTGGGCCTGGCACCCGACGAAGCCATCGACCGCGAGCCCATCGTGCACCAGCTCACCACATTTGTGCTCCTGGGCTGCGGCCTCGCACCAGATTAAGCACAGATTGCACGTTGGCGGGCGCAATGCCTGCCCGCAGATGGCCTGAACAGGCCGTGCACCGCCCTTGACCCAGGGCAAGACACCCCGGTTCGGCCGAAACCCTTACCAGGCCCTGCTGGCACAGCATTTGCAGTATTTTGACCAATCGATCAAATCAAGTGGTCAAACATGCAAACCCCAGCCACGGCAGCCCTGCTGCCTGCCACGGAACAAACCTTTGAACTGGTGCTCGCGCGCAGCCAGATGCGGCTGCCTGTGGAGCCCGGTGAAAGCATCTCCGATGTGCTGCAGCTCGCCGGCATTGCCATCGACACGCTGTGCGAGCAGGGCGTGTGCGGCACCTGTGCCACGCGCTGGCTGGATGGCGCACCCGACCACCGCGACAGCTGCCTGAGCGCGGAAGAACAGGCCACCCATGTGGCGGTGTGCTGCGCGCGCAGCCACGGGCCCACGCTCACGCTCGACCTCTGAAAAAAGGGAGCCCCGCCATGCGCATCCTCGTGATCTATTGCCACCCGGTGGAGACCAGCTACAACGCGGCCCTGCACGCCGAGGTGGTGCAGCAGCTGCGCGGCGCGGGCCACGAGGTGGACGACTGCGACCTGTATGCCGAGGCCTTCAACCCCGTGCTCAGCCGCGAGGAGCGCCTGGGTTACCACGAGGTGCCGAGCAACCGCCTGCCCGTGCAGGGCTATGTGGACCGGCTGCTGTGGGCCGAAGCGGTGGTGTTCTGCTTTCCCACCTGGTGCTTCGGCATGCCGGCCATGCTCAAGGGCTTTTTCGACCGGGTGCTGATGCCCGGCGTGGCCTTCGACATCAGCGACCCGCAGAACGTCAAGCCCTCGCTCACGCACATCCAGCGCATCTCGGCCGTGGTGACCTATGGCCGCCCACGCTGGACGGCGCTGCTCATGGGAGATCCGCCACGCAAGTCCGTCACGCGCTACATGCGGCTGCTGACCGGCGGCAAGGCACGCGTGGACTACCACGCCTACTACCACATGAACGTGGCCACACCGCCGCGCCTGGCGGCCTTCAAGGCGCGCGTGGGCCAGGCCATGGCGCGCTTCGCATAAGGGAAGCACCGCATGCACGCATCCAACACACCCGACCACCTGCTGCGCGCGCGGCTGCCGCGCTGGCTGCTGCCGCGCCAGTGGCCCACCCAGGGCAGCCAGCCCGCGCTGGCCGACGTGCACTTGGTGCAGGGCCGCGTCGAGTCCATCGCGCCGCACCACCCTGCCCAGCCCCCGGCCACGGGCGCCACCTGGGACCTGGCCGGCGCCCTGGTGCTGCCCGGCCTGGTGGACGCGCACACCCACCTGGACAAGGCCTTCACCCTGCCGCGCATGGGCACGGTGAAGCCCGGCCTTCTGGGCGCCATCGAGGCCATGATGGTGGACCGCCAGGGCTGGACCGAGGCCGACATCCGCACCCGTGCCAGCCGCGCCCTGCAATGGGCGTACGAGGCTGGCACCGTGCACCTGCGCACGCACTGCGACTGGTGGGAGCCCGATGCCCAGCCGCTTGCCTGGAACGTGCTGCGCACGCTGGCCCATGAATGGGCCGGCCGCCTGCTGCTGGAGCGCGTGGCCCTGATCCCCTTGCACCTGTTCACGGAGCGCGCCACCGCCATGCGCCTGGCCGCCACCGTGGCCGACAGCGGCCCGGGCGCGCTGCTGGGCGGCTTCGTGCATTCGACCAACTGGGACGCGCAGGCCCTGCGCCATCTGTTCGAGGCGGCGCAGCACCATGGCCTGAACGTGGACCTGCATGTGGACGAAGAGCTGCACCCCGGCGCCCAGGGCCTGGCCACCACGGCGGCGCTGCTGCAGGAATTGCGCTTCGAGGGCCACGTGGTCTGCGGCCACACCTGCGCGCTGGCCGCGCAGGACGAAGCCGCCGCCCTGGCCACGCTGGACGCCGTGGCGCAAAGCCCGATCACCCTGGTCACCCTGCCCATCACCAACCTGCTGCTGCAGGACGCCACCACGGGCCGCACGCCGCGCCGGCGCGGCATCACCCTCATCAAGGAGGCGCGTGCGCGCGGCATTCCGGTGCTGGTGGCCAGCGACAACATCCAGGACCCCTTCTGCCCCGTGGGCAGCCTGGACCCGCTGGAGGCCCTGGCCACCGGCGTGCTCGCGGCACAGCTCGACGCGCCGTTTGACCGCTGGTCCGAGGCGCTGTGCCGCAGCGACTGGCTGCGCCGCGGGCCCGATGCCTTGCCGCTGCAGCCCGGCATGCCGGCCGACCTGATCGTCTTCCAGCAGGCCGATGGCTGGGGCTTTCCGTCGCGCACGCAGCAGCGCGTGGTGCTGCGCCAGGGCCGCGTCACCAGCGGCCATGCCAGCGCGGCGTGGCATGTGGCCAACGCCACCCCAGCCCCCTCCCCCATTCCTGTACGGAGCCTTGCATGACGACCGCTTCCAACGCCCCCTCGGGCATCGCCCAGCCCCTGGCCCGCTACGCCGCCTGGCGCCGCGCGGGCGACCTGGTGTTCCTGTCCGGGATCATCGCCGTGGACCCTGCGGCCAGCCGCATCGTGCGCGGCTATGCCGACATCCCCGACGAGGCGGCCACGCTGATCGGCCGCACGGGTGAGTTCAGCAGCGACATCAAAGAGGGGCCCATCCTGGCGCAGAGCTGGTATGTGCTGGACCGCATCCGCCAGACCATCGAGGCCGCGGGCGGCCAGATGTCCGATGTGTTCAAGCTGGTGCAGTACTTCAAGCACCTGGACCACTTCCCCCAGTACAGCCGCGTGCGCAAGCTGTTCTTCCCGGGCGAGCCGCCGGCCTCCACCGTGGTGGAGGTCACCGGCATGCTGCCCACGGCCGACATCCTGGTCGAGGTGGAAGCGACTGCTTACCTCCCCTTGCGCTGACCTTCACATCCCCCTTCACGAAAGACCCGCCCCATGCTGCACGGCTACACCCCGCCCCACCGCTACCTGCCCTACCTGAGCTGGACCGAGATCGTCGACCTGCCGGACAAGGAGAACACCGTGATCGTGCTGCCCACGGGCGCCACCGAGCAGCACGGCCCGCACCTGCCCTGCGCGGTGGACACGGTGATCAGCGCGGGCGTGGTGGGCCATGCCCTGGCGCGCCTGCCGGCCGAGGTGCCGGCCTTTGCCATGGCCCCCATCACCTACGGCAAGTCGGAGGAGCACCTGCACTTTCCGGGCACGGTCACCTTGAGTGGCGAAACCCTGCTGGCGACCATGAACGAGGTGGGCGAGTCGGTCTACCGCGCAGGCTTTCGCAAGCTGCTGTTCGTCAACGGCCACGGCGGCCAGCCGCAGGTGATGGAGATGTGCGCGCGCGAGCTGCGCCTGCGCCATGGCGACTTCATCGTGGTGCCCAGCTTCACCTGGCGCGTGCCGCACGTGGCGGGCAAGTACCTGTCGGAGCAGGAAAAGAAGCTGGCCATGCACGCCGGCCATGCCGAAACGGCGCTGATGCTGGCCCTGGCGCCCGACACCGTGCACATGGAGCGCGCGGTGGTGAACTACCCGCCCGTGTTCGAGTCGCCCCTGCTCTCGCCCGACGGCCGCCCCGCCTGCGCCTGGAGCGCGCGCGACTTCGGGCCCAGCGGCATCATCGGCGACCCGCTGCCGGCCACGGCCGAGCAGGGCCACGCCATCCTCGACTCGCTGGCCGTGAGCTGGGCCGCCGCCATCACCGAGCTGCACCAGCTGCGCTGGGCCCCGCGCGCCGAAGCCACCTGGGGCCGCGCCAACCACACGGGCCATGTGGAGAGCTCCACCGCCCTGGCTTGAAACCTGCGAACGCAGCCGCATCCATCCCCCTTTTCGTCCCTGTTCCCCCTCCACCACCTACCGGAGCACTGCCATGATGAAGAAGACCGCCTCCCGCCTTTCCAAATTGGGTGCAGCCGCGCTGCTCGCTGTTGGTGCCGCCGGCACCATGCAGGCCCAGGCGCAGGAAAAATTCACCTACATGACCAACTGGTACGCACAGGCCGAGCACGGCGGCTTCTACCAGGCGGTGGCCACGGGCCTGTACAAGAAGTACGGCCTGGACGTGACCATCAAGATGGGTGGCCCGCAGGTCAACATCGTGCAGATGATGGCGGCCGGCCAGGCCGAGTGCGTGATGGGATCGAGCGACCTGCAGATGATCCAGATGCGCGAGGGCGGTGTGCCCGTGACCACGGTGGCGGCCGTCTTCCAGAAAGACCCGCAGGTGCTGATCGCGCACGACGACGTGAAGAAGTTCGAGGACCTGAAGGGCAAGACCATCCTCATCGCATCGTCGGCCCAGCGCGGCTACTGGCCGTGGCTGAAGGCCAAGTACGGCTTCAACGACGCGCAGACGCGGCCCTATACCTTCAACATCCAGCCCTTCGTGGCCGACAAGAACACCGCCCAGCAGGGCTACCTGACGTCCGAGCCCTTCGCCATCGCCAAGGCCGGCGTGAAGGCCAACACCCTGATGTTCAGCGACCAGGGCTACCCCGCCTACGCCACCACGGTGAGTTGCATGGACAAGACCGTGAAGGAGCGCGGCACCGCCGTCGCCTCCTTCGTGAAGGCCACCATGGAAGGCTGGAAGAGCTACCTGGCCGACCCGGCCCCGGCCAATGCCCTGATCAAGAAGGACAACCCGAACATGACCGACGAACAGCTGGCCTACAGCGTGGCCAAGCTCAAGGAGATGGGCATGGTGACGGGTGGTGACGCAGCCAGCATGGGCATCGGCGTGATGACCGATGCGCGCGCCAAGGCGAGCTACGACTTCCTGGTGGAAGCCAAGCTGATCGACCCCGCCAAGGTGAAGCTGGCCGATACCTACAGCACCGCCTTCGTCAAGGACCTCAAGGTTCTTCCGTAAGCCCGCCCTGCCCTGAAACAGCGGCCCGGGCTCTGCGCGCAGCAGGGAGGGCCGCATCCATCGAAAGGCGACCCCATGCAGTCCGCTGAGCCCACCCCCGCCGACCCGGCGACGACCCACCGCCCCACGCCCGCCGTGCAGGTGCTGTCGGCCGAGAAGACCTACCCCAACGGCACGCAGGCCCTGCTGCCGGTGGACCTGACCATCGAGGAAGGCGAGTTCGTCACCCTGCTCGGCCCCTCGGGCTGCGGCAAGAGCACCTTGCTGAAGATGGTGGCCGGCCTGCTGGAGCCCACCGATGGCCGCCTGCAGCTGTGGCGCAAGCCCGTGGCCCAGTTGGAGGACAGCGGCAAGAAGATGGCCTTTGTCTTCCAGTCGCCCACGCTCATGCCCTGGGCCAGCGTGCAGACCAATGTGCGCCTGCCGCTGGACCTGGCTGGCGTGCCCCGCGCCGAGGCCGAAACCCGCGTGGCCGAGGCCCTGGCCCTGGTGGGCCTGTCGAAATTTGCCACCGCGCTGCCGCGCGCCCTGTCGGGCGGCATGCAGATGCGCGTGTCGATTGCGCGCGGCCTGGTGACCCAGCCTGATTTGCTGCTGATGGACGAGCCCTTCGGCGCGCTCGACGAGATCACACGCCACAAGCTCGACGCCGACCTGCTGGACCTGTGGCGCAAGAAGAAGCTGACCGTGATCTTCGTGACGCACTCCATCCACGAGGCGGTGTTCCTGTCGAGCCGCGTGGTGATGATGGCCGCGCGCCCTGGCCGCGTGGTGGAGGAGTTCCGCATAGCCGCGCCCTACCCGCGCACGGCCGACTTCATGGTCTCACCCGAATTCAGCCGCTACGCCAAGCAGCTGCAGGACAGCCTGCTGCGCGCCAGTGCCGACTCCGAGGAGGCCGCAGCATGAGCACCCCGTTTCCCACATCGCCCATTGCCGCCCCGGCCCCCCTCGAACGCAGCGCCCCCACCCGCGCGCCAGCGCCGCCCAAGCCCGCCACACCCCGCGTGCCGCTGATGGCCCAACCCCGCGTGCAGCGCGTGGTCTACCCGCTGCTGGTGGGCCTGGTGCTCATCGCGCTGTGGCAGGGCCTGGTCACAGCCATGGAGCTGCCGCCCTACCTAGTGCCCTCGCCTTTGCTGATGCTCAAGACGCTGTTCACCGACTGGGCGGCCCTGGGCGGCTCGCTCTGGGTCACCGTCAAGATCACCGTGCTGGCCTTTGCCGTGGCCACGGTGGCGGGGGTGCTGATCTCCTTCCTCTTCGTGCAGAGCAAGCGCATCGAGACGGCGCTGTTCCCGTACGCCGTGCTGCTGCAGGTCACGCCCATCGTGGCGGTGGCGCCGCTCATCATCATCTGGGTGAAGGACCCGACGGCATCGATGGTGATCTGCGCCGCGCTGGTGGCGCTGTTCCCCATCATCAGCAACACCACGCTGGGCCTGCGCAGCGTGGAGCCGGACCTGCAAAGCTACTTCAAGCTCAACCGCGCCACGCGCATGCAGACCCTGCTGCGCCTGCGCATACCGAGCGCGCTGCCCTACTTCTTCGGCGGGCTGCGCATCTCCAGCGGGCTGGCGCTGATCGGCGCCGTGGTGGCCGAGTTCGTGGCCGGCACGGGCGGTCAGGGTGCAGGGCTGGCCTACCAGATCCTGCAGGCGGGCTTTCAGCTCAACATTCCGCGCATGTTCGCTGCGCTGCTGCTGATCTCGCTGACCGGGGTCGCCTTGTTCGCCCTGATGGCCTGGGGTACCCGGCTGGCCCTGGGCAGCTGGCACGCCAGCGAAAACTCGCACGACTGAGCCCACCACCTACCCGGACCGCATCCATTTTTTGACACTGCGCACGCGCAGTGGGGGCCGCGCTTTGCCCGCCCCACACCACCCGCCGCACCGACAGGAGAAACAGACATGACCCACACCACCACCGCCCACCAACTGCCCGAACAACTGCCCGGCCTGGACTGGATTGCCGACCCGCTGCGCGTGGGCCGCCTGTCGCAGGACTTTGCCTGGTTCAGCCCGGTGCTCAAGCGCGACCTGGCCGGCAAGCGTGGCGACATCGCGGTGCGTCCACGCACCGAAGAAGAAATCCGCCAGGTGGTGGCCGCATGCGCCAGCGCGGGCATCCCCCTGACCGTGCGCGGCAGCGGCACCGGCAACTACGGGCAGAGCACGCCGCTGCATGGCGGGGTGATCCTGGACCTGTCGGGCTACAACGCCTTGGGCTGGGTGCGCGGCGGCGTGGGCCGGGCGCAGGCGGGCATTCGCCTGGCAGACTTCGACGCGCAGGCCAAGCCCCTAGGGCAGGAGCTGCGCTGGCTGCCCTCCACCTACCGCAGCGCCACGCTGGGCGGGCTGTTCGGCGGCGGCTTTGGCGGAGCCGGCTCGATCAACCACGGCCCGCTGGCCGCGCCCGGCAACGTGCTGGCCGTGCGCGCGATGACCGTGGAGCCCGAGCCCCAGGTCGTCGAGTTGCGCGGCCCCGAGGCCATGCTGCTGCACCACACCTACGGCACCAACGGCATCGTGCTGGAGCTGGAAGTGGCCCTGACCCCTGCCGTGGAGTGGACCGAATGCATCGCCACCTTCGCGCAGTTCGATGCCGCGCTGGAGTTTGCCGACCGCTTTGGCAGCGCGCCCGGGCTGGAGAAAAAAGAGGTGTGCTTTGTGGCCGCCCCCATCCCGCAGTACTTCACCAGCCTGGCCGAGCACCTGCCGGCCGACCACCACGCCGTGCTGCTGCTGGTGGCACCGCACTCCGAAGCCGGCATGCGCGACATGGTGGCCCAGCACGGTGGCCAGGTCACCTACCGCAAGACGGCCGACGAAGTGGCCAGTAGCCACAAGACGCTGCTCGAATACACCTGGAACCACACCACCCTGCACGCACTGAAGGTGGACAAGGGCCTGACCTACATCCAGAGCGGCTTCAACCCCATGCACCGCCTCCAGCAGGTGAAGGCGCTGGAGGCCGCGCTCAAGGGGGAGGTGATGATGCACCTGGAGTTTTTGCGCACCAAGGAGGGTGCGTTCAACTGCAGCGGCCTGCAGATCATCCGCTACACCACCGAAGAACGCCTGAACCAGATCATGCAGATCTACCGCGACCACGGCGTGCAGATCAACAACCCGCACGTGTACATCGTGGAAGACGGCAAGCAGAACCACCTGGACCCCGCCGTGGTGGGCATGAAGCGCCGCTTCGACCCGCAGGGCCTGCTCAACCCCGGCAAGCTGCGCAGCTGGTATGCCGCCGAACCCACGGCCTCCTCGCAAGCACCCGTACGCCAAACAGCGTAGGCCAAGCCGGGACGGAAGGTGACCCAACAGGCCTCTACCGCTTGCCTGCGGGGCATAATCAGCTACTCATTTAGTAGCAAAGCACTGAACCCATGCCTTGGCACGCCCGCCTGCAGCTCGACTACACGGCAGAACCCACCGCACGCACCGTGGCCCGCTACGCGCACAACGGGCCACTGCGCATCCTGCAAAGCCTGTACCCCGAGGGCAACGCCATCTGCCACAACGTGCTGGTGCACCCGCCCGGCGGCCTGGTGGGCGGCGACACGCTGGACATCACCGCCACCGTAGGCCCCGGTGCCCACGGCCTGGTCACCACGCCCGGTGCCACGCGCTTCTACCGATCCACCGGCCCGCTGGCCTTGCAGCGCAGCCACCTCACCCTCGCCGAAGGCGCGCGCCTGGAATGGTTGCCGCTCGAAGCCCTGTGCTACAGCGCCTGCCACGCAGAAAACCACCTCACCCTGAACCTCGCACCCGGCGCCGAATGCATCGCCTGGGACGTGACCGCGCTGGGCCTGCCGCACGCCAGCCAGCCGTTTGAGCAAGGCCGCTTCACCCAGCACCTGGAAGTGCCCGGCCTGTGGCTGGAGCGCGGCGTGATCGACGCCGCCGATGAACGCCTGCTGAGCAGCCCCCTGGGCCTGGCGGGCCACCGCTGCATGGCCAGCATGTTCTTTGCCACAGGCACCCCACTCGACCGCACCCGCCGCGATGCTGCGCTGGACGCTGCCCGCGCCGTGATGGACGCGCACCCCCCGGTCAAAGCCACGGCGGGCGCCACCTGCCCCAATGAGCGCATGGTGGTGGTGCGCGTGCTGGCGCCGCAGGTGGAGCCTGCGATGAAGCTGCTCAAGGCCGTGCGGGTGGCCTGGCGGCAGGCGATGTGGCAGCTGTCGGGCGAGCCGCCCCGCATCTGGGCGATGTAGCACGGGCGGGCGCGTCCCCTGGTCCATCGCGTCTGGCGCTGGGCTCAGGGAGGGTGGCCTGGCTCATCGTCCGCGCAGCCCACGGCCCAGCGCCGGGTACAACAAAGCGTCACAGGCCCTGTCCCGGCGCAATGCTCCCTCCAGCGGTTCCCGAGGGCTGGAGCAGGCGGGCAAAGGTCTCGCGCAACTCGCCGAGTTTGGGGGGTTTGCTGAGAATGCTGTCAATGTGCGGTGGGATCTCGCCGTTGGACATCAGTCTGCGGCCCCAGCCCGTCAACAAAACAACGGGCGTGGCCGGTGACATCTGCTTGACGGCCTCGGCCACCCTGCGCCCGTCGATGTGGGGCATGCCCAGGTCGGTAATGACCATGGCGAACGCCTCACCCGCCGCTTGCGCAGCCCCAAAGGTGTCGATCCCCGCCTGCCCGCCATGGGCCGTGGTCACGGCATGGCCGTCCATCTCCAGAACGTCGCGCAGCGATTTGAGCAGCATGGGGTCATCGTCCACGATCAGCAGGCGCAGGCTGGGCACCGTGGCACCCGGGGCCTCGGTGCGGACCAATGCAACCGCCACGGGCGGCACCGCAAACACCAGGCGCATGGTGGTGCCGCGCCCCTGCAGACTGTCGATTTCAATGTCGGCGCTGTGGCGCTCGACCACGCCGTACACCATGGCCAGCCCCAAACCCGAGCCCCGCGCGCCCTTGGTGGTGAAAAAGGGCTCCAGGCAACGGCGCCGGGTCTCCTCGTCCATCCCTGTGCCGGTGTCCTCCACCTCGATATGCACCTGCGTTGGAGGTCCGCCGGCATCTGCCCCGCTGCACACCGCCCTGGTGCGCAATGTCAGCGTACCGCCCTCGGGCATGGCGTCGATGGCGTTGAAGAAGAGGTTGATCAAGGCCTCGCGGATCTCGCTCTCGATGCCCATGACCACGGGCAAATCCTGCGCAAGCTCTGTCCGCAGTTGGATCACCACCCCCCGCTGCTGGGGGATGTCGTTCCAGCGCGCGCGTGTGAGGTCGATCACCTGCTGCAGCAGCAGGTTCAACTGCACGGGCGCGAGCGTCAGCTGCGGTTCGCGGTGCCGGTAGAACTCGCCCATGCGCGTGACCGTCTGCGCGACATCGTCGATGGACCGCTGGATGGTTTCGAGGTAATTGCGGGCCCGGGCGCTGAGGCCGGCCTCATGGGCCAGCAGCGTTTCGGTGTAAAGCGTCACCGGCGAGATCGCATTGTTGATGTCGTGCGCAATGCCGCTGGCCATCTGGCCCAGCGCACCCAGGCGCTCCTGCTGCATCACGGCCTGCTGGCTCAAGCGCAAGTCGTCGTACGCCTGCTGCAGCGTGCCGTAGAGCTGCGCCTGGTGCACGGCCAAGGCGACATGCTCGCTCAGCTGCTGCAAGAACTCGCACTCGCCGCTGCTGAAGGCATGCGCCGCATGGCGCGCGGTGATCAACACGCCGAAGACCCGGTTTTCCGTCAACAGCGGCGCGACAACCAGGGCACGCAGCCCTCCACGCGCCAGGCGCTGCGGAAAAGGAAAGTCCACCTGGCTGACATCGGGCTCGTACACCAGCTCGCCCCGCACGCAGCGCGACAGGCCATTGGCATCGATGGCCACCCGCTCGTGCGCCGTCATGGCCAGTGCTGCGGCCAGCGCGGCACTGCGCAGCCCCACGCTGGCGACCTCCAGGGCGCTGTGGGGCGCATCGTGCAAGGACATGCAGGCGAAGTCGACGGGAAGCTGGTCTTCCAGGCTGTTCACCACCACCTGGAAGATGCTGGGCAGGTCTTGCCGCTCCCCAATCGCCCGGGTGATCTGGTGCAGCAAATTGAGGCGCCCCAACTGCGCCTGGAGCTTGTGCTCGCTCAGTTTGCGCTCGCTGATGTCCCGCACAAACCCCGTGAAGGTGGGCGGATGCGCGGAGCCGCTGCGCGTGATGGACAGCTCGACCGGAAACTCCGTCCCGTCCGCGCGCAACGCGGTCAACTCCACGCGCTGGCCCAGGATCGGACCGAGCCCGGTGGTGAGGTAATGCGCCATGCCTTGGCGGTGCTGCGCGCGCAGCTGCGGCGGGATGAGCAATTCGGCCATGTCGCGGCCCAGCACCGCGTGCTTGTCATGGCCAAAAATACCTTGGGCTGCCGCGTTGAAATCGACGATGCGCCCTTCGTGGTCGATGGACACGATGCCATCCAGGGCGGTGTTGACCACAGCGAGGTTGCGCTCCTGGCTTTCACGCAAGGCAACCTCGGTGCGTTTGCGCTCGGCGATTTCCAGTTGCAGCTGCGCATTCGACATCACCAGCTGATCGCGCGAAACGGTCGTGCCCTTCAGCGTTGCGGTCATGGCATCGAAGGCGCGCGCCAGGTCGCCGATCTCGTCGCGCGAAGTCACATGGAGCCGATGGTCCAGGTTGCCGGCCCCGACAACGGCCGTGCCATCGCGCAGCCGCTCCAGCGGGCGCGTCACGCTCCTGAGCACAAAAAAGAGCGTCACCATGATGGCCAGCAGCACCGATCCACCGAAAGCCGCAACGGCAAGGCTGGCGCGCTGCTGGGCCCGGAGCACGCCCTCCCGGCTGCGCACCGACAAGCGCAAGGCATCGGAGATCATGGCCTGCGTCTGGTTGATGATCTGCCCGGTGAGGCGAGAGTCCAGCTCTTCCAGCACCTCGCTGGCCTGCGCTGCCGCCTTGCGTTCCTGCTGGTTGGTCACCAGTTGGTCGAACAGGGTGCCAACAACCAGATGTGTGCGCCGAAACTCCTCCAGGATGGCCCGCTCTTCGGCATCGTTGAACTCCGGGGTCGTGTTCAACAGCGTCAGAAGCGATGCCTGGCTCAGGCGCCACTGAACCCGGGGGCGTTCTTCATGGCGCAGCACATACTCCAGCGTGAGGTGCCTGACCGCAGTGACGGCGTTGACAATCCGGCCGGCTGCCTCGTTCTTGACGAGTTCCTGCTTCACCTGCTGCGTCGTCGTCCACAGCACGGCACTGATGACCACCACCACAGCGGCGGAGAACAACCCCGCGAGTTTGAGTCTGGTTGCGATCTTCACGCGGGCGTTCCTTGTTCCTAGTGGATCACCGTCACCGCATGCGGCGTGACCGCGAGCAGGCCATCCAGGTGGAAGTGGTTCAGGTAATTCGGCATCTCTTTTCGGCCGCCCGCCATGCCATTCTTGATCGCCCACCGCGCCTCGTCCTCCAGGGCCAGCAGCAGGCTCTGGTCGAGCACCACGCCGAAACGGTAGGCCCCCCAGGGGTCTTTGAGTTCGGCCGCATCGACCCCCATGAACCGTGCCGTGATTGCGCGCGCCCCGTCGGGGGTCTCCTGGCAGAACCGCCCCCCCTGGACCAGCGCCCGGAGCACCTTCTGGACGGTGTCCTGGTGGCCGGCAACGTAGTCGCGTGTGCTGCTCAGGCTGGAAGTCGCTTCATAGATGCCCGTGGCGGCAAAAGCGACCGCGTTGGCACCCAGGGCTTTTTTCATCGTGCCCACATGGGGCTCCCAGGTCGCAGCGGCGTCGATATCTCCGCGCTGCAATGCCGGCGCAATGTCTTCCGGTTTGAGGTCCACCGCCGTGACATCGCGGGGCGACAGCTTCTGCCGATTGAGAAAGGCGTCCAAAACAAAATGTCCGGAGGTCCCCAGCGTGACACCAATGCGTTTTCCTCGCAGGCTGGCCGGCGTGGAAACGCCCCTGTCCCGCCGCCCGACAACCTCATAGTCGGCTTCGGTGGCAAACAGGGTTGCGATGACGGAGACGGGCTGCTCCCGCATCACGGCGAACATGATCGGGATGTCTGCCGAAACGCTCAGGCTGGCCCGGCCTTCCAGGGTGGCGTCCAGCGCGGCCCTGCCGCTGGTGTGTTGCTGGACCGTGGCATGCACGCCCTCGGCGGCAAAGTAGCCGCGCTCCTGCGCCACAAAAACCGGGCACGAGCCCGCATACAGGGTGTTGGTGGCAATGGTTACATCCACCCGGGGCGCGGAAGAGGCGGGTGACGGTGCACGCCCCCCCCACACCACCGCCGCAGCCAGCAACACCGCCACGCACAGCACCGCAAGGCCTGCCGCCAGGCGGGCGGACCGGCTTCGCTGCGGCGCATCCGCCACTTTGTCCTCCATCGCGAAACTCCCTGGACGCTGCGCCAAAAAGCCCCTGCCTCAACCCCCGGCACCGTGCATTCGCTGCGCAGTTCAGCGTGCAACGCCAACGATTGTGCGTGTTTCGGTGTACAAGGCAAGGTGCATTTGGCCACCGATGCCGCGCCTGTGCGCCGTGCACGGAGGCAAATGGACAGCCACCGCGTTTGAAACTACCATTTGCGCAGGCAAGGCTTGCAAAGGCCGATGGGGGACAGGATGGGGTCCCTGCACAGGGGCTGCAATCCTGCCTTCTGCCCAGGAAACAACATGCAGCAGCATCAGTTGTTCCGTATCCGCTGCTGGCCATCCCTGGCCAGTTTGGTACCTTGTCTTATGAACTGAACCCGTATCCAACACATGCCCATGCGAGCACCACGCCTTCTGATAGTGGACGATGAAGTGACGCAGATGACGGCACTGTGTGACACATTGACCCCCCAGGGCTATGAAACCGTCGGCTTCACCTCCGCCAAGGCCGCCCTGCTGGCACTGCGGGAACAACGCTTCGAACTGCTGCTGACCGACCTGACGATGCCGGAGATGGACGGCATTGAATTGCTGCGCACGGCCCTGGAGATCGACCCACAGATGGTGGGCGTGGTCATGACCGGCGACGGCACCATTGCATCGGCGGTGCAGGCCATGAAGGTGGGCGCCTTCGACTACATCCTCAAGCCCTTCAGGCTGAGCGCCATTCTTCCGGTGATCGCGCGCGCCCTGGATGTCCACAGCCTGCGCCAGGAAAACACGCTGCTGGAAATGCAGTTGCAGGAGCACATGGCAGAGCTGGAGGCCCGCAACAAGGAGCTGGCGTCCGCCAACAATGAACTGGAAGCCTTCTCGGCCTCCATCTCGGAAGACCTGCGCGCACCCTTGCGCATCATTTCAGAGTTTGCCCAGATCCTCGAAGCCGATTTTGGTGCCGAGATGCCCCAGGAGGCCCGCGAGATGCTGGCCCGCATCCACCTGGGGACGCAGCGCATGCACCTGCTGGTCGCCGATTTGCTGCGCTTGTCCAGGCTGGGGCGCCAGACCATGGTCAAGCGCCGTGTCGATCTGGACAGTCTCGTGCATGCCCTCATCGACGAGCTGCGGCCGCACCATACACGCGACGGCATGGGCATCCATGTGGGCCCGTTGAACCCCTGCACGGCCGACCCCGCGCTGCTGCAGCAGGTGATGGCCAATCTTCTGTCGAATGCGTTCAAGTTCACGCGGCACCGCGATCAGGCGTTGGTCGAAGTGGGATGCCTGCCGATGAAGGAAGAGGCCGCCTACTTCGTGCGGGACAACGGCGTGGGCTTTGACATGGTCCATGCCAACAAGCTGTTCGCCCCCTTTCAGCGCCTGCACCGCGCGGAAGACTACGAGGGCACGGGCATCGGCCTGTCCATTGCGCAGCGCATCGTGGAGCGCCATGGCGGGCGCATCTGGGCAGAGGCCGAAGCGGGCAAAGGCGCCACCTTCTTCTTTACCCTGGCCTCGTAGGGCGTGTTGACACGCCCCCCCGGGAGCCGACAGAAGCCCGTGGGGGCAGCCGGATCGTGGCGACGGGCTTTCCCCAACAAGCGCAGCTGCTGAGCATAGGCAGGCAACCCCGGGCCAGGAACAACCCGCCCTCCCCGCCAGCGATGCGCCTCAGGCTGCCGCCGCAGGCACCTTCAACAACCCATCGGCCTTGAACATCGCGCGGATGCCGCGCACTGCCTGCCGAATCCGCGCCTCGTTCTCGATCAGCGCAAACCGCACGTACTCGTCCCCCTGGTCGCCAAAGCCGATGCCGGGCGACACGCAGACCTTGGCCTTGTCCAGCAGCTGGCGTGCGAACTCCAGCGAGCCCAGCGCGCGATACGGCTCGGGGATGCGGGCCCAGATGTACATGCTGGCCTTGGGGCAGTCCACGGCCCAGCCGGCTTCGGTGAGCCCCTTGTAGAGCACGTCGCGGCGGCGCTGGTATTGCGCGGCAATGTCCTTCACACACTGCTGGTCGCCCTCCAGCGCGGCGATGGCGGCCACCTGCAGGGGGGTGAAGGTGCCGTAGTCGTGGTAGCTTTTGATGCGGGCGAGCGCGGCCACGAGGTCGGGGTTGCCCACCATGAAGCCCACGCGCCAGCCAGCCATGTTGTAGCTTTTGCTCAGGGTGAAGAACTCCACCGCCACGTCCTTGGCGCCGGGCACTTCCATGATGCTGGGCGCGCGGTAGCCGTCGTACACGATGTCGGCATAGGCCAGGTCGTGCACCACCAAAATGTCGTGTTTCTTGGCCAGGGCGATCACGCGTTCGAAGAAGCTCAGCTCCACACACTGCGCGGTGGGGTTGCTCGGGAAGCCGAAGATCATCATCTTGGGCTTGGGGTAGCTGCCGCGAATCGCCTTTTCCAGCTCGGCAAAAAAGTCCACATCCGGTGCCACGGGCACGCTGCGAATGTCGGCACCGGCGATGACGGCGCCGTAGATGTGGATGGGGTAGCTCGGGTCGGGCACGAGCACGGTGTCGCCCCGGTCCAGCGTGGCCAGCATCAGGTGGGCCAGGCCCTCCTTGGAGCCGATGGTGACGATGGCCTCGGTGTCGGGGTGGATGTCCACCGCATAGCGGTCCTTGTACCAGTGGCTGATGGCGCGGCGCAGGCGCGGGATGCCCTTGCTGGCGCTGTATCCGTGGGTGTCGGGCCGCTGGGCCACTTCGGTGAGCTTGGCGACGATGTGCGGCGGCGTGGCCCCGTCGGGGTTGCCCATGCTCATGTCGATGATGTCTTCGCCCCGGCGGCGGGCGGCCAGCTTGAGTTCGGCCGTGATGTTGAAGACGTAGGGAGGGAGGCGGTCAATGCGCGCGAAACGGCGCTTGCCTTGCGATGCAGACATGCTGGTGAACTTTCACGTAAGCGCCCGGAACCGTCCGAGCGACGTGGCTGGCAGAAAGGCCGGCCCAGAGCCACTGTAATGCAGAGTGCGCTGCACGCTCGTGTCTTTCTGCGCGGTGTTGCATGTTTGCCGCACCCGCAGCGCGCTCCCGGCGGTGCGCGCAGACGCTAGCGCGCGGCCACCAGCAGTTGCACGAACATCTGCACCTTGGCGTTGCATTCGGGGCTGATGGACGTGAACTCCAGTCCCGCCAGCCACTGGCCACCTTCGGGCTTGAGGGTAATGACCCGGGCGTACACATCGGCGGCGCGGTATTCCACCAACGTCAGGTCGAACTCGATCTTGATCTCGCTGTGCAGTTGCAGCGGCTCGGCCACCTCCACCAGCAGGCCGTGGTAGCCGATGTCCCGGATGGCGGCGTGCACGATCTGCGGCACGATGATCTTGTCCTGGATGCGCTGGCACAGGCAAGGCAGGCGGGTGTCAACCCGGTGGCTGCGGCGGAACTCCTGGCGCGGCACCTTGAGCTTGCGCGAAGGGATGGCCACCAGCTCGCGCAGGCTCACGGGCTCATGCCGCCCTTTCACATACACCTGCATGGGGGCGGTGGCCGACACCAGGCCCCAGCAGCGCTGGTAGGTGGCCTCACTGATCAGCACCTGGCCGCGCAGGCTGAAGGCTTCGATGCGCGATGCCAGATTGACCTCTTCACCGATCACGGTGTATTCGGAATACACATCCGAACCAAAGCGCCCGGCCATCACGGTGCCGGTGTTCACGCCAATGCCCAGAAACACCTGGGGCAGTTGCTCGCGCAGGTGCTCCAGGTTCAGGTCGCGCATCGCGATCTGCATCTCCACGGCGCACAGCAGCGCACGGTCCACGTCGTCGTCGCGTGCCACCGGCGCGCCGAACAGCACCATGATGGAGTCACCCATGAACTTGTCGATGCTGCCCTGGTGCTTGAAAACCACCTCGGATAGCCGCGACAGGCAGCGGTTGAGCGCCGCGATCACCACCGCCGCCGGCAGCGAGCCCGACAGCGCCGTGAAGCCCCGCAGGTCGGCCAGCAGAATGGTGACCTCGCGCGGGGCCACGTCCAGGCCCTCGGTGGCCGCGCCGTCGGGGCATTCCATGCCGCGCAGGATGGCCGCCATCTCGGCCTGCGCGGCCTCTTTCAGGGGCGCGCCGGTCTCGCGCTCGATCAGTGCCTGCAAGCGGCGCACGGCATCGTGGTGGAACTCTTTGTGCATGGGGCGGCCAAACAATAACCTGGCCCAGGGCAGCGCCTGCCGCAGGCAAGCCCGCGCAAGCACCCCACCAAGGCCAGCAAACAATGGCCCCCAGAATAGGCGCCCGCCCCGGGGTGGGTCAAGCCGGTGAAACCAGGGCGGGCTGCAAAAGAGTGCACATGTCCGCCCTGCGGGTGGACTGCGTGCTGCGCGCGCACCCGAACAGGCTCTCTCAGATCGCCACCAGGTTGCGGATGCCCTTGGCCTCCATCTCGCTGCCGGGCCCGCGTGCAATGACTTCGCCGCGCTCCATCACCAGGTAGTCGTCGGCCAGTTCCTGCGCAAAGTCGTAGTACTGCTCGCACAGCAGGATCGCCATGTCCCCCTGGTCGGCCAGCATGCGGATCACGCGGCCGATGTCCTTGATGATGCTGGGCTGGATGCCTTCGGTGGGCTCATCGAGGATCAGCAAACGCGGGCCGGGCGCCAGCGCACGTGCAATGGCCAGTTGCTGCTGCTGCCCGCCCGACAGGTCACCGCCCCGGCGCTTGAGCATCTGCTGGAGCACGGGGAAGAGTTCATACAGGTGCGGGGGCACGGGGGTGGAGCCGCTTTTGTACGCCAGGCCCATGCGCAGGTTTTCCTCGACCGTGAGGCGGCCGAAGATTTCGCGGCCCTGGGGGACGAAGCCGATGCCAGCGCGCGCGCGGTCATAGGGCGTGGCCTTGTCGATGGGCTGGCCATCGAAGCTGATGCTGCCGCTTTTGATGGGCACCAGGCCCATGAGGCTTTTGAGCAGCGTGGTCTTGCCCACGCCATTGCGGCCGAGCAGGACGGTGACTTTGCCGGGGGTGGCAGTGAGGCTCACGTCGCGCAGGATGTGGGAGCCGCCGTAGTACTGGTTGATGTTTTGGACGGTGAGCATGGTTTTTTGAGGTTTTTTTGGCCTATAGCGCTGATTTGGCAAGTGCTAGCAGCTATTGTTTTTGAAGCAACTCTTTCCCGCCTGTTCGGACTGAGGTTGCCAAAGCCTGGGCACTCCTCCACCCGCTCGGGCTGAGCTTGTCGAAGCCGTGCGCCTGTCAAGCCGCATGCCTGGGCTGAGGGCGGGAGCCGGGGTGTGCGCCCGGCGGCGCAGTGACTTTCTTTCGTCTCGCCGAAAGAAAGTCACCAAAGAAAGGGCGACCCTACAGTCTGCGTCCCTTCGCTTCGCTGCGGGCAACCTGCGGTGCTCGCGTCCAGCGGGGTCTCGCTCCAACTCGCTTCGCTCAGACAATCGCGAGCCCTGATCCGCTGGCCGCTGCGCTCCTCGGCGCATCCTGAAGGGAACCCGGGGTTCGGACATCCCCACGGGCCGTCGCTGCGCTCGGCCCCCTCTCGCGAGCGCAAGCGCCACGCGCTGCGCAGGCGAGGCCGAGCGAAGCAAAGGCCCGTGGGGATGTTCGGCTGTCCACCCCCTGCTGGCTGCGCCTGCGGCGGGGCGGTTGCGGGGTGGCATGGGCGTCGAAGCGCCCACGCTTCGTGAACTGACTCGCCGTGGTTGTCCGAGCGGCGCGCGCAGCGCATAGCGAGTTCCACGGCGCACCCCGCAACCGACGCGCCGCAGGTTTGCCCCTTCGCACCGCGAAGGGGTCGCAGACTGGGGGTCGCCTTTCTTTTGCTTACTTTTCTTTGGCGAAGCAAAGAAAAGTGAGTCGCCTGCCGGGGCGACAACCCGGCTCCCGCCCTCAGCAAAAGCACACCACCCAATCAGCCCACAAGCCCAGGCTTCGACAAGCTCAGCCCGAACGGACAGGGGTAGCGCCAAAGTAGGCTTCGACAAGCTCAGCCCGAACGAATTGCAGACGTTCACAAGATCAAAGGAACCAGCGCGAACCACCATCACCGCCCCAAATAGACCTCAATCACCCGCTCATCCGCCTGTACCTGGTCCAGCGTGCCCTCGGCCAGCACCGAGCCATCACACAACACCGTCACCTTCTCAGAGATGGTGCGGATGAACCCCATGTCATGCTCCACCACCATCAGCGAATGCTTGCCTTTGAGGGTAAGAAACAACTCCGCGGTCCGTGCCGTCTCGTCGTCCGTCATCCCCGCCACCGGCTCGTCCAGCAGCAGCAGCTTCGGGTCCTGCATCAACAGCATCCCGATCTCCAGCCACTGCTTTTGCCCGTGGCTCAAATTGCCTGCCTGGCGCGTCACCCCATCGGCCAGATGGATCGTGTGCAACACCTCGGCCAGCCGGTCCGACTGCGCGGAATCCAGGCGGAAGAACATGCTGGAGCTCACGCCCTTGTGGGTCTTCAAGGCCAGCTCCAGGTTCTCGAAAACGCTGAGCTGCTCGAACACCGTGGGCTTCTGGAACTTGCGGCCGATACCCAGGCTGGCGATCTCGGGTTCGTTGTGACGCAACAGGTCGATCGTCGATCCAAAGAACACCGTGCCTTGGTCCGGCCGCGTCTTGCCCGTGATGATGTCCATCATCGTCGTCTTGCCCGCACCATTGGGGCCGATGATGCAGCGCAGCTCGCCGGGCGCGATGTCCAGGCTCAGGCCGTTGATGGCCTTGAAGCCGTCAAAACTCACGTGCACGTCCTCCAGGTACAAGATGCGGCCATGGGTCACATCCACTTCGCCCGGCACCGCCACGCGCGAGAAACCTGCCGCGCGGCCACCCGACTCGGTCTGACCCAGTGCGGCGGGCGCCAGCGTCTTCTGCAAACGCCGCGCACCTTCGTCCATCAGATCGGGCGTCATTGCGCAGCTCCCTTCTTGCTTGTCTTGTCCTTGATTTTCTGGACCAGGCCCACCACACCGTTCGGCAAGAACAACGTGACGGCAATGAACAACGCGCCCAGAAAATACAGCCAGAACTCCGGCGCCGTCACCGTGAGCCAGCTCTTGGCGCCGTTGACGATGAACGCCCCCACGATGGGCCCGATTAGCGTGGCCCGCCCGCCCACGGCCGCCCACACAGCGATCTCGATGGAGTTGGCGGCGCTCATCTCGCCGGGGTTGATGATGCCGACTTGCGGCACATACAACGCCCCCGCCACGCCGCACATCATGGCGCTGATGGTCCAGATGGTGAGCTTGTAGGGCAGCGGCGAATAGCCCGAGAACATGACCCGCGTTTCGGCATCGCGCACGGCCTGCAGCACGCGGCCGAACTTGCTGCGCACCAGCCAGCGCGCCAGCAGGAAGAATCCCAGCAACGCCAGCCCGGTCAACACAAACAGCGTCATGCGCATGGTCGGAGTGGCAATCGGCGTGCCCAGGATGCGCTTGAAGTCGGTAAAGCCGTTGTTGCCGCCAAAGCCCGTTTCGTTGCGGAAGAACAGCAGCATGGCCGCATAGGTCATGGCCTGCGTGATGATCGAAAAATACACACCCTTGATGCGCGAGCGGAAGGCAAAGTAGCCGAACACAAACGCGATGGCACCCGGAACGGCCACGATGAGGATCAGCGTGGCCACGAAGCTGTCGGACAGCATCCAGTGCCAGGGCAGCTCCTTCCAGTCGAGGAACACCATGAAGTCGGGCAGGTCGCTCTTGTAGTTGCCGTCGCGGCCGATCTGGCGCATGAGGTACATGCCCATCACGTAGCCACCCAGCGCAAAGAACAAACCGTGGCCCAGGCTCAGGATGCCGGTGTAGCCCCAGATCAGGTCCATGGCCAGCGCACAAATGGCGTAGCACATGATCTTGCCGAGCAGCGCCACGGCGTAGTCCGACAGGTGAAACGCGCTGCCTGCGGGCACCCACAGGTTGAGCACAGGGGCCACGGCGCACACCACGATGAGCGCCACGATAAAGGCCGACCAGCCGCCGCGCGTGAGCAGCGGCGCCGGTGCGGGCAGTTGGATATTGGGAGAGGTTGGCGTAGTCATGATCTGTCGTCTCTGGTGCTTCAGTCGGCCGTACGCCCTTTGACCGCGAAGATGCCCTGGGGCCGCTTCTGGATGAAGATGATGATGAACACCAGCACCGCAATCTTGGCCAGCACCGCGCCCGCCCAGCCTTCGAGGAACTTGTTCAGGATGCCCAGGCCCAGCGCGGCATACACCGTGCCCGCCAGTTGGCCCACGCCGCCCAGCACCACGACCATGAAGGCATCGACGATGTAGCTCTGGCCCAGGTCAGGGCCCACATTGCCCACCTGGCTCAGCGCGCAACCCGCCAGGCCTGCAATGCCCGAACCCAGCGCAAACGCCAGGGTGTCGATGCGCGCCGTGTTCACCCCCATGCACGAGGCAATGGGACGGTTTTGCGTCACGCCGCGCACAAACAGGCCCAGGCGCGTGCGGCCAATGAGGTAGCCCATGCCCAGCAGCACGGCGATGGCAAAGCCGATGATGACCAGCCGGTTGTAGGGCAGCGTGAGGTTGGAGAGCACCTGCACGCCACCGCTCATCCACGCGGGGTTTTCCACACCCACGTTCTGCGCGCCAAAAATCGTGCGCACCAACTGCATCAGCACCAGGCTGATGCCCCAGGTGGCGAGCAGTGTCTCCAGCGGGCGGCCGTACAGAAAGCGCAGCACGCCGCGCTCCAGCACCGCGCCCACGGCAGCCGAGGCGCCAAACGCCAGCGGCAGCGCAGCGACCAGGTACCAGTCGAACGCGCCCGGAAAATACTTTTGGAAGATGCCCTGCACCACGTAGGTGGCATAGGCGCCGATCATCATCAGCTCGCCGTGGGCCATGTTGATCACGCCCATCAGGCCGTAGGTGATGGCCAGGCCCAAGGCGACGAGCAGCAGGATGGAGCCCAGGCTGATGCCCGAGAACGCAGCGCCCAGGCGCTCGCCCCAGGCGAGCTGGCCGTCAATAGCGCGCAGTGCGGCCTGCAGTGCGGCCTTGACCTTGGCGTCTTCTTCGACGGTGACGCGTTCGTTGAGCAACAGCCGCGTGTCGGGCGTGGCGCTGAGCGACAGGGCCTGGGCGGCGGCGATGCGCTGCGCGGCGTCATCGCTGCCCAACAAGGTGGCAGCGCGGGCCAGCTCCAGCTGGGCCTTGATCTTGTCGTTGGTTTCCTGCGCCAGCGCCTTGTCGAGCAAAGGCAGGCGGCCCGCGTCGGGCTCCTTGGTCAAGGCCTTGGCGGCGGCCATGCGCTGGGCTTCGTCCTTGCCAAACAGCGCCAGGCCCGCCAGGGCCGTGTCGATCTCGCCGCGCATGCGGTTGTTGTTGATGATGTCTTCGGCATCGGCCGGCACGGGCACCTCGGCGCCGGTCACGGGGTCGGTGCCTGTGTCGCCCTTCACGATCAGGGCCTTGCCGCCTGCCACACGCACTGCGTCGTCAGCCAAGGCCTGCAAAAAGGCGGCGACCCGATCGCTGGGTTCTGCCACCGCCTGCTGCACGGCCGCCACGCGGTCATCGGTCTCGCCCACCGCCATGGCCAAGGCCTGCTCGGCGGTAAGTGCGTGCGCCTGCGCAGTTGCACACAACACAACGCAGGCGATCAGACGGGAGAAAAAGGAGAAAAGCATGGAAGGGCCAGTGGGTGAAAGAAACGACCAGCCTCTGCGGTGAGCGCAGCCCATGCCAGCGCCCTCACGCAAAGGCCGCCATGCCGCGCATGCGGCGCTTCGCTTGCGTGCGCTGGGGGCGTCCCCCTCCCACGCGCAGCGTGAGAGAGGGGGAAGCGGCGTAGCCGCTCAGGGGGAGATCACTTCTTCTCGGGCTCGTCCTTCTTCTTGTCGTTGCCTTCGATGTACGGGCTCCATGGCTTGGCCTTCACCGGGCCGGGCGTCTTCCACACCACGTTGAACTGGCCGTCGGCCTTGATCTCGCCGATGAACACGCTCTTGTGCAGGTGGTGGTTCTTCTCGTCCATCTTGCTCACGATGCCCGAGGGTGCCTTGAAGGTCTGGCCCGCCATGGCGGCGATCACCTTGTCCACGTCGGTGCTCTTGGCCTTCTCGACCGCCTGCTTCCACATGTTGATGCCAATGTAGGTGGCTTCCATCGGGTCGTTGGTGAGCGGCTTGTCCTTGTGGCCAGCGATGCCCTTGGCCTTGGCGTAGTCGGCCCACTTCTTCATGAAGGCGGTGTTCTCAGGGCTCTTGATGGACTGGAAGTAGTTCCAGGCGGCCAGGTGGCCGACCAGCGGCTTGGTGTCCACGCCGCGCAGCTCTTCCTCACCCACCGAGAAGGCGACCACAGGCACGTCCTTGGCCTTCAGGCCGGCGTTGCCCAGTTCCTTGTAGAAAGGTACGTTGGAGTCGCCGTTGATGGTGGAGACCACGGCCGTCTTGCCGCCCTGGCTGAACTTCTTGATGTCGGCCACGATGGTCTGGTAGTCCGAATGGCCGAACGGGGTGTACTTCTCGTCGATGTCGGAATCCTTCACGCCCTTGGACTTGAGGTAGGCGCGCAGGATCTTGTTGGTGGTGCGGGGGTACACGTAGTCGGTGCCCAGCAGCACCCAGCGCTTGGCGCTGCCGCCGTCCTTGCTCATCAGGTAGTCCACCGCAGGAATGGCCTGCTGGTTGGGCGCGGCGCCGGTGTAGAACACGTTCTTGGACAGCTCTTCCCCCTCGTACTGCACGGGGTAGAACAGCAGGCCGTTCATTTCCTCGACCACGGGCAGCACCGACTTGCGGCTCACCGAGGTCCAGCAGCCGAAGATCACCGAGACCTTGTCCTGGCCCAGCAGCTGCTTGGTCTTTTCGGCGAACAGGGGCCAGTTGGAGGCCGGGTCCACCACCACGGGTTCGAGCTTCTTGCCCAGCACGCCACCCTTGGCATTGATCTCGTCGATGGCCATGAGCACGGTGTCTTTCAGCACCGTCTCGGAGATGGCCATGGTGCCCGAGAGGCTGTGCAGGATGCCGACCTTGATCGTGTCCTGTGCGTAGGCTGGCAGTGCAGACAGGCCAGCGAGCGTAGCGACGGCCGCAAGGGCCTTGAGGGAATAACGACGTTGCATGTGTGCTTCTCCGGTGGTGGTTTCAATCAGTCAATCAATCAAACCGCTTCGCTCGGTGGCCTCTGGTGGGGGCCTGGCGGGTCGAGCGATGGAATGGATTCTGGAGAGGGGGGGCCGCGCCGCAAATACGCCGGGTGGCGTACACGGCCCGGCGCCGGCGGTCCGCCAAGGGGCCGGCGGCAACGGTGTGCACCCCACGGTGCCTGATTCGTCAACGTGCAGAGAACGCTACATAAAACATAGCTATATTCATAGAACCAACAAGCCGCAGAGCCAGCTTTCATGCAAACCCCTTGGCGAGCAAAGGTTGCCCTGCGCACCTAGAATTTGCGGGTTTTCCCTGACCCAAACCGCACCGAGGCACGGGCTGCCATGGCGGCGTCTTTTTTGCCCTCCCGCACACCATGAACCTCCCCCTGCTGGCCCTGGCCATTGCCGCATTTGGCATTGGCACCACCGAATTCGTGATCCTGGGCCTGCTGCCCGAAGTGGCGGGGGACCTGTCCGTCTCGATTCCGGCCGCCGGCATGCTGGTGTCGGCCTACGCGCTGGGGGTGGCCGTGGGTGGGCCGCTGCTGGCGGTGGCCACCGCGCGCTGGCCCCGCAAGACCACGCTCACCTGGCTGATGGTGCTGTTCATCGTGGGCAATGTGGGCTGCGCGCTGGCGCCCAGCTATGCGTGGCTGATGGTGGCGCGCGTGGTCACCTCGTTCTGCCACGCGGCTTTCTTTGGCATTGGCGCCGTGGTGGCGGCCAGTGTGGTCGCGCCCCACAAGCGCGCCCAGGCCATGGCGCTGATGTTCACCGGCCTCACGCTGGCCAACGTGCTGGGCGTGCCACTGGGCACGCTGCTGGGCCAGCACCTGGGCTGGCGCTCTACCTTCTGGGCCGTGGTGGTGATTGGGGGAGTGGCCGTGGCCGCCGTGGTGCGCTGGGTGCCCCACCTGCGCCACCAGATCAGCGGCAGCGCGCTGGGCGAGTTCCGCGTGCTGCGCATCCGCCAGGTGTGGCTGGCGCTGGCGGTGAGCGTGCTGGCGTCCACCAGCATGTTCACGCTGTTCACCTACATCACGCCCATCCTGCGGGATGTGACGGGCATCTCGCCCCAGAACGTGAGCGGCGTGCTGCTGCTGTGCGGCGTGGGCCTGACCATCGGCAACCTGCTGGGCGGCCGCCTGGCCGACTGGAAGCTGCTGCCCTCGCTGATGGGCATCTTTGCCGTGCTGGCCGGGGTGCTGGCGGCGTTTTCATTCACCAGCGCCTGGCTGTGGCCCGCCACCATCACCGTGGTGGTGTGGGGCATGGTGTCGTTTGCCGCCGGCACACCGCTGCAGGCGCGCGTGGTGTCGCAGGCGGGCGATGCGCCCAGCCTGGCCTCCACGCTCAACATCGGCGCGTTCAACCTGGGCAATGCCATCGGGGCCTGGCTCGGGGGCGCGGTCATCACGGCCGGGTGGTCGCTGCAGGCCATTCCGCTGGTGGCGGCGGGGGTCACGCTGAGCGCGCTGGCGCTCACGACCTGCATTGCCTGGCTGGACCGGCGGCCCGCACTGAAGGCCCCTGCGCTGGCTGGCTGCAAGGCGGCTTGAGGCCCCTTCATGCGGCGCCGGACCGCTCAAACTCCACATAGCCGTCCTCGATGGCTGGAATGATCTGCAGCACCTCGAAGTAAGGCACGGTGAGCAAGGGCGAATCGCGCAGCCGTTCCATGAAGTCGTAGTGCTTGAGCGGGTCGTCGGTTTCCACCAGCATCAGATCGCTGCAGGGCGCCGCAAAAGCCTCGGCATCGAAGTGGCGCAGGCGCAGGGCACCGGCATAGCGGGGCAACAGGGCGTACAGGTGCGCTTCGCCCAGCGCGCGGCGCTGATCGCGCGGCAGGCGCAGCCATTCGGGCAGGGCGCGCAGGTGGATGAAGAAGGCGTAGCGTGGGGACATGGTGGTTGGGGCCCTTCGTCAGAGATAGTTAGCAAGAAAAAAGTCAACGGACGCACAACGGCTCATGCGCTGCGCAGCATGCGCGCCAGCAACCACGGGGCCCAGCGCTGCAGGTGCCAGGCCGCGCGTGCCTTGCCGATGCGGATGTCAAGGTGCCCCGCCAGCAGGCCGCGCACCAGCGCCGCACTGCGCGCCACCGCCAGCACGGGGATGCCGTGGTGCACCAGTTCCAGCGCCAGCGCCCGGCCAATGCCAGAGCTGGCGCCCGTGACGATGGTGCGCGGAAACGGCAGGGCTGGAGCGGCCCGCAGGGCGGTGGGCGGGGTGGAGGGATGTGGCATGCCGCTGCACTGTAGGCGGCACCCGCCAGGCCGTCATCAACCCAGGTTAATCGCGCGCCCCAGCACGGGGCGCATCCGCATGGCAAGGCCATGGGCCGCACGGCATACTGCGCGCCATGGCTGCATCCCAGCACCCCGCGTTCCAGTCCCTGCTCACCTCCGCCGCAGGCACCCCCACACTGCCCGACTGGGACATGGCAGAGCGCGCCATCACCGGCCACAGGGTGGATGCGGGCGGCACGGTCTTCCTGCAAGGGGTGCCGCACCCCTATGTGTATACGGTGCACACCGGCCTGCTCAAGCTGTGCTACCTGGACGATGGCGGCACCGAATGGATCAAATCGTTTGCCGAGGAAGGCCGGTTCTTTGCCAGCATTGCGGCCCTGCAGCCGGGTGGCCGCACGGCGTTCATGGTGACCGCCGTCGAGCCCGCCACGCTGGAGCGCATCGACCACCGCGTGCTGCTGGCGCTGGCCGAGCGCCACCTGCCCTGGGCACGCGCGCTGTACCAGCTGACCCTGGTGTTTGCCGCACGCAAGGAAGCGCGCGAGCGCGCGCTGCTCACGCTGGGCGCCGAAGCCCGCTACCGCGCGTTTCTGGCCGAACACCCGGGCCTCGCACTGCGGATTCCGCAAAAGGACCTGGCCCGGCACCTGGGGCTGACCCCCGTGGGCCTCAACCGCATTGCCGTGCGCGTGCGGCGCGCAGGCGGCTGACGGTCCGGCGGCGCTGGCGGTGCAGCGTCACGTAGCCGACATTCGCAGGGGGTATCCCGGCGCACACTGGCGCTAGGATGGCTGCCACGCCGCAGCGGCCAGAGGCCGCCCCCGTCGGCATCCATTGTTCATACGCTCAGGAAAACCCATGGTGAAACGACGCACAGTGCTCCTCGGCGGCGCCGCAACAGCGGGTGCGCTGGTCATTGGCTGGGGCGTTCTGCCCCCGCGCCAGCGCCTGCACACGGCACAGCCCCTGCCCCAGGCACCGGGCCAGGTGGCACTCAATGGCTGGCTCAAGGTGGGCGCCGACAACACCGTGACGGTGATGATGGCCAAGTCCGAAATGGGCCAGGGCACGCACACGGGCCTGGCGGCCATCCTGGCCGAGGAGCTGGACGCCGACTGGGCCCAGGTGCGGCTGGAGATGGCCCCCATCGACGACATCTACAACAACCTGGCCACCGTGGTGGACGGCCTGCCCTTCCACCCCGACAACGACGGCTCGATCAAGGCCGTGGCCGGCTGGCTCACGGCCAAGACCATGCGCGAGGTGGGCGTGATGATGACCGGCGGCTCCAGCAGCATCAAGGACCTGTGGCTGCCCATGCGCGAGGCCGGGGCCCATGCGCGCACCCTGCTCGTCAGCGCCGCCGCAGCGCAGTGGAAGGTGCCAGCGGCCGAATGCCAGGCCAGTGCCGGCACGGTGCAGCACCCCAGCGGCCTGCGCGCCAGCTTTGGGGAACTGGCCGCGCTGGCGGCGCAGCAGCCGCTGCCCGGCAAGGCCGTGCTCAAGGAGCCGGCGGCGTTCAAGCTCATCGGCAAGCCGCTGCCACGCATCGAAGCGGCCGCCAAGCTCCATGGCACGGCGGTGTTCGGCATCGACGCCCAGCCGCCCGGCCTGCTGCATGCGAGCCTGGCGATGTGCCCCACGCGGGGCGGCCAGGTGGCCCGCTTTGACGGCGCCGCCGCCCTGAAACTGCCGGGCGTGAAAAAGGTGCTGGCGGTGGCGCCCTACCACGGCGGCACCGGCGCGGTGGCGGTGATCGCCGACACGCCCTGGCACGCCAAGAAGGCGGCCGCCGCCGTCACCGTGGAGTGGGACCATGGCCCGGCGGCCACGCTGTCGAGCACCGCCGTCATGGCCCAGCTGGCCCAGGCCCTGGACCGGGCCCAGGGGTTTGGCTACCACAGCACGGGCGATGTGGATGCGGCCATGCAGGGCGCCAGCACCACGCTCACGGCCGACTACCGCGCGCCCTACCTGGCCCATGCCGCGCTGGAGCCCATCAACTGCACCGCGCAGTTCAAGGACGGCGCCGCCACCGTGTGGACATCGACCCAGGTGCCCGGCCTGGCACGCAGGGCCGCAGCCAAGGCGCTGGGCATCGACGAAGGCAAGGTCACGGTGCACCAGCTGCTGCTGGGCGGGGGCTTTGGCCGGCGGCTGGAGGTGGACTACGTGGCCCAGGCCGCCGCCATTGCCCAGGCGGCCGACGGCGCGCCCGTGCAAACCCTGTGGTCGCGCGAGCAGGATCTGCAGCACGACTTCTTCCGCCCCGCCTGCATGGCCCGCTTCAAGGCAGGGCTGGACGCGCAAGGCCAGCTCGTGGCCTGGCACAACTGGTCGGCGGGCCAGGCCATCGTGCCGCAGGTGCTGTCGCGCATGTTCGGGCTGCCCGGCGCCGGGCCCGACAAGACCACGTCCGAAGGGGCGTTCGACCAGCCCTACGAATGGCCCCACGCGCGCATTGCGCACGAAACCATCGACCTGCCCCTGCCCGTGGGTTTCTGGCGTTCGGTGGGGCATTCGCACCAGGCTTTCTTCAAGGAGAGCTTTGTCGATGAAGTGGCCCATGCCGCCAGGCAAGACCCGGTGGCGTTCCGCGCGGCCTTGCTCAAGAAGCACCCGCGCCACCTGCGCGTGCTCAAGACGGCCGCCGAGCTGGCGGGCTGGGGCCAGCCACTGGCCGCCGATGCCACGGGCGCCAAGCGCGCCCGGGGCGTGGCGCTGCACCAGTCGTTCGGCTCCATCGTGGCGCAGGTGGCCGAGGTGTCGGTGGGTGCCGACAAGGCCCTGCGCGTGCACCGCGTGGTGTGCGTGATCGACTGCGGCGCGGCCATCAACCCCAACCTCATCACGCAGCAGATGGAAAGCGCCGTGGTGTTCGGCCTCACGGCCGCACTGCATGGCGAGGTGACCCTTCAGAACGGCCAGGTGCAGCAAAGCAACCTGCACGACTACCCCCTGCTGCGCATGGCCGACTGCCCGCAGATCGAGACCCACATCCTCCCCAGCGCGGAGCCGCCCGAGGGCGTGGGCGAGCCCGGCGTGCCCCCCATTGCACCGGCCGTGGCCAACGCGCTGTTCGCGCTCACCGGCCAGCGCCTGCGCGCCCTTCCCCTGACACTGGCCTAAGAACGTGTTTACGATCTCGCAGGGGATCGCGTTGGAGCGCAATCGGGATGAGTGGATGCCTCGGATACGCCGCATGGGCTCGTGCCCATGCAAGCAGACGGGGCGTCCAATCGCCCGATTTCGCCCCAACCCTTCGGGCAGCGGTCTTGGCGGGCGGTCTGCGGCGTTGCGGCGCTTGCCAATAGCCGAGCTATTGGCTGCGCACCGCGCCTTGCATCCCATCCCGGCAAGACCGCTGCGCGACCCCTGGGAGATCGTAAACACGTTCTAAAAGGAGCCCCCATGCCCACCACGATCACCCTCAACGGCCAGCCCACCCCCGTGCATGCCGAGCCCGACACCCCGCTGCTGTGGGTGCTGCGCGGCGAGCTGCATCTGAACGGCACCAAGTTCGGCTGCGGCATGGCCCTGTGCGGCGCCTGCACCGTGCACCTGAACGGCGAGCCCGTGCGGGCCTGCATCACGCCGCTGTCGGCCGTGGGCAGCGCCAACGTCACCACCATCGAGGGCCTGCAGGGCCCCGAGGCCACGGCGCTGCGCGCGGCCTGGACGGCGGTGGACGTGGCCCAGTGTGGCTACTGCCAGAGCGGACAGCTCATGTCGGCCTGTGCACTGCTCAGGAAGACGCCCCGCCCCAGCGATGCCGACATCGACGCCGCCATGTCCGGCAACGCCTGCCGCTGCGGCACCTATCCGCGCATCCGCGCGGCCATCCACCAGGCCGCCCAGGCGCGCTAACCCGCAGGGTCGCCCGGCCCCCTGGGCGCTGGCGCGGCGGTGCCGCCACCGCCAAGCAGTCTGTCGGCGCAGTACACGGCATTGCGCCCCGTGCCCTTGGCCTGGTACAGGGCCTTGTCGGCGCGGTTCACGAGCTCTTCAAAGTCGAGCCCCGTGCCTTTGTGCATGGTGGACACCCCGATGCTCACGGTGACCGCAATGCCCTGTCCCCCCTCGCCCGCAGGCACGCGCAGGGCCTCGACCTCACGGCGCAGCGATTCGGCCACGCGCAGCGCGCTCGGGCCGTCGGTCTCGGGCAGCACGATGACGAATTCTTCGCCGCCAAAACGCGCCACGATGTCCACGCCGCTGCGCTTGCGCGCCGCGCAGGCCTGGGCCACGGCGCAGATCACCCGGTCGCCGGCCAGATGGCCGAAGGCATCGTTGACGGCCTTGAACAGGTCGATGTCCACCACCAGCAGCGACAGCGGGTGGCCGAAGCGCTCCGTGCGCTTGCACTCGTTGGCGCCCAGCTCCATCAGCGTGCGGCGGTTGGACAGGCCGGTGAGCGAATCATTGGCGGCCAGCCGCTCCAGCGTGGCATTGAGCTGCTGCAGCAGGCGGTTCTGCTCGGTGAGCTGCTGGTTGATCTGGGCGATCTCGGTTTCGCGGCACTTGCGGTCGTGGATGTTGAACGTGACGCCGATCAGGCGCTTGCCAGGCGTTGCGCTGTGGCCGTCCATGATGCGGCCATAGTTGGCATACCAGACCCACTCGCCCGCCTTGGAACGCAGCCGGAACTCACAGCGGTACTGCGGTGTGACGCCCAGGAGGTGGTCGGCCACGGCCTGCCGCACAGTGTCGATGTCGTCGGGGTGGAACAGGCTGTAGATGTCCTGCACGCCCGAGACGATTTCGTCCTCGGAGAACCCCAGCTCCTCAAAGGTCTTGGTGGCCTTGCGCGTGACATTGCCCGTGACGAGATCGTTCTCCCACAGGTCCAGCCCCGCGGCCTCCAGGGCCAGCTCCAGCCGCTCCTTGTTCAGGTCTGTTTCACCCATGGTGGATCACGGCGTGCCGATGTGTTCAGGCGGGCGGCATGCCACCGGCATAGCCGATGTTGCGCAAGAGTGCGGCAAAAGACGCCACCACGCCGGGGGTGTTGTAGAGCTGGGGGGCTGTCTGCACGGCGATCACGCTCACCGCGTTGCCGGTGCTGCGGCCCGTGGCCGCGTCGAAATACAGGGCCAGGTCGTCGCTGGCATTCGAGAACCCGCGCCCTGTGCTCTCGGAGTAGTAGCAGATCGAGTCGGGCGCGATGATGTCCGGGGTGGTGCTGGCCGCCGAATACATGATCAGGTTCTCATTGAGGTTGTACAGGTAATGCGTAGCCGTGCTCCGGCGGGGGTCTTGCGCATTGTCCAGCCGGATGATGCCCGAGTCCAGCGAGGCGCTGGACGTGGACTGCGTGACCGAGGTGATGTAGAAATTGGTGACCACGGCACGCGCGGCGCGGCCGGTGATCTCCTCAATGCCCGCCGCTACCGTCTGCGTGTTCAGCGGCGTGACCGCCTGCAGCAACTGCAGGCCCAGCACCCGCGCCTGCTCCAGCGTGCCCGGGATGTAGCTGCCCGACAACGCAAACTGGTTGCCCGCGTTCGACGGCCACATCGCAATGCCCGAATACCCGCCAAAACCGCCCACCACCCCGCCCGCCAGGGTCTCCACGCGTGCTGCGGTGGCGGCACCCAGCAGGGCCGACTCCATCTCCACCAGGTTGGGGGCGTCGCTGGCCAGCGCCGCGGGGCATGGCGCCAGCGCCGGTGTGCCGGTGAAAGTGGTCTGGGGCAGCTCGGGCACGGCGCGGCCTGCGCCATCGCCGTTCACCACCCAGACGCTGCCGCCCGACAGGGCCGCGCCGATCAGCGGCACCAGCGAGTTGATGGGCCCGATCTCCACCGGGATGAAGGCGCCCGGCTGCATGCCGGTGTATGCCTGCAGCACGGCCACGGTGTTGCTGATGGAGTTCTGCACCGCCGTGAGGGTGAGGCTGTCGGCCGCGTCGGGCGACCCCATGATGGCCAGCACGCAGGCATTGGTGGCACCGTCGTAGTCCTGCACCTGCACCGTGCCCTTGTAGCCCTGGTCCGCCAGCTGCTGCACGATGGCGCAGGCGTCGTGGTAGCTGCCGCCACCGCCGCTGGCCAGCACGGCCGCCCCGGCCGCTATCGCCTGGAAATCGGTCAGGCCATAGAAGTAGACATTGCCCATCTGGCGCGCCCCCCTCTTCATGCTTATTGGATGGAAGGCACGATACGCGAGCCGGTTCGAAAGTCAATTGGCGTACTTCCACACGCCGCCGCAGGGGGTAGCACTCTGGTCTCCGGGGGCGTCATCGCCTATGCTCTGCACCACGCCCTTATTGATTTCTGGCCGCGACCCAGACCACACCATGAGCACCCCTGAAAAATCCCCCGTCTACGGCACCGAAGACCTGCTGATCAGCCTGTGCAACTCCGTCACGCGCGTGCTGGGCGTGGCCACGCACAGCCAGATCCACTACTCCGGCATGGTGCAGCGCATCAGCAAGACCTGCCTCAAGCCCGACATCGGCTGCTTCGTGCTGTTCGATGGCGGCTTCTCGGGGCTGGTGATCATCAACTTCTCGGGCCAGGCAGCCATGGAGCTGTACGCCAACTACCTGCTGAACATGGGCATGTCCAAGGAGGACCTGGTCAGCTCGTACACCTCCGATGAGGTGAGCAATGTGATGGGCGAGCTGATGAACCAGGTGGTGGGCGACTTCACCGGCAAGGTGCGGCGCGAGCTGCAGACCCACATCACGCAGAACCAGCCCAAGATGCTGGTGCTGAACAAGCAGGTGCAGTTGTCCGTGGACGCCAACCTGGACAAGCCCGAGGCCCGGCGCGTGACCTTCTACACCAGCAACAACAACATCTTCTACCTGGAACTGGCCATCGACCGCACGGAGTTCATCAAGCTCTACGACTTCGAAGCCCAGGAGGCCCCGGACCCCGATGCCCTGATGGCCCAGTCGCAGGAGGCCCCGCCCGTGCCCGCACCACCCCCCGCCGGGCAGGACGACACGGACGCGCTGCTCAAGTCGCTGGGGATGTAGCCGCCGTTGCCACCGCAGTGGCAGCCGTGGCCACTGCCAGCTACTGCCAGCCAAACCGGTGGATGTAGTAGCGCTTCATGGCGGTGGTGAACACCACGTACCCCGCCAGGATGCCCACCAGCCATGGGAAATAGCCCCACGGCAATGCCTGCAGCTTGAAATGCCCGGCCAGCGGCCCCATCGGGATAAAGATGCCGGCCGCCATGATGAGCACGGTGGTCGCCACCAGTGGCACCGATGCCATGCTCTGCACGAACGGCAGCTTGGGTGTGCGGATCATGTGCACGATCAGCGTCTGCGTGAGCAGCCCCACCACGAACCAGCCCGACTGGAACAGCGTCTGTGCCCCCGCATGGTTGGCGCCAAACACATGCCACATGACCGCAAAGGTCGTGACGTCAAACACCGAGCTGATGGGCCCGAAGAACACCATGAAGCGCCCAATGTCGCCAGGGTTCCACTGCAGCGGGTTGCGGATCAGTTCCTCATCCACATGGTCGAACGGGATCGCGATCTGCGACACGTCGTACAGCAGGTTCTGCACCAGCAGGTGCAGGGGCAGCATGGGCAGGAACGGCAGGAAGGCGCTGGCCACCAGCACTGAAAACACGTTGCCAAAGTTGGAGCTGGCCGTCATGCGGATGTACTTGAGCATGTTGCAGAAGGTCTTGCGCCCTTCCATCACCCCCTCTTCCAGCACCATCAGGCTTTTCTCCAGCAGGATGATGTCGGCCGCCTCCTTGGCAATGTCCACGGCGCTGTCCACGCTGATGCCGATGTCGGCCGCGCGCAGCGCGGGCGCGTCATTGATGCCGTCGCCCATGAAGCCCACCACATGCCCCCCCGCGCGCAAGGCATGCACCAGGCGCTCCTTGTTCAGTGGCGAGAGCTTGGCGAACAGGTTGTGCGACTCGGCGGCCCGGGCCAGCGCGGCATCGTCCATCGCATCGATGTCCCCGCCCAACAGCACGCCCTGCACCGGCAGGCCCACCTCGCGGCAGACCTTGAGCGCGACCAGCTCGTTGTCGCCGGTCAACACCTTCACCGCCACGCCATGCGCGGCCAGCGCCCTGAGCGCCGGTGCCGTGGACTCCTTGGGTGGATCCAGAAACGCCACGTAGCCAATCAACGTGAGCCCGGCTTCATCGGCCACGCTGTACACCGTCTGGTGCGGGGGGGTCTCTTTCATGGCCACAGCCACCACCCGCAGGCCCTCGTTGTTCAGGCCCCGTGTCACCGCCAGCACGCGAGCGCGCAGGCTGGCGTCGAGCGGCAAGTCCTGCGCGCCCGATGCCTCCACCACACGCACCTGGGTGCACACGGCCAGCATTTCCTCCACGGCCCCCTTGCAGATCAGCTCATGGTGGTCGTCGCGCTCGCTCACGATGACCGACATGCGCCGGCGCACGAAGTCGAACGGGATCTCATCCACCTTGCGGTAGTCCTGCGCCAGGCGCAGGTGGGCCTGCAGTTCCACATGCTCCAGCACGGCACGGTCCAGCAGGTTCTTGAGGCCGCTTTGGTAGTGGCTGTTGAGATAGGCGAAGGTGAGCACCTCGTCACTGTCGTGGCCAAACACATCGGTGTGGCGCTCCAGAAAGATTTTGTCCTGAGTGAGCGTGCCGGTCTTGTCGGTGCACAGCACATCCATGGCGCCAAAGTTCTGGATCGCATCCAGCCGCTTCACAACCACCTTCTTGCGCGACAGCAGCACAGCCCCCTTGGCCAGGGTGCTGGTGACGATCATGGGCAGCATCTCGGGCGTGAGGCCCACGGCCACCGACAGCGCAAACAGAAAGGCTTCCAGCCAGTCGCCCTTGGTGAAACCGTTGACCAGCAACACGATGGGCACCATCACCAGCGCAAAGCGAATCAGCAGCCAGCTCACGCTGTTGACGCCCGCCTGGAACGCCGTGGGTCGGCGGTCGGTCGCCGTGACGCGCGTGGCCAGCGTGCCAAAGTAGGTGTGGTTCCCCGTGGCCACCACCAGCGCCGTGGCGGAGCCCGACACCACATTGGTGCCCATGAACAGCAGGTTGCCGGCCTCCAGCACGCTGGTGCCAGGGGTGCTGCGCTCGGCAAACTTTTCGACCGGCAGCGATTCGCCCGTCATGGCCGACTGGCTCACGAACAGATCCTTGGCCGTGAGCACCCGGCAGTCCGACGGAATCATGTCGCCCGCCGACAAAACGATATGGTCGCCCGGCACCAGCTGGCCGATGGGCAGCTCGCGCGATGTGGCGGCCCCGCCCCGGGGCTCGCCGCTGCGGCGCAGCACGGTGGCCGTGTTGCTGACCAGCGACTTGAGGCGCTCGGCCGCACGGTTGGAACGCCCCTCCTGCACAAACCGCAGCAGGGTTGACAACACCACCATGGCCAGGATCACGGCGGTGGCTTCATGGTCTTCGGTCAGGTAGGAAATCAGCGCCAGCACCGTGAGCAGGACATTGAACGGATTCTTGTAGCAGTGCCACAGATGCAGCCAGGCGGGCAGGGGCTTCTCGTGCTCCACCTCGTTGGGGCCGTGCTGTGCCAGGGCGGCCGCAGCCTGGGCATCGCTCAGGCCTTTCTCGTGCGAATGCAGGCGCATGATCAGGCTGCTCAGCTCTTCGCTGGCGGCCTGCTGCAGTTCGCGGCTGAGCAGGTTGGGCGAGGTGGCCGGGGTGGGCGCGCGGCCCAGCGTGAGGGTGTCCAGAATCAGCCGACGCGCAAAATGGCGCGTGACATGGCGACTGCGCAGAAAGCGGTCAAAGATGTTGTGCAGGAAGTTCATGGCGGTCTCCCTAGCGGCAGTACACGCTGCAGGGCAGTGCGCGCGCAGCATGCACCCCATGGCGAGAGCCGGGCGAGGCCAGCAAGGCCAGGCGCAGGGCATCGCCCGCCGTGCCGCGTGATGAGAAACAAAAGAGTCGGAACATGGTGAGCACTCCCTCTGGCCCCAGCCGCCAGAGGATCGTGCTCACGCAGTCACGCAAGCAAGGCGCCTCTGGGCCATGGCCAGATCAAAAAATTCAGGAACAGGAAAAACCATCGGAACGATGGAAGGTCGGAGCGGCGCTGCACAGCGCCTGTGCGGGTCTGGGTCCATGGGGCCTCCCTGTGTGTATTGGCAATAAGAGAGCGCGACGGGCTCAGCGCCCCGAACGGTGGCGGGGCTGCACCCAGGGCTGCCCGTGCAGGCAACACCGGATGCGGTGTGTGGGCCAGAGGGTGTGCCCATCCAGGCCCGCCACGGCCTGCAGCGCATCACCGCCGGGGTCGCAGCCCACCAAGGGGGCGGCAGCGCGCTGCGCAGGCCGCAGCGGTGCAGCGCCATGTGGGGTGCGCAGCACCAGCGCACGCTGCAAGAAGGTCGGCAGATCAACAAAGTAACGCATGGCCGTGGTCCTGGTCGGGCAACACGGAGCGTGCAGACGGGTACTGGCGCCGGTGGGCACCCTGGTCACAGGCGGTCAGCACCCTCAACAAGAGGGCACGGCCTGCACCAACGGTGCACGGGCAGGAACACGGCAAGACGGGATGGCCGACCGAGGTGCCCGCGCCGGGGCATATCGGAAGGCTGGGAGAAGCGGGGCCTGGGCCTGCACGGAGCAGCCTGTGGCCCGGGAGCGGGCGTCAGGAGGCCTGGCAGGCAGCAGCCGTCACGGCTTGCTGGGATTCACTGCAACAACTGGCACTTTCCACGCTGGGGGCTCCGAAAATGAAGGTGGGCGATTATTGCACTGCAACATGGCAGGGTCAAAGCACTTTTTCGCAGGCCTTTGACCACCCGCACCGGCAGCTGGTCGCCCCTCTTCTCACCCCTCGAACTGCGGATGCAGCTGCCGGATGCGGTTCATCGCCATGGCGGCAGCCGCCGTGCGCGTCTCTACCCCCAGCTTGGCAAACACGCGCTCCAGGTGTTTCTTCACGGTGGCAGGGCTGGCGCCCAGGATGTCGCCGATGTCGCGGTTGATCTTGCCCTTGACCACCCAGTACAGCACCTCGGCCTCGCGGGCGGTGAGCTTGAACGACAGGCTCATGGATTCGATGATCTTCGCGTCGGACACCTCGCGCATCACGATGAGCCAGTCGCCACCGCCCGCGCTGTCGCCGGCCTGCTGGTGCAGGCGGAAGGTGAGCCTGCGGGCGCCCTGCTCCACCGCCAGGCGCGGCGGCTCGGCCAGCGATGCGGCCAGCAGCTCGGCGGCGTTGTCGGCCAGCACATGGCGGCGCAGCCAGGCCTGCACGGGCTCGGGCGCCCAGTGGCCGAAGGCGGTGGGCGCGCCGTCCGGGCCCACCTCGCCGAAGTAGCTTTGCAGCAGCTCGCGCGCCAGCGGGGTCTGCCACACGATGCGGCCGTCCACCGCGCGCACGGTGATGCTGGCGTAGCCGAAGGCATCGAGCGCATTGCGCGCCTCGCGGGCCTGGCGCGCGTCCTGCCGGGCCTTGCGCGCAGCGCCCAGGTGCACGCCCATGCGGGCCATCACCTCGCGTGGCTTGATGGGCTTGGTGACGTAGTCCACGCCGCCCGCCTCCAGCGCAGCCACCAGGTGTTCGGTTTCGGTCAGGCCGGTCATGAAGATGATGGGGATGTGCGCGGTGGCGGGCGACGCCTTCAGGCGCCGCGCGACCTCGAAGCCGTCCATGCCAGGCATCATGGCGTCGAGCAGCACGATGTCGGGCAGCGCCTGCGCGGCGCGCTGCAGCGCGGCCTCGCCATGCATGGCCACCAGCACCGTGTAGCCCGATTCATCGAGCGCGTCGTGCAGCACGGCCAGGTTGTCGGGCACGTCGTCCACGATCAGCACCACGTCGCTGTCGCTGCGGTCCAGCGCTGCCAGCGCGGGGGTTGCCGGGGTGGAAGGAGGCAAGGTCGCGGTCATGGGGGGGATGGTCATCGTCACGAGGGGGCCTGCTCCAGGATCTGGCCCATGGCGTCGAACTGAAACTCGCGCGCCATCTGCCGCATGGTGTGCACAAACGCCTGGTGTGCGGGCTGGCTGCGTTCGATCTCGTCCAGGGCGTTGAGGATGCCCCGGTAGTAACCCAGCGCCACGGCCTGGGCCAGCGCGGCCAGGGCGGCGGCGTTGGGGTAGCTCATTGGCTTGGCCGCGGTGGGTGCAGGGTGCAGGGGCAGCGCTGCTGCAGGCTGCGCCAACGCATCGCCCTCGTACACCCACTGCAGCCCCAGGCGGCGCTCCAGCCAGTCCAGCAGCTCGGTGTGGCGCACGGGCTTGACGATGAAATCTTCGGGGCGAATGTCCACGTCGTTGTCCAGCGCCTTGTCGAAGGCGTTGGCCGACACCACGGCACAGCGCACGCCCACAAGCTCCATCTGCCGCACGCGCCGCAAAGTCTCCCAGCCGTCGATGCCCGGCATGGCCAGGTCCATGAAGATCGCGTGGGGCCGGTAGCCCGTGGCCAGCAGGTCCAGCGCGTCGTGGCCGCTGGCGGCCTGGCGCAGCTCGAAACCCAGGGGTTCGAGCAGTTGCACCAGCAGCTCGCGGTCGGGCTCTTCGTTGTCCACCACCAGAATGCGGCGGCGCTCGCCCGCATAGCCCACCCGGCCCTTGCGCGCCGGCGCTACGCGGCCGCTGCCGGCACCCATCGATGCCGGAGACTTGCCCAGCGCCTCGGCGTGCACCTCGGGCAAAAACAGCTTGACGTGGAACACCGAGCCCACGCCGGGCTGGCTGGTGACCGACATTTCACCACCCATCAGCACGGTGAGCATCCTGGCAATGGTCAGCCCCAGCCCCGCGCCCGGCGCCGCCGCAGGGCCGCTGCCACCGGTGGAGCCGCCGCGCGCAAAGGGCTCGAAGATGCGCTCGATCTCGTCGGCGCTCAGGCCCGGCCCCGTGTCCTGCACCTCGATGCGCGCCATCTCGCGCGCATAGCGCACGCGCAGCGTGACCCGGCCCTGCGCGGTGAACTTGACGGCGTTGCCCAGCAGGTTGATGAGGATCTGGCGCAGGCGCTTGTCGTCGGCCCGCACCACCTCCGGGACCACGCCCTGCACGTCGAACACGAACGCCAGGCCCTTGGCGGCGGCCTGCAGCTCGAACAGCGCGGCCATCTCGTGCAGGCCGTCGGCAAAGCGCATGGGCGCCACGTCCAGCGTGAGCTTGCCCGACTCGATGCGTGCGATGTCCAGCGTGCCCTCAATGAGCGAGAGCAGGTGTTCGCCCCCCCGGCGGATCACATGCACCGCCTGCTTGCGGTGCGGCGGCACGCCCGCGTCTTCGCCCATCAGTTGCGCATAGCCCAGGATGGAGTTGAGCGGCGTGCGGATCTCGTGGCTGATGGCGCTGATGTAGCGGCTCTTGGCCTGGTTGGCCTGCTCCGCCGCCTGCTGGGCCTGCTCGGCCACACTGCGGGCGGTTTGCAGGGCTTCGTCGGTCTGGCGGTGCAACTCGATCTCGCGCACCAAGAGGCCCGTCTGGCGGTTGGACTCCTCCTGCGCCACCTGCCGGCTCTTGTGCGCCAGCACCAGCCACCAGGCCACGATGCCCGAGATGACCAAGAGCGCCAGGTAGGCCTTGAGCAGACCCGAGCGCAGCGCCACCTCGGGTGCGGCCATCACCTCGGTGTCCGTCGCCGCCTGGGTGATGGTGTTGAGCTCCTGGTGGTACAGCAGCCCCATCACCGAGGCCAGCAGCGGCGCAATCACCAGCATCAGCAGCAGGAAGTGGCCCAGGCCCGTGTCCAGGTAGCGCCACACCGCGCGCGGCAGCACCCAGCGCAGCGCGGCCGACCATTGCACCGCCATGCTCGCATGGGGCTTGCACAGGTCGCCGCAACGCGCATCCAGCGTGCAGCACAGCGAGCAGATGGCACCCCGGTAGGCGGGGCATTGGGCCATGTCGGGCGCTTCGTATTCGCGCTCGCAGACCACGCAGCGCTGCACGGTCAGGCGCTGGTAGGTCCCCAGGTCTGCAGCCCGGGCACCGGGCACCGGGCCCAGCATGGGCACAGCCACGGGCTCGCTTTGCCGCGCGATGTAGTACTTGCCGCGCGTGGCCCAGGCGATCAGCGGGGCGGCCACAAAGGCCACGGCCATCGCGATCACCGCCGAGAACGCCTGCGGCAGCGGCCCGAACAGGCCCAGGTGCGCGCTGATGGACAACATGGACGCCAGCGCCATGGCCCCCACGCCCACGGGGTTGATGTCGTACAGGTGTGCGCGCTTGAACTCGATGCCCTTGGGCGACAGGCCCAGCGGCTTGTTGATGACCAGGTCGGCCACCACCGACATGATCCAGGCGATGGCGATGTTGGAGTACAGGCCCAGCACCTCGCCCATGGCGCGGAACACGTTCATCTCCATCAGCATGAAGGCGATCAGCGTGTTGAACACCACCCACACCACGCGCCCCGGGTGGCTGTGCGTGAGGCGCGAGAAGAAGTTGGACCACGCCAGCGACCCCGCGTAGGCGTTGGTGACGTTGATCTTCATCTGCGAGACCACCACGAACAGCGCCGTGGCCGCCACCGCCCAGCCGTAGTGCGGGAACACGTATTCATACGCCACCAGGTACATCTGGTTGGGGTCCACCGCGCGCTCGGCCGGCACCATGTGGGTCAGGGCCAGGTAGGCGAGCAGCGCGCCGCCCAGCATCTTGAGCACCCCCAGCACCACCCAGCCCGGCCCGCCCACCAGCACGCCCAGCCACCAGCGCCCACGCGTGCCTGGCGTGCGGGCGGGCATGAAACGCAGGTAGTCGGCCTGCTCCCCCATCTGGGTGATGAGCGCAATGCCGACGGTGAGCGCCGCACCAAACAAGGGCAGATGAAAGCTGGCACCGCGTGCGGATTCACCACCATAGTGCACAACCCCCGCGAATGCACCAGGATCGCGCATGAGCACATAGCCAAAAGGCACCACCAGCATCACCAGCCACAGCGGCTGCGTCCACACCTGCAGCCGGCTGATGGCCGACACGCCGTGGGTGACGAGGGGAATCACCACAATGGCGCAGATCAGGTAGCCCCAGGTGGGCGGGATGTCGAGCGCCAGCTCCAGCGCATAGGCCATCACGGCGGCCTCCAGCGCGAAGAAGATGAAAGTGAAGCTGGCGTAGATCAGCGAGGTGAGCGTGGAGCCGATGTAGCCAAAGCCCGCGCCGCGCGTGAGCAGGTCCATGTCCACCCCGTAGCGCGCGGCATAGACGCTGATGGGCAGGCCCGCCAGGAAGATGATGAGCCCCGTGGCCACGATGGCCCAGAAGGCGTTGATGAAGCCGTACTGCACCAGCAGCGTGGCACCCACGGCCTCCAGGATCAGGAAGGAGGCCGCGCCGAAGGCGGTGTTGGCCACCCGCCATTCGGACCACTTGCGAAAGCGCTGGGGGGCGTAGCGCAGCGCATAGTCCTCCATGGTCTCGGTGGCCACCCAGCTGTTGTAGTCGCGCCGGACCTTGACGACCTGCTGTGGGGCCTGGGCGTCCGCGTCCTGGCCCCGCACTGGGGCCGAAGCCACGTCGGGCGGTGCAAGAGAGGCGTTGGAAGGGGGCATGGGTTGGGGTTGCAGCAAGCGTTGCAAGTGCAGTTTCCATGCCACCGGCCCCCTCAGCGCCCTGCCCGCCTTCGCCCTCTGGCGTATGGCGGGCACGGGGCTTGCTGCCTATGATGAATCCGCATGACAAAGATCGCCCAGCCCAGCCAGGGACTGCCCCTTCGGGTTGGCACCGCTTCACGGCTGAACCAACTTGCAGCCCCCACATTGAGTGAAACGAAATGGAACTGACGCCTCGCGTTCGACCGCCCCAGCGGTCGGGCGATCCATTGACCCCAGCATTGAGTGAAACGACATGGAACTGACGCCTCGCGAAAAAGACAAGCTCTTGATCTTCACCGCCGCCCTGCTGGCCGAGCGCCGCAAGGCCCGGGGCCTGAAGCTCAACTACCCCGAGGCCGTGGCCCTGATCAGCGCCGCCGTGATGGAAGGCGCGCGCGACGGCAAGACCGTGGCGCAGCTCATGAGCGAAGGCCGCACCGTGCTGACCCGTGCGGATGTGATGGACGGCATCGCCGAGATGATCCCGGACATCCAGGTGGAGGCCACCTTCCCCGATGGCACCAAGCTCGTCACCGTCCATCAGCCCATCGTCTGACCCCATTCCCACTGACTTCCCTTTGTGGAGCCCCCATGCGCATCACACTTTCACCTCGCCACACAGCCGCTCTTTTTTTGATAGCTGCCAGCGCAATCAGTACAGGCGCCAGCGCCCATACCGGCGCTGAATCCCACATCCACAACAGCTTTCTGAGCGGCCTGGCCCACCCTTTGTTCGGCCTGGACCACCTGGCCGCCATGGTGGCCGTGGGCCTGTGGAGCGCCCTGGCCGCGCGCAGCGCCGGGCGCGAGCTGCTGTGGGGCCCCGTGGGCTTTGCGGCCATGTTGCTGGTGGGCGCCGTGCTGGGCCTGCAGGGCGTGGCACTGCCTGCGGTGGAGCCGATGATTGCCGCATCGCTGCTGGCCACGGGCCTGCTTGTGGTGTCGCGTCTGCGCGTGCCCGGCCTGGTGGCGGCGCTGGGCGTGGGGGTGTTTGCCGTGTTCCACGGCGTGGCCCACGGCCATGAGCTGGCGGGCAGCGACAGCGCCTGGCAAACCCTGGCGGGCATGCTGGCCGCCACCGTGCTGCTGCATGGCGCGGGCCTGGCTGCGGGCTGGGCACTGCGTGAACGCTCTGTGTGGGTGGCGCGGCTGGCCGGTGCAGGCGTGGCCACGTTCGGTGGCGCACTGTTGCTGCAGATGGCGTGATGGCAGCAGCCCCCGCCCTGGTTGACAAGCACCCAGGCCCCTCTCCCCGGCCCTCTCCCACAAGGGGAGAGGGAGTAACCCCCACCATGGATGACCGACCATGATCCCAGGCGAACTCTTCACCGAACCCGGCGAACACCTGCTCAACACCGGCCGCCGCACGCTGACCATCGTCGTGCGCAACACCGGCGACCGCCCCATCCAGGTGGGCTCGCACTACCACTTTGCCGAGACCAACAACGCCCTGGGTTTCGACCGCACCGCCGCGCGCGGCATGCGGCTGAACATCGCCTCGGGCACGGCCGTGCGCTTCGAGCCCGGCCAGGAGCGCACCGTGGAGCTGGTGGACTACGCGGGCGCACGCCAGGTGTTCGGCTTCCAGGGCCTGACCCAGGGCCTGTTGTAGCCAATTCAATTAGAAACAGCCTCTAGCGCTTGATGGATAAGCGCAAGCAGCTATCAAAACAATAGTCATCAGTTCTCGCGGAGCACCCCCACCATGGCAACCATTGGACGACGCGCCTATGCCGAGATGTTCGGCCCCACGGTGGGCGACCGCCTGCGCCTGGCCGACACCGACCTCATCCTGGAGGTCGAGGCCGACTACACACTGCGCGCGGGCAGCTACGGCGAAGAGGTGAAGTTCGGCGGCGGCAAGACCATCCGCGATGGCATGGCGCAAAGCCAGCGCACGAACTCGCAGGGCGCGGTCGACACGGTGCTGACCAACGCGCTCATCATCGACCACACCGGCATCGTCAAGGCCGACATCGGCCTGCGCGCGGGCCGCATCGCGGCCATCGGCAAGGCCGGCAACCCCGACGTGCAGCCGGGCGTGGACATCGTCATCGGCCCCGGCACCGAGGTCATCAGCTGCGAGGGCAACATCGTCACCGCCGGCGGCATCGACAGCCACATCCACTTCATCTGCCCGCAGCAGATCGAAGAGGCCCTGGCCAGCGGCGTGACCACCATGCTGGGCGGCGGCACCGGCCCCGCCACGGGCACGCTGGCCACCACCTGCACTTCGGGCCCCTTCAACCTGGAGCGCATGCTGCAGGCCGCCGACGCCTTCCCCATGAACCTGGGCTTCCTTGGCAAAGGCAACGCCAGCCTGCCCGATGCGCTGCACGAGCAGATCAACGCGGGCGCGATTGGCCTCAAGCTGCACGAAGACTGGGGCACCACACCCGCCGCCATCAGCAACTGCCTGGATGTGGCCGAAGCCACCGACACGCAGGTCGCCATCCACAGCGACACGCTCAACGAATCGGGCTTCGTGGAGAACACCATCGCCGCCGTGGGCGGGCGCGGCATCTGCGCCTTCCACACCGAAGGCGCGGGCGGCGGCCATGCGCCCGACATCCTGCGCGTGGTGGGCGAGGCCAACTTCCTGCCCAGCTCCACCAACCCCACCATGCCCTACACGCAGAACACGCTGGACGAGCATGTGGACATGCTCATGGTCTGCCACCACCTCGATGCCAGCATCGCCGAAGACCTGGCCTTTGCCGAAAGCCGCATCCGCAAGGAAACCATCGCCGCCGAAGACATCCTGCACGACCTGGGCGCCATCAGCATGATGTCCAGCGACAGCCAGGCCATGGGCCGCGTAGGCGAAGTCATCCTGCGCACCTGGCAGACCGCGCACAAGATGAAGGTGCAGCGCGGGTGGCTCGCCCCCCATCCGATCGCCCTGAGCCCGTCGAAGGGCCCGGCTGAGCTTGTCGAAGCCCTGCAGCGCAACGACAACACGCGCATCAAGCGCTACGTGGCCAAGTACACCATCAACCCCGCCATCGCCCACGGCATCAGCCACGAGGTGGGATCCATCGAGGTCGGCAAGTGGGCCGACATCGTGATCTGGAAACCCGCGTTCTTCGGCGTCAAGCCCGCGCTCATCCTCAAGGGCGGCCTGATCGCCATGGCCGCCATGGGCGACCCCAACGCCTCCATCCCCACGCCCCAGCCCGTGCACTACCGGCCGATGTTCGGCGCGTTCGGCGGCGCCATTGCCAAGACCTCGCTCACCTTTGTTTCGCAGGCCGGGTTGAATGCGGGCATTGGCGAACGCTTCGGCCTGCACAAAACCTTGAGCGCGGTGCGCAACATCCGTGGCGTGCGCAAGCAGCACATGGTGCACAACAGCTACACACCCAAGATGGAAGTGGACGCACAGACCTACACCGTGCGCGCCGACGGCCAGTTGCTGACCTGCGAGCCCGCCACCGTGCTGCCGATGGCGCAGCGCTACTTTTTGTTCTGAGGCCACGCTCCGTGAACGCCTTGCAGCAAGACCTGGACATCCGACAGGACGACCTGAGCGATCCGCGCATTGAAGCCTTCATGCAGGAGCACTTGCAGGACATGTACGCCACCTCGCCACCCGAAAGCGTGCACGCCCTGGACATGGACCAACTGCGCCAGCCTGATATTGCCTTCTGGTCTGCCTGGCTGCCCGGGGCCGAGGGCGGCGTGCTGGTGGGCACCGGCGCACTCAAGCAGCTCGACGCCACCCATGCCGAACTCAAATCCATGCGCACCAGCGCCCACCACCGGGGCCAGGGCATCGCACGCCAGGTGCTCGGCCACCTGCTGCAAGAAGCCCGCACACGCGGCTTCACCCGCGTGAGCCTGGAGACCGGCCCCCAGCCCTTCTTCGAACCCGCGCGCAAGCTGTACTTCCAGCACGACTTCGTGGAGTGCGGCCCGTTTGCCGACTACGGCCCCGACCCCTACAGCTTCTTCATGACCCGCCCCGTGTGAGCGGCGCCACCGCGCAACGCCCTGGGGCCACAATGCGCGTTTTGCCGCCCGAACAAAACCTCACCATGCTCCAAGCCTCCAAACTCATCCCCCAGGGCCAAGGCCTGGCCCCCGTGCTGCTCAAGCGCGCCACCACGGTCGAACTGGACTGGGACGTGCGCCAGAAAAGCCGCTTCGCCGCCACCGACTCCGCCGCGCGCGAACTGGGCGTTTTCCTGCCCCGGGGTACGCTGGTGCGCGGTGGCGACGTGCTGGTGGCCGAAGACGGCTCGCTGGTGCGCGTGCTGGCCGCGCCGCAGCCCGTGCTGGTCATCACCCACTGCAGCAGCCACGGCACGCCGTTCGACCTGACCCGCGCCGCCTACCACCTGGGCAACCGCCACGTGCCCATCGAACTGCAGCCCGACCACCTCAAGATCGAACCCGACCACGTGCTGGCCGACATGCTGCGGGCCATGCACCTGATCGTGACGGCACAGGACCTGCCCTTTGAACCCGAAGGCGGCGCCTATGCCGCAGGCCATGGCGGCGGGCACCAGCACCATGGCGGGCATGCGCATGACCACGGACATGACCATGGACACGATCACAGCCACGAGCACGGGCATGCGCACACACAGGCACCAGCGGTTGCCGCTGCGGCAGCGCCCGCCCGTGGCCGCACCGTGGCCATCCCCGTGGTCGCCCAGGGCCATGTGCACGGCCCGCACTGCAACCACGACCACTGACAGGCATTGCCCATGCTGCGCACCAGGCCCACCATCCAGGCCGAGCCCACCCCCACCGTTCGGGCTGAGCCTGTCGAAGCCAGGGCACAACATGTGGCCAGCCCTTCCCCTTCGGCCAGCTCCAGCCGAACCGGCTGACACAACCACCCCATGCGCCACGACCGCCCCGCCCCCCTGCCCGCCGCCAGCTTCTTGCAGCTGATGTGGCTGGCCTCCCCCGCGCTGCCCGTGGGCGGGTTCTCTTATTCCGAGGGGCTGGAGAGCGCCATCGAAAACGCCGGCCTGGACAGCGAAACAGCGGTCGGCGAATGGCTGCTGGACCAGTTGCACATCACCCAGGCGCGCGGCGACATGGCCCTCATCGCCAAGGCTGTGGGCGCCTGGCGCCGCGCCGACTGGGCGCATGTGCGCGAACTCAACGACTGGGTGCTGCACACCCGCGAGACCAGCGAGCTGCGCCTGCAGGCCGAGCAAATGGGCCGCTCCATGGCCGACTGGCTGCGCAACCAGCACCAGGGCGACGAAATCCTGATGCCCGCCGTGCGCCACCTGGCCGCCCTGCCCCCCACCTACCCCGTGGCCTTTGCGCTGGCCGCATCCGCCACCCAGGCCCCCGTGCGCGATGTGCTGCTGGCCTACGCCTTTGGCTGGGCCGAAAACATGGTGCAGGCCGCGCTCAAATCCATGCAGCTGGGCCAAAGCGCAGGCCAGCGCATCCTGGCCCGGCTGGCCGATGCCATTCCCCCAGCCGCAGACCACGCAGCGCAACTGATGGACAGCGAGCGCCAAGCCTTTTCACCCATGCTGGCCATTCTGAGCGCCCGGCATGAAGTGCAATATTCAAGACTTTTTCGCTCCTAGCGCAAGCAACGCAAACGCCAGAAGCTATCAATTTAATAGTGAACAACGCCATGACCAACGCACTGCACCACATCCCCCACCGCACCAAAAGCCTGCCCCCCCTGCGCGTAGGCATCGGCGGCCCCGTGGGCTCTGGCAAAACCACGCTGCTAGAAATGCTGTGCAAGGCCATGCGCGATGACTACGACCTCATCGCCATCACCAACGACATCTACACCAAGGAAGACCAGCGCCTGCTCACCGTGAGCGGCGCCCTGCCCGCCGAGCGCATCCTGGGCGTAGAAACCGGCGGCTGCCCCCACACCGCCATCCGCGAAGACTGCTCCATCAACCTCGAAGCCATCGACCGCATGCTGGGCGAGTTCCCCAACGCCGACATCGTGTTCGTGGAAAGCGGCGGCGACAACCTGGCCGCCACCTTCAGCCCCGAGCTGAGCGACCTGACCATCTACGTCATCGACGTGGCCGCCGGTGAAAAAATCCCGCGCAAGGGCGGCCCCGGCATCACCAAGAGCGACCTGTTCGTCATCAACAAGACCGACCTGGCCCCCCACGTGGGCGCCAACCTGGAGGTAATGCACGCCGACACCACCCGCATGCGCACCAACGCCCAGGGCCTCAAGCCATTTGTGATGACCAACCTGAAAAACCTGAGCGGGCTGACCGAGGTGATCCACTTCATCGAGACGCGGGGCATGCTGAAAAAATCAGCGCCCGCCGTGGGCTAGAATCCGCAGCTTCCGTGCCCGGAGACGTGGGTGAGCGGTTTAAACCAGCAGTCTTGAAAACTGCCGACGGGCAACCGTCCGTGAGTTCGAATCTCACCGTCTCCGCCAGCACACCAAGCACAACGGGCCCGCGCGGTCCGTTTTTTATTGTCCAAAACACGACGCCCCCCACGACCGCGCGCCCCAAGGCGCCCCCTACGCGCGGCCCACTGCGGTCGTCAGCCCCGGTCCACGGGGCGCAATGGGTGTCAGGTCCTCGGGCCGGCACACCTCGTCGCTGTGGGCCAGCCGGATCCACAGGCCGGTTCTGCGGATGATGATGTAGTCGACACTGACTGTGCGGCCTTTGTAGAGGAACTGCGTTCCGGGTTTGTACAGGATCATTCTTGTTATGTAGCGAGCGGCTATTGCCCCACCATGACAGGCAGCCAGCAGATAAGGGAGCATGGTGCCGCCGCATCGGCCATCATGCCTCGCGCATCGTCAAAGAACCCCCAGATCGCCCGACTTTTTTGGAGAGATGCTCCCACGCCATCCGCTTGGCCTGCCTGCAGGGGGCAGCAAGTGGCGCGCAAAAAAAAGCCCGCGGGGTGCGGGCTGAACACTTGCTTGGAGCAAGCGGGAGGGATGTCGAGAGGAATCGACACCGCCATCCTAAAACGCCTGGCAGCGCGTGGGTGTAGGACAGCGCCGATGGCCGAACGGCGGCACGCCCGCTGCGCCCGGCACAACCATCACATGCCGTAGATGCGTGCGCAGCCACGGCCGGAGGCCTTGGCCAGGTACATGGCCGAGTCGGCCTTGCGCAAAAGCTCTTCGGCGTCCACTGCGTCGGCGGGCGACATGACGATGCCCACGGAGGCGCCGATCTGGATGAAATGCGATTCGATTTCGGTGGGCTGGCCGATGGCGTGCACCAGCCGTTCGGCCAGGCGGTAGGCGCTGTCGCGGTCGGTGACGCCGCGCTGCAGCAGCGCGAACTCGTCGCCGCCCAGGCGTGCCACCACATCGTCCCCGCGCGCGGCCTGCGTGAGCTGCTGGGCCACCCAGGTGAGCAGCTGGTCGCCCACGGCATGGCCAAACCGGTCGTTGATGGGCTTGAAGCCGTCGAGGTCCACGTACAGCACGGCAAAGCCCCGGCCCGAGCGCCGCACATCGGCCACGGCCGCCTGGAGGGTCTGCAGGAAGGCCGAGCGGTTGAGCAGCGCGGTGAGGCCGTCGTGCTCGGCCACATGGCGGATGCGCTGCTCGGCTTCCTTGCGCTGGGTCACGTCGGTGAAGGTGCGCAGCGCGCCACCGCCTTTGATCGGCACGGTCTGGACTTCCAGAATGCGTCCGTCGGGCCGGGGGCGGTCGTACACATGCTGCTGGTCGATCCCGCCGTTCGGGATCAGCATGTCCTGAATTTCCTGCGAGGCCAGATCGAACTCGCCGCGTGCGCGCAGGTAGGCCAGGACATGCATCAACGAGGGCTTGGAGGCCATCAGCTCCTCGGGCAGCTCCAGCAGCTCCAGCGCCCGGCGGTTGCACAGCTCCACAATGCCCGTGGCACTGATCTTGGCCACGCCCTGGTCCATGCTCTCCAGCGTGGCCTCAAGCAGGATGGATTTCTCGCGCAGCTGCGCTTCGCTGTCCCGGGCGCTGCGCTCGGCCTGCGCGAGCAGGTGCTGCTGGCGCTTGAAATCGGTGATGTCCACATGCGCATAGAACACGGTGCCGTCCGCACTCTGCTTGGCGATCACCCGGCTCCAGCAGTTGTGGGGCAAGGGCACCTCAAACGGCGCGCCGGCAAAGCGCATGTTCTCCTGCAGGATCGACAGGCCTTCGTAGAACGGTGCCATGTCGCCCGGCCCGCCAGCGGCCCAGGCATTGCGGTAGACCTCGTCGAACGTGAGGCCGGCGGCGGCGGCGCGGTCGGTGAAGCCGTAGATCTGCATGAAGGGTTCGTTGACCCATTGGATGCGCTGGTCTTCCCCGCAGATCATCAAACCGTCCGGGATGCGGTCAAAAAGCTCGGTGCTTTCGATCACGGGGCTGCGCAGGTAGCCGGGTTCATGGATGTCGGCGGCCTCCGATGCGTCGGTCTGGTGCAAGGCCTGGGCGCGCCACACGCGCACCCGGCCCACCCCGGCAATGGGCAGGGACGCCACCTGCACCCGCAGGCCCCGGTGCTCAAAGCTGTAGGGGCGCGTCTGCGCACGGTGGCGGTCTACGCCTGCAGCGATGTAGCGGTCGATGTTCGGCAGCTCGTGCGCGTCCAGCCGCTGGGTGTAGAACCGCCGCAGGTTGGCGTGGTAGGGCTCCCCCGCGTACACATGCCCTTCGTGCTCGGGGAAGAATTTGAAGAAGGTGCGGTTCCACGCGATGGAGCAGTCGTCTTCATCAAATGCGCACAGGGCAATATCCAGGCCATCCAGGGTGTCGCCGAGGGAGCGGAGGAGGCGGAGCAGGGAGTCGTCAAGCATGGCGTAACAGGGCGGCACAAACACGGTGTCCAGAAGCCGATGGACCACAGTAACCCCTGGGCTGTCCATTGTGCAAAGAAGGCCTTGAGGCAGGTCGTCACAGCCCCCCTTGCCCGGCATGGCAGCGGCCGCCCGTTGCAAACTGGCAACAATGTCTTGATGCGCATCAAGAAACACCCAGAGACAAGCGAACCAAGGCGCACCCGCGGCACCAGTCCACAGCCCCAGGGGCCTGCGTTCTTGTTCCTGTCTTGCGCGCGTGCCGCCTTCCGGTATGGTCAGGCCCCTGGTCTTTGTGGAGATGGTCCATGACAAACACCCCCTTTGCCGCCGCCGGCGGCCTGGCCTTGGCGGCGGCCTTGATGGCAGGCTGCGCCAGCCACGGGCGCCCGCCTGCGGCGCCCGGCGCACCAGTGGCCACGGCCCAGGCACCCGGCGGGCTGTGCAATGCGCAACCGGCCCAGGGGGTGGTGGGCCAAAACAGCACGGCGTCGGTGGCAGAGTCGGCGCGGGCCCGCTCGGGCGCACAGATGGTGCGCATTCTGCGGCCCGGCCAGATGGTCACCAAAGAGTTCGATACCCAGCGGCTGAACCTGGAGGTGGACGCCAGCGGGCGCATTGTGGCCGTGCGCTGCGGCTAAGCCCGCCGGCCAGCCAAAATGCTTCTCTTTTGATAGCTTATAGCGCCCTCCTGGAAAGCGCTAGCGGCCGTTTTCCCCTGACAAGTCGGGCAAACAGGACCGACTCAGTCGGCCAGGAACAGCTCCTGCAGGTCGCTCAGAAAATCAAAGCCCCGCTCGGTCGGGCGCACATGGGCCAGGTCGCGCTCAATCAGGCCTTTGCTCTCCGCCGCCTTCAGCCCCTTGGCAATGGCGGTGACGGGCAGGCCCGTGCGGGCCATGAAGTCCTGTAGCGCAAAGCCGCCACGCAGGCGCAGGGCGTTGAGCATGTACTCAAACGGCAGGTCGGCCCGGCGCACCTCGTCGTCCTGCGCCACGGCGCGGCCGGCCAGGGCGTTGTCCATGTAGCGCGCCGGGTCGCGAAAGCGCACCTGCCGCACCACGCGGTGGGCAAAGCTGAGCTTGCTGTGCGCGCCCGCGCCCAGCCCCAAGTAGTCGCCAAACTGCCAGTAGTTGGTGTTGTGGAAACACTGGTGGCCGGGTTGCGCGTAGGCCGAGATTTCGTAGCGAGCCATGCCGGCCTGGCCCGTCAGCTCGGTGATGCGGTCGAGCATGGCGTAGGCCTGGTCGTCCTCGGGGATGGCAGGCGGGAACTTGGCGAAGTAGGTGTTGGGCTCGATGGTGAGGTGGTAGATGGAGATGTGCGGCGGCTGGAAGGCCAGCGCGGTCAACAGGTCCTGCTCCAGCTCCGGTAACGTCTGGCCCGGCAGCGCATACATGATGTCGAGGTTGAAGGTGTCAAACGACGCGGCGGCCTCCTCCACCGCGGCCATCGCCTGGGCGCGGTCGTGCACGCGGCCCAGGGCCTTCAGGTGCTGGTCGTTGAAGCTCTGCACCCCCACCGACAGGCGCGTGACGCCCGCTGCGCGGAAGGCGCGGAAGCGGTCTTTCTCGAAGGTGCCGGGGTTGGCCTCCAGCGTGATCTCGCAGTCGGACTCCAGCCGCAGGCGGGCGCGGATGTCGCCAATCAGCCGGTCGATGGCCGTAGGCGAAAACAGGCTGGGCGTGCCGCCGCCGATGAAGATGCTGTGCACCGTGCGGCCCCAGACCAGGGGCAGCGCCGCCTCCAGATCGGCCATCAAGGCGTCGATGTAGCGCTGTTCGGGCAGTGCGCCGCCACCGCCTTCGCGGTACTCGTGCGAGTTGAAGTCGCAGTACGGGCACTTTTTAAGGCACCAGGGCAGGTGCACATACAGCGACAGCGGCGGCAGGCTGGGTAGCTGCAGCAGGCCGGGGCGCATGTAGTGCTGGATGTCGCGCACCACAGCGGGTTCAGCCTCTGCCTGCGGTGTGATCGGAATATGAACCACGTTCAGGGCCCCTTCTACAGCCAGCGTTCGCGTATCAGCGCCAGCATTTGCGCCGCAGATCGGCCCCGGTGGCTGTGGGCGTTTTTCACTTCCACGGGCAGCTCGGCAAAGGTTTGGCCGAACTCGGGGATGAACATCACGGGGTCAAAGCCAAATCCGTTGCTGCCCCGGGGTGCGGTGGTGATCTCGCCCACCACCCGGCCCACGGCGATCAGCGGCTCGGGGTCTTGCGGGCTGCGCACCGCGACCAGGGTACTGACCATGGCGGCGCGGCGGTTGGCCACGCCCTGCAGCTGCTCCAGCAGGGCGCGCACGTTGTTGTCGTCGCTTTTTTCGTAGCCGAACCGGGTGCAGTAGTAGGCCGTGTCCACCCCCGGCAGGCCGCCAAAGGCATCCACACACATGCCGGCATCGTCGGCCAGCGCAGGCAGGCCCGTGTGCTCGGACGCAAACCGCGCCTTGGCCAGGGCGTTTTCAACAAAGGTGCGGAAAGGCTCCTCGGCCTCGCCCACGCCCAGGTCGGCCTGGCGCACCAGCTCCACGCCCAGCGGGGCGAACATGGCCTGCAGCTCGGCCAGCTTGCCACGGTTGTTGGATGCGAGAACGATTTTCATGGGTAAAAATGGCCTCTAGCGCTTATGCATCAATCGCTAACAGCTATCAATTAGTGAGTATCTTGAAGGGCTTTTTGTTGCAGTTGCACCAGCTCGGCAATGCCTTGCTCGGCCAGGCCCAGCAGTTGGTCCATCTCGGTGCGGGTAAAGGCCACGCCTTCGGCCGTGCCCTGCACTTCAACGAAATGGCCGGCACCGGTCATCACCACGTTCATGTCGGTGTCGCAGCCCACGTCTTCCACATATTCCAGGTCGAGCAGCGGCGCGCCCTGCACCATGCCCACCGAGATCGCGGCCACGGGCTGCAGCAGCGGCGACTGGGTGATCTTGCCGCTGGCCAGCAGTTGGCTCACCGCGTCCTGCGCCGCCACCCAGGCGCCGGTGATGGCGGCGGTGCGGGTGCCGCCGTCGGCCTGGATCACATCGCAGTCGAGCTGGATGGTGCGCTCGCCCAAGAGCTTCAGATCGAACACGGCGCGCAGGCTGCGCCCGATGAGGCGCTGGATCTCTTGTGTGCGGCCGGTTTGTTTGCCGCGCGCGGCCTCGCGGTCGCTGCGGCTGTGGGTGGCGCGCGGCAGCATGCCGTACTCGGCCGTGACCCAGCCTTCGCCACTGCCACGCTTGTGGGGCGGCACGCGCTCCTCCACCGAGGCGGTGCACAGCACCTTGGTGTTGCCGAATTCAATCAGCACCGAGCCTTCGGCGTGCATGGTGTAGTGGCGGGTGATGCGCACGGGGCGCAACTGGTCGGTGGCGCGGTCGCCGGTGCGAAGGAATGTGGTCATGGTTCTTGGGTGTCCAGGGAAGGCCTTCCATGCGCCGCCCAAGGCGCACGCCAGAAAACGAAGCGGGTCAGATAGCAGGCCTGCGCCCGCTGCACGAGTCCGCGCAGCCGAGGCAGGTCAGTCAGGCTTTTCGAGCAGCAGAGCGGCGAATCGCCTCGTTGATTTCGGCGATGGAGCGCTCGATGGCCGCGTCGTCCAGGTCGTCCACCAGCCCATCGAGCGGCCCCGCCTGGATGGTGGATGCAAACACGTCTTCGCTGATGCTGTCGGTGGACACGCCCTGGGTGGACTCGAACGCATCGGGCGTCTCCCACTCCAGCGCCACCACGGTCACGTTGTCGCTGCTGTCGCCGGCCTTGCGCAAAGCATCTTCCACCAGGTCGGGCACAGCATGCGACACCGCGTTGCGCGAGAGCTGCTTGGCGATCTCCTCGTCGCTGAGCGTGCCCCACAGGCCGTCGGAACACAGCAGGATGCGGTCGCCCTGCTCCAGGTACACCGGGCCGGTGATGTCGTAGATGGGCTTGGTGGGCGAGCCCAGGCAGGTGAACAGCACGTTGCGGTTGATGCGCTCCAGCCCCGGGGGCGGGTTGTTGCGCAGCTCCATGTACGAATGGTCGCGCGTGCGTGTGAGCAGATCGCCATCGCGCACCATGTAAAGGCGCGAGTCGCCGCAGTGGATCCAGGTGGCGGTGCCGGCCTGCAGCACGGCCGCCACCAGCGTGGTGCGGGGCGTGTCGAGCATGCCCTTGTCGGTGGCATAGCGCAGGATCTGGTGGTGCGCGGCCAGCAGCGCGCCGGACAGGAACTCTTGCACATCCTTGAGCTGGGGCTTGGCCTCGCGCTGGAACAGCGCCGAGATGGTCTGCAGCGCGATCTGCGCCGCCACCTCACCCTCGGGGTGGCCCCCCATGCCATCGGCCAGCACAAACAGGCCCGATTCGCGCGTGTAGCAATAGCCCATGCGGTCTTCGTTCTTCTCGCGGCCACCGCGGCGGCTGATCTGGAATACGGAGAACTTCATAGCACCCCACGCAAACAAGGATGCACCCATGCATCGTTAGTAGACATGTGCCTCGCCCGAACCGGCTGCTGTGCGTACGCCTGGTTCATTTGGGCTTGGCTCCGATGCCGGTGGCTTCACCCACCTTCTGCACATTCTTCTTGGTATCGGACACCAGGGTGTCGAGCTGCAGGCGCATTTTCTCGGCCACCGAAAGCTTGGTGTAGCGGCGCTCGCCTTCACGGCTGAGCTCTTTTTGCAGCGCAAACACCGACTGCGGGCGCGACAGCGGGTCCAGCGCCATGCACCATTCCACCACCTCGATCAGGTTGTCGGAGTACACGCCGCGCAGCTTGGTCAGTGCCAACGACAGGCGGTCCTTGTCGATGCGCTGGGGCGCCTCATTGGGCGGAAAGCCCTGCATGCAGGCGTAGATGCAGGCGCCAATGGCGTAGATGTCGGTCCACGGCCCCATGGACGAATCGCGCCGGTACATCTCGGGCGCGGCAAAGCCGGGCGTGTACATGGGGCGGATGAAGTTGCCTTCTTTGGACAGCACCTCGCGCGCGGCGCCAAAGTCGATCATCACGGCCTTGTTGTCGTCGGTGATGAAGATGTTGGCCGGCTTGATGTCGAGGTGCAGCATCTTGTGCTGGTGCACGATGCGCAGCCCGCGCAGCACCTCGTCGAACAGCGAGCGGATGGTGGATTCGCGGAAGACCTTCTGCGTTTTCAGGTCGCGCGCGGTGATGATGAAATCCTGCAGGGTCGCGCCCTCCAGGTAGTTCATCACCATGTAGACGGTTTCGTTTTCGCGGAAGAAGTTGAGCACGCTCACCACCGAGGCATGCGAGATCTGCGCCAGCGCGCGGCCTTCTTCAAAAAAACTCTTGAGGCCCAGCCGATAGAGCGAGAGCTTTTCGGAGGGCACCTTGGGCAGCAGTTCGCCGGGCGCACGCGTGGCCAGGGACGAGGGCAGGTATTCCTTGATGGCGACCTGCTGGCCTTCGGCATCCAGGGCCAGATAGACCACCCCAAAACCGCCGGAAGACAACCGGCGCACCACGCGGTAGCCGCCAATTGCGGTATCGGGCGGCAAGGGTGCCGGCTTGATTTTTGACATATTTTGCGAAGATGACTCGGGGGTAGAGCGGAACCCGGATAATCGCCGGATCGCAAGCAACCATCAAAAAGTCCAATGCCAGTTTACAGCATGACCGGATACGCCAGCGCACAGCATGGCGCATCTGCCGCCGGCGCTGAAACCGACGCCCGCGCGCCCCAATCGCGCCGGCTGGGCCTGGAAATCCGCTCGGTCAACAGCCGCTTTCTGGACCTTTCGTTCCGCCTGCCCGACGAGTTGCGCGCCATGGAGCCCGCCCTGCGCAGCCTGCTCACGGCGCGCCTCAAACGCGGCAAGGTCGAGGTGCGCGCCGCCCTGGACACCGACGACAGCAACACGCTGCAAGACCCGCCCGCGCGGCTGCTGCAGCGGCTCAATTCCCTGCAGGATTCCGTGCGGGCCTGGCTGCCCACGGCGTCGCCCCTCACGGTGGCCGACGCCCTGCGCCTGTGCGCCAACGCCCATTCGGGCACCGAGGACTGGAGCGAAGCCGTGCCGGCCTTGGCCGAAGAAGCGCTCACAGCCCTGCTGGCGGCCCGGGAGCGCGAAGGCAAACGCTTGGCCGCCATGCTGCTGGACCGGGTCAAGCAGCTGCGCGCCCTGGCCCAGCAGGCCGTGCCCCTGGTGCCCCTGCTGGTTGAGCAGCAACGCCTGCGCTTCATGGAGCGCTGGAAAGAGGCCATGGCCCTGACCGACGGCGCCACCCTGCCCGAAGCCGCCCGCGACCGCGCCCTGACCGAAGCCACGGCCTTTGCCATCCGCATCGACGTGGCCGAGGAAATCACCCGCCTTGACTCGCACCTGGACGAAATCGATCGCCTGCTCAAAAAAGGCGGCGAAGTGGGCAAACGCCTGGATTTCCTCATCCAGGAGCTGCACCGTGAAGCCAACACACTGGGCTCCAAGTCAGCGGCACTCGACCTGACCCGCATCAGCGTGGACATGAAGGTGCTGATCGAGCAAATGCGCGAGCAAGTGCAAAATATCGAATAAAACTCATTTTTTGATAGCGCCTGGCGCACATCAACTATGGACTATCCAGGAAATCTCATCGTAGTGGCCGCCCCCAGTGGCGCCGGCAAATCCAGCCTGGTCAAGGCGCTGCTGGAGCTGGACTCGCACGTTCACCTCTCGGTCTCCCACACCACCCGCGCCCCGCGCGGCCAGGAGAAGCACGGCCGCGACTACTACTTCGCGTCGCAGTCCGAGTTCGACGCCATGGTGCAGAGCAACGCTTTCGTGGAATGGGCCCATGTGCATGGCAACCGCTACGGCACCTCCAAGAAGGCCATCGAGGAGCGCATCACCCAGGGGTCGGACGTGATCCTGGAGATCGACTTCCAAGGCGCCCTGCAGATCAAGGAGGCCTTCGCCAACGCCGTACTGGTCTTCATCCTGCCCCCCAGTTGGGAAGAGCTGCGCTCGCGCCTGGAGCGGCGCGGGGAAGACACGGCAGATGTGATCGAAGTCCGCCTCAAGAATGCGGCCGAAGAGATGGCCCAGGTCAGCAAATTCGACTTCGTTATAATTAACGAATTGTTCGAGCGCGCGCTTTTCGACCTGAAAGCCGTCGTTCACGCCCAGCGACTCAAGTACGTCGCCCAGCGCCGCGCACGTGCTGACACCTTCCAGTCGCTCAATATCACCTGAATCCCGGAGTAAAACGATGGCACGCATCACTGTAGAAGACTGTCTGGAAAAGATCCCCAACCGCTTCCAGCTCGTGTTGGCCGCCACGTACCGTGCCCGCATGCTGAGCCAAGGCCACGCCCCCCGCATCGAAAGCCGCAACAAGCCTGCCGTGACCGCCCTGCGCGAAATCGCCGAAGGCAAGGTCGGCCTGGAAATGCTCAAGAAGGTTCCTGGTTGAGCCGTTTCCTGGGCACAGCCCCCAAAGAGCACCGCGACAGCGGTGCTTTTTTTTTCCCGGAATTCGTCTGATGCGCTCCCGCGCTACATTTGAGGCATGAACGCGGTGCTCAACTCACCTTCTGCAACGCAGCCCCGGCCTGGCGATCCGCCAACGGCTGGCAATCTTTCGGCGGCCGCCGCAGCAGCCAATGCGGCTGCGGCCAGCTTTGCCGCGCTGACAGACAGCCTGGACTACCTGGATGCTTCCAGCATCGAACAGGTGCGCCAGGCCTACCGCTTTGCCGACGAAGCCCACCTGGGGCAGCTGCGCAACAGTGGTGAGCCCTACATCACCCACCCGATTGCCGTGGCGGCCCAATGCGCCACCTGGAAGCTCGACGCCCAGGCCCTGATGGCCGCCCTGCTGCATGACGCCATGGAAGACTGCGGCGTCACCAAGGCCGATCTGATCGACCGCTTTGGCGCGCCTGTGGCCGAACTGGTGGACGGCCTGACCAAGCTCGACAAGCTGCAGTTCAACACCCGCGAAGAGAATCAGGCCGAGTCCTTCCGCAAGATGCTGCTGGCCATGGCGCGCGACGTGCGCGTCATCCTCATCAAGCTGGCCGACCGCACGCACAACATGCGCACGCTGTCGGACATGCCACGCAGCAAGTGGGGCCGCATTTCGTCGGAAACGCTGGAGATCTACGCCCCCATCGCCCACCGCCTGGGGCTGAACCAGACCTACCGCGAGTTGCAGGACCTGTCGTTTCGGCACCTGCACCCCTGGCGCTATGCCACGCTGTCCAAGGCCGTCAACAAATCGCGCAACCGCCGCCGTGATCTGGTGCAAAAGGTGCAGACCGAGGTGGACGCCGCCTTCTCGAAGATCGGCATGAAGGTGCGCCTGGCAGGCCGCGAAAAAACCCTGTACGCCATCTACCAGAAGATGGACCTCAAGCACCTGAGCTTTGCACAGGTCACGGACATCTATGGTTTTCGGGTGATCGTCCCTACCGTCACCGACTGCTACACGGCGCTCGGGGTGCTGCACCAGATGTACAAACCGGTGCCCGGCAAGTTCAAGGACCACATCGCGATCGCCAAGCTCAACGGCTACCAGTCGCTGCACACCACGCTGGTGGGCCCCTCGGGCGTGAACATCGAGTTCCAGATGCGGACCGACGAGATGCACGTGATCGCCGAGGCCGGTGTGGCCGCGCACTGGCTGTACAAGGCGCAGGACGGTGACGGCACCTCGGCCGAGCGACTGGGCACCAAGTGGCTGCAGTCGCTGCTGGACATCCAGAACGAGACGCGCGACGCCGCCGAATTCTGGGACCACGTGAAGGTGGACCTGTTCCCCGACGCGGTCTACGTGTTCACCCCGAAAAGCCAGATCATGGCCCTGCCCCGCGGCGCCACCGTGGTGGATTTTGCCTACGCGATCCACAGCAACGTGGGCGACCGCACCACGGCCGCCAAGATCAACAACGAGCAGGTGCCGCTGCGCACCGAACTCAAGAACGGTGATGTGGTCGAGATCATCACGGAGCCCGTCTCCACACCCAATCCGGCGTGGCTGGGGTTCGTGCGCACCGGACGTGCCCGCTCGAAGATTCGCCACTACCTCAAGACCCTGGCGCAGACGGAGTCGGAAGGATTGGGCGAAAAACTGCTGACACAAGCCATTCGCGCCGAGGGCCTGGAGCAACTGCCCCCCCTGAACGCAGACACCCAACCCCTGTGGGACAAACTGCTGCGCTTTACGGGCAACCGCAGCCGCAGCGAACTCATGACCGACCTGGGCCTGGGCAAGCGCATCGCCAGCATCGTGGCCAAGCGCCTCATGGTGCTGATGTCGGAACATGGCCACCGCCCCGATGCCTTGCTCATGACCCGCGAGCGCTACACCTCGCACGAGACCCTGTCACAGGGCGCGGTCACGCTCGATGGCAGCGAGAACGCATCGGTGCAATACGCACCCTGCTGCCGCCCAGTGCCCGGCGACAGCATCGTCGGCTACCTCGGCCGGGGCGAAGGCCTGGTCGTGCACAACGTGCATTGCGGCGTGGCCAAGCGCTTGCAACACAAGGACAGCGAGCGCTTCATTGCCGTGGACTGGTCGGACGAGCCCACGCGCATGTTTGAAACCGGCGTGGTGGTCACCGTCACCAATGGCAAAGGCGTACTGGCGCGCGTGGCAGCCGAGTTGGCGAATTCCGAAGCCGACATCACCCATGTCGACATGGACGACGAGGCGGCGCTCGACACCACCGACCTGCGCTTCATCATTGCCGTACGCGACCAGGCACATCTGGAAGTGGCCCTGCGCAACCTGCGCCGGACGCAGGCCGTCATTCGTGCGGCCCGGATCACCCCCCAGACCTGAGAACCCGGCGCAAAGAGCGCCCAGCACAGAGCAAGGCCGCTGCAACGGCCGCCTTCCGCATACATACAAAACAACTATGCAGAAAGGCGTGGCGGCGGGTAGCGGACCTCCAGCACTTCCAGATGGCGGACACCCCCGGGGGTGGGCAACTGGACCTCATCCCCCACGCGGGCCTTGAGCAGTGCCCGCGCCACCGGAGAAATCCAACTGACCTGCGACTCGCGGCTATCGGCTTCGTCAATGCCCATGATGGTGATGGTGCGCTCAACCCCCTCGTCGTCCAGGTAGGTCACCGTCGCACCAAAGAACACCTGGTCGCTTCCTGCGTGCTGGCCGGGGTCAACCACTTCGGCGATCTCCAGTCGCTTGGTCAGGAACCGGATGCGCCGATCAATTTCACGCAAGCGCTTCTTGCCATACAGATAGTCGCCGTTCTCGGAACGGTCGCCGTTGCTCGCAGCCCAATGCACCACGTCCACGACCTTGGGTCGCTCGTTGTCGATCAGGTCGAGCAGCTCATCCCGCAGGCGCGCATACCCCCCGGGCGTGATGTAGTTCTTGCCTCCAGCAGGCAACGGCGGCAATGCCAACTCATCGTCGTCAGCCCCATCGGTCTCTTTGGTAAAAGCCTTGCTCATCGCCAGATACTCCCGATCAGCGCAAAGTGCTCAGACAAATGAAAAAGCCTGCAATCTTGCGATTGCAGGCTTTAAACATTGGTGCGGCTGGCAGGAATCGAACCCACGACCCCTTGGTTCGTAGCCAAGTACTCTATCCAGCTGAGCTACAGCCGCTAAGCTTTGAATTATAGCATGATTTCTTGGCGACCCTTGAAATCTTCTTTTTTATTTGCATCTGCTTGGTAGCAACTATCGCAAACAAAATCTAATTCAGCGCAAGCCACGATTGTAATGCACTCCAAGGCCTCCTAAAGAGAAACAGAGCACATTGCTGCAGAAAAATGGCCTTGATCGTGACGACCACCCATGCGAGCGATGGGTGGTAGGGCGTGTTGGACTTGAACCAACGACCAAAGGATTATGAGTCCTCTGCTCTAACCAACTGAGCTAACGCCCCAAGCCATGCTCCAGCGCTATACAACGGGGCAAGCGCCGTATTGTAGGGGCTTACTTGCGGTGGCTGAGTGCGTTGGAAACCAGCTTGGAGGTGATGTCCACAATCTGAATCATCCTGTCGTAAGGCATGCGCGTGGGGCCAATCACCCCCAGCGTACCGACCACCGCGCCATCCACTTCGTAGGGGGCACTGACGATGGACAACTCTTCAAAAGGAACAACCTGGCTCTCTCCCCCGATGTAGATGCGCACACCTTCGGCCTGGCTGGAGATGTCGAGCAGGCGCAGGATCTGGGTCTTCTGCTCGAAGAGGTCAAAGGCCCGCCGCAGGTTGCCCATGTCGCTGGAAAAGTCGCTGACCGCCAGCAGGTTGCGCTCACCGGAGATGACGACTGCATCCTGCGCCTCTGACAGCGCCTCGGACCCGACGTTCACCGCTGCCTGCATGAGCGACGCGATCTCTCCGCGCAGCACATCCACCTCGGACTTCAATCGCTCGCGCACCTGCTCCATCGCAAGCCCCGCATAGTGCGCGTTCAGAAAGTTGGAGGCTTCGATAAGCTGCGACTGGGAGTAGTCCGCCTCGGTAAAGATCACCCGGTTCTGCACATCACCCTCGGGCGAGACGATGATGACCAGAAAGCGCCGTTCGGAGAGCCTCAAGAATTCGATATGGCGGAACACCGAAGTACGCCGGGGTGCCATCACCACGCCCACAAACTGCGACAGGTTGGACAGCAACTGCGCCGCATTGGCAATCACCTTCTGCGGCTGCTCGGGCGCAAGCTGGGGGGCCGTCAGCGGGTCCCGCTGCACGGTCAGCATGGTGTCCACAAACAGCCTGTAGCCCCGTGCCGTGGGGATTCGACCCGCCGAAGTGTGGGGGCTTGCGATCAGCCCCAGCTCCTCCAGGTCCGCCATGACATTGCGGATCGTGGCAGGCGACAAATCCAGGCCGGACGCCCTGGACAGGGTCCGGGACCCCACCGGCTGTCCATCGGCGATATAGCGCTCGACCAGGGCTTTGAGCAACAACTTGGCGCGGTCATCGAGCATGGAATGATTTTACTTTTGTAATCGGGTCTTGGCCCAGCGCCCCCGGCCCTCATGGCGGTGGATGTGGTCGCGCAGGCTGCTGATTGAGACGCTCAGCATATCCGCAAGAGTGCGTTGGTCGTACCAGCCCGACCGCCAGCACTCCGCAGCGCGGGCCACGTCTTCATCGGACAAGGCCCGCTTTCGGCCCCACGTTTTGCCAGCGGCACGCGCAGCCCGCTGACCAGCAAGGCATCTTTCCCGGATCAGTTCGCGCTCAAATTCTGCGAACGCCGAGAGCAGATGCAGAAACATGCGCCCTTGCGGCGTGTCGGTTTCGATTGATTCGGTCAACGACCGAAAGCCGACGCCCTTCCCTTTCAGGAGCTCAAAGACCTTGACGAAATGGGAGACGGAGCGGGCCAGCCGATCCAGCTTGTAGACCACCAACACATCACCCTTGACCATGATGGTCAAGAGTCGCTCCAGCTCAGGACGGTTTTTCACCGCCGAGCGCTTTTCCTGCACAACCTTGTCGATGCCCGCCCGCCGGAAGGCCGCTAGCTGTGCCGCCGTGTTCTGTTCAAGGGTTGAAACGCGGGCGTATCCGTAGACCGTCAAAATCAGCAACGCAACCTGAATTGCGTATCCCGCGCCTCCTTGCGCTGGCGTCTGATCCAGTCAAGATCGTAAAGCCGACTACCCGCACGGCCCATGCTGTCCAAGTACTTCACCTGCTCATCGAGTGCATCGCATTGGGCTTTCCGGCTTGGCTGCTGCTGCGGGTATTGCGCTGGTGCTGCGGATGGCATCGCGGCTTGGGCAGCATTCCGCTTCTGCCGATCTGCAAAAGCTACTTGATCGTCCCAACCCATGTTGATTGGCACCCGCTCAGTACGCTCAAGCGTCCACCCGCGATTTCGACATTCCTCGGCGGTCCAATACCGTTTGCCCTGGCTTGTCGAACAAAAATAGATCAGCTTTGTCTTTGGCCCTTGAGGGTCCGAGACGGCGGGCGAAGCGTCAACCTCCTTACCACCTTTGCATGGTTCATCCGAGTATGTATTGCCACACCGATAAACCTGCGCCGACACATCGGCAGTGAATCCCAAAAGCGCAATTCCAAGAAGCATGAGCATTGCCCGAATGTATCAAAGGGTATTGCCTGATTTACCGTCCTACATGGGGTTTGTCACCCCATACCCCGACCCCACCACTACGCCACAAGGGCTTCGTTCTCGGGGCCCGGTTTGTCTCTCAGAAAGCAAGCCCGGATGTCATCCCCACGGGAAAAACAACGCCTGCAAATGTCATGGCCAGATCCGTTTAGGCGACATTTCATCCACCGGAACACAGATCACTGACTCTGTATAGAACGCACTTGTGCATTCCGCGCCGCCAGCCCCTTAGACCACTCTGAAACCGACTGCACAGGCTCATGGCGGGCCGCTGGTGTTGCAGGCACGGGCACGGTGCGCGGTGGCTCAGCATGGGCTGCTTGCGGCCCCTGCTGGCCCGGGCGGGGCGGCGTGGGGCCATCGCTGCGGGCACCGGTGGCGGTATCGATCACCACGGGCTTATCACCGCGACCACTGGCGGTAAAAGGTGCATCACAGGTGACTTGTCGCACCACGGTATCCCACTTGACCAGGGCCATGCAGTGGGCCAGATGCGTGACGCTGTAACCGGCCTGTTTTAGATCGTCGCTTGTGAGGTCAAACACGCGCCGCCCCTGATCGCTCACCACGAAGGTGACCCATGCAATGCCCTGCTTGTGCAGGTTTCCCGTCATGTGCAGCAGCTTGCCGTACAGCGGGTCTTTGGGCTCTGGAGGGGGTGGTGCAGGCTGCGGCTGAGACGCGGCCACAGCGGGGGCCATGGCGGGCTGCTGGGCCTGCTGCTGCATGGGCTGCGGCACCGCCTGAGCCTGGGCAATGGGGATAGCCTGGGTGGCGGGTTTTGGCTTGGCAGGCGCAACCCTGCGGCCCCATACGTCGTGCTGTCCATCAGGCCAGAACGCCCAGACCATCACAGCAACTGAGAACAGCACCCATACCCACTTGAACCGATTGAACTGCACGATCATGGGGGCCATGTCCTGGGCCTTGCCCTCGGAGCTGCTCACGCTCTGGGTATTGCTGCGGTACAGGCCGAAATACTGCGACTCGTACTTGCGCTCATCCTGCTGGATCAACGCGCCCCGGTAGCCCGCGTGCACCTTGCGTATGTAGCTGCCCGACTTGCCCAAGATATCGGCTTTGCGGCAGCGAATGAGGGTTGCCACGAGCTGGGCGATGGGCTGGCTGATGTCCCTGAAAGATTGGGTCATCAGCAGCACATCAGCGTTGTAGTGCCGGTGCAGCTTGTACCACTGGACGACGTGGTCAGGCGTGCCAATCTTGGGCAAGGCCACATGGCATTCGTCGATGACATAGAGCGGGCCCTGCCCCTGTTCGCTGCGCCACGTGCTGTGGTAGTCCCACACGGTGCCGAACGTGAAAACGTTCTCCGGCTGCGGCTCTGGCTCGCGGTCCGGCCAGAGCTGGAAAGCCTCCTGCTCTGCAATGTTGGCGGCGTTCCAGTTGCCCAAACGCGGGGCGGGCCGCGTGCGCACTTCGAGCAGCTCGCGCCATGCCGGATCAATGGCCGCGAATGCATCGATGTTGAGCGGGAGATTGGTGATGACCTTGCGACCTGCGCGCAATGCTGGCAGGACGTGGAAGGCCACGGCCTCATAGCTTTTGCCAGATCCTGGAATTCCCTCGAGCCCGGTAATCATGAGCCAAGGCGCGTGAAGGGAATCAGCTGCAGTATCAGGCGCAGCACGATAGCCGAAATGATGATGCCAACAGCGGTGCCAACGCCGCACAGCTGCATGACATTGATGATTTCTTCGGGCAATCCGGACGACGGGGCAAAGCCCGTGAGGCCGCTGAGGTCCAGTCCATTGGCCGCTGAGACAACCAGGGTCATGAGCTTGTCCAGGCACCAGCAAAACAGATCCGTGAACATGTCCCACAGAGCCTTGAAGATGGCAACGGCAAGATCCGAGAACCAACCAACAACGGACTTCACGACACCGAGAAGCCACTCAACGACAGCCTTGATTTTTTCCGTCAAGAACGAGGTCAAGCCCGTAACTACTGCCGTCAATGCCTGAATTGCACTTGCAAGCGCTTCCATATCAGCCCCCAAAAACAAGCGCGCGAGCGAGCAGCAGCGCGGACAGAATGGTTATGGCCTTGAGCACCGACCAGAGCCACACCGGGGGCGCCATGTCGTGTACACCAAAGTTGCCAATGGCCCCGAAATCCAAGTCAATGAGCCACGTAGGGGGCACGCCGCCATCCCCAACATTCGGCATGAGCTGGCGCGCAAGGCCGGTGATCGGAGCCTTTTTGAGGTCAGCTATGCGAGCATCCCAAACGGACGCGGGGCCGTCTGGATACTTGGGTTTGTAGAGCTCAGGAATTTTGAGATCACCCGAGCCAAGACCGTTGAAGCCACTGCCATTGCCAGAGCCAGTGCCGGTGCCACTCCCGGTGCCATCGCCGGTGCCGGTGCCGGTGCCGGTGCCGCCACTGCCAACGCCGGAGCCCGGACCAGTGCCGCCCGTAGTGCCGCCACCTGTGTTGGTGCCGCCAGTGTCGGTACCACCTGTATTGGTACCACCCGTGTTTGTGCCGCCTGTGTTGGAGCCGCTGGTGTTACTGCCGCCGGTATTGCTACCACCACCCGTGTTTGTGCCGCCTGTGTTGCCGCCCGTGTTGGTGCCGCCTGTGTTGCCCCCGGTATTGCCACCTGTGTTGGTGCCGCCCGTGTTGTCACCCGGGTTGGTGGGTGGCGGCGTGTCTGGAGGGGTGCCAGCAGGAATACAAGTCACATGGCCATTTACCGTGCCAACCGAGCCACTACATGGGGGAGATGGGGGACCATCGGTATCGGTTTTGGTAGAGCACTTTGCGCCGGTCCCTGTGTACGGCGTATCTGCATAGATAGGGACCAACCCCGCAGCGTTAGCAATGTCTTTGACATCTATATAGCCCTGCCAACCGCCGCCAGAGTATGCGCACGATCCGTCGCAGTAAGCGGCCGGAGGATTGGTAATGCTGCCGACAACAGACGCTGAGCCGCCACCGTCAATGGGATATTGACCACCAGAGCCAGCGACATAGCGAGCCCATCCGATCTTGGAAAGCACTGTAATTTTTGTGCCCGATTGGCACTCCTGTGGAGGCGTTGTAGGTGGCTGTTTGCATTGACCGTCAACCTCAACAAGAGGGGCATTGCACTGGCAACCACCCTCTACCTCGGTGCTGCCGCCTGGGCATGTCAGCGTGTCTTTGCCGAGGCCAATGTAGACACCCGGGCCGCCGTTGTTTTGCGTGATTAGGCAGCTGGGCGGCTGCTGTGTAGGCACCACGCCCGAGGCGCCGCTATTGACGATTCCGTCGCAGGGGCCTTGATACCAGCTCAACACTTGCGAGCAGACGGAACCCACAGATGAGGCCCGGTATTGGGGCACAGGGGCGCAGTGGACCGGCGCGCCGTAGTATTCAACGGGCTTCGGAATGAGGGCGTGCGAGAGCGGCGAGAGCGCCACCAGCAGCACGGCGAAAAGGAGTCGCGCGATTGTCATGGTCATGGTCTCGCGAGCAGGAAAAAGCAAATCGCCCCGATGGCGCCGACCAGCGCAAACGCAGCGTGAACGGACACCATCAGGGCGACGATCAACATGGGGAGACCGTGTTAGATCTTGGCGATGATGCGCTTGACGATGGACGGGCCCTTCATCACCAGGGCGATGCCGACGATCACGATAGCAAGGGCCGTCACCTTGGTGGCGATGCCGCTGATGTCCACAGCCGCGAACAGATCATCAATGGGCGAGGTTGCGTGAGCAGCGGATGCCACCAGCACCAGGGCCGAAGCTGCAGCAACTTTGGCGCCGAACTTGCGAGCGACATTGCGGGTTTGATTGATCATGTGTTTCTCCTTGAGAGGTTGATAAACGGCGCGAAATTGCACCGATGTGCCCGAGGGCACACCGCTGGAATCTCAGAGCCTGCGGACCATGCGCAGGACGACACCCAGGCCGTAGCCGAGCATTGCGAGGGAGAGCACCAAGCCGAAGCCCAGACCCACGGACAGGCTCACGCTTTGGGGCGTGATGCCGATGGCCGCGAGGTCTTGCAGCGTGGCTTCCGTGACCTCGACCTGATGGGCGGATTGACAGGGGAACTCAGCGACAGTGCAGAGGACTAGGGTCATGGTCAGTCCTCATCCGGGAGGGCTTCGCCGCATTCGGGGCAGACGATCAAGTCGCCATCCGTGGCGGCTTCGTCTGCATCAAATTCAGCACCGCAGGCGGGGCATTCGGTTTCGCTCATTGCGCGGGTTCCAGGGCTTGATGGAGGCCTGCACGAGAGCGGGCATAGGCGATGCGCCGCAGACGTTCTGAGCGGGCATTGAGGCGATCAGCAAGCAGGGCCAGGAAGGCCCAGGCCAGTTGCCACATGAACGCGCCTGCAATGCCTGAAAGAAAGCCCAGGAGTGCAACGCGCTGGGCGAAGAGGGCGAGGTCAATTTCCACAGACAGGCTCCTGCTTTTTGTAGAGGTCATCCAGGTCCACCACCTGGGGGCGGTGGAAGGGTTCTGTGTGGTCCTCGATAAGCTGCGCGCAGGTTTCGAGGTCTTCCACGATGGCGGCTTCGCAGAGCAACATGACCCACTCCGGTTGCCCGTCTTCAAACGACGGTGCGAGGAATGCACCTGTTGTGCGGGACTGGATCACGTTGCGCATAACGTGCCTTACGCGGCCTTGGCCGTGGCGGCGGGTTTGATCGCCAGCAAAGTGAGCTTGGTGGTGTTGTCAGCACCGGCCACGATGTCGAATTCGCAATCGCACATCACGCCGCCGAGGGGCCACGAATTCTTGAGGTGTGCCCACTTCTGGAACTCTGTGGAGTCGCCCAGCTTGAACGGGCGAGTGACCACGCCGATGCTTTCGCCACTGCTCGACTGGGCAATGTCCACCGACAGATGGAAGGTGGTGGAGTCGAAGGCGCGGCCTTCAAAATCACCCTTGGATTGCTTGAGGCCGTGCAGTACGGCTTTGCTTGTCATCTTCATTTGCTTGGTCTTTCGTGGCCTGGGTTAGTGGGCAAACGCGGTGTGGCCAGCACCGGAGCCCGAGACTTTTTTGAACATTTGCTGATAGACGCGCTCGACTTCGGAACGCTTGAACTTGGCAAGACGCCCGGGTAATTCGGCGCAGTTCTCAATGAATTGCGCGAGGGTTTCGCGATCCATGCAGAGGAACGCGAGAGCGGCTGATTTGCCCGCTGTAGAGAACAGCCAACGTGCATTGCGCGTGCACTCAGCCATCAGGGTTTCGAGAGGGAGACGCGGCTCTGTTTTGATGGGTTCTGGCGCTGCAATAGCGCCGTGCTCCGACAGCATCAATGCATGCCAGTCGCTGGCACCTGCGAAGAAATCAGCGGGCCTGCGGAGCATGTCAGTGGGCAGCAAACGCTTTTGGTTTCCGTAGCGCAACTCAATGCGTTGCCAGCCGGTAGCGTCCTGCTTTCCGTAGAGCTGGACGCCTTTGTCATAGACGTTGGTTTGCTTGCCTGCGGCCTTACTGCCGAAATAGAAGGAGCGACCCACACCACCAGCACGCCATGCGCCCACCATGTTGTGGTCCGGGCGATGGCCCAGGTGATCCATGCAACCAGCGTCGTAATCAGTGGCGATGCGGTCCATACCGCCGCTGAGACCTTCAAAGAAGTCCAATGCGAGATCACAGCGCGTGACCAGGGCGCGGTGTTCGTCCATGTAATCGGCCATGGCAGAGGGCCACCCAGGGGCCGCGAAGGTGCATGCAACGCCGTACAGGTTGCAATGGATGGTCTTGGACTGGGCACGCTGGCGCGGGCTTTCTCCGGAGGCCAGGAAGCCCACCCATCCGCATTCAGTGCCTGCACGCAAGATGCTCCAGCGGTGGCGGTAAAAGTCGTGTCCCTTCTTCAATTCGGGGTCCACGGTGAAGCCTTTACCCAGGATGGCGCAGACGTTGTTTGCAAGCTCCAACGCTTGCGTGCTGGCCGCGAAATCAGGGTCTGCTATGTCGCGCAGCAGGTGGCAGAGCTTCTGACGACGGCGGTCGTCTTCGCTGAGCTGGTGCTCTGAGCGGAGGTCAAATTCCGATGCCTGTGCAGGAGGGAAAAGATGCTCGACCGTGGGGATGGGAGCAAACCGCAAATTGACCGTGAAGCGCAGCCAATCGACATGAACGGGGGAGCCGGTTTGGACGCGCTCCGCTTGCAAACGGAGCTTGACCTCATTGCCCTCTAGGACGAGCGATGTTGGATTGGTCATGCCGCGAACTCTGGAAAGTTGTCCCCGTGATTACCATCGGGGACCGAAGCCGTGCAAGGTGCTACGCACCCCCCAAAATTGATAGCAGTCGGGAGCGCTTCGCGCACGGCCACTTCCCCGCAAAGCGGGGCCCCTTCTGCCGTGCGCTGCGCGTCCAGGGCGCAGCGATTGAATGAGCTGCCGGTCATTCCGCAGCCTCTACATCGGTGGCGCACTTCGGGCAAACCGCGTGCAGTTCGCCATAGCTATCTGTGTCGCCGTCATAGCCGTCCATATCGTCGGACTCTGCAAGGGTGCCCTCCCAGCCGCAAGAAGGGCAGATGACAGCCATGTCGTCGTTATCGTGGTAATGCTTCATGGCTTGACCACCTGAACAGCGGAGCAGGGGCACCAGATGTCATGACCACCATCAGAGAAAACGAGCAGACAACGGCCTGTGCGAACACGACCAACGCGAGCTGGCAGGCCATGCCATGAAACAGACAAGCCACGCTTTACGAGCTTGTCGTTCAGGTCAAGGTTTGCGCGAAGGGTGCCCGCCCCCAGCGCAGGCGCTGCAGGAGCCGCCACAGCGCGTGCAGCGCCCTTGATGGCTGGGGGTGGGCAAACTGCATCAGCCAGAATGCTGGCTTCAAAACCAGAGGGAGATTCAGGGATGGGAGCACTGATCGGAATCGGCTTGCTACTGCCGCTATTTGCGGCGGCCATCGGGCTAGCACTCACGTACTGGGTGCTTTGCGCAGCCATCAAAAACGGTGTAGCCGCGGCACTGTCAGAAACCAAAGTGCGGGTGGTAACCCCGCCATCCACGTTCAGCGGCAGCACCCCAGGTGCGGCGCCTGCAGGGTTCAAATGGGTGCTGGTGCCCGAGGAATCCATGCCAAACGCGGCACGCAAGGTGTCGCATTTGGATGACATGAGGGTTGATTGACGGTGCATGGCGGCTCCACAAATGCACACAAGTTGTGTGCGAATCGGGAGGCTACGCCGCAAACAAGGTGTTTGCAATCATTTTGCTAATATGCACACTGCATGTATGCATGCAAACAACATGTAGGAGCGATATATATGCAAACAACCATGAATCTGCTAGATACCGCGCTTCAGTTAAACCCAGCGCCCTACTGGCACGAAAAACTGAAGCTGTCGCGTAATGCCTTGCACACAGCAAAGACACGTGGGCACCTGAGCCCGGCAATCGCGGGTGCGCTGGCGGAAGAACTAGGCCAGGACGTGAAAACCTGGATAGTGGTGGCAGCGCTGGAATCAGAGCGAGAAAGCGCATGCAAGACGCGGATGCTCAAGCGCGTCGCCAAACTCACATCGGTTTAATGATGTAATTTCGCGATGACGTCCAATTTCCGCCATGTCGCACTCATAGGCAAGTATCAAGCTTCATCTACGGGCTCCATGGGCGACAGCTCTCGCCAGGCGCTGGACGACATCGCCCACTTTCTTGCGCGCCAGGGCTGCGAGGTGGTGCTGGAAGCCGAGACCGCCAGCAACACGGGGCTGACGCACGACTACCCCTCGCTGAATGTAGACGACATTGGGGCCCGGTGCGACCTGGGCCTGGTGGTGGGGGGCGATGGCACGATGCTGGGCATCGGCCGCAGGCTCGCCCGGTTTGGCACGCCACTGATTGGCATCAACCAGGGGCGGCTGGGATTCATCACAGACATTCCGTTCGACACCTACCAGACCACCCTTCCCCCCATGCTGCAGGGGGCGTACGAAGAGGACCTCAGGCCTTTGATGCACGCCACCGTGGTGCGCGATGAGCGGGTGGTGTTTGAAGCCCTCGCCATGAATGATGTGGTCGTGAACCGTGGCGCCACCTCTGGCATGGTGGAGTTGCGGGTTGAAGTGGGGGGGCGCCTGGTGGCCAACCAGCGCGCCGATGGGCTCATCATCGCCTCGCCCACGGGCTCGACGGCCTACTCGCTGTCGGCAGGCGGGCCGATGCTGCATCCATCCATCCCGGGCTGGGTGCTGGTGCCCATTGCACCGCACACCTTGTCCAACCGCCCCATCGTGTTGTCCGACGCCACGGAAGTGGCCGTCGAGGTGGTGAGCGGGCGCGACGTCAGCGCCAACTTTGACATGCAGTCACTGGCCTCCCTGCTCCACGGCGATCGCATTCTGGTCAAGCGGTCGGAGCACTGCGTGCGCTTCCTGCACCCCCAGGGCTGGAACTACTTTGCCACGCTGCGCAAAAAGCTGCGCTGGAATGAAGGAGGCTCCTGACCATGGCACTCCGGCGAATCACACTGCGTGATTTTGTGATTGTCCAGGCCCTGGAGCTGGAACTCCAGCCCGGCTTCACCGTGCTGACCGGCGAAACCGGGGCAGGCAAGTCCATTCTGATCGATGCATTGCAGTTGGCCCTGGGAGCGCGCTCAGACGCCGGGGTGGTGCGCGAGGGCAGCCCCCGCACAGACATTTGCGCAGAATTCGATTGCCCAAAACATGTTCGGCCTTGGCTGGAAGAAGCCGGGTTTGATTCAGACGACATGCTTTTGCTGCGTCGCACCGTGGACACCCAGGGCAAAAGCCGCGCCTGGATCAATGGAACCCCCGCCACGGCAGCACAGTTGCGCGCGCTGGGCGACATGCTGCTCGACATCCACGGACAACACGCCTGGCAAAGCCTCACGCGCCCCGAATCGGTACGCGGACTGCTTGACGCGTTTGCGGGCACCAGCATGACCGACACCCTGGCCCGGTGGTCACAATGGCGCGCAGACCAGAAAGCCCTGCAGCAGGCACGCCAGGCCCAGGCCACATTGCAGCAAGAGCGCGAACGCCTGCAATGGCAAATCAGCGAAGTGGAAAAGCTGGCCCCCGCTCCCGCTGAATGGGATGAGCTGGATGCCCAGCACAAGCGGCTGTCGCATGCGCAGGCACTTCTGGATGCGGCCGACGGAGCCATCCAGACCCTGCAGGCCGACGAGGCCGGGGCACTCGGTGCCCTGACGCAGGCCCACCTGCTCCTGCAGGCCCAGGAGCACATCGAACCCGAGTTCGCCAATCTGGCCGACATCCTCGCGTCGTGCCTCGCGCAGGCCAACGACGTGGTCCATTCCCTGCATGCGTACCTGCGGCATGCCGACATCGATCCACAGCGCTTGGCCGAACTCGATGCCCGCATGTCGCAGTGGATGACCCTGGCCCGCAGGTACAAGCGTCCGCCCGCAGAGCTACCCGCCCTGCTGCAGGACTGGAAGGCTGGGATGCGCCAACTGGACGCAGCCACCGACCTGGAGCAATTGCAAGCCGCCGAGACGGCCAGCGCCAAGGCCTACCAGGCCGCAGCACGGGCGCTGTCGCAGGCGCGCGCCAAGGCGGCGCCCAGGCTGTCGGCAGCCATCACCCAGGCCATGCAAGGCCTGGGCATGGAGGGTGGAAGGTTCGAGGCGTCCGTGACCCGTGCCCAGGAGCCCGCAGCCCATGGCATGGATGAAGTGGTGTTTTTGGTGGCCGGCCATCCCGGCATGAGCCCCAAGCCGATTGGCAAGGTCGCCTCCGGCGGCGAACTGTCACGCATCTCTCTTGCCATCTCGGTCACCACAAGCGAGCTGGGCATGGCCCCCACCCTCATCTTCGACGAGGTGGACTCTGGCGTGGGCGGCGCCGTCGCAGAAACCGTGGGCCGGTTGATGCAGCAGCTGGGCAGTGACCGCCAGGTCCTGGCCGTGACCCACCTCCCCCAGGTCGCAGCCTGCGCACACCACCATCTCAAGGTGGCCAAACGCAAGAGCCCGGCCGGAACCACCAGCACGGTGCTGGCGGTCCAGGAAGAACAGCGTGTGGCCGAGATTGCACGCATGCTGGGCGGCGAACGGTCAACTGACACCACCTTGGCCCATGCCCGCGAAATGCTGAACAACGTGGCGACGAGCCTGGGAGTGGAGGACTGATGGCGCTTGAGATTGTTCTGATCACGGGGATGTCGGGCTCAGGCAAGTCCGTGGCCCTGCACGCCCTGGAGGATGCCGGGTACTACTGCGTGGACAACCTGCCGCCCGAGCTGCTGCCCGCCTTCGTGGCGCTGGAGCATCGCCACCACGGCAACCGCGTAGCCATCGCCATGGACGTGCGCAGTGCGACTTCGCTGCACCAGGTGCCCCAGGAGTTGCATCGCCTGCGCAACCAGGGCGTGGCCGTGCAATCGATTTTTCTGGATGCCACCATCGATACCCTGGTGCGCAGGTTCTCCGAAACGCGCCGCCGCCACCCCCTCTCCCATGACGACCTCCAGCAAGGGCGGCGGGCCCTGGTGCAGATCATTGAACTGGAGCGCGAGCTGCTGGCCGACCTGCGCGAGCAGTCGCATGTCATCGACACCAGCACGATACGGGCGTCGCAGCTGCAAAGTTACGTCAAGGGCCTGATGTCCACCGCGCAAGGGCAGCTGACCCTGGTGTTCCAGTCCTTTGCGTTCAAACGCGGTATCCCCATGGATGCAGACTATGTGTTCGATGTGCGGATGCTGCCCAACCCCCATTACGAGCCGGCACTGCGTGACCTGACGGGGTTGGACCAACCCGTCGCTGACTTTCTGCACCACCAGCCCGACGTCAGCCTCATGCGCGCCCACATCGCACAGTTCCTGGCACATTGGCTGGACATGCTCGACAGAAACCACCGCAGCTATGTCACGGTCGCCATTGGCTGCACTGGCGGGCAGCACCGCTCGGTCTATCTGGTGGAAAGGCTCGCCGAGGCCTTCAGCGACCGCTGGACGGCGCTGAAGCGCCACCGTGAACTCGACGGCCGATAGACGGACGCGCCGGGCTGAGGATCAGCCCCGGCCCCTCACCACAACCGGGCCTGGGTCGCGTCCAGCAGCTTGCGGATGGGAGCGGGCAAACCCACCAACGGCCATTGGTCCGGCCCCAGCCACTCGCCCTCCCCCATGACACCCCCCCCGAAGTCCCCGCTGATCATCACCGGATGGAGATGCAGGTCCCGGTGCGTGAGCACGTGCAAGAAGGGAGGCAGCTCTTCCTGCACATGCCGTGACGGATCACCAAGACCCGCCACAAACGCGGCACACGCAGCCGCATCGGAAAAGACCGGCACGCAATGCATGCCTGCCCAGATGCCCGTTGCAGGGCGCCGCTGCAGCCAGACACGGCCTCGGCCGTCACGGACAATCGCCAACTGCCACGACTCGGATCGGCGGGCCAGCTTGCGCGTCCTGACAGGATAGCGCTCGGGGTCGCCATCCCTGAACGCTTTGCAGGACTCCACCAGGGGACAAGCAGAACAGCGGGGCGCGCGCGGGGTGCAGACCGAAGCACCCAGGTCCATGAGCCCCTGGGTGTACCGCGGCATGGCATGAACCAGGTCTTCTGTGGGCAACAGCGCCTGTGCCAGCCCCCACAGCAGGCGCTCGTTGGCAGCCGACGCCATGTCCTTGTCGAAACCCAGCCAACGCGTCAGCACCCGCCGCACGTTGGCATCCAGGATCGGCACCCGCTCTGAAAAACAGAAAGCGGCAATGGCCCCCGCTGTCGATCGGCCAATGCCTGGCAGGGTCGCCAGCACCTCCGCCGTGCGAGGAAATGCCCCTCCGTGGTCGGCCATGACCTGCTGCGCGCACCGGTGCAGATTGCGTGCCCGGCTGTAATAGCCCAGGCCGCTCCAGAGCCCCATCACCTCGTCCTGGGGCGCGTTTGCCAAGGCGCTGACGTCAGGAAACCGCGCCAGAAACCGCGCGTAGTAGTCCAGCACAGTGCTGACCTGGGTCTGCTGCAGCATGATCTCTGACAGCCATACGCGATAGGGGTCTCGGGTCTGCTGCCACGGCAGGTGGTTGCGGCCATGGGATGCCTGCCATGCCACCACGCGCTCGCCAATCGACACGGAAATGCGCGTGCCCTCTGCGGACCCACTCATGCCGACACAAGGTGCACGTCGGAGGCTGCAGGCTCCAGGCCCGGCACGGCAATCAGCTGGGAGGTGAGCTCCTGCAGCCTGCGTTCCAACAGACCCAGCGCCTCTTCACCCGCCTCGATTTCCGAAATACGCTCCACCAGCCCGCTGGCCGCTTGCTGGATGCGGTCCACCGCTTCAATGCGGCGCGCAAAACTGCGGCGGCGCTCGCGCAATTGCGCATCCAGTTGCGCCGTGGCCGACTTGCTCCACAGCTCCAGATCGTTGGCCGCAGATTCATACACCGTGCGCAGCCGCATGGCCAGGGCCCGCACCAGCCGCTCGGCAAACTCGGGCTGCGCCAGCTTGAGCGCATTGCCCACCCCCAGGTACTGCAGGTGGCTTTGTTCGATCTGGTTCAGATCGTGCGCAAAATGCTCCAGCTGGGGAGGCGTGGGCACCTGGAGCGAGAACCCGAACTCGGCATTGAGCTGCCGAAAAGTCCCGCCCAGCATGGCCTGGATTTCCGTGCCGGAGGCCTGCGCCTTGTCCAGCGTACCGCGCAGCTTGTCGAAGGTCTGGACGTAGATCTTCTTGACGCCCAGTTTGAGGCCCTTTTGCTGCAGCGTCTGCGCCAGCTCTGAGAGCTCGGCCTTGAGCGCCTTGGCACCCAGTTGCTGGAACACATCCCGCAAAAGCTTCAGGTGCACAGCGCGCACGGCCTGGATCTTGGCGGTGCTCAGATCGAATTCGCGCTGTTCCTGCTCGATGCGGTGGCGCATGGATTCGATCACCGAGGCGTTCTTGCCCCGCAGGCTGCGCAGCTCGGCCATCTGGTCGTCGAGGTCACGGCGCCGGATGTTGATGACCCGCGCGGTCTCCGTGCGCAAACTGGCGACCCCTGCAGCAACTGCCGCGCGCAAAATGGAGCGGCGTCGGCCCATGATGCCCTTGGCCAGCGCCTCCTCCAGCACGGGCAGCCCGCTGGACTCCAGCAAAAGATCGTCTGCCGTGATCTTGGCGACCAGCCCCTTCTGGGCCGACACCGGCACCACCCTGTCCAGAGGCACCCCAAGCATTTCTGCGGATGTGCTGCACTGGCGCTCCATCTGGGACTGCACCTGCTCGGCACTGTTCAACGTGTCCCACAGGGTATCGATCTTGTTCAGCACCACGAGCCGGGCATCCATGCTGTCGGACGAGATCGCCAGATGCTCGCGCCAGATGGACAGGTCGGAGCGGGTGACACCGGTATCGGCGCTCAGGATGAAAACCACCGCATGCGCCTGGGGGATCAGGTTGACGGTCAGCTCGGGCTCGGCCCCCACCGCGTTCAGGCCCGGCGTGTCCAGAATCACCAGACCCTGCTTGAGCAGCGGATGGGGAATATTGATGATGGCGTGCCGCCACATGGGCACTTCCACCAACCCCTGGGCATCGGGCACGGGGTTCTCATCGGTCAGTTCATCGTGCCAGAAACCCAGCGCACGGGCGTTGTCGAGGCTGACCTTGCGCACCTCGGCCACCTTCTCCAGCGCCTTGGCGATCTGGTCCGCGTTGCTGACGTCCAGGGGAATCTCCGTCCAGCGCTCGGTCTTCACCCGCCACTCGGCCAGGCCCTGCATCTGCAGGCGTGTCTCAATGGGCAGCAGCCGCAGGCTGGGTGCGACTGAGGCGTCATACCCCAGCTCCGTCGGGCACATGGTGGTGCGGCCTGCGCTCGCAGGCATGATGCGGCGCCCATAGTCGGCAAAAAAGATCGCGTTGATCAGCTCAGACTTGCCACGGGAAAACTCCGCCACAAAGGCCACCATGACCTTGTCGCTGCGGACCTGCTCCTCCAGGCGATGCAGCCGTTCCTGCACGGCGGCGTCCATGAGGTCATGCGAGGACATCCACTCGGCCAGCCGCTTGAGCTGCTGGGCGAACTCCCGCCGCCAGGCGCCATGCTGGTCGAACTGTTCGTTGAATGAAGGTCCCACTTTGCTCCCACAGATCTATGAATGGCCTACAGGGTAGACATACACAAAATATAGCATCGACCGCATGCGGGCTGTCGTGCCCCCGAGATTGGACGCCTTGCGAGCCCCTATGAACGCTGGCACTGGGGACAGAAGTAGCTGCTTCGCTGCCCCTGCCGCAGGAGCCGTATTGCCGTGCCACACACATGGCAGGGAGCCCCATCGCGCCCATACACATTGGCGGCCGTCTGAAAATGCCCGGCCATGCCATCGGCACTCGAAAAATCCCGCAATGTGCTGCCCCCCATGTCCACGGCGCGTGCCAGCACCACGCGAATGGCCTCATGCAACCGGCGCACCCGTTCGGCGCCGATGCGGGCCGACACCGCCGTGGGCCGGATGCCCGCCATGAAAAGCACCTCGGATGCATAGATGTTGCCCACCCCCACCACCAGACGCCCCGCGAGCAACAGCTGCTTGATCGGCATCCGGCTCTTTTTCAGCCCGGCTTGAAAAGCAGGCAGATAGAAGGAGTCCGACAGCGGCTCCATGCCCAGCGCCCCCAGCAGCTTCACCGCCTGCGGGCTGTGCTCGCCGCCGGGCGCAAAGACCACGGCGCCAAACCGGCGCGGGTCGTGCAACCGCAAGGTGCCTTGACTGGTCACGAGGTCAAAATGGTCATGGGGGCCGGCGGGCGGCAGCCCGTGGCCAAAGCGCAGGCTGCCTGACATCCCCAGGTGGATCAGTAAAAGCCCTTGGCTGGTGTCGGCCAGCAAATACTTGCCCCGCCGGCGCAGCACCAGCACCTGCTGCCCCACCAGGGACAAGGGGTCACAGCCCAAGGGCCAGCGCAGGGGCTTGCCCAGAACCACGGCTTGAATACGCGCCCCAGCAATGGCTTCGGCAAAGCTGCGGCGGGTCACTTCCACTTCGGGCAACTCAGGCATACAAAACGCCGGGCAACGGCTTCACAGGCATGGATTATTATGACCCGATGGTGCTATTTCACAGCCTTCGAACCGCCGCATTGACCACCCTTGTGGCGGTGGCCGCCCAATCAACATGGGCCCAACAACCCCGCAGTGACGACCGCGCCACCACCGGCGGCCCTCCGGTGACCTCCCATCCGGCCCTCGACGCCGAGCTGTTCTACGAGATCTTTCTGGGAGAGATCAGCGCGCGCACGGGTGATCCCGGCGCCGGCTATGCCTTCATGCTGGAAGCCGCACGCCGGAGTGCTGACGGCCAGCTCTACCAACGCGCGGCAGACATTGCTCTGCAGGCCCGCTCCGGCGAGTACGCCCTGGCCGCAGCCAAGGCCTGGAAAGAAGCACTGCCGCAATCGCGCGAGGCCAACCGCTACGTGCTGCAGATTCTGGTCGCCCTCAACCGGATCGGCGAAACCCCCGACCTGCTGCGCCAGGAGCTCGCACAGTCCCCCGCCCGCGCCAAGGCCACCACGCTGTCTGCCCTGCCCCAGATGTATGGGCGCGCCAGCGACAAGGCGCTGGCTGCCAAGGTCGTGGAACAGGCCCTGGTGGACGAGCTGACCAATCCCGCCACAGGCCCTGCCGCCTGGGTCGCCCTGGGGCGCCTGCGCCTGGCGGCGGGCGACAAAAGCGGCGCCTTGAACGCGGCAAGCAAGGCGCAGAGCCTGGACAACGCCAGCGAAGATGCCGCACGGCTGGCCCTGGAGCTCATGGACGAAAACGTACCGGAAGCCGAGCCAATCGTGGCTCAGGCACTGACCAAGCAGCCCGTTCCCGAGTTGCGCATGGCATATGCGCGCGTGCTGCTGGGCCTGCAGCGCTACCCGGAAGCCAGCCACCAGCTGGAAGCCGTGACCCAGGAAAAGCCCGACCTCGCGGAAGCCTGGCTCGTGGTCGCCACGCTGCAGTTCCAGGACAACCGCCTGCCCGCTGCCGAAGCCTCACTGCAGCGCTTCATGGACCTGTCCTCGACCGCCCCGGATGCCGAGGCACGGCAAAAGAGCCTGACCCAGGCCTACTTGCTCTACGCGCAAATTGCCGAGAAGAAGAAGGACTTCGCAACCGCCGAGGCCTGGCTGGGGCGCATTGACAATGCAGAAGAGATTTTTGGCGCCCAGACCCGCCGCGCTTCGTTGCTGGCGCGCCAGGGCAAGCTCGCGCAAGCGCGGGCGTTGCTGCGCAACCTGCCAGGCTCCTCAGCCGACGACAAGCGCATGAAGCTGTCGGCCGAAGTGCAACTGCTGCGCGAGCAGCGCTTTTACAAAGAGGCCTACCAGGTGCAGGTCGAACTGGTGGCACTGGCCCCGGACGACGCCGAACTGGTCTACGACCAGGCGATGCTGGCAGAAAAAGTGGGCAAACCAGGCACCATGGAGCAATTGCTGCGGCAGGTGATTGCCCACCATCCGCAGTACCACCACGCCTACAACGCACTCGGCTATTCGCTTGCAGACCGGGGCCTGCGGCTGGCAGAGGCCAAGCAGCTGATCCTGAAGGCACTGGAGTTCGCCCCCAACGACCCTTTCATCATGGACAGCCTCGGCTGGGTGGAATTCCGCCTGGGCAACAAGGCCGACGCGAGGCGCCATCTGGAAGCCGCCTACAAGGCGCGCCCCGATGTGGAAATTGCGACCCACCTGGGCGAGGTCCTGTGGAGCATGGGCGACAAAGAGGGAGCATCCCGGGTCTGGAGAGAAGGACAGCGCGTCAGCCCTGACAACGACACACTCAAGGAAACACTCAAGCGCCTCGGGACCGCCCTCTGATGCAGGCCACCCGCAACACGCCTGGGCATGGCACGCGCGCACTGTCACAGTCCTCCTTCCGATGGGTAGCGGGGTGGCTTGCACTGTGCCTGCTGTGGCTGGCGGGCTGCGCCCAGCCCGCCCCCAGAACCAGCGCCGAAGCAGACAGCTGGAGCGGGCGAATTGCACTGCAGGTCGAAGGGCAGGCATCCCAATCCTTCTCGGCCCTGTTCGAGCTGCAAGGCAGCGCCGACAAGGGCAGCCTCGTGCTTCTCAGCCCCCTGGGCAACCGCCTGGCGCAACTGGACTGGGGCGATGGCCATGCCCAACTGCTGAGCGGGCAGGACACGCGCAGCTCGGACTCACTGGATGCGCTGGTGCAAGAAGTGACGGGCACACAGGTCCCCATTGCGGCTCTTTTCAGCTGGCTCCATGGCACCCAGGCCACGACAACGGGCTGGCAGGCCGATCTGTCGGGCATTGCGGACGGGCGACTGATCGCACGCCGCGACAGCCCTGCGCCGCAAGCCACGTTGCGCATTGCACTGACTCGGTAGCACAACGATCCGCCGCCCCCGCCCCCCTTTTTTTTTGACTCTGCGATGCAAGCGCTGTACGACGTTCCGGCCCCGGCCAAACTCAATCTCTTTTTGCACATCACCGGGCGCCGTGCCGATGGCTACCACCTGCTCCAGTCGGTCTTCATGCTGGTGGACTGGTGCGACACCCTGCATTTCGAGCGCCGCACGGACGGCCTCCTCACGCGGGAGGACCTGGGCCCCGCCCTTCCCGAAATGGACCTGACGCTGCGGGCCGCGCATGCACTGCAGTCCGCCACAGGCTGCACGCTGGGCGCACACATGGGCGTTCTCAAGCGCATTCCTGCCCAGGCAGGCATGGGTGGCGGCTCTTCCGACGCCGCCACCGCACTGCTGGCCTTGAACCGCCTGTGGGGCCTGAACCTGTCCCGCACGGCACTGGAAACGATCGGCTTGCAGCTCGGCGCAGATATTCCTTTTTTTTTACGCGGCCACAACGCTTGGGTGGAGGGAATTGGTGAGACAATCACGCCGCTTGAGAAATCACAGCAACTACCGCAAGCGCGCTTTGCCATCGTGAAGCCCGCAGCAGGTTTGGAGACAAAATTAATTTTTTCGTCACCGAATTTGAAACGCGATTCAGATAGTGCTACAATCTTAGGCTTTGCTGCAGAACACTTTGACTTCGGTCGAAACGACTTGCAGCCGGTTGCTCAGGCTCTTTGCCCGGAAGTCACACAAGCCATCGAATGGCTCAGAGACCACGGATTACAGGCTAGAATGACAGGCTCTGGAAGCGCAGTGTTTGCGCAAATGTCACATGACATGGACTTGAGTGATGCCCCCAAGGGCTGGCAAGTCAAAGCATGTGAAAACCTGATGATTCATCCTCTGGCAGGGTGGGCATCAGACGAGAATTAAGGTTGACTGCTTTCGGCAGTTGACCTGTGTAGGGGAGTCGCCAAGCTGGTTAAGGCACCGGATTTTGATTCCGGCATGCGAAGGTTCGAATCCTTCTTCCCCTGCCAAATATTTTCTCGCGTACGGGCTTATTTTTCAGATTGCTGGGACTCTCATGCAAGCCAACCACCCCGACTTCATGGTTTTCACCGGCAATGCCAATCCTGGCATGGCAGCTGAAATCGCCCAGCACCTCGGCACCACCCTCGGTGCAGCCGACGTGGGTCGTTTCTCTGACGGTGAAGTCACCGTCGAAATCAAGCAAAACGTGCGTGCGCGCGATGTTTTCGTGGTGCAGTCCACCTGCGCCCCCACCAACGAAAACCTCATGGAACTGCTGATCATGGTCGATGCGCTCAAGCGTGCATCGGCAGAGCGCATCAGCGCCGTGATCCCCTACTTCGGCTACGCCCGCCAGGACCGCCGCCCCCGCTCCACCCGCGTGCCCATCACCGCCAAGGTCGTGGCCAACATGCTCCAGGCCGTGGGCGTGGCCCGCGTGCTGACCATGGACCTGCACGCCGACCAGATCCAGGGCTTCTTCGACATCCCCGTGGACAACATCTACGCCTCCCCCGTTCTGCTGGGCGATCTGCGCCAGAAGAACTACGAGGACCTGATCGTGGTGTCCCCCGACGTGGGCGGCGTGGTGCGTGCGCGTGCCCTGGCCAAGCAGCTGGGCTGCGACCTGGCCATCATCGACAAGCGCCGCCCCAAGGCCAACGTGTCGGAAGTCATGCACGTGATCGGCGAGATCGAAGGCCGCAACTGCGTGATCATGGACGACATGATCGACACCGCCGGCACGCTGGTGAAGGCGGCCGAGGTGCTCAAGGAGCGTGGCGCCAAGAGCGTGTATGCCTATTGCACCCACCCCATTTTCTCGGGCCCTGCCATTGAACGCATCGCCAAGGGCACGGCCCTCGATGAAGTGGTAGTGACCAACACCATCCCCCTGAGCGACAACGCCAAGGGATGTTCCAAGATTCGCCAGCTTTCCGTGGCCCCGCTGATCGCAGAAACGATCCAGCGCATCGCCAAGGGGGAGTCGGTCATGAGTCTGTTCTCGGACCAGGACAACCTGTTCTGACACGCGCCCCTCGGGGAGCGTTGCAGCCGGATTGCACGCAAGCCTCCTTCGGGAGGCTTGTCTGTTCGAGAGCATTGCGCAGGCCTGCCGCCACCGTGGCGACACAGGTCTTTTTTCAACGGGGTATGGCTGGTCGCGGTCGACCCTTTTCAGGAGCTAACTATGAACTTCGTCGCTTTTGAGCGCGCCAAGCAAGGTACGGGTGCGAGCCGCCGTCTGCGCAATTCGGGCAAGACGCCTGGCATCGTCTACGGTGGCACCACCGAACCCCAACTGATCGAGATCGACCACAACGCCCTGTGGCACGCCCTCAAGAAGGAAGCCTTCCACTCCAGCGTGCTGGACATGGAAGTTGCCGGCGCAACCGCCAAGGTGGTGCTGCGTGACGTGCAATACCACCCCTACAAGCAACTGGTGCTGCACATCGACTTCCAACGCGTGGACGACAAGACCAAGCTGCACCTGAAGGTGCCACTGCACTACAGCGGCGCTGAAGAGTCCAACGCCGTCAAGGTGGACAAGTGCATGGTCAACCCGATCGTGAACGAACTGGACGTGACCTGCATGCCTTCGGACCTGCCCGAATTCATCGCCGTGGACCTGTCCAAGCTGGAAAAGGGTGCCTCCCTGCACCTGAAGGACGTCAAGCTGCCCAAGGGCGTGACGGCCAAGATCCGTGGCGGCCAAAACAACAACCCCGTGCTGGTGTCCGTCGTGCCTCCAGTCGTGGTGGTGGAAACCCCTGCTGACGCCGCTCCTGCTGCAGACGCCAAGGGCAAGGGCAAGGGCAAGAAGTAATCTTCCGATTGCTGCTCAGCCTGGCCAGCGCGCCCTGCGGCGCTGGCCGCCCAACGGCCCACCTTGCGTGGGCCGTTTTGTTTTTGCAGGCAACAACACGCACATGGCATGCCATGCCATGGCACGGCGCGCACACACAGACGGGCAAGGCCCCCGGCGGCGCCCATCCACTGCCTTCTCCCACGGATAATCCGCAGATGATCAAGCTGTTTGTTGGCCTGGGAAACCCAGGCCCCGACTACGAGGCCACCCGCCACAACGCCGGTTTCTGGTGGATTGACGCCCTGGCGCGCGAACTCAAGACCACCCTGGTGCCCGAGCGCAGCTACCACGGCTTCGTGGCGCGCACGACCGTGCACGGCCAGAGCGTGTGGCTGCTGCAACCGCAGACCTTCATGAACCTCTCGGGCAAATCGGTGGCGGCACTGGCGCGGTTCTTCAAGATCCTGCCCGAGGAAATCCTGGTGGTGCATGACGAACTGGACATTGCCCCCGGCCAGGTCAAGCTCAAACGCGGCGGCAGCCATGCCGGACACAACGGCCTGCGCGACATCCACGGCCAGCTGGGCTCCCCCGACTATTGGCGCCTGCGCATCGGCATCGGCCATCCCGGGGTCAAAGGCGAAGTGGCGAACTGGGTGCTCAAGAAACCCTCCCCCGAGCAGCGCACGCTGATCGAAGACTGCATCGCACATTCCCTCAAGGCCTATCCCGCCCTGCTTGCGGGCGAGATGGACAAGGCCACCCTGCTGATCCACACCACCAAACCACCCCGCCCCAAGCCCCCCCGCCCTGCGGAAGACTGACAGGCCGGTACGCCACAAAAGCAAAAAAGCGCCTTCCAAAGAAGGCGCTTTTGCTATCAATTCAATAACTTATTAGACACATCCTACAAGCGGTAGCAGCCACACAGGGCCCATGCCCCACGCGCCCCTCAGGCCGATGCGCCGGCCTGCAGGCGCTGGAACTTCTGCCACAGCGTCTCGCGGTTTTCCACATGCTGCGGGTTCACCGGGATGCAGGCCACGGGGCAGACCTGCACGCACTGGGGTTCGTCGAAATGCCCCACACATTCCGTGCATTTGCCCGGGTCAATCTCGTAGATCTCCTGCCCCAGGTAGATCGCCTGGTTCGGGCACTCGGGCTCGCACACATCGCAGTTGATGCACTCGTCGGTGATCATCAGCGCCATACGGCCTCCCTGGGCACGGGGCCAGACACAAGGGCAAGGGGGTACGCGGCGCAGTTCATGCTCCGTATTATCCCGCGCGGTGGCATGTGCCTTGCGTGCCACACTGCAACCCACCACCGCCGACGGGGATGTTTTTACCGTTATGCTGTGTATACACATTAATTTTGACGCACCCGCGCCCCACCCTCTTCCCACGCCTCCTCCATGGGTCTGTTTTTCCTCAAACGGTTTGCCACCCTTCTGGCCACGCTGATCGGCGCATCCATCGTCGTGTTCCTGGTGCTGGAGATCCTGCCGGGCAACGCCGCCCAGATCCTGATGGGGCCCGACGCCTCGCCCGAGGCCGTGGCCGCGCTGGCCAGCAAGCTGGGGCTGGACCAGCCCGCCAGCCTGCGCTACTGGCAATGGGTCAGCGGACTGGTGGTGGGCAACATGGGCGACAGCTATGCCTACAGCTCGCCCGTGCTCGACCTGGTGCTGGAGCGCCTGGCCCTCACCGTGCCCCTGGCCCTCATGGCCATGGTGATCACCACGGTGCTGGCCCTGGCGGCCGGTGTGTATGCGGCCTCCCGCCACAACAAGCTGGGCGACGTGGGCGTGATGGGGCTGGCGCAGATCGGCATTGCCATCCCCAATTTCTGGTTCGCCATCCTGCTGATCCTGCTGTTCTCGGTGAAGCTGCAGTGGTTCTCGGCCGGCGGCTTCCCCGGCTGGACCGAAGACGCGGGCGGCAGCCCGCTCGAAGCCCTCAAGGCCCTGCTGCTGCCCGCGATTGCCCTGGCCGTGGTGCAGGCCGCCATCCTCGCGCGCATCACGCGCTCGGCCGTGCTGGAGGTGCTGCGCGAAGACTTTGTACGCACCGCTCGCGCCAAGGGCCTGTCGCAGCGCGCGGCGCTCTGGGGCCATGTGCTGCGCAACGCGATGATTCCGGTGATCACCGTGATGGGGCTGCAGTTTGCCAACCTGCTGGCGGGCACCATCGTGGTGGAGAACGTGTTCTACCTGCCGGGCCTCGGCCGCCTGATCTTCCAGTCCATCTCCAACCGCGACCTGATCGTGGTGCGCAACTGCGTGATGTTGCTCGCCGCCATGGTGGTCATCGTCAACTTCGTCGTGGACATCCTCTACGCCGTGATCGACCCCCGCGTCAAAGCCAGCGACATCTGATTTCCTCTTGCCCATGAGCGCCGCATCTCCTTCCGCCCCATCTGCTGCCCCGCCCGCAGGCACCCAACCACCGGGCTGGTGGCACCGCGCGCTGCGCCACCGCAGCTTTGTGATTGGCGCCGTGCTGTCGCTGCTGCTGATCCTGGCTGCAGCGCTGTCGCTCGTCTGGACCCCCTGGTCGCCGTACGAGATGGACCTGGCCGCCAAGCTGCAGCCGCCCACGGGCAAGCACTGGCTGGGCACCGACGCGTTCGGGCGCGATGTGGCCTCGCTGCTGCTGGTGGGCGCGCGCAATTCCATCTTGGTGGGCGTGATCGCCGTGGGCATTGGCTTGGGCCTGGGCACGGCCCTGGGCCTGCTGGCGGCCGCCAAACGCGGCTGGGTGGAAGAACTCATCATGCGGCTGGCCGACTTCACCTTCGCTTTCCCCGCCATTCTCTCGGCCATCATGATGACGGCGGTGTTTGGCGCGGGCATCGTCAATTCCATCATCGCCATCGGCATCTTCAACATCCCGACGTTTGCGCGCGTCACGCGCGCCTCGGCCAATGCCGTGTGGTCGCGCGAGTACATCATGGCCTCACGCGCCTGTGGCAAGGGCAGCTGGCGCATCACCATCGAGCATGTGCTGCCCAACATCCTGTCGGTGCTGATCGTGCAGGCCACCATCCAGTTCGCCATTGCCATCCTGGCCGAGGCCGCCCTCTCCTACCTGGGCCTGGGCACGCAGCCGCCCCAGCCCTCCTGGGGCCGCATGCTCAGCGAGGCGCAGACACTGATGTTCCAGGCCCCGCTGCTGGCTGTGTGGCCGGGCGTGGCGATTGCGCTGGCCGTGCTCGGACTGAACCTGCTGGGCGATGGTCTGCGCGACCTGCTGGACCCCCGACTCTCGAGGAAGCGATGACACCCCCTGAGTCGCTTCGCGCCTTCCCCCTCTCTCGCATTGCTGCGCAATGCGGGAGGGGGACGCCCCCAGTGCGGCGGGGCGGCCCTTGCACGGGGGCACTGGCCTCGTGCATGCCTGTGCATCGGCCGCGTCCGGCACGATAGACAGCTGAACAAAATTTGCGAACGATGAAGACCTGCTGCCATGCCCTTGCTTGAAGTCTCCAACCTCCGCATCCGCCTGCAGACGCACCGGGGCCCGGCCGATGCCGTGCGCGGTGTGAGCTTTACGCTGGCGCGCGGCGAAACCCTGGGCCTGATTGGTGAATCGGGCTGTGGCAAGTCCATCACCGCCATGTCGCTCATGGGCCTGCTGCCCGACAGCGCACAGGTCACGGGCAGCATCCGTTTCGACGGACAAGAGCTGGTGGGCCGCACCGACGCACAGATGTGCCAGATGCGCGGCAACCGCATTGGCATGGTGTTCCAGGAGCCCATGACGGCGCTGAACCCCGTGCACACCATCGGCCGCCAGGTGGCCGAGCCCCTGCGCCTGCACCGGGGCCTGAACGCCGCCGCTGCACGCCAGGAAGCCATTGCGCTGCTGGACCGCGTGGGCATCCCCAACGCCGCGCAGCGCTTCGATGCCTACCCGCACCAGTTCTCGGGCGGGCAGCGCCAGCGCATCACCATCGCCATGGCCCTGGCCTGCGGGCCCGACCTGCTGATTGCCGACGAGCCCACCACGGCGCTCGACGTGACCATCCAGCAGCAGATCCTGGACCTCATCAGCGACCTGGTGGCCGAGCGCAACATGGCGCTGATCCTCATCTCGCACGACCTGGGCGTGATCTCGCAGAACGTGGACCGCATGATGGTGATGTACGGCGGCAGCGTGGTCGAAAGCGGCTCCACCGCCTCCGTCTTTTCAGCCATGGCGCACCCCTACACGCGCGGCCTGTTTGCTGCACGCCCCCACCTGGGCGCCGTGCACGCCCCCGGCCAGCGGCCGCGCCTGTCCACCATCCCCGGCACCGTGCCCGAGCTGGTGGACCTGCCCGCCGGCTGCCCGTTTGCGGGCCGCTGCAGCTACACCATCGACGCCTGCCACCGCGAGCCGCCCACCGCCACGTGGATTGCCACCGACGCGGACGGAGACCACGCAGTGCGCTGCCTGCGCCCCGAAGCCATCGCAGACGCCCATGGCGCGACGCAGGCGGCGGAGGTGGCCGCATGAGCAACAACACCGCATTGCTCCAGGTGCAAGACCTGGTGCGCGAATACACGCTGCCGCGCGAGCACCTCTTCCAGCCCCCGGGCAAGGTGCATGCGCTCAACGGCGTGAGCTTCTCCATCGCTGCGGGCCGCAGCCTGGGCATCGTGGGCGAATCGGGCTCGGGCAAATCCACCCTGGCGCGCACGGTGATGGCGCTGGATGCGCCCACCGCCGGCACGGTGCACCTGCTGGGGCGCAACCTGCACCAGCTGGCACCGGCCGAGCTGCGCCACGCCAGGCGCGACTTCCAGATGGTGTTCCAGGACCCCTATGGCTCACTGGACCCGCGCCAGACGGTGGAGCGCATCGTGACCGAACCCCTGCAGGCCCAGGGCCAGACCACGCGCGCCGAGCAGCGCGAGCAGGCGGCCCAGGTGCTGTCGCAGGTGGGCCTGCGCACCAACGACCTGGGCAAATACCCGCACGAATTTTCGGGCGGCCAGCGCCAGCGCATCGCGATTGCCCGCGCCCTCATCACGCGCCCGCGCCTCATCGTGGCCGACGAGCCCGTGAGCGCGCTGGACGTGTCCGTGCAGGCCCAGGTGCTGAATCTGATGCAGGATTTGCAGCAGGAGTTCGGCATCACCTACATGCTCATCAGCCACGACCTCGCGGTGGTGAACCACCTGTGCGACGAAGTGGTGGTGCTGTACCAGGGCCGCATCGTGGAGCGCGGCTCGCCCGCCGAGCTGTTCCGCAACGCGCAGCACCCCTACACCCAGTCGCTGGTGGGCGCGGTGCCCCAGGTGCAGCCGGGCCGGGCCCGCGCGCGCCGTGCAGAGGCCGCTGCGGCAGCGGTAGCCACCGCAAAAACCGCATAACCAAATACAGGTGTGATGGTGTAAAAAGCTTTTTCTTCTCCCCGGTAACCCACTGCCACGACACCGGGGTCTTCGTCTGGTTTTTTTGTCTGGAGAGTCCGAACATGCTGAACCGCCGTACCGTACTTGCCACTGGCGCTTTTGCCGCCGTGCCCCTGTCCACCCCGCTCAGTGCGCTCGCGCAAGGCCGCAAAGATGCGGTGACGCTGGCCATGACGCTGGAGCCCCCAGGCCTGGACCCCACGGCCGGCGCCGCCTCGGCCATTGCCGAGATCGTGCAGTACAACATCTTCGAGACACTCACCAAGATCAACGCCGACGGCAGCGTATCGCCCCTGCTGGCCGAGAGCTGGGAGGTCTCGCCCGACCTCAAGACCTACACCTTCAAGCTGCGCCGGGGCGTGAAGTTCCAGAACGGCGAACCCTTCACGGCGGCGGCCGTCAAGTTCTCGTTCGACCGCGCCGGCGGCGAAAAGAGCACCAACAAGGACAAGCGCACCTTTGCGGGCATCACCACGCAGGTGGTGGACGACACCACCGTGGTGCTGCTCAACAAGGACATCGACCCCGACCTGCTTTTCGTGCTGGGCCAGGCCACGTCCATCATCGTCGAGCCCAAGAGCGCCGACGGCAACGCCAACAAGCCCGTGGGCACCGGCCCCTACCAGCTCAATGCCTGGAACAAGGGCTCCTCCGTCGTGCTGACGGCCTGGGACGGTTTCCGCGATGCCAAGGCCATCAAGATCAAGCGCGCCACGTTCCGCTTCATCTCCGACCCCGCCGCCCAGGTGGCCGCCCTGCTGGCGGGCGACGTGGACGCTTTCCCCCGCGTCACGCCGCGCAGCGTGGCCCAGTTCAAGGCCAACCCCAAGTTCCAGGTGGTGGTGAGCGGCTCGCGCGCCAAGACCATTTTGGCCATCAACAACGGCAAGAAGCCGCTCGATGACGTGCGCGTGCGCCGTGCCATCGCCGCGGCGGTGGACCGCAAGGCCGTGATCGAAGGTGCAGGCGACGGCTACGGCGCGCCCATCGGCAGCCACTATGTGCCCGGCGCGTTCGGCTACGTGGACACCACGGGCGTGAACCCCTACGACCCCGAGAAGGCCAAGAAGCTGCTCGCCGAGGCCGGCATCAAGACGCCGCTGGAGCTGACCCTGACGCTGCCGCCCACGCCCTACGCGCGCCAGGGCGGCGAGGTGATTGCGGCCCAGCTCGCCAAGGTCGGCATCGTCGCCAAGATCCAGAACGTGGAATGGGCGCAGTGGCTCAGCGGCACCTACGGCAGCAAGAACTACGACCTGACCATCATCAGCCACGTGGAGCCGTTCGACCTGGGCAATTTCGCCAAGCCCGAGTACTACTGGGCCTACAACTCGCCCAAGTTCAACGACCTGTTCAACCAGATCAAGAACGCCGCCCGCCCCGCCGACCGCGCACGCCTGCTGGGCGATGCACAACGCCTGCTGGCGCAGGACTCGGTGCACGCCTTCCTGTACTCCAACCAATGGATCACGGTGGCCAACAAGAACCTCAAGGGCCTGTGGAAAGACATGCCCGTGTTCGTGAACGACCTCTCGGCGCTGTCCTGGGGTTGATGAGACACCCCCCTGAGGCCCTGCGGGCCTTCCCCCCGCTCTCACATCGCTGCGCGATGTGGGCAGGGGGACGCAGCCCTCGCTGCGGGGCGGCCCTTGCTCGGCTGCCCGCGCCTGGGTCGCGCCAGTTTCCAAGGCTGCGGGTAGCGCGCCGCGCAATGAATAGCTGAAACGCGCGGGAGCAGATAGCTCCTGAAACAATAGCTGCTATCGCTTTACCAACAAGCGATAGCAGCCTTTTTTACTTATAAAACTCCCGACATGACCGCCTTGCACGACCTGCCTGCCCACGAACTTCTGGCCGCCTACCGCCAGCGCACGCTGTCTCCCGTGGAGGTCACAGAGGCCGTGCTCGCGCACATAGCGCGCTGGGAGCCCCACATCCAGGCCACCTACCTGCTGCGGCCCGAAGCCGCGCTCGCGCAGGCCCGCGCCTCTGAAGCGCGCTGGCTGCGCGGCGAGCCCCAGGGCGCGCTCGACGGCGTGCCCAGCACCATCAAGGAAAACATCGCCACCCAGGGCGACCCCACGCCGCTGGGCACAGCCGCCGTCGAACTGGTGCCTGCCGCGGCCGACGCGCCCCCCGCCGCCCGCATGCGCGAGGCCGGCGCCGTCATCGTGGCCAAGACCACCATGCCCGACTACGGCATGCTGTCCTCGGGCCTGTCCACCTTCCACCCGCTCTCGCGCAACCCCTGGGACGTGAGCAAAGGCCCCGGTGGCTCCAGCGCCGGGGGCGGCGCCGCCGCTGCTGCCGGCTACGGCCCGCTGCACATCGGCACCGACATTGGCGGCTCGCTGCGCCTGCCCGCGAGCTGGTGCGGCATCTTCAGCCTCAAGCCCAGCCTGGGCCGCATCCCGATCGACCCGCCCTACACCGGCCGCGCCGCCGGCCCCATGACCCGCACCGTGGCCGATGCCGCGCTGATGATGCAGGTGCTGAGCCAGCCCGACGCACGCGACAGCATGAGCCTGCCCGCACAGGACATCGCCTGGGGCCAGTTCAACAAGCTGGCCGAGCGCGCGCGCAGCCTGCAAGGTTTGAAGATAGGCCTGCTGCTGGATGCCGGCTGCGGCCTGCCCGTGGAGCCCGAAGTGAAGGCCGCCATCGAGCACGCGGCCCGTCTCATGGAAAGCGCAGGCGCCACCATCGTGCCCATGCAGCCCTTCATGGCGCAGGCCATGCTCGACGGCATGGACCATTTCTGGCGCATGCGCTCGCACACCGACCTGCAGGCCCTGCCTGCCGCGCGGCGCGACAAGGTGCTGCCCTACATCCGCGCCTGGGCCGACAGTGCCGCCGGCCTGAGCGGCACCGAAGTGTTCAACGCCAGCCACCAGTTCCACCTGACCCGGGTGAACACGGTCAAGGCCTGCAGCGCATTTGACTATGTGATCTCGCCCGTGGCCCCCATGCCCGCCTTCCAGGCCGAGCTGCCCTCGCCCACCAACGACCCGCTGCGCCCGCTGGAGCACATCGGCTTCACCGTGCCGTTCAACATGTCCGAGCAGCCCGCCGCCTCGGTCAACTGCGGCTACACCCGCAGCGGTTTGCCCATCGGCCTGCAGATTGCGGGAGCGCGTTTTGACGACCTGGGTGTGCTGCAGGTGGCGCACGCCTTCGAGCTGATCCGCGAGCCCCAAAGGGCCTGGCCCCAACCCCCCTCGGCATAACCCTGGGCATGCGGCGGGGTGGGTGTTGGTAACCTTGGGGTTTTGCAGGAGGCTCCGGCCCCCCGAAGCACCACCCCCGGGCTCTCTGGCGCCCGGGGCCACCGCCCGACAGACCCCTTAACGATCCACCCCATGGACATCCTCATCCTGGCGATCCTGATCGCCACCGGCACCTACATGCTCAACGCCAAGGAGCAGCGCAAGCGCATCGCGCTGCTGGGCAAATACCTGGCCAACTACCAGATCGAGAAGCTGATGGAGGCGCTGACCGACGGCTACCTGCGCGCCCTGGGCGAAAGCACCGACGAGCGCCGCAGCCAGATCTGGAGCCTGCTGAGCACCACCGAGTCGCAGCTGAGCGAGCAATTCAGCCGCTTCGCCGCCGACTTCGCCAAGGTGGACGAAGCCCACACCCGCGTCAGCCGCCTGTCGCTGCCCCTTCCGTTTGCCGAACAGCTGCTGCCCAGCTTCACCTTCGACATGCGCCGCGCGCTCGCCATCCACGCGCGCGGCATTGCCCATGTGGTGCAGAACACCGGCCACCTGTCACCCAAGGACCGCGCCTTCATGATGACGGCCGAGCTGTTCCTCATGCAGCACACCTGCCACTGGTTCTGCAAATCCAAGACCGTGGCCACCGCCCGCATGCTGGCGCGCCACCAGACCCCGCACGAACAGCTGATCGACGCGGTCTCGGCCGAGACGCGCAACGCCTACCTGGCCCTGATCAAGGGCGGCTGAAATGAAGCGACACCCCCCTGAGGCCCTGCGGGCCTTCCCCCCGCTCTCGCAACGCTGCGCGCTGCGGGCAGGGGGACGCAGCCAGCGCGGCGGGGCGGCCCTTGCGCGGCTGCTCTGGCCTGCGCCGTGTCGGGCCCATGCATCGGGGGTGAAGCTCAACACTGTGGATCACTGACATGGCACCAAGAACCGACAGCCTGGGCAACCCGATCACGCTGCACGACCAGGCCAGCGCGACGGCGCTGAACGACTTTGTCGAAGGCTTCATCGCCTGCGAAGCCCGCGCGGTGAACGTGCTGAACGCTGCGGCCGACCCCAGCCCCATCGTGCAGGCCAGCTGCGCAGCGCTGCACATGTTTGCCGAGTCGGCCGACGCCCCCCGCAACGCACAGCCCTTTATTGAACAGGCCCTGGCCCACGCCCCAGAGGCCAGCGAGCGCGAACAACGCTTTGTGGCCGCCGTGGCCGCCTGGGTGAACGGCGACCTGCCTCGCGCCATCGCGCTGCATGAGGAACAGGCCCGCCTGCACCCGCGCGACCTCGCATCGCTCAAGCTCGGCCAATACCATTTGTTCAATCGGGGCGACTCGCCCGGCATGCTGCGCCTGGCCCTGCAGGCCCTGCCCGCTGCGGCCGAGGTGCCCTATCTGCACGGCATGCTCGCCTTTGGCTGGGAGCAATGCCACCTGCTTGACCGCGCCGAAGACTCGGCCCGCCACGCCATCGCACTGTGCCGCAAAGAACCCTGGGCCCACCACGCGCTGGCCCATGTGATGCTGACCCAGGGCCGCATCCGTGAAGGCGCCGACTTCATGGCCAGCGTGAGCGACACCTGGACGGACCTGAACTCCTTCATGGTCACGCACAACTGGTGGCACCAGGCGCTGTTTCTGCTGGAACAGGACCGGCATGCCGAGGTGCTGGCGCTCTACGACAGCCAGGTCTGGGGCGTGGTCAAGGAATACACGCAGGACCAGATCAACGCCGTCTCGCTGCTGGCGCGGCTGGAGCTGGCGGGCGTGGACGTGGGCACCCGCTGGGCCGATGTGGCCGACCACCTCGCCCTGCGCCTGGCCGACCATGTGCTGCCCTTTCTGGACCTGCAATACCTCTACGGCCTGGCCCGCGCGGGCCGCACCGAGGCCGCGCGCCGCTTGTTGCACCACATCGAAGCCCACGCCGCCACCCGCACCGAGGCGCAGGAGCGCACCGTGTGGCAGCAGGTGTGTGTGCCCGCCGCGCACGGTCTGCTGGCGCATGCGCAGGGCGACTGGGCGACGGCGGTAGAGAAGCTGGGCGTGGCCCTGCCCCGGCTGGTGGAGATTGGCGGCAGCCATGCGCAGCGGGATCTGTTCCACCAGATCTGGCTGGATGCGCTGCAGCGCAATGGGCAGTGGGCGGCGGTGCAGAACGTGTTGCAGCCGATGGTGAATGGGCAGCCGGAGTCGGTGCGGCTGGCGCGGCAAGCGGGCGGGGTCCATACCGCACTGGGGTTGCCCGTGCCATGCGCCCACCGGAGTCCGCCGTGAAAACCCTCGCCTCCATCGTCCTCGGCCTGCTGGCCTCCTACTTCACGCTCCTCTGGGTCGTGGGGCATCTGGACACCCTCTCGCAGGCGATGTGCAGCACAGACTTCACCCTTCCCGCCCTCGCCTGCCGCTTCGGCGGGCTGGGGATCACGCTGCTGCTCATCCCGCTGGCGGGTGCTGCCACCTTCCTTGTGGCGCGAGGGATTCTGGCCAAGCTGGGCTAGGAAAATGCTTGAGATCCAGGGGGCCCCGCAGTGCCTGGCCATCCTGGCTCCTGGCGCCTACCCGGCAGGCGCAAACCGCTGCTATTTTTCAGAGCAGGTTACTCACCGCACCACCAGCTTCTTCTGGTCATACACCGGCTGCTCCGGCAAATCCGCCAGGTGCCGCACGTCGGCCCAGTCCAACACCTCCACCGCATCGCCATCCACCCGCACGCGGTTCAGGCCCGCGTTGGGGATGTCGCTCTGGCGCGGGCCGTCCAGGCCCGTGCCGCGTGCGGTGCGCCAGACCATGTCGAGCACGCCGCCGTGGGTGACGACCATCACCTTCTGGCCTGCGTGCCGCTGCGCGATGCGGTACACGGCGTCCATCACGCGGGTGTGGAACTGGCGGGTGGTCTCGCCGCCGGGCATGCCGTAGTCGGCTTTAAAACGCAGCCACTGGTTCCAGGCGTCGGCGTGTTCCAGCTTGACGTCGTCCACGCGCTTGCCGTCCACCACGCCAAAGGCCTGCTCGCGCAGGGCGCTGTCGGTGAGGGTGTCGATGTGCAGTTCGGGGAAGAGCACCTGCAGGCTGGGCGCTGCGGTTTGGCGGGTGCGGATGAGGTCGCTGCAGACCAGGTGGTCCACCGTGAGTTGCTCGGCGGCCAGGCGCTCGGCCAGGCGGCGGGCCTGCTCGTGGCCGGTGGCGTTGAGGGGAACATCCACGTGGCCCTGGAAGCGCAGTTCGCGGTTCCAGTCGGTCTCTCCGTGGCGGATGAGGATGAGTTCGGTCATGGTGCATCCATTATGGAATGCACGCATACTATTGCAAGCAATTTCGGCCTCTAGCGCTTATCTGGCAATCGCATATAGCTATTATTTTTATAACAAAACAACACCCAACACGCCCCCGACCGGCGCCAAGGTCAGCGCATGGGCACGACGAGCACCTTGCGGCGCGGCTGGCAGCCGGGGCCTTCGTGGGCGGCGCTGTCTTGCTCCCAACCTGGGCCGGGCGAGGTTTGGGCGCACACGCGCTGGCCATCGACCAGGCTGCGCCAGTAGTACCAGGGCGCGGGAGCGGCCTGCGCCAGCAGCGGGGCCAGCAGGGCCAGGACGAGCAAAAGGCGGGGGGCGAAAGGCATGGGTAAACAAATCATCCAGTGATGCCCGCCCATGCTAGGCGGCCTGAGGCGGGCCGATGCCAGGAAAAGCGGTGGAATGGCCGGTCACGGCTTGTCAGCCGTGACGATCCAGCCTTCCAGCGGGTCCAGCCCCGGCGGCAGGCCGTAAAGCGCATCGCCTTCGGCATGGCGCTGATGGGCCCAGGCGGCCTGCAGCAGACACAGCACGGCGTCCAGGCTGTCGCCGCTGGCGTCATCCACCAGGGTGTCGCGCTGGGCGTGGCTGAGCTTGAGGCGCAGGCCCAGGCGGGTCTGCCCCAGCTCCAGCGCGTTGACCAGGTCCTTGCGGGCGATGAGGCGGTCGGGGGTTTGTTTGGCGCGGTCGTCGCTTTTGTAGCTGCGCCGACCGAGGATTTCGCGCGCGAGCAGGCCGGGGTAGGCCTCCAGTGCCACACGGCGCAGGTCACTCCCATGCAGGCCGGGCAGGTGCACGCCCGCCTCGAGCAGCAGCGGCAGGCCGGCATGCAGCATGTACGCCACGGGCGGGTTCACCCATTTCATCGAGGGGCTGGAGCCTGCGGGCCCGTCCGTCGCGCGGTGCGCAAACTTGCCGCCCACGGGGCGTGCATCGCAGAACGCCGCAAACTGCGCGCGGATCTGCTCGCGGCTGAGGCTGTGGTAGTGCTGCATGCAGGCGTGCCAGTCGGTGGGCCAGCCCAGTGCCTGCACCAGCTCGCGCGGCAGGCCAAAGGGCAGATCAAAGCCGCCCACCCAATCACCGGGCTGTGCGAGCCACTGGCCGAACGCGGCCAGCGTGTCGAAGGGCTGCAGGGCGTTGAGCTGCACGCGCGCCCCGTGGCGCTGGCCCAGCGCCAGCACGATGGGTTTGCGCCGCGTGGGGCTGCTGGAGAAATCGCAGCCCAGCAGCACTGGCGCCGGTGCAGCGGCCGTCATCCCAAAGCCAGGGCCGTGACGCCTGCTGCAATGCACAGCGCGCCGAAGATGCGCGCCACGCGGTCGCCCTCGCCCAGCAGGTGCCCGCCGATGAGGGCGGCAAACAGCATGGACACCTCGCGCGCCGGGGCCACGTGTGACATGGGCGCCTGCTGCATGGCGTACAGCACCAGCACGTAAGCTACAGGGCTCACCACCGCCACGGCCAGAGCAAAACGCCACTGCGCCAGCCAGAGCGTGCGGGCGGTGGGCAGATCGCGCAGCACCACCGGCGCCAGCAGGCCTACGCGCACAAAGTTGCCCATGTAGTCCACCAGGATGGGCGACATCAACAGAAACTTGACCGCATAGCCATCGACCACCGTGTAGCTGGCAATGAACGCGCCGGTGAGCAAGCCATACAACATGCCCTTGTGCACACGCGCCCGCGCGGCGGGGTCGTGCGCCGCGCGCAACAGGCCCGGGCCGCCCGCGATGAGGAACACACCGCCGACCACGCCCAGGATGCCCAAGGCTCCGAGCGCAGAGATCTGCTCGCCCAGCAACGTGATGGCCACCAGCGACGACAAGAGCGGCCCCGAGCCGCGCGCCAGCGGATACACCACCGTGAGGTCGGCCACGCGGTAGCCGCGCAGCAGGATGACGAAGTACGCCACATGGAGCAGCCCGCTGCCCACCACAAAGCCCCACTCCACCGCGCCCCACAGCGGCACCGCGTCACGCCCCAGGTACCAGCCCAGTGGCGCCCAGACGATCATCATGATCACCGAGGTGAAGAACGCAAACCGTGAGTCCCCCCCGGCCTTCTTGGCCACGATGTTCCAGCACGCGTGGATAAGGCCGGCGAGGATGATGAGGGCGAAGGCGGTGAAGGTCACGGGTCAGAAAGAGAGAGGGCTTGAATGCAAAAAGCCGCAGCGCGATGGCGGCTGCGGCTTGGATTGAAGGGCTAGGTACCGCTCACGGCATCTGCAACTGGCGCGGCCCAAGCCGGGGGCCACCGTGCAAGGGCCGCCCCGCCGCACTGGTGGCGTCCCCCTGCCCGCACCGCGAAGTGGTGCGAGAGCGGGGGGAAGNNGCGCAGCGCCTCAGGGGGGTGATCTCTATGCTCTTCCGATGATGGAGGCCGTGGCCATCAGCTCTTCCAGCAGCGCAAACGACACCTTGCCCGACACCGCATACGGGTCCAGCTCGGGCTTTTCGGAGTATTTGAGCAAGATGGAATGGTTGATCTTGGAGAGGTTCACCTGCCCCATGGTCCAGCCGCCAAAGCGGCGCTCCGAGATTTCTTCGTAGTGCAGCAGCTCCACATCCTTGTGGCGCGGGTCCTTCTGGATGTGGCCGTACAGGTCGCTCACGGCGGAGCGCCCGCCCTCGATGGCCTGCAGGAACACGCCGCCGCCGTAGCACAGCACGCCGGTGATGCCGCAGGCGGGGTTGTGCTCGCGCGATTGCGTGAGGATGGCTTCAATGGCGGCGGGCGAGGTGTCCACCGCACGGCTGGCATAAAGCAGGCGCACGAGCATGTCAGTTCCTTCCAGGAATGAGCGAGAGAAATTCGCGGCGCAGGGCACTGTCCTTGAGGAACACGCCGCGCATCACGGAGTTGATCATCTTGCTGTCCATCTCGCGCACACCGCGCCAGGACATGCAGAAGTGGCTGGCCTCCATCACCACGGCCAGGCCGTCGGGCTGGGTTTTTTCCATGATGAGGTCGGCCAGCTGCACCACGGCTTCTTCCTGGATCTGGGGGCGGCCCATGACCCAGTCCACCAAGCGTGCGTACTTGCTCAGGCCGATCACGTTGGTGTGCTCGTTGGGCATGATGCCGATCCAGATCTTGCCGATGACAGGGCAGAAATGGTGGCTGCAGGCGCTGCGCACGGTGATGGGGCCAACGATCATCAGCTCGTTCAGGTGCTCGGCGTTGGGGAACTCGGTGATGGGCGGTTGCGCCACATAGCGGCCCTTGAACACCTCGTTGATGTACATCTTGGCCACGCGGCGCGCGGTGTTGTTGGTGTTGTGGTCGCCCTCGGTGTTGATCACCATGCTGTCGAGCACGCCCTGCATCTTGGCCTCGACCTCGTCGAGCAGCTTCTCCAGCTCGCCGGGCTCAATGAACTCGGCAATGTTGTCGTTGGCGTGAAAGCGCTTGCGGGCGGCGGCGAGGCGCTCGCGGATCTTGACGGAGACAGGCGTGCCTTCATCATCCGGCGGGGTGGGCGTCATATCGGCGGCAGGAGTTTGGCTGGACATGGCCAGAATCGTAACAGCGAACCGCGATCTTCCGATTTCAAGGGTTTTAGGCAGCTAGCGCTTATTGGACAAGCGCCAACAGCTATTATTTTTATAGCAATCACCCCGCAGCACATGGCACTGCCCGCCTGTCAGTATCGGTTGCCCGTCACCCACAGGGCCAGCCGCATCAGGCCAAAGGCGATGCGGTCCAGCACGCGCTGGCGCAGCGGGCGGCCGGCATAGCGTGCGGGGTCCATGCGCCGGCCGGCGTGCTGCATGGCGTGCACGAGCCGCTGGCGCAGGTCGGCGGCAAAGGCGCCGTCTTCCACCACCACGTTGGCCTCGCGCGCCAGCAGCAGGGAGAGGGGGTCGAGGTTGGACGAGCCCACCGTGGCCCAGGGCCGCTCGCCCCGCGCGTCGATCACGGCCACCTTGGCGTGCAGAAAGCTGGGCGCGTATTCGTAGATCTCGACCCCCGCCTCCAGCAGCGCGCCATACACCGGCCGGGCCGCGTGGTACTGCATGAAGTATTCATAGCGCCCCTGCAGCAGCAGGCGCACACGCACACCCCGGCGCGCCGCCAGCACCAGCGCGCGGCGCAGCTTGCCGCCGGGCATGAAGTAGGCGTTGGCAATGATGATCTCGTGCCGCGCGGTGCCGATGGCGCGGCGGTAGGCTTTTTCGATGCGGCTGCGGTTGCGCACGTTGTCGCGCAGCACCAGCGCGGCGCGCATGGGCGGGCCGGCGGCGCCGTCCAGCCGTGCCGCGTGGCTGGCGGCGCTGGCCGCGCGCAGGGCCTGCAGCGCCTCGGGCAGGCGGCGCAGGCGTGCACCACGCATGGTCTGCACGGCCTGCATGCGCCACCAGAGCTGGTCCATGGTGTCGCTGGCGGCCGCCACCAGGCTGCCCGTGGCACGCACGGCAAAGTCAAAGCGGGGGGCGTCGAGCGTGCCGTGGTTGGGGTCGTGGAAATCATCCAGCACATTGATGCCGCCGCAGAACAGCAGGTGGCCATCCACCACGCAGAGCTTGCGGTGCAGCCGCCGCCACCGGTGGGGCAGCAGCAGGCCCAGGGGCCCGAGCGGCGAGTACACGCTGTACCGCACCCCGGCGGCCTGCAGCCGCCCGGCCCAGGCCTCGGGCAGGGCCCCCGTGCCCACGCCATCCACCACCAGCTGGGTGCGCACGCCCCGCTGCGCCGCACGCATCAGCGCCTCGGCCACGGCCGCGCCCGAGCCGGTGAAATCGAAGATGTAGGTCTCGAACTGGATATCCGACAGCGCGGCGTCCATGGCCAGTATCAGGGCCGGGAACAGCTCCTCGGCGCCCTGCAGCAGACGCACCCGGTGGTCGTCCGAAAACTCCGTGCCACGGACCAGGGGCGGCTTTTTCTTCACGTGCTCACAACCGGAATTCGGCGATCAGCGGCAGGTGGTCGGACATGCGCCACCAGATGCGGCCGCGCGGCACATGCAGCGACAGGGGCGTGAGGCCCCGCGCATACACATGGTCCAGCTGGGTCAGGGGCAGCCGCGCGGGGTAGGTGAAAGCGCGCGGGCCTTCAAACTCATACAGCGCAAACCCGGCGAGCATGCGCTTGAGCTGCTGCCCCCAGTCGTTGAAGTCGCCGGCCACCACCAGCGGCGCACCGGGCGGCACCTCGCGCTCGATAAACCCCTGCAGGCGCTCGATCTGCCGCACGCGGCTGCCGGGGATGAGCCCCAGGTGCACCACGATCACATGGACATTGCGGCCCTGGGCATTCACCTCCACATGCAGCAGGCCGCGCTGCTCGAAGCGGTGGTCCGAGATGTCCTCGTGCTGGTGCCCGATCACGGGCCAGCGCGTGAGCAGCGCGTTGCCATGCTCGCCATGTTTGGTAAAGGCGTTGGTGCGGTACACCGACTCATAGCCCTCGGGTGCCAGGAACTCGGCCTGGGGCACATCGGGCCAGCGCTGAAAGTAGGCCGCCTCGCGCCGGTGGAGCTTGCGCACCTCCTGCAGGCAGACGATGTCGGCATCGAGCTGCTCGACCGCCAGGCCCAGGTTGTGGATCTCCAGCCGCCGCGCGGGGCCGATGCCTTGCACACCCTTGTGGATGTTGTAGGTGGCCACCCGCAGAATATCGTCGTGTTGCATGGTCCTGGAAGCGGTAGTTGAACGCACTCACTTGGGATTGTGTCGCAAGCCGTGCCCGCAGCGGGTTTGCCCGACGCCCACGGGCGGCCATGGGCCAGTACACTGGGGCTGTCTCCTCCACGCCACACGCAGGCCAGTTCACCCTCCATGGCCACCGAGAACCGCCCCCCCGCCTCCACCCAGGTTCAGGCACTGATTGTGGACAGCAATGCCACGTCACGCAGCATCCTGGCCGGGCAACTGCGCGAATACGGCGTGAACCGCATCGTGCAGTGCTCGCGTGTGCAGGACGCGCGCAGCCGGCTGGAGCACACGGTGTTTGACTACGTGCTGTGCGACCAGTTCTTTGGCGATGCCAACTCCTCGGGCCAGACCCTGCTGGACGACCTGCGGCGCGCGCAGCTGCTGCCGTTTTCCACCGTGTTTTTCATGGTCACGGCCGAGGCCTCGTATGCCGCCGTGGCCGAGGCCGCCGAGTCGGCGCTGGATGGCTACCTGCTCAAACCCTTCACGCCCAGCGCACTGTTCGAGCGCCTGAGCCTGGCGCGCCTGCGCAAGGTGCACCTCAAGCCCATCTTTGACGCCATCGAGGCCGAGGACTTCGAGCAAGCCGCTGCGCTGTGCGTGGAGCGCTTCGAGGCGCGCAAGCCCTACTGGCTGTATGCCGCGCGCATCGGCTCGGAGCTGCTGCTGCGCCTGGGCCGGCACGACGAGGCACGCACGCTGTTCGAGGCCGTGATCGCCGCCCGCGCCCTGCCCTGGGCCAAGCTCGGGGTGGCGCGCGCGCAGATCGAATCGGGCCAGGCGGCGCGCGCCATCACCACCCTGCAGGAGCTGATCGGCGAAGACGCTTCGTTTGCCGATGCCTACGACGTGCTCGGCCGCGCCCAGGTGGAGCTGGGCAACTTCGCGCAGGCCATCGAAACCTACCGCACCGCCAGCACCCTCACGCCGGATTCGGTGGTGCGGCTGCAGAAGCTGGGGATGATGTCGTACTACATGGGCGACCGCGAAACGGCCACCAAGGTACTGGCCCGGGCCGTGATCCTGGGGATCGACTCCAAGCTGTTCGACTACCAGTCGCTGGTGCTGCTGACCTTTGCCTACTACGCCGAGAACGACCGCAAAGGCATCGAGCGCTGCATGGCCGACTTTGCGCGCATCCTGGAGCGCCACGCCGAGAGCGCACGCGTCCGCCGGTTTGCCGAGGTCGCGCGGGCGCTGCAGCTCATCCAGCAGCGGCAGTTCTCGCAGGCTGTCGAATCGGTGCGCGCCATGGCACGTGAGATCACGGCCGCCAGCTTTGACTTTGAAGCCGCCTGCAACCTGGGCAGCCTGCTGGCGGTGCTGGCCGTTACCTCCATCGAATTGCCCGAGGGCGAGGGCTGGGTGCGCGCCCTGGGCATGCGCTACGCCAACACGCGCGGCCTGACCGAACTGATGGCCAACGCCTGCAACCTGCATGAGCCCTATGGCGTGCTGGTGCGCGACTGCCTGCAGCAAGTCAACAAGGCCGCCGAAGTTGCCATGGCCCAGAGCCTGGCAGGCAACCCCGCAGGCGCCGTGCAAAAGCTGCTGCAGCAGGCCGACGCCACCCTCAACTCCAAGCTCCTGGACCTGTCGCAGCAGGTGCTGCTGCGGCACGGTGCGCGCATCGCATCGCCCGAGCCGCTGCAGGAAGCCATCGATGCGCTGCGCCAGCGCATGGGCACCACCCCGGCGCGCGCCATCCTGGGGCAGGACAGCGAACGGCGGCCCGGCGGCGTGGTGATCCGCTCGCGCAATGCCGTGGAGAGCAGCCCCGCAACGCGTGCCACAGGGAGCCCTGAACCGGGCGGCGATGATGAGGGTGCGGGCAGCGATGGTGCAGACGGGCCCGGCGATGCCGGGCCGGATGGCCCGATGGGCAGACTCCCGCTGCCGCCCTGAGCGGCCCCTGCACAGCGCGCACCGGCCTCACACAAAGCGGAACGCGATGCTGCCCAGCGAGCCGTAGTCGGCATGGAAGGTATCGCCCGCAGCGGCCGCCACGGGCCGGGTGAACGAGCCGCCCAGCACCACCTCGCCGGCTGCCAGCCCTTCCCCATAGGGCGCGAGCTTGTTGGCCAGCCAGGCCACGCCCGTGGCCGGGTGGTTGAGCACGGCGGCCGCCAAGCCCGACTCCTCGATCACGCCATTCTTGTAGAGCAGCGCGCCGCACCAGCGCAGGTCCACCGCATCGGGCCGCACGGGGCGCCCGCCGGTGACGATGCCGGCATTGGCCGCGTTGTCCGAGATGGTGTCGAACACCTTGCGCATCACGCCCGTGTGGCGGTCCTGCTGCTCGATGCGTGCGTCGATGATCTCGATGGCCGGCACCACGTACTCGGTAGCGGCCAGCACGTCGAAGATGTTCACGGGCGCTCGCCCCGGCTCGCCGCGCAGCGGCTTGTTGAGCACGAAGGCCAGCTCCACCTCCACGCGCGGCAGGATGAAGCGCTGCATGGGGATGTCGCCGCCCTCGGCAAAGAACATGTCGTCCAGCAGGGTACCGAAGTCGGGCTCGGTGATCTGGCTGGCCACCTGCATGGCGCGCGAGGTCAGGCCGATCTTGTGGCCGCGCACCGTGCGCCCCTCGGCGATCTTCATCGCCACCCAGGCGCGCGAGATGGCATAGCCGTCCTGCACCGTCATGCCGGGGTGGCGCTTGGAGAAATGCTCCACCTGCACGCGGGTCTTCTCGGCCTGGTGCAGCTCCTGGGCCAGTTGCTGGATCAGTGCATCGTCAAGCATCGGCGCACCCTCAGGATTCAGCAGTGAAGCCGATGGCTTTCACGATGGGCCCCCACTTGTCGCCATCGGCCTTGAGCAGCGCGGCCAGTTCGGTCGGCGTGGACGAACGGGCCTCCAGCCCCATGGCCGCCAGCCCGGCCACCACCTCCTTGTCCGCCAGCGCGGCGCGGATGGCGGCATTGGCCTTGGCCACCAGCTCGGCCGGCGCCTTGCCCGGCAGGAAGAAGCCGAACCATTCGCCATAGACCATGTCCTTGAAGCCCTGCTCCACCAGCGTGCCCGCACCCGGCACGAATTTATTGCGCGTGGCGCCCGAGGTGGCCAGCACGCGGATCTTGCCGCCTTGCAGGTGGGGCAAAAACTCGCCCACCGGCGCCGACACCGCTGCGATCTGCCCGCCCAGCAGGTCCAAAATGGCCGGCTGCGAACCCCGGAAGCCCACGTGGCGCATGTCCACCTTGCCCGCGCGGCTGATGAGCTCGCCCACGAAGTGCGGCACCGAACCCGGTGCTGGCGAGCCGAAGTTGGCGCCCGTGGGGTTGGCCTTGCACCACTCCAGGAACTCGGGCACGGTCTTGACCGAGGCCGGCACCTGCGGGCCCACGGCAAAGCCCATGTCGAACACCACGCCCAGCGAGACCGGGGTCACGTCGGCCACGGGGTCATAGGGCAGCTTCTTGTAGGTGTGGGGGTAGATGCCCAGCATGGACATGGGCGTGGCCAGCAGCGTGGCGCCGTCGGCCGGGGCGGCCTTGAGCGTGGTGATGGCGATCTGCCCGCCTGCGCCGGTCTTGTTCTCCACCACGGCCGACTTGGCATAGCCCCCGGTGATCTGGGTCGCCACGCGGCGCGCCAGGGTGTCCACCGTGCCACCGGCGGCAAAGCCGGCCAGGATCTTCACGGTGTCGATGGCCTGGGCGTGGGCCATGAAGGGCAACGTGCCAGCGGCGCCGGCCAGGGCCAGCTGCAGGATGTCGCGGCGGGAAGGGGTAGGCGAGGATTTCGTCATGCGTTGTCTCCGGGTCTCGTTGTGGGTTATTGCTTCGCCGCCTGCCGGTAGTTGGCCTTGAGGTGCTCGGGCACGCGCTCGTCGAAGCCGCAGGCCACGCGCCGCACCTCGGGGCTGTCGGTCGGCTGGTGGCCCACGCCCAGGGCCGAGGCGCGCGGTGCGGCGATGGCGACCACCGTGCCGGCCAGGCGGCCCAGGCCGGTGATCTCGCACTCCACCCGATCGCCCGGGTCCACCGAGCGCGAGTGGCAGGGCGTGCCCATCAGGATCACGTCGCCCGGCACCAGGGTGATGTGGCGTGCGATGTCGGCCACCACGTAGTGCGGGCCCCAGATGGTCTCGTCGCCAATGTGTGCTTCCTGCACCACCAGGCCGTTGCGGTAGGTGCGCAGCGTCTGCTCGAACAGGTTGACGCCGCGCACGATGCCCGGGCCGATGGGCAGCAATGTGTCCGCCCCCTTCACCCGCAGCATGCTGCCCTGGTCGGTGTCGCGGTAGTTCTGCAGGCCCATGTCGAGCGCGGGGCAAAAGCCTTCGATGTAATCCCAGGCCTCGTCGGGCAGCACGTTGCGGCAGGTCTTGCCGATGACCACGGCGTACTCGCCTTCATAGTTCAGGTACAGGCTGTCGGCAGGCTTGTGGATCTCGCAGCCGTGGCCGTTGACCGAGGTTGGCGGCTTGGTGAAGTAGGTCGGGGTTTCGGTCGGCTTGGGCTGGTTGCGCGTCTCGAAGCTGCGCGAGCTGTACGAGATGTGCACGGCGATGACCTTGCTGGGCGAGACGGGGGGCAGGTGCTGCACCGTGGCCGGGTCGAGCACGCGGCCATCGTCCAGGCGCAGCTGGCCCTGCTGCGCCCCCTCTTCCACAATGGTCCCCCAGCAGGCGCTGCCGCCCGCCAGCACGCGGCGGCGCTCCACGCGCGGGCCGCGCATCACGGCGGGCAACTCGGTGATCGGGAATTCGAAGTTCATGCCGCCACCCCCGCCACTTCTGTCTCGCCATCGAACCACATGTGCACGTTGCCCGTGCCGCGTGCGTTCTCGTAGGCCGACAGGGCCACGCCGCGCGCGCGGCAGTCGGCCCCGCCCATGGCGCCCAGCATCTGCAGGTAGTGCGCGCCGAAGGCCTCCCAGGGCATCTTGCGGTACTCGTCCTGCCAGCGGTCGAGCACCCTGTCGTGCCGGCCCTGCTCCATCAGCGCGATGGCGCCCTTGTCGCTCACGATGTTCTCGGGCCGCGAGACATTGCTCTCGTGGAAGATGCGCGGGTGGTTGGGCTTCCAGTCGATGGGGTTGAACTTGTGGCTGAGCGCGCCCGAGGCCAGCAGCAGCACGCGCAGGCCGCTGCGGCGCACGGCCTCGGCAATCGCCTCGCCCGATTGGAGGAAGTGGCGCCAGTCGCAGTTCTGGCACGAGCTCACGGTGACCACCGGCGTGTCGCTGCGCTCCAGGCGCAGCTGCTTGACCAGGTTGATGGTGGCGTACTGCTTGCCCAGGTCGGGGTGGTTGATGACGCGGTTGTAGCCCTTCTGTTCGCGCGACACGGCCTCGATCTCGAGCGCCAGGTCCGGGTGGCCCCGGTAGTCGTAGGGCACGCCGTGCAGGTACCAGGGCATCTCGTCGGAGATGAACATGCCCTGGTAGCGCGGCGCACCGTCCACCAGGTGGTAGCCCGTGGTAAACCAGTGCGAGTCGAAGAGGATGACCACGTCGGGCCGGGCGGCAGCGATGCGCTCGCGCAGGCGCGCATAGCCGGGGATGAGGTCCGAGTCGGCCCCCGCGCCCTGCAGCACGCGAAACTCTTCGCACTGCATCAGGCCGGGGTGGTGCGAGACGATGGCGGCGCCAACGATGCTTCCCATGGTGTGTGTCTCCTGTGGATGTGTCTTAGCGGTGGCTGAAGCTGGCGCGGAAGGGCTTCTTGGGGACCACGACGTCCTTGACGTCGCAGAAGAACTCGAAGCTCCAGTCCCCGCCCTCGCGGCCCACGCCGCTGCGCTTGATGCCGCCAAACGGCGCGGCCAGGTCGCGGATGCCGAAGCTGTTGACCCAGATGAAGCCGGTGCGCACCCGCTGCGCCACGGCGCTGGCGTGCTCGGCTTCGCCATAGCAGACGCCGCCCAGGCCGTAGTCCGTGCCATTGGCCAGGGCGATGGCCTCCTCGTCGCTGTCGAAGGTCTGCAGCGTGAGCACGGGGCCGAAGACCTCGTTCTGCACGATCTCGCTGTCCTGGCGCAGGTGGGTGAGCAAGGTGGGCTGGTAGTACTGCGCGCCGAAGGCGTGGTGCGCCCCGCCCCAGAGCAGCATGGCGCCGTCGGCCACGGCGCGCTGCACGAAGCCGTGCACGCGCTCGACCTGGCGCGGGTGGATGATCGGGCCGACCTCGGTGGCCTCCTCGCGCGGATCGCCCACGGTGAGCTTTTCCACGTAGCCGCGCAAGGCGGCCACGAAGGCATCGTGCACCTTGCGGTGCACCAGGAAGCGCGTGCCCGCCAGGCACACCTGGCCGGCGTTGCGGTACATCAGCGCGCCGGTGGCGGCCGCGTTGTCGATGTCGGCGTCCTCCAGCACGATGAAGGCCGACTTGCCGCCGAGCTCCAGGCTGCAGGGCACGAGGTTGGCACCGGCGGACTGCGCGATCCACTTGGCCGTGGGCACCGATCCGGTGAACGAGATACGCGCCAGGCGCGGGTCGCTGACCAGGCGCGCGCCGGTGCTGGCGCCTGCGCCCTGCACGATGTTGAACACCCCGGGCGGCAGCCCAGCGGCGTGCGCGCAGTCGGCCAGCAGGCTGCTGGTGAGCGGTGCCCATTCCGGCGGCTTGACGATGACGCAGTTGCCTGCGGCCAGCGCCGGGCCCAGCTTCCAGGTGGCCAGCATCAGCGGCGCGTTCCAGGGCGTGATGATGGCCACCACGCCAGCCGGGTCGTGGCGCACGATGTGGGTCGCCTGCTCGGTCTCGATAGGGCGGTCCTGCAGCGTGAGCCCATGCTCGGCGAACCAGGTGATGTTGAGCATGGCGCGCGGCACCACGCCATGCTTCATGCGCGAGAGCAGCACGCCGGCATCGTTGGATTCGAGCGTGCAGAAGGCCTCGGCGCGGCTTCCGATCTCGGCGGCAAAGCGGTCCAGGTAAGGCTTGCGCTCGGCGGCCGTGAGCGCGCTCCAGGCCGGGAAGGCACGCGCCGCCGCAGTCACGGCCGCATCCACATGGGCGGGCGAGCCCTCGCTGATGTGGCCCAGCAGCGCCTGGTCGATCGGCGAGTGCAGGTCGAAGCGCATCTCGGACGCCACGCGCTGGCCGTCGATGTAGTGGTGGGGCGATACGGCAATGCCGGCGACGTTCAGCGTGTCGGTGCTCAAGGGGTTCTCCGGTCAGACAAGAAAGCAAAGGGGCCGGGCTGCCGGCCCCCTGTCGTCGCGGAGTATCAGCAGCCCCCTGCTTGACCACAATCAATGCTTTCTTACGGATTGTGAAGATGATCTAATGAATGGCACCCAGCTGTTTTCAGGCCTTTTTCTTTCCATGTCCCTGCCCCACTTCACGCTGCGCCAGCTCGAAGCCTTCGTCACCGTGGCCGAGATGCGCAGCTTCACCGCAGCCGCCGACCGCCTGGCGCTCACGCCGTCGGCCGTGAGCCAGCTGGTGGGTGAACTGGAGGATGTGCTGGACTTCAAGCTGTTCGAGCGCAGCACGCGCCGGGTGGGCATCACCAGCGCGGGGCGCGAGTTCCTGGCGTCGGCCGAATCGGTGCTCAAGCACCTGCGCATGGCGCAGACGGCCGCGAGCGACGTGCGCAACCGTGCGGCCGGGGTGGTGCGCATAGCGGCCCCGCTGGTGGTGGCCAGCGTGATCCTGCCCCGGGCCATCAAGGCTTACCAGCAGACGCGGCCCAAGGTGCACATCCACATCCGCGATGCACCGGTGGAAAAACTGGTCGATGCCGTGGCCAGTGGCGACGCTGACCTGGCACTCGGGCCGGACCGCGCCTGCGGAGAGGACATCGCGCGCACCCCGCTGTTTGAAAGCCCCTGGGTGCTGTGGTGTGCCCCCACCCACCCGCTGGCGCGCCAGCGCAGCGTGACCTGGGCCCAGCTGCAGGCCCACCCCCTGGTGGCCGCCGGGCGCGACCACGAGCGCAGCGTGGCCCAGATGCACACCGGCCTGCCCAGCGAGCAGCGCGTGACGCCCGTGGAGATCGTGGACAACATTTCCACCGCGCTGGGCCTGGCCGCCGCCGACGTGAGCGCCACGCTGGCCCCCGACTACGTGGGTGCGCTCGCCAAGCCGCTGGGCCTGGTGCGCCGGCGCATTCTGGCGCCCGAGGCCATGCGCTATGTGTGCCTCTACAGCCCCACGCAGCGCGCCACGTCGCCGGCCGCCGAGGGCTTTGCCGAGCACCTGGTCAAGCTGCTGGCCAGGCGGCAGTGAGCTGCGGCGCGCTCAAGCTGTTCAGGGCCTTGGGGCCGGCACACAACGCGGCAGCAAAAGGCAGGCCTCGGCATTGGACGCCGAGAAACAGCGGTCGGCCGCCTCGCGCCAGGGCAACCACTCGAAGGCCACATGTTCGCGCGGGCTCAGCACCACCGGGGTGCCCACCGGCACACACAGGCCAAACACCCGCTCGCGGTTGAACACCACGCCGGGCGCATAGCGGTGGCGCCACTGGGGCCAGATGTCGTAGATGTTCTCCAGCCACCAGTCGGACAGCGTGCAGCCGGGGGCCTGCACATCGATGCCGGTTTCCTCCCACACCTCGCGCGCAGCCGTGGCCTCCCAGGCTTCATCCCAATGGTCCTTGCTGCCGGTGACCGACTGCCAGTGCGTGCCACCGTCGGCCCGGTGCAGCAGCAGCACGTCGAGCGCCGGGGTGTGGATCACCACCAGCACGGACTCGGGGATCTTGAAGGGCCGCTGCTGTTCCATCGCCGCCGCCTGGGGGAATCAGGGCTTGGCTTTCGTTGCCACCGGGGGCGGCAGCTCCTTGGCCTGCAGCGCACGCACCTGCACCACCAGCTGGTTGTGCGCATCCAGGAAAGCCGCCGCGATCACCTTGCCTTCGTTGGTGTTGCTCCAGCCCGCGCCGGCGGCACCGCCGAGCTTGCCGAACACCAGGCCCCCAACCCCCAGGTCGGTGGTGCGTGCAGCACCGGTGGCCGCCGCCACCTGCTCGGTGGTTTCGTTGTCGGACAGCAGCAGCGCCGTCTGCGCCTCCTTGAACTTGACCTGCTCCACCAGCCCGGCCAGGCCGGCGATGTCGCGCAGCACCGGGACCATGGCGATCACGCCGGCCAGGCCCCGCCCGGCATCCTGCTCGCTGAAGGTCAGGCTGGGCGTGAGGGTGTACTGCGCCTCATAACCTTTGCCCTTGGCCACGGTGGAGTTGTTCTTGCGCAGCACGCCCGCTTCCTTGAGCTCCTGCTCCTGGATGGTGCCGCGCAGGCCGGCCGCGCGGTCCACCACCCGGAAACACCCGCTTTGCTGGGCCAGCAGCTTGACCAGGGGCACAGGCGAGGACGGCAGGCCATAGCCCGCCCCCATGGTGTAGCCGTTCGGGTTCTCGGCCAGCGCCAGCGTGGCCACCGGGGCCTCGCAGCGCACCAGCTCCTTGGCAGCGTTCTGCGCCGCCTGGGGGCCCGCCGAACCGGTGACCACCGAGCCGCCCTGTCCCAATTCGGTTTTCTTTTCGCCACAGCCCACCAGGGCCAGCAACACCAAAGCGGCGGCAGCCGCCTGCATCGTGGGGGAACGCATGGAGAACCTCCTTTGTGTACCAGCCAGGGCCGGCCAATAAAAAAGCGGCGCGGGCGTGAAGCCCGTGCCGCTTTGTGGTGCGATGCCCCGAAAGCGCATCTGCAGTGATCGAGTCCGTCGAGACGTGCCCCGGATCAGGCGGCCTTGATGGCGTCCGGGTTGCGCAGGCGGATGTGCAGCTCGCGCAGCTGTTTCTCGTCCACGGGCGAAGGCGCCTGGGTCAGCAGGTCCTGCGCACGCTGGGTCTTGGGGAAGGCGATCACGTCGCGGATGGACTCGGCGCCTGTCATCAGCGTGATCAGGCGGTCCAGGCCGAAGGCCAGGCCACCGTGTGGAGGCGCGCCGTACTGCAGGGCATCGAGCAGGTAGCCGAACTTGGCCTGGGCGTCTTCGGCCGAGATCTTGAGCGCGGTGAACACCTTGCTTTGCACATCGGCGCGGTGGATACGGACGGAGCCGCCACCCAGTTCCCAGCCGTTGAGCACCATGTCGTAGGCCTTGGCGATGCACTTGCCAGGGTCCGTGTCCATCAGGTCTTCGTGGCCATCCTTCGGCGACGTGAAGGGGTGGTGCACTGCGGCCCAGCGGTCGTTCTCTTCGTCATGCTCGAACATGGGGAAGTCCACCACCCACAGGGGCGCCCAGCGGCTCTCGAACAGGCCGCTCTTCTTGCCGAATTCGCTGTGGCCGACCTTCAGGCGCAGGGCGCCGATGGAGTCGTTGACGATCTTTTCCTTGTCGGCGCCAAAGAACAGCAGGTCGCCGTCCTGGGCGCCGGTGCGCTTGAGGATCTCGGCGATGGCCGCGTCGTGCAGGTTCTTCACGATGGGCGACTGCAGGCCGTCACGGCCCTTGGCCACTTCATTGACCTTGATCCAGGCCAGGCCCTTGGCGCCGTAGATCTTCACGAACTCGGTGTAGGCATCGATCTCGCCACGCGAGATCTGCGAGCCGCCGGGCACGCGCAGGGCCACCACACGGCCGCCCTTGGTGGTGGCGGGCGCGGAGAACACCTTGAAGTCCACGTCCTTCATCACTTCGGTCAGCTCGGTGAATTCGAGCTTCACGCGCAGATCGGGCTTGTCGGAGCCGAAGCGGAAAGCCGCCTCCTGGTACGTCATGATGGGGAATTCACCCAGGTCCACGCCCAGCTGGGTCTGGAACACCTCGGTGATCATGCGCTGGAAGATGGCGCGGATCTCTTCCTCGCCCAGGAACGAGGTTTCGCAGTCGATCTGCGTGAACTCGGGCTGGCGATCAGCGCGCAGGTCTTCGTCGCGGAAGCACTTGGTGATCTGGTAGTAGCGGTCGTAGCCGGCCACCATCAGCATTTGCTTGTACAGCTGGGGCGACTGGGGCAGCGCGAAGAACTGGCCGTCGTGCACACGGCTGGGCACGAGGTAGTCGCGCGCGCCTTCGGGCGTGCTCTTGCCCAGCATGGGGGTTTCGATGTCGATGAAGCCTTCCTTGTCCAGGAAGTTGCGCACCTGGATGGCGGTCTTGTAGCGCAGCATCATGTTGCGCTGCATGTGCGGGCGGCGCAGGTCCATCACGCGGTGCGTGAGGCGCGTGGTCTCCGACAGGTTCTCGTCGTCCATCTGGAACGGGGGCGTGACCGAGGGGTTGAGCACGGTCAGCTCATGGCACAGCACTTCGATCTGGCCGCTCTTGAGCTTGTCGTTGGTCGTGCCGTCGGGACGGGGGCGCACCAGGCCCACGACCTGCACGCAGAACTCGTTGCGCACGTCTTCGGCGGTCTTGAACATCTCGGCGCGGTCGGGGTCGCACACCACCTGCACATAGCCTTCGCGGTCGCGCAGGTCGATGAAGATCACGCCACCATGGTCGCGGCGGCGGTTCACCCAGCCCGACAGGGTGACGGTTTGGCCCATCAGGGCTTCGGTCACAAGACCGCAATAGTGGGAGCGCATGGCCATGACAAAACTTCCGGCGCCGCTGGGCGCGTTGACGTTGAAAGGGATTTACTTGGGAGGGATGGACGTGGGGTCTGTCGGAGCGACCACGCCCATCGAGACGATGTACTTGAGGGCGCTGTCCACACTCATGTCGAGCTCGACACAGTCACTTTTGCGCACCATCACAAAATACCCGCCGGTGGGGTTGGGGGTGGTGGGAACGTACACGCTCACGAATTCGTCGCGCAGGTAGGCCGCCACTTCACCGTTGGGCGCACCGGTCACGAACGCCACGGTCCAGACGCCCTCGCGGGGCCACTGCACCAGCACGGCCTTGCGAAAGGCATTGCCGCTTTCGGAGAACAGCGTGTCGGACACCTGCTTGACGCTGGAGTAGATGGAACGCACCACGGGGATGCGGTGCACCAGGGCATCGCCCCACTGCACCAGCTTGCGGCCCGCGAAGTTGCTGGCCACGGCCCCCACCACGAGCAGGATGGCCAGCGTGAGCACCACCCCGAAGCCGGGGACATGCACGCCCAGCAGTTTGTCAGGGTGCCATGCGCCGGGCAGGATCTGCAGGGTCTGGTCGAGCGTGCTCACAATCCAGTTGAGCACCCAGGCCGTGATGACACCGGGAACGATGACCAGCAGACCCGTCAACAGCCATTTGCGCAAGGCAGCCATGCCGTTCCTCAGCTCGACGACGTAGAAGCAGAACTGCCACCAGCGCTTGATGCGCCTGCGCTAGCAGCTTCTTTTTTAGGAGCATCGCCCGTGCTGGCGGGGGCTGCGGCATCGGAGGCGCCTCCTGGCTTGGCTTCGGTGGCCGGTGCAGAGTTGCCGCCGCTGCCGCCCCGGAAGTCGGTCACATACCAGCCCGAGCCCTTGAGCTGAAAGCCCGCCGCCGTGACCTGCTTGGAGAAGGCTTCGGCGCCGCAGGCGGGGCACACCGTGAGCGGTGCGTCGGAGATTTTTTGCAGCACATCCTTGGCATGGCCGCAGGAGCCGCATTTGTAGGCGTAGATAGGCATGTCAGAGTGTTGAGGGAAAGTGCAAAACCCTCAATTATAGGCGGCACGCCCATACCCCCTGGGCTTACTCCGCGCCGACCAGCTTGTGGTGGGAGGCGTGGCTGTTGCGGATGGCCTGCGGCCCCAGCGAGCCGATCAGCATGCCCGCCAGCGCCGCCAGCAACCCCGCCAGCTGCGCCGGGAACACCGTGCCCGCCGGCGTGGCCAGGAACAGCACCCAGGTCAGCAGGCCCAGCACGATGGCGAAGATCGCGCCCTGCGTGGTGGCGCGCTTCCAGTACAGGCCGAACACCAGCGGCACGAACGCACCCACCAGCGGCACTTGGTAGGCGCCCGAGACGAGTTCATAGATGGAGGTGCCCTGCATGTAGATCGCATAGGCCAGCACGCAGGCGCTGAACACCAGGGTGGTGATGCGCATGGTGCGCAAGTGCTGCTGGTCCGAGCTGTGGGGGCGGAACTGGCGCCAGATGTTTTCGGTGAAGGTGACGCTGGGCGCCAGCAGCGTGGCCGAGGCCGTGGACTTGAGCGCCGACAGCAGCGCACCAAAGAACAGCACCTGCATCACGAAGGGCATCTTCTCCAGCACCAGCGTGGGCAACACCTTCTGCGGGTCGTCCTTGAGCAGCGCGGCCGTCTCGGTGGGCATGATGATGAGCGCGCTGGCCACGAGGAACATGGGCACAAAGGCAAACAGGATGTAGCAGATGCCGCCGATCACGGGGCCGCGCGTGGCCGCCTGGATGTTGTTGGCCGACATCACGCGCTGGAACACGTCCTGCTGCGGGATGGAGCCGAACATCATGGTCATGCCCGCCGCGATGAAGAACACCACGTCATGGAACTTGGGCTCGGGCAGGAAGCGGAACAGCTCGCGGCTGGAGGCAAATTCGATCACCTTGTCCGCGCCGCCCGCCATGTTGCCGGCAAACACGGCAATGACGGCCAGGCCCACCACCAGGATGATCATCTGGATGAAGTCCGTGACCGCCACCGACCACATGCCGCCGAACAGCGTGTAGGCCAGAATGGACACCACGCCGATGGTCATGCCCACCGGAATGCTGATGGCACCGCCCGACAGCAGGTTGAACACCAGCCCCAGCGCCGTGACCTGGGCCGACACCCAGCCCAGGTAGCTCAGCATGATGATGAGCGAGCAGACGATTTCCACCGCGCGGCCATAGCGCTCGCGGTAGTAGTCGCTGATGGTGAGCAGCGTCATGCGGTAGAGCTTGCCCGCAAAAAAGAGGCCCACCAGGATCAGGCAGAAGCCCGCGCCAAACGGGTCTTCGACCACGCTGCCCAGCCCCCCTTCGATGAACTTGGCGGGAATGCCCAGCACCGTTTCCGACCCGAACCACGTAGCAAACGTGGTGGTGATGATCATGTACAGCGGCAGGTGGCGCCCGGCGATGGCGAAGTCCGCCGCGTTCTTGACGCGCCGGGCCGCCAGCAGGCCGATGCCGATGGTGATCAGCAGGTAAACGATAACCAGGGTCAGCAGCACAGCGCGCTCCTCTCTCTTTTTGTCTCAGTCTGTCGATGGTGAAGGGGTCCAGCCCGCGGCCTCGGCGCCCCTGCCCAGGGGCCCGGCGCACGCCAATCGCGGGCTAGAAAAGCCGGATTCTGATCAGCAGTTGGATGAGCAGCAAGCCCAGCACAAACCCGACCCCAGCAAAAATGATGCCTTGCAGCAGCCGGTTGGTGCGTTTCTGGGTTTCCAACAGCTCTCTGAGCAGGTGCTGCTGGTCGGCGGGCCGCTGGCGCAGCGCGTCATAGACCAGGCGCGGCAGCTCGGGGATCAGCTTGGCGTAGTGCGGCGCCTCGGCACGCAGCTCGCGCCACAGGCGCTGCGGGCCCATCTGCTCCAGCATCCATTTTTCGAGAAAGGGCTTGGCCGTGCTCCACAGGTCGAGTTCCGGGTCCAGCTGGCGGCCCAGGCCCTCGATGTTGAGCAGCGTCTTTTGCAGCAGCACCAGCTGGGGCTGGATTTCGACCTGGAAGCGGCGCGAGGTCTGGAACAGGCGCATCAGCACCATGCCCAGCGAGATCTCCTTGAGCGGGCGGTCGAAGTACGGCTCGCACACGGCGCGGATGGCCGACTCCAGGTCGTTCACGCGCGTCTCGGGCGGCACCCAGCCGCTTTCGATGTGCAGCTCGGCCACGCGCTTGTAGTCGCGGCGGAAGAAGGCCACGAAGTTCTGCGCCAGGTATTCCTTGTCCACCTCCGTGAGCGTGCCCACGATGCCGAAATCCAGCGAGATGTAGCGCCCGAACGTCGCCGCATCCAGGCTCACCTGGATGTTGCCCGGGTGCATGTCGGCATGAAAGAACCCGTCGCGGAACACCTGGGTGAAGAAGATGGTGACACCATCACGCGCCAGCTTGGGGATGTCCACCCCGGCTTCGCGCAGGCGGTCGATCTGGCTGATGGGCACACCGTTCATGCGCTGCATCACCATGACCTCGGCATGGCAGAAGTCCCAGAAGATCTCGGGGATCAGCACCAGGTCCAGGCCCTGCATGTTGCGGCGCAGCTGCGCGGCGTTGGCGGCCTCGCGCACCAGGTCCAGCTCGTCGTGCAGGTAGTTGTCGAATTCGGCCACCACCTCGCGGGGCTTGAGGCGCTTGCCGTCGGCCGAGAGGTTTTCCACCCAGCCGGCCATCATGCGCATCAGGCTCAGGTCTTTTTCGATCACGGGCAGCATGCCCGGGCGCAGCACCTTCACCGCCACCTCGCGCTCCACCCCCTCGCGGTCGCGCAGCGTGGCGAAATGGACCTGGGCGATCGAGGCACTGGCCACCGGCGTGCGGTCGAAGGACACGAAAATCTCATCCAGCGGGCGGCGGAACGCGCGCTCGATGGTGGCCACCGCAATCCCGGGGTCGAACGGCGGCACCCGGTCCTGCAGCCGGGCCAGCTCGTCCGCCATATCGGGGGGCAGCAGGTCGCGCCGGGTGGACAGCACCTGGCCGAACTTCACGAAGATGGGCCCCAGGCGCTCCAGCGCCTCGCGCAGGCGCTGGCCACGCGGGGCCTCCAGGTTGCGCCCCACGGACAGGACGCGCGACACCATCCGCAGCCAGGGCTTCTGGAAACTGTCGAGCACCAGGCCATCCAGGCCGAACCGGAACACCACCCACAGGATGGTGGCGCCCCTCAGAAATTGCTTCATGTGCCGGACCGGTCAGGGCCGTTGCCGGCAGGCGTTGCGGGTGCAGGCTGCACCACCACCGCGCCCGCTGGGGCCTGCGGCGCCATGCGCGAACCCACGAACTGACGCAGCGCCTGCGCCGCCCGGCGGGCCACCTGCGCCGCCGTGTGGGCCGGCGCGTCGCCGATCACACGGGCCAGGTCTTCCTCGACATCCCAGCGCACATGGTCCACCAGCCAGTTGATCTCGGCCGCGAGTTGCACGTCGCCGTCGATGCGGATGGTGGGCTTGTCGCCGCGCAGGGCCGTCTGGGCCAGCGTGAAGGGAGAGGTTTCGGTGACGTGCAGTTGCAGGTCGGGCACGGCGGACTCCGGGGCCAGGTTGAACAACCCGGCCGGCGTGATCACCAGGCCCATCGAGTACACGCGCCACTGCACGCGGGCGATGCGGCCTTTCTGGCGCACCAGGCGGTCCATGGCCTCCTGTTCCTGCATCAGCACGTGGTTGAGGAACAGCACCACGCGCTGCTGCACCTCATGCACCAGCCATTGCGGGGGTTGCGGGCCGGCGGCCACGCGCTCGAAAAGGCCGTCCAGGAATGAAAAAGGGGACTGTGGTGTGCTTGCCATAGTCCCCGATTATTCCCTGAACTGGAATGCCCCTGGCGCAGGGGCCCCGTCTTTACTGCAAGGCCTGCACGCCCGCCACCAGCCAGCCGCTGCCACCGGACTTGGGCTTGGTCATGTTCCACACCTCGCGGAAGGGGCTCGGGCCGGCCGAGGGCTCCTCGCGGATCATGCCGGAGAACTCCACGCTGGCCATGTAGCCGTCACCCAGGTCTTCGATGCCCAGCAGCTGGGCTTCGATCATGACCACATCCGTGTGATTGGGCTGCACGCCGCGGTGGGCTTCCCGCTCGCTGAGCTGGGTGCGGATCTCGTCCAGCATGTTGTCCGTCATCATGGAGCGCAGCGTGCCGATGTCCGAACGGTCCCAGGCGGCCTGCAGCGTCACGAAATTGCGCTTGGCGGCGGTCAGGAAACCTTCGGCGTCGAAATCGGCCGGAGCGCCCCAGTTCTGCGCGCCCGACAGGCCCGAACCGATCACCACGCCCGTGCCCGCACCGCCCTGCGCACCGCGCGAGGCATCAAACGCCATGCTGCTGCGCTCCCAGGGGCGCGCCGAGGCGTCGTTGCCCACATTGTTGGGGCTGTACTGCGGCGGCACCTGCGCTGCGGCAGGGGTGGCCGCACCGGCACCGGCGCCCGCCCCCTGGAACGCGAACGGCGCACCGCCCGCGGCCCCCCCACTGTTGCCAGCGGCGCCGCTGCGCGAACGCATCACCATCTTGAAGACGGCAAACGCGGCCAGTGCCAGCAGTGCAATCATCAGGATGTTCCCAAACCCGGCGCCCAGGCCCAGCGAATGGGCCAACCAGGCCAGGCCAAGGCCCGCAGCCAGGCCGCCAAGCATCGCGCCCCAGGGCTTCTTGGGCGCGGCGGCGGGCGCTGCCGCAGGTGCCGCGGCAGGCTTGGCCGCAGCAGCGTTGGTCGCGTTCTGGGCCGGAGCCCCCGGGGTGGCGGGCGGCGGGGTCGCCGACTCGCGCTGGGTCACGTTGCTCGACTGCTTGCCCACCGATTTGCCACCGCCCATCCGCTTGGCATCGGCGTCGGCGTGCGCCAACGCCAGCATCGCAACCAACACCACAGACCACAGTTTCATCATGACTTCTCCGTCTCCATTAATCGCTGAGCAACACGCTCAGCACTTGATTCCAACATGCAGGGCCACAATGCCCCCCGTCATGTTGTGATAGTCCACATGCCCAAAGCCATTTTTTTGCATGAGGCTTTTGAGTTCTTCCTGCCCCGGGTGCATGCGGATCGATTCGGCCAGGTAGCGGTAGCTGGAATCGTCGCCCGCCACCAGCTTGCCCAGGCGGGGCAGCACCTTGAACGAGTACCAGTCGTAGGCCTTCGAAAGCGGCTGGGCCACTTTCGAGAATTCCAGCACCAGCAGCTTGCCGCCGGGCTTGAGCACGCGGCACATCTCGGCAATCGCCTGGTCCTTGTGCGTCATGTTGCGCAGGCCAAAGGCCACGCTCACCACGTCGAAATGCGCGTCGGGGAACGGCAGCTTTTCGGCATCGCACACCAGGGTGGGCAGCACCACGCCCGCGTCGATGAGGCGGTCGCGGCCCACGCGCAGCATGGCTTCGTTGATGTCGGTGTGCACCACCCGGCCCGATGCGCCCACCTTTTTCGAGAAGGCCAGCGACAGATCGCCCGTGCCCCCGGCGATGTCCAGCACCTGGCTGCCTTCGCGCAGGTTGGCCACCATCACGGTGTAGGCCTTCCAGGCACGGTGCAGGCCCGCCGACATGAGATCGTTCATCACGTCGTATTTGGAGGCCACCGAGTCGAACACGCCGCGCACATGGCGCGCCTTGTCCTGCTCATCCACCGACTGAAAACCAAAGTGGGTCGTGCTCATAAGTTTCATGCTAGGCGCGCGAGCGCCAGAGGTACAGCGACAACCCCGCACCGAAATGGGGCTTGTGTCGCAATTAGGACAACGCCATTCAAGAGAAAACCGCCTCTAGCGCCTGACTATATTGCGCCAGCAGCTCCTCTTTCAATAGCACATCAATCAACAGGGCTTCTGCGCCCCGCCCTCAGTGGCTGCCGCAGCCATGGCCACCCGATCCCCCCTTGGGCGGCATGGGCGCGTCGCGGTCCACGCCGGCTGCGGCCAGGCGCTCGGTGTATTGGGCCCACAGGGCCTCCTGTGTCTGCCCCAGCTCGTAGAGGTAGTCCCAGGTGAAGATGCCGCTGTCGTGGCCGTCGGAAAACGTGGGCTTGACCGCGTAGTTGCCCACGGGCTCCAGGTTCACCAGCGCCACGTCGCGCTTGCCGGTCTGCAGCACTTCCTGGCCGGGGCCGTGGCCCTGCACCTCGGCCGAGGGCGAATACACGCGCATCAACTCGAAGGGGATGCGGAAGCTGGCGCCATCCGAAAACCCGACCTCCAGCACCCGCGACGCCCCGTGCACCGTGAGCGCCTGCGGCGTAGGCGCGCCCGCTTTCAAACCTGCCATGGAACTCCCCTGTGAGAAAACTGTGTTGTGGATGGTAGTGAAGGCCCGCCGCTGCGCCCGGCGCGGGCCGGGCACCGCGCGGTCAAGGCAGTGGCAGCGCCGCCAGCCGGGGCCGCAGAGCCGCTTCCAGCGCCGGCAGCAGCGCACGCACGGTGTCTTCCTGCGCTGCCGGGCTGGGCCGCTGGGCGGCCGCCCACACGGGCGCGGGGAAATGGCTGTCCCAAGCAAACCGGGCAATCACATGCCAGTGCAGGTGGGGCACCATGTTGCCCAGCGCAGCGATGTTGACCTTGGCGGGCGCCACGTGCTCACGCAGGGCTTGCTCCACCAGCGTCACGGCGTCCATGCAATGGGCGCGCTCGGCGGCCGACAGGTCGGAGAACTCGGCCACATGCGCATTCCACACCACACGGTAGAACGCCGGAAAGCCAGCCTCCTGGGCGCGGATCACGCGCAGGTGGGCGCCACGCCAGACGAGCGCACCCCCATCCCCAGCGCACAAAGGGCACGCCACGTCGGCCATCAGACGAGAACCCGCTCGATGCCGCCACCGTTGGCGCGCTCGACATAGTCCGGCATCCAGTTCTCGCCCAGGATCTCGCGCGCCATCTCGATCACGATGTAGTCGGCTTCGAGCAGGCCGTTGCTCAGGTCGTACTGGTAGCGGTTCAGGCCTTGCAGGCAGCTCGGGCAGCTGGTGAGGATCTTCACGTTGTCCTGGGCGGCCACGGCGCCGCTTTCGCGCAGCTTGGCTTCGCCCTTGCGGATTTCCTCTTCCTTGCGGAAGCGCACCTGCGTGGACACGTCCGGCCGGGTCACGCCCAGCGTGCCGGACTCGCCGCAGCAGCGGTCGCTCTTCAAGACCTGCTCGCCCACCAGCGCCTTCACGGTCTTGACCGAGTCCTGCAGCTTCATGGGGTTGTGGCAAGGCTCGTGGTACAGGTAGGCGCCCTTGCCTTGCAGGGTGATGCCCTTCTCCAGCAAATACTCGTGGATGTCGATGATGCGGCTGCCCGGGAAGATCTTGCCGAATTCGTAACCCTGCAGCTGGTCGTAGCAGGTGCCGCAGCTGACCACCACGGTCTTGATATCGAGGTAGTTGAGCGTGTTGGCCACGCGGTGGAAGAGCACACGGTTGTCCGTGATCATCTTCTCGGCCTTGTCGAACTGGCCGCTGCCGCGCTGCGGGTAGCCGCAGCACAGGTAGCCCGGCGGCAGCACCGTCTGCACACCCGCATGCCAGAGCATGGCCTGGGTCGCCAAGCCTACTTGCGAGAACAAGCGCTCCGATCCGCAGCCCGGGAAGTAGAACACCGCCTCCGTCTCGGCCGTGGTGGTGGCCGGGTCGCGGATGATGGGCACGTAGTCCTTGTTCTCGATGTCGAGCAGCGCACGCGCCGTCTTCTTGGGCAGGCCGCCGGGCAGCTTCTTGTTGATGAAGTGGATCACCTGCTCCTTGACCGGCGCCATGCCCACCGTCGCTGGCGGCTTGGCCGTCTGCTTGCGGCCCACCTTGCGCAGCAGGTCCACGGCCATGCGCTGGGCCTTGAAGCCCACGTCCACCATGGCCGAGCGCATGAACTTGATGGTATCCGGGTTGGTGGCGTTGAGCATGGTCATCGCCAGCGCATTGCCGGGGCGGAAGCTCTTCTTGCCCATCTTGCGCAGCAGGTTGCGCATGTTCATGGTGACATCGCCAAAGTCGATCTTCACCGGGCAGGGGCTCTCGCACTTGTGGCACACCGTGCAGTGGTCGGCCACGTCTTCAAACTCCTGCCAGTGCTTGATGCTCACGCCACGGCGCGTCTGCTCTTCGTACAGGAAGGCCTCGACCAGGAGCGAGGTGGCCAGGATCTTGTTGCGCGGGCTGTACAGCAGGTTGGCACGCGGCACGTGGGTGGAGCACACGGGCTTGCACTTGCCGCAGCGCAGGCAGTCCTTCACGCTGTCGGCAATCGCGCCGATGTCGCTCTGCTGCATGATGAGCGACTCGTGCCCCATGAGGCCGAAGCTCGGCGTGTAGGCGTTGGTCAGGTCGGCGTGCAGCACGGCATTGGATGCCGAATCGACCCCTTGCGCTTGTCCAGCAAGCGCTGCAAGCTCCTCTTTTCGGAGCAACTTGCCTTTGTTGAAGCGGCCTTCCGGGTCCACCTTCTGCTTGTACTGCGCAAACGGACGCAGTTCGTCATCGGTGAGGAATTCGAGCTTGGTGATGCCGATACCATGCTCGCCCGAGATCACGCCGTCCAGGCTGCGCGCCAGCACCATGATGCGCTCCACCGCTTCGTGGGCGGTCTGCAGCATCTCGTAGTCGTCGCTGTTGACGGGGATGTTGGTGTGCACATTGCCGTCGCCCGCGTGCATGTGCAGGGCCACCCACACGCGGCCCTTGAGCACGCGCTTGTGGATGGCGCTGGCCTCGTCCAGGATGGGCTGGAACGCAGCCCCCGAGAAGATGGTCTGCAAAGGCGCACGCAGCTGGGTTTTCCAGCTCGCGCGCAGGCGGTGGTCCTGCAATTGCGGGAACAATGTGGCCACGTCCTGCAGCCAGCCGGCCCACAGCGCGCGCACCTCGGCCACCAGCGCGATGGCCTGGGCCACGCGGTCTTCCAGCAGCTCGGCCGACGGGATCTCATTGGCGTCGTCGTGCTTGCCCAGCGGCAGGTTGCCATGCTCGAAGAACTCGGTGAGCGCATCGCACAGCTTGAGCTTGTTGCGCAGCGACAGCTCGATGTTGATGCGCTCGATGCCGTCGGTGTACTCGGCCATGCGCGGCAGCGGGATCACCACGTCTTCGTTGATCTTGAAGGCGTTGGTGTGGCGGCTGATGGCGGCCGTGCGCTTGCGGTCCAGCCAGAATTTCTTGCGCGCCTCGGCGCTGATGGCGATGAAGCCTTCGCCGCTGCGCGAGTTGGCGATGCGCACCACCTCGCTGGTCACGCGGGCCACTTCGTCGGCGTTGTCGCCCGCGATGTCGCCGATGAGCACCATCTTGGGCAAACCGCCGTTGCCCTTCTTGCTCTTGGTGGCGTAGCCCACGGCCTTGAGGTAGCGGTCGTCCAGATGCTCCAGGCCGGCCAGCAGCACGCCGGAGCGCTTTTGCTCGGCGAACATGTAGTCCTTGATTTCCACAATGGAAGGCACGGCGTCCTTGGCATTGCCGAAGAACTCCATGCACACGGTGCGCGTGTGCTCGGGCATGCGGTGCACCACCCAGCGCGCGCTGGTGATCAGGCCGTCGCAGCCTTCCTTCTGGATGCCGGGCAGGCCCGAGAGAAACTTGTCCGTCACGTCCTTGCCCAGGCCTTCCTTGCGGAAGGTCTTGCCCGGGATGGCCAGGCGCTCGGTGCGCACGGGCGTCTTGCCGTCGGCCTCGAAATACTGCAGCTCGAAGGTGGCGGTCTCCACATCGTGGATCTTGCCCATGTTGTGGTCCAGGCGGGTCACTTCCAGCCACTGCGCATCGGGCGTGACCATGCGCCAGCTGGCCAGGTTGTCCAGGGCCGTGCCCCACAGCACGGCCTTCTTGCCGCCGGCGTTCATGGCGATGTTGCCGCCGATACAGCTGGCTTCGGCACTGGTCGGGTCCACCGCGAACACGAAGCCCGCGCGCTCGGCCGCGTCGGCCACGCGCTGGGTGACCACGCCGGCCTCGGTCCACACCGTGCCGACCTCGCTGTCCATGCCCGGCAGGCGGCGCAGCTCCACCTCGGTCATGGCTTCGAGCTTTTCGGTGTTGATGACCACGCTCTTCCAGGTCAGCGGGATGGCGCCGCCGGTGTAGCCGGTGCCGCCCCCACGCGGGATGATGGTCAGGCCCAGCTCGATGCAACCTTTGACCAGGCCGGCCATTTCAACCTCGGTGTCCGGCGTCAGCACCACAAACGGATACTCGACGCGCCAGTCGGTCGCGTCGGTCACGTGGCTCACGCGCGAGAGGCCGTCGAACTTGATGTTGTCCTTGGCCGTGAGGCGGCCCAGCGTGCGCTGGATCTGGCGGCGCAGCTGCGTGGCCTGCTCGAACTTGGCGTTGAACTCGGTCACCGCGCGGCGCGCGGCCACGACCAGCTCGCCCACCAGGCGGTCGCGCCCGGCATCGTCGGCCGGGGTGCGGCGCTTTTCGATCTCGGCCAGGCGGTGGTGCAAGGCCTCGACCAGCAGCTTGCGGCGGGCCGGGTTGTCCAGCAGGTCGTCCTGCAGGTAGGGGTTGCGCTGCACCACCCAGATATCGCCCAGCACCTCGTACAACATGCGGGCCGAGCGGCCCGTGCGGCGCTCCTTGCGCAGTTGGTCCAGCACATCCCAGGAGGCGGAGCCCAGCAGGCGGATCACGATCTCCCGGTCGGAGAACGAGGTGTAGTTATAGGGAATCTCGCGCAGACGCACGGGCTCGGCAGCCTGCGCCTGCAAGGCAGCCAACGCAATCGGAACATTCATGGGGGATCTACCTGGGGTGGGCGCCGCGCGCCCATGAGCCTCGGGGGCGTGATTTTATGTCAGGCACCCGGAACGCGCCCTCAGGGCCCGGCCAGAAAGACCCGCACCAGCGCCACCGAGCGCTCTGGCTGGTCGTTGAACAGAAAATGCCCGGCCCCCTCCAGCACGTCCAGCCGGGCCTGGCGAAAGTGCCCCAGGTGCCGCCGCTGCTGGGCCTCGCCCATCACCGGGCTGCAGCGCCCGGCCAGGAACAGCGTGGCGCCTTCAAAACGCGCCACACCCCGGCGAAAGTCCAGGCTGGCGGCAAACGCCGGGTCCCGCCCCATGCGCCCCACGGTGGCGTCAAAGTTGGCCCAACCCGCCCGCCAGCCCTCCAGCACCGGCGGGCGGCCATCGCAGGTGGCCCGCGCCTGCACCAGCGGCAGCATGCGCCCCAGCAGGTAGTCGCGCCGCGCCTGGGGGTCGCCCCGGGTGTCCACACTCCATTGCGCCAGCCAGGCACGCGCCATGCCCCAGGCCACCGGCCAGCCGGGCCACCCCCCGGCATTCAGATAAGGCAGCGTGCTGCCATCCAGAAAACCCGGCTCGGCCAGCACCAGCCGCCCCACCTTGCCGGGGTGCGCCCCCGCGTAGGCCGAAGCCAGCATCGCGCCCCACGAATGCCCGACCAGGTGCACGGGCTGCCCAGCGCCGTAGGCATCGACGATGGCGTCGAGGTCATCCACAAACCCCTGGGGCGTGATGTCCGCCGCAGGCACGCGCGGCGACAGGCCCGTGCCACGCTGGTCGTAGAACACCACGCGGAATTGGTCGGCCAGTGCCGCCAGGCCCAGCAGGTAGCGGTGGTCCGCACCGGGGCCGCCGTGCAGCACGACCACCACGGGCCGACCCACCTCGCCAAAGGCCTGGGCATGGAAGGCGTAGCCGCGCAAGCGCACGGAGGGCAGCGCGGGGTCCAGCTCGGCCGTCACCGGCAGGGTCAGCGCCCCGGCCCAGAGCGGGAACAAGCAAGAAACCAGAAAAGCAGCCCGGCGCTGGAGTGCGCGGAGCGGGAACAACACAGCCATGCATGCCACCTGCCAGAGGGATTGGGAATGGCAGAATCCTCCCGCACACGGCCCTGCGCCGCGACAACAAATGTTATCGAACGCCACGGACCACGACCACGCCTCGGTGCTGCGCACCGCCAGCCGTTTCCGGCCGGTGGACACGGCGGACTTCGCGCCCATCCTGCAGACGCTGCAATGCCGCGACCTGGCGCCTGGCGAATCACTGCTGCATGCTGGCCAACCCGAACCGGGCGAATATTTTGTGCTCCATGGCCTGCTGCGCATCAGCGTGGCCGACGAGCACGGGCGCGAGGTGACGCTGGATTTTCCGCAAGGGCCCGGCATCCTGCCACCCGCGATGACGCGCATGGCCGGGGGCTGCTCGCGCGTGGACTGCCAGGCGCTGGAGCCCACACGGGTGGCCCGCTTCGGCCGCGAGCTGCTGGTCACGCTCATGCTGCGCTCCCCGGTGCTGCAGCAGTGGGGCGAAGCCGTGATGCACGCCGAACTGCTGCGCCGCGCCGACCGCGAGTGGCGCCTGGCCGCCCTGCCCGCGCTGGAGCGGCTGCAGCTGCTGCGCCGCGAACACCCCACGCTGGAACAGCGTGCGCCCCACCGCCTGGTGGCCAGCTACCTGGGCATCACGCCCGTGTCGCTCAGCCGGCTGCGTGCGCAGCTGCTGCGGGAGAACCGCCCGCCGCAGCCGTGCTGAAGTCGCTCAGAACAACACGCGGCTGCGCAGCGTGCCGCTGACCTGGGCCAGTTTGTCCAGCGCCAGGTCGGACGATGCGGCGTCGATGTCGATCACCACGTAGCCGATCTTCTCGTTGGTCTGCAGGTACTGGGCCGAAATGTTGATCGCGTTGTCCGAAAAGATGCGGTTGATCTCGGACAACACGCCCGGCACATTGCGGTGGATGTGCAGCAGGCGGTGCTTGCCCGGATGGGCGGGCAGCGCCACCTCGGGGAAGTTCACCGACGAGGTGCTGGTGCCGTTGTCGCTGTACTTCACCAGCTTCTCGGCCACTTCGAGGCCGATGTTGGCCTGCGCCTCCATGGTGGAGCCGCCGATGTGCGGGGTCAGGATCACGTTGTCGAGCCCGCGCAGGGGCGACACAAACTCATCCTTGTTGGTGCGCGGCTCCACGGGGAACACGTCGATGGCGGCGCCCAGCAGTTTCTTGGCCCGGAGTGCCGCTGCCAGGGCCTCGATATCCACCACCGTGCCGCGCGCGGCGTTGATGAGGATGCCGCCGGGCTTCATGGCCGCAATCTCGGCCGCGCCAATCATGCCTTCGGTGGACGGCAGCTCGGGCACATGCAGGCTCACGATGTCGCTCTGGCCCAGCAGATCGTGCAGGTGCTGTACCTGGCGCGCGTTGCCCAGCGGCAGCTTGTTGACCACGTCGAAAAACGCCACCTGCATGCCCAACGCCTCGGCCAGCACCGACAGCTGCGTGCCGATGGAGCCATAGCCCACGATGCCCAGGGTCTTGCCCCGGATCTCATAGGCATTGTCAGCCGACTTGAGCCAGCCGCCGCGGTGCGCCACCGCGTTCTTCTCGGGGATGCCGCGCAAGAGCAGGATCGCCTCGGCCAGCACCAGCTCGGCCACGGAGCGGGTGTTGGAGTACGGCGCGTTGAACACCGCGATGCCACGCTCGCGCGCCGCGTTCAAATCCACCTGGTTGGTGCCGATGCAAAAGCAGCCCACGGCCACCAGCTTGTGCGCCTGGGCAAACACCGCTTCGGTGAGCTGGGTGCGCGAACGGATGCCCACGAAGTGCACGTCCGCGATCTTGCGCTGGAGTTCGTCATCGGGCAGCGCGCCGGACACCGTCTCGATCTGGGTGTAGCCCGCCGCACGGATCACATCCACCGCAGAGGAATGGATGCCCTCCAGCAACAAAAATTTGATCTTGTTCTTGTCGAGCGAATTGAGGGCCATGGCTTTAGGGAAGTTGGTTTAAAAAAGGGGGCGCGACACCCGGGATGGGAAGAGGCGGCCCACGCAGTGGCGCACGCCACTATGCACCAAGCATGGTGCAACGCACAAAACCTTGCAGCACTCGGCAAATGGCTGCATGACTGTCACAAAAAGGTCACAATCGCTCCCCTTGCGGGTGCCCCACGGGGTTTCCCCCGTTGATACAGGCCATTGCGTCTGCGACAACGACACACTCCCGTCACATCGGCTGACTACCCTTCGGCCTTTGTGCATTCCGTCATTCTTGGAGATACATACATGCAACTCAAGCATCTGGCGCTCTCTGCGGCCATCGCGCTGTCCGTCTGCGCCCCCGCACAGGCACAGCAGGTAGAGATTCAGTGGTGGCATTCGATGAGCGCTGCGTTGGGCGACTGGGTCAACGACCTGGCCAAGCAGTACAACGCCAGCCAGACCAAGTACAAGGTCGTGCCCACCTACAAGGGCACGTATGACGAATCCATGACGGGTGCCATTGCCGCCTTCCGCGCCGGCAACGCGCCCCACATCATCCAGGTGTTCGAAGTGGGCACCGCCACCATGATGGCCAGCAAGGGCGCCATCGTGCCCGCCGCCAAGGTGCTGAACGACGGCGGCTTCAAGTTCGACCCCACGCAGTACGTGTCGGCCGTGGCCGGCTACTACACCGCGCCCAACGGCCAGATGCTGAGCTACCCGCTCAACAGCTCCACCACCATCTTCTATTACAACAAGGACGCCTTCAAGAAGGCCGGCCTGGACGCCGACAAGCCGCCCAAGACCTGGCCCGAAGTGTTCGCCGCCGCCTCCAAGCTCAAGGCCAGCGGCCACAGCTGCCCGTTCACCACCAGCTGGATCAGCTGGACGCAGCTGGAAAGCTTCTCGCTGTGGCACAACACGCTGTTCGCCTCCAAGAACAACGGCTTTGACGGCAACGATGCCCAGCTGCAGATCAACACCCCGCTGCATGTGCGTCACTTCGAGAACCTGGCCAAGGCCTCCAAGGAAGGCAGCTTCGTCTACAAGGGCCGCGGCAACGCGCCCGACGCCTCCTTCCCCTCGGGCGAGTGCGCGATGATCACTGGCTCGTCGGGCCTGTACGCCCGTGTGGCCAAGGAAGCCAAGTTCGCCTACGGCATCTCCACCCTGCCCTACTACGACGACGTGAAGGGCGCGCCCCAGAACACCGCCATCGGCGGCGCCAGCCTGTGGGTGATGTCCGGCAAGAAGGCCGAGGAATACAAGGGCGTGGCCGACTTCCTGAACTTCCTGAACGACACCAAGGTGCAGGCCGCCAGCCACCAGCGCACGGGTTACCTGCCCGTCACCATGGGCGCCTACCAACTGACCGAGGCCTCGGGCTTCTACACCAAGAACCCCGGCACCGACGTGGCCGTGACGCAGATGATCAAGAAGGCCACCGACAAGTCGCGCGGCATCCGCCTGGGCAACTTCGTGCAGGTGCGCGCCATCATCGACGAGGAAACCGAACAGATCTGGTCGGGCAAGAAGACCGCCAAGGAAGCCCTGGACACCGCCGTCACACGCGGCAATGAGCAACTGGCCCGCTTCGCACGCGCCAACAAGTAAGCACTGCCGAACGCCTGCCGATGCCGCCCTGCAGCCATGCCGGGTGGCATCGAAAGCCCGCCGCCCCGTCAACCAGCCTGGTTCACGGGGCGGCGGAGTTTTCTTTTTGAGAGTTCCGATATGGAAAAACGCGTACTTTTTCGCTCTGCCTGGCTGCCCTGGGTGCTTCTGGCACCACAGTTGGCCGTCATCAGCATCTTCTTCTTCTGGCCCGCAGGCCAGGCCCTGGTGCAATCGTTCCAGATGCAGGACACCTTCGGCTTCTCCCGGGAATGGGTGGGGCTGGACAATTTCAAAACCCTTTTTGAAGACCCCGGCTACCTGGCGTCGTTCAAGACCACGGCCTTCTTCTCCATCCTGGTGGCGGTGAGCGGCATCACCCTGTCGCTGTGCCTGGCCATCTTTGCCGACCGCATCATCAAGGGCGCCATCGTCTACAAGACGGCCCTGTTGCTGCCCTATGCGGTGGCACCGGCCGTGGCCGGTGTGCTGTGGATGTTCATGTTCTCGCCCTCACTGGGTGTGGTGGCCTACCTGCTGCGCCAGTCGGGCTTTGACTGGAACCACATGCTCAACGCCGACCATGCCATGGCGCTGATCGTGATCGCGGCGGTGTGGAAACAGATCTCCTACAACTTCCTGTTCTTCCTGGCGGGCCTGCAGTCCATCCCCAAGTCGCTGATCGAGGCGGCCTCCATCGATGGCGCCAGCCCCTGGCGCCGGTTCTGGAGCATCCAGTTCCCGCTGCTCTCGCCCACCACGTTCTTCCTCTTGGTGATCAACGTGGTGTATGCCTTCTTCGATACCTTCGCCATCGTGGATTCGACCACGCAGGGCGGCCCGGGGCGCGACACCGCCATCCTGGTCTACAAGGTGTACCACGATGGCTTCAAGGCCATGGACATGGGCGGCTCGGCCGCACAGTCGGTGGTGCTGATGGCCATCGTCGTCGTGCTGACCGTCATCCAATTCCGCTACGTCGAGAAGAAAGTCCAATACTGATATGGTTGAACGCAGCCCTTACCTCACCGCGTTCTCGCACCTCATCATGGTGCTGGGCGTGATCATCGTCGGCTTCCCGCTGTACCTGGCCTTCGTGGCCTCCACCCACACGGCCCAGGAGATCGTGCAGGTGCCCATGCCCATGGTGCCCGGCGGCAACTTCTGGCAGACCTACCACGACGCGCTGTTCGGTGGCGGCTCGGGCGCAGGCTCCACCGCCCCCGTGGCCCGCATGATGTGGGTGAGCTTTGTCACCGCCATCGTCATCACCGTGGGCAAGATCGCGATCTCGCTGCTGTCGGCGTTTGCCATCGTGTACTTCCGCTTCCCGTTCAAGGGCATCTGCTTTTGGCTGATCTTCATCACGCTGATGCTGCCCGTGGAAGTGCGCATCGGCCCCACCTACCAGGTGGTGTCGGACCTGGGCATGCTCAACAGCTATGCGGGCCTCACAATCCCGCTGATCGCCTCGGCCACCGCCACCTTCTTGTTCCGCCAGTTCTTCCTCACGGTGCCGGACGAGCTGGTGGAAGCCGCGCGCGTGGACGGCGCCGGCCCCATGCGCTTCTTCAAGGACATCCTGGTGCCACTGTCGCGCACGTCCATCGCAGCGCTGTTCGTGATCCAGTTCATCTACGGCTGGAACCAGTACCTGTGGCCGCTGCTCGTGACCACCTCGGAGGACATGTACCCCGTGGTCATCGGCATCAAGCGCATGCTGGCCGGCGGCGACGCGGGCAACGAGTGGAACATCGTGATGGCCACGGCCCTGCTGGCCATGCTGCCACCCGCCTTCGTGGTGGTGGTGATGCAGCGCTGGTTCGTCAAGGGCCTGGTGGACACCGAAAAGTAAAGATTAAACCTGGCCCTACCGCTTCATACACCTGCGCTAGCAGCTACCAATTTAATAGCAAAATGGCATCTCTATCCCTTCGCAACATCGTCAAACGCTACGGCACGGGCCCCAAGGCCAACCAGGTCATCCACGGCGTGAACGCCGAGGTCCAGGACGGTGAATTCATCGTGATCGTCGGCCCCTCGGGCTGCGGCAAATCGACCCTGCTGCGCATGGTGGCCGGCCTGGAGGAAATCTCGGGCGGCGACCTGTTCATCGGCGAGCGCAAGGTCAACGACCTGGAACCCGCGCAGCGCGACATCGCCATGGTGTTCCAGAACTACGCGCTCTACCCGCACATGACGAACTTCGAGAACATGGCCTATGGCCTGAAGATCGCCAAGGTGCCCAAGGAGGAGATCAAGGCGCGCGTGGACAAGGCCGCCAAGATCCTCGAACTCTCGCACCTGCTCGAGCGCAAACCGCGCGAGCTGTCGGGCGGCCAACGCCAGCGCGTGGCCATGGGCCGCGCCATCGTGCGCCAGCCCCAGGTGTTTTTGTTCGACGAGCCGCTGTCCAACCTGGACGCCAAGCTGCGCGCCCAGACCCGCCTCGAAATCCAGAAGCTGCACCGCGAGCTGGGCATCACCAGCCTGTTCGTGACGCACGACCAGGTCGAGGCCATGACCCTGGCCCAGCGCATGATCGTGATGAACGCGGGCAACATGGAACAGTTCGGCACGCCCGAAGAGGTCTACCACACGCCCGCCACCACTTTCGTGGCCAGCTTCATCGGCTCGCCACCCATGAACCTGCTCAAGAACGCCCCCAGCGCCACGCCCGGCACCATTCTGGGCATTCGCCCCGAACACCTGGACGTGCGCAGCGAGGGCTGGGAAGTCAAGGTGGAAACCGTGGAGCTGCTGGGCGCCGAACGCCTGATCTACGGCCGCATCAACGGCGAGCAGATCATCGTGCGCGTGGAAGAAGGCACGCACTCGCCCGCCCCCGACTCGGTGATCCATGTGCAGCCGCGCGCCGACCGCCTGCACAGCTTCGACGCCACCACCGGCAAGCGCATCCCGGCGCCCTGATCCGGCCCGCCGCCTACCGGGAGACCTGGTTGCGCCCCGCGCGCTTGGCCCGGTAGAGCGCGGCGTCGGCACGGTCGATGCAGGCCTGTATCGACTCGCCCGCCTCCCACAGCGCGATGCCCCACGAGGCCGTCACGGTCAGCGCCCGGGGCTGAAGCACCAGGGGGGCTGCGGCCAGATGGCTGCACAGGTCCTGGGCCTTGGCCATCAGGCTCTCGTCGTGCACCTGCATCAGCACGCACACAAACTCCTCGCCGCCCCACCGCGCCAGCAGGTCCGTCTCACGCAGCCGCGCCCGCACCCGGGCGGCGGCGGCCACCAGCACGGCATCCCCCACGGCATGGCCATGGGTGTCGTTGATGGACTTGAAATGGTCCAGATCCAGCATCACGATGCCCAGCGCCACCGGACAGCGGCTGCGGCGCCGCTCCTCCTGTTGCAAGGCATCCATCAGGGCGCGCCGGTTCAGGCAATGGGTCAGGGGGTCGAGCGTTGCCAACCGCTGCACATGCTGCAGCGCCTCCGTCAGCTCCTGGTTGCTCTGCTTCAACTGCTGCGCCAGCTTGCGCGCCATCACCCGGCCTTCGATGTCGTGGCGATGCACGGCATACGACGAGATCCCGTACAGCTGGATCAGCAGCACCATCAGGACGGCGCACAGCGCCCACAGGACCTGCGGCGCGCCCGAGGCGGCCACCAGCCCCATCCCCCACAGCGGGGTGGCCACCCCCACACAAAAAGCCAGCAGCATGGGCCAGTAGGTGCTGAGGTTGTGAATGCTGAACAGCGCCACCGTGGCCACGCACACCAGGATGACCTGCAGCAGCGTGGCGTCATTCCACAGCCCGGGCAAGGCCGTTGCAGAGCCCCAGGCCGCGCCATAGACAAAGAACAGCACGGTCAAGCCATGCAACCAGCGCCGGCGCTGCACCGCAGCGCCCAGGCTGCGTCGCAGCAGCCCCAGCAGCCCCAGTGCGAGCAACTCCAGCAACACCATGCAGCCCACCCAGCCCGCCAGGTAGTCCACCGCCACCGCGTCCTGCATCAGCCAGGCCATGAAGCCAAAGCCCAGCCAGGACGTGGAGGACGAGAATCGCTGCCGCTTGAGCAGCACCCGCAACAACCCGGCGTCGATGGCCTCCCTGTCCCCTTCGTCCAGCGCCACCTCGCTGGCGGCATCGCTTTGTAGTTCGAGCATTCACGACTCCCTTTGGCCGGCCCCAGGCAGGGGCTTTCAGGGTAGCGATGGCCGTGCCAAAGCGCAAGCGGCGCCAACGCCTGCCCCTACACTTTGGCTTTGCGACCATGCAGGCGACACCCGCCCGCCGCCCCCTCCCGTCCCCACCCTTCGTGTCCATTTCCATGAGCAGCACCGCCACACCCCTTCCGCCCTGGCCCTACCCCCGCTGGATCGCCCACCGCGGCGCGGGCAAGCTGGCCCCTGAAAACACGCTGGCCGCGTTCCGCCTGGGCGCGCAGCACGGCTACCGCATGTTCGAGTGCGATGCCAAGCTGAGTGCCGATGGCGTGCCTTTTTTGATGCATGACGCCACGCTCCACCGCACCACCAACGGCGTGCAGGTGTTGGGTGCCGCCGCCAGCCCCACGGGCGGCGACCACCCCTGGTCCATGCTGTCGCAACTGGATGCGGGCGGCTGGCATTCGCGCAGCCATGCGGGCGAGCCGCTGCCCACGCTGGAGAACCTGGCGCGCTACTGCATCGCCAACGGCTTGTTCCTGAACATCGAGATCAAGCCCACGCCGGGGGCCGAGGAAACCACCGGCCGGGTGGTCGGCGAAACCACGACGCGCCTGTGGCAAGGCCAGGCGACGCCACCGCTGCTCTCGTCCTTCCAGCCCGAGGCACTGAAAGGTGCGATGTCCGCCGCACCGCACATCCCGCGCGCTTTGCTGCTGGACACGCTGCGGGACGGCTGGGCCGACATGGCCCGGCAGCTGGGCTGCGTCGCCATCGTCTGCAACCATGCGCTGTGGGACGCGGCCCTGGTGGCCCAGGTGCAGGGCCTGGGCATGCGCACCCTGAGCTACACCGTGAACGACGACTGGGCCGCGCAGCGGCTCATTGCCCTGGGCACGGACGGCATCATCACCGATCGCGTGGACTTTTTTCCGCCCGCCACGGCCTAAAAAAGTCCCCAGGCCAGCGCCACCATGGAGCCGGATTGGCCGGGCCACGGGTGGCGTCCCCTTCGCAGGAGGAAGGCGCTATAGCGCCTCAGGGGGTCAATCGAGCTTTGCGCCCGACTTCTTCACCGCGTCCGCCCAGCGCGGCGTCTCGGAGGCCAGGAACTTCGCAAAGTCGTTCGCGCCCAGGAACGCCGGGTCGGCCCCCTGGCTCACCATGCGGCTCTTCACATCCGGCATCTGCATCACCTGGCCAAACGCATCGCTGAGCTTGGCCACCACGTCCTTGGGCGTGCCTGCAGGCGCCAGAAAGCCATAGAAGCCCACCACCTCGAAGCCCTTGAGGCCGCTCTCGATCACCGTGGGCACGTCGGGCAGCGCAGGGTTGCGTTCGCGGCTGGTCACGGCCAGGGCGCGCACCTTGCCCTGCTTGTGGTACGAGGCGGCCTGCGGAATGCTCTCGGCCATGAACTGCACCTGCCCACCCATGAGGTCGGTGAACGCGGGCGCACTGCCCCGGTAGGGGATGTGCACCATGAACAGGCCCGTGGCCGTCTTGAACATCTCGGGCACCAGGTGGCTGATGCCGCCATTGCCCGCCGAGCCGAAGTTGACCTGGCCCGGCCGCGCCTTGGCATAGGCCATGAACTCCTGCAGGTTCTTGGCCGGCACGTTGGTGTTCACCAGCAGGGCCAGGGGCTGCATGGCGGTGCGCGCGATCGGCGTGAAATCCTTGAGCGTGGTGTAGGGCAGGCGGCTGTAGAGCGCGGGGTTGATCACCATCACGCCGGTGTTGGCCAGCATGAGCGTGTGGCCGTCGGCCGGGGCCTTCATCACCTCCTGCGCCCCCACGGTGCCGCCCGCGCCGGCCTTGTAGTCCACCACCACCGGCTGGCCCAGCACGGCCTGCAGTTTGTCGGTGAGCAGGCGGGCATGCTGGTCCAGCGGGCCACCGGCCGGGAAGCCGATGACGATGCGCAACGGTTTGGAGGGAAAGGAGGCCGCAGTCTGCGCATGCGCCGCCACGGAAAACACCAGGCCAGCCGCCAGGGCCCAGCAGGAACGCATCGTGGGTTTCATTCTTTGATCTCTGAAATGGGGTTGGGAGAAGGGACGCTCGCGTCCATGCCCCGATTCTCGCGGCATCGCCCCCGGGGAAGTCCATCCGCCGCGCAGGGGCATGCGGGCGGCGGTCAGCCCTTCCAGCCCCGCACCAGCAGCCACTGGCAGGTGGCTGCCGCCACCACCAGTGCGGAATAGGTCAGCATCTTGCCGTCGCGCGCCCCCAGCGCCAGCCCGCCAGCCAGCACCACCAGCCCCACCGCAAAAATAACCGCAAACTGGCGCCAGCCTGCCACCACCCCCCCTTTGGCGCCGAACAGGCGACCGCACAGCACCAGCGCCAGCGCGACAAAGGCGGCGGGGGCCATGAAGTTCAGCAGGTGGTTGAGGATGTCCAGGGGACCCATGAATTGACCCAAATCAAGGCATAGGCAAGCACCGCTGCCCATGGAAGCCAACGATTTTATAATCGGGAGTTATGGCAGTCTGGGCCCTCGGGATCAACCACACCACCGCGCCGCTCGATCTGCGCGGCCGGTTTGCGTTTGCGCTCGACCAGATCGCGCCCACGCTGCAGGGCCTGCGCCAGTCGCTGGGCACCACCAGCAGCCACCCCGGCGTGGAAACGGCCATCATCTCCACCTGCAACCGCACCGAAATCTACTGCGCCGGCGAGCAGCCCGCACTGGACCACACGCTGGGCTGGCTGGCCCACAGCGGCGGTGTGACTCCGGCCCTGTTGCGCTCGCACTCCTACACCCTGGAAGACAGCCTGGTCGCGCGCCACGCGTTCCGCGTAGCCAGCGGGCTCGACTCGATGGTGCTGGGCGAGGCCCAGATCCTGGGCCAGATGAAGGATGCCGTGCGCGCCGCCGAGACCGCCGGCGCCCTGGGCACCACGCTCAACCAGCTGTTCCAGCGCAGCTTTGCCGTGGCCAAGGAGGTGCGCAGCAGCACCGAGATCGGCGCACACAGCATCAGCATGGCCGCCGCCGCCGTGCGCCTGGCCAGCCAGCTGTTTGAAGACCTCGGCAAGATCCGCGTGCTGTTCGTGGGCGCGGGCGAGATGATCGAGCTGTGCGCCACGCACTTTGCCGCCAAGAACCCCAAGCAGATCGCCATTGCCAACCGCACGCTGGAGCGCGGCGAGAAGCTCGCCACCCGCTTTGGTGGCGAGGTGATGCGCCTGGCCGACCTGCCCGAGCGCCTGCACGAGTTCGACGCCGTCATCAGCTGCACCGCCAGCAGCCTGCCCATCATCGGCCTGGGCGCCGTGGAGCGTGCGCTCAAGAAGCGCCGCCACCGCCCCATCTTCATGGTCGACCTGGCCGTGCCGCGCGACATCGAGCCCGAGGTCAAGGCCCTGGGCGATGTGTACCTCTACACCGTGGACGACCTGGCCACCGTGGTGCAAACCGCCCAGGCCAACCGCCAGGCCGCCGTGGCCCAGGCCGAGGCCATCATCGACGCCGGTGTGCAGAGCTTCATGCACTGGATGGAGCTGCGCAGCCCGGCCGGAGCCACCGGTGGCGTGGTGCCACTGATCCAGCAGCTCAACGCCCAGACCGACGAGTGGCGCGCCGCCGAGATCGCGCGCGCCAAGAAGCTGCTGGCCAAGGGCGAGAACGTGGATGCCGTGCTCGAAGCGCTGTCGCGTGGCCTTACACAAAAAATGCTGCACGGCACCCTGGCCGAACTGCGCGCAGGCGACGCCGAAATGCGCGCCCAGACGGCCCAGACCGTCTCGCGCCTGTTCCTGCGCTCGCAAACCAAAACCACCAACAACAGCAACGGGCTGTAGCGGCGCTCGCCCGCTCCCCTGCCCGCCCCGATTTCAAGCCAAATCGGCCCCTGGCGCTTTACCGACAAGCGCTAAAAGCTACAGAATTCGTAGCACATCATTTTCCCCAATGCCATGAAACCCTTTCTCCGAAGCCAGCTGGAGCGCTACGCACAGCGCCTGGGCGAACTCGACTTCCTGCTCTCGCGCGAAGACATCATGAGCGACATGGCGCAGTACCGGCGCATCTCCGTCGAGCATGCCGAGGTCACGCAGGTGTCCGGCCGCTACGCCCGCTACCAGCAGCGCGAGGCCGACCTGGCCGGTGCGCGCGAGATGCTGGCCGACCCCGACATGGCCGAGATGGCGCAGGAAGAAATCACCAGTGCCGAGGCCGAACTGCTGCAGCTCGAAGACGAACTGCAGCGTCTGCTGCTGCCGAAAGACCCCGACGACGCCCGCAACGCGTTCGTCGAAATCCGCGCGGGCACGGGCGGTGACGAATCCGCCCTGTTCGCGGGCGACCTCACCCGCATGTACACCCGCTACGCCGCCAACGTGGGCTGGAAGGTGGAGGTGGTGAGCGAAAACGCGGCCGAGCTGGGCGGCTACAAGGAAATCGTGCTGCGCTTTGAAGGTGACAACGTGTATGGCCACCTGAAGTTCGAATCCGGCGGCCACCGCGTGCAGCGCGTGCCCGCCACCGAAACGCAGGGCCGCATCCACACCAGCGCCTGCACGGTGGCCGTGATGCCCGAGCCCGACGAGCACGAGGCCATCAAGCTCAACCCGGCCGACCTGCGCATCGACACCTTCCGCGCATCCGGCGCGGGCGGCCAGCACATCAACAAGACCGATTCCGCCGTGCGCGTGGTGCACTTGCCCACCGGCATCGTGGCCGAATGCCAGGACGGCCGCAGCCAGCACAGCAACAAGGCCAAGGCGCTGCAGGTGCTGCAGGCGCGCATCCAGGAGAAAGAGCGCAGCGAACGTGCCGCCAAGGAGGCGGCGCTGCGCAAGGGCCTGATCGGCAGCGGCGACCGCAGCGACCGCATCCGCACCTACAACTTCCCGCAGGGGCGGCTGACGGACCACCGCATCAACCTCACGCTGTACAAACTGCTGTACGTGATGGAAGGCGACCTGGGCGACGTGCTGCAGGCCCTGGCCCACGCGCGCGAGGCCGAGCAGCTGGAAGAGCTGGAGATGGGCACCACAGGCTGAACGCCCTCTTGAATTTGAATCAAATCAGCCCCTTGCGCCCGACCATCAAGCGCTAGCAGCTATCAAAAACAGAGTGAACCACCACACCGCCCCCACCCTCGCCCAGGCATTGGCCCAGGCCCACACCCTGGGCCTCGCGCGCATCGACACGCAACTGCTGCTGCTGCACGCCCTGGCCCGCCCCGATGCAGGCCGCGCCTGGCTGCTGGCGCACGACACGGACGCGATGGACGAGGCCGCACACGGCCAGTTCATCGCCCTGTGCCAGCGCCGCCTGGCGGGCGAGCCCGTGGCCTACCTCACCGGACGCAAGGAGTTCTACGGCCTGCCCCTGCAGGTGGATGCGCGCGTGCTGGACCCGCGCCCCGACACCGAAACCCTGGTGGACTGGGCTCTGGAAGTGATCGGTCCCCTGCCAGCGCCCCGCGTGGTGGACCTGGGCACCGGCAGTGGCGCCATTGCGCTGGCCCTGCAAAGCCAGCGCGCCGACGCCCAGGTGCTGGCGGTGGATGCCAGTGCCGATGCGCTAGCCGTGGCACAGGCCAATGGAAAGCGGCTGGGCTTGCCCGTGCGGTTCCAGCAGGCCAACTGGCTGGCTGGCGTCGAGGGCCAGTTCGATGCCATCGTCTCCAACCCCCCCTACATCGCCAGCGCCGACCCCCACCTGGCCGCGCTGGCCCACGAGCCCCTGCAAGCCCTGGCCAGCGGCACCGATGGGCTGGACGACCTCCGCACCATCGTGGCCCAGGCCCCGGCGCACCTGCAGCCCGGCGGCTGGCTGCTGCTGGAGCATGGATACGACCAGGCGCCCGCCGTGCAGGCGCTGCTCGCCGCCCAGGGCTTTGCCCAGGTGCTCAGCCGCAATGACCTCGCTGGCATTGCGCGTTGCACGGGCGGGCAGTGGCCTCTGGCACAGACAGTGAAATAATCCCCCCCATCGCGGGCTCCCTGCCTTCCATTGCCCGCCCGCCCCTTCCAAGGAGTTTTACCCATGAGCGACACCCAACAACGCATCGACGCCCTCGTCAAATCCAGCGACATCCTGCTGTTCATGAAGGGCAGCGCCAGCTTCCCCATGTGCGGCTTCTCGGGCCGCGCGATCCAGATCCTGAAGGCCTGCGGCGTGGACCCCAAGGCCGTGGTCACCGTCAACGTGCTCGAAGACGACGAAATCCGCCAGGGCATCAAGGAATACAGCAACTGGCCCACCATCCCCCAGCTGTACGTGAAGGGCGAGTTCATCGGCGGCTCGGACATCATGATGGAGATGTACGAGTCGGGCGAACTCAAGCAGGTGCTGGGCACCGAGGGCTGACCCCTTCCGTCCCCGGCCCTCCGCCCCCACCAACCGCCTTCGGGCGGTTTTTTCATGGCGTATTGGTGTGCCCGCAACAGCGGCACCAACCAGGGGCTTTTCCGATAGAGCGGCGGGCATGTTGTGTGCTTGAATGGTTGCGTGACCCCCATCACAAGGAGCATGCAATGACCAGCCATAGCCTTGTTCCCCAGCCACCCGCCCTGCGCTTGCCGGTGGCCCAGATGCGCAATGTGTTCCACCCCGGCGACGTCGAGCGCAAGCTCGCGCGGCTGCAGGAGTCCGGCAACCAGCGCGAATACGAAACCCTGCGCACCGTGTACGAACGCATGCTGGAGCGTGGGCCGGAGCGCTTCCAGGTCAAGCCCTCGGGCATCCCCGACATGGCCAGCCTGTACGCGCAGCTGCCCAACTTCACTGAGGTGCTGGACGACGTTCGGCGCCATGTGGCCCTGGCCCAGGACAGCAGCGATGGCCTGGAGGTCACGCCCATGCTGCTGCTGGGCCCGCCCGGCATCGGCAAGACCCACTTTGCACGCCACCTGGCCGAGCTGCTGGGCACGGGCATGAACCTGCTGCCCATGAGCTCGATGACCGCGGGCTGGCTGCTGTCGGGCTCGTCGGCGCAGTGGAAGGGCGCGCGCCCCGGCAAGGTGTTCGAGGCGCTGGTGGAGGGCGAATATGCCAATCCTGTCATCGTGGTGGACGAAATTGACAAGGCTGCAGTGGATGCGCAGTACGACCCGCTGGGAGCGCTGTACAGCCTGCTGGAACACGACACGGCCCAGAGCTTTACCGACGAGTTCGCCGAGGTGGCCATCGACGCAAGCCAGGTGATCTGGATCACCACGGCCAACGACACGCGGGGCATCCCCGACCCCATCCTGAACCGCATGAACGTGTTCGAGGTGGAGGCCCCCACGCTGGAGCAGGCGCGCGCCATTGCCCGCAACCTGTATGCCGGCATCCGCGCCGGGCACGACTGGGGCCGCCTGCTGGACCCGGAGCCCCTGGACGATGTGCTGGACCACCTGGCCCAGATGCCGCCGCGCGAAATGCGGCGCGCGCTGATGACGGGCTTTGGCAATGCCCGGCTGGACCGGCGCGGCACGGTGGAGATCACCGACCTGCCCAAGGCCGCCTCGGGGCGCAGCCGCATCGGCTTCGTGCAGTAAGCGCTGCGGGTGGTTGCCGCCGGCCGCCGCGCACGGTGCGCCGCCGGTGCCTGCCCGCAGGGCGCACAGATACACTCAGGTGGCCGCAGTGCCCTGGCCTGCGCCGCCCGCCCCCGCCATGACCCTGTCCCAAAGCCTCTTCGTGATCGGGCTGCTGATCGCAGCCAGCGCCTTCTTCTCCATGGCCGAGATCTCGCTCGCGGCCGCCCGCCGCCTGCGCTTGCGGCAGATGGCCGACGAGGGCGATGCGCGCGCGGACCGCGTGCTGCGCATGCAGGAGCAGCCAGGCGACTACTTCACCGTGGTGCAGGTGGGCCAGAACGCGGTGGCCATCCTGGGCGGTATCGTGGGCGAAGGGGCGCTGAGCCCCCATTTCAGTGCGCTGTTTGGCCTGTGGCTGTCCGAGTCCACGGCAGAGAAAGCCGGTTTCCTGGCGTCGTTCCTGGTCATCACCTCGCTGTTCATCCTGTTTGCCGACCTGTTCCCCAAGCGCCTGGGCATGGCCGATCCTGAGCGGCTGGTGGTGCGCCTGGCACAGCCCATGGCCTGGTGCACGGCGCTGCTGCGCCCGGTGGTGTGGTTCTACAGCCGGGGCGCCGATGCGCTGTTCCGCATGCTGGGGCTGTCGTCGCTGCGCGATGAGCGCATTACCTCCGACGACATCCTGGCCATGATGGAGGCCGGGGCGCGTGCCGGAGTGCTGGCCGCACGGGAGCAACAGGTCATCACCAATGTGTTCGAGCTGGACACCCGCATGGTGTCCAGCGCCATGTCGCCGCGCGACCGGGTGGCGTTCTTCCTGCGCGACGAACCCGACTCCGTCATCCGCCTGCGCATTGCGGCCGAACCCTTCTCCACCTACCCCGTGTGCGAGGGCGACATCGACCATGTGGTGGGTTATGTGGACGCCAAGGACCTGTTCCAGCGCGTGCTGAACAACCAGCCCATTTCGCTGGCCGACGACAGCCTGGTGCGCAAGGTGCTCATCGTGCCCGACCGCCTGACCCTGTCCGAGGTGCTGGAGCAGTTCCGCCAGGTGCACGAAGACTTTGCCGTCATCGTGAACGAATACAGCCTGGTAGTGGGCGTGGTGACGCTGAACGACGTGATGAGCACCGTGATGGGCGACCTGGTGGGCCCCGCAGACGAAGAACAGATCGTGCGGCGCGACGAGGACTCGTGGCTCATCGATGGCGTCACCTCCATCGAGGACGTGCTGCACGCGCTGTCGCTCGACGAACTGCCCCACGCCGGGGAATACGAAACCCTGGCCGGGTTCCTGATGGTGATGCTGCGCCGCGTGCCGCGCCGCACCGACAGTGTGAGCTGGGGCGGCTACAAGTTCGAGGTGCTGGATGTGGACAGCTACCGCATCGACCAAGTCATGGTCTCGCGCCTGAACCCTGCGGACAACGGCAGCCCCCCACCCGCACCACCGGCAGGGCGTGCCGCAGAGACCGGGGGCTGAACCAAGGTGCTTGGGGTTGTTGAGAGCGGACAACAAAACCCAGCGCAGCGGCTCTGGCTAGGGATCCTCTGCACGAATCGAGCGGTAAGTGGGCGCTGCGGATCGGGAGGGGCTGCAAGGCGCAAAACGCAGCAATAGCCGTAGCTATTGCGAAGTTTTGCAACGCCGCAGACTGCCCGAGACCGCAGATGCACACGACGCGGTGATTTGTGCAGAGGATCCCTAGGCGCTGCGTCGCAGGCAGCACGCGCAGTACGACAAGACGCGGCAACAACGCCAGAAGGGTTTTGTGAGCCGCTCTTAAGCGGCAGGCGCTGTCGGCCTGTCGGCAAACGCCCAACTGCGCTGGGCGCCAAACACTGCGTCCGGGTAGGGCGAACGGCCACGGCTGCCGTTGTAGCGGCCCAGGGCCATGAAGAGATCGCCCTGTTCCCGGTCGATGTAGTGGCGCAGGATCACGCAGCCAAAGCGCAGGTTGGTCTGCATGTGGAACAGCTTGCCGGCATCGCCATCGCCGATCACCCGCGTCCAGAACGGCATGACCTGCATGTAGCCCCTGGCCCCGACGCTGGACACGGCAAACTTGCGGAACCCGCTCTCCACCTGAATCAGCCCGAGGACCAGCGACACATCCAGCCCCGCGCGCTTGGACTCGTACCAGACCGTCTGCAGAAAGTCGCGGCGCACCTCCCACTCGGGCTTGCGGCGGCGCAGCCGGTCGCTCTGGGTGCCCAGCCAGCGCAGGTAGTGCAGGCGGGCTTCGGTGGTAAAAAACTCGGGCTCGGGCGGCGCATGGTTGGCAATGGCCGAACTCAGCGCCGAGCGCACGGAATCCATCAAGGGCTCTTCGAGCTGCCCCCCCGCGTGCGCCGCCTGCGGCGCGGCCAGCCAGGCTGCAGGTGCCGCGAACGAGGCGGCAGACAGCAGGCACGCGCGCCGCGACAGCCCCCCCGCAGCGGCGCCAGGCCGGGCCGGGGAGGAAGAACAGCCGTCAGAGGCGTTGGCGTCCCGCTCGCTCATGCTCATACCACCATGCGGCCCTTCACGTGGGCCAGGATGTCGGCAACGGCCACCTTGGTGGCGGCCGTGTCGCGGCGGTGCTGGTACTCGACCACGCCTTCCTTGAGGCTCTTGTCACCAATGGTCACGCGGTGCGGCACACCGATCAGCTCCCAGTCGGCGAACATGGCGCCGGGGCGCTCGCCGCGGTCGTCCAGGATCACATCCACACCGGCGGCCAGCAGGTCGGCATAGAGCTGCTCGGCCGTGGCCTTGACGGCCTCGCTGCGGTCCATGCCCACGGGGCAAATGACTGCAGTGAACGGCGCAATCGCGTCGGGCCAGATGATGCCGCGCTCATCGTGGTTTTGCTCGATGGCGGCGGCGGGCAGGCGCGTAACGCCGATGCCGTAGCAGCCCATCTCCAGCGGCTGGGGCTTGCCGGTCTCGTCCAGGAAGGTGGCGTTCATCGCGCGGCTGTATTTGGTGCCCAGGTAGAACACATGGCCCACTTCGATGCCGCGCTCGATGGCGAGCTCGCCCTGTCCATCGGGGGAGCGGTCGCCCGCCACCACGTTGCGCAGGTCGGCAATCGCATCGGGCTCGGGCAGGTCGCGACCCCAGTTCACGCCGGTGATATGGACATCCACCTCGTTGGCGCCGCAGATCCAGTCGGCCATGAGGGCCACTTCACGGTCCACCACGAGCTTGAGCGGCTTTTTCAGGCCGATGGGGCCCAGGTAGCCGGGCTTGCAGCCAAAGTGGTCCTCGATCTCGGAGAGCGTGGCAAAGCGGAAGCCTGCCAGGCCAGGCACCTTGCCCACCTTGATCTCGTTCATGTCATGGTCGCCGCGCAGCAGCAACAGCCAGACCTGGCTCTTGACGATCTCGCCGGCCTCGTTGGTTTCGTCCGTGGCCAGGACCAGCGACTTCACCGTGGTGCTCAAAGGCACACCGAGCAGCTCGGCCACGTCGGCACAGGTGGCCTTGCCAGGCGTCGGCGTCTTTTCCATGGCCTTGGCGGGCGCAGGGCGTGGACCGGCGGGCGCCAGCGCCTCGGCCTTTTCCATGTTGGCGGCGTAGTCGCTCTCTGGGCAGTAGACGATGGCATCCTCGCCCGTGGCGGCGATCACCTGGAACTCTTCGGACAGGTCGCCACCGATGGCGCCGCTGTCGGCCGCCACGGCGCGGTAGGTCAGGCCGAAGCGGTCAAAAATGCGGCGGTAGGCCTGGGCCATCACCTGGTAGCTGGCCTTGGCGGCCACCTGGTCGCGGTCGAAGCTGTAGGCGTCCTTCATGATGAACTCGCGGCCGCGCATGAGGCCAAAGCGTGGGCGGCGCTCGTCGCGGAACTTGGTCTGGATCTGGTAGAAGTTCTTGGGCAGCTGCTTGTAGCTCTTGAGTTCCTGGCGCGCGATGTCAGTGATCACTTCTTCGCTGGTGGGCTGCACCACGAAGTCCCGGCCATGGCGGTCCTGGATGCGCAGCAGCTCGGGGCCCATCTTGTCAAACCGCCCGGTCTCCTGCCACAGCTCGGCCGGCTGCACCACGGGCATGGTCAGCTCCACGGCGCCCGCGCGGTTCATTTCCTCCCGCACGATCGCCTCGACCTTGCGGATGACCCGAAGGCCCATGGGCATGTAGTTGTAGATGCCCGCGCCCAGCTTCTTGATCAGCCCCGCCCGCATCATGAGTTTGTGGCTGACCACTTCTGCGTCGGCCGGAGCTTCCTTGAGGGTGGAAATAAAGAATTGGGAGGCTTTCATCGGAATCGATTTCAGGCGGATCAGAGCAGTCCACTTGCTGCGCGCTAGGCGCCGTGCATAATGGACGCAGTTTAAAAATTTGGGGTTTGATTATGCTTGACCGGGACGGCTTTCGGCCGAACGTCGGCATCATCCTGCTCAACCAGAGAAACCAGGTGTTCTGGGGCAAGCGCATACGCACCCACAGCTGGCAGTTTCCGCAGGGTGGCATTGACCGGGGCGAAACCCCCGAGCAGGCCATGTTCCGGGAGCTGCACGAAGAGGTGGGATTATTGCCTGACCACGTGCGCTTGGTGGCCCGCACCCGGGACTGGTTGCGCTATGAGGTGCCTGACCGGTACATCCGCCGCGACGCGCGCGGACATTACAAGGGCCAGAAGCAAATCTGGTATCTGCTCCAACTGGTGGGCCACGACTGGGACTTGAATCTCCGCGCGACCAACCACCCCGAGTTTGATGCCTGGCGCTGGAATGACTACTGGGTGCCCCTGGACGTGGTGGTCGAGTTCAAGCGGGGGGTCTATGAAATGGCCCTGACCGAACTGGCGCGCTACCTGCCTCGGCACGAGCAACGCAACCGCTATCTGCGCAGCGGTATGCGCACGCGAGAGGGCGAGCACGCAGGGGCCAGCATGTACCGCACCGGGTCCATGCTGATCAACCCAGGCATGGAACTGCCCCCCGGCGCCAGTTTTGATCCTGACCCGCAAAATAGCATGCCGGCGGAGCTCGATGGGATTCCGCCCCTGACCACTACGCCGCGCTGACCTCCGGACCCACCAACAAAAATGCCTGCAACTAGCAGGCATTTTTGTTGGCTGTGACGCAACGCGCCAGAGCAATCGGGCGATCAGGCGATCACGCCCCCACGGCCAGCACCAGGTTGTCGCGGTGCACCATTTCTGCCTCCGCCACATAGCCCAGCAGTTTTTCAAACTCGGCCGAAGGCTTGCGGCACAGAAGGCGCGCTTCGGCGGCCGCATAGTTGGCCAGGCCGCGCGCAATCTCGACCCCGGAGGCGTCCCGCACGGCAATCACGTCGCCGCGCGAAAAATCCCCCTCCACCGCCGTCATGCCAATGGGCAGCAGGCTCTTGCCCTCATCGCGCACCTTGGCGGCAGCCCCGGCATCCACCACCACGGAGCCGCGCAGCTGCAGGTGGTCCGCCATCCACTGCTTGCGGGCCTGTGTCTTCTGGGTTTGCGCGACCAGCAAGGTCCCCAAGGGCTCGCCCCCGACCAGGCGCAACAGCACATCCGGCTCACGCCCCCAGGCAATCACGGTGGATGCCCCTGAACCCGCAGCACGCTTGGCCGCCAGGATCTTGGTGATCATGCCGCCCTTGCCAATGCTGGAGCCCGCGCCCCCGGCCATGGCCTCCAGGGCCAAGTCCCCGGCCTTGGCTTCGTGCACAAATTGCGCCGAGGGGTCACGGCGCGGATCGGCGGTGTACAGCCCTTTCTGGTCCGTGAGGATGATCAGCGCATCGGCCTCGACCAGATTGGCCACCAGCGCCCCCAGGGTGTCGTTGTCGCCAAACTTGATTTCGTCGTTGACGACCGTGTCGTTCTCGTTGATCACCGGCACCACGCCCAGGCGCAGCAGCGTGAGCAAGGTGGAGCGCGCGTTCAGGTAGCGCTCGCGGTCCGCCAGGTCGGCATGGGTGAGCAGCACCTGGGCGCTGCCCATGCCCTCTTCGCGCAGCTTGGTCTCGTACATTTGCGCCAGGCCCATCTGCCCCACCGCAGCAGCGGCCTGCAGCTCATGGATTTCCTGCGGGCGCGTGGTCCAGCCCAAGCGCTTCATGCCCTCGGCAATGGCACCACTGGACACCATCACCACCTCGCGCGCAACCCCGCCATCACCGCGCACCAGGGCCGCCAGCTGGCGGCTCCATTCACCGATGGCTGTTTCGTCCAGGCCACGGCCTTCGTTGGTCACAAGGCTGGAACCCACCTTGACCACGATGCGGCGGGCATCTCGCAATACGCTGGAAACCATTGTTTGAATCATTTTGGCCGCTACCGCGCATCCATCAAGCGCCAGCAGCTATTAAAAATATAGCAACCGAATGAAAGGTGCTGCAAGCCCCGCCCTGCGTCAGGCGGGCGCGTCGCCGGCAAACCGGGGATCCACTTCCACCGGCTCGTTTTCTGTGCGCTGCTCAGACTGCACATGGCGGAAGATCGCATGGATCAAAGGCTCACAGCCTTCGCGCGTCAGCGCAGAAATCTCAAACACCGGCCCCTTCCACTTGAAGCGCTTCACAAAGTCTTTGACACGCGCCTCGCGCTCGTCGGCCGGCACCATGTCCAGCTTGTTCAGCACCAGCCAGCGGGGCTTGTTGTAGAGCTGCGGGTCGTACTTCTTCAGTTCGTTGACGATGGCCTTGGCCTGGGCCACCGGATCCACTGCATCGTCGAAAGGCGCCAGATCCACGACATGCAGCAACAGGCGGGTGCGCTGCAGATGGCGCAAGAACTGGTGGCCCAGCCCCGCCCCCTCCGACGCCCCTTCGATCAGACCCGGGATGTCCGCCACCACAAAACTCTGCTCGGGCCCCACGCGCACCACGCCCAGATTCGGATGCAGCGTGGTGAAGGGGTAGTCGGCAATCTTGGGGCGCGCATTGGAAACCGCCGTGATGAAGGTGGACTTGCCAGCGTTTGGCATGCCCAGCAGGCCCACGTCGGCCAGCACCTTCAACTCCAGCTTGAGGTTCTTTTTTTCGCCCGGCCAACCCGGCGTCTTCTGCCGGGGCGCGCGGTTGATGGCGCTCTTGAAACGCAGGTTGCCAAACCCGCCATCGCCCCCCTTGGCGATGGTGATGACTTCGCCCGGGTTGAGCAGCTCATACAGCACCTCGCCCGTTTCCGCATCGGTGATGATGGTGCCCACGGGCATTTTCAGGGTGATGTCGCCGCCCGCTGCGCCAAACATGTCCGAGCCCATGCCATGCTCGCCGCGCTTGGCCTCATGCCGGCGCGAGTAGCGAAAGTCCACCAAGGTGTTCAGGTTGGGGTCAGCGACGGCAAACACATGCCCCCCTCGCCCGCCATCGCCGCCATTGGGTCCGCCAAACTCCTTGTATTTTTCGTGCCGAAACGACACGCAGCCATTGCCACCGTCACCGGCAGCAATGTCAATAAAGGCTTCATCGACGAACTTCATGGAATATCCAGTTTACAAAAGGGCGCCGGACCGACCGACAGCCAACGGCCGATTGTGGCGGAACAGCGGAGCGCCTTCCAGGCGCCACAGGCAGATGGCATGCGAGAGCCACCCGTACAGACCAAACAACAAAGCCCCGGCAAAGCGGGGCTTCGATGTTTGCCAGAGGAAAAATCCTCAGGCGGGAGTCACATTGACCGTGGACTTGGACAATGCACCCTTGGTGCCGAACGACACATGGCCGTCCACCAGGGCGAACAAGGTGTGATCCTTGCCGACGCCGACGTTGTTGCCGGGGTGGAAACGCGTGCCACGTTGGCGCACGATGATCGAGCCAGCGCTGATCAATTCACCACCGAACGCCTTGACACCCAGCATCTTTGGCTTGGAGTCGCGCCCATTTCGCGTAGAGCCGCCGCCTTTTTTCTGTGCCATGACTCAGCTCCTTCGCTTAAGCAGCAATCGCACCGATTTGCAGTTCAGTGAACTGCTGGCGATGGCCTTGGCGTTTTTGATAGTGCTTGCGACGGCGCATCTTGAAGATGTGCACCTTGTCGTGCTTGCCGTGTGCCACAACAGTGGCTTTCACGGTTGCGCCGGACACCAGGGGCGTGCCAACCTTCAGTTCAGCGCCGTTGCCGACAGCCAGAACCTGGTCGATCACGATCTCCTGGCCTACGTCCGCAGCAATCTGTTCTACTTTAATTTTTTCGCCGGAAGCAACGCGATACTGCTTGCCGCCGGTTTTTATGACCGCGTACATGTTGACCTCTTGATATGAGTTCCGCAGACGGATTTCTGCAGAGCCCATGAGTATAGCGCATCGCGCATTTCAGGTCTAGCCCCCTTGCAGGCCTGCGCAACGCTCCCCCAATCGGGCCGCAATGACCCTGTTCAGGCCTTCCTATAATCCGGACACTTTCTGTGACCGCCATCTTGACTGACCATACCGCCCCCGCCGCCGCCCCCCTCACGCTCGTTGCACAGGACATGCACGAGGTCGACAAGGTCATTGAGCGGCGCCTGACGTCCAGCGTGCCGCTGGTCGCCCAGATATCGCAATACATCATCGCCGCCGGCGGCAAACGCCTGCGGCCTGCGTTGCTGCTCATGGTGTGCGGCGCCCTGGACTATCGCGGCGCCCATCGGTTCAGCCTCGCGGCGGTGGTCGAGTTGATTCACACCGCCACGTTGCTGCATGACGACGTGGTGGACGCCTCCACGCTGCGCCGGGGGCGCCCCACGGCCAACGAGACCTTCGGCAATCCCGCCAGCGTGCTCGTGGGCGATTTCCTGCACACCCGCTCCTTCCAGATGATGGTGGAGGCAGGAAGCATGCGGATCATGGAAATCCTCTCCGAAGCCACGAACGTGATCGCCGAGGGCGAGGTGCTGCAGCTCATGAACATGCACGACGCCTCCCTGGACGAAGCCGGCTATCTGCGCGTGATCCGCTCCAAGACAGCCAAGCTGTTCGAAGCCAGCGCCAGGCTCGGAGCCGTGCTGGCCGACAGCACCCCCGAGGTCGAAGAAGCATGCGCCACCTACGGACAGGCTCTGGGCACAGCCTTCCAGATCATCGACGACGTCCTGGACTACGACGGTGATGCTTCGGAAATGGGCAAGAACCTGGGCGATGACCTGCGCGAAGGCAAGTCCACACTGCCATTGATTGCCGCCATGGAGCGGGGCACCCCCAGCCAGGCACTCATTGTTCGCCAGGCCATCGAACAAGGCTCAACGGAACAATTGAGCGAGATCATCCGCATCGTTCGAGCCACCGGCGCCCTGGACGTCACACGCGCAGCCGCATTTGCCGAAGCCCGCCGGGCCATGGCCGCCGCAGAGCAACTTCCAGCGAATGCGCATTCAAAGGGTTTGTTAGAATTAGCCGCACAATTGCTGGCACGGCGCAACTAAAACGCCCATTAGGACCGCACACGGGTGCTATGCAATCAACGGGGTGTAGCTTAGCCTGGTAGAGCGCTACGTTCGGGACGTAGAGGCCGGAGGTTCGAATCCTCTCACCCCGACCATAAACCAATCGCCCCACACATTTGCGCCGCCTGTGGCGCAGTTACCAATATCCAGCGCTGTACACCCTCCGCGCGATCGGTGATGATAGGATGGTTTCTTTTCCACACCTAACACATTACCGGTTACATGGCCGCTGTTGATACTGTCCCCAAAGAAGCCTCTGCAGTCGCCCTCCCCGGACTGGGTCGGGCCTTGATGTCTGCTGGCAAACTGACCCAAAAGTCAGCCGAGGACATTTACAAAAAATCACAAATCAGCCGGACCAGCTTTATTGCCGAATTGACAGGTTCGGGGGCGGTATCTGCGGCTGATTTGGCCCACACCGTATCTGCCGTATTTGGCGCACCACTGCTCGACCTGGACGCGATTGACCCACTGCGCCTTCCCAAGGAACTGCTGGACGGGAAAATATGCCAGGCCTACCGGGTTGTTGTGCTCAGCAAGCGCAACAACCGATTAATCGTCGCAACGGCAGATCCCACAGACCAGGAAGCCGCAGAAAAAATCAAATTCACCACCCAGATGGGGGTGGATTGGATTATTGCGGAATATGACAAACTAAGCCGCCTGGTAGAAACCACCACCAAATCAGCCAGCGAATCCATGGATACGCTGGTGAGCGGTGGCGGCGATTTTGAGTTCGATGATGTTTCCATCGAGGAAGCGCCCGATGAAGCAGACACCGGCGTCACCGAAGTTGAAGATGCCCCCATCGTCAAATTCCTGCACAAAATGCTTTTGGATGCCTTCAACATGCGGGCATCCGATTTGCATTTTGAGCCCTACGAGCACCAGTACCGCGTCCGCTTTCGCGTTGACGGAGAGTTGCGCGAAATAGCCTCCCCCCCCATCGCCATCAAGGACAAACTCGCATCGCGGATCAAGGTGATTTCGCGCCTGGATATTTCGGAGAAACGCGTTCCACAAGATGGCCGCATGAAGCTGAAAGTGGGCCCCGACCGGGTGATCGACTTCCGGGTCAGCACATTGCCCACCTTGTTTGGCGAAAAGATCGTGATCCGTATCCTTGACCCCAGCAGCGCCAAGCTCGGCATTGATGCCCTGGGTTATGAGCCCGTGGAAAAGGAACGACTCCTCCAGGCGATTGGCCGCCCCTATGGCATGATTTTGGTGACAGGACCGACCGGCTCCGGGAAAACCGTGTCGCTGTATACCTGCCTTAATCTCCTGAACAAGCCCGGTGTCAATATTGCGACCGCGGAAGATCCTTCTGAAATCAACCTGCCCGGCGTCAATCAGGTCAACGTCAATGAAAAGGCGGGGCTGACATTTGCGGTCGCGCTCAAGTCCTTCCTGCGGCAGGACCCGGACATCATCATGGTCGGGGAAATCCGGGATCTGGAAACCGCCGACATCTCGATCAAGGCCGCACAGACCGGCCACTTGGTGCTGTCCACCCTGCACACGAACGATGCGCCCACGACCCTCACGCGGATGCGCAACATGGGCATTGCACCCTTCAATATTGCATCCAGCGTGATCCTGATCACCGCGCAGCGGCTTGCGCGCAGGCTGTGCCCGGCCTGCAAGGCCCCCGCCGACATCCCCCATGAAGCACTGGTGGACGCCGGCTACAAGGAGCATGATCTTGACGGTTCGTGGGTGACCTACCGCCCCGTCGGCTGCTCCGCCTGCAACAACGGCTACAAGGGCCGGCTGGGCATTTATCAGGTCATGCCGGTGTCCGAGGACATTCAGCGCATCATCCTTCGTGACGGAAGCGCCCTGGAAATCGCAGAACAAGCGCGGGCCGAGGGTGTGCGCTCGCTGCGGGAGTCTGGTCTCTATAAAGCCAAACTCGGCCTGACGTCCCTGGAGGAAGTCCTGGCCGTTACCAATGAATAGCATCCACTGACGAGGGCAGTATGGCGACCGTAGCATCAAAAAGAGATATCAAGGACTTTGTCTTCGAGTGGGAAGGCAAGGATCGCCATGGAAAAATTATTCGGGGTGAAATCCGCGCCGTGGGTGAGAATCAGGTCCAGGCCACCTTGCGCCGCCAGGGCGTTTTTCCGACAAAGATCAAAAAGCGCCGGATGCGCTCGGGCAAGAAAATCAAGCCCAAAGACATCGCCCTGTTCACGCGGCAACTGGCGACCATGATGAAGGCGGGCGTGCCCCTGCTGCAAGCCTTTGATATTGTGGGCCGAGGGAATACCAACGCCAGTGTCACCAAACTGCTCAACGACGTTCGCTCGGACATTGAAACCGGAACATCGTTGAATGGCGCATTCCGCAAGTACCCCATGTACTTTGACAGCCTCTACTGCAATCTGGTGGAGGCCGGTGAAGCCGCAGGTATTCTGGAAGCCCTGCTGGACCGGCTCGCCACCTACATGGAGAAAACCGAGGCCATCAAGTCCAAGATCAAATCTGCCTTGATGTACCCCATTTCCGTCGTCATCGTCGCGTTTGTGGTGGTGACCGTGATCATGATTTTCGTGATCCCGGCCTTCAAGGAGGTGTTCACCTCATTTGGCGCCGATCTGCCCGCCCCGACACTCTTCGTGATGGCAGTGAGCGAGATTTTCGTCAAATGGTGGTGGCTGATTTTCGGCGTCCTGGGCGGTGGATTCTTCTTCTTCATGCAGGCCTGGCGCCGCAATGAAAAAATGCAGATGTTCATGGACCGCCTTCTGCTGCGGATGCCTGTCTTTGGCGCCTTGATCGACAAGTCCTGCGTTGCACGCTGGACCCGGACCTTGTCCACCATGTTTGCAGCAGGGGTTCCCCTGGTGGAAGCGCTGGACTCGGTCGGCGGGGCCGCTGGCAATTCCGTGTACTCCCTGGCCACCGACAAAATCCAGCAGGAAGTGTCCACCGGCACCAGCCTGACCGCTGCCATGGGCAATGCCAACGTCTTTCCGTCCATGGTGCTGCAGATGTGCGCCATTGGGGAAGAGTCGGGCTCCATTGACCACATGCTTGGCAAGGCAGCCGATTTTTACGAAGCCGAAGTGGATGACATGGTGGCGGGCCTGTCCAGCCTGATGGAGCCCATCATCATTGTGTTCCTGGGCACGCTGATCGGCGGCATCGTCGTCTCCATGTACCTCCCCATCTTCAAACTCGGTCAGGTCGTGTAATGGTGCTGGACCTGTGGTGGGACGCCGCTTTTGGCGGCGTGGTGGGATTGCTGCTTGGCAGCTTTTTGAACGTGGTCATCTACCGACTTCCCAAGATGATGGAGCGGCAATGGGCTGCGGAACTGGCCCAGCTGGAGGCGGAGAAGCAAGGCAAGGAGCCCCCGGGAGACACCCAGGCGCCTTTCAACCTGATGACCCCCCGCTCACGCTGCCCAGCCTGCGGGCATGCCGTGCAGTGGTATGAGAATGTTCCGGTATTGAGCTATCTCTTTCTGCGGGGCCGCTGCTCGGCCTGCAAGGTACGCATCAGCGCCCGCTACCCGCTGGTCGAACTCGCAACGGGCGCCTTGTTTTTCTTCTGCATCTATCGCTGGGGCGTGACTCCCGCCGGCATTGCCTGGTGCGGGTTTTCCGCCGCACTCGTGGCACTGGCCCTGATCGACTGGGACACCACGCTGCTGCCGGACGACATCACCCTGCCCCTGCTGTGGGCGGGCTTGCTGTCTGCAGCGATGCAATGGATCGACGTGCCGCTCCATGCGTCCGTGGTGGGCGCAGCAGCGGGCTATCTGTCTTTGTGGCTGGTCTACTGGGGTTTCAAGCTGGCCACAGGCAAGGAGGGCATGGGATACGGCGACTTCAAGCTGTTCGCCGCGCTGGGCGCCTGGTTTGGCTGGCAAGCGCTGGTGCCCATCATTCTGATGTCATCGGTCATTGGTGCCCTCGTCGGCATCGCGATGAAGATCTTCAGCAGCCTGCGTGAAGGGGGTTACATCCCTTTTGGCCCCTTTCTCGTGGGTGCGGGCTTCACGGCCATGGTGTTCGGCCCCAATGCCATCTTGGGCACGGTACTGAAGCTCCTGGGACTGTGAGTACCACCCCTTCCACCCTGCAGCCTCCGGGGCGCCCGCTGCGCCTGGGCCTGACCGGCGGCATTGGCAGCGGCAAGAGCACCGTCGGCGGCATGTTCGTGTCGCTGGGAGCCACCTTGATCGACGCCGACCAGATCGCACGCAACGTCACCGGCCCCCAGGGGGATGCGATGGAGGCCATCCGCAGCGCATTTGGCGACGCGCTCGTTGACGCCTTCGGCGCCCTGGACCGCGCCCGGATGCGCGAGCTGGCCTTCAGCCGGCCCGAGGTCCGCGCGCGGCTGGAGGCCATCGTGCATCCGCTGGTGGCCCACCACAGCCATCTGCAGACGCAACACGCCATCGCCGCCGGCTCCCGCATGATCGTGCACGACATTCCACTGCTGACGGAATCCGGCCGGTGGGCGCGCCAACTAGACGCTGTGGTGGTGGTGGATTGCCCGGTCGAGACACAGATCGAGCGGGTCGTGCAGCGCAGCGGCCTCGCCCCCGAGGGGGTGCAGAGCATCATCGCATCGCAAGCCACCCGCCGTGCGCGCCGGGCGGTGGCCGATGTCGTGATCACCAATGGGCCCGGCTGCACGCTGCCCCAATTGCAGGCCCAGGTGCGGCAGGCAGCCGCGTTGTTCGGGCTATGATGCATAAGAGGCTGTTTCAAAAGTCGGACGCGGGCGTGATCACGGCGGGATACGCGGGTCTGCGGCGCTGCAAATCCTTGCCGGGCCACCAGCCCGGCTGCGGTTTGCGCCTTGCATCCCCACGCATCCCGCCGCAATGCGCCTCGCGCCGACTTTTCAAACAGCCTCCAAGAGCCCCCAGGAACCCGCCAGCGTGATTCTCTACGAATACCCCTTTAACGAGCGTCTCAGAACCTATCTGCGGCTTGAGCAGTTGTTCCGCCGGTTGGGGGAGCTGATCCCCCGCGCCCATGCGCTGGACCACCACTTCGCGCTGGTCACGATTTTCGAGATCATGGATGTGGCCGCCCGGGCCGACCTGAAGTCGGATGTGCTCAAGGACATCGAAAAACACAAGCACCAACTCGACGGCTACCGCGGCAACCCCTCCATCTCGGAGGCGGCGCTGGATGCCGTGATCGCGCAGCTCGACCGGTGCTTTGCCGCGCTCAATGCCCAAACCGGGAAATCAGGCCACGCGCTGACGGAAAACGACTGGCTGATGAGCATCCGCAGCCGCATCGGCATCCCAGGCGGCACCTGCGGGTTCGATCTGCCGGCCTACTATGCGTGGCAGCACCACGCCCCCGATGTCCGGCAGCAGGCCCTGGAGCAATGGGCGTCCACGCTCGCGCCACTGGCCGAATCGATCTACGTGCTGCTCAAGCTGTTGCGCGATTCAGGTGTTCCCCAGAAAGTGGCCGCCGAGCGCGGCCAGTTCCAGCAGAACCTGCCGCAAGGCCGCACGTTCCAGCTGCTGCGGCTGCGCATCGACCCCGCCCTGAACCTGATCCCCGAGATCAGCGGCAACCGCCTGATTGTTTCGGTGCGGCTCATGCGACTGGAAGGAGATGGCCGCCTGCACGCCTGCAACGAGGATGCGGCGTTTGAACTCACGCTGTGCGCCTGACGCCTGAGTCCGGATTCTTTCATTGAGCACGCCACGAAGCTGACTGGCGAAGACGCCACTGAGTCACCCACTAGCATGACCCGCCCTCCATCCTCTGCCCCCTTCGCACGCACCGTGGTCTGCCCCTGCTGTGGCGGCGACAGCGTCTACAGCCCCGCCAATGCCTACCGCCCTTTTTGCAGCGAACGTTGCAAGCAGGTCGATCTCGGTGCCTGGGCCAGCGAGGACTTTCGCATGCCCGCCGAAGCCCCACCTGCGGAAGCCCAGTATGGCGATCCGCGCCTGCAGCACTGAGGCGACCACGGGGCGGACACAATCGAGACAGAAAATGGCCGCCAGCGCCCTACTGGAAAGCCCTACAAGCTATTAAACAAGTAGCAAACAATGACCACCGAACGCACACACGGCCTGCGTGCGCAGTGGCTCGGTTTCACTCGGGACTGAACTCCAGGCCCCGCTCCTCGGCCAGCCATTGCAGCACCGGGTAGGCGCCGGGCAGCACGGGGGTAACCGTCAACGGCATCTGCTGCCAGACCATTTGCTGGCCCTCGCGCATCTCGAACTCGCCCGTCCAGGCCCCCACCTTGCACCAGTGCAGGCGCACCAGGGCATGGGGATAGTCGTGCTCCGTGACCTTCCAGACGCTGGCAGCCCCAATGGTCACGCCCAGCTCTTCGATCAGCTCCCGGCGCAGCGCCTCTTCCACGGTCTCGCCCGCCTCCAGCTTGCCGCCCGGAAACTCCCAGTAGCCCGCATAGGGCTTGCCGGGCGGGCGGGTGGACAGCAGCATCGCGCCATCGCCGCGCAGCAGAATGCCCACGGCCACCTCGGTGTGTTTGCGCGTTGTTTCAGCCACTGTGGCGCCCCGCATAGTCGCGCGCAAACTGGTAGGCCACGCGGCCGCTGCGCGAGCCACGCTCCAGCGCCCAGACCAGCGCTTCGGGCCGGGCCGCCGCAATGGCAGCGGCCGGCACGCCCAGCGACGACAGCCACTGTGCCGTGATGGTCAGGTACTCCTCCTGGCTGAACGGATAGAAGCTCACCCACAGGCCAAAGCGTTCCGACAGGGAGATCTTTTCTTCCACCACCTCACCCGGATGGACCTCGCCATCCTCGGTGTGGGTGTAGCTCAGGTTTTCCTTCATGTACTCCGGCAGCAGGTGGCGCCGGTTGCTGGTGGCGTAGATCAGCACATTGGGCGTGGCAGCGGCCACCGAACCGTCCAGAATGGACTTGAGCGCCTTGTAGCCAGGCTCGCCGTCTTCAAAGCTCAGGTCGTCGCAAAAGACGATGAATTTCTCGGGGCGCGCAGACACCACGTCCACGATGTCGGGCAGATCGGTCAGGTCCGCCTTGTCCACCTCGATCAGGCGCAGGCCCTGCGCCGCGTAGGCGTTCAGGCAGGCCTTGATGAGCGAGGACTTGCCGGTGCCGCGCGCGCCGGTCAACAGCACGTTGTTGGCGGGCAAGCCCCGCACGAATTGCTGCGTGTTGCGCTCGATCTTTTCCTTTTGGGGATCGATTTCCTTGAGGTCGGCCAGTGCCATCGCGGCCACATGGCGCACCGGCTCCAGGGTGCCGTGGCCGCTGCTGCGCTTGCGGTAGCGCCAGGCAATGGAGGCCGACCAATCCGGCGCGCCCAGGGGCTGCGGCAGCACGGATTCGATGCGGGCGATGAGCTGCTCGGCGCGCTCGATCAGGTGTTCGAATTTTTGGTTCATTTTGGCACCTGGCGCACGTCCATCAAGCGCCAGCAGCTATCAAATCAGGAGTTTTCAATCAATCAAGAGCGGTAGTCCGCGTTGATCGTCACGTATTCGTGGCTGAAGTCGCAGGTCCACACCGTGTCCACGGCATTGCCACGGCCCAGCAGCACGCGCACGGTGATCTCGGCCTGTTTCATCACGCGCTGGCCGTCTTCCTCGCGGTAGGCGGGGTTGCGGCCGCCTTGCACGGCCACATGCACGTCGTCCAGGTACAGATCGATGCCGGTCTGGTCCAGGTCGTCGATGCCCGCATAGCCCACGGCTGCCAGGATGCGGCCCAGGTTGGGGTCACTGGCAAAAAAGGCCGTTTTGACCAGGGGTGAATGCGCGATGGCATAGGCCACCTTGCGGCACTCCTCGCCCGTTTTGCCGCCTTCCACCCGCACCGTGATGAACTTGGTGGCGCCTTCGCCGTCGCGCACGATGGCCTGGGCGAGCTTCTGCGACACCGCCAGCATCGCTGCCTTCAGCTGCTGGCCCTCGCTGCTCTCCAGCGAGGTGATGGACGCGTGCGCGGCCTTGTTGGTGGCAACCACCACAAAGGAGTCGTTGGTCGAGGTGTCGCCGTCGATGGTCACGCGGTTGAAGGAGCCATCGGCCAGCTCACGCGCCAGCTGCTGCATCACGGCGGGCGCCACGCAGGCGTCGGTGGCCAGAAAGCCCAGCATGGTGGCCATGTTGGGGCGGATCATGCCCGCGCCCTTGCTGATGCCGGTGATGGACACCGTGGCGCCGCCGATCTGCGCCCGCGCCGAGAAGGCCTTGGGCAGGGTGTCGGTGGTCATGATGCCTTCGGCGGCGCGGGCCCAGTGGCCAGGCTGCGCATCGGCAATCGCAGCAGGCAGGCCGGCCTCGATGCGGTCATGGGGCAGCGGCTCCATGATCACGCCGGTGGAGAACGGCAGAATCTGCTCGGGCGCCACGCCCAGCTGGCGTGCGAGCGCAACGCAGGTGGACCGCGCACGCGCCAGGCCATCGGCGCCCGTGCCCGCATTGGCGTTGCCGGTGTTGATGACCATGGCGCGGATCGGCCGGCCCCCTGCCTGCTGGGCCAGGTGTTCGCGGCTGATCTGCACCGGTGCGGCGCAGAAACGGTTCTGGGTGAACACACCGGCCACGCTGGCGCCTTCGTCCAGCAGGAACACGGTGAGGTCCTTGCGGTGGGCCTTGCGGACACCGGCTTCGGCAACACCAATCCGAACGCCGGCAATCGGGTGCAGATCGGCAGCAACAGGGGCGACTAGATTGACGGGCATGGGGGTCTTTCTCAAAAAACTGGGGCGATTATCCGGAAAACCGTGGCGCGCCAATGAAAACACGGGCCGAAGCCCGTGTTGTGTGCATCAGAAGATCAGGCCAGCTTGCCGTGGCACTGCTTGTACTTCTTGCCACTGCCGCAGGGGCAGGGGTCATTGCGGCCCACGCGGATGCCTTCGGGCAGGGCCTGGCCCACCGTCTGTGCATCGACCGTGGTCTCCACCTCGCCCGTTTCGGTGGGGGCGGTGTAGGTCACGTTGGCAATGCTCTCGGCACGGCTTTCCATGTCCTGCGCGGCCTGGTCCAGCTGGGCCTGCGACTGGATCTGCACGGTCATGAGGATCTTGGTGACCTCGTTCTTGACCTGGTCGATCAGCTGGCGGAACAGCTCGAAGGCTTCGCGCTTGTACTCCTGCTTGGGCTGCTTTTGCGCATAGCCACGCAGGTGGATGCCCTGGCGCAGGTAGTCCAGCGCGGAGAGGTGGTCGCGCCAGTTGGAGTCAAAGTTTTGCAGCAGCACCACACGCTCGAACTGCGTGAAGTTGTCGCGGCCCACCTGCTCCACCTTCGCGTCAAAAGAGGCGTTCACTGCCTGCAGCACCTTGTCCAGGATCTCGTCGTCGGTGACGCTGCTCGCGCCTTGCACTTCCTGCTGCAGCGCCAGGGAGATTTGCCATTCTTCGGCCAGCGCCTTTTCCAGCGCGGGCAGGTCCCACTGCTCTTCCACTGATTCGGCAGGCACGTACTGGCGCACCAGGTCGGTCATGCAGTCCTCGCGCATCGCGGCGATCACATCCGACAGGTCGGAGGCGTCCAGGATGTCGTTGCGCTGCTGGTAGATCACCTTGCGCTGGTCATTGGCCACATCGTCGTACTCCAGCAATTGCTTGCGGATGTCGAAGTTGCGGGCCTCCACCTTGCGCTGGGCCGACTCGATGCTGCGGGTCACGATGCCCGCTTCGATGGCCTCGCCATCGGGCATCTTCAGGCGGTCCATGATGGCCTTGACGCGGTCGCCCGCGAAGATGCGCATCAACGAATCGTCCAGGCTCAGGTAAAAGCGCGAGGAGCCGGGGTCGCCCTGGCGGCCCGAACGGCCACGCAGCTGGTTGTCGATGCGGCGCGACTCATGGCGTTCGGTGGCGATGATGCGCAGGCCGCCCAGGGCCTTGACCTTCTCGTGGTCCACCTTCCACTGCTCGCGCAGTGCAGCCACCTTGGCGGCGCGCTCGGATTCGGACAGGGACTCATCGGTCTCGATGGCCGCCACATCCTTCTCGATGTTGCCGCCCAGCACGATGTCGGTGCCGCGGCCCGCCATGTTGGTGGCGATGGTGATCATGCCGGCACGGCCGGCCTGGGCCACGATGTCCGCTTCGCGGGCGTGCTGCTTGGCGTTCAGCACCTGGTGCGCCAGGCCTTCCTTGTTCAGCAGCTGGTCAATGATTTCGGAGTTCTCGATCGACGTGGTGCCCACCAGCACGGGCTGGCCGCGCTCGTGGCATTCGCGGATGTCCTTGATGGCGGCTTCGTACTTCTCGCGCGTGGTCTTGTACACGCGGTCGAGCTGGTCGTCGCGCTTGCTGGGGCGGTTGGGCGGAATGACGGTGGTTTCCAGGCCGTAGATTTCCTGGAACTCGTAGGCCTCGGTATCGGCCGTGCCGGTCATGCCCGCGAGCTTGTTGTACAGGCGGAAATAGTTCTGGAAGGTGATCGAGGCCAGCGTCTGGTTCTCGGCCTGGATGTTCACGCCTTCCTTGGCTTCCACGGCCTGGTGCAGGCCTTCGCTCCAGCGGCGGCCCGACATCAGGCGGCCGGTGAACTCGTCCACGATGACGATCTCGCCGTTTTGCACCACGTAGTGCTGGTCGCGGTGGTACAGGTGGTTGGCCCGCAGTGCCGCATACAGGTGGTGCATCAGCGTGATGTTGGCCGGGTCGTAGACCGAGGCGCCTTCGGCGATCAGGCCATGGCTGGCCAGCACACGCTCGGCGGTCTCGTGGCCTTGCTCGGTCAGGAACACCTGGTGGCTCTTTTCGTCCACGGTGAAGTCACCGGGCTTGGTCACGCCCTCGCCCGTGCGCGGGTCGGCTTCGCCTTCCTGGCGCACCAGCAGGGGCACCACCTTGTTCATGGCGATATAGGTAGCGGTGTGGTCTTCGGCCTGGCCGCTGATGATCAGGGGCGTGCGCGCCTCGTCAATCAGGATGGAGTCCACCTCGTCCACGATGGCGAAGTTCAGGCCTTGCTGCACGCGGTCGGCGGCCTCATAGACCATGTTGTCGCGCAGGTAGTCAAAACCGTACTCGTTGTTCGTGCCGTAGGTGATGTCGGCGCGGTAGGCCTCCTGCTTTTGCTCGCGCGGCATGTTGGGCAGGTTGATGCCCACCGTGAGGCCCAGGAAGTTGTACAGGCGCCCCATCCACTGCGCATCGCGGTTGGCGAGGTAATCGTTCACCGTCACCACGTGCACGCCCTTGCCCGACAAGGCATTGAGGTACACCGGCAGCGTGGCCGTGAGGGTCTTGCCCTCGCCCGTGCGCATTTCGGAAATCTTGCCGTAATGCAGCGCCATGCCGCCCAGCATCTGCACATCGAAATGGCGCATCTTCATGATGCGCTTGGAGCCTTCGCGGACCACCGCAAAGGCTTCGGGGAGGATGTCGTCCAGCGACGCCCCCTTGGCCACGCGCTCCTTGAACTCCTGCGTCTTGGCCTTGAGCTGCTCGTCCGACAGCTTCTCGTACTCAGGCTCCATCGCATTGATGCGGGACACCGTCTTGCGGTACTGCTTGAGGAGCCGGTCATTGCGGCTGCCGAATATTTTGGTGAGGAAGTTGGTGGCCATGCGAACAGGACCGCTTGCCCGCTGCAATCAGCGCGCCAAGCGACCGAAATCCCTAAGATGAATTGAGTTCAGGTGGGTCCTTTGGCCAGGTTTGCAAGCGTTGCAGCCCCAGGCAATGAACACCGGACCCGCGATTTTACCTGCCCGGTGCGGGTGCAGCCCCCCGCGCGACTGCCACCTGTGCATTGGCGGGCGCCCCCCCCGCGCTCAGGAACTTCTGGGGGTCTTGAAAAACCCCCTGCACCAGCACTTCAAAGTGCAGGTGCGGCCCGGTAGACCGCCCCGTGGTGCCGATCTCGGCGATCTTCTGCCCCCGGCGCACGATGTCCCCTTGCTTCACAAGGGTACGCGAAGCATGCGCATAGCGGGTTACCAACTGGTTGCCATGGTCCACCTCGATCATGTTGCCGTAGGCCGGGTGGTACTCCTGCGTCACCACCACCCCCCCTGCTGCCGCCAGGATGGGCGTCCCCGTATCGGCCTGAAAGTCCAGACCGGTGTGCAAGGCCGACTGGCCGGTGATCGGGTCCAGGCGCCAGCCAAATCCCGACCCCGCAGCCCGCCCGGTCACGGGTGCATGGGTCGGCACCATCTTCTTGCGGATGTGCTGGTCAAACAGCCGGGATTCGAGCACCGTCATCAGGTCCACCCGCTGGTTGGTCAGGCGCTCCAGCTCGTCGAGGGTGGCTTGCAGCTCCTCCATGGACAGGTTGTGCGCACTCACCAGCGCTCCGCCGCGCCCGTCGGTCTTCTGGATGTCCCCCGGCGCCATGCCAGCCAGTCCAAGAACGCGGTCCCCCAAAGATTCCAATTGCACCATGCGGGCCTGCATCTCGCCCACACGGCGCGCCATGGCATCGAGGTTGGCGCGCATGAAGCGGTCGCGCTCCGCAAACTCGTCCTTGACCACCAGCCGCACCAGAGAGCCGACAATGGGCCAGCCTTCGCGCGCGCCCTTTAGGAACACCCAGTGGTACAAAGTCGCCGCCACCAGCATGAGGCACAGCGACACCGCCAGCCCCGCCAAGAACAGACGCGTGCCAGACAGATGGATGGCCCGGCTGCGCGCCAACCGGGCGTCCGTGATAATCAAATGCACTACGAATTCCCCACGCCCGAAGACGCCACACCATGAATCGCCGCCACCACGCTGTCACCGTGCAGCAAGCCAGCGCGGAATCTCCCACGCTGGCCAGGCTCACAGCGCTGACACGCGACTCTCGTGATCGGCTCAAGGCCATTGAGTTGCTGATTCCCGCCACCCTGCGTCCAGCGATCCAGGCGGGCCCCATCGACGGGGACAGCTGGTGCCTGCTGGTCAAGAGCAATGCTGCGGCGGCAAAAATACGCCAGCTGCTGCCTGCGTTGCAGGCGCATTTGCGCAGCCGGGGGTGGGAGGTTAACGCGATTCGCCTGAAAGTTCAAACCTGACGGTCAACGCCAGAACCAGGGAATGCAGAAGAAAGCAAGAAGAATGGATGGTGCCGGTTGTCGGAATCGAACTGACGACCTACCGCTTACAAGGCGGGTGCTCTACCAACTGAGCTAAACCGGCGAAGGCAGCATTTTATCCTGTAAATGCCGCCCCAATTTTGAAACAGCGCTATTTGACGCGCTTGAGCGAAGGCCGCGCCCCGCCCGATGCGGGAGGCGGCCGGGGCGCATCACCGCCGTCTTCCTTGCCCCCCTCTTCGCTTCCTACCAACTGAACCACCCGGTCGTCCGAGGGCGCAGGAACTGCTGCCACAGGTGCGGGCGCCTGTGCCAGCACGGGGGAGACATCGCCACCCGTCAGCATATCCACCGGAGGGGGAAACGCCATGCCCTGGCCATTTTCACGGGCATAGATCGCGATCACCCGGCCCACGGGCACCAGGATCTCACGGGGCTTGCCACCGAAGCGGGCCTTGAACTCGATGAAGTCATTGCCCAGCTGCAGCGCGCTCGTGGCATCAAAGCTGATGTTCAGCACGATCTCGCCGTCCTTCACATACTCACGCGGTACCTGCACGGAATCGTCCACGCGCACCGCGACATAGGGTGTGAACCCGTTGTCGGTGCACCACTCGTACAAGGCACGAATGAGGTAGGGGCGCGTGGAGGTCGATTCCTGTGCGGTCATGTCAATGGATGGCAGCTGCGTGGGTAAAAAAATAAAGGAGGCGGGCCGCAGATTACTTGCGCATGACCTTTTCGGACGGCGTCAGCGCCTCGATGTAGGCCGGGCGCGAGAAGATGCGCTCGGCGTACTTGAGCAGCGGCGCTGCGTTCTTGGAAAGGTCGATGCCGTAGTAGTCCAGGCGCCACAGCAGCGGAGCAATGGCCACGTCCAGCATGGAGAAGTTGTCGCCCAGCATGTACTTGTTCTTGAGGAACACCGGGGCCAGTTGCGTGAGACGGTCGCGGATATGGGCGCGGGCCTTCTCCAGCGCCTTCTCGTTGCCCTTGGTCGCACGCGATTCGAGCGTGTTCACATGCACGAACAGCTCCTTCTCGAAGTTGAGCAGGAACAGGCGCACGCGGGCACGGTCCACCGGGTCGCCAGGCATCAGCTGGGGGTGAGGGAAGCGCTCGTCGATGTACTCGTTGATGATGTTCGATTCGTACAGGATCAGGTCGCGCTCGACCAGGATGGGCACCTGGCCGTACGGGTTCATCACGCTGATGTCTTCGGGCTTGTTGTACAGGTCCACATCGCGGATTTCAAAGTCCATGCCCTTTTCGAACAGGACAAAGCGGCAGCGGTGGGAGAAGGGACAGGTCGTACCCGAGTAAAGCACCATCATGGTGGGAGGCTCCTAAAAATCAAAAGAGTGGGAGCCCAAAGCGCCCACTCTGCAAACAATCCAGCAGCACCCCGAAGGGCGCCTTGTCAAGGATTTGCGGCTCGTGCTGTTACTTCACGTCCTTCCAGAAGGCTGCGTTCAACCTCCAGGCGATGACGGTGAAAACACCGAGGAAGATCAGCACCCACACGCCAACTCGGACGCGGGTATTCTGGGCCGGCTCGCCCATCCACTGCAGGTAGTTCACCAGGTCACCCACGGTCTGGTCGAACTGCAGCGGGGTCATCGTGCCGGGCTTGACCTGCTCCCAACCCTTGAAGACCTGGGTCTTGTGGCCGTGGCTCTCATGCTCTTCGAACACGGGGCGGCGGTCGCCCTGCATCTCCCACAGCACATGGGGCATGCCCACACTCGGGAAAGCCAGGTTGTTCCAGCCGGTGGCCTTGGTGTCGTCGCGGTAGAAGGTACGCAGGAAGGTGTAGAGGTAATCTGCACCCGTGCCGCCGTGGCCGGCGCGCGAACGTGCGATCACGGTCAGGTCGGGCGGGTTGGCGCCGAACCATTCCTTGGCCTGCTTGGGATCGATGGACGCCTTCATGGTCTCACCGACCTTGTCGGTGGTGAACAGCAGGTTGTCCTTGATCTGCTGCTCGGTCAGGCCGATGTCGCGCAGGCGGTTGAAGCGCATGAACGCAGCCGAATGGCAGCTCAGGCAGTAGTTGACGAACACCTTGGCGCCGTTTTGCAGCGAGGCCAGGTCGTTGGTCTTGTTGGGCGCCTTGTCCCAGGCGATGGTGTCACCACCCGAAGCATGGGCCGCACCAGCAGCCAAGCCCACAGCGGCGATCAACGTGAGGATGATTTTCTTCATTGTTGTTGTCTCCAGGCTCAGTGCGCCACAAAGGTCACGCGGTCAGGCACGGGCTTGGTTTCACCAATGCGGCTCCACCAGGGCATCAGCAGGAAGAAGCCGAAGTAGAACAGGGTTCCCACCTGCGACACGCGCTCGCCGATGGGCGACGGAGGCTGCACACCCAGGTAGCCCAGGATCAGGAAGTTGATCACGAAGATGCCGTAGAGGTACTTGTGCCAGTCAGGGCGGTAGCGGATCGACTTGACAGGGCTGAAGTCCAGCCAGGGCAGGAAGAACAGGATGATCACCGCGCCCCCCATCACCACCACACCCCAGAACTTGGCATCGATCGACAGCATCAGCAGCACGACCACCACGGCGGCCCCGGCAATGCCGGCCTTGATAAAGCTGGGCAGCTTCGCCTTGAGCACACCGAAACCAGCACCGGCCAGCACGCACAGGATCAGGGCGTACATCATCTCGCTGGTGATGGCACGCAGCATCGAATAGAACGGCGTGAAGTACCAGACTGGCGCGATGTGTGCAGGCGTCTTGAGCGGATCGGCCGGGATGAAGTTGTTGTATTCGAGGAAGTAGCCACCGAACTCGGGTGCAAAGAACACCACGGCCGTGAACGCCATCAGGAACATGCTCAGGGCAAAAATGTCATGCACCGTGTAGTAAGGATGGAACGGCACGCCATCGAGCGGCTTGCCATTGGCATCCTTGGGCGCCTTGGGGCCCTTGATTTCCACGCCGTCGGGGTTGTTGGAGCCCACGTCGTGCAGCGCCAGCAAGTGCGCCACCACCAGGCCCAGCAGCACCAGCGGCACAGCGATCACGTGGAAGCTGAAGAAGCGGTTCAGCGTGGCGTCGCCCACCACGTAGTCGCCACGGATCAGCAGCGCGAGGTCGGGGCCGATGAACGGGATGGCGGCGAACAAGTTCACGATCACCTGGGCACCCCAGTAGGACATCTGGCCCCAGGGCAGCAGGTAGCCCATGAAGGCCTCGGCCATCAGGCACAGGAAAATCGCGCAGCCGAAGATCCAGACCAACTCGCGCGGCTTGCGGTAGCTGCCGTAGATGAGGCCGCGGAACATGTGCAGGTACACCACCACGAAGAACGCCGAGGCGCCCGTGGAGTGCATGTAGCGGATCAGCCAGCCCCAGGGCACATCGCGCATGATGTACTCGACCGAAGCGAACGCCAGACTGGCGTCGGGCTTGTAGTGCATGACCAGGAAGATGCCGGTCACGATCTGGATCACCAGAACGACCAGCGCGAGCGAGCCGAAGATGTACCAGAAATTGAAGTTCTTCGGAGCGTAGTACTCCGACATGTGCACCTTGTAGGCGTCAAAGGCCGTGGGGAACCGGTTTTCGAACCAGTTCGTGACCTTGGCGCCTGCCGAGGCGTTGGGAGAGATTTCTTTGAATTCGTGGGCCATGTCGTTCTCCGTCAAGCCTTCTTGTCTTCGCCGATCACGAGGCGCGTGTCGGACAGGTACATGTGCGGAGGGACTTCAAGGTTGTCAGGCGCGGGCTTGTTCTTGAACACGCGGCCGGCCATGTCGAAGGTGGAGCCGTGGCAGGGGCACAGGAAGCCGCCCTTCCAGTCGTCGGGCAGCGAAGGCTGGGCACCGGGCTGGAACTTGTCGGACGGAGAGCAACCCAAGTGCGAGCAGATGCCCACACCCACGAAAATTTCCGGCTTGATGGAACGTGCTTCGTTGCGCGCGTACTCGGGGGTCAGCTCGGAGGGCTTGCGCTCCGACTTGGGGTCTGCCAGCTGACCATCGAGCTTGGACAACTCGGCCAGCTGCTCGGGCGTGCGCTTGATGATCCAGACGGGCTTGCCGCGCCACTCCACGGTAACTTTCTCACCCGGCTTGAGGGCAGAAATATCCACCTCGACCGCAGCCCCGGCGGCTTTTGCGCGCTCGGAGGGCTGGAAGGTACTCACGAAAGGGACGGCAGTTGCCACGCCGCCCACCGCACCAGCACAGGCTGACGTGATGATCCACGTCCGCTTGCTGGAGTCGATTGGAGTGTCACTCATGGGGATCCTCGATTGATCATCGCTAGATTGGGGTCAACCGCGAATTGTAGCGGAGTGAAAATGGTTATTTCAAAGCGGTTGTCTGTCTTGACAGCCCATTGTGCTGAGCAATACTCCTGCATCAACATCCATTCACGCAAGGAGCAACCAACATGGGGATGATGCAAGAGTTCAGAGAGTTCGCGGTCAAGGGCAACGTGGTGGACCTCGCCGTGGGCGTGATCATTGGCGGCGCCTTCGGCAAGATTGTGGATTCGGTGGTGTCCGACCTCATCATGCCGGTGGTGGGGCTGGTGTTCGGCAAGCTCGATTTCTCCAACCTGTTCGTGGTGTTGGGCAGCATTCCGCCGGGCACAGGCACCACGCTGGACGCGCTCAAGAAGGCCGGCGTGCCGGTGTTTGCCTATGGCAACTTCCTCACGGTGGCCGTCAATTTTTTCATCCTGGCGTTCATCATCTTCATGATGATCAAGCAGATCAACCGCCTCAAGCGCGAAACCCCGGCCCCAGCCGCGCCTGAAGCCCCGGCCGCGCCGCCGGAAGACATCGTGCTGCTGCGCGAAATCCGGGACAGCCTGAAAAAGTAAACACCCCCTGAGTCGCTTCGCGCCTTCCCCCTCTCTCGCATGGCTACGCCATGCGAGAGAGGGGGACGCCCCCAGCGCGGCGGGGCGGCCCTTGCGCGGGGGCGCTGGCCCAGGGCGCGCCAGTGGCACAGGCTGCGCGCGTCCCGTAACCGGGGTGACATGCAGCAGGAACACCGACCCGCTACGCGGACAGCTGGCGGGCCATGCGCACGGCCTCTACCAGGCTGGATGCGTCGGCAATGCCCTGCCCCGCGATGTCGAACGCCGTGCCATGGTCCGGGCTGGTGCGCACCAGGGGCAGGCCCAGCGTCACATTCACCCCCTTGTCCACGCCCAGGTACTTCACCGGGATCAGCCCCTGGTCGTGGTACATCGCAACCACCGCATCGAACTCGCCCGCGCGCTGCGGCGTGCTGCGTGCGCGCATGAACACCGTGTCGGGCGCGAACGGGCCGTGCACATCGAGCCCCTGCACGCGCGCAGCGGCGATGGCCGGCGCGATCACCTCCAGCTCCTCGCGGCCAAACAGCCCACCTTCGCCCGCATGGGGGTTCAGCCCCGCCACGGCAATCCGCGGCACACGGCCCAGGCTGCGCTGCAACGCGGCATGGGTGATCTGCAGCGTCTGCAGCACGTTGTCCTGGGTGACAGCCTCGATGGCATCGCGCAGCGACACATGGATGCTGACCAGCACGGTGCGCAGCTCATCGTTGGCCAACATCATGCGCACCGGCATCCGGGCCAGCGGCACGCCCTGGTGGGCTGCGGCCTCGGCCTGCAGCAGTTCGGTGTGCCCCGGAAAATCCACACCCGCAGCGGACAACGCCTCCTTGTGCAGGGGCGCCGTGACCAGCGCCGCCACCTCGCCGCGCAAGGCCGTGCGGGCCGCCCAGACCACACAGTCGGCCGCCGCCCGCCCTGCTGCAGCGCTGACCTGGCCCCAGGGCTGGGGCCCGGGGATACCCGGCACCGGCAGCACGGGCACGCAGCGGGGCGGCATGGCCAGCGCCTCATGCGGCGCACCGATCTGCGCCACCGGCAAGCCTCCGATGCCCGGCCGCGCAATGGCCTGGGCCGCGCGCCGCAGGGTCGCCACATCGCCCACCACAAAACAATGGCGCAGCACCTCGGGCGCGTCGCGGAAGGCCTTGGCCACGATTTCGGGGCCGATGCCGGCGGGATCTCCCTGGGTGATGGCGATGGGGTTCATGGTGTTGAAGGCCTTTTTGCTGCTAGGGTGCTATCAGAAAGCCCAAGAAGCTATGAATAAGTGAGCACATCACACCACGCGGCCGCGTACAGCCGCCACGGGATGCAAGGGTGCAACAGGCGGCTACGCCGGGTTGTCGATCTCGATGAACTGGTGGTCCAGCCCCCACTGCGCCGCCACATGGGCGGCCACGGCGGGCGCACCATAACGCTCGGTGGCGTGGTGCCCGGCGGCGATAAAGCTCACGCCCATTTCGCGCGCGAGGTGGGCCTGGGGTTCGGAGATTTCACCGGTGATGAACGCATCGGCACCTGCGGCAATCGCCGACTCGAAATACCCCTGTGCGCCCCCCGTGCACCAGGCCACGCGGCGCACAGGACGTACTGGGCGCGGTGGCGCACTGCCTGCAACCATGGGCTGCACCAGCGTCACGGCACGGCCCAGCGCCTGCGCCACATGGTCAGCCAGGGCCTGGCCGCTGTCAAAAACCGCCGGGGCAGAGAACCCCAGATCCTGCTCGCCAAAACGCGCATCGGCAGCAAAGCCCAGCACGCGGCCCAGCTGCGCGTTGTTGCCCAGCTCGGCATGGGCGTCGAGCGGCAGGTGATAGGCGAACAGGTTGATGTCGTGCGCCAGCAGCAGCTGCAGCCGCTGCTTCATCCAGCCCGTGATGCGGCCATCCTGCCCGCGCCAGAACAGGCCGTGGTGCACAAAGATGGCGTCCGCGCGGGCGGCAATCGCGGCCTCGATCAGGGCGCGGCTGGCGGTCACGCCGCTCACCACGCGCTGGATCTCGGGCCGCCCTTCGACCTGCAGGCCGTTGGGGCCGTAGTCCTTGAAGCGCTCGGGTTGCAGCAGGCCGTCCAGCGCCTGCAAGAGTTGGTGGCGGGAAATGCTCATGCCCCTATTGTCGCGCGCCGTCGGTGTCCCCACATTGGGGGACAATGCCGCCATGGGCCCGCCCACGGCCGCGCCCATGGGAGCTCCTCGGCCTCCCCTCCCCGCCCACCCCCTGTACGTTCATTGGGACGTGAATTTCATGAAACGACTCTGGCTGCTGTTTTCCCAGACCGTGACGGTGCTCGTTGCGGCCTACTTTGTTGTTGCCACCCTCCAGCCCGACTGGCTGGGCCGGGGCACCACACGCTCGGGCGCCGGCATATCGCTGCTGCAAGCACCCGCCACGCCCCCCTCGCAACCGGCGGCGGGCAGCTTCAGCGGCGCCGCACGCAAGGCCGCGCCGGCCGTGGTCAGCATCAACACCAGCAAGGAAGTGCGCCACCCGCGCAGCAACGACCCCTGGTTCCAGTTCTTCTTCGGCGACCAGGGCAGCCAGGCGCAGGCGGGCCTGGGCAGCGGCGTGATCGTGAGCCCCGACGGCTACATCCTCACCAACAACCATGTGGTCGAAGGCGCCGACGAGATCGAGGTCACGCTCACCGACAGCCGCCGCGCCCGTGCGCGCGTGATCGGCACCGACCCCGACACCGACCTGGCCATCCTGAAAATCGAACTCGACAAGCTGCCCGTGATCGTGCTGGGCAACTCCGACGGGCTGGACGTGGGCGACCAGGTGCTGGCCATCGGCAACCCTTTTGGCGTGGGCCAGACCGTGACCAGCGGCATCGTGAGCGCCCTGGGCCGCAGCCAGCTGGGTATCAACACCTTCGAGAACTTCATCCAGACCGATGCGGCCATCAACCCCGGCAACTCGGGCGGCGCGCTGGTGGACGTGAACGGCAACCTCATGGGCATCAACACCGCAATCTACTCGCGCTCGGGCGGCAGCATGGGCATCGGCTTTGCCATTCCGGTGTCCACGGCGCGCATGGTGCTGGACGGCATCGTGAAGGACGGCCAGGTCACGCGCGGGTGGATCGGCGTGGAGCCCAACGAACTCTCACCCGAACTGGCCGAGACCTTCGGCGTGAAGAAGGCCACCGAGGGCGTGATCATCACCGGCGTGCTGCAGGACGGCCCCGCCGCCCAGGCCGGCATGCGCCCGGGCGACGTGATCGTGCGGGTGGACGGCAAGAACGTGGGCAATGTGTCCGAGCTGCTGAGTGCCGTGGCGGCGCTCAAGCCAGGCACCAGCTCGGCCTTCAACGTGCAGCGCGGGGACAAGCAGGTGGAGCTGAGCATCAACCCCGGCGTGCGCCCCCGGCCCCAGCGCAACGTGCGGCGGTAAGCCCCCCGGGCGCGGAGCTGCGACGCCGCGCGCACGCGAATTCGCTCTCAAAAAAATAGCTGCCAGCGCTTGATAAATAAGCACTGGCAGCTATTTTTGCTTGAGGCCCATGCCGCCCGGGCACAAGCCAGGCGGCGGCATCGAGAACCCTCAGGATGCCGAGGCAGACTCGCCCGGCTCTTCGGGCGCTTTGGTGTGCTTGATGAAGATCTGCGCGGCCCAGATGCCCACTTCGTACAGCAGGCACATGGGCACGGCCAGCGACAGCTGCGACACCACATCGGGCGGCGTGACGACGGCAGCCACCACAAACGCCAGCACGATGAAGTAGCCCCGGAACTCGCGCAGCTTTTGCACGCTCACGATGCCCATGCGGGCCAGCACCACCACGGCGATGGGCACCTCAAACGCCATGCCAAAGGCCAGGAACATCGAGAGCACAAAACTCAGGTAGGCCTCGATGTCTGGCGCGGCGGTGATGCTCTTGGGCGCAAAGCTCTGGATGAACGCAAACACCTGGCCAAACACGAGGTAGTAACAGAACGCCACCCCGATGAAGAACAGCAGCGTGCTGGAGATCACCAGCGGCAGCACCAGCTTTTTCTCGTGCGAATACAGGCCCGGCGCCACAAAGGCCCAGACCTGCCACAGCACGAAGGGCAAGGCCAGCAGGAAGGCCGACATCAGCAAAATCTTGAGCGGCACCATGAACGGCGAGATCACCGAGGTGGCGATCAGCGTGGCCCCCTTGGGCAGGTGGGCCACCAGGGGCGCCGCCAGGAAGTCATACAGCGCGCCAGGGCCAGGGAAGAAGAACAGGATCGCGGCGGCAATGGCGATGGCGATGATGGCCTTGACCAGCCGGTCGCGCAGCTCCATCAGGTGCTGCACAAACGGCTGCTCGGTGCCAGCCAGCTCGTCTTCTTTGGTGGGGGTTTCGGACATGGTGGGTTTTCAGGTGCGCACAGGGCGCCCATGCAGCGCCGCGCACAGGGGGCCGCGCGGCGCCATCGTCAATGGAATTTCTGGGGACGGTAGCGGGCCACACGCGCCGCACCCGACTGCGCCTTGGTGCGCACACCACTTTTGGCCTTGTACCACTGGGGCACGGCGCCGCGCTTGAGGCGCCAGTTCTTGCCCGGGTGCTTGTAGGCGGGCACCACGGCCGCCTGCTCCTGCAGGGCGGCGCTGGCCGTGTCGGTGGCTTCAGCCCAGTCTTTCTCGAACTCGCTGGCGCTGGTCTGGATGGAGTTGTGCACGTCGCGGGCCGCGTTCTCCACCGTGTCCTTCATCTTCTTGAGCTCGTCGAGCTCCATGGACCGGTTGACCTCGGCCTTCACGTCGGACACGTAGCGCTGCGCCTTGCCCAGCAAGGTGCCCACCGTGCGGGCCACGCGGGGCAGTTTTTCAGGACCGATGACGATGAGCGCCACAGCGCCGATCAGCGCCATCTTGGACAGGCCAATATCAATCATGGATCAAGCGCCCAGGCGAAACAACGGGCGGCAGATGCCGGTCAGCAGGCACACCGGCTCAGCTTTTTTGCTTGGCTTCGACATCGATGGTGGTCTTGTCGGCCGCCTGGTTGTTGGCGACCTGGCCTGCGGGGGGGGCGGCCGGAGCATCCGCCGCGCCGTCCTTCATGCCGTCCTTGAAGCCCTTGACGGCGCCACCGAGGTCCGAGCCCATGTTCTTGAGCTTCTTGGTGCCGAACACCATGACGACGATCAGCAGCACGATCAGCCAGTGCCAGATGGAAAAAGAGCCCATGAAATATCTCCTAACGAATTGCAATCATTTTAGACGGGGGGCGTGGCAGGCATTCGCGGCAACGGCACGCCGCCGCGCAACTATCTGCCGCGCCCGTCAGCCTGGTTCAGCCTTTGAGCCAGGGGCGGGGGCCACCCATCACATGGATGTGCAGGTGGTGGATTTCCTGCCCGCCTTCAAGCCCCGTGTTTACCACGACGCGAAAGCCCCCCTCGGGGTACGGATTGCAGCCCTGCTCCAGGGCCAGCTTCGGGGCCAGCGCCATCATGCGCCCGAGCACGCCGGCGTGCTCGGCAGTGACCTGGGCCATGGAGGGGATATGCACCTTCGGCACCATCAGGAAGTGCACCGGGGCCCAGGGGTGGATGTCGTGGAAGGCGAAAATTTCTTCGTCTTCATAGACCTTCTTCGAAGGAATCTGGCCTGCGATGATTTTGCAGAAAAGGCAGTTCGGATCGTGCATGGTGGAGGGAGGAAGAGAAAGCAGCGCCTGGGGCTTGCTCATGCATTGTCGGTGATCTTGATCGTGGGCCGCACGCCCACGTCCTTGTGGTGCGCGTGCAGCCATTCCTGTCCGGCCGTGCGGCCCAGCGCGAAGAGTTTGCGCACAAAGGCCAGGTCTGCACGGGTTTTGCTGTCGGCACCGAATGGCGCCAGCACCGAGCCCCCATCGATGCGGTGCATGCGCACGTTTTTGTAGCGGCGCGGGTCGAGCTTGCCTTCGGCCAGCAGGCGGCGCACGAACTCGATGGCACGCAGCTCGGCCAGCAGGCTGGCGTTGAAGGTGACCTCGTTCATGCGCTCCAGGATGTCGGCGGCGGTGCTCGGCACCTCCCGGTGCTCGACCGGGTTGATCTGCACCAGCAGGATGTCCGAGGTGTCGGTCTGGTAGATCAGGGGGTACAGCGCCGGGTTGCCCGAGTAGCCCCCGTCCCAGTACGACTCCCCATCGATCTCCACCGCCTTGAACACCATGGGCAGGCAGGCCGAGGCCATCACGGCGTCCACACTCAGGCGGGGGCCGGAGAAGATCTCGCCCCGGCCGGTGCGCACGTTGGTGGCGCACACGAACACCCGGGGCCCTGTCATGCCCGCCTTGCCGGTGTGGGCCGAGCACAACAGGCCAAAATCCACCTCGCGCTCCAGCAGGCTGCGCAGGGGGTTGAACCCCAAGGGGTTGGTCTGGTAGGGCGAAAACCACTGCGACATGACCCCCACCAGCGGGTTGGCGGCCGACAGCGGGGTGCCCCAGGTGAGGCTGCCCAGCGCCCCCACCCCTTCCCACAGGCGGGTGAGCGACTCGCGCGCCAGCGCGCAGCCGGCCTGGTGGGCGTCCTCGGGGTCTTTGTGGGCCTGCGCCGCCTGGGCAAAGCCATGTGCCAGGGCCACGGCATTCATGGCCCCCGCGCTGGTGCCGCTCACGCCATCCAGATGCCAGCGCCCGTCCTCCAGCAACGCATCGAGCACACCCCAGGTGAGTGCACCGTGCGAACCACCCCCTTGCAGGGCCAGGTTCAGGCGCGGGCGGTCCGTGCCATTCCGTTTATCCATCATGCGTGCCTAGGCACGAAGCCGCAGACAGTGCTGTAGCACGGCAAGGCGAAGCAACAACGGCACGGGTGATGGAGCAATGGAATCAGGCATCCACCGCCTGGCTCTTGTTCATGGCCACCATGCCGCGCACGATGCGGTACAGGAACCAGAGGGAAATCAACGCCCAGGCAATCCAGCCCGGCAGCAGAAACAGCAGCCACAAGGGCGCCGTGACGATGTAGAGCACACCCGCCCAGATCACGGTGCGGATGCGCCACGAGAAGTGGCTGGCCTGCCAGGTGCCCTCGGCATCGCCTTTTTTCACGAGGTCCAGCACCAGGGCAATGATCAGGAGCGCCGCACCCGGTTGCGCCCCCGGGATGATGGCCCCCACGGCCACGATCAGGTGCAGGATGTAGCTGACCCAGCCCACGGCCTTGAGGTCTTCGGCCTTCTGGTCGTTGGTCTGCACATCGACGATATCGCTCATGAAGAACCCTCCTGGGTGGCACGCACAACCGCCTTGCGCAAGGCTTTTTCCTCGATGCCGCTGGTGCCCTCGCGGCGCTCCAGCTCGGCCAGCACGTCGGCGGGCGTGAGGCCGTAGTGGGCCAGCGCCACCATCGAGTGAAACCACAGGTCCGCCACTTCGTACACCAGCTTGGATTTGTCCGCCCCGTGGTCCACGTCCTTCGCCGCCATCACCACCTCGGTGGCTTCTTCGCCGATCTTCTTGAGGAACGCGTCAGGCCCCTTGTGCAGCAGGCGCGAGACATAGCTCTTGTCGGGATCGCCACCGTTGGCCGGCTTGCGGCTTTCAATGACGTCGGCAAGGCGGGCGAGGGAATCGTTGGAGCTCATGGGTCTTATTTGTAGATGGATTCGGGGTCTTTCAAGACCGGATCGACCGGCTGCCAGGCGCCATCCTGGAGCACGCTGAAGAAGCAGCTGTGGCGGCCCGTGTGGCAGGCGATGCCGGGCGCGTGACCAAGCTGGGTGACCTTGAGCAGCACCACGTCGTTGTCGCAATCGAGGCGGATCTCGTGCACGGTCTGCACATGGCCAGACTCCTCGCCCTTGAACCACAGCTTGCCGCGCGAGCGGCTGAAGTACACGGCGCGGCCGAGTTCGGCCGTTTTTTCGAGCGCCTCGCGGTTCATCCAGGCAAACATCAGCACGTCGCCCGTGCCCTGCTCTTGCGCGATCACGGGCACCAGGCCCTGCGCATCCCATTTCACTTCGTTGAGCCAGTTCATGAAAGGGATTGTCGGTGATTTGGAATCCAGGGGGCGGCCCCGTCCCCGGATCTTTTGCATCTTTTGAGTGCCTAGGGCACACCCATCAAGCGCAAGAAGCTATATTTTTAATAGCAACCACTCACAACCGCACAGGAATGCCGCGCTCGGCCATGCGGGCCTTGGCCTGGCCCACGGTGTATTCGCCGTAGTGGAAGATGCTGGCAGCCAGCACCGCGTCGGCGCCGCCCTGCTGCACGCCGTCGGCCAGGTGGTCGAGGTTGCCCACGCCGCCCGAGGCGATCACGGGCACGCTCACCGCGTCGCTCACGGCGCGCGTGAGGGCCAGGTCGAAGCCGGACTTGGTGCCGTCGCGGTCCATGCTGGTCAGCAGGATCTCGCCCGCGCCCCGGCGCGCCATCTCGGTGGCCCAGGCCACGGCGTCCAGGCCCGTGTTCTTGCGCCCGCCATGGCTGTACACGTCCCAGCCCTCACCCACGGGCTGGCCGTGGGCGCCGATGCGCTGGGCGTCTTCGGCCGAGCGGCGCTTGGCGTCGATGGCGACCACGATGCACTGCGCGCCGTACTTGGCCGACACCGCATTGATCACCTCGGGGTTGGCGATGGCGGCCGAATTGAAGCTGGTCTTGTCCGCGCCCGCGTTGAGCAGGCGGCGCACGTCCTCGACGGTGCGCACGCCACCGCCCACAGTGAGGGGAATGAACACCTGGCTGGCCACGGCCTCGATGATGGGCAGGATCAGGTCGCGCCCATCGCTGGTGGCGGTGATGTCCAGAAACGTGAGTTCGTCAGCACCCTGCGCGTTGTAGCGCGCAGCGATCTCGACCGGGTCGCCCGCGTCACGCAGTTCAACAAAGTTGACGCCCTTGACCACGCGGCCTCCGGTGACGTCGAGGCAGGGGATGATGCGTTTGGCAAGCATGTCAGAGGTCCGTCAGATGTCCGATGGGGCGGCGCTGCCGCCCCGGGGTTTGTTACCCATTCAATTCGTCGGCACGCGCCTGGGCAGCAGCGAAGTCCAGGTCGCCCGAGTAGATCGCACGGCCACAGATCACACCCTCAACGCCCTCGCCTTCCACCGCGCACAGCTGCTCGATGTCGGCCATGTTCGACAGGCCGCCCGAGGCGATCACGGGGATGCTCAAAGCCTGGGCCAGCTTCACCGTGGCATCGATGTTGATGCCCGAGAGCATGCCGTCGCGGCCGATGTCGGTGTAGATGATGGATTCGACGCCCCAGTCCTCGAACTTCTTGGCCAGGTCCACCACTTCGTGGCCGGTGAGCTTGCTCCAGCCGTCGGTGGCGACCTTGCCGTCCTTGGCATCCAGGCCCACGATGATGTGGCCGCCAAAGGCGCTGCAGGCGTCCTTCAGGAAGCCGGGGTTCTTCACGGCCGCCGTGCCGATGATCACGTAGCGCAGGCCGCCATCGATGTATTTCTCGATGGTGTCCAGGTCGCGGATGCCGCCACCGAGCTGCACCGGAATATCGGAGCCGACCTCTTTGAGGATGGACTTGATGGCCCCGTAGTTCTTGGGCACGCCCGCGAAGGCGCCATTGAGGTCCACCAGGTGCAGGCGGCGCGCGCCCGCATCCACCCACTTGCGCGCCATGGCGGCGGGGTCTTCGCCAAAGGTGGTGGATTGGTCCATATCGCCTTGTTTGAGGCGTACGCAGTGGCCGTCTTTGAGGTCGATGGCGGGGATGAGCAGCATGGTGGTGGGGGCTCAGGGGATCGGCCAAATCTCGGCGCGGCCCGAACGGGGTGGTTGAGGAGGAAGGGTGGAGAAAAAAGAATCAGGGATTCCAGTGCAGAAAGTTGCGGTACAGGGCCAGGCCATGTTCCGCGCTTTTCTCCGGGTGGAATTGCGTCGCAAAAATATTATCGCGTGCAATGGCCGCAGCGAAAACACCGCCGTAGTCGGCCTGCCCCGCGCAGTGGGCGGGACTGTGCGGCACGGCATAGAAGCTGTGCACAAAGTAGAAGTAGCTGTTGTCGGGCACACCGGCCCACACGGGGTGAACCGCCCCCCCGTGCTCCATCTGGCGCACCTGGTTCCAGCCCATCTGCGGCACCTTGAAGCGGCTGCCATCGGGCTGGGTGCGGCCGGCCAGGTCGAACTTGAGCACGTCGCCGGGGATCAGGGAGAGGCCGGGGGTGTCGCCTTCGGCGCTGTGGTCCAGCAGCATCTGCATGCCCACACACACGCCAAACATCGGCTTGGTGGCAGCGGCTTCGAGCACGGATTCCTGCAGGCCGGATTCGCGCAGCTCGCGCATGCAGTCGGGCATGGCGCCCTGGCCGGGCAGCACGATGCGCGCTGCGGCGCGCACCTCTTCGGGCCGCTGGGTGACCAGCACCGTCCAGCCCGTGCCCTGGGCTGCGGCCTGCACGGCCTGCGACACGGAGCGCAGGTTGCCCATACCGTAGTCCACGACGGCCACGGTTTTTGCTTCACTATTCATAGCTGGTTGCGCACGTTGGATAAGCGCTATAGGCCTAATTGATTTGGAATCCTCAGAGCGAACCCTTGGTGGAGGGAATCACCCCCACCGAGCGCGGATCGCGCTCCAGCGCCGCGCGCAGCGTGCGCCCGAACGCCTTGAAGATGGTCTCGCACTGGTGGTGCGCGTTGACGCCCTTGAGGTTGTCGATGTGCAACGTCACGCCCGCGTGGTTCACGAAACCCTGGAAGAACTCAAACACCAGCTGCGTATCGAGCTGGCCGATGCTGCCGGCCGTGAACTTCACGTCCATGTGCAGGCCCGGGCGGCCCGAGAAGTCGACCACCACGCGCGACAGCGCTTCGTCGAGCGGCACGTAGGCGTGGCCATAGCGGCGGATGCCCTTCTTGTCGCCCACGGCCCGCGCAAAGGCCTGGCCCAGCGTGATGCCCACGTCTTCCACGGTGTGGTGGCCGTCGATGTGCAGGTCGCCCTCGCAGTCGATGTCCAGGTCGATCAGCCCGTGGCGGGCGATCTGGTCGAGCATGTGGTCGAAGAAGCCGATGCCCGTGTGCAGCTTGGCCTGGCCCGTGCCGTCGAGGTTGATGCGCGCGGTGATGCGCGTCTCGGCGGTGTTGCGGCTGACTTCGGCGATGCGGTCGGCCATCGGGTCGGGCGTGGCACCACCAGGGTTGGAAGGGACGAGTGCGGAGGAAGTCATAGGGAGGCTTGGAGTGCGGCCAGCATCTGTGCGTTGTCGGAAGCAGCGCCGACCGTGAGGCGCAGGCAGTTGGCCAGCATGGGGTGCATTGTAGAAACGTTCTTGACGAGCACCTTGCGGTTTTTCATGCCCTCGTAGGCCTTGGCGGAATCCGCCACACGGATGAGGACCATGTTGGCCTCGCTGTCCCAGCATTTTTCGACGCCGGGCATCTGGCGCAGGGCGGCGACGAGGGTGGTGCGCTCGGCGCGCAGCTCGGCGGCCTGGGCGGCAAACACGTCGGCATGCTCCAGCGCAAACAGCGCGGCTTCGCAGTTGAGCACGCTCACGTTGTAGGGCGGGCGCACCTTGTCGATCTCGCTCACAAAGGCGGCCGGGCCGATGAGGTAGCCCAGGCGCACCCCCGCCAGGCCGAACTTGCTGAGCGTGCGCATGAGCAGCACGTGGGCATTGCGTGCCGGCTCGGCGCGCATGCGGTCGATGAAGGTGCGGCTGGCAAAGGGCTGGTAGGCCTCGTCCATCACCACGATGCCGCCCTGCGCGCCTGCGGCGTCGATGATGCGCTGCACCGCGCCCTCGTCCCACAGCGTGGCTGTGGGGTTGTTGGGGTAGGCGATGTAGGTGATGGCGGGGCGGTGCTGCGCGATGGCGGCCAGCATGGCGGGCTCGTCCAGCTCGAAGTCGGGCGTGAGCGGCACGCCCACGAAGTCCAGGCCCTGCAGCTGCGCCGACAGCGGATACATCACAAAGCCCGGCATGGGCGCGAGCATGGTGGCGCGTTGGCCCGTGCCAGGTTGCGCGCAGGCCAGGGCCAGCAGGGTGATGATCTCGTCCGAGCCATTGCCCAGCACGATGCCGTAGCCCTCGGGCATGCCCGCGTATTGGGCCAGCGCCGCCTTCAGGTCCAGCAGCCGGTCGCCGGGATAGCGGTTGAGCGCCACCGCGCCCAGCCGCTGGCCCAGCGCGGCCTGCAGATGCGCGGGCAGGCGGAACGGGTTCTCCATGGCGTCCATCTTGAGCATGCCGGTGGAGGGCTGCACGCCGTACGCGTGCATGGCGCGCACGTCGGGGCGGATGCGGGCCAGGGCTTGGAGAGGAGACGACGCAGGAGTAGTCATTCGGTAGTGTCCAGTTCGTTGGGGGTGACAAGAAAAGGGTTGATGGGCCGCACCGCGTCCATCGGCTCGCCATGCGGCAGCGCCTCGGTCAGCAGGTAGCGGCAGCCCTGCTGGTGGGCAGACGAAAGAATCAGCGCATCCCAGTAGCCCAGGCGGTAGCGGTCCTGCAGATCCCAGGCGCCGTCCACCGTGTACGAGTCGAGGTGCGGCGGCAGCCACACGCGCAGGCGGCGCACCTGGGCGCGCACCTGCTGCAGCACCTGCGGGCCATCGAAGCGCTGGATCGCCTGGTTGTACAGCTCGTTGAGCACCTGCGAGCTGATGCGGCCGCTGCGCGTCTGCCAGCAGAAGCTGATCCACTCGCGCGCCCGCGCTTGGCGCTCGGCATCGCGGTCGTCCACGCTGGCCAGCAGGATTTCGGTGTCAACAAAGATGGGGACGGTGCTCATGCGTTGTCAGCTTGCGGGTCAGCGCAGGAACAAGGTCTCGCGCGGCACATAGGGCCCGCTGGACGCGCCCCACGATTCAAAGCCCAGCGCCTCGCGCATGGCCTGGGCGTAGGCGTCTTCCTGGCGCATCTTTTCGGCCAGCCATTCACCGAGCAGGCGCGACACGCTGCTGCCGCGCTTGGCGGCTTCCACGCGCACCCATTCGGCAACGGCGTCGTCCATGGTCACGGTGACGTTTTTCACGAACGCCATATTACACGAACTTCGTGAACCACGAAGTTCGTGCTGCATTTGCCAGCACCTTCCCTATGCCGCCTGCCGCTGGCTTTGCAGCATGCGCGTGGCCATGTCGCCCACGGTGCGCAGCGCCTCCAGGTGCGCGGCAGACCAGTCGCCCCCCACCCCGATGCGCAAGCAGTTGCGAAAGCGCCCGCTGGTGCTGAACACCGTGCCCGGAGCGATCAGGATTTTTTTCTCCAGGCAGGCCTCGTGCAGTTGCACGGAGTCGAGCGCACGCGGCAGCTCCAGCCACAGCAGCAGGCCGCCGGGCGGATCGCTCACGCGCGTGCCCTGCGGGAAATGCGCGGCGATCACGCGGCGCACCTCATCCATGCGCGCCGCCACGCCCGCGCGCAGCTGGCGCATGGCGGCGGCGTGGCCGGCCTGGGTGATGAGGTCGGCCAGCGCCAGCTCCAGCACGGCCGACTGCCCGCCCGCCTGCAGGTCCTTGATGCCGCGCACCTTGTCGGTCCAGCGCCCAGCCTCCAGCCAGCCCAGGCGCAGCCCGGGCGCCAGCGTCTTGGAAAACGAATCGCACAGCATCACATGGCCCGTGGTGTCGTACGACTTGACGGTGCGGCGCATCTCGTCCACCTCGACCAGGTCGTTGTAGATCGCGTCCTCGATCACCGCCATGCCGTGGCGCGCAGCCATCTGCGCCAGGCGCTTGCGCTCAGGCTGGGGCATGCAGCTGCCCAGCGGGTTGCTGAGCGTGGGCACGATCATCGCGGCCTTGACGGGCTGGGTGTCCAGCGCGAGCTGCAGCGCATCCAGCGACAGGCCGTGGCGCGGGTGCGTGGGGATCTCCAGGGCCTTAAGGTGCAGACCCTGCAGCACCTCCAGAAACGAAAAATGCGTGGGCGACTCCAGCGCCACCACGTCGCCCGGCTGGGTCACGGCGCGCAGACACAGCGCAATGCTGTCCATGCAGCCCCCGGTGATCACGATGTTCTCCGGGTCCAGGCTGCAGCCCAGGCTGACCGCGTACCGCGCAAGCGCCCGGCGTGCGTCTTCGTGCCCGGCCGAGCTGGGATAGGTACACAGCAGGTTGCGGTGGCGCTGGGCCGCACGCACCACGGCGCGGCGCACGCGGTCGGGGTTGAACAGCTCGTGGCCGGGCGTGCCGCTGCTGAAGGAGATCATGTCCTCGGGCTGGTTGCGCCCCAGGATGCGCTGGCCCAGCCAGTCCACCGCCACCTCGCGCGGGCGGCGCATGGGGCGCGGTGTGCTGGGCTCGGGCAGGCTCACGGGCCGTGCCGCGACGAAGAAGCCGGAGCGCGGGCGCGCAGTGATCAGCCGCGCATCCTCCAGCCAGTGGTAGGCCTGCACCACCGTGGTCTGCGCCACCCCCTGCTGGCGCGCCAGCTCGCGCACCGACGGCAGCTTTTCGCCACGCGCCAGCGTGCCGTTGCGGATCAGCTGCGCGAGCTGCTCAGCGATCTGGAGGTAGAGCGGAGGTGCGTCATCGGTAGGCATGGCTGCATTCTGTACTGGCAGCCATAAAAACAGCCAGTACAGAGCGGATGCAGCCCGTACAGTACAGATGGTCAGCACAGCCGATCTGTACTGGATCAGGTTCTGCGTGACTGTCCGTATCGCCGCGCGGGTCCTGGCCGCACAGTGAAGGCATGAACTCGCTGCACACCCCCACCCCACCGTCGCCCGCGCTGCTCAGCCAGCCTGCGGTTCCCCTTACGCTGCAATGGAAGCGCCAGCCGCTGCCGCCGCTGCAAGCCGTCCAGGTGCTGGACTTCCGCGCGGGCGACATCGCCCTGCTCGAAGTCGAACAAGGCCGGGTCTGGGTGACCTGCGATGGTCTGCTGGAAGACTATTTTCTGGAGGCCGGGCAGCGCCTGTCGTTCACCGGGCCCGTGCGGCTGCGGGTGAGCGCCGAAGGCCACCGGCCCGCGCGGCTGAACTGGGCACAACACAGGGCTGTGACAGGCGCCGCTTATCCGACGCCCCCCGCTGCAGCCTCTCAGCCCAAGGCAACGGCACCCACACAAGGTGCCTTGCCCCGGGGCGCGATCAGCGCGGCTTGAGCGGGGTCTTCAGGCGCATTTCGGCCGCCTGCGCATGGGCCTGCAGGCCTTCGCCGTAGGCCAGCTCGGCAGCGATGGTGCCCAGCACCTGGGCACCGGCCTCGCTCACCTCGATGAGGCTGCTGCGCTTTTGGAAGTCGTACACGCCCAGCGGGGACGAGAAGCGGGCCGTGCCGCTGGTGGGCAGCACGTGGTTGGGGCCTGCGCAGTAGTCGCCCAGGCTTTCAGAGGTGTAGGCCCCCAGGAAGATCGCGCCCGCGTGGCGCAGCAGCGGCTCCCAGCGGTGCGGGTCGGTGCTGCTCACTTCCAAATGTTCGGGCGCGATGCGGTTGCTGATCGCGCAGGCTTCTTCCATGTCCTTGGTGAGGATCAGCGCGCCCCGGCCCGTAAGGCTCTTGGCGATGATCTCGGCGCGCGGCATGGTGGGCAGCAGGCGGTCGATCTCGCGCTGCACGGCGGCGATGTAGGCGGCGTCGGGGCACAGCAGGATGCTCTGGGCCAGCTCGTCGTGTTCGGCCTGGCTGAACAGGTCCATCGCCACCCAGTCGGGCGGCGTGCTGCCGTCGGCCAGCACCAGGATTTCGCTCGGGCCCGCGATCATGTCGATGCCCACGGTGCCGAACACGCGCTTCTTGGCGCTGGCCACATAGGCGTTGCCGGGGCCAGTGATCTTGTCCACCTTGGGCACGGTGGCCGTGCCGTAGGCCAGCGCGGCCACGGCCTGGGCGCCGCCGATGGTGAAAGCGCGGGTGACGCCCGCCACGTAGGCGGCGGCCAGCACCAGCTCGTTGCGCTCGCCCTGGGTAGAGGCCGCCTGGTCGCCCGATCCACCCGTCGCCACGCTGCCGCGCACGGGCGTGGGCACAACCATGATGATTTCCTGCACGCCCGCCACATGGGCCGGGATGGCGTTCATCAGCAGGCTGGACGGGTAGGCGGCCTTGCCGCCGGGCACGTAGATGCCCACGCGGTCCAGCGGCGTGACCTTCTGGCCCAGCAGGGTGCCATCCTCGTCGCGGTAGCTCCAGCTCTCGCCCGAGGCCTTCTTCTGCGCCTCATGGTAGCTGCGCACGCGCTTCGCGGCGGCCTGCAGCGCGTCGCGCTGGGCCTGCGGGATGGCGTCGAACGCGGCCTTGAAGTCGGCCTGCGTCAGCTCCAGCGCCGCCATGTCGGGGGCCGAGAGGCCGTCGAAGCGGGCGGTGTATTCCAGCACCGCCGCATCGCCGCGCTTTTGCACGTCGGCCAGGATGTCGGCCACGCGCTGCTCGATGGCCGCGTCGGTGTCGGCAGACCAGTGCAGGCGCTGCTGAAATTTTTGCTCAAAATCGGCATCAGCCGTTGACAGATAAGCGGGAGCAGCTATTGATTTCATAGTCATTCTTCAGTCGGTGGCGTCGTCCGGCTGCGTGTTCTGCAGGTAGAACTCATGCAGCTTGGCCCGCAGCAGGGCTTTGTCGGGCAGTTGCGTCTGGTATTCGGCGATCAGCGCAGGCGATGTGCTGCGGCTCAGGGCGTATTCGACCACTTCGTCGTCTTTGCTCGCGCACAGCAGCACGCCGATGGCGGGGCGCTCGTGGGGCTTCTTGACGTCGCGGTCGAGTGCTTCGAGGTAGAAGTTGAGCTTGCCCAGGTATTCGGGCTCGAAGCGGCCGACCTTCAGTTCGATGGCGACCAGGCTGTTGAGGCTGCGGTGGAAGAACAGCAGGTCGAGCGCAAAGTCGCGTCCGCCGACTTGCAGCGGATATTCGCTGCCGACAAAGCAGAAGTCGCGGCCCAGCTCGATCAGGAAGTCCTTGAGCCTTGCGAGCAGGCTTTGGTGCAGGTCTGCTTCGGCGTGGCCCGAAGGCAAGCCCAGGAATTCGACGACGTAGCTGTCTTTGAAGATGCCAGCCACATCGGGGTGAATTTGTCTCGCCAGTGCTGACACTTTTGTGGGGTGCAGCACCGTGCGCTCGAACAGTGCGGTTTTGAACTGCCGCTCCAGCTCTCGGCTGCTCCACTTCTCCTGCGCCGCCAGACGCAGGTAGAACTCACGTTCTTCGGGGCGCTTGCTCTGGCCCAGGATGATCAGGTGATGCGTCCAGGGCAATTGTGTCAGCAGCGCTGACACAATTTCGCGGGCAGGATAGGCCTCGTAGAAATGACGCATTCTGAACAGGTTGCGGCGGGTGAACCCACGCAGCCCCGGCTGCGTCTGCGCCAGATACCCCGCCAGCTGCGCCACCACCCCGTCCCCCCACTCCGCCGCCGCGATCTTGCGGCTGATGCGCTCGCCGATCTGCCAGTACAGCTCGACCAGCAGGGTGTTGACGGCCTGCACGGCCTGCTGCCGGCTGGCGGCGATCAGGCGCGCGATGTCGGCGAAATCGGGGGGCTGCGGGACGCTCGTCACGGCGCTGGGCGGGGCAACAAGATTCAGTCTTTGGGAATGGCGCCCGCAAACGCATCAATGATGCGGCGCAGCGGCGCCTGCTTGAGCTTGAGCGCAGCCTGGTTCACAACCAGGTAAGAGCTGATGTCCATGATGCGCTCGACCTCGACCAGGTGGTTGGCCTTGAGCGTGTTGCCAGTGGAGACCAGGTCCACGATGGCATCGGCCAGGCCCGTCAGCGGCGCCAGTTCCATGCTGCCGTAGAGCTTGACCATGTCCACGTGCACGCCCTTGCTCGCGAAGAAGTCGCGCGCGATGCCGGTGTATTTGGTGGCCACCTTCAGGCGTGCGCCCTGCTTGACGGCGCGCTCGTAATCGAAGTCATTGCGCACGGCCACGCTCACGCGGCACTTGGCGATCTGCAGGTCCAGCGGCTGGTACAGGCCCTGGCCGCCATGCTCAATGAGGGTGTCCTTGCCGGTCACGCCGATGTCGGCACCGCCGTATTGCACATAGGTGGGCACGTCGGTGGCGCGCACCAGCACCACGCGCACATTGGGCTGGTTGGTGGGCAGGATGAGCTTGCGCGACTTTTCAGGGTCTTCCAGCACCTCGATGCCAGCGGCGGCCAGCAGGGGCAGGGTTTCGTCAAAGATGCGGCCCTTGGAGAGGGCCAGGGTGATCATGTTGCTGCTCATGCTGTTACTCGCTCGATGTCGGCACCAATGCCGCGCAGTTTGGCTTCCATGCAGTCGTAGCCGCGGTCCAGGTGGTAGATGCGGTCCACCACGGTCTCGCCGTCGGCCACCAGGCCGGCGATGACCAGGCTGGCGGAGGCGCGCAGGTCGGTGGCCATCACGGTGGCGCCCGACAGGCGGCCGGATGTGGTGGCGAGGCCTTCGATCACGGCCACCTTGCCATCGACCTGGATCTTGGCGCCCAGGCGCACCAGCTCGTTGACGTGCATGAAGCGGTTTTCAAAAATCGTCTCGGTCACCGTGGCCGTGCCCTGGGCGATGCAGTTGAGCGCCATGAACTGGGCCTGCATGTCGGTGGGGAAGCCGGGGTATTCGGTGGTGCGAAAGCCCTGGGCCTTGAGCGTGGCGCCGCCCGGGCTCTTCACGCGGATGCCACCTTCCACCGCCTGCACATCGGCACCGGCTTCGCGCAGCTTCTCGATCACGGCGTCGAGGTGGTCGGCGCGGCCATGGCGCAGCAGCACATCGCCGCCCGTGGCAGCCACGGCGCACAAAAAGGTGCCCGCCTCGATGCGGTCGGCCACCACGCGGTGGGTGCAGCCGTGCAGCTTGTCCACACCCTGGATGCGGATGCGGCTGGTGCCATGGCCTTCGATCTTCGCGCCCATGGCGATCAGCATCTCGGCCAGGTCCGAGATCTCGGGCTCTTGCGCGGCGTTTTCGAGCACCGTCTCGCCCTCGGCCAGTGCAGCGGCCATGAGGAAGTTCTCGGTGCCCGTCACGGTGACCATGTCGGTGGTGATGCGGGCGCCCTTCAGGCGCGTGGCGCCGGCGGGCAGCTTGGCGATCATGTAGCCGTGTTCGACCACGATCTCGGCGCCCATGGCGGCCAGGCCCTTGATGTGCTGGTCCACCGGGCGCGAGCCGATGGCACAGCCACCGGGCAGCGACACCGTGGCCTCGCCAAAGCGCGCCAGCAGCGGGCCCAGGGCCAGCACCGAGGCGCGCATGGTCTTGACCAGTTCGTAGGGGGCTTCGGGCGTGTTGAGCGCACCGGCGTCGATGCGCACAGTGCCATCGTCGGCGCGCTCTGCGGTCACACCCATGTTGCGGATGAGCTTGAGCATGGTGCTCACATCCTGCAGCTGGGGCACGTTGAGCAGGGTCACGGGCTCGGCCGTGAGCAGCGCCGCGCACAACTCCGGCAAGGCGGCGTTCTTGGCGCCGGACACCAGCACCTCGCCTTGCAAGCTGCGTCCGCCGCGAATCAGGAGTTTGTCCATGTCAGGTAACCAGAATATGAATAAAACAAGCCCTAGCGCCCGTCCATCAAGCGCAAGAAGCTATCAATAAGTGAGTATCAGGCCCACGCCTCAGGGCGCCTGCGCCGCCCACTCGGCGGGGGTGAAGGTCTTCATCGACAGCGCATGCACTTCGTCGGTGTGCATTTTCGCGCCCAGCGTGGCGTACACGCGCTGGTGGCGCTGGATGGCGCGCTTGCCCTCGAACTCGGCCGAAACGATGGTGGCGTACCAGTGGCGGCCATCGCCTTCGAGCGTGATGTGTTCGCAGGCCAGGCCGGCGGCGATGAGGTCTTTGAGTTGGTCAGCGGTCATGTCAATTTCTAATCTTGTAGCCGGTACGCAAGAGGTGCACGGCCAGTGCACTGACGGCCAGCCAGGCGATGCCCACGATGCCCAGGCTGAGCCAGGGCGAGGTGTCGCTCTGGCCAAAGAAGCCGTAGCGGAAGCCGTCGATCATGTAGAAGAACGGGTTGAGGTGGCTCACGGCCTGCCAGAACGGCGGCAGCGACTGGATCGAATAGAACACGCCCGACAGGAAGGTCATGGGCACGATGATGAAGTTCTGGAACGCGGCCATCTGGTCGAACTTGTCGGCCCACAGGCCTGCAATCAGCCCCAGCGTGGCCAGCAGCGCCGCGCCCAGCAAGGCAAACGCCACAATCCACAGCGGCGCCGCAAACTCCGGCCGCGCAAACGCCAGGGTGACGATGAACACCCCCAGGCCCACCACCAGCCCGCGCACCACGGACGAGCCCACGTAGGCCACAAACCAGGCCCAGTGCGACAGCGGCGTGAGCAGCACAAACACCAGGCTGCCCATGATCTTGCTCTGGATCAGGCTCGATGAGCTGTTGGCGAAGGCGTTCTGCAGCACGCTCATCATCACCAGGCCGGGCACCAGGAACGCGGTGTAGCTGATGCGGTCGTAGACCTTGACGTGGTCTTCGAGCACATGGCCGAAGATCAGCAGGTACAGCACAGCGGTGAGCACCGGGGCGGCGACGGTCTGGAAGCTGACCTTCCAGAACCGCAAAACTTCTTTATAAAAAAGCGTCTGCCAGCCCGTCATAGCGCGACCTCGGACAAGGGGATATTAGAAGCCGAGGTACCCGACATCACCTGCAGGAACACGTCTTCCAGGTCGGGCCGCCGAATTTCCATGTCCTGCACATCGACGCCCGCAACGCGCAACGCGGCCAGGTGGTTCTCGATCTCAGCGGCGTCGTGCGCAGGCAATTGCACGATGCGGCCCGTGACCCGCGCCGCAGCGGCCAGCGCGGGCGGCAGCGCCGCATCGGTCTTGAACTGCAGCACGCTGCCCGAGGCGGCCTGCAGCAATTCGCTGGTGCGGTTCAGCGCCACGATCTGGCCGGACTTGAGCATGGCGATGCGGCCGCACAGCGCTTCGGCCTCTTCGAGGTAGTGCGTGGTGAGCAGCACCGTGTGCCCTTCCTTGTTCAGGCGGGCGACGAAGTGCCAGAGGGTCTGGCGCAGCTCCACGTCCACACCGGCCGTGGGTTCGTCGAGCACGATGATGGGCGGCTTGTGCACCAGCGCCTGCGCCACCAGAACGCGGCGCTTCATGCCGCCCGAGAGCTGGCGCATGTTGGCGGTGGCCTTGTCGGCCAGGCCCAGGTTTTCGAGCAGCTCGTCGATCCAGGCCTCGTTGTTCTTCACGCCGAAATAGCCGGACTGGATGCGCAAGGCTTCGCGCACATTGAAGAACGGGTCGAACACCAGCTCCTGCGGCACGATGCCCAGCTTGCGGCGGGCATCGGCGTAGTGGGCCTGCACATCGCTGCCTTGCACCAGCACGCGCCCGCTGGTGGCGCGCGCCAGCCCGGCGAGGATGCTGATGAGGGTGGTTTTGCCGGCGCCATTGGGGCCGAGGAGTCCGAAGAACTCGCCCTCCTCAATATCCAGGTTGACCTGGTTCAGCGCCTGAAAAGGGCCTTTGGGCGTGGCAAAGGTCTTGGAGATGGCTTGGAATGAGACTGCGGGCATGAACCCTTGATTTTACGGCCTCGGCCTGAACCACGTCGCCGTGGGGCCGTGGGGCCGGCTGCTGCACCATGGCCCCCATCGGCGGAGCGCCTGGTCAGGACACGGGCGTGAGCAAGGTGCCCACACCATACAAGCCTGCCATGCCACGCAGCGCCGCAGGCAGGCCCTGCACGGCGAAGGTCTTGCCCACCGACAGCGCCTCGCGCCGGCACTCCAGCAGCACCGCCAGCGCGGAGCTGTCAAACACCGCCATGGCGCTCGCATCCACCACCACACCGCTTTCGCGGTGCACCCGCATCCCCTGGAGCAGCATCTGCAGGCAGGCCGTGGCCTGGCGGTGGGTAAGTTCGGAGGGCAGTACCAGCATGGTGGGTTCGTTCACACCGTCTCAGCCCTTGGCGGTGGCGTTCGCCTTATTGCGCGCGACCAGGGTTTCGATCAGGCCGTCGATGCCCTTGGCGTTGATCTCTTGCGCAAACTGGCCCCGGTAGGTTTCCACCAGCCACACGCCCAGCACGTTCAGGTTGTAGATCTTCCAGCCAGCGCCCTCGCCGGGCGTCTTTTCCAGCCGGTAGTCGAGCTGGATGGGGTCACCCCGGCCCACGATCTCGGTGCGCACCAGCACGTCCTTGTCCTCGGCCGCCGCGCGCAGCGGTTTGACCTGGATGGTCTGCTCGTTGACCTGCGCCAGGGCGCCGGCATAGGTGCGCACCAGCAGGACCTTGAACTCGTCCTGCAGGCGCTTTTGCTGCTCGGGCGTGGCCTGGCGCCAGCCGGGGCCCACGGCCGCAGCCGTCATGCGGCGGAAGTTGACGTTGGGCATGACGGTCTTGTCCACCAGCGCAACGACCTTGGTGAGATCGCCACCCTGGATGGCCTTGTCGGCCTTCACCGTGGTGAGCACGTCGGCAGACAGGCGCTTGATCAGCGCATCGGGCGCCTCGTCGGCCGCCAGGGCCGGCACGGACAGGCCCAGCAACAGCGCCACGCCAGCAGCCAGGCTCAGGGCGCTGCGTCCCAGGGTACGTCGGTTCATCATGTTCTTGACTTTCATCGGTGCGGGCTGGTGCCCGTCAAATCATTGTGGTGGCCCCGGCTGCGCGCCATGCGTCGCAGCCGTTGCGGGTTGCAAGCAAGTGCAACAGGCCGCACGGGCCGGTGGGCAATCAACCGCCCGGCACCACCACGAACTCAGCGAGGTGGCTCTTCCGGCAGCACGCCGTCATTGGAGTTGCCGTCATCCTTGCCGTCCGCGTTGTGCATTTCGCCCGCCTGGCTGCGCACCTGCAGGAACACGTCCCGCGTGAAGCTGTACTTGTCCAACGCCGCACTGTCGAGCACCGAGCCCGCCCGCAGCAGGTTGGAACGCACCTCCACCGCACGCAGCACATACAGCGAGTTGCGGGCCGACACCGGGTCCACGTAGCTCACGGCATTGCCTTTCATGTCCACCGGCAGCGCCACCGTGTCGCGCACGGTGGACGGCCCCAGAATGGGCAGCACCAGGTACGGGCCCGTGCCCACCCCCCAGCGCCCCAGGGTCAGGCCAAAGTCCTGCTTGTAGCGGTCAATGCCCAGCTCGCTCGCGATGTCCAGCACCCCCCCCAGGCCCATGAAGGTGTTCACGTTCACCCGCATGAAGCTGGATGCGGCCGCCTCGCCCCGCAGTTGCAGCACGTTGTTCACAAACGACCAGACATCGCCAATGTTGGCAAAGAAGTTGCTGACCCCGGTGCGCACCGGCGCCGGCGTGACCTCCTTGTAGGCCGTGGCCACCGGCTTGAGCACCATGGAATCCACATGCTCATTGAAGTTGGTCATGCTGCGGTTGTAGGACTCCAAAGGGTCCCGAGGGTCGGGGTTGGCCACCGTGGCACAGCCCGTCAGCAGCGCTGCGCCCAGCAAAAGCCCCGGGCCCAGGCGCCCAGCCAAAGCCCCGCGTGCTGCGTGGGGGGGCGGGGTTGTATCGTGAGAGTTCGTCATTTTTTGCCACCTGTCCCAGCAGGTTTGCCGCCGTCTTCGGCCTTGCTGTAAAGAAATTGTCCGATGAGGTTTTCGAGCACCACGGCCGACTGGGTTGCCGTGACCATGTCGCCCGCTGCCAGGTTCTTTTCGTCCGCTCCCGCCTCGATGCCGATGTACTGCTCACCCAGCAGGCCGCTGGTGAGGATCTTGAGCGAGCTGTCCTTGGGGAAGGCATAGCGGTCTTCCATCGCCAGGGTGACCCGCGCCTGGAAGGTCTTGTCGTCGAAGGTGATGGCCTCCACACGCCCCACCACCACGCCGGCGCTGCGCACCGCCGCCTGGGGCTTGAGGCCGCCGATGTTGTCAAAACGGGCCGTGATGCGGTAGCCCGACTGGAACTTGAGGCTCAACAGGTTGGCCGACTGCAGTGCCAGAAACACCAGCGCCACCGTACCGAGCATCACGAAGAGCCCCACCCAGAGATCGTTTTTGGATCGTTGCATTGTCTTGGATTCCTTCCTGCGCCGGCTTTGCCCGCGTCAGATACTGAACATCAGGGCCGTGAGCACGAAGTCCAGCGCCAACACCGCCAGGGACGCCATGACCACCGTGCGCGTGGTGGCACGCGACACGCCCTCGGGCGTGGGCTTGGCCACATAGCCTTGCAACAGTGCCACAAAGGTCACGGTAAAGCCGAAGACCACGCTTTTGAGCACGCCGTTGCCCAGGTCTTTCCAGACATCGACCCCGCCCTGCATCTGGCTCCAGAAGGCCCCGGGGTCGATGCCGATCATGAGCACGCCCACCACCCAGCCACCGATGACCCCCACCGCGCTGAACACGGCCGCCAGCAGGGGCATGGTGATCACCCCAGCCCAGAAGCGCGGCGCCAGGATGCGCTGCACCGGGTCCACGGCCATCATTTCCATCGCGCTGAGCTGCTCGCCCGCGCGCATCAACCCAATTTCAGCCGTGAGCGAGGTGCCCGCGCGGCCCGCAAACAGCAGCGCCGTGACCACCGGCCCCAGCTCGCGCACCAGGCTCAACGCCACCAGCAGGCCCAACGCCTCCGACGAGCCATAGCGTTGCAGCGTGTAGTAGCCCTGCAGCCCCAGCACAAAGCCCACGAACAGGCCCGACACTGCAATGATGGCCAGCGAGTAGTTGCCCAGAAAATGGATCTGGTCGCGCACCAGCCCGGGCCGCAGAAAGGTCGCCCCGGCCAGCCGCAGCAACCGCACGAACAAGCGCGCGCCCAGTCCGATGTCCGCCAGTTGCTGGCGCACCGCAAAGCCGACATCCGAAGGCCTGTACCAGCTCACGATGTGCGCCCCCCTGCCGGCCCGAAGTCCTCCGCCGGCTCCGGGGAGGGGTAATGGAACGGCACCGGCCCCGCAGGCAAGGCATTCACGAACTGGTGCACCAGCGGATCGCGGCTGGCGCGCACCTCCTCAGGGGTGCCCTGGGCGGCAACCACGCCCTCGCCCAGAATGATCACGTGGTCCGCGAGCCGGAAGGTTTCTTCCAGATCGTGCGAGACGATGATGCTGGTCAGGCCCATGGCGTCGTTGAGCTGGCGGATCAATTGGGCCGCCGTGCCGAGCGAAATCGGGTCCAGGCCCGCAAAGGGCTCGTCGTACATGACCAGCTCCGGGTCCAGCACAATCGCGCGGGCCAGCGCCACGCGGCGGGCCATGCCACCGGAAATCTGGCTCGGCATCAGGTCGCGTGCGCCGCGCAGGCCCACCGCATGCAGCTTCATCAGCACCACGTCGCGGACCAGGGCTTCGGACAGGTCGGTGTGCTCGCGCAGCGGAAACGCCACGTTTTCGAACACGCTGAGGTCGGTGAACAGCGCCCCGAACTGGAACAACATGCCCATGCGCCGGCGCGCCGCGTACAGGGCCGCAACATCCATGCGCCCCACATCCTGGCCATCGAACAGCACCTGGCCGCTCTGGGCTTGCTGCTGCCCGCCAATCAGGCGCAGCACCGTGGTCTTGCCGCCGCCCGACGCCCCCATGAGCGCCGTGACCTTGCCGCGCGGCACCGCCAGGCTCACGTCGCGCAGGATGGCACGGTCACCGTACGAGAAGGTGACGCTGCGCAGTTCGGCGAGGAAGGACGGTTCGGGCATGCAAGGACAAGGGTTGTGGAAATCCGGGGCCCACCCACAAGGCACCCAGCGCGCGCCACAGGGAAGCGCGCCGCGATGGTAGCCGAAGACACAAACATACATTCACGCATGTTTGTAAAAAAGGGCACGAAGCGCGGGGCGCGCGGTGCACCAGAAGTCGAGGCAAGCCCGGATTGACAGGACTCCCGATTGTGCCAACAAAGCGCCAGAGCCGCCGGACCCGTGGTTTTGCCTTGCCAGGCCAGCGCAAGCCCCACAGCACACACCCCAAAAAAAGCGGCGCCCGCAGGCGCCGCTTTTGCTCGAACCCAGCCGCTGGTGATCAGCGGGGCAGGTCCGAGTAGCCCATCAGGAACTCGTCCACCGAGCGCGCAGCCTGGCGGCCTTCGCGGATGGCCCAGACCACCAGCGACTGGCCCCGGCGGATGTCGCCAGCCGCAAACACCTTGGGCACGCTGGTGGCATAGCCGCCGTCGAACTCGGTGCTGGCGCGGGCATTGCCACGGGCATCCTTGTCCACGCCAAAGGCGTCGAGCACGGCGGCCACGGGGCTCACAAAGCCCATGGCCAACAACACCAGGTCGGCCTGGTAGTGCTTTTCGGTGCCAGGGATCTCGACCAGCTTGCCGTCCTTGAACTCCACCTGCACGGTGGTCAGGCTCTTGACCTTGCCCTTTTCACCCGTGAACTCCTTGGTGGAGATCGCGAACTCACGCACACAGCCTTCGTCGTGGCTGGAACTGGTGCGCAGCTTGAGCGGCCAGTAAGGCCAGGTCAGGGGGCGGTTTTCCACCTCGGGAGGCTGGGGCATCACCTCGAACTGGGTCACGCTGGCCGCGCCATGGCGGTTGCTGGTGCCCACACAGTCGCTGCCGGTGTCGCCGCCACCGATCACGATGACATGCTTGCCCGTGGCCAGGATCTGGCCCTTGAGCTTATCGCCTGCATTGACCTTGTTCTGCTGGGGCAGGAACTCCATGGCGAAGTGAATGCCGTCGAGGTCGCGGCCGGGCACTGGCAGGTCGCGCGATTGCTCGGCGCCGCCGGTCAGCAGCACGGCGTCGAACTCCTTGTGGAGCTGCTCGGGCGTGATGGTTTCCTTGGCCCAGTTGGTGACCTTGGAGTCCTTGCCCAGGCCGTCCTTGGCTGCGCCCACGAACACGCTGGTGCGGATGACCACGCCTTCGGCTTCGAGCTGCTTGACGCGGCGGTCGATGTGCGACTTCTCCATCTTGAAGTCAGGAATGCCGTAGCGCAGCAGGCCGCCCACGCGGTCGTTCTTCTCGAACAGCGTGACGCTGTGGCCTGCGCGTGCGAGCTGCTGGGCTGCGGCCATGCCGGCGGGGCCCGAGCCCACCACAGCGACCTTCTTGCCCGTCTGGTGCTTGGCAGGGCGGGGCTTGACCCAGCCTTCGTCCCAGGCGCGGTCGATGATGGCGTGCTCGATGGACTTGATGCCCACGGCGTCGTCATTCACGTTGAGCACGCAGGCCGCCTCGCAGGGGGCGGGGCAGATGCGGCCCGTGAACTCGGGGAAGTTGTTGGTGCTGTGCAGCACCTCGATCGCGCTCTTCCAGTCCTGGTGGTACACCAGATCGTTGAAGTCCGGAATGATGTTGTTGACCGGGCAGCCGTTGTTGCAGAACGGCGTGCCGCAGTCCATGCAGCGCGCGCCTTGCACCTTGGCCTGGGCGCTATCGAGCCCGATGACAAATTCCTTGTAGTGCTTCAAGCGCTCGGGCACGGGCTTGTAGCCCTCTTCGATGCGCTCGTATTCCATGAAGCCGGTAGTTTTTCCCATGACGGTGTCCTTGTTTATGAATGCTGTGCGAAGGTGGACGGCACTGCCTTACTTGGCAGGAGCCGCTTCTTTTTTGGTAGCAGCTACCGCTGGTGTAGCGGACTCCTCCAGCACTTTTCTTTCATAAATTTCAGACAACGCACGCTTGTACTCGGTCGGGAAGACCTTGACGAACTTGCTGCGCGATGCCGCCCAGTTGTCCAGCAGTTCGCGCGCGCGCTTGCTGCCCGTCCAGCGGTTGTGGTCTTCCAGCAGCTTCTTGAGCTGGGCTTCGTCCGTCTGGCCGTTGTGCCAAATGGCGTGCGGCACCGTGGCCTCTTGCTCCGAGGCGGGCAGGATGCGCTCCAGCGTGACCATGGACATGTTGCAGCGGGTGTCGAACTGGCCGTCTTCGTCATAGACGTAGGCGACGCCACCGCTCATGCCCGCCGCGAAGTTGCGGCCGGTCTTGCCCAGCACCAGCACCGTGCCGCCGGTCATGTATTCACAGCCGTGGTCACCCGTGCCTTCGACCACCGCCGTGGCACCCGACAGGCGCACCGCAAAGCGTTCGCCGGCCACGCCACTGAAGAAAGCTTCACCCGTGGTGGCTCCGTACATCACCGTGTTGCCCACGATGGTGTTGCGCACGGAGTCGCCACGGAAGTCGATGCTGGGGCGCACGATGACGCGGCCGCCCGACAGGCCCTTGCCCGTGTAGTCGTTGGCATCGCCGATCAGGTACAGCGTGATGCCGCGGGTGAGGAACGCACCGAACGACTGGCCACCCGTGCCTTCCAGCTGAATGCGGATGGTGTCGTCTGGCAGGCCTTCGGGGTGGGCGCGGGTCACCGCCCCCGAGAGCATGGCGCCCACGGAGCGGTTCACATTGCGGGCCACTTCGATGAACTGCACGCGCTCGCCCTTTTCAATGGCGGGCTGGCTGCGCTCGATGAGCTTGCGGTCCAACGTGTGCTCGATGTTGTGGTCTTGCACATCCACGTGGAAGCGCGGCACGTCGGCAGGCACGTTGGGCTGGGCGAACAGGCGGCTGAAGTCCAGGCCGCGCGCCTTCCAGTGCGAGAGGCCAGCGCGCATATCGAGCAGGTCGGTGCGGCCGATCAGGTCGTCGAACTTCTTGATGCCCAGCTGGGCCATGATCTGGCGCACTTCTTCAGCGATGAAGAAGAAGTAGTTCACCACATGCTCAGGCTTGCCCGAGAACTTCTTGCGCAGCTCAGGGTCTTGCGTGGCCACGCCCACGGGGCAGGTGTTCAGGTGGCACTTGCGCATCATGATGCAGCCCTCGACCACCAGCGGTGCGGTGGCGAAGCCGAATTCATCCGCACCCAGCAGCGCACCGATGGCGACATCGCGGCCGGTTTTCATCTGGCCGTCGGCTTGGACGCGGATGCGCGCACGCAGGCGGTTGAGCACCAGCGTCTGCTGGGTTTCGGCCAGGCCGATTTCCCAGGGGCCACCGCAATGCTTGATGGACGACCAGGGCGAAGCGCCCGTGCCGCCGTCGTGCCCGGCGATCACCACGTGGTCGCTCTTGCACTTGGCCACGCCGGCCGCAATGGTGCCCACGCCCACTTCAGACACCAGCTTGACGCTGATGCCTGCGTGCGGCGCCACGTTCTTCAGATCGTGGATCAGCTGGGCCAAGTCCTCGATGGAGTAAATGTCGTGGTGCGGAGGGGGCGAGATCAAACCCACACCCGGCACGCTGTGGCGCAGCTTGCCGATGTAGTTGGAGACCTTGCCACCGGGCAGCTGGCCGCCTTCGCCAGGCTTGGCGCCCTGGGCCATCTTGATCTGGATCTGGTCTGCCGACGACAGGTATTCGGCCGTGACGCCGAAGCGGCCCGACGCCACCTGCTTGATGCGGCTGCGCAGCGAGTCGCCGTCCAGCAAAGGCAAATCGACTTCTACGTTTTCCCCACCGATCACGCTCTTGAGCGTGTCGCCCTTCTTGATCGGGATGCCCTTGAGTTCGTTGCGATAACGCGCTGCGTCTTCGCCGCCCTCGCCGGTGTTGCTCTTGCCGCCGATGCGGTTCATGGCCACGGCCAGCGTGGCATGCGCCTCGGTGGAGATGGAGCCCAGCGACATGGCGCCGGTGGCAAAGCGCTTGACGATCTCCTTGGCGGGCTCGACTTCGTCGATCGAAATGGCCTTGGCAGGGTCGATCTTGAACTCGAACAGGCCGCGCAGCGTCATGTGGCGCTTGCTCTGGTCGTTGATCAGCTGGGCGTATTCCTTGTACGTGTTCCAGTTGTTGGCGCGCGTGCTGTGCTGCAGCTTGGCAATCGCGTCGGGCGTCCACATGTGGTCTTCGCCCCGGGCGCGCCAAGCGTATTCGCCGCCCGCATCCAGCATGGTTTCGAGCACGGGGTCGTCACCAAACGCGGCCTTGTGCATGCGGATGGCTTCTTCGGCGATTTCGAACACGCCGATGCCTTCCACGCGGCTGGCCGTGCCGGTGAAGTACTTGCCCACGGTTTCCGTGTTCAGGCCAATGGCCTCGAACAGCTGGGCGCCGCAGTAGCTCATGTAGGTACTCACGCCCATCTTGGACATGATCTTGGACAGGCCCTTGCCGATGGCCTTGACGTAGTTGTAGATGGCCTTGTCGGCCGACAGGTCGCCGCCCAGGTCCTTGTGCATCTCGGCCAGGGTTTCCATGGCCAGGTAGGGGTGCACGGCTTCGGCGCCGTAACCCGCCAGCACAGCGAAATGGTGTACTTCGCGGGCGGTTCCCGTCTCGACCACCAGGCCTGCTGTAGTGCGCAGGCCGGCACCCACCAGGTGCTGGTGGATGGCCGACAGGGCCAGCAGCGCGGGGATGGCCACTTGCGTGGCACTCACGGCGCGGTCGCTGATGATCAGGATGTTGGCGCCGCCCTTGATGGCGTCCACCGCCTGTGCGCACAGCGAGGCCAGCTTGGCTTCCACGCCCTCACGGCCCCAGTCCAGCGGGTAGGTGATGTCAATGGTGGCGCTCTTGAACTTGCCCTGCGTGTACTTTTCGATATCGCGCAGCTTGGCCATGTCGGCAAAGTCGAGCACAGGCTGGCTCACTTCAAGCCGCATCGGGGGGTTGACCTGGTTGATGTCCAGCAGATTGGGCTTGGGGCCGATGAAGCTGTTGAGCGACATCACGATGGCCTCGCGGATCGGGTCGATCGGCGGGTTCGTCACCTGCGCAAACAACTGCTTGAAGTAGTTGTACAGCGGCTTGTTCTTGCCCGAGAGCACGGCCAGCGGGCTGTCGTTGCCCATGGAGCCGATGCCTTCTTCGCCGTTCTTGGCCATGGGCGCCATCAGGAACTTGATGTCTTCCTGGGTGTACCCAAAGGCCTGCTGGCGGTCCAGCAAGGGCAGATCAGCAGCCTGGGGCGCAGCAGCTTCGGCACCGGCTTCGATGCTGTCGAGCTTGATGCGCAGGTTCTCGATCCACTGCTTGTAGGGCTTGGTGTTGACGACGTTGGCTTTGAGCTCGTCGTCGTCGATCATGCGGCCTTGTTCCAGATCGATCAGGAACATCTTGCCGGGCTGCAGGCGCCACTTGCGCACGATCTTGTTTTCAGGAATGGGCAGCACGCCCGACTCCGAGCCCATGATGACCAGATCGTCATCGGTGATGCAGTAGCGCGAGGGGCGCAGGCCGTTGCGGTCCAGCGTGGCGCCGATCTGGCGGCCATCGGTGAACACGATGGAGGCCGGGCCGTCCCACGGCTCCAGCATGGCGGCGTGGTATTCATAGAAGGCACGGCGGCGCTCGTCCATGGTGGTGTGCTGCTCCCAGGGCTCAGGGATCATCATCATCACGGCCTGGCTGATGGGGTAGCCCGCCATGGTCAGCAGTTCCAGGCAGTTGTCGAACGTGGCAGTGTCGGACTGGTCGGCAAAGCTGATGGGGTAGAGCTTTTGCAGGTCGGCCGCCAGCACGGGCGAAGCCATCACGCCTTCGCGCGCCTTCATCCAGTTGTAGTTGCCCTTGACGGTGTTGATTTCACCGTTGTGCGCCACATAGCGGTACGGGTGGGCCAGAGGCCACTCGGGGAAGGTGTTGGTGGAAAAGCGCTGGTGCACCAGGCCGATGGCCGAGATGCAGCGCTCGTCGGACAGGTCCTTGTAGTACACGCCCACCTGGTCGGCCAGCAGCAGGCCCTTGTAGACCACGGTGCGGCTGGACATGGACGGAACGTAATATTCTTTGCTGTGCTTGAGCTTGAGCGCCTGGATGTTGGCGCTGGCCGTCTTGCGGATCACATAGAGCTTGCGCTCCAGCGCGTCCTGCACGATCACGTCGTTGCCACGGCCGATGAAGACTTGGCGCAGGATGGGCTCCTTCTTGCGCACGGTGGGCGACATGGGCATGTCCACATTGACCGGCACATCGCGCCAGCCCAGCAGCACCTGGCCTTCGGCCTTGATGGCGCGCTCCATCTCCTGCTCGCAGGCCAGGCGGGAGGCATGCTCCTTGGGCAGGAAGATCATGCCCACGCCGTATTCACCGGCGGCGGGCAGCGTGATGCCCTGCTTGGCCATTTCTTCGCGGTACAGCGCGTCGGGGATCTGGATCAGGATGCCGGCACCGTCGCCCATCAGGGGGTCGGCCCCCACGGCACCACGGTGGTCGATGTTTTCCAGGATCTTCAGGGCCTGCGTCACGATGTCGTGGCGCTTTACACCCTTGATGTGGGCCACGAACCCGAGGCCGCAGGCGTCGTGTTCGTTACCCGATGAATACAAACCGTGTTGTTGCAGATGCTGGATCTCGGCAGCCGTGGTCATGGCGCACTCCTCATATTTTTCGCAGGGAGTGGAAGATTAGTGCATTGCAACATGGTTTGGCAAGCAGATTAATTAGGGTCAGATTCTTATTAATAACCAAGCATCTCAGTTTGATACTTTATTGGGGACATATTAAATTTGATAGCAAAACATCAATACGGCTGAGCCCGGTGACTCATTTTTCTTCTGAGATTTTCACGCGCTTGGGTCGCCCTGCCTGCCCCTGCACCACCCGGCGTGGCGTCTGCTTTTGCAAACCTTCGATGAATTCGGCGTCGCCCAGCGCCCATCCACTCAGGGCCGAAGCCGTGAGCGCCGTCTGCTCCAGCGACCCGATTCCGGCCTGCACCAGCGCCGCATAGGCCGCCTCGCGCGCAAAAGGCGTGTTGCCCAGCGCCCAGTACAGGGCATGGGGCGTGAGCAGGCGATCATTGCGCACACCCCTCCAGTGGGCATGGCTGGACCAGGGATAGTCCGCCGCATTCGCCACCAGCCCTGCCCTGACCGGGTTGAGGTCCAGGTACACCATGCAGGGCAGCAGATACCGCTCCGCTTGCAGCACGGTGGACCGGTAGCGCCCCTCCCACAAGGTGCCGGTGCGCACATGGCGGCGGTTGAAATACTGCACATAGCGCCGCCCCACGGCCTGCATCATCTGGGGCAGCGCATCAGCGGACGAGGGGGTGACCAGCAGATGGAAGTGGTTGTCCATGAGCACATAGGCATGGACAGCCACCCCGTGTTGGAGCGCGTTGTCCGCCAGCAGGCCGAGCATGGTGTCGAAGTCCTCGCCATCCTGAAAAATGGGCTGGCGGTTGTTGCCACGCTGGATCACGTGGTGCAGGTGGCCTGACAGGGTCAGGCGCGGAAGGCGGGCCATGGGCGGTGGTCAATGAAGGCGATGCGCACCATCATAGACCCGTCCCCAATTTTAAAAGTCAGCCTGGCAAGTCGCCGCGCTGCGGAAGCACGGACGCCCCCTCAGCCCGCAGCGCCCTCGGCCACATCGGCAGTGGCCAACCCAAAACGGGGCCCCAAGGCGCTCTCCAGCCCGAACTCGACCAGGATGGCGCGCAGGCGCTCGGCCGCACTGCGTTTTTTTTGCCCGGTGTAACGGGCGATGATGAGTTCGTTCTTCATGCTGTGCTCCCACCCGACCAGTTCGGTCACCGTCACCTGGTAGCCGCTGGCCTCCAGGTACAGGCAGCGCAGCACATTGGTCACCTGACTACCCAGCTCCCGGGTGTGCAACGGATGCCGCCACAGCTCTGCCAGCGGTGTGCGGGCCAACTGCAAGGCCTTGCCCTGGCGCAGGCAGGCCGCCATCTCAGCCTGGCAACAAGGCACCAGCACCATGGCGCGGGCCTTCTTTTGCAGGCCAAAGGCGATGGCATCGTCCGTGGCCGTGTCGCAGGCATGCAAGGCCGTGACCACATCGATCTGCGCCGGCAACTCATCGGCTTCTGACGATTCGGCCACCGACAGGTTGAGGAAGGACATGCGGCCAAAACCCAGCCGCTGTGCGAGCAGGCGGGATTTTTCGACCAACTCGGCCCGGGTCTCGACGCCATAGATATGGCCCTGCCCCAGGGCCTTGAAGTAGAGGTCGTACAGGATGAACCCGAGGTAGGACTTGCCTGCACCGTGGTCGGCCAGGGTCGGCCCGCCGTCCGCCGACAGCTCGGCCAGCAGCGGCTCGATGAAATTGAACAGGTGGTACACCTGCTTGAGCTTGCGGCGCGAATCCTGGTTCAGCCGCCCTTCGCGCGTGAGGATGTGCAGCTCCTTGAGCAGCTCAATCGATTGCCCTGGCCGCAGCTCGGACAGCTCTGCAGCCTGGGCATTGGCCTGGGACTCCTTCTTGCGGGCGGCCCCGCCGGGTCCGTGCGGCGCGGGGGATGGTTTCTTCTGCGTCATCGCGCACGCCCTCCATCGGCCGGCGCCGTCCCGGGCCTTGGCGCTTGCGGCCCCACGTCCAGCGCCTGCCAGCCCGCCATCCCCAAGCCCTCCAGCACCTCCATGTTCCGCTCAAAGATGGCCTCCGCCTCAGGGAACACTTCCACGGCCCGGTCGATGCTGTCTTCGCGCAGCAAATGCAGCGTGGGATAGGGAGCGCGGTTGGTGCAATTGGTCACGTCGTCCACCTCGGTGCCAGCAAACTGGAATTGCGGGTGGAAGCTGGCAATTTGCAAGACGCCATCCAGCGCCAGGGTGTCCAGCAAATTCTCGGCTTCGCCCAGAAAATCGTTGAAATCCAGGAAGTCCTGCAAGCAATGGGGCACCACCAACAAAGTAGTGTCCCGCACCTCGGCGGGTGTGCTCTGCAGGGCCAGAAGCTCCTCACGCAACCGTTCCAGCACTGCGGCGGGGTTGTCAGTCAGCGCCACGGCGTAGTGGACCTGCCCTTTCACATGCACGCCCTTGGCGAATGGACACAGATTCAGCCCGATCACGGCCTTTTCCAGCCAGCGCACGGTGTCGTGAATGAACGGGGCTGCGGGATCAAGCGCGCCCATCGGAGTGATGGAAGGATTGGAAGTCATAGGCGCGCTCAGAGGCTGTTTGAAAAGTCGGGACGAGGCGAACCATGGCCGAATGAGCGGAGAGGCAAGGAACAAACCGCAGCCGGGTTAGTGGCCCGGCGAGGATTTGCAACGCCGCAAAGCCGTATACCAGGCGGGACCACGCCCGCCCGGACTTTTCAAACAGCCCCTTACAGACACAGTAAAGGGGGCCCGATTTTACCGGGGGCCTGACCGCAGCCGGTGCAGCATTACGGGCATTCACCCCATGAAGACCGACAGGTGCGCGGCAGGAAACGCGCAGCATGCTGCCGATAGCATCGACTACGCCTATTGCACGAGTCAGTGCGTAATTGGGATGGGACGCCCTCTTTGCCCAGCAGTCCTCACCCACCCAGCAGGCGGCGCCCCGTCAACCGCTCATGCTCGCGCGCGGCAAAGCGGTCCGTCATCCCGGCAATGAAATCGGCCACCGCCCGCGCCCGCACCGAGGCATCCCCTGCCAACGCCTGCTGTGCAAATGCCGCTTTCATCTCTTGCGGCGCGGCCATATAGGCGGCAAACAGGTCCCGCACGATGTGCTGGGCCAGCCCGGTGGTCTCCATCACCTGGGGATGCCGGTACAGGTGCCGGAACAGGAACTGCTTGAGCACTTTGGAGCGCTGGCGCATGCCGTCGCTGAACAGGACCAGCGGAGGGCACTGGCGAACATCGCTGGCGCTGGTTGGCGCATGCTCGCGCAAAGCCAGCCGGGTGGCATCAATCACGTCATACACCTGCGCACTCAGCATGCGCCGGATCGCCTCGAACAACAGGCGCCTTTGTAGGGATGGCTGCGCAAGATCCGGGTGCTCAGCCTGCGCTGCAGCCCGGTACTGGTCGAACAGGGGAACATCGCGCAATTGCGCCAAGGTGATCAAGCCAGACCGCACACCATCGTCAACATCGTGCGCGTTGTAGGCAATCTCGTCGGCCAGGTTGCACAACTGCGCCTCCAGCCCCGGCTGCTCCCGGCGCAAGAATCGCCCACCCACGCCGCCCGGCTCGGCCGCCTCCAGCTGCTCGGCATGCTGGCGCGAACAATGCTTGAGGATGCCCTCCCGCGTCTCAAAAGTGAGGTTGAGGCCGTCGTACTGGGGATACCGCTCTTCCAACTGGTCCACCACTCGCAGGCTTTGCAGGTTGTGCTCAAAGCCTCCAAACCCGGCCATGCAGCCATGCAGTGCGTCCTGCCCCGCGTGCCCGAACGGCGTGTGGCCCAGGTCGTGGGCCAGCGAAATCGCCTCGACCAGATCCTCGTTGATCTGCAAAGACCGCGCGATGGACCGCCCCAACTGTGCCACTTCCAGCGAGTGGGTCAGCCGGGTGCGGAACAAATCCCCCTCGTGGTTGAGGAACACCTGCGTCTTGTAAACCAGGCGGCGAAACGCGGTGGAATGGACAATCCGATCACGGTCCCGCTGGTACTCGGTGCGCGTCGGCGCAGGGGCCTCCGGATAACGCCGCCCTCGCGTGCGGGCCGGATCCGAAGCACAGGGCAGCAAGTCAGCGCTTTGAGTCAAGGCAGCCGTCCGTGCCAGTGCAGTGGACACCACTAGCTATCATTTCGATAACAAACAGTCGCCTCACTCGCAGCATGCGTCGATGACTTCGCGAACCAACGCATCCGGCGCCCCGCGCACCACCGCCTTGCCTGGCCCATCAATCAGTACAAAGCGGATCTCCCCCGCCTCGGACTTCTTGTCGATGCGCATCAACTCCAGGTAGCGACCGGCGTTGTCCTGCGTATCCAGAATGGGGCCCTTGGTAGGAAGACCCGCCCGCCGAATCAGCGTGGTGAGCCGCTGAACAAAGGCTTCGTCCACCATCCCCAAGCGCCGCGACAACTCCGCCGCCATCACCATGCCTGCGGCGACCCCCTCGCCATGCAGCCAGACCCCATAACCCATGCCCGCCTCGATGGCATGGCCAAAGGTATGGCCGAAATTGAGGATGGCACGCAGGCCTGATTCTTTCTCATCTTGCCCGACGACAGCGGCCTTGATCTCACAACTGCTGCGAACCGCGTGGGCCAAGGCAGTGCCGTCGTGGGCCATAAGGTCACCAACATGGCGCTCCAGCCAATCAAGGAAATCCATATCAGCAATCGGACCGTACTTGATGACTTCTGCCAATCCAGCGCTGAACTCACGCGCTGGTAGCGTGCTCAGCACATCCAGATCGCACACAACCCGCTGGGGCTGATAAAAGGCGCCAACCATGTTCTTGCCCAAGGGATGATTGATCCCGGTCTTTCCTCCCACGGAAGAATCGACTTGGGCGAGCAGCGTAGTGGGCACCTGCACAAAGGGAATACCGCGCATGTAACTGGCCGCAGCGAAGCCCGTCATGTCACCCACCACACCGCCACCCAATGCGAACAAAACCGTTTTTCGATCACACCCCTGCTCGAGCAGAACATCAAAAATCAATTGAAGAGTCTGCCAGTTTTTATGCTCCTCGCCATCCGGCAGGCGCACTTCGTGAATTTGCGCATACCGTCCCGCCAGTGCCGCCCGCAGAGAAGCTGCATAGAGGGGGGCGACCGTGGTGTTGCTCACAATCAGCGCAGCGCTACCGGGGGGCAAACCATCGTAGGTGGAGGCGTTGGCCAGCAGGCCTCCGCCAATGGCGATGCGATAGCTACGCTCGCCCAGATCAAGGGAAACTTCTTGGGCCATCGGGGATTTGAATGTTCTAAGTACCGGTAAGTGGCTGATGCACGACTCGGGGGCATTTTGCCCGTTTTATCAAACGTGCCCACATCGTGAACAAGACAGCAGAAGCTCGATACCTACCCAAGGGATCTCCAATCACCGTCCACATCATGCCCCACAGCCAAAAAAATCCCCGGACAAGCCGGGGATGAGGTCAAAAAATCCAACTAAACGGTATCACTGTGCACGTACTCCTTGGACTGCGTGAACAGCGATCCCATCCCATCAAGGGCATGCGAGCGCTGGAGTACTGCCACTCACAACAGTGATGCTCAACGTGCGAGTTACCGACGCCGCACCCTTCGTCGCAGTCACCAAGAACTTTCGAGATCCGCAGTCCGCCACCGCTGGCTTACCGTTGAGAACGCCTGCCGAGTCTGTCGTGCCGCTCGCCAGCCATGCAGGCAAGCTGGCAAAACTCCAGGTCACGCCACTTACGGAGGAGACAAAGGAGTAAGTAAAGTTAGCGCCAGCAGGGGCAGAGCCAATCGAGCACACGGCATTTGAATTGCAATCGCCAATGGCAAAGTCTTCTGGCAAACCTCCCACAAGCTTGAACTTGACAGCACCTGTTGCGGAGACCTTGTTTTTGTCCGTCGCCGTCACGGTCGCCACGTAATCACGCTCTTGCGCATCCTTACTGGCCTTGCCACTAAGCACGCCCGTGCTGGCATCCACCGCCAGCCCCGCAGGCAATCCACTGGCAGACCACGTAAAGGGAGGCAATCCACCCTTCGCTGTCAACAGTGCAGTGAAAGGAACCTCTTTGGTCACAGTGCCCAAGTCCACGTCGGTGAACGTAGGAAGTACCGTGACCGCTTCAAGCACAGAGATGGGAACAATAGCGGTAATCGGATCTGTAATCCCATTGCTCACGTTGTTGTCAAAACGGTCCGTTGCCAGCTCCAGAAAAATCGATCCCGTTTCGGTACCGCTGAGCAAAGAAAACGTTGCAACCCCGCCAACAGAAGGTAACTGCAGCACACTGCCACTCTGGGCACCTGCCACCAAACGGGCACCTTGGGCTGCGTCCGTGCCCGAAAGAATGCGAACTTGCACATTGGCCCCCGACGCACTGGTCGTAGGCTGGTTTGTGTCATCCATCACAAACGCCTGGATTGCCATCTGAGTCAGGAGCTGGTTGGTATTATTCTTGGTCCCCAGATATCCCGGTGTCTGCGCCTCTAAACGGACACTGGCCGGCTTACCGGTAACGCCACCGACTGAAATTTCCACGCTGGCGGATTTTTGCTGCTTGTCACGAGGATCCGTGACAGAGCAGGTGATACGCGCAGTCCCAGCCTGATTGGCCGAATGGAAATGGAAAGAATTTCCACCAGAATTCGAACCCAATGTAATGCTTCGATAGGCATTAGGGACTTTTATCTTCCCTCCTTTCCCATCGTCGACCTCTGTTTCGTGCTCTGCCTTGCCATCCAGATAGTAAAGCGCGCCAGAATCCAAACCACCGGCAAGATTGCAGCCAAATATGGCATCCCCCCCCGGTATGGGCAGACTGCCTTTGCGAGCGTCCACATACAAAGTTGTGGTGTAGGGCCGATAAGTTCCCATACCAGGCTGCGAACCCGCAACATTCAAAGGCAACTGGGTTTTTTCCGATCGAAGCGTAATGGTGTAAACCTCTTGGGTCTCACCCGCACTACCACCACCGCCGCCACAGGCAGACAATACGCTCAAGAGGGCAAGAGGCAGAAATTTGAATTTTTTTAACATTAATTATCCTCAGCTAAATTTAAATCACCGCATTGCAGTGCGATCACTAATAATCTTGGGGCTAATAAAAATTAGCATTTCCCGCTTTGTGGACTCTTTTGTTCGACTTTTGAACAGGTTACCGACCACTGGAACATCTCCAATGAAAGGTATCTTATTTTCTTGATTGGTTTCTTCCATTTCAAAAATCCCACCAATCACAACGGTTCCGCCATTTTCAATCAATATTTGTGTTCTGACATGCTTGGTATCAATGGCAACGCCTTGCGTTGTGGTTTCACCTCGACTGTCTTTGTTGACATCCAAGTCAAGAATAATATTACCCTCTGGTGTAATCTGCGGCGTTACCTCAAGTTTCAAGACCGCCTTCTTGAATGCCAAGCTCGTAGCCCCATTAGGCGCAGTCACAGCATATGGATACTCTGTACCTTGCTCAATGAGAGCTTTCGTTTGATCAGCCGTAATGATTCTGGGACTGGAAACAATACGCCCTTTCCCGTCAGCCTCCATCGCTGACAATTCCAACGTCAGAAACCGGTTGGCTGCCGAGTTAAATATCGAAAGCGCAAAACTTCCTACAGAACTAACACTGGACACGCTGGCAGGAAGGTTGACAAAATTACCACTGGTGCTCGTAGTTCCACCGGCACCACTGGAAGCCACCGCATTGGCGTAAGAGGTGCCAAATGCAACACGATTACTGCCACCGATGCCGTAACCACCATCCCCCCCCCGATTCGCACGCAAATCAGTCCCCCCCAATCGGACCCCGAGCGAGCGACCAAAAGAATCTCGAGCCTCCACAATCCGGGCTTCAATCAACACCTGCCGCACTGCCACATCCAGACTCGCCAACAACAACCGCACCTCCTCAAGCTTACTAGGGGTATCTGTTACGAAAAGCTGATTGGTACGTGGCTCAGAAATGGCACTCCCACGCTCAGAGAGAAAACGTATTGTTGCACTTGATCCGCCCCCCCCTGAACCAGAAGTCAGCTGCGTAACAATATCTGCGGCTTTGGCATAGTTGAGCTGAAAAGCCTGTGTTTTAAGCGGCTCTAGCTTCTGGATCGCCTGCGCCGCTTCAAAATCTTTCTTGGTTCGCGCATCTATTTCATCCTTGGGCGCAATCCATAACACCGAGCCCGTCTTGCGCATGCCGAGACCCTTGGCATCCATAATTATCTGAAGCGCTTGGTCCCAAGGTACATCCTTGAGACGCAATGTCAAAGCACCAGTCACAGTATCAGACGTCACAATATTGAAGTTTGTGAAGTCAGCGATCACCTGCAAAAGCGATCTCACCTCAATATTTTGGAAATTCAGTGAAAGCTTTTCTCCAGAATATCCAGGTCCCTGCGTCAGTTTGCTCAAATCCACTTTCTTTTGGCGGACCTCAACAACAAATTGGCTATCACTTTGGTAGGCACTGTGCTCCCACTCACCCGCAGACTCAATGAGCATGCGAACACGCTCACCCGTCTGCGTGGTGGTAACCGTTTGCACCGGCGTTCCAAAATCCGTCACATCCAGGCGACGACGCAAGCCCTCAGGCAGAGACGAGCGCATGAACTCCACCACAATCCCTTTGGGTTGTTGCTGAAGGTCCACCCCGACCTGGTTATTGGCCAAATTGACAACAATTCGCCCCGACCCATCGGCCCCACGGCGAAAGTCGACATCCTTCAAAGGCAGCGTTTCACTGTTATTGCCATCAGAGAAGCTAACAACGGAAGAGCTACCCGAAGGAGGCGCAGACAACCCCGCCACCGGATCCAACGACAAGACCAATGTCTTCCCTTGAATATCCGTACGATAGGACGTTGCCGACTTCAAATTCAGCACGACACGTGATCGCTCTCCCGCCTGAACAATGTTAACGGATTTCAAATTTCCAAGATTGACCTCATACGCCGATTTACCCGTAGAGTTAGCAACCCCTTGAAAATCCAGAGCAATTCGCGCGGGCGACTGCGTCGAGAACCCAGTGGGAGTATTGGTTAAGGGATCCGTGAAATCAATTCTTACAATCTCGATCCCACCCTGCATGCTGGCCGCAACCGAATTGATCCCCCCCTGCGCCGCTGCGCCCAAAGAGAGGAGTGCAATAGAAACGCCAACAACGGCACTACGGCAGCAATTTACAAACAAGCCACTATTATGTTTCATTTTTTCCCCTCTTGCAGATCAAGCGACGCTGAGCGCTCTATCCAATCCCCTGTTGCATCCTGCGCTATCTCACGCAACTGAATGGAAGTTTCAGTTATTCGAACAATTTTTCCATAGTTCTGCCCCAAGTAATTGCCCATTTTCACCTGATAAATCAAGTTATCAACCTTCAATAATGCAATAGGGACACCCGACTTATTCAAGCTTCCGACCATTGCCATGCTATCCAGAGGGAATGCCTCCAAGGGCTCTTTGCGGCGCGACATTTCAGGAGCTATCAGCGCCGCATTGGATGCTACTTGGGCGGAATCTCTGCGCAGAGCCTGCGTCAACTTAATTTGATTAAAAGGCTCGATTGCAGCATCCTGCGAATAAGATTCAGGGATGAATTTCTTCGGCTCCGACAGGGGGGTAACACTCGGTTTCGTATTGGCCCTTTGATCTGCCATCCAAAGACGCAACTCATCTTCGCCCGACGGAACACATCCAGCCAAAATAAAAGCACACAGCAAACCAATGGGCCGATAATGCAGCTTAGTCATTTAGCCCCTCCTGCCTTCTTTTGGGCCTGAATTTCCTCTGGGTCCAAATACCTGAAAGTACGCGCAGTGGCATCCATAATCAACACATCGCGTGCGCCAGGGGTGATAGAAACATTATTCAGCGTTACGATACGAGAGAGATGCGCAATATCGGATGCAAAAGCACCAATATCATGATAACGCCCCGTTACGCGAATAGAGATAGGCAACTCCGCGTAATAGTCTTTGGCAACAACCTGCCCGGGCCTGAACAACTCAAACTGCAAGCTCCGCCCCAACCCCGACTGATTAATATCAGAGAGAAGTGCCGCCATTTCTGCCTTGCTTGGCAGCTGCTTCTCCAACTGAATAACATACTGCTGTATTTGCTCCCGCTGCTTTTTCAGAGCATCCAGGCTCACTGCCTTCACCAGCTTTTTCTGATAATCCGTTCGTAACGCGACTTCCTTATTGCGCTCACCATCCAGCTCTACCTCATAGTCTTGCAAAAAAGCAAACCACGAGACGACAGCAACGGCCGCTGCAATAAAAATGCACAACAGCACTTTCGGAAGAATCGGCCAAAGGGATGGATCCTTCGTATCCAGATTCTTGAATTGCCGCTGAACCACTTCCATCTGTTCAGCAAAGCCAATTGTTTTTTCTTTTTTGCTTGCCATCTCACTTCCCTCCGGCCGATGCGGCAGCACTTGCGGCAGCCATCGTCTTCTGGGCCTCACTCGCCCGGACCAGCTGAAATTTGAGGTTGAAAGAAGCCACTCTCCGTTGGTCACGCTGGCTCAAAGAAACCGTGCTGGCAGTAATTTCACTCAACTCTGGCTTATCCAGCCAAGGCGTGTTGCTGGCAAGGTTACGCAGCAATTCGGATATCCGCTCGTTCGATTGCGCCATGCCCTGCATCGCGATGGTTTGACCCGATTGCCTGATTGCAGTGATATACACGCCATCCGGCAGCTGCTTTACCAATTCTGTCAACAGATGAACGGGCAGGTTGCGATCCGACTGAAGATCCTCCACCGCTTTCTGGCGTGCCCGCAACGCGGCGATCTCATCCTCGATGGAGGCAATTTCTTTGATTTGCCCTTCCAGAACCTTGATTTCCCGCTGAAGAAAGCTGTTTTTTGCTTGCTGATCCGTGATCATCATCTGGAACCACCAATAGATGGCGCCAGCGATCACCAATCCGAGAAGCAGCGACGCAAACATGGTGGCCTGAAACGCCTCTTTGCGGCGTTTCCGGGCCTCCTCGCGGTGGGGCAATAAGTTGATCAGAATCACTGCAAGAACCTCCGCATGGCCAGACCGCAAGAGGTCAAGTACGACGGCGCCTCACGCACCATTTTTTTCAACCGGACGGAACTTCCTATTTCCATCCCATCAAATGGATTGACCGCGCTGCAAGCAAAGCCTGTCTGCTGGGTCACCGCCTCGGTAAGACCGGGCAAAGGTGCCGACCCACCCGCAAGCATGATGTGGTCCACGCGGTTGTGCGGCGTGCTGGTGAAAAAGAACTGCAGGGCCCGGCCAATTTCCTGGGCCATGCTATCGACAAATGGACGGAGAACCGCCGACTGGTAGTCCTCAGGCAAATCACCGTTTCGCTTCTTGCCTTCAGCCTCTTCCACAGAAAAACCATATTGACGCACGATCAGCTGGGTCAGTTGGGCACCGCCAAACGCCTGGTCGCGGTCATACAGAACTTCTTCATTGCGGATGACCTGCATGCTGGTGGTCAGCGCACCGACCTCAAACAAGGCCACCATCGCGTCAACACCTTTGTTGGGGAGGGCCTCAATCAAACGCCCAGCGGCAAGGCGCGAGGCATGCGACTCAATATCGACGACCACAGGCTTCAAACCCGCCGCTTCGGCCAAACCCTGTCGGTCCTGCACCTTTTCACGCCGCGAAGCGGCGATGAGCACGTCTACATCGCCGGGGGCATTTTTGCTGGGTCCGATCACGCAGAAATCCAGGCTCACTTCGTCGAGCGAGAACGGGATGTACTGATTGGCCTCGGACTCGACCTGAACTTCAAGCTCCTGCTCCGTCATTCCGCCGGGCAGCGTGATCTTCTTGGTGATGACGGCGGACGGCGGCAGTGCCAAAGCAACGTTCTTGGTCCTCGTCCCGCTCTTCTTGACGAGCCGGCGCAGAGCATCCGCGACCTCATCAAACTTTTCGATGTTGCCGTCAGTGATCCAGCCGCGTTCCAGCGGCTCGATGGCACAACGCTCCAGAACCAGGCTGCCCGCTTTATCACGCCCCAACTCCACCAGCTTGACACTGGAGGAACTGATGTCGATTCCCAGCAGCGGAGCAGACTGGCGACTGAACAAAGACCCCATTGAGATCAAGATTGGTCCCCTGTAACTTGCCAAAATGAGGCAACAAAACTTAACACTTCACATGAATGCTATCAGTAAGATAGTTCTCCGGCAAAGATTTTTCCCGCTGTAACGCCTGCGGAGCGTTGCCAAAAGCAGACGAAATTTCGAGGCCCTGCAATACCTTTCAGCAAGGGGCGAGCACCTTTCGGCGGCTCTGGAATGCGCAGGATTTGAGATTTCGAGGAACGCCGGGCAGACATTTTTATAATGGACGGCCTTACCCATCCGGAGCGATATGCCGCCCTCTCCATCGAAGTCATCCGACAAGCCGGATGCGTCCTCCGCCCGCGCACGACCCACCTGGTTCCGCTGGCTTCTTCGCATCACCTTGTGGATGGCCGGGCTGGCCGCAGCTGCGGCCGTCGGGCTCGCGCTGACGATCGCGGTCGCGCTATCGGTTGCCTACCCCAACCTCCCTGACATCTCGGACCTGGCGGACTACCGGCCCAAGCTCCCCTTGCGGGTCTACTCTGCCGAAGGGGCCCTGTTGGGCGAGTTCGGCGAAGAACGCCGCAACCTCACGCCCATCGGCGAGATCCCGCAAGTCATGAAGGATGCGGTCCTGGCCATCGAGGATTCGCGCTTCTTCCAGCATGGTGGTGTGGATTACAAGGGTGTATTGCGTGCAGGACTGGCCAATTTGGGCCGCGTGAAAAGCCAGGGTGCGTCGACTATCACCATGCAGGTGGCGCGCAATGTTTATCTTTCGTCAGAAAAAACATTTACCCGCAAAATTTACGAAATTTTACTGACATTCAAACTGGAGCACTTGCTGACCAAGGATCAGATTCTTGAGATTTACATGAATCAGATTTACTTGGGCAATCGGGCCTATGGTTTTGCGGCGGCTTCTGAAGCTTATTTTGGCAAGCCACTGAAATCCCTGTCCATTGCAGAAGCCGCCATGCTGGCAGGCCTGCCCAAGGCGCCCTCTGCCTACAACCCCATCAGCAATCCCAAACGCGCCCGCGTTCGGCAACAGTACATCATTGAACGGATGGAAGAGAACGGGTTCATCACCGCACAACAGGCGGTGGAAGCCAAGAAGGAAGAGCTCAAGATCCGGACCGGCCCCGACAACACGCGGGTCCATGCCGAGTACGTGGCCGAGATGGCACGCCAGTTGATCTTCACGCAGTATGGCAACGAGGCGTACACACGCGGCCTCAACGTCTACACCACCCTCAATGCGGCAGAGCAGGAAGCGGCCTACAACGCCTTGCGCCGCGGCATCATGGACTACGAGCGGCGCCAGCAATACCGAGGCCCTGAAAAATTCGTGGCCTTGCCCACGGCACCGCAGGAAGTCGAAGATGCGATTGACGATGCCTTGGCCAACCACCCGGACAACGGTGACGTGCTCTCGGCCGTGGTGCTGGAGGCCACGCCGCGCAAGATCGTTGCCGCACGCGCCAACGGCGATGCGCTGGAGATCACCGGGGACGGCCTGAAGCCTGCGCAATCAGGCCTGAGCGACAAGGCCCCCCCCAACATCAAGATTCGACGGGGTGCCGTGATCCGCGTGGTCAAGACGCCCAAGGGTGCCTGGGAGATCACGCAACTGCCAGAAGTGGAAGGGGCCTTTGTGGCCCTCGACCCCCGCAATGGCTCCATCCGCGCTCTGGTGGGAGGCTTCGACTTCGACAAGAACAAGTTCAACCATGCCGCGCAGGCGTGGCGCCAACCGGGCTCCAGCTTCAAACCGTTCATCTACTCCGCCGCTCTGGAAAAGGGGTTCACCCCGGCCACCGTCATCAATGACGCACCGCTCTTCTTCGATGCCGGCGTGACCGGTGGCCAACCCTGGGAGCCCAAGAACTACGACGGCAAATACGACGGCCCAATGAGCATGCGCACGGGGCTGGCCAAATCCAAGAACATGATCTCGATCCGCATCCTGCAGGCCGTCGGCCCCAAGACGGCGCAGGAATGGGTGGGCCGGTTTGGCTTCGATCCCGAGAAACACCCCGCCTACCTGACCATGGCGCTGGGTGCGGGCTCGGTCACTCCGCTGCAGATGGCATCGGCCTACTCGGTGTTTGCCAACGGGGGCTACCGTGTGAACCCCTGGCTAATCGCCAAGGTCACGGACCACAAGGGCCGGGTGATTTCCGAGACCACACCACCCGTGACCAGCGAACAGCCACGGGCCATCGATGCCCGCAATGCCTTCATCATGAACAGCCTGCTGCAGGAGGTGACCCGTTCCGGGACCGCCGCCCGTGCCCAGGCCACCCTCAAACGCACAGACCTGTATGGCAAGACCGGCACCACCAACGATTCGGTGGATGCGTGGTTTGCAGGCTACCAGCCGACCATCGCGGCGGTGACGTGGATTGGGTACGACACGCCCCGCAATCTGGGAAGCCGCGAGACGGGCGGCGGGCTCAGCCTGCCCGTCTGGATCAGCTTCATGGAGCGCGCGCTCAAGGGTGTCCCCGTCATGGAGCCCACGGTGCCGGCAGGTGTCGTCAACGTGGGCGGGGAATGGTTCTATGACGAATATGTGCGCAGCGCTGGTGTTTCCAGCGTGGGGCTGGAAGACCATCGCTCTGCATCACCGGCCGTAACGCCCCAGGCGCCGCCACCCTCAGAAGAACGCAACCGCATTCTGGATCTGTTCCGCAACTGAGATTGCGTCACGCTGCACTGACCTGCCCTGCAAGTCAGTGCGAACACCGCTGCGGCGCCTGGTTCAGGCAGCGAACTGCAGCGGCATGCCAGCCTGTTGCGTGGCATCCCGGCTCAGACATCCAAAGAACTCCCCCGCCCCCTTGGTGTCCTGCCAAGCGCTGCCGTCAAACCGGTAGTGGTAGCCCCCCGAGCGGGCCGCCATCCACACCTCATGCAGTGGCTTTTGCAGGTTGATGACGATCTGGCTGCGGTTGGGGAAAGTCAGCGTCACCATGCCGCCCGACCGCTGGGCGTCCACATCGGCATCGGTGGTTTCGTTGATGCGATCACAGCTGCGCTCGACGGCAAGCAGCAGTTGTTCGGCGTGGTCCATGAATTCGAGGTCGGTCATTACAATTTGCGCATGTTGAAAGCTCCCCAAATTCTAGTCAGGACGCTTGTCCTTGCTGCCAGTGCGGCGGCCCTTTTTGGCTGTGGCCAGCGGGGCCCGTTGTACCTTCCGACAGGGCCCTCCGCAGGCCAGCGCGCCACATTGCCAGAAACGCTGACCCCCAGCAGCGGCTCGGGTGCAGCGCAGGCACCCGCCCCAGCCGCCTCCGCCCCTCGCTGATACAGGCCGTGCGCGCACAGCCAGCCGCCGCTTCGCAGGGGGTGCCAATGCCATTTCGCTTGATTTCCATCAAGCACAAACCCTAGGGGTACTCGTACAGTCTGCGCTTTATTGCACCGCAGGATGGCCATGGCCCTGGAACTTTATCGCGACAAGAATCACGCTTGCCTGATGTTCACCGACCTCATTGAGGAGGACGGCCAGGCCGTGCAGGCCAATCAGTTTTTGATCGTGGACGACGATACGGGCGCCATCATCGACCCGGGCGGCAACCTCGCATTCAACGAGCTGTTCATGGGGATGACCAAGCATTTCCCGCCCCACAAGCTCTCGTACCTGATTGCTTCGCACGCCGACCCTGACATCATTGCCTCGCTGGACCGCTGGATGACCAGCACCAAGGCAGATCTGGTGATCTCCCGCGTATGGGAGCGTTTTGCCCCCCACTTCACCAAGGTGGGCAAGACCGAGAACCGCGTCATCGGCGTGCCCGACAGCGGTGGGCACCTGCCCCTGGGCCGCCACGAACTGGTGCTGCTGCCCGCGCATTTCATGCACTCCGAAGGCAACTTCCACTTCTACGACCCGGTCAGCCGCATCCTGTTCACCGGAGACCTGGGAGTGTCGATGATGTCGGGCGCCGAGGCCCGCGTGCCGGTGACCGACCTCAAGGCGCACATCCCGCGCATGGAGGGGTTCCATCGCCGCTACATGGTGTCCAACAAGATCCTGCGCCTGTGGGTGCGCATGGCGCGGCAACTCGACATCTCCATGCTGGTGCCGCAGCATGGTGCGCCCATCATGGGCAAAGCGGCCATCAACGATTTCTTTGAATGGGTCGAGAACCTGATGTGCGGCATTGACCTGTTCGATGACCGGGCCTACCAGATTCCCACGGCGCACATCGACCCCGTGACCCGGCAGATGCGCCCGGCACTGCGGGCCGTCAATGCATAGAAATCAGCGCCCAGGGCGCGCCAAGCGCTCGTCTTTAGCTATTGATTAAATAGCAAATTCCGTTAACGAATTCCCGCCGGAGTGCGTCCGCGCGGGGCGGGCGCGGGTTGCGGCCTGCGCCACCGGTGCCAGAGGCGCCAGCCCAGCAGCCCCCCCAGAACGGCGGCATACAGCGCCACCTCGCCAAAATTGTTCTTCCCGGCGCGCATCCAGAAGAAATGCAGGATGGCCAGGCCCGCCACCACATAGACCGTACGGTGCAGCGCCTGCCAGCGCTTGCCCCCCAGGGCCTTGATGGCCCGGTTGAACGAGGTGCCCGCCAGCAGCGCCAGCAGCAGCAGCGCCGACGATCCGACCAGAATGAAGGGCCGCTTGGCGATATCGCGCAGGATGTCTGCCACGTCAAAGCCCATGTCGAACCAGCTGTAGCTCAAGAGGTGCAGCACCCCATAGAAAAACACGAACAGGCCCAGCATGCGCCGAAAGCGCGCCAGCTGCGGAGTGGCCGTGGCCACACGCAGCGGCGTGACGGCCAGCACCAGGCACAGCGCCCGCAGTGTCCAGTCGCCCGTGGCGCGGATCAATGCCTCCGCCGGATTGGCGCCCAGTTGGTCCGCGAGCGTGGCCACCACCAGCCACGCCAGGGGGAACAGGCACAGCACGAACACCAAGGGCTTGGCGGCGGGATGAAGCAGGAGTTTGCGCATGGCGATCAATACAGGTCCAGGTGCCTGCGCCCACGCCATCCGCACGGCAGGCCGGGCAACAGGCGGGGCCGGGGGGCAACGGGTGCGAGAGGTCTCAGTAGAACTTCTTGAGGTCCATGCCCGCGTAGAGCTGGCCCACCTGGGCTTCGTAGCCGTTGAACATCAGGGTCTTGCGCTTCTTGGCAAACAGGCCGTCTTCGCCAATGCGCCGTTCGGTGGCCTGGCTCCAGCGCGGGTGGTCCACCTCGGGGTTCACGTTCGAGTAGAAGCCATATTCCTGCTTGGCCGCCTTGTTCCAGGCCGTGCCGGGCTCCTTCTCGACGAAGCGGATCTTGACGATGCTCTTGGCGCTCTTGAAGCCGTATTTCCAGGGCACGACCAGGCGCACGGGCGCACCGTTCTGGTTGGGCAGCACCTCGCCATACATGCCAAAGGCCAGCAGCGTCAGCGGATGCATCGCCTCGTCCAGGCGCAGGCCTTCCACGTAAGGCCAGTCGAGCACACGCGAACCCACATAGGGCATGGTGGCCTTGTCGGCCAGCGTCACGAACTCCACGTACTTGGCGCTGCCCTGCGGCTCCACGCGCTTGATGAGCTCTGCCAGCGAATACCCCACCCAGGGGATGACCATGGACCAGCCTTCCACACAGCGCAGGCGGTAGATGCGCTCTTCCTGTGCGCTGAGCTTGAGCAGGTCGTCGATGCCGTACTTGCCGGGCTTCTTGACCAGGCCCTCGATCTCCACCGTCCAGGGCGTGGTTTTCAGCGTATGCGCATTGCGGGCCGGGTCGGCCTTGTCCGTGCCGAACTCGTAGAAGTTGTTGTAGGTGCTCGCGTCCTTGTAGTCGGTGAGCTTCTCCATGGTGGCGGCACCCGCCACGCCAGACTTTGCGCCGGCAAGCACCGCCAGCTTGCCGGGGCGCGCAGCCCCCGCCTGCTGGGCCATGGCCTCTCGGCCTGCCCACGACGCCAGCGCCGCACCTGCAGCACCGCCAGCGAGGAGCTTGAGCATCTGGCGGCGGTCCTCATAGGCCGCGCGGGGGGTGATGTCGGAGGAGTGCGGGTGGTTAAAACCCGGGTTGCGCGATGGAATCAACATGGGGGCTCCGGTCATTCTCTGGGGGAAAAGCTGTGCGGTAGAGCCGCACAACGGGTAGTTCGTTCCCTGGAACGCTCAGGTTACACCGGAGGCAAAAAACCTGCCTGCCAAGCCCGCCCCGCCCTACGCAACCCGGCAGCCCCCCCGGGCGCTCACGCCGCCTCAGAGCGTGCCGTAGCTGTGCAGGCCGCTCAGGAACATGTTCACGCCCAGAAACGCGAACGTGGTCACAGCCAGGCCCACCAACGCCCACCAGGCGGACACGGTGCCGCGCAGCCCCTTCATGAGGCGCATGTGCAGCCAGGCGGCGTAGTTGAGCCAGACGATCAGGGCCCAGGTCTCCTTCGGATCCCAGCTCCAGTAGCCGCCCCAGGCCTCGGCCGCCCACAGCGCGCCCAGCACGGTGGCAATGGTGAAGAACGCAAAACCCACGGCGATGGACTTGTACATCACGTCGTCCAGGATTTCGAACGATGGCAGGCGTGCCGCGATGCGCTTGCGGCCCAGCAGGATGCCCGCGACGATGAACGCGGAGATGCCGAAGTACACCATCCAGTAGCTGCCGCCGTTTTCGGTCGCGCCCTGGCGGAACACGATGGGCTCGAAGCACAGCACCACGCCCAGCAGCCACAGGGGCGCAAGCTTGTACCAGCGCGTCTCGCTCGCCTGCTGCTTGATGAGGTAGGCAAACGCCACCATGGCCGACAACGCGAAGGTGCCGTAGCCGATGAAGTTGGCGGGCACGTGCAGCTTCATCCACCAGCTCTTGAGCGCCGGCACCAGGGGCTGGATCTCGTGCGCCTCGCGCACCACGGTGTACCACAGCAGGAAGCCCACGGCCGCGCTCACCACCAGCATCACGAAGCCGCCCAGGGCACGGGTGCCGTACTGCTCTTCGTAATACAGGTAAAACGCGGCCGTCATCCAGCAGAACAGCACGAACACCTCGTACAGGTTGCTGACCGGAATGTGGCCGATGTCGGGCCCGATGAGGTAGCTCTCGTACCAGCGCACCAGCGTGCCGATGAGCGCCATGGCCACCGCCACCCAGGCAATGCGCGAACCCAGCAGGCTCATGGTGTGGCCCTCGCCACGCGAGAACATGCCGATCCAGTAGAACGCCGTGCTGATGAAGAACAGCATGCTCATCCACAGGATCGCGGACTGGCTCGACAGGAAATACTTGAGGCCGAACACCGTATCGGCGCGCGCCAGGCTGCCCGCCCCGTCCTGCTGGTACAACCCCACGCCCAAGAGGGCCATGGCCGCCACGATGAGCATCAGCACCCGCAGCGGCCGCCAGAACCAGCCCAGCCAGATGGTGCAGGGAATGGCAGCCAGCAAGATGCCCTTTTCGTACACGTCCATGAAGCTGCCATAGCGCTGCAGTGCATAGAGCCCCCCCGCAGCCACGATGGCGGCAAACAGCCAGTCCAGCCAATTGCGGCGCGCAAAAAACCCCTCGTTCAAGGTGATCGTCGTGGTGGTGGTGGCGGAGGAAGAAGTCGCGGTATTCATGCGGTGCCTTCGCGGGGCGGCGCCCCGATCAGTTTGTGTGCGAGCTGTGCAAACTCCTGGTCGCTGTCCAGCGTCTTGCGGTTGGTGGACAGCGCCATGGTGGCGTGGGTGCGGCCGTCCTGCGGTGCCACCCAGACCCACACGCGCCGCTCGCGCACATAGAGCATGGCAAAAACGCCCAGGATCAACAAGGCGCAGCCCAGATAGACAACATTCTTGCCAGGGGCACGGGCCACCTGGAACACACTGGCCTGCACCTGCGTGAAATCCTTGAGCTCAAAGGCCAGCGGCGCCGGGTAGATCTGCGCATCACTCAGCGAGAGCACGGCCTGCGTCATGAAGGCCTGGGTGCGGTCGTCCTGCGGCAGCGGGGGCAGACCGGCCTGCTTGCGCGCAAGCTGGGCCACCTCGAACAGCGTGCCATTGAGGATGCGCACCAGCACCTCGCCCGCCCGGGCGCGCTCGGCCTCGGGCACGTTGGCCTCCATGAAGTCCGACACCGCCTGCAGCCCCCCCGTGGGCTTGCCATCGACCATGCCCTTGCCGGCAAACAACGCCAGCGCACGCACGGCAGACTGGTGCAGCTGTTCGGCCAGTTCGGGGCGCGCGGCATCCATGGCCTGCGACACATAGCGGCGCACCGCCTGCTCGCGGGCCTCGGGGTCGGCCAGGGCGGCCTTCATGCGCATGAAGCCATCCATGCTGCCCTTGTCGTCGGCCGGCACCCGCAGGTAGCGGAAGGGTTCTGCGGGAGACTCGCGCACCCCCAGCAGGAACACCGGCGCGCCATCGCCCGTGTCCACGGGCAGCATGTAGTTGTGGAACTCGCGGGCCTGGCCTGCGGCGTCGCGCAGCTTGTAGCTCACGCTGGGGCCCACGTTGCGCAGCTCTTTCTTGGTCACGGTCTTGTTGGCCGCGCCCAGGCGCGACTCCACCGACTCGCGCAGGTCCACCTTGCGCACATCCGCGCCGCTGCCGCCAGGGCCTGCGCCGCCAAAATTCTCGACGTTGATGGTGCGCAAGGCCGTGAACTCCAGCGTCAGCGTGTCGCTGCCCGGCCCGCCCCCCTGGTTCGTCAGTTGGGTGGAACCGCCCACCACCCCTTCCACATCAAACGGTTTGGCGCCCGCCACCATGGGCACGGCGCGCAGCACAAGGCGCGAGCCACCATCGTCAAAACTCGACTGGTAGATCTCGATGCCTTTGTAGCTGGCCGGATGGTTCACCTCCACGCGCGCCGGGGTCTTCTCGCCCGTGGCCTTGTCGTGGATGACGATCTCGCTCGCAAACAGCTTGGGCATGCCCGTGGAGTAATGCTCCACGATGAACTTCTTGAGCTCGATGGCAAAGGGCAGGTCCTGCAGCAGCACCCCATCGGACTGGCTCAGGATGGCCGTGCTCGACTGCGTGCCTTCGGCCACGAGCAGGTTGCCCCGGAACGTGGGGTTGCGCTCGGACAGCCGGTGCTCGGGCTTCACATCAGCGATCAGGCCACCGCCCTGGTACGGCGTCTTGCCGAGGAGCAGCATCTGGCCGCGCACGATGAGGTCGCCGTCCAGCAGCCCGCCCACGCACACCAGCACAATGGCGCTGTGCGCCGCGATATAGCCGATCTTGTTGGCGGCGCCCGCCTTGGCCGCCACCATCCAGCCGGTGCCGGGGCCTGCCGCCGTGTCGCGCTGCTGCAGGCGCACCTTCCAGCCACCACCGGCCAGCAGGGTGCCGATGCGGCGCGCCTCCACGTCTGCTGGCTGGGGCAGATCAGCCTGCGCCTTGTGGTGAAACGCCTTGAGGCTTTGCTCACGGATGTTTTCCTTGTAGGCCTTGAGGTCCACCAGGATCTTGGGCGTGTTGCGTGCAATGCACAGCGAGGTGCTGACCACCAGGAACGCGAGGATCAGCAGGAACCACCAGGCGCTGTACACCGCGTTGAGCTGGATGGCCCCGAACAGCTCGGCCCAGAACGGCCCGAACTGATTGACGTAGTTGACCGCCGGCTCGTGCTGCTTGAGGACCGTGCCGATCACCGAGGCAATGCAGATCACCGTCAGCAGCGAGATGGCGAACCGCATCGAAGACAGCAGCTCGACCCCGGCGCGCAAGGCCTGGGAGCCGGACTGGACACGAAGGCCCTGGGTGTTGTCGGACATGGATGAATGAACGCGATGGGCTGCGCAGCGCGAAGGAAAAGGGGAAGAAAAAAGAAAGAAAAAGGGCGGGACCATCAGTGTGATGGACCCGCCCTTTTTGGGTTTGTTATTGGCGGTAGGTTCCGTGCGGCCCGGTCAAACAAGCCACGGTTTGTTGACGAAGATCAATCAACGCAGGCCGGCGATGTAATCCGCCACGGCCTTGATTTCCTTGTCGTTGAGCTTGGCTGCCACCTGGGTCATCTGCAGGCTGTTGCTGCGCGAGCCGTCGCGGAACATGTTCAGCTGCGACACCGTGTAGTCGGCGTGCTGGCCCGACAGGCGGGGGTACTGCGCGGGGATGCCGGCGCCATTGGGGCTGTGGCAGCCCGCGCAGGCGGCGATGTTGCGGTCGGCAATGCCACCGCGGTAGATGCGTTCGCCCAGGGCCACCAGGTCCTTGTCCTTGGCAAAACCGGCCTTGGCGGGCTTGGTGGCCAGCCAGTAGGCGATGTTGCGCATGTCGTCGTCCGACAGGGCCGTGGCAAAGCCCTTCATGACGGCGTTGTTGCGCTTGCCCGATTTGAATTCCTGCAATTGCTTGACCAGGTATTCAGGGTGTTGCTGCGACAACTTGGGGTTGGCCGCGATGGCCGAGTTGCCGTCGGCGCTGTGGCAGGCCGCGCACACGGCGGTGAAGCTGGCCTCGCCCTTGACGAGATCCGGCTTGGCCATCTTGGGGGCATCGCCCGCCGCAAAGGCCGAAAAAACAGGTGCTGCCAGTGCGGCAGCCGTCAGCAAGGAGGCGAGCAACTTCATATCGGGGGTGTATGTTTATGTGCGCAAAACCGCGCGATTCTACAATGAGGCTTCCTCGGATCCCAATTTCTCATGACGACTTCCTCCATCGCGCCAGTTGCTGGCTCCCTCCCGCCCGCACCCGACGCCAAGATCGCCATGGGCTGGATGCACACGGCCAGGTTCCTGACCACGGCTGCGCAGCTGCACCACCTGCCGCCCATCGACGTGCCCGAGATTGCCTTTGTGGGCCGCTCCAACGCGGGCAAATCCACCTGCATCAACACGCTCACGCAGCAAAAACAGCTGGCGTTTGCCTCCAAGAAGCCGGGCCGCACGCAACACATCAACCTGTTCTCGCTGGGCAAGCAGGGCGTGACCGACGCCGTGCTGGCCGACCTGCCCGGCTATGGCTATGCCGCCGTGTCGCGCTCGGACAAGGTGCGCTGGCAGCAGGTGATGGTGAACTACCTGGTCAGCCGCACCAGCCTCACCGGCATCGTGCTGCTGTGTGATCCGCGCCTGGGCCTGACCGAGCTGGACGAAGCCCTGCTCGAAGTCGTGCGCCCCCGCGTCGAAGAGGGTCTGAAGTTCCTCGTGGTGCTGACCAAGGCCGACAAGCTCACCCGCGCCGAACAGGCCAAGGTGCTGTCGATTACGCGACTGCACGCGGGCGGCGGCGAGGTGAAGATGTTCTCGGCCCTCAAGAAACAAGGGGTGGACGACGTGGCCCAGCTGCTGTGGCAATGGGCCCACCCGGTGCGCCCTGCGGCAGAGCCCGAAGCGGCCGACGGTGCGCAGCCTCCCGCGGCAGGCGCCGTCCCTGAGGATTCAGACAAAAACAGCCTCTAGCGCTTGACCATCATGCGCTAGCAGCTATTTAATTAATAGCAATAGAGCCATGATCCAGCAACACGCCGTTCCCCTTCCCCATGGCATTACCCTGCACTGCCGCGTGAGCGGCGTGGCGGGGCGCCCGGTGCTGCTGTTCCTGCACGGGTTTCCTGAGGGGGCCTTCATCTGGGACGAGCTGCTGCTGCATTTCTCCCGCCCTGAAAACGGTGGCTACCGCTGCGTGGCGCCCTACCTGCGCGGGTTTGGCCCGTCCAGCAGCCCGGCCGGGGTGGACGCCTACCGCGCCAAGCACCTGGTGCAGGACCTGGTCGCGCTGATCGCCCACGAATGCCCCGGCGGCGCGCTGGAATGCTTGGTGGCACATGACTGGGGCGGCGCCGTGGCCTGGAACCTGGCCAACCAGCAGCCGCAGCTGATGCAGCGCCTGGCCATCCTCAACTCGCCCCACCCCGGCGCGTTTGTGCGCGAGTTGGCGCACAACCCGGCCCAGCAGGCGGGCAGCCAGTACATGCACTTCCTGTGCCGCCCTGACGCCGAGGTGCTGCTGGCGGACAACGACTTTCGCCGCCTGTTCGGCTTTTTCGACGCGCCGGACGGCAGCGCCCCCGCCTGGCTCACGGACAGCGTGCGCGACCAGTACCGCACCCTGTGGCAACAGGGCCTGACCGGCGCCTGCAACTACTACCGCGCCAGCCCCATCCGCCCGCCACGCGATGGAGACCCTGGTGCCTTGGCCATCACCCTGCCCGACAGCATGCTCACGGTGACCGTGCCCACGCTGGTGCTGTGGGGCCTGGACGACCCGGCCCTGCTGCCGGGCCTGCTCGACGGGCTGCCCGGCTGGGTGCCGCAACTGCAGTTGCACCGGGTGGAAGGGGCCTCGCACTGGATCGTGCACGAGCACCCGGAACGGGTGGCCCTGGAACTGCAGCGCTTCTTCAATCAAAAAGCATAGCTACTACCGCCCGCTGGGCAAGCGCTACAGCCTTTTTTGACCATAGCTCTTTTAGTCCCGCGAAGTCACGCTCGATCCCTCGCAACCGTTCAGGCAGTGCCTGTCGAAGCCTCGTGCAGCGCAGCGCAGCGCTGTGGCAGGCGCGGCGCGAACGGATGGATATGGCCGAACGCCTATCGGTGTCAGTACACCGACTCCTCGCCCTCGGGCCGGGTCTTGAAGCGCTTGTGCACCCAGTAGTACTGCTCGGGCATGGTGTCGATGACGGCCTGCAGCTCGCGGTTCATGTGCACGGTGTCGGCCTCGGCGTCATCGGTGGGATAGCCGGTCCACGCGGGCGACACCTCGGCCACATAGCCCGTGGGCGTCATGCGCGAATACACCCCCACCACCTTGGCGCGCCCCAGCCGCGCAAAGCGCGACAGCGATGGGATGGTGGCCGCCGTCACCCCGTAGAACGGCACGAACACCGAGTCGTTGCGGCCATAGTCCATGTCGGGCAGCAGGTACAGCAGGCCGCCCTTGCGCAGGCTGGCGATGATGGGTTTGACGCCGTCGGCACGGTTAAGCATGCGCACATCGCCAAAGCGCTGGCGCCCGGCCATGAACCAGGCATCCACCGCCGGGTCGGGGTGGGTGGCAAAGATCGACGTGAAGGCACGGCCGGTGTTCAGCGGCAGCGCCAGCCCGCCCGCATCCATGCCGTAGAAATGCGGCGCGAACAGGATGGTGGGCGTGTCGCCCTCCAGCTCGTGCACGGCACCCGTGAGGCGCACGCGCTGCTCCACCACCGCACGCGGCGCAGCCCAGAGCCAGCTGCGGTCCAGCCAGGCCTGGCAAAACGCCACAAAGTTGGCCCGCGCCACGGCGCGGCGGCGCGCCTCGGTCCAGTCGGGGAAGCACAGCGCCAGGTTGCGCAGCGCCACCTTGCGCCGCCGCACCACCAGCACATACGCCACCTGCCCCAGCACCCAGCCCATGCCCCGCAGCACAGGCAGGGGCAAGCGCGCCAGCACGCTCATGAACCACACGCCCAGGCGGCCGGTCATGCGGCACCCCCGGCAGCAGATTCAGCCGGTGCGGCATCCCCGCGCGGCTGCTTGTAGCGGCCATAGCCCCACAGATACTGCTCGGGGCACTGGCGGATGAGGTGTTCCATGGCCTGGTTGACCTGCAGCAGGGCCCGGTCCATCTGGTCGGACAGTGGCTGGGCCAGGGGTTCGAAATGCGTGACGTAGCCCCGCCCCCAGGACAGCCGCTCGCAACGCACCAGCACCACGGCCGCGCCGGTCTGCTGGGCCAGGCGCACGGCCAGGGTCATGGTGTAGGCATCGCGGCCAAAAAATGGCGCCCACTGGCCCTGCCCTGCGGGCGGCACCTGGTCGGGCAGCAGGCCCACGGCCTCGCCCCGGCGCAGGGCCTTGATCATCTGGCGCACGCCCGCCAGCGTAGTGGGCACGGCCAGCATGCCGGGGCGGTTGCGCGCGGTTTCCATCACCTTGGCCAGCCAGGCCTGGCGCGCGGGGCGGTACAGCACGGTGATGGGGCCGCGCTCGGCGCTCCAGCGCCGCGCCGCCGCCTGGGCCGACAGCTCGAAACAGCCCTGGTGCGGCGTGAGGTACAGAACCCCGCGCCCGGCCGCATAGGCCTCTTCCACACAGGCCTCGCCCTCGATGCGGCAGGGCAGCGGCGCCCCCAGCCACAGGCGCGGCAGCTCGGCCACCATGCGGCCTGCGTGGGCCACCGCAGCCCGCACCGCACCAAACGGATAGCCCGCCAGCGCCGAATGGGCGAGAAAGCGGCGCCGGTAGGTGGGCGACGCACAAAAAGCCACCCAACCCATCGCTGCGCCCATGACATGCAGCAACCACAGCGGGAATACGGAAAAGAATCGGAAGACGACTGGCATTAAAATAGAGGGGTCGCTGAGTTAAATGAGCAACTTGCAGGGCGACGTAAAAAAAATCTGCTAAAGCGTTCGCCAAAGCTCCTTCGGGGTGAGGGCAACGCCCCAAATGCCGGAACACAGGAGTTTATTCAAATGGCGAACGACTTTCTCTTTACCTCGGAATCCGTCTCCGAAGGCCACCCCGACAAGGTGGCCGACCAGATCTCTGACGCGATTCTCGACGCGATCTTCACCCAAGACCCCCGCTCGCGCGTCGCCGCCGAAACGCTGACCAACACCGGCCTCGTGGTGCTGGCCGGCGAGATCACCACCAACGCCCATGTGGACTACATCCAGGTGGCGCGCGACACCATCAAGCGCATCGGCTACGACAACACCGACTACGGCATCGACTACAAGGGCTGCGCCGTGCTGGTGGCCTACGACAAGCAGTCCAACGACATCGCCCAGGGCGTGGACCATGCGTCAGACGACCACCTGAACACCGGCGCCGGCGACCAGGGCCTGATGTTCGGCTATGCCTGCGACGAAACGCCCGAGCTGATGCCCGCGCCCATCTACTACGCGCACCGCCTCGTCGAGCGCCAGGCCCAGCTGCGCAAGGACGGCCGCCTGCCCTTCCTGCGGCCCGACGCCAAGTCGCAAGTCACGATGCGCTACGTGGACGGCAAGCCCCACAGCATCGACACCGTGGTGCTCTCCACCCAGCACCACCCCGACCAGTCGCAAGACCAGCACCACATGAAGGCCAGCTTCACCGAGGCCATCATCGAAGAGATCATCAAGCCCGTGCTGCCCAAGGAATGGCTGCAGAACACGCGCTACCTGATCAACCCCACCGGCCGCTTCGTCATCGGCGGCCCCCAGGGCGACTGTGGCCTCACCGGCCGCAAGATCATCGTGGACACCTACGGCGGTGCCTGCCCCCACGGCGGCGGCGCGTTCAGCGGCAAGGACCCAACGAAGGTGGACCGCTCGGCCGCCTACGCCGCGCGCTACGTGGCCAAGAACATCGTGGCCGCCGGCCTGGCCCGCCAGTGCCAGATCCAGGTGGCCTACGCCATCGGCGTGGCCGAGCCGATGAACATCACGGTCTACACCGAAGGCACGGGTGTGGTGCCGGACGACCGTCTGGCGGCGCTGGTGCGGGAGCATTTCGACCTGCGCCCCAAGGGCATCATCCAGATGCTGGACCTGCTGCGCCCGATCTACGAAAAGACGGCTGCGTATGGCCACTTTGGCCGCGAAGAGCCTGAGTTCAGCTGGGAAAAGACGGACAAGGCTGCTGCGCTGCGCGCAGCGGCGGGCCTGTAAAGGCCCCGAGCGAAGCGAGCTTGTCCGGCTTTCGGCGCAGGCTCATATCGCGCAGCGATGTGAAGGGCCGCAAGGCCCGTGCCACAGCCAACGCACGGACAAGGCCGCGGCACTGCGTGCGGCTGCGGGGTTGTAAGCCCGCCGCGCAAGCAGCACGAAAGCACCAAAGCCATCCATGGACCCACACCCCTCGCCCCCTCGCTTTTGGCGTGATCCGGCGCTTCCTTTCGTTGAAAGCCGGAGTGCCCTTGGCAGCCGTGCCTGCTATCGGCCACACACGCATGCCACGTATTCCATCGGGGTGGTGGACGCTGGCACCAGCATCTTCGCATCCGGCGGCCGCAGCGTGCGCCTGACGGCTGGCGCGCTGGTGGCCGTGCCCGCAGGCTGCGTGCATGCCTGCAACCCGGCGCCAGGTGGTCCGTGGAGCTACCAGATGCTTCACCTGGATGCGGCCTGGCTCGAACGCACATTGGCACAAGCCAAGGCCCCGCCCAGCCCCCGCCACGCGCTGGTGCTGCACGCCCCCCTGGCCTACGAAGCGTTCTGCGCGCTCAATCGCCAGCTGTTTTCCGGGGTGGCCGCCACCGCCAAAAGCGCCGCGCTGACAGAATTCCTTGCGCTAGGCGCCTGGCGTTCAGGTGATGTGCTTGCATTGCCCCCTGGCACCGCCCCCGCACGGCTTGCGCGCGTGCAAGCCTTGCTGCAAGAACGGTACGCCGAACCGCTGCCGCTTTCCACATTGGCCCAGGCTGCCCACATGGCACCGCATGCGCTGGTCCGGGCGTTTCGCGCCGCAACGGGCCTGACGCCCCATGCCTATCAGCTGGACCTGCGCATCAATGCGGCGCGCGGGCTGCTGCGCGTTGGGGATGCCTCTGCCGACGTGGCGCAGGCGCTGGGTTTCTATGACCAGAGCCATTTCCAGAACGCGTTCAAGCAGCGCGTGGCCGCCACGCCAGGCGACTACCGGCGCTGACGCCACGCCTGCCGACACCGCACGCGCTGCGCAGCTGCAGCCAGCAATTTTTTCCAAGACCGTCGCGCGGTCCGCCGACGAAACTGCACGCCGCGCGACAGGGGTCGCGCCCCACGAAAGGCGCTGCATTGGCCGAACAATTTCTCATGGTGGCAGGGGCCCACTTTCTGGCCCTGCTGAGCCCCGGACCGGATTTTTTCCTCATCGTGCGCACGGCGCTGCTCCATGGATGGCGGCGCGCCAGCGGCATCTGTGTCGGGGTGGCGCTGGGCAATGGCCTGTTCATCACCTTGGCATGGGCCGGACTGTCCGCCATCCAGCCGGACAGTCCCGCCTTCACGCTCTTGCAATGGGCCGGCAGCCTGTACCTCGCGTGGCTCGGCTGGCAGTTGCTGCATTCGTCCGGCACCTCCATCGCGGTGGATGGGGGCCTCAACGGCGCCCCGCCGCCCGGTTGGGGGCAGGGCCTGCGCATGGGGCTGGCCTCTGCGCTGCTCAACCCGAAAAATGCGCTCTTCTATGCCAGCCTGTTCAGCTTGCTGGCAGGAACGCAGCGCAGCGTGCAGGCGCTTTACGGTGCGTGGATGGTGGGTGCCGTGCTGGGCTGGGATTTGCTGGTGGCCGCTGCGGTCGGACACCGCAGGGTGGTCGAGCGCTTCGCACGGCATCTGCGGTCCATCGAACGCGCCACCGGCGCCGTGCTGCTGCTCATCGCCGTGGGCGTGGCCACCCAGTCCCTGGCAAGCCGATGAACGACGGCCCCGATGCGCGCCCCGCTGGGGCCAGCGCCAGCCCCTCATACCGGTATGCGTTCAAAAATATAAGTCCGTTCACGCTGAGTCCGTCGAAGGGCTCAGCCCGAACGGTTCCTGTTGATTGAACGCAAATTGGTATCAGTTTTTCATGGTGCGTGCACCACCCGCAGCGGATGAAACCGGCGCGACCCACGCCAGCGCCCCCGTGCAAGGGCCGCCCCGCCGCACCGGGGGCGTCCCCCTCCCGCCTTGCGCAGCAAGGCGAGAGAGGGGCTGAGGGCCGCGGCTCCAAGCCTGCCTGCGCAGGCTTGGACGGCCCCGAAGGGCTCTCGCCTCTGGCGAGTGCGCCGAGGCGCGAAGCGACTCAGGGGATGTTTCACTTCAGGCCGCGTCCTGCGCCTGCACCACGCAGTTGCGCCCGCTGGACTTGGCCTTGTACAGCGCCGTGTCCGCGCGCTTGATGAGAGCATGGCTGTCTTCCTTGTGGTCCCAGGTGGCCACGCCGAAGCTGGCGCTCACATGGCCCACGGCGTCGAACGGAACGCCCGCGATGCGCGCGCGCACCGCTTCGGCCATGGCCATGGCGGCATCGACCGGGGTTTCCTTGAGCAGGATGATGAACTCCTCGCCGCCAAAGCGCGCCGCGCAGTCCGACGAACGCAGCAGCTCGCGCACGCGCAGGGCTGTGTGCTTGAGCACCACGTCGCCCGAGTCGTGCCCGAAGGTGTCGTTGATGCGCTTGAAGAAGTCGATGTCGAACATCACCACCGACAGCTGGCTCTTCTTGACACGCGTCTCGGCCATGCCGGCCTCCAGCCGCTCGAAAAAGCGGCGGCGGTTCACCAGGTCGGTGAGGAAGTCCTTGGTGGCCAGGTCTTCAAGCTTGGCGTTGAGCCGCGCCATGGGCTCGATCACCAGCGACGACAGCGAGAGGTTGAGCACCACGAACAGCAGCGCAAAGCTGGCCACCAGCGCCGCCATCACGGTGTTGAAGGTCTGGCGCGCCTTCTCCAGCGGGAAGTACATGGGCACCTTCACCACCTGGATGCCCACGGTTTCGTTCATGCCCCAGCCAAAGCCGTTCTTGTCGCCATAGACCTTGAGCATGGTGGGCGGCGCCACGGCCGGCGTGCTGTGGCAGGCCATGCACTGGGCCTGCTTGATGGTGATGGGCCGGGCCACGTACATGGCGCGGTGCATGCCTTCACCCACCTCGCCCGCCACTTCCTTCTTGAGGTCGGCCCGGCCCTCGCGGAAGTCGCTGATGATGCGCTCCTCCCACTCGTTGGCCCGGTCGCGCAGGTTGGTGGGGTTGAGCACCGCCTCCTTGTACTCGTAGCCCGGAAAGCGGCTCTGCAGGCGGCGCAGCGTCTCGGTGGCGGCGTAGGCCGGCACGGTTTGGGGCAGGAATTTCTCGGCCAGCGTCACGTCCAGGTGCGGCTTGACCAGTTCGGTGGTGTAGTCGCGGATGGCCATGGCGGCGTGCATCATGATCTGCGAGTTGTGCTGCACCTCCTCGATGGCCGCCTGCTGCAGAAAGCGGTGCACATAGGCGCCCGCGCCCAGCACCGCCAGCAGCAACACCGCCGCCAGCACCAGGTTGAATTTGAGCCGCAAAGACATGGATCTCCCTCAGGTTCGGCGCGCAGCCGGCGGTTCGGTGGCGCTGGCGCCGGAGAGCCCGACTGCGCGCAACCATTGTTCGTGGGACACAAAGTTTGCGTTTGTGCCAGATTTGCGCGCGGCGGTCCAATGTTTTGTGCACCACGGAAGCCGGGACCAAGAGCGGATAACAAAACCCAGCGCAGCGGTTCTGGCTAGGCGCCGCATCGCAGGCAGTAAGGGTAGTACGACAAGACGCGGCAACGACGCCCGAAGGGTTGAGTGAGCCGCTCTACAGCCCCCGGGCGCTCAGCGACAAAGTCCGCCGATAGACCGGGCGCACCCGGTACAGCTGCGCGGGCCGGTGTGCGCCGCCGGTCTGCAGCGCGCCCACCAAGGGCTCCAGCATGTCCAGCTCGTCCATCTTGCGGCGAAAGCTCACCTTGTTGACCGGCTCGCCCAGCACGGCCTCGTACACGGCCTGCAATTGCGGCAGCGTGAAGGGTTCGGCGCACAGATGCACGGGCAGCGATGAATACTGGCTTTTGCTGCGCACGCGCAACACGGCCGCGTCGATGATCTGGCGGTGGTCAAACGGCAGCGGCGGCAGCGCATCCACCGGCACCATCTCCACCCGCCCACCGGCCTGCGCCAGCAGGCTGGCCGGCACCAGCGCGCAATAAGCCACGGCCACCGACCAGCCCCGGGGGTCGCGCACCGCCCCCGTGAAAGTGGCCAGTTGCTCCAGATAAGGGCTCTCCAGCCCGGCCTTGTCGCGCAGCACCCGCACGGCGCTGGCCTGGGCGTCCACATCGTCCTGGGCATGGATGTACCCGCCGGGCAGCGCCAGGGCCTGGGCAAAAGGCTCGCGCTCGCGGCGCACCAGGGCCACCTGCAGCGTGGCCTGCTCCAGGGTGAGCAGCACCACGTCCACGGTGCAGATCACGGAGGGAATGCTGTCGGGCTTCATGCGGCGGGGTAGTTCATTGCAAAATTGAACGAACAAGGCTACCACCAAGACAGGCTGCGGCAAAGCAGCGCTGTGCATTCGACGCTCTGCCGATCCGATACACCCTCTTGCAAATCACTTAGTTGCAAAATTGATCTAACAAAACTACACTGCCCCCACAGCGAAGGAGAAAGACCATGGCCACACGCACCACCCAGCTTCTGGTGATCGACCCCCAGAACGATTTCTGCGACCTGCCCGCCACGCACTGCCCCGCAGGCAGCGCACCCAGCCTGCCCGTGGCGGGCGCCCACGCCGACATGCTGCGCCTGGCGGCCTTCATCCGAGCGCAAGCCGATCAGCTCGACGCCATCACGGTCACGCTCGACTCGCACCAGCGCTTCGACATCGCCCACCCCGGCTTCTGGCAGCAGGCGGGCGGCGGCGCGGTGGAGCCCTTCACCCCCATCACCGCCGCCCAGGTGCGCGCGGGCGACTTTGCACCGCGCAATGCCACCGCCCTGCCGCGCACGCTGGCGTACCTGGACGCGCTCGAAGCCCAGGGCCGCTACACCCTCATGGTCTGGCCCGTGCACTGCGAAGTCGGCAGCTGGGGCCACGGCGTGCACGCAGACATGTTGGCCGCCTGTGGTGACTGGCAGCTGCAGCGCCAACGCGCCGTGCGCAATGTGTTCAAAGGCACCAACCCCTGGACGGAGCACTACAGCGCCATCGAGGCCGAGGTGCCCGATGCGGGCGATGCGAGCACCGTCCTGAACACCGCCTTGCTGCAGTCGCTGGGCCAGGCCGATCGGCTGTTGATTGCGGGCGAGGCCAGCAGCCACTGCGTGCGCTCGACCACCGAGCACATCGTGCAGCACCTGCCGCGCCTGGTGCCGGGCTGGCAGGCGCGCCGCATCGTGCTGCTGACCGATGGCATGAGCCCGGTGGGCGGTTTCGAGGCCCAGCACCAGGCGTTCATGGAGGCGATGCGCGCCGCCGGCGCCCAACTGGCAAGCATGCGTGAAATTAGCCTCTAGCGCTTATCCATCAAGCGCAAGAAGCTATCAAATTGGGAGTAATCACACCATGAACCCCGTCATCACCAGCCTGCTCGACACCGACCTCTACAAGTTCACCATGTGGCAGGCCCTGCTGCATCGCCACCCACAGACGCAAAGCGAATACCGCTTCGTCTGCCGCAACCAGCCGGTCTATCCGCTGGCCGAGCTGCTGCCCGAGGTGAATGCCGCGCTCGACCAGCTGTGCAGTCTGCGCTTCACGGCCGGCGAACTCGACTACCTGGCCGGGCTGCGCTTCATCAAGAGCGATTTCATCGACTTCCTGCGCATCTTCCAGTTCCAGCGCAGCTTCATTGAAGCGCGCGCAGACGGCGACACACTCAGCATCGTGGCGCGCGGCCCCCAGGTGCATGTGATGGGGTTCGAGATCTTTGTGCTGGCCATCGTCAACGAGCTGTACTTTCGCCGTTTCGATGCCACTGCCGCCCTGGCCAGCGGCCGCGAGCGCCTGGCGGTCAAGGTGCAGCAGCTGCAGGACCTGGCCCAACAGGCCACGTTGCGCCACCCCTTCGAGCTGTTCGACTTCGGCCTGCGCCGGCGCTACAGCGGCGTCTGGCAGCGCGAGGTGGTTCAGACCTTTGCCACGCAGGCGCCGCAGTGGTTCAAGGGCACCAGCAACGTGCTGCTGGCGCGCGACCTGGGTCTGGTGCCCATCGGCACCATGGCGCACGAGTACCTGCAGAGCTACCAGGCGCTGGGTGTGCGGCTGCGCGACTTCCAGAAGGCGGCCCTGGAGGACTGGGTGCAGGAGTACCGGGGCGACCTCGGCATTGCGCTGACCGACACCGTGGGCATGGACGCCTTCCTGGCCGACTTCGACCTGTACTTCGCCAAGCTGTTTGACGGCCTGCGGCACGACTCGGGCGACCCGGTGGCCTGGGGCGAGAAGGCGCTGGCGCACTATGCGAAGCTGCGCATTGACGCGCACACCAAGCGGCTGGTGTTCTCCGACGGCCTCACGCTCACCAAGGCGCTGGCGCTGTACCGGCATTTTGGCGACCGCACGCAGCTGGGTTTTGGCATCGGCACCCACCTCACCAACGACATGGGGGATGTGCCGGAGATGAAACCGCTCAACATCGTGATGAAGCTCACCCGCGCCAACGGCCAGGCGGTGGCGAAGTTGTCGGACACGCCGGGCAAGACGCTGTGCGACGATGAAACCTACCTCGCGTATCTGCGCCAGGTTTTTGGCGTGAAAGGATGACACCATGCTCCGCATCACCATCGCCCAGCTCAACCTCACCGTCGGCGACATCGAGGGCAACGTGGCCCGCATGGTGGCCGCCGCGCAGCAGGCCGCCCGCGCGCAGTCCGACCTCATCGTGTTCAGCGAACTCGCGCTGTGTGGCTACTACCCCGGCGACATGCTGGACGAGCCGCCCTTCCAGCAGCGCGTGCAGGACGGCCTGGCCGCGCTGCAAAAGGCGTCGGCCGAGCTGCCCGCCTTGCACTGGGTGGTGGGCGCCCCCACGCCCGCCACCGGCCCCGGCAAGCGCCTGCACAACAGCCTGCTGGTGCTGCAGGGCGGCGCCGTGCGCCTGCAGTACGCCAAGCAGCTGCTGCCCACCTACAACATCTTCGACGAACGCCGCCACTTTGAGCCCGGGCCTGATGTGGCCAAGGTGCTGCGCATCGGCGGCGCGCAGGTGGGCCTGCTGGTGTGCGAGGACGGCTGGAACGACCACGGCACCGACTACGCCACCAACCCCTTCGAGCGCCTGCGCGACGCCGCACCCGACCTGGTCATCAGCATCAACGCCAGCCCCAGCCATGTGGGCAAGCGCGAGCAGCGCCACCAGATCTTCGGCGGCGCGTCGCGCCGGCATGGCCTGCCCATCCTGTACGTGAACCAGGTCGGCGGGCACGACCAGGTGGTGTACGACGGCGCATCGTTTGCGGCCGAGCCCGAGGCGGGCCTCGTGTTCGAGGCGCCGCGTTTTGTGGAGGATGTGCGCACGCTGCAGTTCGACAACGGCCGCTTCCTCACGGCCGAGGGCCAGGTACCCGAGCCGGTGCCTGCTGCAGGCCTGCCCACCATGGAGTTCTACCGCCAGCAGATCCTGCTGGGCCTGCGTGACTACGCGCGCCGCTGCGGCTTTGCGCGGGTGGTGGTGGGCAGCTCAGGCGGCATCGACAGCGCGCTCACGCTGGCGCTGGCGGCCCAGGCGCTGGGGCCCGAGAACGTGGTGGGCATCACCATGCCATCGCGCTACTCCAGCAGCGGCTCGGTCGACGACTCGGTGGCGCTGTGCCAGAACCTGGGCGTACAGCTGCACACCCACCCCATCGCCGACCTGGTGGCGAGCTATGCGCGGCAGTACGAAGCCAGCTTCGGCCAGCCGCTGACGGGCCTGCCGCTCGAAAACCTGCAGGCCCGCATCCGGGGCACGGTGCTGATGGAATACTCCAACGCGTTCGGCCACCTGCTGCTCACCACGGGCAACAAGTCCGAGATCTCGGTGGGCTACTGCACGCTGTATGGCGACACCAATGGCGGGCTGGGCTTGATTGGCGACCTGTACAAGACCGAGGTGTTTGCCCTGTCGCGCCATGTCAATGCACAGGCGGGGCGCGCGCTGATCCCGCAGGCCATCATCGACAAGGAACCGTCTGCCGAGCTGGCCCCCGGCCAGCGCGACGTGGATAGCCTGCCGCCCTACCCCGTGCTGGACGAGGTGCTCAAGCTGCTCATCGAAGGCGAGCGCCTGTCGGCGGCCGAACACCAGGCCGCAGAGGCCTTTGTGGCCCAGCTGCAGGCCAACGACGCCGGGCGTGCCCTGGTGCAGCGCGTGCGCATGATGGTGGCGCGCAACGAATACAAACGCCGCCAGGCCCCGCCCATCCTGCGGGTGCGTCCGCGCGCGTTTGGCAGCGGGCGCCAGATGCCCATCGCTGCAAGGTATGTGTGACCCATGCACCCCTTCGGTAGAATTACTATAAAAACAATAGCTGCTTGGGCATGATGGACGCGCGCAAGCGGCCAAAAAACTCAGAATTTCGGAGACCCATGTACGACACCGCCCTCCTCATCGGCCGCTTTGAACCCGTGCACAGCGGCCACCTGGCCCTGCTGCACGAGGCCCTGCGCGTGGCGCCCCAGGTCATCGTGGTGGTGGGCTCGGCCTGGCAGGCCCGCTCGCCCAAGAACCCCTTCACCTGGCAAGAGCGCGAAGCCATGCTGCGCGATGCACTGCCCCCGGCCGACCGCAGCCGCATGCAGGTGCTGCCGGTGCGCGACTACTACAACGAGGCCGTGTGGGTGCAGGCCGTGCGCCAGGGTGTGGCGCAGCACACGCAGACCGGCGCCCGCATCGCGCTGGTGGGCCACTTCAAGGACGCAACCAGCAGCTACCTGCGCGCCTTCCCGGGCTGGGCACTGATCGACCTGCCGCGCCAGGGCAGCATGGACGCCACCACCATCCGCGACGCCTACTTTGGCGCCACAGCCACCACCGTGGACGCAGCCCTGGCGCCGCTGGCCGCGCAGATCCCGGCCAGCACGCTCGGCCAGCTGCAGGCCTTTGCGCACACGCCGCACTACGCCGCGCTGCAGGAGGAGTGGCGCATGCTGCGCGGCTACCGCCAGGCCTGGTCCGCCGCGCCCTACCCGCCCGTGTTCGTGACGGTGGACGCCGTGCTGCGCTGCCAGGACCACGTGCTGCTCATCCGCCGCGCCCACGCGCCCGGCAAGGGCCAGATCGCCGTGCCCGGCGGCTTCATCGAACAACGCGAGACGGTGTGGCAGTCTTGCCTGCGCGAGCTGGTGGAAGAAACCCACTGCGCCTTGCCCGAAGCCCACATGCGCGCCGCGCTGCAGTCGGTGGCCGTGTTCGACCACCCCGACCGCAGCCAGCGCGGCCGCACCATCACCCACGCGCACTACTTCAACCTGGGCGATGCGCCCTTCCCGGTGGTGCAGGCCGATGACGATGCGATGCTGGTGCAGTGGACGCGCATTGACCAGTTGGCCGGGATGGAAGAAGAGTTCTTTGAAGACCACTTCCACATGCTGGACCATTTCCTGCACCTCACCGACGCCTAGCGGCCGGCCGAGAGCTGATGCCGTGTCATGCGGATTTGCATGTGATAGCACAGCCGGGCGAATCGGCTATCGCGTGCGGTGACAGGCCAATTCGCACCAGTGACCCATTGCACTGCGTACCACCCACGATGCTGAATACTGGCGCAGCCGAGGCCAGCGCCCCCGCGCAAGGGCCGCCCCGCCGCGCTGGGGGCGTCCCCCTCCCGACTCGCGCAGCGAGTCGAGAGAGGGGGAAGGCGCGAAGCGACTCAGGGGGTGCTTATCACGCGTGGCTGCGCAGCCAGTCCGTGAAGGCGCGCACCGGCATGGGCCGCGCATACAGATAGCCCTGGTACTGCGCGATGCCGCGCCCCGCCACCCAATCGAGCTGCTCCTGCGTCTCCACGCCTTCGGCCACGGCGGTGAGCTTCATCAACGTGGACAGCGAAACGATCAGCTCGGCCAACGAGCGGTTGGCGTCCGTGTCCTGGATGAAGGTCTTGTCGATCTTGAGCGTGTGGATCGGAAACCGCTGCAGGTAGGCCAGGTTGGAATAGCCGGTGCCGAAATCGTCCAGCGCGATGGTCAGGCCCAGGGCCGACAGCTCGCGCAGCACGCTCAGCACATGCTGGTCTTCGCCCAGCAGCATGGACTCGGTGATCTCCAGCTCCATGCGCGCGGGGTTCACCCCGGCCTCGCGCAGCACGCTGGTGATGTCGTGCAGCAGGCTGGGCGAGGCGAGCTGGCGGGGCGACAGGTTGACCGACACCACCAGGTCAGAGCCCTGCGCCGCCCACGCCACCTGCTGGCGCGCGGCCTGGGCCAGCACCCACAGCCCGAGCCCCCCGATGAGGCCGCTGGTCTCGCAGGCCGGGATGAAATGCGCGGGCGACACCAGGCCCAGGCGCGGGTGGTTCCAGCGCACCAGCGCACCAGCGCCTCCACCGCGCGGATGCGGTTGGTGGCCACATCGACGCGGGGCTGGAAGTACACCTCGAACTCCTCCCGCTCCAGCGCCTGGCGCAGCTCTTTCTCCAGCTCGGTGCGGCTGCGCACCGTCTCGGCCATGTGCCCGTCGAAGTAGGCCAGGGTGTTGCGCCCGCGCTGCTTGGCCGCGTACATCGCCAGGTCGGCATTGCGCAGCAGGATCTCGATGGTCTCGCCGTCCTGCGGGTACAGCGCCACGCCAATGCTGGAGGTCACACGCAGCGGCGTGCCGGCCACCGACAGCGGCGCGGCCAGCGCGACGGAGATGCGCTCGTGCAGCGCATCCAGGTCCTCGCGCATGCGCGGCGAGGTCAGCAGCACCAGGAACTCGTCGCCGCCCCAGCGGGCCAGCACCTCGGTGCCATGCCGCGCGTGGCGCAGGCGCTGCGCCAGGGCCACCAGCAGCTCGTCGCCCGCTGCGTGGCCCAGCGTGTCATTCACGTCCTTGAAATGGTCCAGGTCGATGAGCAGCAGCGCCGCCTCCAGCGACTGGGCGCGAGCCTCCTCCATCGCACGCGCAAAACGCTGCGTGAAGTGGGCCCGGTTGGGCAGGCCGGTGAGCACATCGTGCAGCGACTGGAAGTTGGCACGCTCCTCGGTGCGCTTGATGGCGCTGATGTCGGCCTCGCTCACCAGCACGGCGTCCTGGCCGGTGATGGCGTCGTTGCAGCGGCGCGCCGACAGCTCGTGCCAACGGTCGCCCTGCGGGGTGCGCACCGCCAAGGTGAGCGTGCCCACGCCCTGCTGCTCCAGGCTGCGCGACAGCGCCGCAAAGGCCGCCGCGTTGCCGATGCGCTCCTGCAGCCGCTCGCCCGGGCTGAGCACGGCAGCCCGCGCGGCCGGGTTGCGGTAGAGCGCCTCGCCGTTCGCGTCGTACAGGGTGATCATCACCGCCGTGTGCAGCAAGGCCTCCACCGAGCGCAGCGACTCGGGCGGCACCACGCCCACGGGCTCGGCCTCGCAGAGCATGCTCATGCGGCCGTCGGGCAGCCGGTGGCCGCTGAAACGCACGTTCAGCGAGACGGGGACTCCGCCGGGGTAGATGGTCCACTGCTCGTTGAAGCTGGCATCGGCCCGCAGCACAAAATCGCTCTGGTACTGCGCCAGCCGCCGCGCCACCGATTCGGACATGTCATGCCCCATGTCGCGCCCGCACAGCTCGGCCAGCGTGGTGGCGCCCCACACTGCCAGCGCGGGGGTGTTGGCCCAGTGAACGCAGTGGCCGTCGATGTCGAACACCCAGACCGGGCGCGACAGCCACTCCAGCGCCGCATAGCGCGCGGCGCGCCCGGCCAGCTCGCTGGCAGGGGGCAGGCGGTCCGCCGGCAGGCGTGCTGCCGGGGTGGGCGCCGACACGGTCATGCCGGCCCGCAGCCCGGCGCCAAGCCCAGGGCCTGCGCGCTCAAAAGGGTCTGCGAGAACCGGGCGGACATGGGCGATGAAGAGGTGGGAGAAAAACGCAAGGAACGTTGGCGCTACGAGCAATTATCAATTGCATCTTCGCACACTCCCATGGCTTGTCCAGCCCACTTTGGCAGCGGGCCGGGGCCCGCCCACGGCCACGCCCCGCCCGGCCCCACCCGATCAAGCCACGCGGAATTGGCCCACCGTCTGCGACAGCGCCACGGCCTGCTGGCTCAGCGACTGGGCGGCCGCCAGGGCCTCTTCCACCAGCGCAGCGTTCTGCTGGGTGCCCTGGTCCATCTGCGCAATCGCCTGGTTGACCTGGGCAATGCCAGCGCTCTGCTCGCCACTGGCGGCGCTGATCTCGGCCACCATGGTGGTCACGCTCTTCACGCCCGCCACGACCTCGCCCATGGTGGCGCCGGCCTGTTCCACGAGCTGGGCCCCCACGCCCACCTTGGCCACGGAGTCGTCGATCAGGCCCTTGATCTCCTTGGCGGCGGCTGCGCTGCGCTGGGCGAGGCTGCGCACCTCGCTGGCCACTACCGCAAAACCACGGCCCTGCTCGCCCGCACGGGCCGCCTCCACGGCCGCGTTCAGCGCCAGGATGTTGGTCTGGAAGGCAATGCCGTCGATCACGCTGATGATGTCCACGATCTTGCGCGAGGACTGGTCGATGGAGCCCATGGTGCCCACCACCTGCTGCACCACGTCGCCGCCCCGCACAGCCATGTCGGAGGCCGCACGCGCCAGCTCGTCGGCGCGCTTGGCATTGGCCGCGTTCTGCTGCACGGTGGCGGTGAGCTGTTCCATCGACGCGGCGGTTTCCTGCAGCGCGCTGGCCTGCGACTCGGTGCGGGCCGACAGGTCGCCATTGCCGGCGGCAATCTCGGAAGACGCGGTGTTGATGGAGTCGGTACTGTCGCGCACCTGTGTCACCAGGTGCGACAGCTTGTCGCGCATCGCACGGATGGCATGCAGGATGCTGGTGGTGTCGCCGGGCAGGGTGTGCACTTCCACAGCCAGGTTGCCGTCGGCGATCTGCGTCACCACCTCGGCCGCGTACTGGGGCTCGCCGCCAAGCTGGTGCACCAGGGTGCGCAGCATCTGCCAGGCCATCAGCGCCACGATGAGCATCAGTGCCGCGCCGATGGACAGCAGGATCGCCGTATTGCGCCAGAAGGCCGTCTCGATGTCGTCCACATAGTCGCCAAAACCGATGATCCAGTCCCAGGGCTCGAACTTGATGATGGCGTAGAGCTTGTCCACCGGCGCCTTCGCACCCGGGCGCGTGCCCGGCGCCGTGACGGTGCCCACCGTCACGCCCTGCAAGGCGGCCCGGTAGCGCACGCCGGCCTCCTTGCCGCCCTTTTCATCGACGATGCCAATGCGCTTGGGATTGGGGTGCACGTAGTTCACATCGTTGCTGAAGCCGCGCACGAAGAAGTACTTGTCCTTGTCCACAAAGCTGCCGATGCTGCGCTCGGCCTCCTTGATCGCGTCCTCGCGCGAGAGCGCACCGCTTTTTTCCTTCTCATGCGCTTTCTGCGCAGCGGCATGGGCCAGCACCACCAGGTTGGACAGCTGCGCCGTGCGCTCCTTCATCATGGACTGGTACAACGTGGTGAGGGCCACGGCAGAGAGCACAACAAGGCCCAGAAGGGTGGCGGCACACAGCCACAGGATGCGGGTTTTGAGTTTCATGGACCTGCCCTCTTCTCGGAATACGGAATTAAAAGTAACCAGAAGATACAACGAGGTCCATACCCCATGGGCGAGCCAGCCTATGCGGGCACCCGCAACCCATCAGGTGCCCGCGCGCTCCAACATGG
>NZ_QAJR01000030.1 GCF_003852545.1 Acidovorax sp. FJL06
GAAGCTGAAGGTATAAGAGCAGCACGCAGAAGGGGGACCCCTCTGCGTGCTTTTTTGTGGGCGGGACGAGGGCCTTTTGCCTTGGGGCCGGGCCTGCGCGAACCCTCTGCCCGCCGGCTCACCGCCGCGATGGCTCCGTGGCGTTTGGCTTCGCGCTGCGCTGCGCTGGTTGCGCAGTGTTGTGGCTTGTTTAGGTTGTATGCAAACGTAACAGAAAGCGCTATGCTGGTCCTGTCTCTCGGCCGGCACGGCCGCGCCGGGCTGGCGCGCCGGTTCCGTCCATCCTTACCAGGAGAGTTGCCATGAGCCAGTTCAAGATCTCCACCCGCCTTGCGGGATTGCTTGCCGCCCTGTGCCTGCTGGTGCTGCTGGTGGGGGGGGCCGGGTTGTTTGGCATGGGGCAGTCCAACACCGGGCTCAAGTCGGTGTATGACGACCGGGTGGTGCCGCTCAAGCAGATCAAGGTGGTGGCGGACATGTATGCCGTCAACGTGGTGGACACCGCCCACAAGGTGCGCGACGGTGCCATGAGGCCTGCGCAGGGCCTGCAATCGGTGGCGGATGCGCGCAAGGCCATCGATGCCAACTGGAAGGCCTATCTGGCGACGCAGCTGGTGCCGGAGGAAACCCAGCTGGTGGCGCGCTTCAAGCCCCTGCAGGCAACGGCCGATGCGGCCACAGAGACCCTGGTCGGGCATTTCAAGTCCGGCGACATGGCGGCGCTGACCCGCTATGCCGCCAAGGAGATGTACCCCGCCATCGACCCGCTGCAAGAGGTGCTGGGGCAGCTGATGCAGGTGCAGCTGGACTACGCCAAGGCCGAATACGACCGTGCTGCGACAAGCTTTCAGTCCATCCGGGCGATGGTGCTGACGGCCGTGGTGCTGGGCATCTTGCTGGCGGGGTTGATGGGCGGCACCATGATCCGGCAGATCTCGCGCTCGCTGGGCAATGCGGTGCAGATCACCGATTCGGTCGCACAGGGCGACCTCACGGTGCCGATCGAGGCGCGGGGCAAGGACGAGATCGCCCAGCTGCTGGGCGGCCTGACCGCCATGCGCGACAACCTCGCGCATGTGGTGTCGGGCGTGCGGGGCAATGCGCAGGGCGTGGCATCGGCCAGCGCCGAAATCGCCTCGGGCAACAACGACCTGTCCATGCGCACCGAGCAGCAGGCCAGTGCGCTGCAGGAGACCGCCGCGTCGATGGAAGAACTGAGCTCCACCGTCAAGCAAAACGCCGACAACGCGCGCCAGGCCAACCAGCTGGCGATGAGCGCATCCACCGTGGCGGGGCAGGGCGGCGACGTGGTGGCCGAGGTGGTGACCACCATGAAGGGCATCAACGACAGCAGCAAGAAAATCGCCGACATCATCAGCGTGATCGACGGCATTGCGTTCCAGACCAACATCCTCGCGCTGAACGCCGCCGTGGAAGCCGCGCGCGCGGGTGAGCAGGGCCGGGGCTTTGCGGTGGTGGCGGGCGAGGTGCGTAGCCTGGCCCAGCGCAGCGCCGAGGCGGCCAAGGAAATCAAGGGCCTGATCACGGCCAGCGTGGAGCGCGTGGAGCAGGGCACCCTGCTGGTGGACAAGGCGGGCACCACCATGACCGAGGTGGTGGGCGCCATCCGCCGTGTGACCGACATCATGGGCGAGATCAGCGCGGCCAGCAGCGAGCAGAGCCAGGGTGTCAGCCAGGTGGGCGAGGCCGTGACGCAGATGGACCAGGTCACCCAGCAGAACGCCGCCTTGGTGGAAGAAATGGCCGCTGCCGCCGGCAGCCTGAGCCACCAGGCCCAGGCCCTGGTGGGAGCGGTGGCAGTGTTCAAGCTATCGGCGGATCAGGGGAAGACCTCGCCAGGCGCCGCTCCTGCAGCACACCCTGCACCCACTGCCGCGCCTGCCAGTGCAGCCCGAGGGGCCGGTGCGGGCGGCTTGGCCCCCAAGAAAACATTGGCGCTGCGGGCGGCGCCGGTCAGCAATGCCAAAAAAACAGCTCCATCCGCCTCTCCGGTTGCTGCCGTGGACAAAGGTTACCGGCCCGTGGCTGTGGGGGCAGAAGAAGAGTGGGAAAACTTCTGAGCGCACCCGCAGAGCTTCTGGCGCCGTAACTGCAATTTGGTGTGTTTACTCTCATTGCCCGCACCCTTGAGTCTGACCACATCTGTTTGGCTGCGTTGCGTGGTCCAGGTTGGGCAGGTTTGCATGACCTCTGACCCCGCGTGCATCTGAGCTCACATGCTGTTGTGAGTGGGCATAACTGCCTCGACTTGTTGCACGCGCGTCCAGGGAAGGGTTAAAGCTTTGCTCTTCTGCAAACAACCGCACTCCAGACCCGACTTTCCCCGAGAATCAGGCTCATCAGAATTCTCTTGGAACTGCGCATGAAGGTGGCATTGATAACAGGGGTGACAGGGCAGGACGGCGCATACCTGGCGCAATTGCTGTTAGACAAGAATTACGTAGTGCATGGCACTTATCGGCGCACCAGCTCAACAAATTTCTGGCGTCTCAAAGAACTGGGTATCGCGGAGCATCCGCATCTTCGGCTTCATGAGTACGATCTTGCGGACCTGAGCGCAGGCATTCGCCTTTTGCGAGAAACCAATCCGAGTGAGGTGTACAACCTCGCTGCACAGAGCTTTGTGGGTGCCTCTTTTGAGCAACCTATCGCGACGGCGATGGCGACAGGCATGGGGCCTTTGTATCTGCTGGAGGCCATTCGCTCGGTAGATCCTGGTATCCGCTTTTATCAGGCAAGCACCTCCGAGATGTATGGGGCGGTTCAGGCCATTCCCCAAACGGAGAAAACGCCATTTCATCCTAGAAGTCCTTATGCGGTGGCCAAGCTGTATGCACATTGGATTACCCAGAACTATCGGGAAAGTTACGGAATATTTGCCAGCTGCGGTATTTTGTTCAACCATGAATCGCCCCTGAGAGGGATGGAGTTCGTGACCCGGAAAATTACCGACGGTGTTACACGGATCTGCTTGGGACAGCAGGAAGTGCTAGAACTTGGAAATTTGGATGCGCGTCGTGACTGGGGGTTTGCTAAAGAGTACGTGGATGGCATGTGGCGGATGCTCCAGGTAGAGGAGCCTGACAGCTTTGTTTTGGCCACGGGACGCACGGAAACGGTGCGCGAATTCACCCGCATGGCGTTTAAGGTGGCGGGTGTGGAGGTAGAGTTTCTGGGGGTTGGCAAAGAAGAGAAAGCAGTGAATGTGGCGACTGGAAATACCGTGCTTCGAATTAACTCTTCTTTTTATCGACCTGCTGAGGTTGATTTGCTCATTGGGGATTCTTCCAAGGCACGGGAAAAACTGGATTGGAAGCCAATAACCACACTTGAACAATTGTGCCAAATGATGGTGGAGTCCGATTTTCGGCGCAACGGCGTATCGACCCTGGCACGGTAGGTGCCTCTCTCGGCTGGTAGGTACCAATCATTTTCCCGCCATGGATGACGCATTCGAAAAAAGCGTCCGCTTTGTGCCAGGAGTGGAGGGGCGGTGGCGTTGTGACGAAAATGGGTGATAATCCAATAGATAGGTCAAATGCTGGGTATATGGAACCACTGCACGTTTGTAATTTCAATTTACCATGAGTCCATCGATCGATATCCTGAGCGCCGATATGCAAATTGCAGCGGCCCGATTTTTACGCTGGATGCCTGGATCCATGCTGGTCAATGGGGATGAGCTTGTCATTGAAGGCTGGGCTCTGGGTTTGTGGGACATGCCCAGCAGGGTGTTGGTCAATGGTCTGGACGCTGTGGATGTCACGTGGCGCGTTCCGTCGCCCGACGTGTTGGCCAAGTTCGGAGCTGTTCCCAACGCCGAGGCTTCCCGTTTTAGTGCGCGATTTCGTATGCCACCAGGTCAAATGTTGTTCCCCGGTGGATTTGCCAGGGTGAATGTGACTGGGGCGTTCGGTGAGCACCGGCTGAGCTACCGCACAGCCTGGTATCTGGCAGATCCTGCGTTGGAGCCCGGGGCGCCAGCTCCTGCACGCATTGCCCGTGTCATTGGTGCTCCGGATGTCAATGCATTCCGATTGGGCGGCGCCACCATCGTGAAGCGCTTCGAGCAACTTCTTCTAGAGCGCTTTGGGCGGCCCATGTCATCGTTTGAATCCATTTTGGACTGGGGATGTGGTGCCGGGCGTCTGACTCGCTATCTGACCATGCTTGCGCCCGAAGTGACTGGCGCGGACATCGATGCGGACAACATCCAAGCTTGCCGCCAAATTTTGCAGAAGGGGCGGTTTGTGCACGTGGGCCTGCGGCCTCCTTGCTCGTTGCCTGCGGACGCATTTGATTTGGTGTTGGGGGTGTCGGTGCTGACCCATTTGGATCGGGAGATGGAGTCGGAGTGGCTGGCGGAATTGAATCGCCTTACACGACCAGGTGCATTGTTGCTTTTGTCCGTCCAAGGCTTGGCTCAAATGGCTCTCTACGATGCACCCACATCACAGAAGATCGACATGCATCAGCGGGGTTTTGTTGATCAAGGCATCAACTCTCAATTGAAGGATGTGGTTGCAGATCAGGAGTATTATCGTAATATTCTGCATTCCCCAGACTACATCATGACGCACTGGAGTCGTTTTTTTGATGTACTTGATATTATCGAGGGCATGGCAGGAAATCAGGATTTGGTGATTCTTCGCCGCCATTGATTATTACTTTCTATGCACCCCAGCGCCATGGACAACGCACGGCTGTTCTTTTTCACCTACTTTCGGGCTGAAAAACACTGTGTTGTATTGGATATTGGATCTCAGGATGTCAATGGCACTATGCGTAGCGTTGCTCCTGCATATTGTCGATATATAGGTGTGGATTTCTCTGCAGGGGCGGGGGTGGATGTGGTGTTGCAGGACCCTTATCGGTTGCCTTTTGCTGATGGTTCAGTGGATGCCGTGGTGAGCAGTTCCTGCTTTGAACATGTTGAGTTCTTTTGGCTGATGTTCATGGAGGTTATGCGTGTCCTTAAACCGCAGGGGCTCTTTTATCTCAATGCACCGACCAATGGAGACTATCATCGCTATCCCGTGGATTGCTGGCGGTTTTACCCAGACGCAGGTAGCGCTCTGGTTCGCTGGGCGCAGCGTAATGGCTTCAAGCCAGCATTGCTGGAGTCATTCGTCGCGTATCAGACGCGGGATATTTGGAATGATTTTGTGGCTGTATTTATTCAGGCGGAGTCGTGTGCGACTGAGTATCCAGGCCGCATGCTGGACCAGCTTGATCGTTATATGAACGGTAAGCGACATGGTGAACGGGGCATTCTGATGCAACAAGCGGCGTCGGAGGACCGGGCGCTTGTGCGAGCGCTGTCGAATGAACTCAGGCACGTTGACTCTTGACCATTGCAATAAATGACCGAATATCATTTGCGATCTGCCTGCGAGCCTGCTGTGCAAGGCCAGAGCCCAGGCCATATGCCACCCGAGTTGGTGGACAACCAACTGGCCCTGAAACTGGATTCCACATGGGGAGACCCCGAAAGCTGGGTGGCCAATGGTGGTCACTGGACTGATTTGGAAGACGTTCGTACCTGCATCAATCAGCGGGTGACTGGTTGCCCCGATACGTCGCCGCTCGCCTGGTTCTTTCGCACTGTGGGGGCTTCCAGAACGCGGCCTTTGCGTCGCGCGCTGGTGGTCGGCTGTGGCACAGGCCAGCTGGAGCGTGAAATTGCACGTGCTGGATGGGTCGAAAAGATCGTGGCGTCAGATTTGTCCGCCAAGGCGCTGGCTCTGGCGCGCAAACAGGCGGTCGAGTGGCCTTTCATCGAGTATGTCCAGGCGGATATGAATCAGATTCCCGTGGGGACTGATCCATTTCTGCCCGGGAGTTTTGATGCCGTTCTCGGCGTTTCCAGCGTGCACCACTGCTCGGAGCTTGAGCATCTCTACGAAAGTCTTGCAGTTCTGCTGAAGCCATCAGGCTGGCTGTTCTTGGACGAGTATGTGGGACCGGACAGGTTCCAGTGGAGCAATGAGCAGCTAGGATTTATCAACCGGCTGGCTGATTTGCTGCCAGAGCAATTGATGACCACTTTGTCAGGCCAGTTAAAGCGGAATTTTCGGGCGCCTACCGTGGAAGAGGTGATTGCCGTGGATCCCAGCGAAGCTGTGTGCTCCTCGAATTTGTTGCCATTGGTCGGCCGGTACTTCCAACTTGTGGAGGTGCGTCCATACGGAGGCGCCCTGCTGCATTTGCTGCTGGCAGAAACGGCCCAAAATTTTGCATCCGAATCGGCCAGTCTTTACAGGCAGTGCGTTATTGCTGCTGAGGAGGAGCTGTACCGCGCGGGGCGGCTAGCCCATGATTTTGCGTGCGTCATTGCGCGCGCGCCTGCCTGAGCCAATTCGACATCCAATCCCTGTCGTTGCTGCCGAGTGCCAAGAAGGCAGCAGGCATGCTGACGATGTGTGCGCTTGACAGTGATGCGTACGCCGCCCGAACCGAAGGCAAGCGCTCCTGCAAAGTGCGCGACGCAGGGTTGAGTCCGGTTACGACCGTCAGACCTGTGGGTGCGGCAGGCAGCGTGACCAAATGCAGATCGGGCCGTAGGCTGCGCAGGCAGGGAACGATTTTCCAGGCATCGCCACTATAAAAACCCGTTTTGCGCTGGCTGATGGATGTCGCGCTGGTGAGGGGAATGGTGTCGTGTATCAGCACGACCGCTTCTGGTGCAGCCCATTTTTCCAGCGCCATGAAGTCTGCAAGCACTGCCTCAAAACGATGATCGCCATCGATGAACGCCAAGTCAAACCCGCGGTTTTGCAAATAGCAGTTTTCGGGCATCGCCGTGAAGAACTCAGCGCTGGTCTGGGAGAACAGCTGGACCGGTCCTGCGCATCGTGCCTGGGGCTGGGCCTGCGGGGCGGGATCTATCCCAACGACCTGGGTGCCAGGGCGCGCCTGAGCGAGTGAGTTTCCTCTCTCCACACCGATCTCTACGTACAAACCCGGCGAAAGCACGGAGTGAAACCAACCCAGCCATTCCAGGTAGTCCATCCCAGGCCAGCGCAGCTTTGCGAGAGCAACATGCGTGGCGGGCAGGTTGGGTTCTTGCACCAAGGCGTGCCCTATCAAGGCTTCGGCTTCATCGAACTGTCCCCGCGCGATGAAACGCCTTGCTGAGCGCATGGTCTGGGTGTCCAAGGGGTGCGCCTTCACGCTTTCACCTTTGCATCTGCCCGGAACAATTGAAGTACGTCGTGGATAAACTGCTCCGGGTTGTACTGGTGTTCGCACAAGTTGGCAGCTGCGGTCTGCTGGCGCAGCCAGAGCGCATCGTCTTGCAAAAGTCTTGCTGTTGCACGAGCAAAGGCATCCGCATCACGTGCATGCTGTATCTCCCGGCCACTCATCCACCCAAGTTGGCGGGCCAGAACGGCAGATGCAACCACCGGGACACCGCAGGCTGCCGCTTCAATGACTTTCACGGGCACACCACCCGCAAATCGCACCGGGGCCACGAACACGCGGGCAGCGTCGTACCAGTGCTCCAATTGGTCCTGACTTCCCAACACTCTTATGGTGGAGCTCGCTCTTTCTTGGATGCGTGCAGAGCGGCACACCCCAATGATGGACAGCGTTGGCATCTGCGGGAGCAGGCGTGCCAGTCGCGGCATCACTTCGTCGAGAAACCAGATAAGTCCGTCCTCGTTGGGAGTGTCTGGGTGCAGTGCGCCTACGAAAAGCAATCCGCTGCGCTGGGCGGGACCTGGTGCATTGCGCCGTACCTTCATGGCATGACCAACCTGCGTGGTGCGATGTCCTGCTTGCCTGAAATGGCGCGCATCTCGCTCAGAAACCACAAGCACCTGCTGGGCGCCCTGTGCCAACCGAATCTCGGCAGCCAGTTTCGCTTGTGCTTTGCCGCGCGGCAGTGGCCGTTTGTGAACCGCGGCCTCGGCGATCTCGCGCAAGGCAAACAGCGCCTCTGCGTCATAGATCAAGCGCATCCCTTTGAATAGTTCAGGACGGCGCTGGCGCAGCGGTTGCAGCGCCTTGAGATTGGGTGGGCGGCTCACCACCAGCGTGTCGTAGACGCCCTTTCGCTGGGCCAAAAATTCTTCGAGCCGGGCAAATCCATAGCCAAGCATCACCTCGACGCTGCGCGGCAGGGATGCATACACCTCCCGCCAATCGTCATCCGCGTCCCAGAGCGGAAAGAAGGTGACAGGCCACTGGGCCAGCGCCTGCAATATCTTCCGTGCACGCGGAAGCCCACCGCCCTTGAACATGTGCGGGACTTCGTTGTCAAGAATCAGAATGCGTGGTTTGCGGGGAGAGTCTTCGGGGGATTGCCAACGGTCCGCGTCCAGTGGCACGGGCGCGGGGTGACCACGCTCGCGCAGCAGCTCGGCATGGAAGGAACGAAAACGCTCGCGATTGATGCCCATTTGCCGAGGAGCTTCCATGTTGTCGCTGGTGCTGCCCCATTCCAGATGCTCGACAAGAACGTCGGGGTCGTAAACGACCCGCCAACCGGCTTTCCAGATGCGCAGGCACAGGTCAGCATCTTCATAGTAGGCTGGGGCAAAGGCTTCGTTGAACCCGCCCAACATGCGCCACAAATGAGTCGGCACGGCCGTGAATACGCCTGACACGTAGTCAGTTGCCCTGCTGGCCAAGGCCGCTGGACAAAAGGGATCCTCGCCGCGCCCAATCCCCAGTGTGGATCCATCGCTGAAGACGGCGTTGCCTGCTTCCTGCAATCCGCCGCTCGTCAATACGATTCGTCCACCTACTGCTCCGATGGTGCAGTCCGAATCGAGTCGCTCCCGCGCTGCGGCCAATGCGCCCTGCTGCAGTATGGCATCACTGTTGAGCAGCACGATATGCCGTCCCCGGGCGAGAGCTGCAGCCTGATTGGCCGCGAGCAGGAACCCTCTGTTATGTTCGTTGACCACAATGGTGGCACCCTGAACACGCCTCAGCAGCTCTTGCGTTTCGTCGCAAGATGCATTGTCGATAATGATGGTTTCAAAGGACACTCCGCGTTGGTCTGCAACGGCCTGCAGCGTCTTGCGCGTCAGCCCTGCCTGGTTGTACAGAACAACGAGCACCGATAGATCCGGTGTCTCGGAAGGAGCCATGCTGGGGAGAATGAGCTTGGTTTCCTTTGCCATCCAGGCTGCAAGATGCCATCGCGCCTGCGCTTTGATTCTGGCTTTGGCGTCCGCAGTTGCCAGATCTCTGCATGCCGGAAGCTTGGTAGCAATGGCCTCCTCAATCTGGCGTGCAATACGTTGGCCATCGGTGAGCGGGGATGCCAGCATGCGCGCTCGCAGTCCGTGCCGCAATTCTTGAAGGGTGTGCAGGTCTTGCCCAAGGGTGGTGGCAATCTGCACGTACTCGTCCTCAGAGGTCGCAATCAGTTGCGGGCAACCCAATGCCATCAGTACGGAGCAGCCTTGCCGTGCCCCAGCCCATTCACCCGCAAGGGTCACTACCGGAACGCCCATCCACAGGGGCTCCAGGAGGCTGAGGCCGCCGTTGCCGGGGAAGGTGTCCAGCACCATGTCAATCTGCTGGCACCAGTCGAGCAGCCTTTCATAGCTTCGATGGGCATCGAAGGCGATTCGTCCCTTGGCGACACCGTGGCGGGCCATTGCCTCGAGTATCTGGTTCTGGAGTGGCCAGTCCGAAGACAAGAGGCCTAGAAATTGGATGCGTGCACGAGGGGTGGCTGCCAGGACGCGGGCGAAGGCATCAATGCAGCGGGGGCTGAGTCGAAGATTTCGGGCGGTGACGCCATAAGTGACACTGCCGGTTGACAATCCGGGAGCAGGAGTTGGCGCGGGTGCATGCATGGGAGGAGACCAGCACCATTGCCCGCCCTTCAGGCGCCACAGATCCTCTTCGTAGTGACTTTCGCTATCTTTCGGGATGCTGGCGTCGTCTGTAAGCAGCGCGTCGAAGATGCCGCCTGTTCCTCCCCAGACGCCCAGCCATCCGACCTGCAAAGGTGCCAGGCGACGGGCATAACACTCCAGCAATCCGAGTTGTCCCTCAAATGGATGCAGTCCCCCGGTATCGATCACTACGTCGATGCGGTTTGCGGCGCAGGACTGGGCGAGCCGCTCCGGTACCAGGGGTTCCCGCCTGACATGCGTGGGCAGCGGCGGGAACGGTTGGTTGGAGTAGAGAAAAACTTCTATGCGTGCAGGATCATGGCTGGCAATCACGCGCTCCAGCAGACGCTGATGGCTTTGCCCGGCGACGTAGGCAATGCGTGCTTTCGCATCCGCAGGGCGGGGAGCGGGGCTCTCTGCAAAGAACAAGCCGCTTCGCAATTTCAGCCCGCGATACCAATCTCGAGCGCCCAGCGACAGAGCGTGCGGGTTGGAGTCGGGGTCAAGTGACGCCGCGTAGAGCGATGCCGTCGCAACCCAGCTATCGTTCGGAAAATCCTTGCTGGCTTCTATCGCAAGCCTGCGCAGGTTGTCATGGCCATGCCGGACGGTGGCTTCGCTGATGGCCGCTTTATACGACTCCAGGAGCGTCCCGCGCGGTAGCAAGCGCAGTGCTGCCCGCGCACCAGAAACACCAAGGCCCAGCAGTCGCATCAAAGACTGTGCTACTTCTCCTACAGCCAAACCCCGGGAGATCAACCGGCGGCACTCTGAAAGGGCCATCGCGTGGGCATCCGGCACGATGGGCGCAGCTTCGCACAGCAGGCGCACCCGGAGCAAAAGGCCCGCTAGCCGCTCTGGGTGCCGATCCAGAAGTCGGCTCACTAGTGTCAAGCCCACACTGAAGTGACCGGCTCTCAGGCAGGATTCGGCGGCCTCCTGGAGTGCAACAGGGTCCTGTGGCCGTTGGTCAAGGACACGAAGAAAGGCGAGCTGGGCATGTGCAGGGCGTTGGTCTGCAATCAAGATCCAGCCGAGTTGGCGCAAACTATCGACTTGGCTGGGCCTCAGTTGCAACGCGACGTCAATGGCATGCTCTGCGTCTTCGAGCCGTAGCTGCTGGTACCGCACTTGAGACAGCGCTCGCCATGCCTCCGGATCCTGGGGGTTGGCCACTACGGAGTCTTCGGCGAAGTTTGCGGCCTGGGCGGCATCACCCGCCGCAGCGAACACAAAAGCTGCCTGCACCCGGGCTGCATGGTCCTGCGGCCTCAGCGTCAGCAGGTGCCGAACTGTGCGGGCGGCTTTCGTGGCGTCTCCCCGCTCAAGCTCCATCCATGCCTGCATTCGCAGCGCTTCAATGTTGTCGGGCGCCAGGTGCAATGCGTGGGCCAGCCAACGCATGGCTACCAGGTGACGCGAATGCTGGCGCAATGCGACGGCCAGAAGCCGCCACAGTTCGCTGTCGGCAGGATCCCTTTGCAGGCATGCATGCAGTTGGATCCGTGCTTCACGTGTTCGGCCCAGATCCAGCAATACCTGAGCCCGCAGTCCCAGTGCTGCCAATGAACCAGGTTCGCGCCATAACACCTGCTGCAACAGCCATTCAGCGGCTTCACCATTGCCCCAGCGCGCCTGTATGTATGCACGTCGCAAGAGCGCATCGACCAGCGTCATGTCTCGCTGCTGTACCTCGTTGAAAGCGCAGTCGGCCGCTGCAAGATCTCCAGCTCGTTCCAGCAAAGTCCCCAATAAATGCCAGGCCGAAACCAGTTCTGGGTGCACCGCTGTTTGCCGCTTCGCGATTGTGAGCGCCTGGTGCGTGTTGCCACGCTGCCATTCAAGCTTGGCTTGCGCAGTCATCAGGTCCGGATGGTGCGGGAAGCAGGCCAGTCCCTTTGCAAGCACAAGAGAGGCCTCGTGTGGCTGTTTGAGAGCCTCCAGGCATTGCGCCCAGTGCAGATGCAATCGCGACTGCTCCACTGCGTCTGCGGGAAACGAAACGGCGGCTTCTTCATAGGCCAGCACGGCTTCTTCGATAGAACCTTGCTGCTGCAATAGCCAAGCCCGCTGCAGCAGTCTTTGCGGCAGACGCGCGCTGCGAAGCGCCCGCTGGGACCAGTGCAGCGCTTCTGACACATTGCCTTGGTCGTGCAACCACCACGCCAGGGTGCAGGCGGCTTCGTCGAGTGACTCGTCCAGCAGGCATGCATGACGCAAAGTGTCTACCGCCTGATCAAGATCCCCTTGACCATGCCGAAGCAGTCCCACATACCAGTGCAGTACCCCCATTTGAGGGGCCTTGCGCATGGCGGCAAGCAGCACATCTTCGGCTTGCTGCAGAGCGCCTGCATCCAGCAGGAAGTAGCCAAGCGCGGCGGCTGCCGCGGGGGACGATGCGCCTACCCAGGCTTCGCGCGCCAGTTCAATCGCCAGCGCCCTGTGGCCAAGGCCATAGTTGCGCCAGGCGTCTGCAACCGGGTCGATGGCGTGAGGAAGTTCGCTCATGGCTGGCACTATGTCGTGGCAGGCCGCTCGCAGACTACGGTAAACATGTGAACGTCGCGCTGGGAGGCCGGCTGGCGCTGAACGTGGAAGTTAAGCTGGACCTGGGTGAATCCGAGCAGACCCAGGGCTGAAATAAAGAACTGGGGCGTAAATTGCCACCAAGTATGGACCTGGGGTTCGGCGCCTCGGTGAGGCAGCAATCCACACAGTGCGTCATTGCCAAGTGCTGGGTTGTACTGCTCGGTCACGATCACCGTGCGGCGCGTGCGTGCAGCGACGCTCTGCAGCATGTCGAAGGGCCGACGGCAATGAAGCAAGATGGACGCGAGAAGGCTTGCATCAAATGATCCCAGTGCTTCAGTCAGTGCGTAGGGGTCGGCCTCCACCATGCGTGCTCGGGACTTCTTCTGGTGGTGCGCGTACCAGAACGAGTTGCGCACCATCTCAATGCTGGTGGTGAATTCACGTCGCCAGGAGTCCGTATCAAAGCCTTCGAAAGGCACGATGTCCCACAGATGGGACATGGGAGGTTCCAGACAAGTGACTTCAGCGCCTTGCGCCTCCATGTGAAAAGTCAGGAATCCACTGGCTGGGCCAACTTCCAATACAGATCGGCCTTGAAAATTGACACCACCCAGGTAACCCTGAGGGTTGCCTCTCAAGTCCCACTCGCCATGCATTTCGCCTTCAGCCAACGTCATGGAATGGTAGAAACGACAATCTTCCAGGCGCGGCGCGCGGGGGGTAACTTGCTGCATGGGTATGACGAAATAGGCGGGACTGTAAGGAGGTGTCAACAGCGTTTGGGCGGCGCTGTTGACGCCAAGTCAACTGGCGAGGGTCAGCGGCTGGCGTGCAACGTCAGAACGCTGAGCAATTGCGCAAGGACCAGCGGGGTTTCTGCCACGTAGGCGGCCGCTTGCTGCTGGGCTGCAGCAGCGTAGGCTGCATTGGTGGCAGGGGCGTGCAGTTTGCGCAAGGCCTGCGCCCAGTCAGCCACTGGTGCCTGCAGATCCATCACAAGACCGCCCTGACTCACCAGCTGTGGCAACGCGCCGCGGTTGCTCGCCAGTACAGGCAACCCATTCAGTTGAGCCTCGATGACGGTTCGGCCAAACGACTCTTCCCACACCGATGGCATTAGCAGAACGCGGGCTTGAGCGTACACAGCGCGCATATCTGCGGCGGGGCTGCACCATTCGATATTCCCCAACTGTGCAGCGCGCTGCTGGCAGTAAAGGCGCCATTGGGGATCGAGTGGCCAGCTTTCCATGACCAAGAATTGAAGCTCCGGGCATGCTGCGGCCAGGGCGAACATGATCTCTACGCCCTTGATAGGGCTCGGATTGACGTACAGCACCTTGGTGCCGGTCTGGTTCGCAAGGTAGCGGTCGGGTGCTATGACCGGCGGGATCACGGCGCAGTCCAGGCCATACAGCGCATTCCAGCGGTGTGCCGTGAATGCCGAGTTGGCGAGATACAACAACGACTCGTGTGCGGGCAAATTGCCTGCAAGCTGGTGCGTCTCCACGTTATGCAAATACACAGCCGTGGGTTTGCCACTTTCCAGGCTGCTGCGCACCATCGGCAGCAAGGCCGTGCCATTTTGCACCACCACGACGCTGGCGTTCCACGCTGCGGAGGCCAGTGGCAGCGCCTGCTCTGGGTTGTCTGCGCGGAGCACCAGGTAACCCAGGTGCTCATCCTGGGCAAACGCGCTCGTGCTGCTTCCAGCGTCGGGGTCGGGCGCCTTGCCGCAGAGCACAGCTGCTTCAGCGCCCATCTCTTTGATGGCCACGCACAGATCGTGTGTGGCGGTTTGCAGTCCGCCGGTGATTTCGGGCAGGTGAGGGTAGTTGGAGGCGAACAGGACGCGCATAGGCTTTGGCAGCCTCGGGTCGAGGCCTAGGTGAAACTTCGCCGGTACGAGCGGACCAGCGTCAGTCAAGAGGCATTTGGGATTTGCCCCGAGCTCAAGATGTTATTCAAGACCCACTGAGGATTTGTGGTGATAGTGTTGTCCACCACACTTCTCAGACGATCATTCGCCAAAGTAGACCCGGGACTTTGTGTTCCCCCCGGCGTGTTCCCCGTGCTAATAAGCACACCAGATGGAGCGGGCGCAGGATTGGGACTGTCTACACTCTGCCTTGAGGTAGCTGCGGCTAAGGGCTGCACAGCCAACTGATTGATTAGCTGAATCACATTTGTTGATGAAACTGGCGAGGAGGGTGGGGTGTTTGCAGAACTCGTTACTCCAAACCCAAGCCTTGTAACTGTTTGGGTACCGCTGGGGTTACTCACTCTCATTTGTTGCCCAAACAGAAAGGCGGTCTGAGTGATGTCGGGCGAAGTGGAGACCGAGGCAATCCCACCGCTTATCTCCACCAAAGCGTGGGGTGTATTGATTTCTGTAGGCTCGTTTTTGCTGATGTATCCACCCACCACGCGAACAATGCCTTGGCGCAGGTTCAGGCGAATCTTGCCTTTCCTGGCGGAGTCGTCATAGCGGAACTCATCAATGACAAGCTCGGACTCCGGCCCGAGTGTCAGCGCGGACTGGTCCTGCAACAGCACATGCAGCACCTCGTCCTTGCCGGTGGTGATGCGCTGCCCTGGCAGGGCAGTGCTGCCTACATAGAGAATCTGGTCATTGCTCTTGATCTGGGCGCCAGGGGTGACGGCCGCCACAATGCCGGCAGGTGCGGGGGGGGCGCTGCCAGCGGGTGGCGCGGGTTGCGCCAACGCCGTTGGCAAGGTGGTGCTGGTGATCGCAGCGGCCAGCCACAAATCCTTGGAAATGGGGGGGCTCATTCTGGGCTCCTGATGCTGACGAAGTGGGTCATGGGGCAATAAAAAAGCGCAAAAGAGGGCTAGAAACGGTAGGTCAGCGCACCCAGTACGGACGTGTTGCTGTTTTGGTAGTTGGGCAGGTTGGCGTTGGTGCGCACATGTTCGAGTTGCAGCAACAGCGCCCACGCAGAAGCAACCGGCACAGTGTGCGCCAGCCCCACACGCCATTCGGTGTCTCGGCGCAGGATCTGGGGATGCACGGCAGCATCGGCCCCGTCGTAGCTGCGCCGAGTTGCACCCGCCCAGGCGGAGGTGACCCAGTCGCCCGGGGTGGCAGCCCATGGGCTCGAATACCGCAGCGAATAGGTCAGCCGCACTTCCTGGCTGTTGTTGCTGTACAGCGGCTTGTCGGCTTTGTGATTGCGAAGAACAACTTCCCCGCTAAGCACCTGTCCAGGGCCGGTTTCCCGGCTAAGTCGGGCTCTCAGGCTGTTGTCAGGTCCGCCTCTGAGTGCGGCGTCCGTAACATCAATGCGCTGCGCGTAGTCGTAGTGTCGGTGTTCGTAGCCTGCTGAAAGCAGAGTGCGCTCATTGAGGCGATAGTCCGCCTCAAGGCCGACGCCATGGTTGCGAAGGTAGTTGTGGCCTTGGGCGCCAATTTGCGCAAACCCCAGGTAGGGCCGCAGCGTCAGTTCGGGTGCACCCAGCGGGGAGGGCTTGAACCGCACCCCGGTGGTGACGTCTACCACCGTCAGGTCGTAAGGTTTCACCTGGGTCGCCTGCAGCTGGCGTCCAGACGATGAACTGAAGTTGATGGCCTGTGCCACCAGCGAACTGACCACCGCCGCCCCGTTCTGTAAACCGAGGTCGTAACGATGGTCCACACGCAGCATGGCCTGTAGGTCCGAGTCGGATTTGGGCTTGAATTGCTCAGGCAATGGAACCAAGGTACCTGCCGAGTAAACCAAATCACCACTGGCTCGTGCGGAAGGGTTGGTTTGCGAGCGCAGGCCTAGCATAGCCAAACCGCTCCATTGCGAGGTCTGGTTGCGGAAAGCGACATCGCGCAGAAGGTTGTCCGCTTGTTGCCTCAGGTCGGCGGTGAGCCTCGTATCTTCCAGTGCCAGGCGCAACAAGCTTTCTGACATTGCGTAGGAGCCCAGCCGGTAGTAAAGCACCGCCAGTTCAACCCGGACCGTGGGTGGCGCTTGCGGATCAAGAAGCTGGCGCTCAAGGGCGGCGATGGCCCCTTCGTAGTTGCCAGCTTTCACCAGCAATGTTGCGTAGCTACTGCCTGCGCTGGCATCGGCTGGTGCCTTCAAAACTCGCTGGAAGGCCTCGTCGATCTGGCGGTCCAGGGAGCTGTCCGGAGGGGGCGTCTGGGCCTGTAAAGATGTCCCGGAAAGTCCCAGCAGCGATGCCAAGAGCAGCAATCCAGCGGACGATGTGGGCCTGAAGTTGGATGTTCGGCGCAATTGGCACTCCCTCATCATTGGATTCTTTGGATTTGTTTCAGAATATACACAAAGTTCACGCGCTTCAGAAATGAATTCTAGGTGCACTCTGGTGTGTCGTCTTATGCCTGCGGTGACTCTTACTTGACACTCTGGCGGAAGCTGTGGTGTGGGTGCCCCGATTGGATCTGGGCTGTGGGATCACAGCTTGTATCGCGGATCAGGGACGGGGCTAGGGCGAAGGAAGTAGCTCCTAACGGCCTGCGACTTTGCCATGGTGTCTTTTCGTCCCTGGCGTTTGAAACAATGCTCCTGAAGGGGGCTCATCATCTCGTGACTCAATGAAAATTCAACCAGTTGTACTGTCGGGCGGTGCTGGGACCCGATTGTGGCCATTGTCGCGGGAGGACCATCCCAAGCAGTTTTTATCAATCTTTGAAAAAGAGTCGCTTTTTCAAAAAACGGTGCGGCGAACACTGGATGCAGGCGGGGGGGATTTCTTGCCGCCCATCGTTGTGGGCAATGAAATGCATCGATTTATCATGGCAGAACAGTTGAGGCAGCTGGATGTTGATGCGACTCTTTTACTTGAAACCGACAGAAAAAATACTGCCCCGGCCCTGACCTTGGCTGCATTGTTCTCGTTAGAGCAAGGGTGCGATGCTCCCATGCTGGTCATGCCTGCCGACCACCTCATTGAGGATGCAGAAGTTTTTCAAAGTGCCGTCAGTCGATCATTTGATTTTGCAAATGATGGAAGGATTGTGACTTTTGGCATCGAGCCCGCACATCCAGAGACGGGGTATGGCTATATTCGTCGTGGAGAATGTCATCCGCAAGGAGGTTACTTTATTTCTCGCTTTGTTGAAAAACCAGATGTGCAAAATGCCATGGCATTTTGCAAGGATGGGCAGCATTTCTGGAATAGCGGAATATTCTTGTTGAAGCCATCAGTGTGGCTGGATGCGCTTGCCACCTGTGAGCCGGAAATTCTGGCTGTGTGCGAAAAGGCCTGGAGCGCGCGCAGCAGAGACGGTTGTTTCTTGCGGGCGAATGCTGGGGTATTTTCTGAATGCAAAAGCAAGTCAATTGATTTTGCTGTCATGGATTACCTGGGGGAGTCAGCCCACCATATGCTTCCGGAAGGTATCGTGGTGCCCTTGGGGACGGGCTGGTCTGATGTGGGGGCGTGGAGTGCGCTGGGTGAAGTCCTTCATGCCGACGAACGGGGCAACGCTGCCCACGGCGATGTACGGTTTACCCGCACTGACTCAACGCTGGCCATTGCAACCTCACGTCTGGTTATGTGCGTCGGGGTGCGCGATCTGGTGGTTGTGGAAACACCAGACGCGGTATTGGTGATGTCCAAGGGCGACGTGCAAGAAATCAAGAATGAAGTGGAAAAGCTGAACTTTGAGGGGCGCGTGGAAGGCAGCAAGCACCGCAAAAAGTACCGGCCGTGGGGGTGGTATGACACGGTGGATGCGGGTACGCAGTTTCAAGTGAAGCGTTTGGTTGTGAAGCCCGGCGGAGCTCTGTCCCTGCAGATGCACTTGCATCGCGCTGAACATTGGGTCGTCGTCCAAGGTGTGGCCAGGGTCACAAAGGGTGAGGCTGTGGTGGTGCTTTCCGAGAACGAGTCCACCTATATCCCACAGGGAGTATTGCACCGTTTGGAGAATGTGGGTGAAGGGGAGTTGGAAATTGTGGAGGTTCAATCCGGTAAATATCTAGGGGAAGACGATATCGTTCGGTTTGATGACATGTATGGGCGCGCCCTGGCGACAAATTCCTGATGACAGCAGGAGATTGCAGATAACAACCAGTCAGATGAGAAGTCTCTGAAGAGGCAATTGCTAGCGTCAGGCCTTTTCAGGTCGCCTTGAACGGGCTGCGCGCCTGCAGCTCTTGCAGATAGCCCTCGACCCCCGCGCCCTCGCGCTCCAGGAAACGCTCCACCGCGTCGGCAAAGGCCGGGTGCGCCAGCCAGTGGGCGCTGGTCGCCTGCACGGGCAACAGCGCCCGGGCCATCTTGTGTTCGCCCTGGGCGCCGCCTTCAAACCGCTGCACGCCGTGGTCTATGCACCATTGCAGGGGCTGGTAGTAGCAGGCCTCGAAGTGCAGGCAGTCCACGCGCTCCAGCGCGCCCCAGTAGCGGCCATAGGCCACCAGGTTTTGGTCTTGTGGGCCGTTACCGCCCGATGGGTTTGACTCAATCGCTATCAAACTGGTAGCAATTGGGCGCCCGTCACGCTCGGCCACAAACAGCAGCCAGGCCTCGGGCAGGTGCGCCGCCATGCGGGCAAAGAAGTCCCGCGTGAGGTAGGGCGGATTGCCGTGTTCGAGGTAAGTGCGCTCGTAACAGCGGTAGAAAAAATCCCAGTCGGCAGTGCTGATGCCTGCACCCCGCGACCAGCGGAAGCGGACCCCGGCCTCTGCTACGCGGCGGCGCTCCTGGCGGATCTTCTTGCGCTTGTCCTGGGAGAGGCTGGCGAGGAAGTGGTCGAAGTCGGTGAAGTGGTTCGAGCCGCCGCCGGGCCGTCCCAACGCGGCGAGCGTCCCACGACCCGGCGAAGCCGGGGGGGCCTCCCCAGCCTGGGGCCGCGAGGACACGCCAGCGCCGAGCGTAGGGGCTACGTTTTTCCAGTGGAATTGAACGGTGTGCCGCAGCATCCAGTCCTGCTCGGCACTTGATTGTACATCGTCGCCACTCGCAAACAGCATGTGCACCGACGACACGCCCTCCTGCTCGCACCACTGGTGCACCGCCTGCAGCAGCAGCGCCCGCGCGGCCTCGTCGCGTGCCAGCAGCCGTGTGCCGGGCACGGGCGTGAAGGGCACGGCGACCACGGCCTTGGGGTAGTAGGGCACGCCATGCTGCTCGTAGGCGCTGGCCCAGGCCCAGTCGAAGACGTACTCGCCGTACGAATGGGCCTTGAGGTACAGCGGGCAGGCGGCCACCAGCGTGTCGCCGTCCCACAGCGTCATGAAGCGGGGCGTCCAGCCCGTGCGCGGGGTGGCGCTGCCGCTTTCGTGCAGGGCGGCCAGGTACTCATGGCGCATGAACGGCGTGGGATGGCTTTGCTGTGCCAGCAGGCGGTTCCAGGCGGTGGCCTCCACGCCCTGCGGAGATGTGATCACGCGGGCGATAATGTGCGCTTCTTCTTCAGCCATGCAGCACCTCGCCCAGCCCTCTGTGCTGCGGGTTTGCAGGGGCGATACACAACCTGGCCGCAGGGGCCGACTCCAGTTCCATGACGCTCTCCATTTGCACTGCGCAGCTCAACTTTGTCGTGGGCGATATGCCCGGAAATGCGCAGAAGATCATTGCCGCCGCCCGCGAGGCCTACGCCCAGGGCGCGCGGTTGCTGCTTACGCCCGAGCTGGCGATCTGCGGTTACGCGGCCGAAGACCTGTTCCTGCGGCCCGCTTTCATTGCGGCCTGCGATGATGCCGTGAAAACCGTGGCCCGCGAGACTGCAGGGTTGAAGGGCCTGGCCATCGTGCTGGGCCACCCGCAGGCCCTGGCGCCCGATGCCCCGGCCTTCAGCGCCTGCCACAACGCTGCCAGCGTGCTGAGGGATGGCCACATCGAGCAGACCTACGCCAAGCGCGAGCTGCCCAACTACCAGGTGTTCGACGAGCGCCGCTACTTTGTGGCGGGCACCCAGCCTTGCGTGTTCGAGGTGGAGGGCGTGCGCGTGGGCGTGCTGGTCTGCGAGGACGCCTGGTTTGCCGGCCCCGCGCGGGATGCGGCGGCAGCCGGCGCGCAGCTGCTGGCGGTCATCAATGCCTCGCCCTTCCACCTGGGTAAAAGCGCCGAGCGCGAGGCCACCATGCGTGAGCGTGTGGCCGAGACCGGCCTGCCGCTGGTGTATGCCCACCTGGTGGGCGGGCAGGACGAGGTGGTGTTCGAGGGCCGCTCGTTCGCGTTGAACGCCGACGGCGCGGTGGCGGGGCGGGGCCCGGGTTTTGAAGAAAAACTGGTGTTTGCGCGTGTCCATCAAGCGCAAGAAGCTATCAAAATTGAAGCAAGCATCGCGCCCGAGAAAAGCCTGGAGGCCGACCTGTGGGATGCGCTGGTGCTGGGCGTGCGCGACTATGTGGGCAAGAACGGCTTCCCCGGCGCGCTGCTGGGGCTGTCGGGGGGCATCGACTCGGCCCTGGTGCTCGCAATCGCGGTGGACGCATTGGGCGCGGACAAGGTGCGCACGGTGATGATGCCGTCGCCCTACACCGCCGACATCAGCTGGATCGACGCACGCGACATGGCCACCCGCATGGGCGTGCGCTATGACGAGATTTCCATCAAGCCGCAGTTCGAGGCCTTCAAGGCTGCATTGGCCAGCGATTTTGCGGGGCTGGCCGAAGACACGACCGAGGAAAACCTGCAGGCGCGCATCCGCGGCACGCTGCTCATGGCGCTGTCCAACAAGTTTGGCGCCATCGTGCTCACCACGGGCAACAAGAGCGAGATGTCCACCGGCTACTGCACGCTGTACGGCGACATGGCGGGCGGCTTTGCGGTGATCAAGGACGTGGCCAAGACGCGCGTGTTCGATCTGGCGCGCTGGCGCAATGCCAATGACCCGTATGGCACGGGCGCCAGCCCCATCCCTGAGCGCATCATCACCCGCCCGCCCAGCGCCGAGCTGCGGCCCGATCAGAAGGACCAGGACAGCCTGCCGCCCTACGAGGTGCTGGACGCCATCGTGGCGCGCTTCATGGAGAACGATGAGCCCATCGAGTCCATCATCGCCAGCGGCTATGCGCGGGCCGATGTGGAGCGCGTGACGCGGCTCATCAAGCTCAATGAATACAAGCGCCGCCAGGCGCCCGTAGGGATTAGAGTGACGCGCCGCAGCTTCGGCAAGGACTGGCGTTACCCTATCACCAATAAATTCCGTGCCTGACGGCGGCTTTGTTGAACGTTCCGCTGTCGCGCCACCCGCTTTCTTCCATCTTTCACATCCATCAGGAGACCCGCCATGAAAATGATCACCGCCGTCATCAAGCCCTTCAAGCTCGAAGAAGTCCGCGAAGCCCTGGCCGAATGTGGCGTGACCGGCCTCACCGTGACCGAGGTGAAGGGCTTTGGCCGCCAGAAGGGCCACACCGAGCTGTACCGGGGTGCCGAGTACGTGGTGGACTTCCTGCCCAAGGTGAAGGTCGAGGTCGTTGTCAAGTCCGAGGACGTGGACCGCTGCGTGGACGCCATCGTGAACGTGGCACGCACCGGCAAGATTGGCGACGGCAAGATTTTTGTGACGGCGGTGGAGCGTGTGGTGCGCATCCGCACCGGTGATCTGGACGACGCGGCGGTCTGACGCTGGCCGGTTCTGGTTCCGGTGCCGGCCTGAAGAGGCCACGGCCGCAGGCCAACAAAAAAGGGCGGATTCCTCATCCGCCCTTTGTTTTGGTGATCGCCTGGCTGGGCTTGCTGGGGTCAGATCACGTCGCGCAGTGGCACGGGGGCGTGGTCCGGGCCGGCCGACTGCACCAGGGTGCGCAGCAGGGCCTCAGTATCGGCGGACGCGTGCAGAAGGCCCATCTGCCATTCGCCCATGAAGCCGCTGGCCACGCTGTGGTTCAAGAAGCCCATCAGGGCGTCGTAGTAGCCCGCCACATTGAGCAGGCCCAGCGGCTTGTCGTGGTAGCCCAGTTGGCGCCAGGTCCAGACCTCAAACAGTTCCTCGAAGGTGCCGATGCCGCCGGGCAGCGCCAAAAAGGCATCGCTGCGCTCGGCCATCATGGCCTTGCGCTCGTGCATGGTCTGCACGATGTGCAGCTCGTCACACAGGCGGTTGGCCAGCTCCTTGTCCACCAGCGCCTGGGGGATCACGCCCACCACACGGCCACCAGCCTGGCGCGTGGCCTCGGCCACGGTGCCCATGAGCCCGCTGCGGCCCCCACCATAGACCAGTTGGCCGCCATGGTGGCCGATCCAGGTGCCGACGGCCTGGGCGGCTTCGGCAAACGCGGGGTTTTCGCCGGGGCGCGAGCCGCAGTACACACAGACGGAAAAAGCAGGTTCAGCCATGGAAAAACCTCTGGAAAAGCGCTGCGGCCCAGATGCCCGTGCACAGCAGCAGCGCCAGCAGCACGGCCGCGCTGCCCATGTCCTTGGCGCGCTTGGACAGGTCGTGCCATTCGGGCCCGATGCGGTCGATGGCGGTCTCGATGCCGGTGTTGAGCAGCTCCACGATCATCACGATCACGACCGAACCGGCCAGCAGTGCCACTTCAACCCAGCCGCGCCCCAGCCAGAGCGACAGCGGCAGCAGCACCATGGCGGCGACGGCCTCCTGGCGAAAGGCTTTTTCGTTCCAGCCGGCCCGCAGGCCTTCGATGGAGTAGCCCGCAGCGTGCCAGATGCGGTTCAGGCCCGTGCGGGCTTTTTGGGGGTTGGCTGGCGCGGCCGAAGGAGGGGGGGATACGGGCATGGGCTTATTTTTGGGGGAGTTCGAAATGCACCAAACGGGTGCCGGCCAGTGCGTCGTGCCAGAACTGCTGGGTGGGGTGGAAGCGGCTCAGAAGCGCCCAGACCGCCACCCATCCCAGGACGATGACGGCGGATTCGCCGCCGGACAGTGAAAACGGAGTGACCGCAGCCAGGGGTGGCAGGAACCAGAGCCAGCTCAGCACATAGCGCAGCAGGGCGCGTGCCTGGGTGATGGATTGCCCATCTCGGCCCACCACGCGGATGTGCCAGGTCTTTTGGGCCAGCGTCTGCCCCTTGGCCCAGAACCAGGTGAAATAGATGCCAAACACCACGAACAGGAAGGCCTGCAGCGCGTGGCGGTTGTCCATGGCATTGCGGGTTTGGCTCAGGGTGCCAAACAGATAGCCGGCAATGAACACCACGCCGAACATCAGCATGCCTTCATAGAGCCAGCAGGCCATGCGCCGCCCCAGATTGGGGGTTGCGCCGACTGCGGCCGGCGGGGAGTGGGTGGGGAGGGTGGCGGACATTCCAGGTCGGGCCATCAAGGCCGAGGCAGGTGGCAAACCTACTGAGGATACAGGCCGGAGTTGTCGGGGGTCACGGGGGGCGGTGCTGCCGTGCTGCCGCCCTCGGCGGGCGATCCTGTGCCCAGAGGGGGCAACGCAGCGGGCACGGCGCTGGGCACGGCCACGGGGGCGGTTTCCACGCCGTTGGAGGCCGCCGATGTGCTGGGGCTGGGGGCCGGGTTGGCCGCCGCCGGGGCGGGCATGGGGGTGACGGGCGCCGCCACACGGGGGGCGTGCTCGGTGACGGGCGGGATCTTGGGTGCGTTCGGGCGGCTGGGGTTGGCCTCCGTCGCGGCGGGCACCTGGGCCAGCTTGCGGGGCGACACGGGGCGCAGGGCGGTGGCCGCGCCCGCAGGCTTGGGCAGTGCCCGGGCCGCCAGTGCGCTGCGCTCTTCGTCGGACAAGGCCTGGTAGGCCTCCCACTGCGCACGTTTGTCGTCGCGCGCCAGCCGGTTGGTGACCGCGTAGTTCAGCCGCGCCTGGTTGCGCTGCTGGGCACTCAGGCTGGCCCAGTCGGTGATGCGGTCGTGGAATTTTCTTTGTTCTTCTTCCGACAGGGTGGGGTAGCTGGAGGCCAAGGTCAGCCAGCGGCGCTTCTGGGCCTCGCTGATCAGGGCCCAGCGCTCGGCCAGCGGGTACAGGGCCACCTTTTGCAGCGTGGTCAGCGTTTCCCAGCCGGGGCCCGATTCGGACTGGGGCAGGGCGGCTGCATGGGAGGCTGCAGGTGCGCGGGCATTGTTGGGGCTGGCCATGGCCGCTTCGGCGCCGGCCTGCAGCAGGGTTCCCGGGGCCATGCGCATTTGCACCCACACCTGGCTGCCCACCACCGTGAATGCACCCAGAAGCGCCAAAGCCAGCACGAAGGCTGGCAGGGCGGAAGGGGCGTCGGGTGGGTTTGGGTGCATGCAGTCCAGAGGCCAGCCGATCAGTTCGACTGCGCGGAGGTCTTGAGGAATTGTACGAAGCCTGGATCGGCATAAGCCGCCGGGGGCAGGTCGTCGGTCAGCAGGGCGGCGTCCACTTCGGCCACATCGCTGGCGCTGCGTTCGTCCTGGGTGGTGTTGATGACCACCAGGCCCACGACCAGGGCCAGCAGCGGAATGGCCGAAACCAGCGCATTCCACCAGCCGCCCCCCTCGCTGCCGCGGCCCAGGGTGGCGGCGCCGCCTGCACCCAGCACCACGGCCGCAGGGGCAGTGCGCCGGACGGGGACGGCAATCTTGCGCTTGGCCAGTGCCTGCATGCGCGAGGCGCGCAGGCGTTCGGAAATGTCGTAGGGCAGCTCTGCCGTCCCGCTGGACAGGCGGGCCGTGACGCGCAGCGCAAAGCGCTCTGCAGCCACTTCAGCAGGGGTCGATGGGGTCTGTACAGTGTTCTTCATAGCTCGATTCCTTTGGCCTTCAGTGCCTTGCTGAGGGTTTGTATGGCGCGAAAGCAGTGCGTCTTGACGCTGCCTTCCGAGCAACCCATGGCGGCTGCTGTCTCTGCGACATCCATTTCCTCCCAGTAACGCATCAGGAACGCTTCCCGTTGACGTGGCGGCAGTTCGGCGATTTCGGTTTCGATCCCGTGAAAGATCTGGGCCCTGCGGGTGAGGTCCTCTGCGCTTTCGGCCTTGTCCCCATCGTCGGGGCCTGAATAGGCCTCCAGCAGATCAAAATCCATGCCATCTTCGCCTGGGCCTTCGAAGTCGCTCATGCTCGAAAACAGTGCATTGCGGGTTTTTTGGCGCCGGAACCAGTCCAGGGTGCAGTTGGACAGGATGCGCTGGAAGAGCATGGGCAGCTCGGTCGGCGGCTTGTCCCCGTAGTGCTCGGCCAGCTTGAGCATGCTGTCCTGCACGATGTCCAGCGCCGCTTCCTCATTGCGCACGTGGTAGACCGAGCGCTTGAACGCGCGCTTTTCTACACTTTTGAGGAAGTCGGAGAGTTCTTGTTCGGTTGCCAAGACGGATCAGCCCGGGGGAGGGGACGGTGCCGAAACGCCACTCAATAGGAGCTGTCTGGCACTGTAAAGCTGTCGATTATCGCATCCGCAGGGGTTTTTTTTGGCCAGGGTAGGTTTTGAGTGTGTTGCAATGCGATAATTCACGTTGCAATTCAAAAGGCAAACGGGTCACGGTCCGGCGCGGCAATCATCCCGCCCATGTCCTTGGCCTCAAGTTCCAAGCTGGCTTCACAAGAGCGCGCGCAAGGAGCACCCAAGGTTTTTCGTCAGAGAAATTCACAAAGGTTGATCGATCATGGAAATCTCCAAGGCTGAACTCACTTCGGCGGCCACTGCCTCGCAAGGCGCCGCATCGCCCGCATCCTCCTCGCAGGCGACCCAGGACCTCATGGGTTCTGAGATCCTCATCAAGTCGCTTCAGGCCGAGAACGTCCAGTACATCTGGGGCTACCCCGGTGGCGCGGTTCTCTACATCTACGACGCACTCTACAAGCAAGACACCATTCAGCACGTGCTGGTGCGCCATGAACAGGCCGCTGTGCACGCAGCCGACGGCTATGCCCGCGCGACAGGCGAAGTGGGCGTGGCGCTGGTGACCTCGGGCCCGGGCCTGACCAATGCGGTCACCGGCATCGCCACGGCGTACATGGACTCGATCCCCATGGTGATCATCTCCGGCCAGGTGCCCACGCCCGCGATCGGGCTGGATGCCTTCCAGGAATGCGACACCGTCGGCATCACCCGCCCCATCGTCAAGCACAATTTCCTCGTCAAGGACCCGCGCGACCTGGCCGCGACGATGAAGAAGGCCTTCCACATCGCCCGCACCGGCCGTCCCGGCCCCGTGGTGGTGGATGTGCCCAAAGACGTTTCCTTCAAGAAGGTGCCCTACAGCGGATATCCGCAATCGGTGGAGATGCGCTCGTACAACCCGGTGCGCAAGGGCCACGGCGGGCAGATCCGCAAGGCGCTGCAGCTGCTGCTGGCGGCCAAGCGCCCCTACATCTACACCGGCGGCGGCGTGCTGCTGGGCAATGCCACCAACGAGCTGCGCACGCTGGTGGACATGCTGGGCTACCCGGTCACCAACACGCTGATGGGCCTGGGGGCCTACCCGGCGTCTGACCGCAAGTTCCTGGGCATGCTGGGCATGCACGGCACCATCGAAGCCAACAACGCGATGCAGAACTGCGACGTGCTGCTGGCCGTGGGCGCGCGCTTCGACGATCGCGTGATCGGCAACCCCAAGCACTTCGCGCAGAACGACCGCAAGATCATCCACGTGGACATCGACCCGTCGAGCATCTCCAAGCGCGTGAAGGTCGATATCCCGATCGTCGGCGACGTGAAGGACGTGCTCACCGAGCTGATCTCCATGATTCGCGAGAGCAGCACCCGCCCCGATGCCGGTGCCCTGGCTGCCTGGTGGGACACCATCGAAGGCTGGCGCAAGCGCGACTGCCTGAAGTACAGCATGGGCAGCCCCGACGTGATCAAGCCCCAGTACGTGGTGGAAACGCTGTGGAACATGACCAAGGACGCGGACACCTACATCACGTCCGACGTGGGCCAGCACCAGATGTGGGCCGCGCAGTACTACCGCTTTGACGAACCACGCCGCTGGATCAACTCCGGCGGCCTGGGCACCATGGGCGTGGGCATCCCCTACGCCATGGGCATCAAGCTGGCCAAGCCCCAGGCCGAGGTGTTCTGCATCACCGGCGAAGGCTCGGTGCAGATGAACATCCAGGAACTGTCCACCTGCCTGCAGTACAACACGCCGATCAAGATCTGCTCGCTGAACAACCGCTACCTGGGCATGGTGCGCCAGTGGCAGGAGATCGAATACTCCGGCCGCTACAGCCACAGCTACATGGACGCGCTGCCCAATTTCGTGAAACTGGCCGAGGCCTATGGCCATGTGGGCCTGTTGATCGAGCACCCCAAGGACGTCGAGCCCGCGCTGCGCGAAGCGCGCAAGCTCAAGGACCGCACGGTGTTTCTGGACTTCCGCACCGATCCCACCGAGAACGTGTTCCCGATGGTGCAGGCCGGCAAGGGCATTACCGAGATGCTGCTGGGGTCGGAGGACCTCTAAGCAAAATCGGCCTCCAGCGTTTGTCTATCAAGCGCTAACAGCTATCAAATTGGTAGCGATCACTTTTTGACGAATCTATTGCCTGCCGAGCCTGCGCATTACCGTGCGCAGGGGAGGGCAGCGAGAAGAGGAATCTGGTCTTATGAAACACATCATTGCTGTCTTGCTGGAAAACGAGCCTGGTGCTCTTTCCCGCGTCGTGGGCCTGTTCTCGGCCCGTGGCTACAACATCGAATCGCTCACCGTGGCGCCCACCGAGGATGCATCGCTCTCGCGCATGACCATCCAGACCACGGGCTCCGACGACGTGATCGAGCAGATCACCAAGCACCTGAACCGCCTCATCGAGGTGGTCAAGGTGGTGGACCTGACCGAAGGCGCTTACACCGAGCGCGAACTCATGATGGTGAAGGTACGCGCCGTGGGCAAGGAGCGCGAGGAGATGAAGCGCATGGCCGACATCTTCCGTGGCCGCATCATCGACGTGACCGAGAAGAGCTACACCATTGAGCTCACCGGCGACCAGTCCAAGAACGACGCGTTCCTGCAAGCCATCGACCGCACGGCCATCCTGGAAACCGTGCGCACGGGCGCCAGCGGCATTGGCCGGGGCGAGCGCATTTTGCGCGTGTAAGACAATTCATCCCGTTTTTTCCATTTCAACCCCCAACAACGCATTTCAACCGGAGCGACCCATGAAAGTTTTCTACGACAAAGACACCGACCTGAGCCTGATCAAGGGCAAGACCGTGGCCATCATCGGTTACGGTAGCCAAGGCCACGCCCACGCGCAAAATCTGAACGACAGCGGCGTGAAGGTGGTGGTTGGCCTGCGCAAGGGCGGTGCTTCGTGGGACAAGGTCGGCAAGGCTGGCCTGAATGTGCTGGAAGTCAACGACGCCGTGAAGGCCGCCGACGTGGTCATGATCCTGCTGCCCGATGAAGACATCGCAGCCGTGTACAAGAACAACGTCGAGCCCAACATCAAGCAAGGCGCTTCGCTGGCCTTCGCCCACGGTTTCAACGTGCACTACAACCAGGTCGTGCCCCGCGCTGACCTGGACGTGTGGATGGTCGCCCCCAAGGCCCCTGGCCACACGGTGCGCAACACCTACACCCAGGGCGGCGGCGTGCCCCACCTGGTGGCCGTGCACCAGGACAAGTCTGGCAAGGCCCGTGATCTGGCCCTGAGCTACGCTGCAGCCAACGGCGGCGGCAAGGCCGGCATCATCGAAACCAATTTCAAGGAAGAAACCGAGACCGATCTGTTCGGCGAACAGGCCGTGCTGTGTGGCGGTGCTGTCGAGCTGATCAAGATGGGTTACGAAACCCTGGTCGAAGCCGGCTACGCCCCTGAAATGGCCTACTTCGAGTGCCTGCACGAGCTCAAGCTCATCGTGGACCTGATCTACGAAGGCGGCATTGCCAACATGAACTACTCGATCTCGAACAACGCTGAATTCGGCGAGTACGTGACCGGCCCCGAAGTGATCAACGAGCAGTCGCGCGCCGCCATGCGCAATGCCTTGAAGCGCATCCAGAACGGTGACTACGCCAAGATGTTCATCCAGGAAGGCCGCCTGAACTACCCATCGATGACGGCCCGCCGCCGCAACACGGCCGACCACAGCATCGAAAAGGTGGGTGCCCAGCTGCGCGCCATGATGCCCTGGATCGCCAAGAACAAGCTGGTCGACCAGACCCGCAACTGATACTTCCGAGTGAAGCATCCCAAGGCCACTTCGGTGGCCTTTTTTATTGCCCGGCGCGCCGGTGTGCAGGCGCTACACTGCGAAGTTCGCCTTTTGCGCGTGCAGCGGCCTTTGCGCGCTGCAGGTCGGCGTGAAATACTATAAATTGAATAGCGGCTTGCGTTTGATGGGCGGGCGCTGGAGGTCTTTTTAATGCATGACGGCAATGAGTCCACCGACAACCCCGGTGTGATGGTGCGCAAACGGCGCAAGGGCATCTACATCCTGCCCAACCTGTTCACGCTGGCGGCCTTGTTCGGTGGGTTCTATTCCATCGTGATGGCCATGAATGGCCATTTCGACCAGGCGGCGGTGGGGGTGTTCTGCGCCATGGTGCTCGACAGCCTGGACGGGCGCGTGGCTCGCATGACCAATACGCAGAGTGCCTTTGGCGAGCAGATGGACTCGCTCTCCGACATGGTGTCCTTTGGTGCCGCGCCTGCGTTGATCGCCTACGAGTGGTCGCTGCAAGGCCTGGGGCGCTGGGGCTGGATTGCCGCCTTTGTGTACTGCGCCTGTGCGGCCCTGCGGCTGGCGCGCTTCAACGTGAATACGGGGGTGGTGGACAAGCGCTACTTCCAGGGCCTGCCGTCGCCGGCAGCAGCCGCGCTGGTTGCGGGCTTCATCTGGTTGATGACGGAGTTGGGCGTGCGGCCAGGCGAGGATGCGTGGCTCACCTGGTCGCAGATTACCTGGGTGATGTTCGCTTTCACGCTGTACTCGGGGCTGACCATGGTGACCAATGTGCCGTTCTACAGCTTCAAGGACGTGCAGATGAAAAAGAGCGTGCCTTTTGCCGCCATCGTGCTGATTGCGCTGGGCATTGCCGTCATCAACATCCATCCGCCCATCGTGCTGTTCGGTGTGTTCGTTTTTTATGGCCTCTCCGGCTACGCGGTGTATGCCTGGCGCAAGGCCAAGGGGCAGCACAGCAGTGTGATCAGCACCTCCACGGATGAACCGGACGAGCGCGGGCTGCACAAGTGACAACCGCTGCGGCGGCGCAGTTGTGCTACATTGCGCTGTATGAACATGTTTGCTCTGGCTCTACTGCTACCTCCCCACGGGCGGAGACAGTAGGCGCACGCGCACACTTTTTCCACAAAGGCCCGTATGCACCCGCAACGGGCCTTTTGCTTTGGGCGCCAGATTTTTGACGTTGCGGGACCCACACCCACCGATACCAGGAGAACAACATGGCTGACAAACTGATCATTTTCGACACCACCTTGCGCGATGGAGAGCAGTCCCCCGGCGCTTCGATGACCAAGGACGAAAAGCTGCGCATCGCGCGCCAGCTGGAGCGCCTGAAGGTGGATGTGATCGAGGCTGGTTTTGCGGCCAGCTCCAACGGCGACTTCGAAGCGGTGCAGGCCATCGCCAACGCCATCAAGGATTCGACCATTTGCTCGCTCTCGCGTGCCAACGACCGTGACATCTCGCGGGCGGCCGAGGCCCTGCAGGGGGCCAACAGTGCGCGCATCCACACCTTCATCGCCACCAGCGCGCTGCACATGGAAAAGAAGCTGCGCATGACGCCCGAGCAGGTGCTGGAGCAGGCCAAGCAATCCGTGCGCTTTGCGCGCAACCTCGTGGCCGACATCGAGTTCAGCCCCGAGGACGGCTACCGCAGCGACCCGGATTTCCTCTGCCGCGTGCTCGAAGCCGTGATCGCCGAAGGCGCTACCACCATCAACGTGCCCGACACCGTGGGTTATGCCATCCCCGAGCTGTACGGCAACTTCATCAAGACGCTGCGCGAACGCATCCCCAACAGCGACAAGGCCATCTGGTCCGTGCACTGCCACAACGACCTGGGCATGGCCGTGGCCAACTCGCTGGCCGGTGTGAAGATCGGTGGCGCGCGCCAGATCGAGTGCACGATCAATGGCCTGGGTGAGCGCGCCGGCAACTGCTCGCTTGAAGAGGTGGTCATGGCCATCAAGACGCGCCGCGACTACTTCAACCTGGACCTCAACATCGACGCCCAGCACATCGTCGCCGCCAGCCGCATGGTGAGCCAGACCACCGGTTTTGTGGTGCAGCCCAACAAGGCCGTGGTAGGGGCGAATGCCTTTGCCCATGCGTCCGGCATCCACCAGGACGGCGTGCTCAAGGCGCGTGACACCTACGAGATCATGCGCGCCGAGGACGTGGGCTGGTCGGCCAACAAGATCGTGCTGGGCAAGCTCAGTGGCCGCAACGCCTTCAAGCAACGCTTGCAGGAGCTGGGCGTGCAGCTCGACAGCGAAAGCGAGATCAACGTCGCCTTCGCCAAGTTCAAGGAGCTGGCGGACCGCAAGAGCGAGATTTTTGACGAAGACATCCTGGCGCTGGTCAGCGACGAGAGCGTGACGGCCGAGAAGGAGCAGTACGGTTTTGTCTCGTTGTTTCAGCAGAGCGAAACCGGCGAACAGCCTCGTGCGCGCATCGTCTTCACCGTGGATGGGCACGAGGTGCGCAGTGAGTCGGGTGGCAACGGCCCGGTGGATGCTTCGCTCAAGGCCATTGAGTCGCACGTCAAGAGCGGTGCCGAAATGGTGCTGTATTCGGTGAACGCGATCAGCGGTTCGACGGAGAGCCAGGGGGAGGTGACGGTGCGCCTGCAGAACAGTGGCCGGGTGGTCAATGGCGTGGGCGCAGACCCTGACATCGTGGTTGCGTCAGCCAAAGCCTACCTCAGTGCGTTGAACAAATTACAAAGTAAAGCCGATCGGGTTGCCGCGCAGGGCTGAACGATCAATTTATAATTTCACTCACTTTCTTGGAAAGTCGCGCAAGGTATTGATCTTGCGTGACTTTTTTTGATTCTGTACACTGCTCAACACTTATTACCGTTTGGAGCACTTTGATGCACCATCGCCACCGCGCTGCAGTGAATCGTCTTTTCCAGTTTCTGGGTCTTGCTGTCGTGAGTGCTGCCCTGGCCGGGCCCCTCGCACATGCGGGCGAACAAAAAAATGCCGCTGCCAAAAAGCAGCAGGCGAGTGCGGCGAACGCCAAGCGGGTTGCTCCCGCGCGCAAGGTGGCCGCCGCCAACACGAAAACCGTGCGGGCCACCGCCAAAACGGCCAAGGCCCCGACCCGGGTGGCTTTTGTCCCGGCCAAGCAGTCGTTTGGCCAAATTGCGGGCCTGCATGAGGTCAACGACCCGCTGGACCTCAAGTCCAGCGTAGCGCTGGTGGTGGACCAGGATACGCACGAGGTTCTGCTCAGCAAGAACGACCATGCCGTGCTGCCCATTGCCTCCCTGACCAAGCTCATGACGGGCATGCTCATCTCCCAGGCCAAGTTGCCCATGGATGAGCCTGTGACGATCACCCAGGACGACGTGGATACCGAAAAAGGCAGCCGCTCGCGCCTGACGGTCGGGACCACGCTCACACGCGGCGAAATGCTGCATTTGGCGCTCATGTCCAGCGAGAACCGCGCTGCGCATGCCTTGGGTCGCACCTATCCCGGTGGCCTTGATGTGTTTGTTGCGCAGATGAATGCCAAGGCCCGCTTGCTGGGGATGACCGATACGCGCTATGTGGAGCCCACCGGACTGTCCAGCCGCAACCAGTCCAGTGCCCGCGACCTGGCGACGCTGGTGAATGTGGCGCACGGCGATCCGTTGTTGCGTGAGCTCTCGACATCGCCGGGCTATGAGGTGGCTGTGGGGCGCAAAACCCTGCAATACAACAACACCAATGGCCTTGTGAAGAACCCGACCTGGGACATCGGTTTGCAAAAGACCGGCTATATCTCGGAGGCAGGGCGTTGCCTGGTGATGCAGGCCCATGTGGCCGGGCGCAAGCTGATCATGGTGTTCCTGGACTCGGCGGGCAAGTTCAGTCGGCTGGGTGATGCCGAGCGGGTGCGCCGCTGGGTGGAATCCACGCCGGCATTGGCCGCGCCGGTGGCCTCTGCCCGGAGCAGCAACGGTTGAAGGATCTGGCGCGCATCTAGCGAGCGGCAGCCGTTCCGATAAAAAACACCCGACGGGCTTTGGCGGCCTGCCGGGTATTTTTTTGCCTGGAGTTGGTGCCGCCTGGACCGCTCGCCCGCCGTGCTGCGGGAATGAGAATGGGGGCGATGCGTCGAAGGCGTCGGCGTTGAAGGAGCGTGCCGCGCGCGCTCAGCGCAAGTCGTGGCGGCTGCCGGTTGCCGCCATCTCATGGCCTGCATCCGCGCTAGGCGCATGGCCCAGGGCCAGGGAAATTTCGTTGGCGGTGGCTTGGAGCTTGGGCAGCCAGCCTTCATCCAGCCGGTCGGCGGGGGCGGAAATCGACAGACCGGCCACGAGCTTGCCCTGGTCGTCATAAACCCCCGCTGCCATGCAGCGCACGCCCAGCTCCAGCTCTTCGTTGTCGCGGGCAATGCCATATTGGCGGGCTTTGGCCAGTTCGCGTTCCAGCACCGGCAGCTGGGTGATGCTGTTGCGCGTATGGCCCGCCAGGCCGGTGCGCGTGGCATAGGCACGCACGCGCTGGGGGTCGTCCAGGGCCAGAAACAGCTTGCCGGTGGACGTGAGATGCAAGGGGGCTCGGCCACCGATGGCGCGTACCACCTGCATGCCCGAGCGTTCGCTGTAGGCGCGCTCCACATACACAATCTCGTCCCCCTGCCGCATGCTCAGGTTGACTGGCTGCTGGATCAGTTTGTGCAGGTTGCGCATGGGGGTCAGGGCCGCGTCGCGCACACTCAGGCGGGCCTTGACGAGGTTGCCCAGCTCCAGCAGCCGCATGCCCAGCCGGTAGCTGCCGGATTCCGGGCGGTCCACAAAGCGGCCAATGGTCAGGTCGTTCAGGATGCGGTGGGTGGTGGACGGGTGCAGCCCCGTCTTTTCGCTGATTTCTTTCAGGGAGATCGCATCTTCACGGGAGGCCAGCACATCGATCAGCGTAAACATGCGTTCCAGCACCTGGACGCTGGGTTTGACGGGAATGCTGGGATCGATTTTTTTCATGGGCGGCAGTGAAGCAAAAGCCGCTGCATCTTACCTTGTGAAATGTTGCCAGGTGTTCACGCGCCGTGGGGCGGGCCTGCATGCATGCGATGCCACTGGCCTTCCGTGCGGATCTCGTGGGGATGGAAGCGGGCCTTGTAGTTCATTTTGGGGCTGGCTTCGATCCAGTAGCCCAGGTACACATGGGGCAGGTCCAGCGAGCGCGCTTGTTCGATCTGCCAGAGAACGTTGTAGGTGCCGTAGCTGCAGTGGGGGTCGGGCTCATAAAAGGTGTAGACCGCTGACAGGCCGTCATCGAGCACATCCAGGATGGAGACCATCTTCAGGGCGCCGGGTTCTCCCGATGCATCGGTCTCCCGAAACTCCACCAGCCGCGAGTTGACGCGGCTTTGCAGCAGGAACTGGGTGTACTGGTCGATGCTGTCTTGGTCCATGCCCCCACCTGCGTGGCGCCCGTTCTGGTAGCGCAGGTAGAGCTGGTAATGCTCTGGCACAAAACACAGGCGCAGCACCCGCGCCTGCAGCCCTGCGTGGCGGGCCGCAGCGCGCCTTTGGCTGCGATCCGGTGTGAACTCGTGCGCCAGCACCCGCAGGGGCGTGCACGCCTGGCAGCCATCGCAATACGGCCGGTAGGTGAACATGCCGCTGCGCCGAAACCCCTTGGCGACCAGGTCGGAATACAGGTCGCTCTGGATCAGGTGGCTGGGCGTGGCGACCTGCGATCGCGCCTGCCGGTCCGGCAGGTAGCTGCAGGGGTAGGGGGCTGTCGCGTAGAACTGCAGGGTCTGCAGGGGGAGGTCGTTGAGTTGCGTCATGCCTTGGGGGCCGCAGTGGGCAGCAGCGCATCCCAGTATACGGGGTCGAACGTCCAGGCGATGGCGGGCTGGCTGCGGGCCTTCTCGACCTGCAGGAGGAAATCGGCGCGGGGGATTTCGCGCCCGCCGAGAAAGGCCAGGTGCCCGGTGTTCTGCTGGCAATCGATCAGGCCGATGCCGTGGCGGCGGCACAGCGCCACCAGGGCCGAGAGGGCGATCTTGGACGCATCGGTGGCATGGGCAAACATGGATTCGCCAAACACAGCCTGGCCGAGCGCCACGCAATAGAGGCCGCCGACCAGTTCGCCGTGCACCCAGGTCTCGACGCTGTGGGCATGGCCTGCTGCATGCAGCCGGGTGTAAGCCTCCACCATCTCCGGCACGATCCAGGTGCCCGCCTGGCCCTCGCGCTCCTTGGTGGCACATGCGGTGATGACCTGCTCGAAGGCGTGGTCCACGCGGATTTCGCAGTGTGCCTGGGTGCGGAAGGCCTGCAGCGTCTTGCGCAGGGAGCGGCGCAGGCGGAACTCGGCGACTGGCAGCACCATGCGCGGGTCTGGTGCCCACCACAGGATGGGTTGCCCCGGGCCATACCAGGGGAAGGTGCCTTGCCCGTAGGCGGCGCACAGGTGCTGTACGTCCAGGGCGCCTCCGGCGGCCAGCAGGCCGGGGGCGGGGTCGTCGGGCCCCCAGGCTGAGGTTGGAGTGGGGAAGGGGTCTTCGGTTTCCAGCCAGGGCAGTTGCGGGGGCATGGTGGCTATGCGCAAAGACACCATTGTCTGGCATGTGGCCAGGGGTGCCGGCGGATGCTGCTGCGGGCAAAAAAATAGCCCCACATCGAATAACGATGCAGGGCTATTGGAGTGGCTCCTCGACCTGGGCTCGAACCAGGGACCTACGGATTAACAGTCCGGCGCTCTACCGACTGAGCTATCGAGGAATAATCGGTATCTATCTATGTAAAAGGCCCCGCTTCACTCATGCAGGGCCTGCAAAATCTTGGCTCCTCGACCTGGGCTCGAACCAGGGACCTACGGATTAACAGTCCGGCGCTCTACCGACTGAGCTATCGAGGAACAAGACTTAGATTATATACACAAAAAATAGCCAAAAAAGCATTTGCAATGGGTTTGTGCAATCAGGCTGATTTTCCTGGTGCACCTGCGGGGGCTGGCTCCGTGCTTTCACGATGGCTCGGGCCGGCGCCACAGCCAGGCCAGCACGCAGGCCATGCTCCCAATCGCCACCGCCACGATCCATGGGCGTGACACCGTCAGCAGCAGCACCACGGCACTCAATGACATCATGAGGGCGGCGCTCCACTTGGCACGGCGGCTGACCTTGCCGCCCTGTGCCCAGTTGCGCAGCAGGGGGCCAAACAGCCGTTGGTTCCAGAGCCAGCGGTACAGCCGTGGCGAGCTGCGTGCGGCCGCCCAGGCCGCCATCAGGATGAACACGGTGGTGGGCAGGCCGGGAACGACCACACCGATGGCGCCCATCACCAGGCACAGCACGGCAAAGGCCTGCAGCAGCCAGCGAACAGGCCAGGGCAGGGGCCGGGGCGAGGGCTCTGGAGGCACAGTCATGGGGTCTTCAGGGGGCATCGTGGCCATGGGGGTATTGTGAATGGGCTTGGAGGGCGCTGTGCTGCGCAATGGCTGCCCGCGCTATGCTGCATGCGCCCCGTATGCCCGCGCGCACCTCCGCGTGGGCTTTTGCAGAGATTCCTTTTCATTCAATGACCATCCACACCATCCTGAAAATGGGCGACCCGCGCCTGCTGCGCGTGGCCCAGCCCGTGGCCGAGTTCGACACGGACGCCCTGCACCTTCTCGTGCTGGATCTGTTCGACACCATGCGATCCGTCAATGGCGCGGGCCTGGCGGCACCCCAGATCGGGGTGGATCTGCAGCTGGTGATCTTTGGCTCCAACGACCGCAATCCGCGCTACCCGGACCGGCCCCTGGTGCCCCCGACCGTGTTGCTGAACCCCGTCATCACCCCCCTGGGCGACGACGAGGAGGATGACTGGGAGGGCTGCCTTTCCGTGCCCGGTCTGCGCGCCAAGGTACCGCGCTGGTCGCGCATCCGCTACACGGGCTTTGACCCGTATGGCGATCCCATCGACCGCACGGTGGAGGGCTTCCATGCCCGCGTGGTGCAGCATGAGTGCGACCACCTCATCGGCAAGCTCTATCCGATGCGGGTGCGGGATTTCACGCAGTTCGGGTTCACCGATGTACTGTTTCCCGACATCGGTGCCGCAGAAGACGACTGACGCGGCCGGGGGGGGGGGCGCAGCCTGTCAGCGGATGGTGCCGTGCCGGGCTGCTGTCATGACGACAGCTCGCGCAGCAGCTCGGTCTCGATCTGGATCTGGCGCGCGTTGTTCTGCAGCTCGGGGCCCTGGATGAGGAAGGTGTCCTCCACCCGCTCGCCCAGGGTGCTGACCTTGGCCAGTTGCACGCTCAGGTGGTGCTGCGCCAGGATGCGCGCCACCAGGTAGAGCAGGCCCGCACGGTCGCTGGCCGAGATGGCGAGCAGCCAGCGCTGTGCTTTCTCGTCGGGCCGCAGGGTGACGCGGGGCGCGACCGGAAAGCTCTTGACCCGGCGCGAGACCCGCTTGCGCGCGGGCTCTGGCAGCGGGCCGCCTTCCTCGATCACGCGCATCAGGTCGCTTTCGACCATGTGGGTCAGCTCGCGGTAGTGCCCGGGCTGTTCGGATGCCAAAGAGGCCACGACCTGGAAGGTGTCGAGTGCATAGCCGTTGTTGGCAGTGTGCACGCGCGCATCGAGGATGCTGAAGCCCGCGCGGTCGAAGTAGCCGCAGATGCGCGCAAACAGATCGGCTTGGTCGGCGGCATAGACCATCACCTGCAAGCCATCGCCCGCCAGCGACTGGCGTGCGCGCACCACGGGCTTGGCTGCGCCCACGTGGCGCGACAGGTGGCGCGTGTGCCAGGCAATGTCGGCGGCGTCGTGGCGCATGAAATAGCTCACGTCGAGCGTGGCCCACAGCGCCTTGTGGGCCTCAAACGGCAGGGCGTTGAGCGCCAGCAGCACCAGCGCCTCGCGCTTGCGGGCCTCGATTTCGGCGGCGGCATCGGGCGCGCGGCCGCCCAGGGTGCGCAGCGTGGCGCGGTACAGGTCTTCCAGCAACTTGCCTTTCCAGGCGTTCCAGACCTTGGGGCTGGTGCCGCGGATGTCTGCCACGGTGAGCAGGTACATGGCCGTGAGGTTGCGCTCGTTGCCCACGCGGCGGGCGAAGGCACCGATCACGTCGGGGTCGCTCAGGTCCTGCTTTTGCGCCACGGTGCTCATGGTCAGGTGTTCGCGCACCAGAAATTCGATGAGTTTGGCGTCGTCGCGGTCCACGCCGTGCTGGCGGCAAAAGCGCCGCACTTCTTCGGCGCCAATCTGCGAGTGGTCGCCCCCGCGCCCCTTGCCAATGTCATGGAACAGCGCGGCCACATACAGAATCCAGGGCTTGTCCCACCCCGCAGCCAGCTGCGAGCAAAACGGGTACTCGTGCGCATGCTCTGCCATGAAGAAGCGGCGCACGTTGCGCAACACCATCAGGATGTGCTGGTCCACCGTGTAGACGTGGAACAGGTCATGCTGCATCTGCCCCACGATGCGGCGAAACGGCCACAGGTAGCGCCCCAGCACCGAGGTCTGGTTCATCAGCCGCATGGCATGGGTGATGCCCGAGGGCTGCTGCAGGATGCGCATGAAGGCATCGCGGTTGGCCGGGTCGCGCCGGAAGGCGCTGTCCATCACACCGCGCGCGTTGTACAGCGCGCGCAGCGTGCGCGCCGACAGGTCCTTGAGCCCCACGGTGGTCTGGTAGAGCAGGAAGGTCTCCAGGATCGCGTGCGGGTCGCGGGTGTAGAGGTCGTCGCTGGCCACTTCGATGAGGCCGGCCTTCTCGAAAAAGCGTTCGTTGATGGGGCGCGGCTCGTGCGTCGAGGGGCTCAGGCGCTCTTCAATATTGAGCAGCAGGATCTGGCTGAGCTGCGACACCGCCTTGGCCGCCCAGTAGTAGCGGCGCATCAGGCTCTCGCTGGCGCGCATGGGCAGGCGTGAGCCGTCGGGCGCCTGCGAGCGGTAGCCAAACGATTCGGCCACGGCCGTCTGCAGGTCGAACACCAGCCGGTCTTCGTGCCGCCCTGCGGCCGCGTGCAGGCGCGCGCGGATGAGGCACAGCAGGGCCTCGTTGCGCTCGATCTGGCGCACCTCGAAGGCCGTGGCCATGCCGCTGGCGGCCAGCTCTTTCCAGTTGCTGCCCAGGCCTGCGGCCTGCGCCACCCACAGGATCATCTGCAGGTCGCGCAGCCCGCCGGGCGACTCCTTGCAGTTGGGTTCGAGCGAGTAGGGCGTGTTCTCGTACTTGGTGTGGCGCTGGCGCATCTCCAGCGTCTTGGCCACGAGGAAGGCCTCGGGGTTCATCTGCGCGCGGTACTGGCGCTGGAACTCGGCAAACAGCGCGGCGTTGCCGCACACCAAGCGGGACTCGAGCAGCGAGGTCTGCACGGTGACATCGCCCGCGCTCTCGGCCAGGCATTCGGCCACGGTGCGCACGCTCGATCCGATCTCCAGCCCCGTGTCCCAGCAGCTGCCGATGAAGCCTTCCAGCTGCGCCCGCAGCGTGCTGCCGGCCTCGGGCGCAGCGCCATTGGGCAACAGCAACAGGACATCGACATCGGAGTAAGGGAACAGCTGGTCGCGCCCGAAGCCGCCCACCGCCACCAGGGCCATGTCGCCGGGCAACTGGGCGCGCTGCCACAGCGTGTGCAGCAGGTTGCCGGCCAACGAAGACAGTTTGCGCAGCAACACGCGGATGCCGCGTGTCGATGCGCCCGTGGCTTGCATGGCCGCCAGCAGGGCGGCTTTGTCGCGGCGGTAGGCGTCGCGCAGGGCATGGATTTCGGTCATGGTCGTTGGGGATCGCAATGAAGAAGGGCCATGCAAAAGCCATGCAAGGGTCTGCGGGCGGCCCCGCCCGCCGGTCAGGCGGTCAGGGTCAGGTCTTGGTCGCGGTGACGAAGGCGGGCAGCGGGGGCGAGCCGGCCGACAGGGTCATCACTTCGTAGCCGGTCTCGGTGACCAGCACCGTGTGCTCCCACTGGGCCGACAGGCTGTGGTCCTTGGTCACGATGGTCCAGCCGTCGTTGCCGTGTTCCTTCACCTCGCGGCGGCCCGCATTGATCATGGGCTCGATGGTGAACACCATGCCAGGCTGGAGCTTTTCGAGCGTGCCGGGGCGGCCGTAGTGCAGCACCTGGGGCTCTTCGTGGAACTTCTGGCCAATGCCGTGGCCGCAGAATTCGCGCACGATGGAGAACCCCTGGCTTTCTGCGAACTTCTGGATCGCATGGCCGATGTCGCCCAGGTGGGCGCCCGGCTTGACCTGCACGATGCCATGCCACATGGCGTCGAAGGTGAGGGCCGACAGGCGCTTGGCAGCGATCGAGCACTCTCCGATCAGGTACATGCGGCTGTTGTCGCCGTACCAGCCGTCCTTGGTGATCACGGTCACGTCCACGTTGACGATGTCGCCCTTCTTGAGCGGCTTGTCGTTGGGGATGCCGTGGCACACCACATGGTTGACCGAGGTGCACAGCGAGGCCGGGTAGGGCGGGTAGCCGGGCGGCTGGTAGCCCACGGTGGCCGAGATGGTGCCTTGCTGGGCCATGCATTCGGCGCCCAGGCGGTCGATCTCTTTGGTGGTGATGCCGGGCTTGATGTGGGGCGCGATGTAGTCCAGCACTTCGGAGGCCAGGCGGCAGGCCAGACGCATGCCCTCGATGTCCTCTGCGCTTTTGATGGTGATGCTCATGCCTGGATTATCCCATTGGCCCCCGCACTGTGCAGGCGGCACGGCCGTGCCCGGTAAAATGGCGGGCTCCGGTGCTGGTTGCACGCTGGCGCCCGGAGCCACCCTCTACCCCTGACACCCCCCAACAGGCCGCTACCGTGACCTTGCACATGACCACGCTGGCGGGCGGCAACGCCCTCAGCTCCTTCCGCGCTCAGCAACTTCAACCCGCCCTGGAGGCCATCCACCCCAAGATCAGTGGCATTGCAGCGCGCTTCGTGCACCTGGTTGCCACCGATGCGGCCCCCACAGCCACGGAACAAGAACGTCTGGCCGCGCTGCTGACCTATGGCGACCCGTATGCAGGCCCCGAAGATGGTGCCGTGCTGATCGTCACGCCCCGCCTGGGCACGCTGTCGCCCTGGGCCTCCAAGGCCACCGACATTGCCCGCAACTGTGGCATTGCCATCCGCCGGGTGGAGCGCACCACCGAATACCGCATCAGCCTCAAATCGGGCCTGCTGGGCAAGACGCCCGAGCTGACGGCCGAGCAGCTGGCCCAGGTCGCGGCCCTGCTGCACGACCGCATGACCGAATCGGTGGTGGCCGACCGCAGCGCCGCTGCCGCCCTGTTCACCGAACTGCAGCCCGCGCCCATGGAGCATGTGGACGTGCTGGCCGGTGGCCGCGCTGCGCTGGAGGCCGCCAACACCCGCTTTGGCCTGGCGCTGGCCGACGACGAGATCGACTACCTCGTGACCGCCTTCACGGGCCTCGCGCGCAACCCCACCGATGTGGAGCTGATGATGTTTGCGCAGGCCAACAGCGAGCACTGCCGCCACAAGATCTTCAACGCCGAGTTCACCATCGACGGCGTGGCGCAGGACAAGAGCCTGTTCGGCATGATCCGCAACACGCACCAGCTGGCGCCCCAGCACACGGTGATCGCGTATTCGGACAACGCCTCGGTCATGGAAGGCCATTCGGTGGAGCGGTTTGTCGCGAAAATGGCCGCTAGCGCAGGTGCATCAATCGCCAACAGCTATCAAAAAAGTAGCGCTACCCAGCATGTGCTGATGAAGGTGGAAACCCACAACCACCCCACGGCCATCTCGCCGTTCCCCGGCGCATCCACTGGCGCGGGTGGCGAGATCCGCGACGAAGGCGCCACCGGCCGGGGTTCCAAGCCCAAGGCCGGCCTGACCGGCTTCACCGTCTCCAAGCTCTGGGGCAGCACGGTGGGCAAGCCCGAGCACATCGCCAGCCCGCTGCAGATCATGGTCGAAGGCCCCCTGGGCGGCGCGGCGTTCAACAACGAATTCGGTCGCCCCAACCTGAACGGCTACTTCCGCGAATACGAGCAGGAAGTCGGCGGCGTGCAGCGCGGCTACCACAAGCCCATCATGATCGCGGGCGGTGTGGGCGTGATCGACGCCGAGCTGACCAAGAAGATCGAGTTCCCTGCCGGCTCGCTGCTCATCCAGCTGGGCGGCCCCGGCATGCGCATCGGCATGGGCGGCAGTGCGGCCAGCTCCATGGCCACGGGCACCAACGCCGCCGAGCTGGACTTTGACTCGGTGCAGCGCGGCAACCCCGAGATCGAACGCCGGGCGCAAGAGGTCATCAACCACTGCTGGGCGCAGGGCACGGCCAACCCCATCCTCGCCATCCACGACGTGGGCGCGGGCGGCCTGTCCAACGCCTTCCCGGAGCTGACCAACGATGCAGGCCGGGGCGCACGCTTTGACTTGCGCGCCGTGCAGCTCGAAGAGTCCGGCATGGCGCCCAAGGAAATCTGGAGCAACGAGTCGCAAGAGCGCTACGTGCTGGCGATTGCGCCCGAATCGTTGGAACAGTTCCAGGCTTTCTGCGAGCGCGAGCGCTGCCCGTTTGCCGTGATCGGCACGGCCACCGAAGAGCGCCAACTGGTGCTGCACGACCCCGCTGCCACGGCCGAAGACCAGAAGCTGCCCGTGGACATGCCCATGAACGTGCTGCTGGGCAAGCCGCCCAAGATGCACCGCGACGTGACCACCGTGGCGCGCGAGTTCAAGCCCATGGATTTGACGGGCGTGCCGCTGCAAAAGGCCGTGATCGACGTGCTGGCCCACCCCACGGTGGCGTCCAAGCGCTTTCTCATCACCATCGGCGACCGCACCGTGGGTGGCCTGAGCCACCGTGACCAGATGGTCGGCCCCTGGCAGGTGCCTGTGGCCGATTGCGCCGTGACCCTGGCCGATTACAAGGGCTTTGCGGGCGAGGCCATGAGCATGGGCGAGCGCACGCCGCTGGCCGCCATCAACGCGCCCGCCTCGGGCCGCATGGCCGTGGCCGAGGCCATCACCAACCTGCTGGCTGCGCCCATCGAGCTGCCGCGTGTGAAGCTGTCGGCCAACTGGATGGCCGCCTGCGGCGAGCCCGGTGAAGACGCCGCGCTGTACGAAACCGTGAAGGCCGTGGGCATGGAGCTGTGCCCAGCATTGGGCGTGTCCATCCCCGTGGGCAAGGATTCGCTGTCCATGCGCACGCAATGGTCTGACGGCTCCGACAAGAAGAAGGTCACGTCCCCCGTCAGCCTGATCGTGAGCGCCTTCGCGTCGCTCTCCGATGTGCGCGGTACGCTCACCCCCCAGCTCAACGCCACCGAGGCCGACACCACCCTGGTGCTGATCGACCTGGGCAAGGGCCAGAACCGCATGGGCGGCAGCATCCTGGGCCAGACGCTAGAGCAAAGCGGCAACGTGGTGCCCGATGTGGACGACCCCAAAGACCTGGTCAACCTCGTCAACGCCGTGAACGCACTGCGCGCCAAGGGCCAGATCCTGGCCTACCACGACCGCAGCGACGGCGGCCTGCTGGCCGCAGCGGCCGAAATGGCCTTTGCGGGCCACGTGGGCGTGGCGCTCAACGTGGACATGCTGGTCACCGAAGGCGACGGCATCAGCGACAGCCGCATGGAAACCGGTGACGCCAAGAACTGGGCCACCCAGGTGGGCGCGCGCCGCGATGAGCTGACGCTCAAAGCCCTGTTCAACGAAGAGCTGGGTGTGGTGCTGCAGGTGCGCACCGCCGAGCGCAACGACGTGATGCAGACCCTGCGCGCACATGGCCTGTCGGCCTTCAGCCACTTCGTCGGCAAGACGCGCCCCACATCCTCCGAGATCGACGCGGGCAAGGGCGAGCTGCAGGTCTGGCGCGATGCCAAGGCCGTGTTCAGCGCCCCGCTGGCCGACCTGCACCAGGTGTGGGATGCGGTGAGCTGGAAGATTTGCCAGCAGCGCGACAACCCCGCCAATGCCGATGCCGAACACGCGGCGGCAGGCGAGCCCACCGACCCGGGCATGCAGGTGCACCTCACGTTCGATGCCACCGACAACGTGGCCGCGCCGTTCCTCAACCTCGCAAAACCCAAGGTCGCCATCCTGCGCGAGCAGGGCGTGAACTCGCACATCGAAATGGCCTACGCATTCACCGAGGCGGGCTTCGAGGCGTATGACGTGCACATGACCGACCTGCAAACCGGCCGCGTCAAGCTCGAAGACTTCAAGGGCGTGGTCGCTTGCGGCGGCTTCAGCTACGGCGACACGCTGGGCGCGGGCATTGGCTGGGCACGCTCCATCACCTTCAACCCGGTGCTGGCGGCGCAGTTCCAGGGCTTCTTTGGCCGCACGGACACGTTTGGCCTGGGCGTGTGCAATGGCTGCCAGATGTTTGCCGAGCTGGCCGACATCATCCCCGGCGCGCAGGACTGGCCGCGCTTCACCACCAACCAGAGCGAGCGCTTCGAGGCCCGCCTGTCGCTGGTGGAAGTGCTCGAATCGCCCAGCCTGTTCCTGCAGGGCATGGCCGGCAGCCGCCTGCCGATTGCCGTGGCGCACGGCGAGGGCTATGCCAACTTCAAGTACCGGGGCAACGCCGACAAGGCCATTGCCGCCATGCGCTACGTGGACAACCATGGCCGCGCCACCGAGCAGTACCCCTTCAACCCCAACGGCAGCGCGGGCGGCCTCACGGCCGTGACCACGGCCGACGGCCGCTTCACGGCCATGATGCCGCACCCCGAGCGTGTGTTCCGCAACGTGCAGATGAGCTGGACCAGCGAAGACCTGGCCCAGTACAGCGGCTGGATGCGCATCTGGCGCAATGCGCGCAAGTGGGTCGGCTGACCCTGCCTGCCACTGCCTGCCATCTGGGCAGCAGGCATGACTGAGAAACGGGGCTGCGGCCCCGTTTTTTATGGGGCCTTGCGGGGCGTGCGGGATCGTCTTGGCGCGTTGCTATAGTCGGCGCTTTTCACCATTCCAAGGACCTCCCATGGCCTCTGGCAGCCTGCTTGCCCTGCTCGACGACATCGCCACCATCCTCGACGATGTGGCCCTGATGACCAAGGTGGCTGCCAAGAAGAGCGTGGCCATGGCCGACGATGTGTCGGTCATGACCAAGGTGGCGGCGCAGAAAACGGCGGGGGTGCTGGGCGACGATCTGGCGCTCAACGCCCAGCAGGTCACGGGGGTGCGCGCCGAGCGCGAGATCCCGGTGGTCTGGGCGGTGGCCAAGGGCTCGTTCGTCAACAAGGTCATCCTGGTGCCTGCCGCGCTGCTCATCAGCGCGTTTGCGCCCTGGGCCGTGACGCCGCTGCTGATGGTGGGGGGCGCTTTCCTGTGCTTTGAGGGCTTTGAAAAGGTCGCGCACAAGTTGCTGCATGCGCAGCACGAGGATGACGCCGAACACGAAAGCCACGCCAAGGCCAATGCCAACCCGGCGGTGGACCTGGTGGCCTTTGAAAAGGACAAGATCAAGGGCGCCGTGCGCACCGACTTCATCCTGTCGGCCGAAATCATCGCCATCACGCTGGGCACCGTGGCCACGGCGCCCTTTGCGCAGCAGGTGGCCGTGCTGTCGGGCATTGCGGTCATCATGACCATTGGCGTTTACGGGCTGGTGGCGGGCATCGTCAAGCTCGACGACCTGGGCCTGTGGCTCAGTGGCAAGGCCAGCAGCGCGGCCCGCGCGGTGGGGGCGGGCATTCTGCGCGCCGCACCCTGGCTCATGAAGGGGTTGTCCATTGCGGGCACGGCAGCCATGTTCCTGGTGGGGGGCGGCATTTTGGTGCATGGGGTGCCGGTGTTGCACCACGGGGTCGAAGGGGTGGGCACGGCGGCCGCGCAGTGGCCCGTGGGGGGGCTGTGGGCCGTGTTGTTGCCCAACCTGCTCAACGCGCTGGTGGGCATCGTGGCTGGCGGATTGGTGCTGGCGGGGGTGACGCTGGTGCAGCGGCTGCGCGGTGGCAAGTCCATGGCGTGAGAGTGGGTATGTCTTGATGTAGGTCTAAGGGTTAATACGGAGCCCTTGAGCTAAGGCAAGGCCGGGTGGGGGCCGCAGCGGTTCAATGCATGCACGGGGGTCGTCCCCGTCCAACCGATGCGAAATACCATGAAAAAAAACCTGCTGGCTGTCGCCGTTCTGTGTGCCCTGTCTTCTGGCGCTGCATTGGCGCAACAGGCTGAGGGCCCCTGGATGGTCCGTGCACGTGCGGTGCACCTGGACAGCGCCAACAAGGACAGCACCCCCCTGGGCCTGTCGGTCAACGACAAGACCATCCCCGAGGTGGATGTCACGTATTTCTTCAACAAGAACATCGCGGCCGAGCTGGTCCTCACCGTGCCGCAAAAGCACACGCTGCGCGCCGGTGGTGCGCCCATCGGCACGCTCAAGCACCTGCCGCCTACGCTGCTGGTGCAGTACCACTTCGACACGGCCGGCTTCAAGCCCTATGTGGGCGCAGGCCTGAACTACACGCGCTTCTCCAGCGTGAACCTGCCTGCCGGTGTGGACATTGACCGCAACAGCTTCGGCCCCGCACTGCAAGTGGGCGTGGACATCCCGCTGGCCAAGAACCTGTACCTCAACTTCGACGTGAAGAAGGTCTTCATCAAGACCGATGTGAGCGCGGGTGGTGCCAAGCTGGGCACGTTCAAGGTTGATCCCGTTCTGGTGGGCGTGGGTCTGGGCTGGCGCTTCTGAGCGAGCGGTTTCCAAGGGGGAAAAGGGCTGGCGCTTGCGCCAGCCCTTTTTTTTTATGGGCAGGGGGCCGCAGAGGGGGTCTACACAGGCTCGGTGAGGCGTCGCACAATGGGGGCCGAACGGATACGGGCAGGCGCACCGCGCGCGTGCCTCCGGTGCCCCATGTTGTTGGACCCGGCGGCGCAGCCGCACCAGACGCTTCATCACCCATGCTCATGCCTCGCCACACCGACATCACGCACGGGCTGACCCAGCGGCCGGCACGCATCTCTCCCAAGTACTTTTATGACCAGCAGGGCTCGCAGCTGTTCGAGGCCATCACCCGCCTGCCGGAGTACTACCCCACGCGCACCGAAACCGCCCTCATGCAGGCGCACGCCCACAGCATTGCCGGGGTGGTGGGCCCGGGGCGCACGCTGATCGAACTGGGGGCGGGCAATTGCCAGAAGGCCCGCACCCTCTGCCGCCTGGTGCAGCCCGCCTGTTTTGTGGGGGTGGACATTTCGGCCGACTTCCTGGAGCAGGCCGTGCAGGGGCTGCGCGACGAGTTCCCGGCGCTGGACGCGCGTGCGCTGGCGGGCGACATGACGCTGGGCGTGGCGTTGCCCGAGGACATCCCCCGCACCGGGCGCCTGGTGTTCTACCCGGGCTCGTCCATTGGCAACTTCGACCCGCCCCATGCGCTGGGCCTGCTGGCCCACATGCGCGAGCTGATCGATGACGATGGGGGGTTGCTCATCGGGATCGACCTGCCCAAGGACGTGGCGGTGCTGGAGGCCGCCTACGATGACGCAGCGGGTGTGACGGCCGCCTTCAACCGCAATGTGCTCACACATGTGAATCGCCTGATCGGCAGTGATTTTGATGTGGACCAGTGGCAGCACCGGGCGTTTTTCAACCACCAGGAGTCGCGCATCGAAATGCACCTGGAGGCGGTGGCCGACTCCCACGTACGCTGGCCGGGGGGCGGGCGCCGCTTTGAGCAAGGCGAACGCATCCATACCGAAAACAGCTACAAATACCCGCTGTCCGTGTTCACCGCCATGCTGGCGCGAGCTGGTTTTGCGCAGGCCCAGGCATGGACCGACGAGCGGGGCTGGTTCGCGGTGGTGCATGCGAGGCCGTGATGGCGTATGGACCCCATGACAACCGCTGACCTGGCCTTGCGCTACGCCGCCATCCGCGACCACAGCGTGGCGCTGGTGGCACCCCTGTCGGCCGAGGACTGCGGCGCGCAGTCCATGCCCGACGCCAGCCCGGCCAAGTGGCACCTTGCGCACACCACCTGGTTCTTCGAGACCTTTGTGCTGGAGGCCCACGAGCCGGGTTTTGCGCCGTTCAACCCCGCGTTCAGGGTGCTGTTCAACTCCTACTACAACGGCGTGGGCGCCAAGCACCCGCGGCCGCAGCGGGGGCTGCTCACGCGCCCGTCGCTGCAGGAGGTGCTGGCCTACCGGGCCGATGTGGACGCCCGCATGGCGCGCCTGCTGCCCGCCGTGCTGCAAGACCAGGCGCTGTGCGCGCTGATCGAGCTGGGCCTGCAGCATGAGCAGCAGCACCAGGAGCTGCTGCTCACGGACATCAAGCACCTGTTGTCGTGCAACCCGCTGTACCCTGCCTATGGCGATGCCGCCACAGTGGAGGGGGGCCTTGCCATTGCACCCGCCACGGCGCCTCTGGGCTGGCTGCCTCTGGACGGAGGCTTGGTGGAGATCGGCCACGCCGGTGGAGGATTTGCGTTTGACAACGAAAGCCCGCGCCACCGCACCTACCTCGCGCCCTTTGCGCTGGCGTCCCGGCTGGTGACGAATGCCGAATGGGTGGCTTTTGTGGAGGGGGGCGGCTACCAGGATCCCGTGCACTGGCTCGCCGAGGGCTGGGATTGGCGCGGGGCCCAGAACCTGGACCACCCCTTGTACTGGCAGCACCGGGAGGGGGGCTGGCATCGCTTTTCCCTGGCCGGACTGCAGCCCTTGCAGGCCGGCCAGCCGGTGCTGCATCTGTCGTACTACGAGGCCGATGCCTATGCGCGCTGGGCGGGGGCGCGCCTGCCCACCGAGGCCGAATGGGAGCACGCGGCACACCGCGCAGCGGCCCCCGGGGCGGACGGCGGTGGCGGAGCAGGGCTGGAACAGTTGTTCGGCACCGCCTGGCAGTGGACCCAGTCGGGCTACGCGGCCTACCCCGGCTTTCGGGTGGCCGAGGGGGCCGTGGGCGAATACAACGGCAAGTTCATGGTCAACCAGTACGTGCTGCGCGGCAGCTCGTGTGCCACGCCGCCCGGGCATGCCCGGGCCACGTACCGCAACTTCTTCCCAGCCACGGCACGCTGGCAGTTCACGGGCGTGCGGCTCGCGCGGGATCTGTGATTGCTATGGATTAAGGAGCTGCTTGCGCTTGACCATCAAGCGCTGCAGCCATTTTTCCATTGAAACCCGCTCTCGGCCGGTATCGACCGCGATCGACTGCGATCGGTTGGGGTCGGCGGGTTCATACCTTTTCGAGTGCCTGCGCCAGGTCGGCCTGCAGGTCGTCGATGTGTTCGATGCCCACCGACAGGCGCACCATGCCCTCGCTCACGCCCGCCTTGGCCAGCTCGTCGGGGTTGAGCTGGCGGTGGGTGGTCGATGCCGGGTGCGTGGCCAGCGACTTGGCATCGCCGATGTTGACGAGGCGCGTGAAGAGCTGCAGTGCGTCGAGGAAGCGTGCTCCGGCGGCGCGTGGGTCGGCATCGCTGTTCCTCACGCCAAAGCTCAGGATGCCCGACGCCTTGCCGCCCGACTGGCGCTGCACCAGCGCGTGGTCGGGGTGGTCGGGCAAACCGGCGTAGCGCACCCATTCCACCTTGGGGTGGTTTTGCAGGTACTGAGCGATGGCCAATGTGTTGTCGCAGATGCGGTCCATGCGCAGGGCCAGGGTCTCGATGCCCTGCAGGATCAAAAACGCGCTTTGCGGCGACAGGGCCGCGCCCGTGTTGCGCAGCGGCACCACGCGCGCACGGCCGATGAAGGCGGCCGGGCCCAGGGCCTCGGTGTAGACCACGCCGTGGTAGCTCACGTCGGGCTCGTTCAGGCGGGGGAAGCGCGCCTTGTGCTCGGCCCACGGGAACTTGCCGCTGTCCACGATGGCGCCGCCCACGCTGTTGCCATGGCCGCCCAGGTACTTGGTGAGCGAATGCACCACGATGTCGGCGCCATGCTCGATGGGGCGCAGCAGGTAGGGGCTGGGCACGGTGTTGTCCACGATCAGCGGAATGCCGTGCGCATGGGCCACATCGGCCAGCGCGCGGATGTCGGTCACGTTGCCCAGCGGGTTGCCGATGGACTCGATGAAGATGGCCTTGGTGCGCGCGTCGATGTGCTGCGCAAAGCTGGCCGGGTCGCGCGGGTCGGCAAAACGGGTGGTGATGCCCTGCTGCGGCAGCGTGTGGGCAAACAGGTTGTAGGTGCCGCCATAGAGCGTGCTGGCCGAGACGATGTTGTCGCCCGCTTCTGCGATGGTCTGGATGGCGTAGGTGATGGCCGCCATGCCCGAGGCCACGGCCAGCGCGGCAATGCCGCCTTCGAGCGCCGCGACGCGCTTTTCGAGCACGTCGGTCGTGGGGTTCATGATGCGGGTGTAGATGTTGCCCGGCACCTTCAGGTCAAACAGGTCCGCGCCGTGCTGGGCGCTGTCGAAAGCGTAGGCCACCGTCTGGTAGATGGGCACGGCCACGGCCTTGGTGGTGGGGTCGGGGCTGTAGCCTGCGTGGACGGCCAGGGTTTCGATCTTCATGGTGTAGTGCTCCTCCTCAAGGTGAATGGGCGCAGCGGGCGCTGCGGCCGGGCCATTCTTGCACCGGAAGATGCGCGGGGCATCGAATCGTTCGTGATGAGCTTATGCGGCGGCCGTTGCGGGCGCGGTGCGGCGTGCACCGGGGTCGGACCAGGTGTGTTCGGCCAGGCGCACCGCATCGGGGATGTGGATGTCGCGTTTGTCCATGTGGATCAGTCCTGCGTCTTCGAGCTCGTGCAGCACGCGCGAGAAATACTCGGGCGTGAGCGACAGGCGCGATGCGATGGTGGCTTTGCTCACCGGCAACGTCAGGCTCAGGCCACCCGGCTCCTGGGGTTCGCCGCAGCCCGCGCAGGCCAGCGCAATGCCGGCGGCGTCGCTGGAGTCTTCGGGCAGCTCGTGCAGCAGGTAGCTGACGACGCGCTGCATGCCACTGTGCAGCGTGTAGGTCTGCACATCGTGCACCAGCCCGTGCAGGCGCCGCGAGATGCCTGCCAGCATGCGCATGGCAAAGCGTGGATCGGCCTGGATTTCACGCTCCACCGTGGTTTTGTCCACGCTCAGCAGCAGGGTCTCGGCCAGTGCCTGGGCATTGATGATGTAGGGCTTGCCCGTGAACATCAGGGCCTCGGCAAAGCTGGAGCCCGGGCCCACCAGCTCGATCACCTTCTCCTGCCCGGAGGGCGAGAGCGCAAACAGCTTGACCTGGCCCAGCACCGTCACATGGAACTCTTCGCAGGGGGTGCCCACGCGGAAGATGCTGTCGCCACGCGCGAAGCGGCGCAACCGGCAGCCCTGGGCCAGGCGGGCCAGCTCCTCGGGGGTGGATTCCTGAAAAAGCGGCAGGGCCGACAGGTAGCGCGGAATGTCAAATTGCCGGATGTCCATGGTGGGGCTGCATTGGGAGTAATGCAGCGATTACACGGGGACGTTCCCGGCAGGGTCTTGTCCAGCGTCAAAGGTGCATGCTGCACCGCGTCAAATTTGCTGGCGCGTGATCTGGCTGTAGACCGCTGCCAGCCGCTGTGCCAGGTCGCGCGGGCGGTGCACCAGTGCGTAGCCCTGCTGGCCGAAGAGGTAGGGCAGGTAGTCGTGCCCCGCATCGTCAATCGTCACGGCGAAAGGCGTGAGCCCCTGGGCACGGGCCTGCTGCACCGCGTGGCGGGTGTCCTCCAGCCCGTAGCGGCCTTCGTACACGTCCAGGTCGTTGGGTTTGCCATCGGTCAGCAGCAGCAGCAGGCGCTGGCGCTCGGGCCGTGCGGCCAGCTGCGCCGTGGCGTGGCGGATGGCGGCGCCCATGCGCGTGTAGTAGCCGGGCTTGATGGCCGCGATGCGTGCGCGCGCCAGGGGGCCCCAGGCATCGTCGAATCCCTTGAGGTGCTGGATGCGCACGTTCTGGCGCCGCACCGAGCTGAAGCCCAGCATCTCGAAGGTGTCGCCCCCGGCGGCCAGGGCCTCGCCGAACACATACAGCGCATCGCGGATCACGTCGATGACGCGCATGGGCTGGCCCGCGCCGCCCACATGGGCGTCGGTGGAGAGCGACAGGTCGGCCAGCAGCAGCGTGGCCAGGCTGCGCTCGGCGCGCACACGGCGCTGCCACACGGCAGGCGACTCGCTGCGCCAGGCGGCACCGTCGGTGGCATGGCGCACCCAGGCGTCCACGTCCAGTTCGTCGCCATCGGGCTGGGCATGGGCGCGCAGCGGTGCGGCGCGCAGCACCTCCAGGCGGCGGCGCACCTGGCGGGCGGTGGTGCGCAGCCGGGCGTCGGGGGCAAAGGGCGGGGCTTCGCGCGCCACCATGCGCTGCACGGCGCAGTGGGCGGGGCGCAGCAGCCGGGCCTTCCAGTCCCACTCGGGCTGGTGTTCGCCGGGGCCCAGGGCGATGTCGTCGGCGCTGGCGCTGGGCAGATCCAGGTCAAAACGCACGCGCGACGCCAGGCGGCGCGCATTGCCCGCGTCCTCGGCGATGGCCAGCACATCCATGTCGCGCGCGGCATCCAGGGCGTTGCCGTCATCGCTGTCGTCGTCGGCGCGCTGCACCTTGGTGAATTCGCCCCAGGAGAGGATGGATTCGGCGCGGAAGAACAGCATCAGCGGCGCGGCGTGGCGCTCATCGCGCACCCGCTCGGCCCTGCGGCGCGTGCGGTCGTCGGGGCCGGGCGCGGTGACGCCGTGGCCTTCGGGGGGCTCGGGGGGCTCTGCAGGGCGGCGGGGGGCTGCCGCCAGGGTCTGGCCGTTGTCCAGCCACAGCCAGACCGGTGCGGTGGTGCTGGAGGGCAGGGCCGGCAGGGGCAAGCCCGGCGCGGGGCCGTCCAGCTCGCCGCGCAGTGCGCGCTGCACCCAGGCCTCTGCCTCGGCGGCAGGGCCACGCAGGCGGTGCAGCGGTGGGCGCTGGGCCAGCTGCGCGTGCCGCAGCCGGTCGTGGGTGGCGGCCAGGCCCGGAAACGCGGCGCGGGCTGCTTGCTCCGCCGCCAGGTTGTGGGCCAGCCAGCCGGGCTGCGCGGGTTGGGCGGTATGCCACTGCGAGCCCAGGGCCGCCAGCCACAGGTACAGGTCGCGGTTGAGCGCGCGATCGGCAAAAACGGCCAGCGTGGCGGGCAGGGCCAACACGTCGTTCTGGTATTCGGGCAGCGCGGCGCGTGTGCCGGCGCCTGCAGCGCGCTGCAGCCAGCCGCGCGGGCCGCCCACGGTGCGGTCAGCGGCCGGGGCAATGCGCATGGCAGCGGGGCCGCCCCCGCAGCGGAACAGCAGGCCCAGCGGCTTGCGCACTTCTTCGAGCGTGACGGCGGCTTCGGGGTGGCCGCCGGCGGCCCAGTGGGTAATCAGGCGGTGCCATTGCTGGCCGATCCATTCTTCCATGTCAGTGCTCCATGGCGTTGCCTGCGGCGCGCGAAGTGGGGGCCGAGGGGGTTTCACGTGGCCGTGCACGCAAGGACTCGCGCAGTGCATCCACACCAATGCTCCATTGCAGCAGGGGCGCACGCTGCTGGGCAGACTGCGAGTGTTCGCAGGCCTGCACGCACAGCCCACACTGCACACACGAGAACTTGCGCCGCTTGAACTGGCGGGGCGGCAGGTGCATGGGGCAGGCGCGGTCGCAGGCGTTGCCATGGGGCTCGTCGCAACTGCGGCACTGCGAAGGGTGGGCGGCCTGCAGGCCGGAAGGGGCCGCAGGGGCGGCGGAGGCGGTCGGCAGGCGCCCGGCATCGCGCGCGAAGCCCACCACGCGCCCGCGCGGGTTGGCCATCCACACCAGGCTCTGGAACAGGCCCACCGCGCAGCCAAACCGGCAGAACAGGTGGCGCGCGAACAGGAATTCGGCCGTGAACACGGCCGTGCCTGCCACCAGGAAGCGCACCTGGCCCGGGGTGGAGGTGCCGTGCAGCAAACGGCCCCACACATCGGCGGGGGGCAGCAGGTAGGTCAGCAGCGTGATGGCCCAGGCAAAACCCATCAGCAGGCACAGCAGCACAAACACGGGCCACCAGCGCCGGTCGGGCGTGAGGCCGCGTTGGGGCGTGGGCTTGGGGTCCCACAGCGACAGGCGGCCGCAGGCTTTTTGCAGCGTGTGGTTGAGCAGCTCCACCAGAGAAAAGTGCGGGCACAGCCAGCCGCAGTACAGGCGCCCATAGCGCCAGGCCACGGCCAGAAATCCCCCCACGATGAGGAGCGCTGGCAGCAGTGCGCGCAGCAGCAGGCGCCAGGCCATCTCGCCGGGGCCAATCAGCCCCTGGCGGAAGGTGTCGATCCCCAGGCTCCAGCGCTGGCCCAGCACCCAGAGCTGCACTTCCGTGAGGTCAAAGCGCAGCAGGTTCAGCGCCGGGGCGCACAGGAACAGCGCGAAGAACGCAATCTGGCAGGCGCGGCGCTGGCGTTGCATGGCGAGGCATCACCCCAGCAGGGCGCGCAGCACCTCGTCCAGCGCAGACGCCGTGTCGGCGTCGTCGGTGAGCGCGTCCACGATGGCCGCACGGCAGGCGGTGGCCAGTGGTACACCCGAGACGGCCAGGCGCGCCGCCATCACCAGCAGGCGGGTGCTGGCCACTTCCTCCAGGTCGTGGTCGGTAATCTGGCGCAGGGCCGTGCCCAGGCGCACCAGCGTGGCCGCCAGTTCGGCGCTGGCACCGGCTTCGGTGCGCAGGACGGCCTCTTCGACCGCCGGGGCGGGGTAGCCCAGGTTCAGCGCCACAAAGCGCTGGCGTGTGCTGGGCTTGAGGCTCTTGAGCAGGCTCTGGTAGCCGGGGTTGTAGGAGATGACGAGCATGAACTCCGGCGGCGCGGCCAGCAGCTCGCCCGTGCGCTCGATGGGCAGCACCCGCCGGTCATCGGCCAGCGGGTGCAGCACCACGGTGGTGTCCTTGCGCGCTTCCACCACCTCGTCCAGGTAGCAGATCGCGCCCTGGCGCACGGCGCGCGCCAGGGGGCCATCGGCCCACACCGTGCCGCTGATGCCCAGCAGGTGCCGGCCCACCAGGTCGGCGGCCGACAGGTCGTCATGGCAGCTCACGGTGATGAGCGGCCGCCCCAGGCGCGCCGCCATGTGCTCCACGAAGCGGGTTTTGCCGCAGCCCGTGGGGCCCTTGATGAGCAGCGGCAGGCGCTGGCGCCAGGCATGCTCGAACAGGGCGGATTCGCCACCTTGTTCTGCATAGAAGGGCAGGGCCGGGGGGGCGAGGTGTTGCAGTTCGCTGTGGTCCATGGGGGCCTTTGCCGGTGGGTGGGGGTCAGGCTGGGTTCAGCGACCGGGCTGGCAGAACGCCGTTCTTGGCGCCCTTGCCGCCCGTGTCCTCGGTCACCGGGTCGCCGCCGATGAAGAAGCTCGTGAAGAACAGCAACAGGCCCAGCAGGAAGACCACGCCACCGGCGATGCGCACCCAGTAGAAGATGGTGAGCTGGTCTTGCGTGGCCATGAAGCCCATGGCGTTGGTCAGGGGCATGCGTTGCAGCCATACCTGCAGGATGCCTGCGCCCGTGAGGGCCAGCACCATGGTGGCCATGCCGATGGTCATGATCCAGAAGCTCCACATCTCGGCAGCCTGGGCCTTCTTGCTGTTGGCGATGCGACCGCGCAGCGTGGGCATGGCGTAGCTGATGAGCGTGATGACCACCAGCACGTAGGCGCCGTAGAAGGCCAGGTGCCCGTGGGCGGCCGTGATCTGCGAGCCATGGGTGTAGTAGTTCACGGCCGAGAGCGTGTGGATGAAGCCCCACAGGCCTGCGCCCAGGAAGCCCAGAACGGCCGTGCCCACGGCCCACAGCACGGCGGCCTGGTTGGGGTGTTCGCGGCGGCGGCGCTGCACCATGTTGAAGGCGAACACCGTCATCATGAAGAAGGGAATGGGCTCCAGCGCGCTGAAGATGCTGCCGATCCAGTGCCAGTAGCCAGGCAGGCCGATGAAGTAGAAGTGGTGGCCCGTGCCCAGGATGCCGGTCATCAGCGCGAAGGCGATGATCACGTACAGCCACTTGTCAATGACCTCACGGTCCACGCCCGTCGTCTTGACCAGCACGTAGGCCAGCAGCGCGCCCAGGATCAGCTCCCACACGCCCTCCACCCACAGGTGGACCACGAACCACCAGTACATCTTGTCGCGCACCAGGTTGTGCGGGTTCACGAAGCTGAACAGGAACATCAGCGCCAGGCCCCACAGGCCCATCAGCAGCACGAGGCTGATGGCGGTCTTGCGGCCTTTGAGCACCGTCATGCTGATGTTGTAGAGAAAGCCCAGGGCCACGACCACGATGCCCACCTTGGTCGGCAGGGGCTGTTCCAGGAACTCGCGGCCCATGGTCTGCAGCAGGTCGTTGCCCGTCAGTTCCGCCAGCTTGGCGTAGGGCACGGTGAGGTAGCCCACGATGGTGAGCGCGCCCGCCACGAGGAAGATCCAGAACAGCACCTTGGCCAGCAGCGGCGAGTGCAGCTCGGTCTCGGCCTCCTCGGGCACCATGTAGTAGGCCGCGCCCATGAAGCCGAAGAGCAGCCACACGATCAGCAGGTTGGTGTGCACCATCCGCGCCACGTTGAACGGGATGTAGGGGAAGAACAGGTCGCCCACCACGTACTGCAGGCCGAGCGTGATGCCAAAGATGATCTGGCCGGCGAACAGCGCCATGGCGGCGATGAAGTAGAGCTTCGAGACCGATTGGCTCTGGTATTTGAGTGTGGAGATATGCATGGTGTGGTTCCCTCTCTCAACCTTCGATGTTGGGTGGCCAGTTTTCGGTGTTGATCTCGCCGGTCCACTTGAGGAACTCGACCAGGTCGTTGAGCTGCTGGTCGGTCAGGTTGAACTGCGGCATCTGGCGGCGGTGGGCCACGCCGGTGGGCTGCGCCTGCATCCACACCTTGATGAAGTCGCCGCCCCGGCGCTTGTAGACATTGCCCAGCTCGGGCGCGAAGTACGCGCCTTCGCCCAGCAGGGTGTGGCAGCCGATGCAGTTGCGCGTCTCCCAGATCTTCTTGCCCGCCACGACGGCCGGGGTGATGGCCTGGGCGTTGGACCGCTCGGGAATGCGGCGCTCGCTATCGAACACGATGGCGGCGAACAGCAGGGCAAAAAACACCGTGCCCCCGTAAAACATGTTGCGGGCCATCTGCTTGGTGAAACCGCTGTGTGACTGGCTCATTCGTAAGCCCTCCTTCGAACTTGAGGGCCTTATCCTCCCAATTTGCTCGACTTTTTTCCTTGAACGGGTTCAAGGAAAGCGCCTCTGCCTGGTGAAGGGGGTTGTCTGCGGGTTGTGGTTGAAATAGGCCGCTACCGCCCGCCAGGTAAGCGCTATAAGCTACTCTATTGATAGCAAGTGTGGCGAGCCTAGCGTGGCCACACCGTGGCCACCAGAAGGATGAGCGTGGTCAGCCCCAGCCAGCCCAGCAGCAGGCGCTGCCACAGGGCGGGTGCGTGGCGCAGCTCCATGTAGTCCCGCACGATGAGCACCCCCTTGCCCGCTGCCAGGGCCAGCACCACGCAGGCTAGCGGGGTGCCGGGGGTGGCACCCGGGTGCTCGCCCAGCCACCAGGTGGTGGCGGTGGCGGCCAGCAGGGCCAGCCAGATCCAGTCGATGCGGTCAGGGCGTTTCATGGTGTTCAGCGCAGCACGTAGACCAGGGGGAAAAGCAGCATCCACAGCAGGTCCACCATGTGCCAGAACACCGCGCCAGTCTCCAGCGCATGGCAATTGCCGGGGCCATAGGCGCCGTGCCGTGTGGGCCGCCACAGCACCGCAAAGAGGATGCAGCCCACGGCGGCGTGCAGGAAGTGAAAGCCCGTGAGCATCACGTACAGCAGGTAGAAGCTGTTCTCGGCCACGTTGATGCCTTCGTTCCACTTGTGCACGTACTCCACCGTCTTGAGCACCAGAAAGCCGCAGCCGCTGGTCAATGCGCCCAGCAGCCAGCGCGCGCCGGTGCGGGACTGGTCTGCCCGCACGGCGTGCACGCTGCGGGCCACGCACCAGCTCGCCGACACCAGCAGCACCGTGTTGATGGCGCCGCTGGACAGGTCGAGCGTGGCCTGCCCGGCGGCAAACAGCGCACGCTCGCGCACCCGGGTCACCGCAAAGGACGCAAACAGGATGCCGAAGGTGAGCAGCTCGGCCAGCACCAGCAGCCACACCACCAGGTCGCCCACCAGGCGCTGCTGCGCCGGGGCGGGCCCGGGCAGGGCCGCCGTGGCATCGCTGGGCATAGCCGTGCCGGTTGTCAATGCGAGGTGCCTTCCGAGCGCGTGATCTTGTTCCACACGTTGTATTTGCCCACGGGCTTGCTCATGGGCAGGCGCTTGACCTCTTTCAAGGTCGTGGCGTCATACACGATGAGTGCGCCGTCCATCTCCCACACGCTGGCCAGGGCGTACTTGCCGTCCTTGGTGAACTCGATGTGCGCCAGGGTCTTGCCCGGCTCGCGCACCGTGGCCACGGGTTGGAGCGTGGCCTTGTCGATGAGGGTCATGGTGTCCTTGGCGGAGCGGCTCATCATCGAGTCGGTCCAGGCGTAGCGCGTCTTCTCGTGGCTGCGCATGAAGAAGCCGGGGCCCGGGGTCGGGATGGTGGCCACCGGCTTCCAGGTCTGCATGTCGATCACGTCGATGGCGCCGCCCTGGAGGTTGGGCGAGGCCAGCACCGTGGTGCCGTTCCAGGCGAACGTGATGCCCGAGCCCAGGTGGGGCATGCCTGCGATGGGCAGGTCGGCGATCTTGCGGCGCACGTCCAGGTTCACCACCTGGGCGGTGGCTGCGCCGTTGCCACTTTGGGTCCCGGATGCAGAAGCGTCCTTGGGGCGCGTTGCGCCCAGCACATGGCGGTAGCTCTGGTCGAAAAAGAAGTCGTCCAGCGGCTCGTCCAGCGGGGTGCGGCGCACGCCCAGGTAGCCGGGCGTGGCGATGGCCTCGCCCATCTTGTAGTCGTGCACCAGGCCGTCGTGGATGGGGGCGGCCTGGGGGTCATAGGAGATCTCCCAGATCTCGGGGATGTCCTTTAGCGCCACCACGAAGCTGTGGCGCGGCGCGGCGTCGTACACGGCCGACACGCGCGAGCTGGCCTTGCCGTCCAGCGTGCCTGCGCTGTACGTGCGCACCAGCTGCAGGTCGCTGTCGAACAGGGCCAGCGTGTGGGGCAAATAGTTGGCGGCCATGACCCAGCGGCCATCGGCGCTCACAGCCACGTTGCGCATGTTCAGCCCGGCGCGCACCTCGGCCACCACGGCGAGGCGCCACAGGTCGTACTTGGTGATCCAGCCGTCGCGCGAGCCGAAGTACACATAGCGCCCGTCGGGCGAAAACTTGGGGCCGCCGTGCAGCGCATAGCGGCTGGCGAAGCGGGTGATGACCTCGAAGCGGTCGCCATCGACCAGGCTCACGTGGTGGTCGCCGCCTTCCACCACCACAAACAGGTTCATGGGGTCGGCCTGCCACAGCGGCGCGGCTGGTTCGTTCGCGGGCGCGGGGTGGAACTCGCGTGAGGCGCGGATGTCGCCCTCTGCCCAGCGGGGTGCCGGCACCACCGGCGTGCGGATGAAGGCCGCGAGGGCCTGGGCTTCGGCGGCCGACAGCGTGCCGCCAAAGGCCGGCATCTGCGTGGCCGCGCGGCCCTGGGTGATGACCTGCAGCGTCTCGGCGGCGGGCAGGCGGCCAAGGCTTTCGGGCAGCAGGGCCGGGCCCATGCCGCCGGTGCGCTGGGCACCGTGGCAGCTGGCGCAATGGGTGCCGTAGAGCGTGGCGGCCGGGATGCCCTGGGCAGCAGCGAGGTCGTAGCCCATCCAGCACAGCCCCACAACGAGGGCCGCGCGGGCGGCATCGGCCAGGCGCGCGCGCCAGCGGAAAGCGGTGGGGGCGTCAGGCATGGATCTGCTCCCGGATGGGGATGGTGACGCGCTGGCGTTGGCCCTGTGCCGTGGTGCCCAGGGGCGGCTGCAGGCCGATCTCGTCGTCTTCGAGGTAGCAGCCAGGGTCTTCGGCCCAGGCGTTGCCGGTGAGCTGCTGGGCACGCACGCGCGTGTTGCCGCCACACAGCGCCAGGTAGCGGCATTGCGCGCAGCGGCCCTGTACGGGGCGCGGCTGCTGCTTGAGGCCCGCCATCAGCGGGTCGGAGGTATCGCTCCAGATGGCCGAGAACGGGCGCTTGCGCACGTCGCCCAGCGTGTGGTGCCACCACATGGTGTCGGGGTGCACATGGCCCAGGTTGTCGATGTTGGCCACGTTCAGGCCGCTGGCGTTGCCGCCCCAGGCGGCCAGGCGCTGCGCCAGTTGGGGCGCCCAGCGCGGCAGGCGCGCTTGCGCCCACTGCAGCAGGAAGGGGCCATCGGCATCGTTGTTGCCGGTCACATACTCCTCGGCCAGGCCATTCCGTGCGGCGTGCCAGGCCCGGTCGAACAGCAGCGTGAGCGCATCGCGCGTGGCCTGGAACTGGGCGTCCTTGCCCCGGTGGATGTTGCCGCGCCCGGCGTAGTTCAGGTGCGAGAAATAGAACTTGTCGACCTGCTCTGCGCGCATCAGGGCCAGCAGCGCGGGCAGGTCGTGCGCATTCATCGCGGTCATGGTGAAGCGCATGCCCACCTTCACGCCGCGTTCGCGCAGCAGCTTCAGCGCGTTCAGGCTCAGGTCGAACGCGCCCTGCATGCGCCGAAAGCGGTCATGGGTGTCGCGCAGCCCGTCGAGGCTGATGCCCACGTAGTCAAAACCCATGGCGGCGATGCGGTCGGCCATGGGGGCGTCGATCAGCGTGCCATTGGTGGACAGGCCGGTGTAGAACCCCAGGTCCCGCGCGCGGGCGGCGATGTCGAACAGGTCCGGGCGCATCAGCGGCTCGCCACCCGAGAGGATGAGCACGGGCACGCCATAGGCGCGCAGGTCGTCCATCACACCGAACACCTCGTCGCGCGAGAGTTCACCTGCGTAGTCGTGGTCGGCCGACAGCGCGTAGCAGTGCTTGCAGGTGAGGTTGCAGCGGCGGATCAGGTTCCAGATCACCACCGGGCCTTTCGGCTGGCGGTCACGGGTGGCGGGGTAGCTGCCAGCCGCCTCGGCGGCGGCCAGCTCGCGCATGTATTGGCTAATCCTGAACATCGTGGGTTCCTTTCAGGCGCAGGCCCGTCTTCTTGAGAATGGCCGTGGAATAGAGAATGTCGCGGGCGCGGCAGGCGGGGCCCAGCAGCGCGGCCACCACGTCGGCCTGGCGCTCGACCTCATCGCGCGTGCGGCCGTGCAGCATGGCGAACAGGTTGTAGGGCCAGTCGGGCCCGTGGCGGGTGCGGCGGTAGCAGTGGCTCACACCATTGAGCCGGGCGATCTGGGTGGCCAGTGCATCCACCTGGCGGTCGTCCACGTCCCACACGCTCATGCCGTTGGCGGTAAAGCCCAGGCGGTAGTGGTTGGGCACGGCGCCGATGCGGCGCACCAGGCCCTCGTCCAGCATGGAGGCAAGGCGCTCGCGCACTTGCTCGCCGCTCACGCCCAGCATGGCACCCACGGCCTCGTAGGGGCGGGCCACCAGCGGCAGGCCACCCTGCACGGCGGCGATGAGGGCGCGGTCGAAGGCATCAAGCGCCATGGCGGGCTCCTTCTGGCGGGATGAGGGGCAGGCGCAGCTCGACGCGGTATTCGTGCTCCTTGGGGAACTGGAACACCGGCAGGCCGGTCGCGTGCTCGATGCGGCGGGCAGCATCGGCCACGGCGCCTGCAGATTCCCCGGCCAGCACGAACCACATGTTGAGCGACGGGTGGTCGCGCCGGTAGTTGTGGGCCACTTCGGGCAGCGCGTTCACCAGCGCCGTGACTTCGTCAAAGCGCTCTTCGGGAACGGCCAGCGCTGCCAGCATGAACTGCCCGCCCGCGCGCTCAATCTGGAACAGGGGGCCAAAGCGCGTGAGCACGCCGCTGGCCAGCAACTGGCGCAGGCATTCGATGACATGGTCCTCGCTCCAGCCCAGGGCTGCGCCCACGGCAGCGAAGGGGCGGTCCACCACGGGAAAGCCGCCGTGCAGGTAGTCCACGAGGCGAAGCTGGTCCGGCCTAAGCATGGGGGGCCTCCTGGAGGGCTGCAAACCGGCGCGGGCCGCGCTGGGTGAAGCGCCGCAGGGAGAACAGGGTTTCGCGGCGCAGGTGTGCAATGCCGGCCTGCTGCGCGGCCTGCTCTATCAATGCCTGCACTTCGGTGCGCTCTTGCCCGTGCACCATGCAATACAGGTTGTAGGGCCAGTGTTCCGAGCGCTCGCGTTGGTAGGCAAGGGTGATGCCGGGCTGCCGGGCGAGCAGGGCGCCACAGGCATCCACCTGCTCGTCGGCCACATCAAACACCGTCATCGCGTTGGCGGTGTAGCCCACCTCGTGGTGGCGCACGACCATGCCAAAGCGGCTCAAGATGCCTTGTGCCAGCCAGCGGTGCAGGGTCTCCAGCACGGTGGCGGGGCTCCATCCCAGGTGCTCCGCCCAGGCGTCGTAGGGCCGCGCGACCAGCGGCAGGCCCTGCTCGGCCAATGCCGCCAGTCCCGCTTCGTGGGCGGGCACGGGCGTGGAGGCTGCCTGCGTAGCGCCTCCCGCAGCGGCGGCGGTGGCACTGAGGTCGAAGCCCAGGTCGATGCGGTAGGGGCGCACCATGGGCAGCCGCAGCACGCGAAGCCCGGTGTCCTGTTCAATGCGGCAGAGCACCTGCTCCAGGGCTGCCGGGTCTGTGGCGGTAGCAACAAACCACAGGTTGAGCGGGTTTTCGCGTTCGTAGTTGTGGTTGACGCCCGGGTGGCTGGATACCAGGGCCGCGACGGCCTCCAGCCGCGCATGGGGCACGGCCATGGCGGCCAGCAGGCCCGCGCCGCCTGCGCCCGGCGCAAACACGGCGCCGATGCGGCCCAGCACCCCCGCGTCCTTCAGTCGCTGGCAATGGGCGATGACCGCGTTGGCGGGGCGGCCCAGGGCGTGCCCCAGCACATCGAACGGTGCCAGGCAGAGCGGGAAATCGCGTTGCCAGGTGTTGAGCAGCGGCAGGTCGCTGGTGTGTGCACCCATGCTAGAAACCCATGCGCTGGGCGCGCGCCGTGAAGAAGATGCCGCTGGGCGCCTGGGCGGCCAGCGATGCCTGGGTGGCCAGCGTGGCGGTGTCCACCACCTGCACCTTGTCGTCGTCGCGGCAGCTGATCCACACCGACTCGCCGCGTGGCGTGAACTCCATGTGCATCACGGCCTTGCCGGGCTGCAGCGTGGCGGCCACGCGCTGGGCCAGGGTGTCGATGACCTGCACGCGGTGGTAGTCGGGCACGGCGAAGTTCACCCATACCTGGCGGCCATCGGGCCGCGCCATCACGAACACGGGCTGGCCCGCCACGGGGATGCGGCCCACCTCGGCCCAGGTGGTGGTGTCCACCACCAGCACCTCGTGGCGTCCGATGGCGGGCAGGTAGGCGTGGCGCCCGGCCACGGCCCAGCCACGCAGGTGGGGCATCTTGAAGACGGGCAGGGGCTCCTGCCCCCGGCCGTAGCCGGCGAGGATGCGCTGTGCTGTGGGCGCCTCGGCCCAGGTGTCCACCAGGGCCAGGCCGTCCTCGCCAAACAGGCCGGCGATGTAGTGCCGGCCATCGGGGGTGATCAGTGCGTCATAGGGCTGGCGGCCGATGCCGTCGATGCGGGTCACGCGCGGCCGCGCGGGGTCGGTGCAGTCGGCAATGCAGATGGCGTTGGCATCGAACAGGCTGTAGATGAAGCGCCGCCCCGGCAGGTCGGCCAGGCCCACCACGCGCGAGCGCTGGCCGTCGGCAGTGAGGGCCGGGATGTCGGCCCGCAGCGTGAGCCTTTCGGCGTCAAACACCTTGACGCCGCCGGGCGAGTAGTTCTGTGCGGCCACCAGCGTGCCGTCGGCGCTGATGGCGCCGCCAATGGAGTTGCCCGCCTGCTGCTCGCGGGCAGTGATGCGCTGGGTGAGCAGGTCGATGCGCGTGAGCGCCCCATCCCGGCCGAACACATAGGCGTGGCGGCCGTCGCGCGAGAACACCACCGAGGCGTGCGACAGGTCGCCCAGCCCGGTCACGCGGGTGAGCACGGCGCGCTGGCTGGTGTTGACGATGAGGACGGCGCCCGTGGCGCGCTCGATGACGACCCCGAGGTCGCCCGTGCCCATCAGCGGGGGCGGGGGTGCCAGGGGCGTAGCGCAGCCGCTGGCCAGCAGGGGCAGGGCAGCAAGGCCGGAGAGCAGCGAGCGCCGTTGCATCGCCAGGCCACCCCAGGATGAAAAGCCTGCCGATTCGGGGGGCAGTGACCCCACGGAGTGGGGCGCGTGGAGGGCGTTTTTCATGGCTTGGATGGAGGCGATGGAGGGAAGCCGCCAAGCAGTTGCCCGGCGATCCACAGTGCTTCGGTCTCGGTGACAAAGGCGCGCCACGGCGGCATGGGGGTGCCGGGGCGGCCGTGAAAAATGGTGGCGGCCATGGACTCCACAGGCTTGTCCGCCAGGGCCGCAGGGGTAAGGGGCGGGCCGAGCCCGCCCGTGAGGTGCATGCCGTGGCACGAGCCGCAGTCTTGCCGCACCATGCGCACCAGCTCGCGCTGGCGTTCTGGTGTGCCCGGCACCTGCGCTGCCGCCCCGGCGCAGGCCAGGGCGCACAGCAGCAGTGCGGCGGGGCGGGTGAAGGCCGGCATGGCGGGCTCGCGGTGCTGCTCAGGATTTCAGGATGAACTCGATCGCGGCCTTGAGGTCGGCGTCGTCGATCTTGTCCGGCCCGTTGGGCGACATCGGGATGGGGCCAAAGGCCCCCGAACCGCCCTTGCGCACCTTGTCGGTGAGCTGCGCGATCACGTCCTTGCCCTTGTACTTGGCCGCGATGTCCTTGAACGAGGGCCCGACGAGCTTCTTGTCCTTGGAGTGGCAGGCCATGCAGCCCGCCTTGTTCATGGCCTCTTCCGGCCCGGCCGCGCTGGCGGCGCCACTGGCCAGCGCCAGGGCCGCCGCCACGGCCAGGGGCCATGCAATGCGGAGGTTCTTCATGATGTGCTCCTGTTGGTTGTTGGGGTCAGTACACGTCGTGCTGGGTGTTGTAGATGTTGAAGTGGCCCGTGGGCGTGATGAGGCGCGGGTCCTTGATCACGGCCTTGAGCTTGAGCGTCTTGTCGTCCACGATCACCAGCGCGCTTTCCTTGTTCTTGGCGCTCCACACCGAGAACCACACCTCGTCGCCCGCCTTGTTGAACTCGGGTTGCACCACGCGCTTGGCGCCGTCATCCTTCAGCCCGGCCCACTCCGCGACAGGCAGGGTCACGAAGCCCTTGTCCAGGTTCTTGATGTCGTACACCACGATGGATTGCGAGATCTTGGGATCGGGATTCAGCGGCGCATCGGAGTACAGGTGGGTGCTCTTGGGGTGGCTCTTGATGAAGAGCGCGCCGCCACCGGGACCCGTGAGCTTGGCCACTTCCTTGAAGGCGTACTGCTTGTGCTTCTTGGGGTCGGTGCCGATCAGCGAGATGGTGTCGTCGCCCAGGTGGCCGGTGGCCCAGACGGGGCCGAACTTGGGGTGCAGCAGGTTGGCGCCACGGCCGGGGTGGGGGATCTTGCCCACTTCGGTGATGGCGGCCAGCTTGCCTTCCTTGGCGTCGATGGCGGCGATCTTGTTGCTGTTGTTGGCAGCGACCATGAAGTAGCGCTTGCTCGAATCCCAGCCACCGTCATGCAGGAAGGGGGCCGAGCCGATCTCGGTGACCTTGAGCGCGTCGATGTTGGAGTAGTCCACCATCAGCGTCTTGCCGGTTTCCTTCACGTTGACCACGAACTCGGGCTTGAAGTGCGACGCCACGATGGAGGCCACGCGGGGCTCGGGGTGGTATTCCTGCGTGCCCACGACCATGCCCCGGGTGCTGACGATCTTCATCGGTTCCAGCGTGTCACCGTTCATGATGGTGTACTGGGGCGGCCAGTAGCTGCCGGCAATCGCCAGCTTGTCTTCGTAGCCCTTGAACTTGGAGGTGTCCACCGAACGGGCCTCCAGGCCCACGCGCACTTCGGCGACGTTGTCGGGTTTTTCCATCCACAGGTCGATCATGTTGATCTTGGCGTCGCGGCCGATCACGAACAGATAGCGACCCGAAGCCGACGTGCGCGAGATATGCACCGCGTAGCCGGTCTTGACGATGTTGATGATCTTCTTGGTGTCGCCATCGATCAGCGCCACCTCGCCCGTGTCGCGCAGCGTGGTCGAGAAGATGTTCTCGATGTTGTAGTTGTTGAGCTTCTTCTTGGGGCGGTCCTTGGGCTCGACGATGACCTTCCAGGTCTTCTTCATGTCGGCCATGCCGAACTCGGGGGGTGTTGGTGGCTCGTGCTGGATGTAGCGCGCCATCAGGTCCACTTCCTGCTCGCTCATCTCGCCGGAGGTGAGCCAGTTGGGCATGCCTGCGGGAGAGCCGTAGGAGATGAATACCTTGAGGTAGTCGGTGCCCTTGGCGATGGTGAGGTCGGGCGTCAGTGGCTTGCCGGTGGCCCCCTTGCGCAGCACGCCGTGGCAGCCCGCGCAGCGCTCGAAGTAGGTCTGGCGCGCTTTCTCGAACTCGGCCGCTGTCATGGGCGGTGCCTTGGGGTTGGTGCTTTGGTGCATGGGCTCATTCACCAAAGGGGACCCGCCAGCCTGGTAGTTCATTTCGGGTTGCGAGACTCCCTTGCCTGCCTGTGCCATCACCGAGGTGGCCACGGCCATGGCGGCGGCGGCCAGTGCAAGGTGCTGGACGGTTTTGATTGCTTTCATCATCGGTCCTCTGCGTCATGGAGCAGCGATTGGTTTTCGGCAAGGCGCGGCTGCGCTCTGCGGCCCGGCCAACGGCTGTCCTTCGTCTGGTGCGGGCCTGCGTATCGTCCTGCGGGTGGTGCGTGCTGTCCTTGAACTGGTTCAAGGACGCGCGGGCCGGTGTGTCAGAACAATGCATCACCCCACAGACAAACCGAAGGCCCCACGATGAGCTTCATGGACAACCCCCAATGGCTGGAGCCCGCACGTGGCGCGGCCGCCGGTGCCCCGGTGCCCCCCGGGCGCGTGACGCTGCTGGGCGCAGGCCCGGGCGATCCGGACCTTCTGACGGTCAAGGCCGCGCGTGTGTTGCGCGAAGCCAGCCTGGTGCTGTATGACCATTTGGTAGGCGAACAGGTGCTGGACCTGGTGCCCGCCAGCGCAGAGTGCATCTATGTGGGCAAGGAGTCCTCCCGCCACACGCTGCCGCAAGAGGCCATCATCGACCTGATGTGCCGGCTGGCGCGCAGCGGCCGGCCGCTGGTGCGCCTGAAGGGTGGAGATTGCTACGTGTTCGGGCGTGGTGGGGAAGAAGCCCTGGGCCTGGCGCAGGCGGGCATTCCGTTCGAGGTGGTGCCTGGCATCACGGCGGCCCAGGGGGCGGGCGCTTGCGCGGGCATTCCGCTCACGCACCGCGACCATGCCGGCACCCTGGTGCTGGCCACGGGCCATCTGCGCGGCGACAACGACACCGCGCTGGACTGGCCGCTGCTGGCGCGTGCGCGCCAGACCGTGGTGTTCTACATGGGGGTGGCCACGCTGCCCACCATTTGCGCCCAGCTCATGGCCCATGGCATGCCGGCGGACACGCCGGCGGCCATCGTGGAGCGCGCCACGCTGCCTGGGCAGCGCTGTCTCACGGGCACCCTGGCATCGCTGCCCGGGGTGGCTGCCACCGAGGCGGTCCAGGCTCCGGCGCTGGTCATTGTGGGTGGGGTGGTGGCCTTGCAGCCAGCGCTGGCGCGGGGCATGGCCTGCGCAGGCTGAGCCGCAGCGTTGCGCATTATTGCCAAGACCGGCAGCCCAAGCCCGGGCGAGGCAACCCAGCGATGGCTTGCCGTCAGCCCGTGGATGCCGGGGTGGGCGCGGGGCGGGTGCGGTAGAACTCCAGGGGCACGGCCTGCATGTCCTTGGCGTGCTGGTTGAGCACCGACTTCTTCATCTTGCCCACCACATGCATCTCGCAGGGCTTGCAGTCAAAGCGCAGGGTGAGTTTTTCCTTGCCGTTGATGAGCATCAGGGGTTCGGCCTTGATGGTGCCCTGCACGCCCGTCACGCCCTTGGCCTGCTTGGGGCACAGGCTCATCGAAAAGCGCACGCAGTGCTTGGTGATCATGAGGCTGACTTCGCCTTCTTCCTCGTGCGCCTCGTAGGCGGCGTCAATCACCTTCACGCCATGGCGCACGTAGAAGTCGTGTGCCTTGTGGTTGAACACATTGCCCAGGAACGAGAGTGTGTCCTCGGGGTAGGGCGCCGGGGGCTCCACCGGTGTGGCGCGCGGCAGGCGCGCAAAATTGCGGGCGCGCTGGGCCTCCAGGTCGGCCAATGCGTCACGGCGCAGCGCGTTGAGCACCGAGGCGGGCACGAACCAGGGCTCGGAGAGTTGCAGCGCAATGTCGTGCACCGCAAAGATCGTGGCGCCAAAGCGGCCGAGCTGCTCGCGCAGGCTGGCCTCGGCCTTGGCGGAATCGGTGGCGCTCTGGTGGGCGTGCTGTACATCGGCGCAGCCCACGTTGCCGTCTTCGTCGGTCAGCATCAGGCTGAAGCCCGATGGCGTTTCGCTCAGGTGCGCCCACAGGCCGATGCGGCGGTCGCTGGACTTCTTCTCCAGCGTGCGCACCCAGTCCATGTCGCGGTTGCGGTTGACCTCGGTGCCCTTGCGCAGGTCCTTGAAGCCCTCCATGGGGTCTTTGGGGTACACGCGCCATTGGCCCACGCTGCGTGCGGACACGGGCTCGGCCACGTTGATGGCCATGCCCACCAGCTCCTTGTGCAGGTCGTAGTAGCACAGGCCATCGCCGTTGTGCAGCACGGTGGCGGGGTTGCTCACCTCCAGCTCCACAAAGTCGGGGCCCACCTTGGTCACCCAGCCGATGGCCTGGCCCGGGTTCTTGGGGCTGTCGAACGCGCCGATGTCTTCCTTGCGGCCGGTCACGAAGTAGTCGGTGAACTCGCGGTTGAAGTTCTGCAGCGGGTCGGGCGTGAACGTGAAGCGGGTGCTGCCGCTGGACGAGCGCGACAGCGGGCGGCCCGCGCTTTCGCGCTCTTCCAGGATCTCGTCGATGAGCGTGCGGTAGTGGGCCGTGATGTTCTTCACATAGCCCATGTCCTTGTAGCGGCCTTCGATCTTGAAGCTGCGCACGCCCGCGTCGATGAGCGCGCGCAGGTTGTCGCTCTGGTTGTTGTCCTTCATCGAGAGCACGTGTTTGTCGTGCGCGATGAAGCGGCCCTGTGCGTCGGTCACCTGGTAGGGCAGGCGGCAGGCCTGGCTGCAGTCGCCCCGGTTGGCGCTGCGGCCGGTTTGCGCATGGCTGATGTTGCACTGGCCGCTGTAGGCCACACACAGCGCGCCGTGGATGAAGAACTCGATGTTGGCGCGGCCCGGTGCATCCACCGGCCCCAGCGCCTTGTGCACGGCGGCGATCTGCTGCACCGTGAGTTCGCGCGCCAGCACGATCTGCGACAGGCCCGCGTCCTGCAAAAAGCGCGCTTTCTCGGGCGTGCGGATGTCCGTCTGGGTGCTGGCGTGCAGCTGGATGGGCGGCAGGTCGTCCAGGGCGAGCAGGCCCATGTCCTGGATGATGAGCGCATCGGCACCGGCCTCGTACACCTGCCAGGCCATCTGGCGCGCGGCCTCCAGCTCGTCGTCGCGCAGGATGGTGTTCAGGGTGATGAAGATGCGGCTGTTGAAGCGGTGCGCGTGCTGCACCAGGCGCTCGATGTCCCGGATGTCGTTGCCCGCGCTGGCCCGCGCACCAAACGCGGGGCCGCCGATGTAGACGGCGTCGGCGCCGTGGTTGATGGCTTCGATGCCAATGTCGGCATCGCGCGCGGGGGAGAGCAGTTCGAGCTGGTGGGGCAGGAGAGACATGGGGCGTGATTATCCCAGCGCACCCCGGTGCGTGCCTGGGGGAGGGCTGCCCATTAGCGTGGTTAATGCCGGAGCAAATTGCTAAGTTTGCATAGCAAGTGCGGCAAATGGCCGCTGTCATGGCTAGGATGCGGGGCTTGTTGTGTACAAGATCGGTGCACAACAAGCCTGCTTTGACTGATTCTGGAGACCTCGTACCGTGTTTTGCCCCGCTTTTGCTTCCTCGCCCCTGTTCCGCGTTTCTGCCCTGACCGCCATCGCGCTGGCCGCCAGCGTGGCCTCTGCGCAAGACGTGCAGACTGTCAAGATCGCCCATGCGGGCCCTGTGTCGGGCGGCATTGCCCACATCGGCAAGGACACCGAAAACGGCGTGCGCCTGGCGATTGACGACCTCAACGCCCAGAACCTGGTGATCGGCGGCAAGAAGATCAAGTTCGAGATCGCCGCCGAAGACGATGCGGGTGATCCGCGCCAGGCCACCGCCGTGGCACAGAAGCTGTGTGACCAGAAAGTCGCTGGCGTGGTGGGCCACCTGCAGTCGGGCACGTCCATCCCGGCCTCGGCGGTCTACGCCAAGTGCGACCTGCCGCACATCACGGCGTCGGCCTCCAACCCCGACCTGACCAAGCCCGGCTACAAGACCTCCTTCCGCCTGATCGCCAACGACAACGCGCTGGGTGCAGCACTGGCGCTGTTTGGTGCCGACCACCAGAAGCTCAAGAGCGTGGCCATCATCGACGACCGCACGGCCTACGGCCAGGGCGTGGCCTCGGTCTTCAAGGCCACCGCGCTGCAAAAGGGCCTGAAGGTGGTGGGCGAGGAGTTCACCAACGACAAGGCCACTGACTTCATGGCCATCCTCACGGCCATCAAGAACAAGAAGCCCGACGCGATCTTCTACGGCGGCCTGGACGCCCAGGCCGGTCCCATGCTGCGCCAGATGGAGCAGCTGGGCCTGGGCAACGTGAAGTTCTTTGGTGGTGACGCCCTGTGCACCGAAAAGCTGCCTGAGCTGTCGGGCAAGACCCCGGCCCTGAAGAATGTGACCTGTGCCACGGGCGGCGCATCGGTGGACAAGATGCAGGGTGGCGCCGACTGGAAGAAGCGCTATGACGCCAAGTTCCCCGGCCAGTTCCAGATCTACAGCCCCTATGCGTATGACGCTGCCATGGTGCTGGCCGACGCGATGAAGCGCGCCAACTCGGTGGACCCCAAGGTGTTCGGCCCTTTCATCGCCAAGACCGAGTACAAGGGCGTGACGGCGAACATCGCTTTCACGGCCAAGGGTGAGCTGACCACGCCCGCAGTGACGCTCTATACCTTCAAGGACGGCAGCCGCGTGGCGCTGAACTGAGAGGGGGAGAACTTTTTACTGCGCGGCCGCCATGCGTCGTTGGGCGGTGCTCGGAATCCTCACGTACAGGCAGTACGTTCCGGTTCCTGCGCTCCGTCCGCCTAGCCTGGCAGCCGCTCGCTACAAAAGTTCACCCCCTCCGAGGCCTTCGCGCCGCACTCGACGGCCGCCGCGTGCGGCCGTTTTTGCGTTCTGCATTTGCCTTTACAGTCGAGCCCACTGCGGGCCAGCGGCGCCCGGCAAGGAGCAATCACATGCGTGCAATGTTGGGTTTGGTCGGACTGGTGGTGGCGCTGGCTCTTGTGGGCCTGCTGGTCAAGAAGCAGCTGTCGGCCACGCGCGCGCCCGTGCCTGCGCTGCAGACGGCCCCCGACGCATCGGCGCCCACGGGCACGGTGCGCGAGCAGAGCCAGCAGGTGCAGCAACAGGTCAAGCAGCAGGTGGAAGGCCTGATGCAGCAGGCGCGCCCCATGCCCGAGGACGCTGCAAAGTAATAAAAATGCCTCTAGCGCTTGATGGATAAGCGCTACAAGCTATTAAAAATATAGCAATGAGTGCTGATGCAGACACCCACTGGATGCGCATGGCCCTGGCCGAGGCGCAGGCAGCCGCCCAGGCGGGCGAGGTGCCCGTGGGTGCCATCGTGGTCAAGGACGGCCAGGTGATTGCCACGGGCCGCAATGCCCCGGTGCAGGGCCACGACCCCACGGCCCACGCGGAGATCGTGGCGCTGCGCGCCGCGGCACAACGCCTCTCCAACTATCGGCTCGACGGCTGCAGCCTGTATGTGACGCTGGAGCCCTGCGCCATGTGCAGCGGCGCCATGCTGCATGCGCGTCTGGCCCGCGTCGTCTACGGCGCGGTGGAGCCCAAGACGGGCGCGGCAGGCTCGGTGCTCAACCTGTTCGGCCATGCCGAGATCAACCACCAGACCGAGGTTGTGGGCGGGGTGCTGGCCGACGAATGTGGCAGCCTGCTCAGCGGCTTTTTTACCCAGCGCCGCCGCCAGCAGCGCGCCGAGGCGCTGGCCCGCCACCCGTTGCGCGACGACGCACTGCGCACGCCCGATGCCGCGTTTGCCCACCTGCCGGGTTACCCCTGGGCGCCGCAGTATGTCAGCGACCTGCCCAGCCTGGCTGGCCTGCGCATGCACACCCTGGACGAAGGCCCCCGCGATGCGCCCCGCACCTGGCTGTGCCTGCACGGCAATCCGGCCTGGAGCTACCTGTATCGGCGCATGCTGCCCATTTTTCTGGCCGCAGGCGACCGCGTGGTGGCGCCGGATTTGATCGGCTTTGGCAAAAGCGACAAGCCCAAGAAGGAGGGCGCCCACCAGTTCGACTGGCACCGCCAGGTGCTGCTGGAGTTGATCGAGCGACTCGATCTGCGCAACGTGGTGCTGGTGGTGCAGGACTGGGGGGGCATCCTGGGCCTGACGCTGCCCGTGGCGATGCCGGAGCGCTTTGCAGGCCTGCTGGTGATGAACACGCTGCTGGCCACGGGCGACGCGGCGTTGCCCGCAGGTTTTGTCGCTTGGCGCGCCATGTGCCGCGACAAGCCTTTGTATGGCGTGGGGCGGCTGCTCGCGCGCGGCAACCCGCACCTCACGCCCGCAGAGTGCGCGGCCTACGATGCGCCGTTCCCCGACCGGGGCTACCGCGCCGCGTTGCGGGCGTTTCCCGAGCGGGTGCCGCAGGCGGTGGATGCCCCTGGGGCCGCCGTGTCGCGTGCGGCCCGCGATTTCTGGCAGCACCAGTGGCAAGGCCGCAGCCTGATGGTGGTGGGTGCACAAGACCCGGTGCTGGGCTTGCCCACCATGCGCGCGCTGCAGCAAACCATCCGGGGCTGCCCAGAGCCCGTGGTGCTGCCGGATGCGGGGCACTTTGTGCAGGAGCACGGCGAGGCGGTGGCAGCGCGGGCTGTGGAATACTTCTCGTTTCCTGGTGCCGGCCGCTTTGCCGGCTGACGCGGCGCCGGACCTCTCTTTTTGACGGAGCAGGCCCCTCGGGGCCTGAGCGCTTTGCACGATCACGATCACGACCATTCGCAGTGCCACCACGACCACGGTCCCCGGCACATCTACATCTATTCGCCCTCCAGCGCAGTGCGCGACAAGGCGGCCTTCAAGCGCGGCCTGGCCCGCCTGAAGGCCCTGGGCCATGAGGTCGAGGTGGACACCGATGCCCTCGCCACCCACACCCGCTTTGCCGGTGACGACGCAACGCGGCTGGCGGCCATCCACCGCGCTGCCGCCAGCGGTGCCGATGTGGCGCTGATCTCGCGCGGGGGCTATGGCCTCACGCGCATCCTGCCGGGCATCCGCTACAAGGCCGTGGCCAAGGCGATTGAAAAAGGCATGCACTTTGTCGGGGTGAGCGACTTCACGGCCTTCCAGCTCGCCGTGCTGGCCAAGACCGGTGCCACCACCTGGGCCGGCCCCTCACTGGGTGCCGACTTTGGCGTGGCGGGCGAGCCGGACGACATCATGGAAGCCTGCTTTGACGACCTGCTCACCGGCCATGGCGAAGGCACGGGCTGGCGCATGAACAACGAAAAGCCCCACGCCACCACGGGCAAACCGGCGGTGCCCGATGTGTATGTGAAAAGTGCCACGCTGTGGGGCGGAAACCTGGCCGTGCTGGCCTCGCTGGTGGGCACACCGTACTTTCCGGCCATCAAGGGCGGGGTGCTGTTTCTGGAGGATGTGCACGAGCACCCCTACCGCATCGAGCGCATGCTCACCCAGCTGCTGCACGCCGGCGTGCTGGCACAGCAAAAGGCCGTGGTGCTGGGGCAGTTCACCAACTTCACGCTGGCGTCGCACGACAAGGGCTACAAGCTGCAGTCGGTGGTGGACTGGCTGCGCACCCAGATCAAGGCGCCCGTGCTGACCAACCTGCCGTTCGGGCATGTCGAGACCAAGGTGCTGCTGCCGGTGGGGGCGACGGTGTCGCTGTCGGTGGAGGCGCGCGATGCGCTGATCTACTGGGGGCACCCGCACTGAAACGGCGGGTTGTCGGGCGCCTTGCAGGGTGCCCTTTTTCAATTCTTCAGTTCAGAAGTTTCTGAACCGGGGTTCCTGCGGCACTTGGGGGGTGCGCAGGGACAATGGCAACTGCCCCTGGAACAAAGGGGTGACCTGGTCCAGCACCTTTTGTGCAATGGCTTGCCCGCGCAAGGGCACCAGGGTTTCAAAAAGGTCGGTGCGCAGGTACCACAGCGCCTCGATGTCGCCCGCGTACCGCAGCCGCATGTTCATGCGCGCCACTTCGCAACCCGACAGGCCCATCAGGCCTTGCAGCATGGCCTGGCGGACGTCTTCCAGGCCCTGGTCGCGCACCCAGGCCGTCGACGACGGCTTGTCGCGGCCCAGCAGGTCGTGCAGGTTGTTGCGAAGATTGGGTTTGTTCCAGCGCATGGATGGGGCGCAAAACGGTTTTTGTAACAGAGTCGATCAAATTAAGCGGGAGCGATGATTGACGCAAGGGTAGTGCTCCTGTTTTTGCATAAAGACAACACGCTGGCGCGGTTTGTTGCGAACTTTTACGCATCCGGGGCCAAGGCTTGCAATGTCCTGACGCCGCCCGGCTTCGGGGCATGGCAGGCGCTCATGGCGCCGTTTCCCAAGGGGGCGACCACCGGCGCCATGCATTCACGGCCCGGTCCCATGGTGCCCGGCCATGCACGGTGCGGCGGTGCCCGCCGGGGTCAAAGTCTGGGGCGCAGGATTGTTAACGCTTGGGTGGGTGCGTCTTCAGGGCGCTTGCACTAAACTGATTCACATGATGTTACTAACAGGCCATCGTTCATGAGCGTGCTGTCAACGGTGGTCTTTGCGGACATCTCGGGCAGCACCTCGTTGTACGAAACGCTGGGCAACGAGCGTGCCACGGAGGCCGTGACCCAGGTCACCCAGTGGATTGCCGACACCATCGAAACCCATGGGGGGCGGGTGGTCAAGAAGCTGGGCGACGGCGTGCTGTGCGTTTTTGGTGATGCGGCCGGGGCGGTGTCGGCCACCGCCACCATGCTTCGCCAGCACCAGGAGCGGCTGGGCCGCTGGCCGCAGCCGCTGCGCATGGACATCCGCGTGGGCGTGGCCAGTGGCGAGGTGGTGGATGTGGACGGCGATTGCTATGGCGACGCGGTCAATGTGGCCTCCCGCCTGTGCGAGCGCGCCGGGCCCGCCGAGATCTGGGCCACCGAGACCACGGTGCTGCTGGCCAGCACCGCCCCCGATGTCTGGTACCGCAAGCTGGGCCTCATGGAAATCCGTGGCAAGGCCGAGGCGCTCATGCTCTACCACGTGGAGTGGCGTGAAGACGAGGCGCCGGACTCCCTCACCATGCAGGCGGCGTTGGTCAGCAGCTTTGCCCCGGTGGACCCGATCCTGGGGCAGATTCAGTTCTCATGGCATGGCGTGGACATGTCGTTCACCTCGTCGGACGCCCCGGTGCACGTGGGGCGTGCCACCCATGCGCAGCTGTGCATCAACGACCCCCGCGTGTCGCGCCTGCATGCGCGCATCGACTGGCGCAACAGCGGTTTTGTGCTGACCGACATGAGCAGCTTTGGCACCTGGGTGCGCTTTGACGGCAGCGATGCGCCCGTGCGGCTGCGCCGCGATGCCTGCATCCTGCACGGCACCGGGCAGATCGCACTGGGGGTGCCTTTTACGGAGCCCAGCGCGCCGGCCGTGAACTTCCACGTGGTGGGTACCAGCGTGCACCTGGGCTGAACGCCTGGTGCACAGCAGGGCCGAAGCGGCGTGCCGCGGCCCTGCCTGCGCCGCACAGGGGGGGCACCGCCCCGGACAGGCAACACAACGCAACACAGCAACAGGAGAGACATCGCATGGCGTGGATGAAGCGGACGGCCGTCGGGCTGGTGGTGGCGGCGCTGCTGGTGGGTGCGGGGGCGGCGGTGTATGTGCAGCGCAGCTTTGCGGTGGTGGACGGCACGCTGCAGGTGCCGGGGCTGCGTGAGGCCGTGCGCGTGCAGCGTGACGCATCGGACGTGACACATGTGCGCGCGCAGGCCCCGCAGGACGCCTGGTTCGCCTTGGGCTACGTGCATGCGCAGGAGCGCACCTGGCAGCTCGAATTCAACCGCCGGGTCATGCATGGGGAATTGTCCGAAGTCTTCGGCCCCGCCACGGTCGAGACCGACAAGCTCATGCGCGCGCTCGACATTGCGGGCGTGGCCAGGCGCCAGTACGCCGGCCTGCCGCTGTATGCCAAGGAGGCCCTGCAGGCCTACAGCCAGGGCATCCATGCCTTCCACCAGAACCGCCCGCAGGCATTGCCGCCCGAGTTCCATTTGCTGGGCGTGCAGCCCGGTGGCGCGCGGGGCGCCGTGTGGGAGCCCGAGGACAGCGTGGGCTGGGCACTGATGATGGCGCTGGACCTGGGCGGCAACTGGGGCACCGAGTTCGCGCGCCTGTCGGTGGCACGCACGCTCGATACCGACCGCCTCTGGCAGCTCATGCCGCCCTATCCGGGCGAGAAGCCCGCCGCCTCGGCCGACCTGGCGGCGCTGTACCGCCAGCTGGGCGTGTACCGCGCGGCAGATGCGGGCTCCACGGCGGCGGCGCAGGGCCGCGCGGCGGAACCCACCAGTCCCCAAGCAGAAGGCCCGCTGGCGCGCCAGATCAGCGCCGGCATGCTGGCCTGGGCCGATGAGCTGACCCGCAACGCGGGCACCAACGAAGGCAAGGGCAGCAACAACTGGGTGATTGCCGGCTCGCGCACCGTGAGCGGCAAGCCGCTGCTGGCCAACGACCCGCACCTGGGCCTGTCGGCCCCGGCCATCTGGTACTTCGCCGGCCTGCAGGCGCCCGCAGGCCACGCGTCGGACGGCACGCCCATCGCTGCCATCGACGCCGTGGGTGCCACCTTGCCGGGCCTGCCCTTCGTGGTGCTGGGCCGCACCGACAAGGTGGCCTGGGGCTTCACCAACACCGGCCCCGATGTGCAGGACCTGTACCTGGAGCAGATCAACCCGGCCAACCCCACGCAGTACCGCACGCCCGAGGGCTGGGCGCCGTTTGCCGTGCGCAACGAGACCATCCGCGTCAAGGGCGCAGCCGACGTGTTGCTGCAGCTGCGCAGCACCCGCCACGGGCCCGTGCTGAGCGACGTGCAGAAGTCGCACGCGGAGGTGCTGGACCTGGGCAAATATGTGCTGGCGCTGCGCTGGAGCGCGCTGGACGATGACAACCAGACGGTGCTGGCGGGCCTCAAGACCAACCAGGCCAAAACGGTGGACGAACTCTTTGCGGGCCTGGCCCACTACCACTCGCCCATGCAGAGCGTGGTGGCGGCCGACGACCAGGGCAGCATCCGCTTCAAGGCCGCGGGCCGCGTGCCACTGCGCGATGCCGCCAACGACATCCGGGGCGTGGCGCCATCGCCTGGCTGGGAGGCGCGCTACGACTGGAAGGGCTGGTTGCCCTACGAAGAGACCCCGCAGGACGATGGTGGCAAGGGCTGGGTGGCCACGGCCAACCAGCGCGTGACGGCGCCCGGCTACCCGCATTTCCTCACGCAGGACTGGGCCTTGCCCTACCGCTACGAGCGCATCGCACAGCTCATCGAGGCCATCCCCAAGCACGACGCGGCCAGCATGCAGGCCATCCACCGCGATGTGGCCTCGCTGGCCACACGGCGCCTGCTGCCGCACCTGCAGCAGGCGCAGTCCACGCACGCGCTGGCGGCCGCTGCGCAGAAAGAGCTGCAGGGCTTTGACGGCGTGATGGACGCGGGCCGGGCCGCGCCACTGATCTTCGTGGCCTGGACGGACGAACTGGCCCGGGGCCTGATCATTCCGCGCATTGGCGAAGACCGCTTCAAGGCCACCTACGGCAAGCGCGATTACCGCGCGGCCATCGAAGGCATCCTGGAGCGCAACGACACCTGGTGGTGCCAGCCCGCGACCTGCGCAGCGCAGTCTGCCGCCGCCCTGGGCCGCGCATTGGACCGCCTGCAGACCGCCTACGGCACAGACCCCGCCCAGTGGCGCTGGGGCACGGCGCACCCCGCACTCAGCGTGCACCGGCCCTTTGGCAATGTGCCCGCGCTGGCGCGCTTCTTTGACGTGAGCGTGCCCTCGCACGGAGACTCGTACACCGTGAACGTGGGCCAGTACAACGCGGGCGAGGCCCAGGGCCCGTATGTGAACCGCCATGCCGCCTCGCTGCGCGCGGTGTACGACCTGGCGGACCTGGAGCAATCGCGCTTCATCTACCAGACGGGCCAGAGCGGCCTGGTGTTTTCGCCGCGCTACCGCGACATGAGCACCACCTGGGCCGACACCGGCTACCGCGCGCTGCAGCGCCAGCCCGTGCGCTGGGTGCACAGCCTGACGCTGGCACCCGCAACCCCTCCCACCGCCGCGCGCTAAGGCCGCTGCCAGGAAGCATCACCATGGGGGTTGTAGCGCTGATTGAAGTCACCCGGGGCGGCCTGCCCGAATGCCAGCACTGGGGCGCCGTGGCCGTGGAGTGACGGGCCAACTGGGCTGGCTGGGCTGGCTGGGCTGGCTGGACGCCGGCCAGCGCGCTGCTTTGGTGCAGTGCCGGTCTGCGCACGTCGTCAATGCGCGCGGGCTCACTGTGGGCGGGCGCCGGTCCGTGTTCCGGCTGCAGACGGCCTGAGCGAGATGACACCGGGTTCAGTTGGCAGTCTGAGAAAAATGCCTCTGGCGCTTTATGGGTAAGCGCTAGCAGCTGCAAAAAATGTAGCAAATGATTCCGTGTCTGGCAGCACGTAGACCACGCCGGGCCCCTGCCCGAACAGCGGGGCGATGTGCTGGTTGTAGAACGCCTCGGGCGCATTCACGCAGCCGTAGCTGATGCGCTTGTCGCGTGCGCTGCCGCTGACCAGGCGCTGGCGGCGGCGCTCCGAGGCGCTGACGCTGCGCACCCGGTGCAGCGACACGGCCGAGTCGTAGTCGATCCACACAATGTCTTCCCCGCGCAGGTTGCGCCCCGGTTCGGTCACAAAGCGGCCTGCAGGTGTGGTGCGCTCCTCCGGCCGGATCTGTGCCAGCGGGCGCGTGCCCAGGTCGGGCGCCGACCGGTCGCCCCGCGCTGCGCCCAGCAACACCGGCGCACTGCCCAGCCACTGCCCCTGGGCCGAAAACACATGGATGCGGGCCCAGGGTTTGTCGATCACCGCGAAAGGCAGGCCCTGGTGGTCGGCCATGTCCGTGGCCCAGCGCACCAGCTGGCGGGCCTTGGCCGAGGCATCGGCGGGCAGCGCCAGGGCGGCCAGCGGCGCGAAGGCCAGCGTGCAACCTATGGCGCAGAAGGCGAGACGGCGGTTCATGGTGAAAACATGCAAGTCGTCCAAACGCTGTGCCCCACCCCAGGCCGGTGAAACGGGCGCGGCGCAAGGCCAGTGCACCCGTGGAGCTGGCTTTGCCAGGCCACCGGGTGCGTCCCCCTCCGGGGGAAGGCGCCGCAGGCGACTCAGGGGGGCTTTCACGAGGGGGCTTTCTTCCCCGGCGAATGCCCCCAATAATGCCTGTACCCGCGACTCTTGCGAAGCCTCCTGCTTCCCCCTGGCCATGTTCGATCGCCTGCGCAAAGCCTTTAGTCCGTCCGCCGCCGCTGCCGCTCGGCCCGTCACCAACAAGGAAGTGGCCCGCTGGGCTGCGTCGCAGCAACTGGCCATCGTGCCGTCGGCCACCGAGGGGCACTTCGACCTGGGGGGCGATGTGGGCGGCCACCCCTGGCGGCTGGAATGCGGTGCCCCCACGCGCGACTACGTGCGCGGCCTGGAACTGCGTGGCCGCGCCGATGTAGGCGCCGACCCGGATGCGGCCGTGATGGTGCTCAACCGTTCCTTGCACGAGGCGCTGGAGGGTAGCGCCTACAACGCCATCACCGACACGCTGCAGACCACGGTGGATGCCAACCTGCCCGAGGAAATGCGCTGGCTGGCCATGTATGAGGAGATGACCTGGCCCGGCCTGCCCGCGTCCTTCCGCCAGCATTTCGCGGTGATCGCCGAGCGCATCGACGTGGCCCAGCGCTGGATCCACGCGCCCATGGTGTCGCAGTTGCTCAACTTCCTGGAGGGCGAGCACGGCGCCACCCGTGCGCAGTCACCGCTGGTGCTGATGCTGGTGCGCGGCAAGGTCTACGTGCGCATGGAGCACACGCAGCGCAACCTGGCCGAGATCGCACATGCCACGCAGATGCTGCTGACAGGCGCCCAGGCCGCCCTGCAGAACCTGCCGCCCCTGTCGGTGGCGGGGCCGGACGATCTGCCGAACGTCGAGCGGTAAACCCCCTCGCCATGCCGACCCAAAAAGCAAACGGGGCCTGTGGCCCCGTTGCTCATTGTGCAGCCCGCGCGATCACGCTCCGCGCGTGATGGGCACACCCGCATCACGGCCATAGGTGCCGTACTTGCCCAGCTCCCACTTGGCAATCGCGTTGCGGTGCACTTCGTCCGGGCCGTCGGCAAAGCGCAGCGTGCGTGCGCCGGCGTAGGCGTAGGCGAGCGGGAAGTCGTCGCACATGCCGCCGCCGCCATGCACCTGCATGGCCCAGTCGATGACCTGGCAGGCCATGCTGGGGGCGACGACCTTGATCATGGCGATCTCGGTCTTGGCGACCTTGTTGCCGGCCACGTCCATCAGCCAGGCGGCCTTGAGCGTGAGCAGGCGGGCCATGTCGATCTTGCAGCGGGCCTCGGCAATGCGCTCTTGCGTCACCGTCTGCTGGGCCACGGTCTTGCCGAAGGCGGTGCGCGAGGAGGCGCGCTTGCACATCAGCTCCAATGCACGCTCGGCCAGGCCAATGAGGCGCATGCAGTGGTGGATGCGGCCGGGGCCCAGGCGCCCCTGTGCGATTTCGAAGCCACGGCCTTCGCCCAGCAGGATGTTGGAGACGGGCACGCGCACGTTCTCGAAGGTCATCTCCACGTGGCCGTGGGGCGCGTCGTCGTAGCCCAGCACGTTCAGCGGGCGGATGATGGTGATGCCCTTGGCATCGGCGGGCACCAGCACCATGCTTTGCTGCGAGTGCTTGGGCGCCTCGGGGTCGGTCTTGCCCATGGTCACGAACACGGCGCAGCGCGGGTCTGCCGCGCCGGAGATCCACCACTTGCGGCCATTGATCACGTACTCGTCGCCTTGGCGTTCGATGCGGGTTTCGATGTTGGTGGCGTCGCTCGATGCCACGTCGGGCTCGGTCATCGCAAAGGCCGAGCGGATCTTGCCTTCGAGCAGGGGCTTGAGCCAGCGGGCCTTGTTGGCCTCGTCGCCGTAGCGGGCGATGGTTTCCATGTTGCCCGTGTCGGGGGCCGAGCAGTTGAACACCTCGCTCGCCCATGGCACGCGGCCCATGATCTCGGCCAGGGGCGCGTATTCCTGGTTGGTCAGGCCCGCACCGGCGTAGCCCGAGGCGGCAGCGCTGTCCACCGGCAGGAACAGGTTCCACAAACCGGCGGCTTGGGCCTTGGGCTTGAGGTTTTCGATGGTCTTGAGCGCGCTCCAGCGCTTGCCTGCGGCCGTGTTGGCCGCCAGCTCGGCGGTGTAGCTGGCTTCGTTCGGGTAGATGTGGTCGTCCATGAACTGGAGCAGCTTGGCCTGCAGTTCCTTGGTTTTGGGCGAGTAGTCAAAGTCCATGGGTTTCTTCTCCGTTGGTAATCGTGGGGCGGCGCCTGTGCCTTGGCCTGTGTCCGGGTGTCCTTAGCCGCGCTGTGCAAACGACCAGGCCAGCTCGGCCATGGGCCGCGCGGTGTCGCCCGAGGCCTTGGCCTGCGCGCTGGAGGCGGTGCCCGCCTCGACGCGTTTGGCAATGCCCTGCAGGATGGCCGCAATGCGGAACATGTTGTAGGCGAGGTAGAAGTTCCAGTCGGCGCGCAGCGCCTCGGGTGTGGCGATGCCGGTGCGTTCGCAGTACAGGCGGATGTAGCTGTCTTCGCTGGGGATGCCGAGTGCGGCCAGGTCCTGGCCCGCAATGCCCCGGCCCATGGCGGCGGGGATGTGCCAGCTCATGCAGTGGTAGCTGAAGTCGGCCAGGGGGTGGCCCAGGGTGGACAGCTCCCAGTCGAGCACGGCGATCACGCGGGGCTCGGTGGGGTGGAACATGAGGTTGTCCAGCCGGTAGTCGCCATGCACGATGGACACCTGGCGTTCATCGCGCGCGCCGGCGGGGATGTGTGTGGGCAGCCATTCCATGAGCTTGTCCATCTCGGGGATGGGCTGCGTGACGGAGGCCACGTACTGCTTGCTCCAGCGGCCAATCTGGCGGTCGAAATAGTTGCCGGGCTTGCCGTAGCTGGCCAGGCCCCGGTCCGCAAACTTTACGGTGTGCAATGCCGCGATCACACGGTTCATCTCGTCGTAGATCGCACCGCGCTCGGCCTGCGACATGCCGGGCAGGGACTGGTCCCACAGCACGCGGCCCTGCATGCACTCCATCACGTAGAAGGCGCGGCCAATCACCGACTCGTCCTCGCACAGCACGAACATGCGCGGAACGGGCACGTCGGTGCCGTACAGGCCGCTCATCACCGCGAACTCGCGCTCGATGGCGTGGGCCGAGGGCAGCAGCTTGGCCACTGGGCCGGGCTTGGCGCGCATCACATAGCTGGTGGTGGGCGTGATGAGCTTGTAGGTGGGGTTGGACTGCCCGCCTTTGAACATCTCGACCGTCAGGGGGCCGGCAAAGCCCTCCATGTGCTGCGCAAGCCAGGTGCTCAGCGCGGCGGTATCGAACGCGTGCTGGTCGGAAACGGGCCGGGTGCCCACGAAGTGGTCGAAGTTGCTCATGGAAGGGCGGGGAGTTTGTGTTTTTTCTTCAGTTGTCGGTTTCGGCAATGCGCATCAGTGCCTCGCGATCGCGCACCACCAGGCCGCCCGGCTCGATGCGAATGGCATCCTCGCGTTCCATGGCTTTCAGCTCCTGGTTCACGCGCTGGCGCGATGCGCCCAGCAGCTGCGCCAGTTCTTCCTGCGCCAGCTGCAGGCCGATGCGCATCTCGCTGCCATCCGACAGGCTGGGAATGCCGTAGCTGCGCACCAGGTGCACCAGCTGCTTGGCCAGCCGCGCGCGCAGGGGCAGGGTGTTGAGGTCTTCCACCAGGCCGTAGAGCTGGCGGATGCGCCGCGCATGCAGGCGCAGCATGGCTTCGTAGAACTCGGTGTGCGCTGCGAGGATCTTCTTGAAGTCGGCCTTGGCCACACACAGGATGGTGGTGTCGCCATGCGCATACGCGTCGTGCGTGCGCCGGTCGCCGTCGAAGATCGCCACGTCGCCGAACCAGATGCCCGGCTCCACATAGGTCAGCGTGATCTGCTTGCCCGAGATGGAGGTGGAGCTCACCCGCACAGCACCGCGTGCGCAGGCAATCCACTCCTCGGGCGGATCTCCGCGTGCGGCGATGAGGCCGCCGTCCTTGAAGCGTTTGACGTATGCACATCGCAGGATGTCGTGGCGTAGCGAAGGTGAGAGGGATGAAAACCAGCGACCGGAGTTGATCGCTTCACGTTCTTCGATAGTAAGAATCGGGTCGTCCATGGTCTGTCTTTTGCGTGACTGGTAACGGGACCATTGTCGCGTGAGGGACCTGCGCGCTGCGTCAGGGTTGTCACCTGCGCGTCTGCTGCGGTCGCGCAGCCGCGCAGCAAAAAGCCCCTGGCAGCCGGTTCGGCTGCCAGGGGCTTTGGGGCGTGGATGTGTTGGCGGCTTACTCGTAGCGCGGCACGCGTTTTTCGAGGAAGGCGGAGATGCCTGCACCGCCGTTGGCGTGGTGCAGGTTCTTCACGAAGTGGTCGCGCTCGTGGCCCAGGTGCTGGGTCAGGCCGGCGTGGGGCGCTTCGTTCAGCAACTCCTTGATGCTGGCCAGGGCGTTGGGGGCCTTGGCATTGAGCTGTTCGGCCAGCGCCAGCGCGGCGTCCAGTGCAGAGCCCGCCTCGGCCACGCGGTTGACCAGGCCCAGCGCATGCAGGCGCTCGGCCCCGATGCGGTCGCCGCCCATGAGGATCTCGGTGGCGATCTGGCGGGGCAGGGCCTGCGACAGGCTCCAGCTTGCGCCGCCATCGGGCGACAGTGCCACGTTGCTGTAGGCCATCACGAACACGGCATTGCGCGCCGCCACGATGAAGTCGCAGGCCAGCGCCAGCGAAAAGCCCGCGCCCGCCGCTGCGCCTTCCACGGCCGCAATCACCGGCTTGGGGTAGGTGCGGATGGCTTCGATCCAGTTGTGCAGGCCCTCGATGCTCTGGGCCTGCACTTCAGGCGGTAGCTGGCGGTTGGCCAGCAGCCGCTGCAGGTTGCCGCCCGAGCAGAACATGCCGTCGGACCCGGTGATGACCACGCTGCGGACGTCGGCGCTGCTCTCGGCCACGCTCAGCGCCTCCACGCCCGCCGCGTACATGGACGGGTCGATGGCGTTGCGCCGCTCGGGGTTGCTCAGGGTCAGGATCAGGGTCTGGCCCTGGCTGGTGCTTCGGAGTTCTGCGGGCATGTGTGGCTTTGGTGCGGGCGTTCAGTTTTCTTCTACATGCGTCAGGCTCAGGCCGATGGCGCCGCGCCGGCGCAGCCAGGGGCTGGGGCGGTAGCGGGTGTCGCCATACACGGTCTGCATGTTGAACAGCACTTCGAGGATGTTGGTGGGGCCCCAGCGGTCGCCCATGGCCAATGGGCCCAGTGGGTAGCCCAGGCCCAGGGTCACGGCGGTCTCCAGGTCCTTGGGCGAGCAGATGCCCTGCTGGCAGATGTCGGCTGCGATGTTGACGATGGTGGCCACCACGCGCTGGGTGACGAAGCCGCCGCTGTCGCGGACCACGCTCACGGCCTTGCCGTCGCGCGCAAACAGCGCATGCGCGGCATTGCGGATGTCCACGCGCGTGGCGGGGTTGGTGGCCAGCACACGGCGCTTGGTGGCCGCGTCGTCGATCAGCATGTCGATGCCGATGGTGCGGGCCGGGTCCAGCCGCTCGACCACGGCCACGGTGGTCACGTCGAAGCCCAGTGGCGCCACCAGCGTGATGGCGTGGGGCGAGGGCGATTGCCCCGTCTCGATGGTGGCGCCCAGGTCCTTGAGCAGCTGGTACAGCTCGGCGCGCCGGGCAGCGCGCGGAGATACCCAGACGGGAGGGATGTCGTTGACCACGGGCACCGGGGCTTCGGCCGGTACCTGCGCCGCGCCGTCCACATAGCGGTAGAAACCTTCGCCCACCTTCTTGCCCACGATGCCACCCGCCAGGCGCTGCGCCGTGATCACGCTGGGCCGAAAGCGCGGCTCGTCGTAGTACTGGCGGTAGATGGATTCCATCACCGGGTGCGACACGTCGAGTGCCGTGAGGTCCATCAGCTCGAACGGCCCGAGCTTGAAGCCCACCTGGTCGCGCAGGATGCGGTCGATGGTGGCGAAATCGGCCACGCCTTCGCCCACGATGCGCAGGGCCTCGGTGCCATAGCCGCGACCGGCGTGGTTCACGATGAAACCGGGCGTGTCCTGCGCCTGCACGGGCGTGTGGCCCATCTCGCGTGCGTAGGCCGCCAGGGCCGTGCACACGGTGGCATCGGTCTTGAGCCCGGCGATCACTTCCACCACCTTCATGAGCGGAACCGGGTTGAAGAAGTGGTAGCCGGCAAAGCGCTCGGGCCGCTGCAGGCCCGCGCCGATGGCGGTGACGGACAGGGACGAGGTGTTGGTGGCCAGCACGGCATCCGGGCGCACCACGGCTTCGAGCTCGGCAAACAGTGTCTTCTTCACGTCCAGACGCTCCACGATGGCCTCCACCACCAGGTCGCAGCCCGCCAGGTCGGCCACGGCCTTGACGGGGTGCAGCCGTGCGGTCAAGTCGCTGGCCTGCGCGGCGTCGATGCGGCCTTTGGCGACCAGTTTGCTCCATTGTTCCTGGAGCGCTGCCTTGGCCGCATCGGCGGCGCCGGGGTTGGCATCCAGCAGAAAAACCTGGCTGCCGGCCTGGGCGGCGATTTGTGCAATGCCCCGGCCCATGGCGCCGGTGCCCACGATAGCGATGTTGGGAAACTGAATTTTCATAGCGCCATTATGGCTCTGGCCTTATCTGGGACTTATGTGCAAGAATGCCTCGGACCAGAAACAGAACTTATTGTGAAAATCCGTAACACCATTTTTGGGCCTGGGCTGTGGGTGTTTGCAGCTGGAGCTTCGGCGCTGTCCCTGGGCAGTGGTAGTGGCACGGTGGTGTTGGGGGCTCCTGTCGATCTGGCGTTTGAACTGCAGCCCGATCCGGGCACTGATGTCGCGTCTTCCTGCGTCACGGCGAAACTGGTGGCTGGCGACAACGCGATTGGTGACAGCAAGGTCCGCGTCATCCCCTTGCCCGAAGTGCGGGGCCGCCCCTCGGGCGTGCGGGTGATGGCCTCGGTTGCGCTTGATGAGCCCGTGCTGACGGTGACCCTCTCGGCAGGGTGTGCGGGCAAGACCACACGCACCTACACCTTTCTCTCCGACCTTCCCACGATCACCCCGCGCTTTGCGTCCGCGTTGCCGGTCGAGCTGTCGCGCCTGCCCGCCGCAGGGGCGGCCGAGGCCGCAAAGCCCTTTACGAAGGCACAGGACAGCCGCCCGGCGCCGGCCCCGCCCGGCAAGCAGGCGGCTCCCCAGCCGCCAGTGCCCCGGCCGCCGGCCGTGGCCCCTGCGCGGCCGCCCGCCAAGGCCCTGGCTGCGGGCACTTCGCCCGCCCACCGCTCTCGCCTGGTGATCGAGCCCCTGGACACCTGGCTGGACAGCCCGCTGCCATTGCGCACCAGCGCCGAGCTGTCGGTCACGCCGTCGGAGGAAATGTCGGTGCAGCGCGCCCAGGCGATTGCGCTCTGGAAGTCCCTGAATGCACAGCCGGAAACCCTGCTCAAGGACAGCGAGCAACTGAAAACACTGGAGTCCGAGGTGGCCGCCATGCGTGCGCAGGCATCCAAGGACCGTGCGGCTGCAGCGCAGTTGCAGCAGCAGCTGGAACTGGTGGAACAAGAACGCTTCCCCGCCACCATCGTGTACGCCTTGGGCGGCTTGCTGCTGCTGGCGTTGGCAGCGGCGGCCTGGATGGGGATGCGGCTGCGCAGCGCCTCCCAGAAGGCCGTGCGGGCCTGGGGCGACTCTGTGGCCCTGGGCGCGCGCGATGCGGGCGCGGCACACGAGGAAACCCTGGGCCTGGCCCCTGATCCGGGGGACTCCTGGTTGCCGCCCGAGACGCAGCCAGGGCACGAGGAGGAGGCCCCGGCCCCAGAGCCGCTGGTGCCTGCATTCACACCGGTCTCGGCCCCGGCGCCGTTCGTGGCGACCAGCCCGGCGGTCAGCGCCCCAGCGCCCCTGGCGAAAAAGCCCGTCGCCGTGGCCCCTTCGGCGCTGCACATCGTCAACCCGGAAGAGCTGTTTGACATCCAGCAGCAGGCCGAATTCTTCATCTCGGTGGGCGAGCACCAGCAGGCCATCGAGGTCCTGAAGAACCACATCGCCGAGCACCGCGAGACATCGCCGCTGGCCTATCTGGAGCTGCTGCAGCTGTACCACACCCTCAGCCGCGTGGACGAATTCGCCCAGCTGCGCTCCCAGTTCATGCAGTCCTTCAATGCGCAGGTGCCCGAGTTCTCCGGCTTCCATCGCACGGGGCGCATGCTGTACCACTACACCGATGCACTGGCCGAAATTGAGGCCGAGTGGACCACGCCGGCCGTGCTGCAGCTGCTGGAGAAGTTCCTGTTCCGCCGCGCAGGGGGCGAGGTTGTCGAGCCGTTCGACCTGGCCGCCTACGATGACCTGCTGCTGCTGCTTTCCATTGCGCAGACCACGCCAGCCAGCGCCCGGGGAGAGCCGCCGCCACGCAAGCGGACCACCCCGCTGGCGCCGCCCCGGGCCGATGTGCTGGTGGCCGAGCCGCCTCCCTTTGCCACGGCCCCCCTGGCCTCCGCCGCCCCGCAGGATGACCTGCTCCTGGATTCACTGGCCGCGAGCCTGGAGTTCGATTTTGGCCTGCAGTCTCCGCGTGCCGCGGCCGGTGCACCCACGCCATCCGCCCCGTCCGCCATCGGCGAAGAGGGCAGGGCCGACTCCCCGCTGGACCTGGATCTGTCCGAGCCGGTGCACCTGACCCTCAGCGATTTGCCTGCCGTGCCCGTGACCGCTGCGCCGCCCCCCGGGCAGCCCGTGGGCTTTGGCATGGAGAACGATCTGATGGAGCTGCGACTGGAGATGGAGCAGATGAAGGCAAAAACCGACCGCAGCAAGTAAAACAGGGGCTGCCAGCCCCTGTGTTCCCTGCGCGGTGCGGGTGCTACGAGTTGCCGGGCACGGGCGCCTGCATGCGCTTCATCAGCTGCGCTGCCGTGTCCTCGGGATGGGGCGCATTGACCAGGGCCCGCACCACGGCGATGGACCCCACCCCCGTGGCCAGTACCTGCGCAAACTGTTCTGCCCCAATGCCGCCAATGGCCACCTGTGGGTAGTGGCGCAGCAGGCGCGCATACACCCCCAGCCGACCCACCCCTTGCGGTGCAGTGGCCATCCTTTTGAGGGTGGTGGGAAACACCGCCCCCATGGCGACGTAGCTGGGGCCCACGGCATCGGCGCGCACCATTTCGGCATAGCCGTGGGTGCTGACCCCCAGGCGCAGGCCCGAGCCGCGCAGCACCTGCAGCGCCTGGGCGTCCAGCGCATCCAAGTCTTCCTGACCCAGGTGGATGCCATAGGCGCCAGCGGCGATGGCCACGCGCCAGTGGTCGTTGATGAACAGCAGCGCACCGGTGCCCTGCACGGCCTGCACCGCAGCGCGCACTTCACGTTCAATGGCTGCGGCGTCGTCGGACTTGAAGCGCAACTGCACCGTGGGCACGCCTGCGCGGGCCATGCGGCCCACCCAGCCGGCATCGGGCAGCACGGCATAGAGGCCCAGGTTCTGTGGGCAGGCGGCAAATGCCTGTGCGCGCGGCACCGGCTGCAGTCCGAAATCCTCGGGCCCATCGGGCCACAGTGCGGGCTCCTGGCGCCCTGTGCGCTCGGTGCGGGCCTGCCAGGCCTGCGCGAGGCACTCGGCATCGTGCGCAATAAAACCCAGGGCGCTGCAGGCCTGCAGGGCGGCCAGGTAGGCCTGGTCCTGGCGGGTGGGGGTGGGCACGGGTTCGGGCGCAAAGCCCGCAAAGGTGGCTGCGTGGTGCGCCAGGATCTCCTGCGCCAGGGCGGCGGTGTCACGCATGGTGTGCATGGTGCCAGAAGGGGGTGCCCAGCACGGGCGTGCTGGGCTGGGCGGAGTCCTGCGCCGACATGGCGCCGGCGCGGTGTGCCGTGCGGCCGGCATTCACCGCGTCGGCAAAGGCACCGGCCATGGCCACCGGGTCTTGCGCCAGGGCGACGGCCGTGTTCAGCAGCACGCCGTCATAGCCCCATTCCATGACCTGGCAGGCATGCGACGGCAGGCCCAGGCCCGCGTCCACCAACAGCGGCACATTCAGGCGTTCGCGCAGCGTTTGCAGCGCATAGGGGTTCACGGGGCCGCGCCCCGTGCCGATGGGCGCGGCCCAGGGCATCACGGCCTGGCAGCCCACATCCACCAGGCGCTGGCACAGCACCAGGTCTTCGGTGCAGTAGGGCAGCACCTGGAAGCCTTCCTTGATGAGGTGCTCGGCCACCCCCACCAGGTTCAGCGTGTCGGGCTGCAGCGTGTAGTCGTCGCCGATCAGTTCGAGCTTGATCCACGGCGTGTTGAACACCTCGCGCGCCATCTGCGCGGTGGTGATGGCCTCTTGCGCGCTGTGGCAGCCGGCGGTGTTGGGCAGCACGGGCACGCCCAGCTTGCGCAGCAGCTCCCAGAAGCTGCTGCCGCTTTCGGCCGGGTTGCTGCCCTGGCGGCGCAGCGAGGCGGTGACCATGGCGGGCCGGGCGCGCTGCACGGCGGCTTCCAGCACGGCGGGGGATGGGTAGCGGGACGTGCCCAGCAGCAGGCGGCTGGCGAAGTGCTGGCCGTACAGCACCAGGGAGTCTTGGGGCGTCGGAGTGGTCATGTTGTTACTATTATTTTGATAGCTTTTAGCGCTTGGTGGATAAGCGCTAGAGGCATGTTTTCCTGATTGGATACTTATCTCGAATAACCCGTTCGCCCTGAGCCTGTCGAAGGGCTGTTGGCAAAGGGCGCCCTGGCTTCGACAGGCTCAGCCCGAACGGATCTGGGAGAGGTGTCTGGGGCATGTATATGGTCAGGTCCATTGCTTTCAAATGGTCTGGAGGCAAGTCAGCCGCCCGTCACGGGCGAGATGATTTCCACGCGGTCGCCGGGCTGCAGGGCCTGCGCGGCGTAGCGGGTGTTGGGCACGAAGGTGGTGTTCACGGCCACGGCAAAGGGCGGGCGCGCCGCGACTGCGGCCACGGCATCGGCCACGGTGGCGCCTTCGGGCAGTTCGTGCGGAATCTGGTTGATGGAAATGTTCATGCGAGAGCGGTGGCCGCGCTGGCGGGCTCCAGGTCCAGCGCAAGATCAAAACGTTGCGAAAGCCCCGATTGTCCCGCGTTCAGCACTTCCAGGGTCACATCGAGCAAAGCGGGTGCGATCATGAAGCCATGGCGGTACAGGCCGTTGATCTCCAGCACCCCCTTGCGCGGCTGGCGGATGGCGGGCAGGTTGTCGGGCAGCGTGGGGCGGCACTGTGTGGCCAGCTCCAGGATGCGGCCCTCGGCAAAGCCGGGGTGCACGGCGTAGGCGGCACTGAGCAGCTCCAACGTGGAGCGCACGCTGGCGGGCGAGAGGTCGTCCGATTCGATCTCGGTCGCGCCAATCACGAACAGGTGGTTCTCCTTGGGCGCGATGTAGATCGGGTAGCGCGGGTGCACCAGTCGCGTGGGGCGCTGCAGCGTCACGTCGGGCGCGTGGATGCGCACCACCTCGCCGCGCACGCCGCGCAGTGCGGGCCATTGGGGCTTGGCGCCCAGGCCCCGGCAGTCCAGCACCCAGTCGGGCTGGCCGGGGGCGCCGGGCGAGAAGGTGTCGGGCGACTGGGGGCTGTGCCAATGCGTGCGCACCGCAAGCCGCTCCATCTCCACCACCAGCGCCGCCAGCAACTGGCGGTTGTCGAGCTGGCCTTCGCCGGGCAGGTACAGGCCTTGGGCAAAGCGCTGGGCCAGTGTGGGCTCGGCCTGCGCGAGGGCTTCGCTGCCGAGCTTTTGCAGGGCGGGCAGCTCGGGCACGGTGCGCTGGTTGGCCTCCAGCTGGCGGGTCAGGCGCTGGGCTTCGGCGGCGTCCTGCCGGTGCCAGACGATGAGGGTGCCTGCCTGCTGGAAGAACACCGGCTCGGCCAGTGGTGCCAGCAGCTCGGGCCAGCGGCCGAGGGCATGGTGCCCCATGCGCACCACGCCGGGCTCGGTGATGGCCGATTCGGCCAGGGGCGCCAGCATCGCGGCCGCCACGGTGGCGGCAGAGCCTTCGGCGGCGGGGCTGCCCGCGTCATGGATACTGACCTGATGCCCTTGGCGCGCCAGCTCCACGGCCAGCAATCGGCCCATGAGGCCCGCGCCCAGAATAGCAAAAGAAGAGGGTTGAAGTGGCATAAGTCCGTCGGTGTGTCCGTGTGCTGGCAGGCAACAATGGACAAAACGGGGCTGTGCCGCTGATGGAAACTCCCCACGCCAGCATGACCTGGATCGGGTAGCGGGGCCAGGAGGCGCCGTGCGGTGCGCGGCGTTCTGTGGGGCCCCAGGGTATTTCTCAGTCGCACACCAAAACGGCGGGACACCCCTGTTTCGTCCGGAAAAATCAATTACAGCACAAGCCCGGGCCGCTCTTTTTGCGCTAGCGCATAGGCCATAATTTTTGCCATGACATCTTCGACTCAGGCGCCGTCCTCGGCGCGCCGCTATGCACGCGTGCTCTCCATCGCCGGCTCGGACAGCGGCGGCGGTGCGGGCATCCAGGCCGACCTCAAGACCTTCAGCGCCCTGGGCTGCTACGGCATGACGGCCATCACCGCCATCACGGCGCAGAACACCTGCGGCGTCACGGGCATCCACGGCATTCCGCCCGAGATGCTCAAGGCCCAGATCGACGCGGTGGTGCAGGACATCGGCGTGGACGCCGTCAAGATCGGCATGCTGCATTCGCCCGAGGTGGTGCGCGTGGTGGCCGACGCCATCCGCAGCTACCAACTGCCGCATGTGGTGCTGGACCCGGTGATGGTGGCCACCAGCGGCGACCGCCTCATCGCGCAGGAAACCGTGGGCGTGCTGGTGCAGGAGCTGTTCCCGCTGGCCGAGGTCATTACCCCCAACCTGGATGAGGCGGGCTGGCTGCTGGGCCGCCCGCTGGAGGGGGTGGATGCCCTGCAAGGTGCGGTGCAGGGCCTGCTTGCGCTGGGCGCGCCAGCGGCGCTGCTCAAGGGCGGCCACCTGCCCGGGGACTGGGTGGTGGATGTGCTCGCCACACGCGACGGCGTGGTGCAGCGGCTGGAGTCCGCACGCATCGCCACGCACAACGGCCACGGCACGGGCTGCACGCTGTCGTCGGCGATTGCGGCGCATCTGGCGCTGGGCCTGCCCCTGGTGCAGGCGGTGGAGCGCGCCCGCAGCTACATCCTGGGCGCCATCGCTGCCGGGGCCGATGTGCACACGGGGCATGGCCACGGGCCGCTGAACCACGGCCATGCACCGGTGGCGCAGGTGGTGGTGCAGGGTTGAGAGCCTGAGAGTCTTTCGCCCATGCCCGCTCATCACGCCAAAACACCCCCGCACGCCGCAAGCAAATGCTCGCCATAGCCCGCGCTATGGCTGCGCTTTGCGCCTTGATCGGGGGCGTTATGGCGCGCTGCTCAGGCACGGTCAAAAAACTCTCAGGCTCTGAGTTTTTTAGATTTTTGACCTGCAGCGCTTGCGCATCAAGCGCTGCAAGCTATCAAAAGAGAAGCGTCGATGTCAGGCCGCACGCGGCCGTGTGGCCCAGGCCAGCAGAAAGCTGAACACCAGCGCCGGCAGGGCCGACCCGGCAGCGGGCGCCACCTGGGGCGCGAGGTGGTACACGGCGATGCCCACGACCCAGATCGCTACGGGCGCGGCATTCACCCGGCGCGCCGCCGCCAGCAGGGCGGGGGCGTTGGCGCCAAAGGCCAGGCGCCCCAGGATCACGCCGAAGAGTGGCACGAACACCGAGCTGAGCAGCAGCAGGAAGGGCTCCAGGCTGTGCATGGGCAGCACCAGTGCCAGGGCGGTGCAGACCGCAGCCATGGCCAGGCCCCACTTGCGCACGCCCCATCGGGGCAGCAGGCTGTGGGCCGACACCGCGCCCGAGTAGGTGTCGCCATAGGCGTTGTCCACCTCGTCGATGAGGATCAGCGACAGCGCGATCAGCCCGCCCTGGGCCAGCAGCAGCGCCTGCACCAGGTCCTTGCTGGGCAAGGTCAGCGCCACCAGCACCCCGAGCGTGTAGCACCACATATTGGCCAGCGCATAGCCCAGCCAGGTGCCGCGCAGCGCCGAACCACCGTTCTTGCCATGGCGCGCGTAGTCGGCCACCAGCGGCAGCCACGAGATGGGCATGGCGATCACCAGGTCCAGCGCGGGCAGCACGCCCATGCCGCCTTCACCCTTGCGCGTCCACAGCGCTTCAAAGCCCTGCGCCTGCGCCAGCGACAAAAACTGCCACGACAGCCACAGCAGCGACAGCACCACCAGCGGCAGCGCCACGCGCGCGATCACCTTGCGCACCAGCTGCACCATGGAGCCGCTGATCAGCAGCATCACCACACCGCCCCACAGCAGCGTGGCCAGCACCGGCCAATGCGCACCGGCCATCGCGCCCGATTGCTGGCCGATGGCCACCGTGGCGTCGCGCATCACCACCAGCTCGAAGGTGCCCCAGCCCACCAGCTGCACGATGTTCAGGAGGATCGGCAGGCTGGCAAACGTGCGGCCATACACCGCGTGCATCAGCCCCGCGCTGGCCAGGCCGCTGTCGGCGCCCAGCTTGGCCACCCAGCCCAGCAGGCCCGCGCCCACGATGGAGCCGGCCACGATGGCGATGAGTGCCTCCTGCGTACCCAGCGCAGGCATCAGGTAGGCGCCCACCTGCATGACCAGCAGGCCCACGCCCAGGCTGAACCAGAGCGAGGCATGGTCGTGCCACTGGAAGACGCGGCGGTCGGGGGAGACGGGGGCCAGCGCTTCGTTGGCGGGTGCGGCGGGGGAGGAAGACATGGGCAGGCTCCGTAGCGGTACAGAGCAGGGGGCGGCCCACCTGCGGCCCTCAATGCATTCCGGGCTGGTCATGGCGGACTTGGCTTCCCTGCGCGAGGATGATCTCAAGCCTGCAAAGTAAAACGATGCAGGCAACAGGTTCGAAGGGTTTGATCTCAGCCCTGCAACGGATTGATTGCAGGACACCCCTAGCGATTGGGTTGAATTCTAGTTAAACAACGTGGAGGGAGGCTAACGGGCTGTTTCGCAAGTGGCGTAGGTCGTCTGGTCTGGAGGGCAAGTGGAGCGTTGCGGGAACAGTGACTGTCTTCAACGGGCCCAGAGCTGACCTTGGGCAACGCTACCGCAAAGCTGCTGTCCATTCGCCCCCCAGCCTGGCAGTCCAAAAACGTGCCGCGTGTGGCGTCATCGCCATGCACATAAATGACATTCTTGGCCAGATCGATTCCGAGGGCGACGATGGCAGTCATAGACTTCCCCTTCCAACAAACGAGTGAGTTGATGAGAGAACAAACTTCTTATGGCGACAACTGGATGCCGCACTCCGCAACTGCGCAAGACAACAAAGACGGGGAGACCCTTTCATTCGCTGGGCGCCAATAAATGCTTCGAATCATTCTCTCGTTAACTACTCTAGCCAGTGCGAGCTACCCATTTTTTCTCCCATCTTCGATACATATCTATCGAAGATGGGAGTGAACGTCGCGACATTCTTAAAAGAAAGCCATCCAGTCGGCGCAATCGTGGCTGTCCTCTCGCTCAGGTGGGCCACGATACTGTTGCTTGGCTTATGCGTGGCGCTCCTTGTAGTTGTACGCTGCGGGTGGCTGCATCAGCACACCATCTCCACGCCTATAAGAAATGGCTGACAGCTGGACTTCTAGGCACCGGTCTGTATCTCGTAGTGCTGCCAGTGATGTTCTTGCTAAGCGCGGCCCCATACGGCGGCGTAAAAGTCCCGACCGGAGTGCACTTCATCATGCTCGCATCATGGCTCGCTCTCGCCTAAGGGCTAGGTCAAACACTTATGCGGGAGCTTCCTGCCATACGTGCTGCCGGTTCGAAAAAAGCACTGGCCGATGAGGCCGCCAATCCGATGCACTCCGCAGCATGGCGCCTAACTCTTCAATCGAGAGGACTGCCTCTGGTAGCCTCCCCTCTCAAACGTTGACTGGCCCTTAATCTGTCGCGCCCGGCTACTCCTGGCCGACAGCGGGTATGGTCAACTAGGTCGTCTGGTATCACCATGACCTCCCCCGCTGTCTTTGTCTGAGTTCTGTAATGCGAGAACTGCCTACAACCTGAAGCCTATGTCAACTTCAAGAAAATTGCTCATTGCTTTTCGAGTCGGAATTGCACCCGTACTCATGTTTGCCACGCTGATCGCTTTTGGACAAAGCGAAGACAGTGCACTAAAGATGGTCAAAGCTCTGCGACTCGGTGAAAACCTCACGGGCATGACTTACAAGATCGCCAAAGCCACAACGACCTACAAAGGTGTAGAGGCCGAGCTAGGGCCGCAAAAGGCAGATGAGCTTCTACGAGCGGAAATTGCTGTTTCTGTTCCTAAGCATCAAGAACAATGGAATAGAAATCTTGCTCACGCATGGGCACCACTAATGACTTCAGCGGAGTTTGATTCTGTAGTCTCAGATAAGCAGAAGTCGCCCTTTGCTCCGAAGTTCGTGTCCCTGCAAGAGCTTGCAGGAAACACGATGAAGGTCAATTCGGAGCCTCTGTTAAAGACAGTATTAACTGACGTGCTGAGAGGCGTCTTTGAAAAGTCAAAGTCGAAAAGGTGATTTGCAATCTTGAACATCTCCGCCTGAACAAGTTATCCACGCGAATGCCTGACGCGGCGGGTGAATTTCGTCTTTGAGCGGCTGTTTTCATTCGTATCCACCGACTGCTCCTGGCCGATAGCTGGCCGCTCGTTTACTGTTCCAACCCTGACGCCGGCTGATCTCAATCAGGTTCAAAGGGACTCTCTCAGCCTCTGCACCACAGCTGGCACAGGGCACCCCTAGCGAATGCACCAGCGTTGTGGTGGTGCGCAGCGGATTCTATTGCACGGATTCGTGCGGCTGCGCTCTTCAAATCTGTTCACGGTCTTTCCCGGGGGCTTCATCGAGAGGGTGTCTGGTGCGCGACGGCCCGGCACAGGGGGCACTGCTCCGCAGTCCCGCAGACGACAAGTCCGCGCGGCGATGTTTGCGAATATGCGGGGCGCTTGTACGGATCGGCACGAGAGGCCATCCAGCGGTTGCACAGCGTTGGCAGAACACGCACCACCAGGAGGCCAGAACAATGAACCAGCCCGGCAGCATGATGGACCGGCCCTTACTCGTTTCGGCCATTCTGGAGCATGGCGAAAACCAGTTCGGCGACCAGCACATTGTTTCGCGCGAAACAGATGGCGCATTGCACCGCTACCGCTTTGCCGACATGGCGCGCCGAGCCAGGCAACTGGCCAATGCCCTGAAACCGCTGGGGCTGAGGCCGGGCAGTGTGGTGGGGTCCATTGCCTGGAACAACCACCGCCACCTGGAGGCGTATTACGCGGTGTCTGGCAGCGGCATGGTGATTCACACCTGCAATCCCCGCCTGCATTCGGAGCAACTGGCCTACATCATCAACCACGCCGAGGACGAGGTCGTCCTGTTTGACACCACGTTTGCGCCCCTTGTGCGAGCCGTTGCGCCCTCGTGCCCCCGCGTGCGGCATTGGGTTGCCCTGTGTGATGCACAGGCGTTGGCCGCCATGGACCTGCAAGGGGTGGGCTCAGTGCTGGCCTATGAACCGCTGATCGCCGCTGAGGTCGATGTGTTTGATTGGCCCGAATGCGACGAAAAAATAGGTGCAGCACTTTGCTATACGTCGGGGACCACCGGCCATCCCAAAGGGGTGTTGTATTCGCACCGGGCCCTGAGCCTGAGCGCCATGTCTGCGTGCATGCCGGGCGTGCTCAGCATTTCCCCGCAAGAGACCGTGTTGCCCGTGGTCCCGATGTTCCACATCAATGCCTGGTGTCTGCCCTATGCCGCGCTGATCGGCGGTGCCAAGCTGGTTCTGCCAGGCCCCCGGCTGGATGCTGCCAGCCTGTACGAGCTGATGGAGACCGAGCGCGTCACCGTGAGTGCGGGCGTTCCGACCATCTGGATGGGCCTCATCCAGTATGTCGAGCAGAACCGCCTGCGCTTTACCACCATGCGCCGCACGGGGGTGGGGGGCTCCGCCATGCCCAAAGCCCTGATTGCCAAGTTCAACGATGTTTTTGACGTGGAGGTGCGCCACGGCTGGGGCATGACCGAAACCACGGCCATTGCCACCATGAGCAGCCTGGGCACCGCGGAGGCCGACCTTGCCCCCGAAGAGCGCCATGCGCTGGTCGCCAAACAAGGGAAATCGGTGTTCGGCATCGAACTCAAGCTGGTGGACGAACAGGGCCTCACCCTGCCGCGCGACGGCGCCTCGCAGGGCGAGTTGATGGTGCGGGGCCAGTGGATTGTCGAGCGCTACCACAAGGCCGAGCGCACCGCGCTGGTGGATGGCTGGTTCCCCACGGGCGATATCGCCACCATCGACCCCCAAGGGGTGGTGCAGATCCGCGACCGCAGCAAGGATGTGATCAAGTCTGGCGGCGAGTGGATCAGTTCCATTGACCTGGAAAACGCGGCCGTGGCGCACCCGGCAGTGGCCATGGCGGCAGTGATCGGGGTCAAACACCCCAAGTGGGACGAACGCCCTTTGCTTTTCATCGTGCGCAAGCCGGGGCAGGCCCTGGACAAGCCCCAGATCCTGGATTTCCTGGCGGAACGGGTCGCCAAGTGGTGGTTGCCCGATGACGTGTTGTTTGTGGACAGCCTGCCGCTGGGCGGCACCGGCAAAGTCCAGAAGAACGAACTGCGGCAACGCCATGGACATGTTTTCGACAGCGATTGAGAAGACGGCCTTTCATGAAAAACCACCCACACACAAGGAGACAGCTATGAACATGGTCCGCAGGAATGCGCTCAGGGTCTGGATATGTGCAGGCGCACTCGCGGCAACCGCCCACGCGGGCGCTGCCGAGACGGTCAGGATTGGCTTCATCGACCTGCTTTCGGGCCCCTTCGCGTTGACGGGCCAGAACTCGCTCAAGCAATTGAGGGAGGTGGTTGCAAAGCTCAATGCCAAAGCCGGCCCCAATGACCCAAAGTTTGAGGTGGCCGATTTCGACAACAAGGGCACCCCGCAAGAGACCTTGAACGCGCTCAAGGCAGCCACTGATCGGGGAATCCGTTTTGTCACCCAGGGGGGCGGGTCGGGTGCCGCTTTGGCCTTGGTGGATGCGCTCAACAAGCTGGCCGAACGGGACCCGGAACGGGCCACGGTGTACCTCAACTACGCGGCCATGGACCCTCAGCTCACGAACGACCGCTGCAGCTTCTGGCACTTTCGCTTCTATCCTTCGAGCGAGATGAAGATCGAGGCGCTGACCACCTACATGGAAGGCCGCAAGGACATCAAGAAGATCTATCTGATCAACCAGGACTACACCCATGGCCGGCAGGTGTCGAAAGCCGCCCGGGAATACCTGGCCCGCAAGCGGCCCGATGTCGAGATTGTGGGAGACGACTTTGTGCCCATCGCACAGACCCGCGACTTTGCCCCCTATGTGGCGAAGATTGCGTCTTCCAAAGCCGACACGGTCATCACCTCCAACTGGGGGAGTGATCTGACCCTGTTGTTCAAGTCATCCCGCGACTATGGCCTGAACATCAATTACTTCACCTTGAATGCCAACAACCCGGGCACCCCTGCGCAGTTGGGGGCCTGGGGCGACGGCAAGGTCGGTGTGGTGTGGAACTGGGTCCACAACGCACCCTCGCCAGAGCTGGAGAAGATCTATGTGGACTACAAGAAGAAGTACAACGAAGACTTCGTCTTTGCGGCGCACTGGAACACCATGAACATGTTGCACGAGGCCATGCGCAAGGCACAGTCCACCGACGCCAAGAAGGTTGCTTTTGCCCTGGAAGGCATGACCTACAAGAGCCCGATGGGCGAAGTGCGCATGCGCAAAAGCGACCACCAGCTGGAAGCGCCCTTGTACCTGGGCATCTGGGCCAAGCAGGGCAGCAAAGGCGTGAAATACGACGCCGAGGGCACGGGCTACGGCTTTCGCACCGAAGCCGTGTGGGATTCTTACATCAGCGCCCAGCCCACCTCGTGCCAGATGAAGCGGCCTTCGTGAGCCAAGGCGCCTGCCGGGCTTGAGGGGTATCGGTTGCCTATCGAGCCCGGCAGCGCAGACGCGCTTCTGGCCTGACGCGACACCCTGGCCGTGCCGGGGCGCTTTTCAGGCGGCGGGGGCCGCTGGCGCCACGCCCAGCAACTGGTGCAGGCGCGGGCTGGTGGTGGTGTATTGCAGCGCCACCTTGTCGCCCTTGAGCGCCTCGGCCGCGCCGAAGGCGGCCAGTGTGGCCTCGTGGAAGCCGCACAGGATCAGCTTTCGCTTGCCTGGGTAGGTGTTGATGTCGCCCACGGCATGGATGCCGGGCACGCTGGTGCGGAAGGCCGCTGTGTCCACCACGAGTTGTTTGCGGTCCATGGCCAGGCCCCAGTCGGCAATGGGGCCGAGGCGGGGCGAGATGCCGAGCACGGCCACCAGCAGGTCCAGGGCCAGGGCGCGGGTGCTGCCGTCGGCGTCTACCACCTGCAAGGCCGTCAGTCGATCGCCCGTGGGGTCGATGCCGGTGATCTGCGCGGCCTCGATATGGATGCGCCCCGCGTCCCGCAACTGCCGCAGGCGCTGCAGCAGGGCTTCAGGCGCCTGGAACACATCGCGGCGGTGCAGCAGGCTGACGCGAGCGGCCTGGCCTTGTTCTGCCAGCTCTACGGCGCGCGCCACGGCAGGCTCGTCGCCGCCATGCACGACCACATGGCGCCCGGCCACGTCCACGCTGGCGGGGAGGTTCTGGTAGTGGACCTGCGTGCCCACAAAGCGCTCGATGCCGTCCACCTTGAGCGTGCGGGGCACAAAGGCACCCACACCGGCAGCAATGAACACCGTGCGGGCCAGCAACTGCGCGCCTTGGGAGGTTTCGACCAGCAGGCGCCCGTCGGTTTGCACGCTGAGCGCAGACACCAGCGTGTTCAGGTGCCAATGGGTTTGGAAGGGCGCGATCTGCCGGAGCAGCAGGTCTGCCAGCTCCCGCCCGGTACACACCGGGATGCCGGGGATGTCGTAGATGGGCTTGTCGCCATACAGCTCGACGCACTGGCCGCCCGCATGGGGCAGGGCGTCGATCAGGTGGGCGCTGATGCCTTGCAGCCCGAGCTGGAACACCTGGAACAGGCCCACAGGGCCTGCGCCGATGACGACGGCGTCGGTCTCCACAACGGCGGACGTTTGCAAAGCCTGGCTCACCAAGGGGTGCCCGTTCGGCTTACTTCACCAGGTCGTTGACTTTGCCAGGCTTGCCGTTCCACTCGTCGGCGTCGGGCAGCGCGGGCTTGCGCTTGGTGATGCTTTTCCAGCCGTCGGCAAAGGCCAGGTCGGCATTGAGCTTGATGAAGGCGAGCTGGTCGGCCGGCAGGTCTTCTTCGGCAAAGATGGCGTTGGCCGGGCATTCGGGGATGCACACGGCGCAGTCGATGCATTCGTCGGGATCGATGACGAGCATGTTCGGGCCTTCGCGGAAGCAGTCCACGGGGCACACGTCCACACAATCGGTGTACTTGCACTTGATGCAGTTTTCGGAGACGACGTGGGTCATGACAGGAATTGTGTGGGTCGGTGAAAACCCTCGATTTTAAAAGCTTTCACCGACCTTTGGTTACAGGGTCCCTCACCCCGATGGGGTGACTGGGGGTTGGGGTGCTGATTTGGATCAGTTGACCAGCACGGCGCCAGCGGTCTTGTGGCTGGCGGTGTCCACCAGAATCAGCGAACCCAGCACGCGCGCCTGGCCGAAGGCGGCGGCCGGAATGGCCTCTTGCAGCACGAGCTGGACATGGCCGATGGCGTTGGGGTCGAGCTGCGTGGCGGCTTCTTCGGCCAGCGTGTTGATGTTGAGCTTGTGCACCACGGCCTTCACCTTGGCCTTGACCCAGCGGTGGCCATGCAGCGCCCAGTACACGCGGCCGGCGACCAGGGGTTCGTCGTCCATCCAGGCGATGGTGGTGTGCAACTCGCGGCTGGCGGGCCAGGCCGGGGTGGCAGCGGGTGTGTCGCCAAAGTCATCGTCGGCCGGGGCGGCGGCTGCCGTGGGGGCGGCCAGGATCCAGTCGCCGCGCGACACGTCCACCTCGCGGTCGAGGATGATGCCGGCGCTGGTGCCTGCGGGCACATCGGTGGGGCGGCGGGCGTGGTCCAGCACCTGGGCCACGGTGGCCAGCTGGCCGCTGGGGAAGACCTGCACGGCGGTGCCGGGCGCAAAGCTGCCTGCGGCCACGCGGCCCCAGAACACGCGGCGGCCCTGCGTGGTGTCGGACGAGGACGAGAACTTTTCGACCCACTGCACGGGAAAGGCCGGTGCCAGCGCCGTGTCGGCGGGCGTGTTGGGCAGCACTTCCAGCACTTGCAGCAGGGTGGGGCCTTCGTAGCCGCACCAGCCGGCATGGGCATCGACCACGTTCCAGCCCTTGAGCGCGGAGACCGGTACGGTGGCGCGCACGGTGATGCCGGCCGCTTGGGCGAAGGACTGCAGTGCGCCCTGGATGTGCTGCCAGGCCAGCGCGGGGTCTGCCACCGCGTCGAGCTTGTTCACGGCAAACACCAGCGAGTGCACGCGCAGCAAATGGGCCAGCAGGCTGTGGCGGCGGGTTTGCGGCAGCAGGGCCAGGTGGGGGTTCTTCCAGTCGAGCTTGGTGGCATCGACCAGCACCACGGCGGCATCGGCGCTGCTGGCGGCGGTGACCATGTTGCGCGTGTACTGCTCGTGGCCGGGGGCGTCGCCGATGATGAACTTGCGCTCTTCGGTGGCGAAGTAGCGGTAGGCCACGTCGATGGTGATGCCTTGCTCGCGTTCGGCGCTGAGGCCGTCGGTCAGCAGGGCCAGGTCGGTTTCGCCCTGGCGCTGTACGCCGGCCAGGTGGTCCTGCAGCACGGCCTTGCTGTCCACCAGCAGGCGGCCGATCAGTGTGCTCTTGCCGTCATCCACCGAACCGCAGGTGATGAACTTGAGGGCGGAGATGTGGTCGTTTTGGGCTCCGGCGCTTGTCTGGATTGCGCTTGCAGCTATCGAATTGGTAGTGGTCATCAGAAGTACCCGTCTTTTTTGCGCTTCTCCATGGAAGCATCGGAAGTCTTGTCGTCCATGCGGGTCGCGCCGCGCTCGCTCACGTCGGCGGCCAGGGTTTCGATCACGATCTCGGCCGGGGTGGCGGCCGTGCTCTCCACCGGCGCGGTGCAAGTGATGTCGCCCACGGTGCGAAAGCGCACGTCGCGCGTTTCCACCACGTCGCCGTCGCGCGGCGGGGTCAGTTCGGTCACGGGCATCAAGAGGCCCTTGCGGTCCACCACCTGGCGCTTGTGCGTGTAGTAGATGCTGGGCAGCGCGATGTTTTCGCGGTCGATGTACTGCCACACATCGAGCTCGGTCCAGTTGCTGATGGGGAACACGCGGAAGTGCTCGTTCGGCTGCAGGCGGGTGTTGAACAGGGTCCACAGTTCAGGGCGCTGGGCCTTGGGTTGCCATTGGCCAAAGCTGTCGCGGTGCGAAAAGATGCGTTCCTTGGCACGCGCCTTTTCTTCGTCGCGGCGGGCGCCGCCGATCAGGGCGTCAAAGCGGAACTCTTCAATCGCTTCGAGCAGCGTGACCGATTGGTGCACGTTGCGCGATTCGCCCGGGTGGGCCAGGCGCACGGTGCCACGCGCCATCGAATCCTCCACGCTTCGCACGATGAGGTCGGCGCCCAGCTCCTTCGCACGGAAGTCGCGGAAGTCCGTCACTTCAGTGAAGTTGTGGCCCGTGTCGATCATGAGCAGCGGGTAGGGGATGCGGCCCGCGCCAAACGCTTTTTCGGCGCACTTGAGCATGACCAGCGAATCCTTGCCGCCCGAGAACAGCAGGGTGGGGCGCTCGAAGGCAGCGGCGACTTCGCGCAGGATGAAGATGGTTTCTTCTTCCAGCGCGTCCAGGTGGGAGTTGTTGAGGTGGTAGCTCATGTTGTTGGTTTTCTCAAGCAGCGCTGAGTCTGTGCGGGCGTTCATGGTCGGGCCTGGGGTCAGTGGGCCAGGTGCAGGCCGCACTCGCGGTTGTCTTCGCCCTTGGTGGGGTCCACGTAGTCGAAGTTGTTGGGCAGGCCGTGCTTCACGCAGTATTCGTGCAGGTCCTTGGACGACCAGTGCAGCAGCGGCGCCACCTTGATGAGGCCGTCGGGGTTGATGCTCACCGGGTCCATCTGGGCGCGCACGGCGGTGTCGGTGGCGCGCAGCGCGGTGAACCACACCTTGGGCGCCGTTTCGCGCAGGGCGCGGGCAAAGGGTTCGAGCTTCACCTCTTCGGTGAAGGCGGCGTGGCGCGGGTCGTCCAGCGCGGGCGTGGCGCCCTCCACGGCTTCGCGGTGCGCGCGCGAACGGCGCGGCAGGTAGATCTGCAGCTTCAGGCCCAGCTGTTTCGTCACCTCGTCGGCAAAACGGTAGGTGGCCTCGGTGTTGTAGCCGTTGTCCATCCACACCACGGGCACATCGGGGTTTACCTGCGACACCATGTGCAGGATCACCGCCTCGAAAGGGCGGAAGTTGGTGGTGACGATGGGGCTCTGGCCCAGGCCCAGGGCCCAGGCGACGAGGCCTTCGGCGTTGCGGCCGAGTTCAGCGTTGATGCGTGCGAGGTCGAGTTGGCTCATTGTGCTGTGCGATGCGGTGCGATGGGATAGGGGCGGGCTTGGCAGGGGGGCGCCGATCAAGCGGCCTTGCTGGCAAACAGCGGCTGGGGGTTGATGGCGTCGCCCTGGTAGAAGCCAGGGAACATCTCGAACTGGCGCTGGGCGTCGGCTGGGTCCACGCCTTCGCGCAGCACGGCGCTGGTAAAGCCCGTGCGCTGCATCTGCACCAACTGGTCGATCAGCACATCGCCCGTGGCGCGGATTTCGCCCGCAAAGCCACGGCGACGGCGCAGCAAGAAGGCCTGGCTGAACGCGCGGCCATCGGTGAAGCTGGGGAAGTGCAGGTCCACACGTTCCACGCCATCGAGTGGCAGGGCCATGGCGTCGGCATCGTTGGGCAGGGCCACGGTGCGGGCGTCACCCTCTGCGGGCGGCTGGTGGTCTTGGGCGGCGAGTAGTTTCAACATCATGTCTGTGGGGCTGTGCTGTACGGCACCGCCTCAGGCGGCAGCGGTTTCTGGTTCTTTGTGGCGGGCTTGCTTGGCGGCGTCCTTGAACGGGTCCAGGCCCGTGCGGCGCACGGCCGACTGGAAGGTTTCGCCCGGTTCGCGCAGGTCGCGGTAGGTGCTGAGCACGGCCTCGATCACGTCCGGCACTTCGGCCGCCGAGAACGAGGGGCCAATCACCTTGCCTGCGACGGCAGCACCCGACAGGTCGGAACCATCGGAGCCACCCAGCGTGACCTGGTACCACTCCTTGCCGTCCTTGTCGACGCCCAGGATGCCGATGTGGCCGCTGTGGTGGTGGCCGCAGCTGTTGATGCAGCCGCTGATGTGCAGGTCGATCTCGCCGATGTCGTCCAGCTCGTCCAGGTCCTGGTAGCGCTGGGTGATGGCCTCGGCAATGGGCAGCGAGCGGGCGTTGGCCAGCGCGCAGAAGTCGCCGCCGGGGCAGGCGATCATGTCGGTCAGCAGCTGCACGTTGGCGCTGGCCAGGCCCAGGGCCTTGGCCTCTTGCCACAGGGCAAACAGCTCGCTGCCATGCACCCAGGGCAGCAACACGTTCTGGTCGTGCGTCACGCGGGCTTCGCCGGCGGAGTATTTGTCCACGAGGTCGGCCAGGGCGATCAGCTGTTCGCTGGTCGCGTCGCCGGGCGACTGGCCGGGGCGCTTGAACGACAGCGTGACGGCGCGCAGCTGCGGGTTCTGGTGCGCATGCACGTTGCGCTGGAGCCAGCGGCCAAAGGCCACATGCTCGGCGGCCTGGGCTGCCAGCGAGGCTTCGAGCGCAGCGGGAGCCACGTCGGCAATGTCGGCCAGCTGGGGCGCCACAAAGCAGGCGGCCACGCGGTCGAATTCGGCCTGCGGAATGGTGTGGGGGCCGCCGTCGATCTCCAGGATCTGGCGGTACTCTTCTTCCACATCGTCGATGTACTGCTGGCCTTCGGCCTTCACCAGGATCTTGATGCGGGCCTTGTACTTGTTGTCGCGGCGGCCGTGCTCGTTGTACACGCGCACGATGGCCTCGATGTAGTTCATGACCTGGTTCCAGGGCAGGAACTCGCGGATCACCGTGCCGATCACCGGCGTGCGGCCCATGCCGCCGCCCACGAACACCTTGAAGCCGATCTCGCCGGCGTCGTTCTTGAGCACATGCAGGCCCACGTCGTGCCAGCCGGTGGCGGCGCGGTCGTCCTTGGCGCCGCTGATGGCGATCTTGAACTTGCGCGGCAAGAACGCGAACTCGGGGTGCAGCGTGGTCCACTGGCGCAGGATTTCCGCATAGGGGCGCGGGTCCACGATCTCGTCCACGGCGATGCCGGCCAGGGCGTCGGTGGTGGTGTTGCGGATGCAGTTGCCGCTGGTCTGGATGCCGTGCAGGTTGACGCTGGCCAGCAGGTCCATCACGTCGGCACTCTTGGACAGCGGAATCCAGTTGAACTGCACATTGGTGCGGGTGGTGAAGTGGGCGCAGTTCTTGGGCAGGAACGTGGTGCCCAGCTTGCCCTGGCCTTCCATGGCGGCCTTGAAAACCGCCGCTTCGGGCTCGTCGTATTCGCGGGCGATCTGGGCCAGCACGCGCAGCTGGCGGCTGGCGATCTCGCCGTAAGGCACGGCCACGCGCAGCATGGGCGCGTAGCGCTGCACATACCAGCCGTTTTGCAGGCGCAGCGGGCGGAAGTCGTCCTCGCTCAGCTTGCCGGTCTGCCAGCGTGTGAGCTGGTCGCGGAACTGCGCTGCGCGCTGGTGCACGAACTGTGTGTCGAAAGCGGTGTATTGGTACATCGTGGGGCGGGAACCGGGTGGTTCCTAGATCAGAATCAGTTTGAAGCCTGCCCAGGCCAGCAGGAGGGACAGGGCGGAGCGAATCAGGCGCTCAGGCGTGCGGGTGACCAGGCGCGAGCCCAGCCAGATGCCCGGCAGCGAGCCAGCCAGCAATTGTGCAAGCAAAGGCCAATCCACCGAGCCCAGTGAGGCATGGCCGAGGCCGGCCACCAGGGTCAGGGGCACGGCGTAGGCGATGTCGGCACCGATGATGCGTGGCAGTGGCAGCAGGGGGTACACCAGCAGCAGCACAGTGACGCCGATGGCACCTGCGCCCACCGAGGTGAAGGTGACCAGCGTGCCGATCACGGCGCCCAGCAGCACGGGCAGGCTCCAGTGGCGGGGGCGGGTGGCCTGCTCGGCGCTGGCCAGCCGCTTGGCCTGGTCGGCCGCCTGGCGCTGGCGCGAGAAAGCCACCACCTTGTACAGCGTGGCCGCCGCCGTGAGCAGCAGCGCAAAACCCAGCGTGGTGGTCATGATGCGCTGGGCCACAGCGCTGGCAGGCCCGAGGGTCTGGAGCGCCCAGAGCGACAGCAGGGCCGCCGGGATGCTGCCCGCGCACAGCTGGCCTACCACGCGCCACGGCACCAGGCGCTGGCGCGCCATGCTCACCGTGCCGCCCATCTTGGTGAAGGCGGCAAACAGCAGGTCGGTGCCGATGGCCAGGTGGGGCTTGATGCCAAAGAAGAAGATGAGCACAGGCGTCATCAGCGAGCCACCGCCCACCCCCGTCAGGCCCACGATCAGCCCGACAGCAAAGCCCGCAAAAACAAACGCCAATTCATGCATGGCTGCGAATGTAGGGGGCTCTCTTATGGATGCAAACTATTGTTTTGCTCTGCCAATATGCTTATTTGTTTATAAGTGAGGATTGGCGCGGGTTGGCGGGGTGGTGCCGATGGATTGGCCCATCAGCCCGGTGGTGGGCCGGGCGCCGCGTCCGGCTTTTTGAACAGGTTCTTAAACCAGCCTCTCTGTGCCCAGCGCCTTGGCCAGCCGGGCATCGATCGGCAGAGGCTCGCCTTGCAGGCGGGCGGCCAGCAGTTCGCCGCACAAGAGCGCGAGCGTCAGCCCCCGGGCCCCCATGGCGGTGCTGACCCACAGGCCGGGGAGGCGGGCGGCATCCACCGGCCCCACGATGGGCAGGCGGTCGGGCGCCGTGCAGCGCACGGCGGCCCAGGTGTGCACGGTGGGCGTGCCTGGCAACGCCAGGCCGGCACCCGGGGCGGTGGCGAGGGCCGGGGCGAAGGCGGTCTCCAGCTGGGGGGCTATCCCGGGCAGCAGGCCTTGCAATTTGGCCCAATTGGTTGCGTGGGCGGCCTGGGTGTCGGCGGCGCTGGGCGGCAGGGCCTCCACATCGCGCTCGAAGGTGGAGCCCATCACCCATCCCTGGGGGCCGTCGGCGCCATCGCCCAGCGGAAACCGGGGCACCAGATTGCCATGGCCGTTGGCCGGAAACGGCAGCAGCGGCGCGGCAGGTGCACCCGAGGCGTCCGCGCCATCGGGGTGCGGGGCCCAGGACACCTGCCCGCGCACCGGCTGCAGGGGCCAGCGGTGGCTGAGCAGCGCCGGGCTGCCCGCGCCTGCCGCAATGACCACGGTGGGCGCTTCGGCCAGCACCTGGCCCTGGGCATCGAGCGCCTGCCAGGCGGTGGCGGTGGTGGCGGCCGGGGCACCAGGGGCGGCGGGCGTCTCCACGCGCCGCAGCTGGGCCACCGGGCAATTTCCTTGCCATTGGATGCCGGGTTGCGCCAGCAAGGCCCTGGCCAGGCGCGCCGGGCGCACCCAGCCGGCCTGGGGGTGCCAACAGGCCGTGGCGCCGGGCGGCAGCAGGGCTGCGGCCAGGGTGGCGGGGGAGGCGGGTTCGCTCCACGCGGCGCCCGGGCCTGTGGCCCAGTCGGGTGGCAGGCCGGGGCTGCCGTCGGTGCGGTGCTCCAGCACGCCGCAGGGGGCCCAGTCCACGCCTTCGTTCAGCAACTCGCGGGCCTGCTGCAGCGTGGTGCGGATGCCGCTGCGCGACAAGCGCGAGAGCACGCTGTCATCCGGCGATACATGGGGGGCAAACACACCGGCGGGCAGGGCGGATGCGCCTGCAGCGGGCTCGGCGGCCTGGTCCAGCACCATGACCTGCCAGCCGCGCCGCGCCAGGCTGGCGGCGGTGGCCGCGCCCGCAATGCCGCCGCCGATCACGATGCAGGGGCCGGGCAGGGCGGGGTCGGCCGTGGCCACAGGCTGGCGCGTGGTCCGCGGTTCCCAGCGCGGGTTGTAGGTGGCGTGCAGGTTGTCGCGCTTGGGCGGCACACCGGGCACACGGGTCACTTCAAAGCCACATTGCGCCAAGGCATCGCGCACAGCGCGTGCGATGGTCCAGGTGGCGAGCTGTGTACCGCGACGGCAACAGCGCGCTACGGCCTTCAGGGTGTGCAGGTCCCAGTTTTCGGGGTTCCGTTGGGGGCTGAAGCCGTCGAGGTAGATGGAATCCACCGTCAGGTTCTGCTGGCGCAGCATGGCCTGGGTGTCGCCCACATACAGGGTGAGCAGCACCCGGCCGTCATCAAAACGCAGGCGGTGCACGCCCGGCAGCAGGCCCCACCATTGCTGGTGCAGTGCTTCTGCCAACGGGGCCAGCTCAGGGTGGACCGAGGTGGCACGCAGCAGATCGGCTGCACTCACGGGCCAGGCTTCTGTCGATACGAAGTGCAGCAGCGTGGGCCGCGCGGGATCGGCCCGCCAGGCGGCCCAGGTCACCAGGAAGTTCAGGCCAAAGCCAAACCCTGTCTCCAGAATGCGCCATTGCGGCTGCCCCGCCCAGGCCTCGGGCAGGCCACAGCCGTTCAGAAACACCCGGCGGGCCTGGTCCAGGCCGCCGTTTTCGCTGTGGTAGCGGTCGCCGAAGCGGGGGCTGTAGGGGGTGCCGTCCGGCAGCCACTCGATGGGTTCAGTCATGAGAACGGCAAAAGGCCGGCGTGGCGCCGGCCTGTTGGAAAGGGAAGGCGGGTTTTACCGCGAACCGCTCCGGGGTGTGTTGCGCTGCGTCACGCACTGGGCGGGACGTATCCCGCCGCGGCGTCTGCGCCGCCGCCGAAGAAATGGTTTTAGCGAAACCATTTCTCGCAGTGCTTCACTACGTTACGCACTGGGCGGGACATATCCCGCCGCGGCGTCTGCGCCGCCGCCGAAGAAATGGTTTTCCATCTGGCGGGCCAGGTACTGGCGGGCGCGGGCGTCGGCCAGGTTCAGGCGGTTTTCATTGACCAGCATGGTCTGGTGCTTGAGCCAGCCGGCCCAGGCTTCCTTGCTCACGCTCTCCCAGATGCGCTTGCCCAGCTCGCCGGGGTAGGGGGGGAAGTCGAGGCCTTCGGCTTCCTTGCCGAGCTTGATGCATTGAACGGTGCGTGCCATGGGGTTTCCTTTTTTGAATGGGAATGGGCAACCATAGGGAGGTGGCTGCTCAGATGTTTTGGGTATAAAGAACTGAAATCTCAGTAGTTCCAGTTTTGAAGAGGGGCTTTCAGAATGCGTTCCATCGGTGTTTTGCACCGCAACACATTCTTAAAAAGAGGCCCTCCATGAACTTTCGCCGCGACTTTATCAAGTTTCCTTTTGCCGCCGCCCTGGTGGGCAGTTTGGCCCTGACGGCATTGCCGTCGTTTGCACAGTCTGTGACGCTGCTCAATGTGTCGTACGACCCCACCCGCGAGCTGTATGTGGATTTCAACCAGGCGTTTGCCAAGCACTGGAAGGCCAAGACCGGCCAGGACGTGACCATCAAGCAAAGCCATGGCGGCTCGGGCAAGCAGGCGCGCTCCATCATCGACGGCCTGGATGCCGACGTGGCCACCCTGGCGCTGGCGGGCGACACCGACGCGCTGCACACCAATGGCGGCTGGATTCCGAAAGACTGGCAAAAGCGCTTGCCGCACAACAGCTCGCCCTACACCAGCACCATCGTGCTGGTGGTGCGCCAGGGCAACCCCAAGGGCATCAAGGACTGGGACGACCTGGTGCGTGCCGATGTGAAGGTGATCACGCCCAACCCCAAGACCTCGGGCGGTGCGCGCTGGAACTACCTGGCCGCGTGGGAGTTTGCCAAGCGCAAGTACGGCGGTGACGCCAAGGCCAAGGACTTCGTGGCCAAGCTGTATGGCAACGTGCCTGTGCTGGACACCGGCGCGCGCGGCTCCACCATCACCTTTGCGCAGCGCAACCAGGGTGACGTGCTGATTGCCTGGGAGAACGAGGCCTACCTGCTCGAAAAAGAGTTCGGCACCAAGTTCGACGTGATTGCCCCTTCGATCTCCATCCTGGCCGAACCCGCCGTGTCGGTGGTGGACAAGAACGTGGACAAGAAGGGCACCCGTGCCGTGGCCGAGGCCTACTTGCAGTACCTCTACACCGAAGAAGGCCAGGACATTGCGGGAAAGCACTTCTATCGCCCCGCCGTGTCTGACAAAGCCAAGGCCAAGTACGCCAAGCAGTTCCCCAAGCTGAACCTGTTCACCATCAACGATGCGTTCGGTGGCTGGGACAAGGCGGCCAAGGAGCACTTTGCGGACAACGCGAGCTTCGACCAGATCTACACGAAGAAATAGGTTCACCCCGAAGCGGCCTTTGGCCGCCTCCCCTCAAGGGGCGCCACCCCTGGCCCGGCAAAGCCGGATCCACGGTGGCGCTGGTCTTGCCACGCCCTCTGGAATCGCATCACATGTCAGCCCTTCTCATCGCCGGTAGCCCCTCCGAGCGTTCCCGCTCCGCCGCCCTGCTGGACGCTGTGGCCCAGCGCCTGTCGGTGCGGGGCGCGCTGGTCGACCGCATCCACATCCGCGACCTGTCGCCCCAGGCGCTGCTGCTGGCCGATTTTGGCCACCCGACGGTGGCGGGGGCCGTGGACCAGGTGGCCCAGGCCCGCGTGCTGGTGGTGGCCACCCCGGTCTACAAGGCCGCCTACAGCGGCGTGCTCAAGGTGTTCCTGGACCTGCTGCCGCAGACGGCCCTCAAGGGCAAGGTGGTGTTGCCCCTGGCCACGGGCGGCAGCCCGCACCACATGCTGGCGCTGGACTACGCGCTGCGCCCCGTGCTGCAGTCGCTGGGTGCCAAAAGCATCCTGCCGGGCATCTATGCCACGGATGCCCAGGTCACCTTGACGCCTGAGGGCGCCTACCACCTGAACGACGACATCGCCACGCGCCTGGACGACGCGGTCAACGTGCTGGTCACCGAAACCCTGCGTCCATCCCCCGCCCAGGCCACGCGCTTCGCGCCGGTGCACTTCTCGCAGGTGCGATGTAGCGTCTGACAGCGCGGTGGCCGCCGGCTCGCATGGCGGCCGGTGGCGGCCCGCTTCCCCTTCTCCTCTTTCCATTGGTTCCCTGGCAATGCCTGCTGTGTGCGGGCAGGGTGGGCTGTTGCCTGCCCGCTGCCTGCAGACAAAGGTGTTTTTCATGTCCGGTGACGCGATCCCTCTGCCCGCCCAAACCCAGGCGCAGGCCCCCGCGCAAGTGCAAAGGCAAAAGCAAACGCAAGCGCCGCTCGAAGAGCGCCCCCTGGGCCTGCGCGACGCGCTGCGCTGGCTGGGCATCAGCCTGCTGGTGGTCACCTCGCTCGTGGTGATTGGCGCCTTCCTGCTCATGCCGGTGGTGCCTGCCGTTGCCACTGCCGGGCGGTGAGCCACAGGCCGCCGCCCATCTTCCAACCCGATTCCTGTCTGACCAGACATTTCAGAAAGACAACACACCATGCCATTGCACTCCACTCTCAATCGCCGCCAGGCGCTGCTCTCCAGCCTGGCCGCCGCAGCGCTCAGCACGGCCGGGGCCTCGGCCCTTGCGCAAGCACAGACCACCAGCCGCGTGCTGCGCGTCGGCCACCAAAAGGGCTGGCTCTCCATCCTCAAGGGCCGTGGCACGCTCGAAAAGCGGCTGGCCCCGCTGGGCGTGAAGGTCACCTGGACCGAGTTCAACGCGGGCCCCGTGCAGCTCGAAGCGCTCAACGTGGGCTCCATCGACTTCGGCGATGTGGGCGAAGCCCCGCCCATCTTTGCCCAGGCCGCTGGCGCGCCGCTGGTGTATGCGGGCGCCACCGTGCCGCGCCCTGCGCTGGAGGCCGTGATCGTGCCCAAGGATTCGCCCATCCGCAGCGTGGCCGACCTTAGGGCTAAGCGCGTGGCCTACAACAAGGGCTCCAACGTGCAGTATTTTTTGGTCAAACTGCTGGAGAAACACGGCCTGAAGTACGGCGACGTGCAATCCGTCTTCCTGGCCCCGGCCGATGCACGGGCGGCCTTTGAAAAGGGGGCGGTCGATGCCTGGATCATCTGGGACCCCTTCCTCGCCGCCGCGCAAAAAACGCTGGACGCCCGCCTGCTGGCCGACGCCACGGGCGTGGTCAACAACCGCGCTTACTACTTCACCTCGCGCGACTTCGCCACCAAGAACGCCGACGTGCTGCGCATTGCGATCGAAGAGGTCAACGCCATCGACACCTGGGTGTCCAAGAACAAGGACGCCGCCGCTGCCGAGCTGTCGGCCGTGCTGGGCCTCGATAAATCCATCACCGACCTGTACCTGAGCCGCGCCCGCTTCGGCACGGCGCCGGTCACGCGCGAGATCCTGGCCGAGCAGCAGGCGATTGCCAACACCTTCTTCGACCTCAAGCTCATCCCCAGAAAGCTCAACCTGCTGCATGCCGCGCCGGTGGACCTTTGAGGGACTGATGGCACTGCACCGCAAGGAGTCACCCCCATGACCCACACCCCCTTGAGCCCCCAGCGCCGCCGCGCACTGCAACTGCTGGGCGTCACCGCGTTCAGCTGGGCGCTGGCCAGCCGCTACGCCCACGCGCAAAGCCCGGCCGTGCCAGGCCCCGAGCAGTTGCGCATTGGCTACCAGAAGTCGGCCGTCAACCTCGTCATCCTCAAGCAGCAGGGCGTGCTGGAAAAGCGCTTCCCCGGCACCCGCGTGAGCTGGCTGGAGTTCCCCGCCGGGCCACAGCTGCTCGAAGCGCTGTCGGTTGGCAGCCTCGAATTCGGCCTGACCGGCGATTCGCCGCCCGTGTTTGCCCAGGCCGCCGGCAAAGACCTGCTCTACGTCGGCGCCGAGCCGCCCAAGCCCGACAGCTCGGCCCTGCTGGTGCTCAAGGATTCGCCCCTGCGCACCCTGGCCGACCTCCAGGGCCGCCGCATCGCCGTGCAAAAGGGCAGCAGCGCCCACTACCTGCTGGTGCGCGCGGTGGAGCGGGCCGGGTTGCAGTGGGCCGACATCCAGCCCGTGTACCTGACTCCGGCCGATGCGCGCGCCGCGTTCGAGCGCAAAAGCGTGGACGCCTGGGCCATCTGGGACCCGTTCTATGCGGCCACCGAGTTGGCCATCCAGCCCCGTGTTCTCGCAACAGGCCGCGACCTGGCCAGCAGCAACAACTCGTTCTACCTGGCGGCCCGCCCCTTCGTGCAAAGCCACCCGCAGGTGCTGCGCGTGCTGTTTGACGAACTCAGCCGCGCCGACCGCCTGGCGCAGGAGGCGCGCAAGGACGCGATCAAGCTGGTGGCCGACTTCAGCGGCCTGGACGCGGGCGTGGTGAGCCTGTTCATCCAGCGCCGCCCTTCGTCGCCCGTGGGGCTGTTGAGCAACGCCACGGTGGCCGACCAGCAGCGCGTGGCCGATGCGTTCTTCAAGCTCGGGCTCATTCCCAAGCCCGTGAACGTGTCCGACATCGTGTGGCGGCCCGCGGCGGCGCAGCTGGCGGCTGCATCGGCCCGGTCCTGAGATTTTTTGGAGGCGGGATCACCCCATTGCAAACCGTTCACGCTGAGCCTGTCGAAGCGCCGCGCGAGGCTTCGACAGGCTCAGCCCGAACGGGTGGTTTTCCACTTGACCACGACTCCACCACTCACTTTCCAAGGCATTCATTCATGAAAATTTTCTGGTTCATCCCCACCCACGGCGACAGCCGCTACCTGGGCACCGCCAAAGGCGCACGCCAGCTCAATCACGACTACTTGAAGCAGGTCGCCGTGGCGGCCGACAGCCTGGGCTACGAAGGCGTTCTCATCCCCACCGGCCGCTCGTGCGAAGACCCGTGGGTGGTGGCGTCCAGCCTGCTGCCCGTCACGCGCAACCTCAAGTTCCTGGTGGCAGTGCGCCCCGGCCTGCACCAGCCCGCGCTGGCCGCCCGCATGGCGGCCACGTTCGACCGCCTCTCGGGCGGGCGCTTGCTCATCAACCTGGTGACGGGGGGTGACCAGGCCGAGCTGGAGGGCGACGGCGTGTTTCTGGACCACGCCACGCGCTATGAACAGTCGGCCGAGTTCATCCGCATCTGGCGCGAGATCCTCACGCGCAGCCACCGTGGCGAGGCGCTGGACTACGAAGGCAAGCACCTCAGCGTGAAGGGCGCCAAGCTGCTGTTTCCGCCGCTGCAGCAGCCGCACCCGCCGGTGTACTTTGGTGGCTCGTCCGAGGCGGCGCACGACCTCGCGGCCGAGCAGGTCGAGACCTACCTCACCTGGGGCGAACCCCCGGCCGAGGTCGCCAAGAAGGTGGCCGATGTGCGCGCCCGCGCCGCAAAGCACGGCCGCACCGTGAAGTTTGGCATCCGCCTGCATGTGATCGTGCGCGAGACCGATGCGCAAGCCTGGGCCGCCGCCGAGGAGCTGATCAGCCATGTCCAGGACGACACCGTGGTGCGCGCCCAGGCCGCGTTTGCCCGCATGGATTCCGAAGGCCAGCGCCGCATGGCGGCGTTGCACAGCCAGGGCGTCAAGCGCACGCGCAAAGACCTGGAGATCAGCCCCAACCTCTGGGCGGGCGTGGGCCTGGTGCGGGGCGGGGCGGGCACGGCGCTGGTGGGCGACCCCGAGACCGTGGCCGCCCGCATCCAGGAATACGCCGCGCTGGGGCTGGACCACTTCGTGCTGTCGGGCTATCCGCACCTGGACGAGGCCTACCGCTTTGCCGAACTGGTGTTCCCGCTGCTGCCCCTGCCGCTGCGCAACCAGCTCGCCAGCGGCAACCCCTTGTTCGGCACCCCGCTGGGCCCGTTTGGCGAAACCGTGGCCAACGACTTCGTGCCACGCGCCTCGCAGAGCTGAGCACCGCACCCACAGGAGCCATGCCATGAGCATCCAGTCCATCAACCACGTGCAGCTGGCCTTTCCGGCCGGTGCCGAGGCGCCCATCCGGCGCTTCTATGCCAGCCTGCTGGGCCTGCCCGAAGTGCGCTTGCACGCCGGCAACGCGCTGCGCTTTGCCGCCGGAACGCAGCGCATCGACCTGGTGCCCACCGAGCACTGGCAGCCCGCGCCGGCGGTGTCGCACCTGGCGTTTGAAGTGCAGGACCTTCCGGCCCTGCGCCACCGCCTGCTGCAGGCCGACCTGGCGCTGGTGGAAAACCGTGCGCTGCCCGGCTACCTGCGCTTTTACGTCAAGGACCCGGCGGGCAACCAGCTGGAATTCCTCGAACCCGACCACGAACCCCAGGAAACCACCCCATGACCCAGACTGTCCGAGAGCTGCAGGTATCGCCCATCGCGGACTCCGTCGATCTGCCGCTCGAAAGCCCCTTGGTGCCGGCCGCTGTGGCGCGCTTCCTGCGCAGCGTGCTGCAGCGTTTGCTGCCCTGGGCCGTGCCCGTGGGGCTCATCGTGCTGTGGCAGATCGCCTCGTCGCAGGGCTGGCTGTCCACCCGCGTGCTGCCCGCGCCGCTGCAGGTGATCCAGGCCGCCTGGACGCTCGCCGCATCGGGCGAGCTGTGGACCCACGTCAAGGTGAGTGCCGGCCGTGCACTGGCAGGGCTGGCCATCGGCGGCGGCCTGGGCCTGGCGCTCGGCCTGCTCACGGGCTCGGTGCGCGTGGCCGAAACGCTGCTCGACTCCACCGTGCAGATGGTGCGCAACATCCCCGCGCTGGCGCTCATCCCGCTGGTGATCCTGTGGTTCGGCATCGACGAATCGGCCAAGCTGTTCCTCATCAGCGTGTCGGTGCTCTTTCCGATCTACCTGAACACCTTCCACGGCATCCGCAACGTGGACCCGGGCCTGATCGAGATGGGGCGCACCTATGGCCTGGGCCGCTGGCAGCTGTACCGCCAGATCATCCTGCCGGGCGCGCTCTCCAGCATCCTGGTGGGCCTGCGCTTCTCGCTGGGCCTGATGTGGGTGATCCTGATCGTGGCCGAGACCATCTCCGCGCAGGCGGGCATTGGCTACCTCACGATGAATGCGCGGGAGTTCCTGCAGACCGACATCGTGCTCGTGGGCATCCTGCTGTACGCCTTGCTGGGCAAGCTGGCCGACCTGTTTGCCAAGGGGCTGGAGCGCTACTGGCTGCGTTGGCATCCTGGATATGCATCCCCCTGAGCCGCTGCGCGGCTTCCCGCGCCAGGGCCGCGTTCCGTGCGAAGGCCGCGATTCAATGACTCACATTTTTATAGCTGCTAGCGCTTGATAGGTAAGCGCAGGAGAGCATTTTGACTACAAATACACCCCAGCCGCCGCAAGGCGTGCGCCTGGAAGTGCGCGGCGTGGACAAGCGCTACGGCGCGCGCAACGTGCTCAAGAAAACCGAGCTGGTGATCGAACCCGGCCAGTTCGTGGCCATCGTGGGCCGCAGCGGCTGCGGCAAGAGCACGCTGCTGCGCCTGGTGGCGGGCCTCGAATCCGTGTCGGGCGGCGCGATCCGCCTCGACGGCAAGGACGTGGCCGGCCTGAGCGAAGACACCCGCATCATGTTCCAGGACTCGCGCCTCCTGCCCTGGAAGCGCGTGGCCGACAACGTGGCCCTGGGCCTGCCGCCCGAGCGGCGCGGCGCGGCCGCCGACGTGCTGGCCCGCGTGGGCCTGGGCGACCGGCTGAACGAGTGGCCTGCGCGCCTGTCCGGCGGCCAGCGCCAGCGCGTGGCCCTGGCGCGCGCGCTGGTGCACAACCCGCGCTTGTTGCTGCTCGACGAGCCCCTGGGCGCGCTCGATGCGCTCACCCGCATCGAGATGCACCGCCTCATCGAAGGCCTGTGGCGCGCCAGCGGCTTCACCGCGCTGCTGGTGACCCACGACGTGCAGGAGGCCGTGGCGCTGGCCGACCGCGTGGTCCTGATCGAGGACGGCCAGATCGCGCTGGACCAGCGCATCGACCTGCCGCGTCCCCGGTCGCACGGTGACGCCGCCTTTGCTGCCATCGAAAAACGCATCCTGGACCGCGTGCTGCAAAAGCCTGAGGGCGAGCCCGAGCCCGAGCACGAAGCGCCGTGGCCCGGCGTGCCTGCGCATGGCCTGCGCTGGGCGGTATAGCCGTTTCTGCCGCCTGCTGCCTTTCGCTTCTTTCTGCTGTCATTCCTTTCTTCGCCCTACGGCCCCATCAAGGAGAACCCCATGTCCATCCAAGCCATCAACGTCCGCAACCAGTTCAAGGGCAAAGTCCGCGAGATCGTGCGCGGCGATGTTGTCTCCGAAGTCGATGTCGAAATGCCCTGGGGCATCGTCACGTCCGTCATCACCACGCGCTCGGTGGATGAGCTGGCGCTGGTCGTGGGCTCCGATGTGGTCGCGCTGGTCAAGTCGACCGAGGTGTCCATCGCCAAGCTGTGAGTGGATGTGAGGGAAATCTGCCGCTACCGCTTTCTGGTAGTGCGCAAGGCGCTATAAACAATGTAGCGTTTGCAGGCAGGATCTTCAGCGCTGATCATGGCGCAACTGCTCCTCAGGCCCTTTCGCAGGGCCTGGGTTTTTGTGTCGAGGAGGCCTGGGGCTCACCGGATTGGCGGATTGGCGGATTGGCGGATTGGGACTCGCAGCAGCAGCAGCGGCGTAGACGGCCGGCATTGCGCCATCCAACGATATTTCGTATGATGCGTGTCATGTCAAATTCGCCGCCCCATTCCAGAGCCGCCGCCAAGGAGGCCACGCACGAGCGCATCGTGTCGGTGGCCTCGCGCGCGATCCGGCGCCAGGGCTACCACGGCACGGGGGTGGCGGACATCATGAAAGAGGCGGGCCTGACGCACGGCGCCTTCTACGCGCATTTCGAATCCCGCGAGGCCATGCTGGCGGAGGCTGCTGCCAAGGCGTGCACCGAATCCGCAGCGCTGGCGGCCGGTGCCGCGGCCGGCGAGCCGTCGCCCCACGCGCTGGCCACCATGCTTTCGGCCTACCTGTCGCGCCAGCATGTCGAGAGCGTTGAGATGGGTTGCCCGCTGGTCGCCCTGGGCTCGGAGACATCGCGCCAGGCGCCCGAGGTGCGCCGCGTGGCCACCCGGCACATCAAGGAAATGGTCGACCTCATTGCGCGCCAGTCGCCGCAGTGGGGGCAGCCCGGTACGCACGAACAGGCGCTCGTCACCATGGCCACCATGGTGGGCGCCCTGGTGCTGGCCCGCGCGGTGGACGAGCCGGCGCTGTCGGACAGCCTGCGCGAGGCCGCGCTCAAGCACCTGACGCAGCTGACGAACTCGACGCACGCTGCAGACGCTGTGCCTGCCACGCCGCCCGGCGCGCCCGGCTGACTCCCCCAGCGGCGCGCTTTTTTTTGCCTTTATATATGACGATCATCATGCGAATGTTCTTGCGAGCTGCCTTGTCCTTCGCTTTGCCCTTCACCCAGGAAGCCCCATGAAAGCCTTTGTCCTCGACCGCTACGCCAAGCAGGGCCCACTGCGGCACGCCGATATCCCCGCGCCGGACCTGCGCGACGACGAGGTGCTGGTGGCGGTGCATGCCGCCGGCGTGAACCTGCTCGACGCCAAGATCCGCAGCGGCGAGTTCAAGCTCATCCTGCCGTACGCCATGCCGCTCGTGCTCGGCCACGACCTGGCGGGCGTGGTGGTGCGGGTGGGGCCGCGCGTGCAGCAGTTCCAGCCGGGCGACGAGGTCTACGCCCGGGCAGACGATTTCCGCATCGGCACCTTTGCAGAACTGATCGCCGTCAAGGCATCGTCGCTGGCCCACAAGCCCCGCGGCCTGACGATGGAGGAGGCCGCATCGATCCCGCTGGTGGGCCTCACGGCCTGGCAAGCGCTGGTGGAAAAGGCGCAGTTGAAAAAAGGGCAGAAGGTCTTCATCCAGGCGGGGTCCGGCGGGGTGGGCACCTTTGCCATCCAGTTGGCCAAGCACCTGGGCGCCACTGTTGCCACCACGGCCAGCGCGGGCAATGCCGCGCTGGTCCAAAGCCTGGGCGCTGATGTCGTCATCGACTACAAGACGCAGGACTTCGAAGAGGTGCTGCGCGACTACGACGTCGTTTTGCACAGCCAGGACGGCAAGGCGCTCGCCAAGTCGCTGCGCGTGCTCAAGCCCGGCGGCCAGGTCGTCTCGATCTCCGGCCCGCCCGACCCGGCATTCGGCCAGACCCTTCGCGCGCCCGGCATGGTGCGGCTGGTGATGCGCCTGCTGAGCGCGGGCACCCGGCGGCGCTCCAAGGCGCTGGGCGTGGGCTACTCGTTCCTCTTCATGCGGGCACACGGCGCGCAGCTGCAGGAGATCACGCGCCTTGTCGAAGCGGGCGCCATCCGCCCGGTGGTCGACAAAGTCTTTCCGTTCAGCGCCACCAACGACGCCCTGGCCTATGTGGAATCGGGCCGTGCCAAGGGCAAGGTCGTCATCCAGGTGGTGTGAGCCAGCAGGCCGCTGCACATCCTTTTCACACGCCGTCAGTCCCCACCCAACCTTCCATCCGTTCCACCTGTCCCTCTGGAGATTTCCATGAAGATCGAAAACGCTGTCGTCCTCATCACCGGTGCCAACCGCGGCATCGGCCTGGCATTTGCCCGCGAGCTGCTCGCCCGCGGTGCTCGCAAGGTCTACGCCGGTGCGCGCGACCCCGCCACCGTCACGCCCCAGCCTGGCGTGCAGGCCCTGCGCCTGGATGTCAACAACCCCGCCGACGTGGCCGCTGCCGCCGCAGCCGCGCCGGATGTGACGCTGGTCATCAACAACGCCGGCATCGCCCAGCCTGGGGGCTTTCTGGCCGCCGACAGCGAAGAGGTGGCCCGCCGCCTGTTCGACACCAACTTCTTTGCCGTGCTGCGCGTGAGCAAGGCGTTTGCGCCCATTCTCGCGGCCAACGGCGGCGGCGCGCTGCTCAATGTGCTGTCGGTGGCGTCGTGGGTCAATGGCGGCGAGCTGGCGGCGTATTCGGCCAGCAAGTCCGCCGCCTGGTCGCTGACCAACGCGCTGCGCCACGAACTGGCGGCGCAAAAGACGCAGGTGCTGGGCCTGCACATGGCCTATGTCGATACCGACCTGACGCGCGGCTTCGATGTCCCCAAGTCGAGCCCCGAGCAGATCGTGCAGCGCGCGCTGGACGGCCTGGCTGCCGGTGCGGACGAGGTGCTGGCCGATGAGCTCACGCAGCACGTCAAGCTGTCGATGACGGCCACGCGGCCGAGCTACCTGCCGCAGCCTGCCTGAGACACCAGCGACTTCCCCGGCTGAACCGGCCGCTCCCATTCGCCCCGCCAGATCGAAAGGTCTGGCGGGGCGGCTGCGTTTTGCAGCGGCCATCGGGTGGTGCGGACCGAATACCGGTGCACTTCCATGGCCCGCGCTTATGCCGTGGCGGCTGCAACTCATGCCCTACACATCTAAGTCAAAGCTTATGAGTAATGACCATTTATTCGTATAAGAAAGTTAATTTACATTGCTTTTGGTTGTTTAGTTTTGTGGGTGCATAGCGGGTGGCCCAGCGCGACAGATCGTTGTCAAAGCGTGCCACCGCCCAAGCACCCGCCCATTTTTTCCCCATCTTCCAGGAGCCTTTCCATGTCCATCCAAGCCATCAACGTCCGCAACCAGTTCAAGGGCAAAGTGCGCGAAATCATTCGCGGCGATGTCGTGTCCGAAGTCGATGTCGAAACCCCCTGGGGCATCGTGACCTCCGTCATCACCACCCGCTCGGTGGACGACCTGGGCCTGGTCGTGGGCTCCGACGTGGTGGCGCTGGTGAAGTCCACCGAAGTGTCGATCGCCAAGCTCTGACCGGGGGCCGCATGACAACGACACGGACATCGCCAACGTCTTCCTTTTCGCGCCAGCGGCGCACTTTGCTGGGCCGCGCGGCCGCCAGCATGTGTGCACTGGCCTGTGGGGTGGGCGCTGCCCCGGCGGCACGGGCCCAGGCAGCGGCCGTGCCCGAGTCCGCGCGCATCCTGGTCGGCTTTGGCGCGGGCGGCGGCATTGACCTGCTGGCCCGTGCGCTGGCCGAGCGCTTGCCCGCGCAGCTGGGGGGCAAGCACCACCTCATCGTGGACAACAAGCCCGGCGCGGGCGGGCAGATCGCGGTGCAGGCGCTGCTCTCGGCCCCGGCCGATGGCAGCACTTTTTTGATCGCTCCGCTCATCACGCCCGTGCTGTCGCAGATCGTCTACAAGAAGCCCGGGTACGACCCGGCCAAGGATTTCACACCGGTGGGCCTGGTGGCGCATTTCCAGTTCGCGCTGGCCGTGCCGGCCAGCCACCCGGCGCGCAACGTGGCCGAGTTCGTGGCCTGGCTCAAGGCCCACCCCGAGCGCGCCAACTTCGGCAGCCCGGCGGCGGGCAGCCTGCCGCATTTCTTTGGCCTGCTGCTGGGCGGCGCCGCGCAGATCGACATCGTGCACATCGCCTACAAAGGGGGCGGGCCCATGCTGTCGGACCTGGCGGGCGGGCAGATCAGCTCGGCCATCCAGACCACCACCGAGCTGCTGCCGCTGCACAGGCAGGGCAAGATCCGCATCCTGGGCACCTTCTCGGAAAAGCGCACGCGCGAGCTGCCCGATGTGCCCACCTTCGCCGAGTCGGGCTACCCCAAGGCCGTGGGCAGCGGCTGGTACAGCCTGTGGGCGCGCAGCGGCACGCCGGTGGCCACCGTCGCCGCGTTCAACCGCGCGCTCAACAAGTCGCTGGCCGACCCCGTGGTGAAGGCCCGACTCGACGAGCTGGCGCTGGACCCCGACCCGCGCAGCCCGCAGGCGCTGGAGCAGTTGCGCCTGGCCGAGATCGCCAAGTGGCGGCCGGTGATCGAGGCCTCGGGCTTCTGGGCGGACTGAGGGGCAGCACGCAGGCCCGCGCACCCGCCCCGTGCGTGCCGCTGCGGGCCCTGCAGGCTTCTTGCGCTGGATGGATAAGCGCAAGAAGCTATAAAAACTATAGCAAATGAAGAAGCCCCTGGCGCCATGAATTTTCAGCAACTGCGCTCCGTGCGCGAAGCCGTGCGGCGCGGCTTCAACCTGACCGAGGTGGCCCACATGCTGCACACCTCGCAACCCGGCGTGAGCCGGCAGATCCGCGAAATGGAGGAAGAGCTGGGCGTGGAGATCTTCGTGCGCGTGGGCAAGCGGCTCACGGGGCTCACCCCGCCCGGCGAGGCCCTGCTGCCCACGGTGGAGCGCCTGCTGCTCGAAGCCGACAACCTCAAGCGCGCCGGCCAGGACTTCAGCGACAGCGCGCAGGGGCGGCTGTCGGTGGCGGCCACGCACTCGCAGGCGCGGTATGCGCTGCCCCAGGTGGTGCGCGACTTCCGTGCGCTGTTCCCGCAGGTATCGCTGCACCTGCACCAGGGCTCGCCGCGCCAGGTGGCCGAGATGCTGATGTCCGGCGAGGCCGACATCGGCGTGGCCACCGAGGCACTGGCCGGCTATGACGGCCTGGTGACCTTGCCCTGCTACCGCTGGACGCACAGCATCGTGGTGCCGCCCGGCCACCCGCTGCTGGACCAGGCCGGGCCAGTGACGCTGGAGCAGCTGGCCGAGCACCCCATCATCACCTACGAGCTGGGCTACACGGGCCGGGCCCACATCGACGAGGCCTTTGCGCGCGAGGGCATCGCGCCCGACATCGTGCTCACCGCCATGGACGCCGACGTGATCAAGACCTATGTGGAGCTGGGCATGGGCGTGGGCATCGTGGCCTCGATCGCGGTGGACGCCGAGCGCGACCGCCACCTGCGGCTCATCGACGCGGGCCACCTGTTCGAGGTGAACCTCACGCGCCTGGGCCTGCGCCGGGGCGCGTGGCTGCGCGGCTATGCCTACCACTTCATCGAGAGCTTCGTGCCCACGCTCACGCGCGAGGCGGTGGAGCGGGCCGTGCAGCACAGCGCGCAGGCGGCGGGCGACCCGGCCGGACTGGCGGAGTGGTGAGCCGGCGCAGGCTTTGGGCGCAATGCCATCGAAGGCGCAAGGATTTGCCGGGTCGCCATGGCGAAACCCTGCGCGGCTCTCGGTAGAATCCCGCTGCCCATGCGACGCCTGCTTGCCATCTTCCTGCTCATCCTGCTGCCGCTCCAGGCGGCCTGGGTGGCTGCCGCGCCGTACTGTGGGCACGAGCCCTCGGCGGCGGTGGAGCATGTGGGCCACCACCAGCACGCACACGAGTCCCATGGCGCGGCACCAGCGGCTGCCGATGCGGGCCCCGACCAGGGCACGCCCGCTGGCCTGGCCGACCTGGACTGCCATTCCTGCCACGGCTACGGCAGTGCCATGGTGCTGGAGCCTGGCGTCCCGCGCGCAGCGCCCAGCCCGTCGCGCTACCCGCAGGGCATCGCCCTGCAGTCTTTGCAACCCCCGCTCTCCCGGCCTGAACGCCCCAGGTGGCAGCCCCTCGCCTGAACGGCGAGGCGGGCCGGGCGGCCCTTTCCCCAGCGACTTGGTCTGAGCGCTCCCTGAACCTGTTCTGAGCGCCTGGCCGGTGCGCCTGTGCGCCGGTGCGCACAGGCTGTCGTGCCTCGCCGATTTCAACGTGGTTTTCCACCAACGAGGAATCGGATGCAAACAATCAAGCGATGGCCCGCGCGGCCGTCATTCCCATCCTGGCCGCTGGTTGTGGCGGCAGGCTGGATGGTTTCCACCATGGCGTGGGCGCAGCAGCCGCCCGGGGGCCTTGCCGCCACAGCGCCCACCCCGCTGTCGCTGCACGGCGTGTTCGAGCAGGCCTGGGCCCGGCAGCCCGAGGCGCGCTCGGCCGACCTGCGCCGCGCTGCGGCCGACGCCACACGCCAGGCCGCGTCGGCCTGGACGCCAGAGCCCCTGGCGCTGAACCTGCAGACCCAGACCGACCGGCCCGGGTCGAACCACGGCAGCCGGGAGTACGAGGCCGGCGTGTCGGTGCCCCTGTGGCTGCCGGGCGAGCGGGCCCGCAAGGGCCGGCTGGCGCACGCGGAGCAGGCCGCGCTGGAGAGTGGCTTGGCGGCCGCCCGGCTGCGGCTGGCGGGCGAGGTGCGCGAGGCCTGGTGGGCCTGGCAGCGCGCCCGGGCCGAGCTGGACCTGACCCAGGACCGGCTGGCCAGTGCCCAGGGCCTGGCGCGCGACGTGGCCCGCAGGTTCAAGGCGGGCGACCTGTCGCAGGCCGACAGGCACCAGGCCGACAGCGCGGTGGCCCAGGCCGAGTCCGCCGTGGCCGAAGCGCAGGGCGCGCACGATGGGGTCCTGGCAGCGCTGCGCGCGCACTGGGGCGCCCGCCCTGCCGATGCAGCGCCGGGCGAGGGCGGAGGCAGCGACGAAGCCCGGCCCGAACCCCTGCCCGGACCCCTGTCTGTGGCCGCGGTGCCCGAAGCCCATCCCGCACTGGCCGAACTGCACGACCAGGCCTGGACTGCGCGCAGGGCGGCCGAGCTGGCCGCCACCCAGACGCGCGCCAACCCGGAGCTGACGCTGGCCACCACCCGCAGCAAGGGGCAGGCGGGCGAGCGCTACCAGCAGACCGTGACCCTGGGCGTGCGCATTCCGCTGGGCGCGGGGCCCCGCGCGCAGGCGCGGGAGGCCACGGCCCTGGCCGAAACGGCCGACGCTGAGGCCCGCGCGGCCATTGCGCAGTCGCGGCTGGCCGCCGAAGCCGCTGCGGCCCGGGCACGGCTTGCGGCCCTGCAGGCCCAGGTGGCGGCCATGGCCCGCAACGCTGGGCTGGCGCGCGAAACCCTGGCCTTTTACGAAAAGTCGTTCCGCCTGGGCGAGACGGACCTGCCCACGCGGCTGCGCGTGGCGCTGGAGGCCGCCCAGGCCCAGCGGCAACTGGCGCGCCTGCGCATCGACGAAGCCGCCGCCGTCTCTGCATTGCGCCAGGCCCTGGGCCTGTTGCCCGAATGACCGGGGTTTGTTCCCCATCCACAACGCATCTGACAAGCAAGCAACATGAAACCAATCCCTTTTTTCCGGGCGCTGTGTGCCGCCCTGGTGCTGGGCCTTTCCCTCCAGGCCGCCTGGGCTGGCGAAGGCCACGACCATGGCGAAGCGCCTGCCGCGCCCACAGGCGCCGCGTCCCCCCGTTTTGCAGCGACCTCCGAGCTGTTTGAGCTGGTGGGTGTGCTGAATGGCCAGACACTGTCGCTGTACCTCGACCGTGCCGACGACAACAGCCCCGCCAAAGGCGCGACGCTGGAGCTGGCGCTGGGTGAAAACCCCGTGACGGTGCAGGCGGTGGGCGATGGCGCGTTTGAAGCCACGCTGCCCAACCCCCTGCCCGAGGGCCTGCTGGCCGTGACGGCCACCGTGGTGGCGGGCCATGACTCGGACCTGCTGGCCGGTGCGCTGGACATCCACACCAGCGCGCATGCGCCCGAGACCCGGGGCCAGGTTTCCCGCACCACCCTGGCCGCAGCGGTGGTGGCGGCCATCGGCGCCGCGCTGGCGCTGCTGGCGTTGCAGAGGGCCAGGCGTGCCCGTGCGGCCCGCACCGCCTTGGTGGGAGGTGCTGCATGAGCCGCCGCCCCATTGCACAACCCCTGGCCCTTGCGCTGCTGTGTGGCGCCCTCGCGGGGGCGCTGCCGGCCTGGTCGGGCGAGGGCCATGACCATGGCGACGCACCGCCCGCCGCCCTGGGCAACGCGCCCAAGCGGCAGCCCGATGGCCGGGTGTTTTTGCCCAAACCCACCCAGCGGCAGCTGGCGGTGCGCACGGTGCCGGTGGTGCAGGCCGAGCTGCCCAAGGCCTTTGAGCTGGCGGGCAAGGTGGTGATGGACCCCAACGCGGGCGGCAAGGTGCAGGCGGCCCTGGCGGGGCGGCTGGAGGCCGGGCCGCAGGGCCTGCCGGGCGTGGGCCAGGCGGTGCGCAAGGGCCAGGTGCTGGCCTATGTGGTGCCCACGGCCGGTGCCATCGAGCGCTCCAACCAGCTGTCGCAGCAGGCCGAGCTGCGCGCCGCACAGGCGCTGGCCGAAAAGCGCGTGCTGCGGCTGAGGGAACTGGCCGACACCGTGCCGCGCAAGGACATCGAGGCGGCCGAGAGCGAGCTGCAAAGCCTGTCGGCGCGGCTGGCGGCCGTGGGGGCAGGCCTGTCGCAGCGCGATGCCCTGGTGGCGCCCGTGTCGGGGGTGATCGCCTCGGCCAACGCGGTGGCGGGGCAGGTGGTGGATGCGCGCGAGCTGGTTTTTGAGGTGGTGGACCCCGAGCGGCTGCGCATCGAGGCGCTGTCGTACGACGGCGCCCAGGCCCGCCAGGTGGCCGGTGCCACGCTGGCACTGGGGGCAGAGCGCGTGCCGCTGAAGTTTCTGGGCGCGGCGCGCAGCCTGCGCGAACAGGCGCTGCCGCTGGTGTTTGCGGGCGACGCGGCGGCCCTGGGCCAACTGGCCCTGGGGCAGACGGTGAAGGTCTTCGTGCAGTCGCAGGCGCGCGTGCAGGGCCTGCGGGTGCCGGTGGCGTCGCTGCAGAGGAACCCGTCGAACCAGACCATCGTGTGGGTCAAGGAGGCGCCGGAGCAGTTCGAGCCCCGGGTCGTCACGGTGGAACCGCTCGATGGCGCCACGGTGGCGGTGACCAGCGGGCTGAGCGCGGGCGACCGCGTCGTAACCCACGGCGCCACCCTCATCAACCAGGTCCGCTGAAGGAGTTGCTATGTTCAAGTGGCTCCTAGAAAACAGCCTGGCGAATCGGCTGCTGGTGCTGATCGCCAGCGCCATCCTGATGGCCTATGGCGCCTTCACCCTGTCGCGCACGCCGGTGGATGTGTTCCCTGACCTCAACAAGCCCACCGTCACCCTCATGACCGAGGCCGGCGGCATGGCCGCCGAAGAGACCGAGCAGCTCATCACGTTTCCGCTGGAGACAACGATGAACGGCCTGCCGGGCGTGGAGAGCGTGCGCTCGGTGTCCAGTGCCGGACTGTCGTTCATTTACGTCACCTTTGACTGGAGCACGGACATCTTCCGCGCCCGCCAGATGGTGTCCGAGCGCCTGTCGTCGATGGAGGAGGGCCTGCCCGCCGGCGTGGTGCCCCGCATGGGGCCCATCAGCTCCATCATGGGCGAGATCATGCAGGTGGCCATCCCCATCGACGTGGCCAAGACCTCGCCCATGGCTGTGCGTGAATATGCCGACTGGGTGCTGCGGCCTCGGCTGATGGCGATCCCGGGGGTGGCGCAGGTCATCCCCATCGGCGGCGAGGTGCGCCAGTTCCAGGTGCAGCCCGACACCGCGCGCATGGCCGAGCTGGGCATCACGCACGAGCAGCTGTCGGGCGCGCTCAAGGGCTTCGCGTCCAACAGCTCGGGCGGCTTTCTGGAGCTGAACGGGCGCGAATACCTCATCCGCAACCTGGCCCGCACCTCGCGCCTGCAAGACCTGCAGCATTTGGCGCTGACCGCGAAAAACGGCCAGCCCGTGCTGCTGCGCCAGGTGGCCGAGGTGAGTTTTGCCCCGGCGCTCAAGCGCGGCGACGCGGGCTTTGAAGGCCGGCCGGCGGTGATCCTGGGCATCCAGAAGCAGCCCACGGCCGACACCATCGGGCTCACGCGCACCATCGAGGCGGCGCTGGGCGAGCTGCAGAAGTCCCTGCCCGCGGGCATGGAGACGCCGCGCGTCACCTTCCGGCAGGCGAGCTTCATCGAAGCCTCGGTCACCACCTTGCAGGGCAAGCTGATCGGCGCCTCGGTGTTCGTGGCGGTGATCCTGTTTGTGTTTCTGGGCACGCTGCGTCCCACCATCATTGCGCTCACGGCCATCCCGGTCTCGATCTTCATCACCGGGCTGGTCTTCAAGCACTTCGGCCTGTCGATCAACACGATGACACTGGGCGGCCTGGCCATTGCGATCGGCGGCTTGGTAGACGATGCCGTGGTGGACGTGGAAAACGTGCTCAGGCGCCTCAAGGTGGACCGTCAGAAACACCCGCACAAGCGCTTGCACCCCATCGAGATCGTGAAGCTCGCGTCGATGGAAGTGCGGTCGGGCATCCTGTATGCCACGGCCATCATCGTGCTGGTGTTCCTGCCGCTGTTTGCGCTGCCGGGTATCGAAGGGCGGTTGTTCGTGCCGCTGGGCGTGGCCTTCATCGTGTCCACGCTGGCGTCGCTGCTGGTGTCGGTGACGGTCACACCGGTGCTGGCGTTCTACCTGCTGCCGCGCATGAAAACACTGGACCATGGCGACACGCGGCTCGTGGCCTGGCTCAAGGCGCGCTACCAGGGCGGCCTGCAGGCCGTGCTCAACCGCCCCCGGGCGGCCATTGCTGCAGGCGGTGTGGCGTTTGTGCTGTCGGCGGCGGCGGTGCCTCTGTTTCCCACCACCTTCCTGCCGCCGTTCAATGAAGGCACGCTGCTCATCGGCCTGCGGCTGAACCCCGGCGTGACCCTGGCCGAATCGGCAGCGCTGGCCAGCCAGGCCGAGGTGCTGGTGCGTGCCGTGCCCGAGGTCACCCACGTGGGCCGGCGCAGCGGGCGGGCCGAGCTGGATGAACATGCCGAGGGCGTGCATGTGAGCGAGCTGGACGTGGGCCTGCTGCCCGCGTCCCAGCTCACGCGCAGCATGGCCGAGATCCAGGGCGATATCCGCAGCCGCCTGTCGGGCCTGCCCGCCGCCATCGGCATCGGCCAGCCCATCTCGCACCGCATCGACCACATGCTGTCGGGCGTGCGCTCGCAGATTGCCATCAAGCTGTTTGGCGAAGACCTGGACACGCTGCGCGGGCAGGCCGATGCGCTGCGCTCGCGGCTGTCCGCGATCCCCGGCCTTGCAGACCTGGAGGTCGAAAAGCAGGTGCTGGCGCCGCAGATCACGGTGCGGGTGGACTACGCGGCCGCAGCGCGCTACGGCGTGCCGGTGCCGCAGATCCTGTCTGCGCTGCAAAGCCTGGTGGAGGGCGAAAAGATCACGCAGATCGTGGAAGGAAGCCGCCGCTTTGCGCTGGTGGTACGCCTGCCCGAAAGCGCTCGCTCGCTGGACGGGCTAGGGCAGATCCTGCTGGAGACGCCCAGTGGGCGCGTGCCTTTGTCGCGGGTGGCCACCATTGAAGAGGGCGACGGCCCCAACCAGATCAGCCGCGACGATGGCAAGCGGCGCATCGTGCTGTCGGCCAACGCCCAGGGGCGTGCGCTGTCCGACGTGGTGGCCGACATCCGCCAGGTGGTGGATGGCACCCCGCTGCCCGAGGGCTACTTCGTGACCCTGGGCGGCCAGTTCCAGGCGCAGGAGGAAGCGAGCCGCCTGGTGGGCATGCTCTCGGTCGTCTCGCTGGTGCTCATGTTTGTGGTGCTGTACACCCGCTACCAATCGGCCACGCTGTCGCTGCTCATCATGGCCAACATTCCGCTGGCGCTGGTGGGGGCGGTGCTGGGACTGTGGATCTCGGGCCAGCCGCTGTCGGTGGCGGCGCTCATCGGGTTCATCACGCTGGCCGGGATTTCGGTGCGCAACGGCATCCTCAAGGTCAGCCATTACCTGAACCTGATGCGCATCGAGGGCGAGGGCTTTCACCACGCCATGATCACGCGCGGCTCGCTGGAGCGCCTGAGCCCGGTGCTGATGACCGCGCTGGTCACGGCCTTTGCGCTGGCGCCTTTGTTGTTCGAGGCCGAGCGCCCGGGCACGGAGATCCTCAACCCCGTGGCCGTGGTCATCTTCTCGGGCCTGATCAGCTCGACCCTGCTCGACACCTTCCTCACCCCGGCGATGTTCTGGCTCTTTGGCCGCAAGGACGCTGAGCGCCTGCTCGACGACAAGAACGCCGAGGCCTTCTGATTTTTTCCCCCACTTTTTCCGACCATTGAAAGGAACGCCATGCGAATGACCTACATCCACCAACTCCTGGCCGCACTGCTGTTGACCAGCGGCGCCGCGGCCTATGCAGCGGGCAACCACACCCATGCCTCCCAGCCGCTGCATGGCGGTGTGGTGGCGGAGAGCAACGATATGGACTACGAGCTGGTTGCCCGGCCCGATGCCCTCACGCTGCATGTGCGCGACCACGGCAAACCCGTGAGCGTGCAGGGCGCGAGTGCCCGGCTGACCCTGCTGCAGGGCGCTGAAAAATCCGAGGTGGCGTTGGCGCCCACCGGCGAGGGTGCGCTGCAATCCAAAGGCAGCTTTCAGGTAGCGGCCGGAACCAAGGTGGTGGCGCTGGTGACGTTGCCGGGCAAGAAGCCCGCCAACCTGCGGTTTGTGCTGAAGTAGCGGGTACTTCTGCCGCCTGACGCCTGACGCCTGACGCCTGACGCCTGACGCTTGTCGTCAGCGCGGCAGGCAGCCTGCGAAGCCCTTGCTGGGCGCCGAGACATCGGCCAGTGTGAGCGCTTCCGTGGTATCGCTTTGCGAGGGGGTCTTGGTGAAGCGCGAGCCGTTGTTCCAGTGCCAGGCCTTGCCGTCGAAGCGGTAGACGAAGGTGTGCGTGCGGTTGGACAGCAGGTGCGCCGGCGTGAGGGTGATGGCCTGGGCGGCGGCCTCGGTGGGGGCGGTGGCGCGCGCCTCGTTGTCCTTGACGACGATCTTGCCCACGTAGGGCGTGATGGGCGATTCGGTGCGCGTCAGCTCGCGCTGCACCAGGGCCGGGCCGTAGCCCACCTTGGCCCAGGTGCCTGGCTCTGTGGGGCGCACCGTGGGGGTGCGGCCCGCCACGGACTGGGTGCACGCCGCCACGATGGCGTCAAAGCTGGTTTCGGCAGGGCCTTGCGGCGCAGCCGGGGCCGCTCCGGTGGGTTGGTCGCACCCCGCGAGCATGAGCGCCATGGCGGCAAGCGCCAGGGCAGCAGCCCGGTGGGCACGGTGGAAGAGCGGCACGGTGGAGGAGGTGGTGGTCAGGCTTGGCACCGGGGGATTGTGGCCGCGTGTGGCAGGGCGCTGTCTTGATTTGCATCAAGGCGCTGGGTGGGCCTCGGGTTCCACGGGATGGGCCTTGGGCAGCCATACGCTGGCCACCAGCCCGGGGCCCGTCTCGGCCACGCCCAGCGCAAGCCGGCCCCCCATGAGCTGCGCATACCGCGCCACGATGGACAGCCCAAGCCCCGCACCCTGTCCCAGCTGCAGCCCCTGCGCGCCCTGCGCCCAGCGCTGCTGCAGGTGCTGGGCCAGGCCGGTATCCACCCCTGGGCCGTTGTCGGTCACGCGCAGCACGGCCCAGTCCGGCTCGGTGTGCAGCGCCACGGTGATGCGGGGCGGCTGGCCGCGCCCGTAACGCAGGGCGTTGTCCAGCAGGTTGTTCAGAATGCCTTCGATCAGCGCGGTGTTGCCGCGCACCTCCATGGTCTGGTCCAGGCCTTCGGCGCCCAGGTCCACGCCCAGCGCGTCGGCGCGGGGCAGATAGCGCAGCAGCACGTCGCGCACCAGCGCGTCGAGTGCCAGGGGCTGCAGGGCCAGGGCAATGCCGCCTTCGGCCGCGCGGGCCAGGGCGAGCAACTGGTCCACGGTGCGGCTGGCGCGTTGTTCGGCCTGGGCAATGCCTTCCAGTTCGCTGCGCCACACGGCCGGGTCGGAGTGCTCCAGCGCACGGGCGGCCTGGGCGCGGATGCCTGCCAGCGGCGTGCGCAGCTCGTGCGCCACGTTGCCCGCAAAGTCGCGCTGTGCATGCAGGCTTTGCTGCACCCGCGCCAGCAGGCGGTCCAGGGCCTCGCCCAGGCGCTGCACATCACGCGTGGCGGCGGCGTGGGTGAGGGCTGGGGGCAGTGGTTGCAGATCGGCCGCGTCGCGGTGGTCCACCGCATCCTGCAGCTCGGTGAGCGGGCGCAGGTCGTGCTCGATGCCGCGCAGCAGCCACGAGCCCAGCGCCACCAGCAGCCACAGCTGGGCCAGGCCCGAGTAGGCCAGCAGCCTGCGCAGCAGATGCGTGCGCTCGGCGGTGGTCTGGGCCATGACCACGGTGAAGGGGGGCTGCCCGTCGATGCGCAGGCTGACACGGCGCAGCTCACGCCCCTCGTGCGCCAGCTGCGAAAACGCGTGGGTGCTGCCGGCCGCCACGGGGCCTGCCGCCAGGTGGCTGTCGCCCGCCACCAGCGCGCCGTCGGGGCCATACACCGCAAACCAGACGGTTTCGCTCTGGTCGAAGCGCAGCAGCCCGACCTCGCGCGGCGTGAGGTCCAGCCGCAGGGGTTCGCCCGCGCGGTCGCCGCTCTGGTCGCCGCGCACATGGGCAGCCAGCGCGTGGGCGTCGTCCAGCAGCGCGCGGTCAAAGGCCTCGGCCACAAAGTGGTTGCCCACGCCCAGCACCACGGCGCTGCCCAGCCCCCAGATCAGCACCAGCGACAGCAGCACATGGCGGCCGATGCGCTGGCGCAGCGCGGGCGGTTGGCGCGGGGGGGCGCTAGGCGGAATCATCTTCCATCACATAGCCCAGCCCGCGCAGCGTGCGGATGGCGGCGCCGCTGCCCGCAATCCGCCGCCGCAGGCGCGAGAACGAGGCCTCCAGCGCGTTCTCGCCCAGGGCTTCGCCGGTGTCGGACAGGCGCGCCGACAGGTCACCCTTGCTGAGCACGCGGCCGGGGGGCGTCATCAGCTCCCACAGCAGCTCGAATTCGCGCGCCGGTAGCTCCAGCGCCTGGCCGGCCACGCTGAAGCGGCGTGCCTGCCGGTCGAGTGCCAGTTGCCCCACGGCCACGAGGTCGGCGGTGCCGCTGGCGCGCCGCAGCAGCGCGCGCAGGCGGGCTTCCACTTCCTTGAGTTCGTAGGGCTTGCCCAGGTAGTCGTCGGCACCGGCATCCAGCCCGGCAATGCGTTCTTCGGTGCTGTCGCGGGCGCTGAGCACCAGCACGGGCGTGCGGTCGCCGCGTGCGCGGGCGCTGCGCAGGGCGGTGAGCCCGCTGCCCAGGCCGCTGCGCGCATGGGCGGCGTGCGGCAGGTTCAGGTCCAGCAGCACGGCGTCGAACACCTGCACGGCCCACCAGTGCTGGGCTTCTTCCACGGTGTGGGCCATTTCGACCCGGTGGCCGGCTTTTTCAAGACCCTGGGCCATGGTCCGGCTCAGCACGGGGTCGTCTTCCACCAGGAGGAGGCGCATGGGGCTACGTGAAATTACGCATGGCTGCGATCAGCCTGCGATCAGGTTGGGTGGGGATAGTTCGGTTGTCAGCATACCCCAGCTTCGGGCCGCATTGGCGCAGGCCAAGGGGGGCCGTCCAGCCTTTCAGGAGACACATTTTTCATGATCAACCGCAATCTAGTCAGAGGCTTTGTCCTCATGGCCCTGGCGCTGGGCTTTGGCCTGCCGTCGATGGGCTACTCACTGGGGTCGCTGGGCCGAGCCGGGCCCGGGATGTTCCCCTTCATCGTCAGCTGCATGCTGTTTGCCATCGGGGCCATCACCGTGGTGCGCGCACGCCTGGTGGCGCCGGTTCCCATGGATTTTCAGTACCGCAACATCGCCATCATCCTGGGCAGCCTGTGCGGCTTTGCGGCACTGTCGCACTTTGTGAACATGATCGCGGGCATCGTGTTTCTGGTGTTCTGCTCAGGGTTTGCGGGTACGTCGTACTCGTGGAAGCGCAACCTGAAGATCGCTGCGGTGCTGGTTGGCATTGCGTTTGCATTCCAAAAGCTGCTGGGCGTGAGCCTGCCGCTGTACTGAGGTCGCCACCATGGAAGTTCTCAATAACCTCGCGTTCGGCTTCAGCCACGCACTGACACTGCAGAACCTGATGTTCTGCGCCCTGGGTTGCACCGTGGGCACCCTGGTGGGCCTGCTGCCGGGCCTGGGCCCGCTGGCCACCATCAGCCTGCTGCTGCCGCTGACCTATTCCATCGACACCACCGGCGCACTCATCATGCTGGCCGGCATCTACTACGGTGCGCAGTACGGCGACAGCGTGAGCGCGATCACCATGAAGATCCCGCACGCGAGCAGCATCGTGGCCTGTATCGACGGCTACCAGATGACGCTCAAGGGCAAGACGGGGCTCGCGCTGTTCACCGCCGGGTTCTCCAGCTTCATTGGGGGCACGGTGGCCATTGTGGTGCTGGCATACCTGGCGCCCAGCCTGGGCGAAGTGGCCTTTCTGTTCGGCCCGGCCGACTATTGCGCGCTGATGCTCGTGGGCTTTGTGTGCGTGAGCTTTGTGACCACGGGCAGCCTGCTCAACGGCCTGGCCATGTGCATGGTGGGTGTGCTGCTGGGCTCCATCGGCACCGACGTGAACAGCGGCCTGGCCCGCTTCACGCTGGACATGCCCTTCCTGGCCGACGGTGTGGGCATTGTGAGCATTGCGCTCGGTTGCTTCGGCATTGCCGAGATCGCCAAGAACCTGGATTCGCGCGAAGAGCGCTCGCCCTTCAACGGCAAGATCAAACTCATCCCCACCTGGCCCGAGTTCAAGCGCATCATCCCCAGCGCCCTGCGCGGCAGCGTGGTGGGTTCCATCCTGGGCATCCTGCCCGGCGGCGGCCCGGTGATCGCCCAGTTTGCGGCCTATGCACTGGACAAGAAGGTCAGCAAGTACCGCCACGAAATCGGCACCGGCTGCATCGAGGGCGTGGCCGGCCAGGCTGCGGCCGACGAGGCCGCCGCGCGCACCAGCTTCATCCCGCTGATGAGCATCGGTATCCCCGAAAACGCCGTGATGGCGCTGATGATGGCTGCGTTCATCATCAAGGGCATCCAGCCCGGCCCCAACATGATCGCCGGCCACCCCGAGCTGTTCTGGGGCCTGGTGGCCAGCATGTGGATCGGCAACTGCTTTTTGCTGGTGCTGAACGTGCCGCTGGTGCGCTACTGGCTGTCGGTGTTCAAGATCCCGTACAACGTGCTGTTCCCGGCCATCCTGTTCTTCTGCTGCATCGGCACCTACAGCATCAACAACAACCTGGACGATGTGTTCATCACCGTGGTGTTCGGTGCCCTGGGCTATCTGTTCATGCGCCTGGAGATGGACCCGTCGCCGCTGATGCTGGGCTTCATCCTGGGCCCGATGCTGGAAGAGAACTTCCGCCGCTCCATGCTGCTGTCGCGCGGCAGCTTCGAGGTGTTTGTGAACCGCCCCATCAGCGGCACGCTGATCGGCCTGATCGCCTTGTTCATCCTGTGGCAGACCATCGGGTTCTTCCGCCAGCGCGGCAAGGCCAAGGAACTGGTGGTGGCGCCCGCCGCAACCTGAAGATTGACTCCCTGTATACCGCCTTGGCGGTTTTGCAAGGCCGGTCGCCGCATGGCGACCGGCCTTTTTTTTAGAACCTGTTCAAGATCTTTTCGGGGTCGCACAAGTCCCTTGCCGGGATGGGATGCTAGGCGCGGTGCGCCGCCAATAGCTCGGCTATTGGCAAGCGCCGCAACGCCGCAGACCGCCAGGCAAGGCACTTGCCCGAAGGGTTGGAGTGAAATCGGGCGATTGGACGCCCCGGCTGCTTGCATGGGCACGAGCCCATGCGGCGCACCCGAAGCATCCACTTCATCACGATGGCACTCCAATGCGATCCCCGAAAAGATCTTGAACAGGTTCTTAGGCCCCCCACCAGGCGGGCAGCAGCGCCCGCACCTGCGCCTGACCAAACCGGTCATCCATCAGGTGCAGCACGCCCTCGTCGCTGGGCGTGCGGATCACGCGGCCGGCGGCCTGCACCACCTTGTGCAGGCCGGGGTAGAGGTAGGCGTAGTCATACCCCGCGCCAAACAGGGCCTGCATGCGCGCACGGATCTGCTCGTTGACGGGGTTGATCTGCGGCAGCCCCAGCGTGGCCAGAAAGGCGCCGATGAGGCGCGGGCCCGGCAGGTCGATGCCCTCGGCGAACGCGCCGCCCAGCACGGCAAATGCAATGCCCTGGCTCGACTCGGTGAAGCGGTCCAGGAAGGCGCGCTGCTCGGCCTCCAGCATGCGGCGCGACTGGCACCAGTGCGGCACCTCGGGGTGCTGCTGCGCCAGCAGCGCTGCCATCTGCTGCAGGTAGTCATAGCTGCTGAAAAATGCCAGGTAGTTGCCCGGCCGCGCGCGAAACTGCTGCGCCATCAGTGCCGCGATGGGGGCGAGCGATGCCGTGCGGTGTGCAAAGCGCGTGGAGATGTGCCGTGCCACCTGCACCTGCAGTTGCCGGGCGTGGAAGGGCGATTCGACATCGATCCAGAGATGGTCGGCCGGCAGTCCCAGCAGGTCGGCATGGTAGTGCGCGGGCAGCAGCGTGGCCGAGAACAGTGTGCTGGTGCGCGCGGCGGCCAGCCGGGGCTGCAGGAAGGGCGCGGGCACCACATTGCGGATGCACACCACCGAGTCGCCCGGCCTGGCCGCCTTGCCCTGCACAGCCGGAGGCGGGGTGAGGTCCACCATCGAATGCGCATCCAGCAGCTCGGCCATGCGCACCAGGTGCAGTGCGTCGAAGTAGAAGGCCTGCAGCGCGGCATCGGGCTCGGTGGGGTGCTCGGCGAAGTGCTCGCCCAGGGCGCTGCCGCACTGCTGCAGCGCGGCCAGCAGCTTGCCGGGGAAGGCCTCCAGCACGGTGTAGGTGCCGCTGTGCGCCTTGTCGCACTCCTTGTCCAGTGCCACCCAGGCGCGGCGGACCTTGTCCAGCGCCTTCTTCACCGGGGCATGGCGCGTGGCGCCGGGGCTGCGGCGGGCCTCGGCCAGCGTGGCGGGGTGCAATTCGGCGCTGAACATCTTGCGGCCACGGTCCACCAGGTTGTGGGCTTCGTCCACCAGCAGGGCCGTGCGCCAGCCATTGGCCTGGGCCAGACCGTGCAGCAGGCCGCCCAGGTCGAAGTAGTAGTTGTAGTCGCCCACCACCACGTCGGCCCAGCGGGCGAGTTCCTGGCTCAGGTAGTAGGGGCAGACCTGGTGCCGCAGGGCCACCGTGCGCACACCGGCTTGGTGCAGCGCCGCGCCGCCTGTTGCGCATTGCGCCACGGCGGCGGCGCGGGCGGCGGGCAGGCGGTCGTAGAAGCCCCGGGCCAGCGGGCAGGATTCGCCGTGGCAGGCCTTGTCGGGGTGCTCGCAGGCCTTGTCGCGCGCCACCAGCTCCAGCACGCGCAGCGGCAGGCCGGGGAGGCCTGCGCGGATGCGCTCCAGCGCATCCAGCGCCAGTGGGCGTCCCGAGGTCTTGGCGGCCAGAAAGAACAGCTTGTCGATCTGCTGCGCGGGCGCGGCCTTGAGCAGCGGAAACAGCGTGCCCACCGTCTTGCCGATGCCCGTGGGCGCCTGGGCCAGCAGGCAGCGGCCGGCGGTGGCGGCCTTGTACACGGCCTCGGCCAGTGGCCGCTGGCCGGTGCGGAATGCGCCAAAGGGAAAGGCCAGTGCGGCCAGTGCCGCATCGCGTGCCGCGCGGTGTGCCACCTGGGCTTCGGCCCAGGCCAGGAAGCGCTCGCACTGGGCCTCGAAGTGCTGGCGCAAATCGTCGGCGCTGCAGCGTTCGGTGAACACTGTCTCTTGCTGCGAGCCGATGTCAAAGTACACCAGCGCCACGTCGATGCGCGCAAGCTGCTCCTGCGCGCACAGCAGCCAGCCATACACCTTGGCCTGCGCCCAGTGCAGGTGGCGGTGGGATGCGGGCTGGCGGTCCAGCCGGCCTTTGAAGGTTTTGACCTCGTCGATGCGCTGCTGTGCGGGGTCGTAGCCGTCGGCCCGGCCACGCACCTGCAGGGCCTGGTAGCTGCCGCTGAGCGGTACTTCGGCGCGGTAGCCCGCGCCCCGGCGCGACGCGGCCACGGCGTGGCCCGCCATGCCTTCGAGCGCGGTGGGGGCAGGGGTAAAGCGCAGGTCCAGGTCGCCCTGCTTGGCGGTGAACTCGCACAGCTCGCGCACCGCCACGGTGTAGGTCATGGCGCCTCGGTGCCGAAGGGCGGTGTGCCCGTGTCGCCCATGTCACCCAATAGCGCCTGGGCCTTGTCCTCATCGCTGCGCAGCGGCGTGGCCTTGCACAGGGCCATCCACACGGCAAAGGGCAGGGTGCAGGGCTGGTGGCGCGCGGGGCGCAGCAGCTCGAAGCGGCCCGTGTCCAGCCCGCCCTGCAGCACCCAGATGCCGAACTGCTCGGGGATCTCGTCGGGCTCGGCAATGCCCGCCGGAAAGACGTAGTAGCACTCCTCGCACAGCCACTGGTAGGCCTGGCGCTTGGCGCCGTGGCGCAGGTCCGACAGCAGGTCGGCGCGGCTGGCCTTGATCTCGTGCACCATGGGCTGCAGGTAGGCGGGCACCGAGGTATTGCGCACCGAGAACAGGTCGGGCCGCGCCATGCGCCACAGGTGGGCCGCGGCGCGGGTGGCGGGCGCGTCGTCGTCGCTCCACAGCGGGGCCATGACCGGGGTGGCCGGTGGCAGGGCCAGCGACGGGGGCGATGGAGGCGGCATGGCGGGCGCGTCGATCACGGCGCGCAGCGACAGCTCGGCCCACACGATGCGGCCGCTGGCCAGCAGCTGCGCGGCAAACTTCTGGCCCAGCCGGTCGTGGGCGCTCAGCGCGCGCACGCTGCGCTGGCGCGCCAGGGCCAGTGTGCGGATGCCTTCATCGGTGAGCTGCAGTGTTTCACCGCCTTGGGGCGACGTGCGCGGTGCAATCAGCCCGGCGGCCAGCAGGTCGATCTCCAGCCCGTCCTTGCACGGCCAGCCCGCCGAGCGCCAGATCTGCATCAGGCGCGTGCGGTGAAACCGGGTCAAGGCCACGGGAAGGGGCGGAGAGGGCGGCGCCGTCATGGGGGTGGGAGGTTGGTTGAATACTGATTTTAATCACAGTATTCAGCCCGGCATCGGCCAGGGCTCGCCGGCCCCGGGCAAGGTGCCGGCAGCATGGCGCGGCTGGCGGGGCGCAGAACTGGTGCGGCTCCTGCGCGGCGGTTTTCCGCACGTGGCGGTGTGTCAAGCCACCGGCTGCACCAGGTTGATGAGGTTGCCGCAGGTGTCCTCGAACAGCACTGCCTTGATCGGCCCCAGGGCCTGGGGCGCGCTGCGGAACTGCACGCCCCGGCCCGCCAACTGGCGGAACTCTGCGTCGATGTCCTGCGTCATGAACGCCGTGGCCGGTATGCCCGCGTCGAACAAGGCCTTTTGGTACACCCGCGCGGGGGCAAAGGCCACGGGCTCCAGCACCAGTTCGACGCCCGTGGCGCCTTCGGGCGAGGTCACGGTGAGCCAGCGGAACCTGCCCATGGGGATGTCGTGCTTCTTCTCAAAGCCGAGGACCGCGGTGTAGAAGTGCAGGGCGTGCTCCTGGTCTTCGACCAGCAGGCTGGTGAGCGTGATTTGCATAGATTCACCTCCTTCGGTTCCTGGTGAGGGACGGACGGCCTACCGGGCTGGCACCAGTTGCCTCAGCACGCCTGCGCACCCATCCTCCACCACGTCGAGCACATGCTCGAACCCGTTGGCGCCGCCGTAGTACGGGTCGGGCACTTCGTGGGCCTGCAGGGCGGTGCAGAAGTCCGTCAGCCGGTACAGCCGGTTCTCGCTGCCGGGCGGGCACAGCGCGCGGGCGGCGTGCTCGTTGTTGTCGTCCATCACCAGCAGCAGGTCGTGGTCGGCAAAGTCGCGCCGCGTGAGTTGGCGGGCGCGCTGGGCCGAAAGGTCATAGCCCCGCCGCGCGGCATGGGCCTGGGCGCGTGCGTCGGGCGGCTCGCCCACGTGGTAGCCATGCGTGCCGGCAGAGTCCACATGGATGCGGCCAGACAGCCCGGCGTCGGCCACCATCTTTTCCAGCACGCCATGGGCCGTGGGGCTGCGGCAGATGTTGCCCATGCAGACCATCAAGACGGAGAGATGCCCGCCCGATTGCAGCTTGTGGTGCAGTTGTGCCTGGGTTGCGGGTTCCATGTTGCCGGCCGAAGGAAAGGGAGGAAGAGAGCGGGAGATGATTGCGTGCTGGCAGATTGTCCACGGTCTGGCCGTCGCAGGCCTGGCCCGGCTACCTGGCCCGCGCAGGCTTCCTGGCGGTGGTCTGTTGGGCGGTGTTCAGCGCCACGGCGGCGCGGATGAGGGCCTGGAAGGCGTTGGCATCCACCTCCTGGCCCTTATGAATGTCGATGGCCCGCCGCGCGTTGCCGTCCAGGCTGGCGTTGAACAGCCTGCACGGGTCGGGCAGCGAGGCGCCTTTGAGGAAAGTGAGCTTCACTGCCGCCTTGTAGCTCTCGCCCGTGCAGAGGATGCCGCCCAGCGACCACACCGGCGTGCCCATCCACTTCCACTCCTCCACCACACCGGGCGCTGCTTCGTGGATGAGCTGGCGCATGCGGGCCAGCACCGGCCCGCGCCAGTCGCCCAGGTCGGCAATGCGCTGGTCGATCAGGGTGGAGGCGGGCGGGTTGCCTGCGGGGCTGGGTGGGGGCATGCGTGTCTCCGGCACAGGGCGGGGGAGGCGGGCACGGTGCAGGCCGCGTCGGCCAGGCGCAGGCTCGCCATCAAGAGGAAGAAATGGCTTTTCCGCTTGTGCAGAAAGCGCCAACAGCTATAAAAACAATAGTGGCGAAGGCAGGCCCGCTCAGCCCTTCTTCACCTCGATGTGGTACAGCCCCCACGGGCACAAGCCAAAGCGCTCCTTCACCGGCTTGTCCTTGAAGGCGGGCAGCACATCGGCGTCGTACACGGCCCACTGCGGGCCCAGGCCGCCCAGGGCCATGGGGTGGCCGTCGATGTGGGTGGCGACGATCATGCGGTAGGCCTGCACGTCGGCCAGGCTGATGGAGACGTTGTAGCCGTCCACCGCGCGCAGCACCAGTTGCAGGGGGCTGCTGGTGGTGACGCCGGCGGCGGCCAGCACGGTGGTGAGCAGGGGGCCTTGCAGCGTGTGGGGCTTGCTGTCGTACTCCAGCGTGGGCTTGATGGTGATGGCGGGCATGCGCTGCAGCGCGGCGGCGTCGAGCGCGTGGGCATTGGTGAACTGGATGCCGTGCTTGCCCATCATCTGGTCGATGGTGGTGTCCAGTGCCCCCCGGTTGGGTTGGGTGATGGCGCCGCTGATGGTCAGCAGGGCCGGGCTGGCGGATGGTTTGGCGGGCGGGGCGGCGTGGCTGACGCTGGTGGCGGCCGTCCACAAGCCGGCCAGGCCGGCGCCGGCGGCGACAAAGCGGCGTTTGTTCATCTTCATCATCGTGTGCTCCTGTTCAGATCAGGCGCGCATGGTAAGCGCGGGCTGCGCTTCTGCATCCCAAAAAATGGCAGGCACCCGTGTGGGTGTGCTGCGCTCAACCTTCAATGCCCGGGGTGCATGCGCGCACGCGCCAGCAGCCTTGCGTGGGCCACACCACAATCGGGTCATATGACCTCTTCCTCGACGATGCTGCGGCTGATCAGCCTGGCGGCCTTTTGCAGCATGGCGTCCATGCGTGTGTGCGACCCGATGCTGGTGGCACTGGCCCTCGAATACAAGATCACCACCGGCGATGCCTCGGCCGTGATCGCCGCGTTTGCCGTGGCCTACGGGGTGCTGCAGCTGGTGTATGGCCCCCTGGGCGACCGTGTGGGCAAGGTGCGCGTGATCATCGGGGCCACGGCGGCCTGCGCGCTGTTCAGCGGGGTGACGGCGCTGGCGCCGAGCTTCACGGTGCTGGTGGTGGCGCGCGCAGCCATGGGGGCAGCAGCGGCAGGGATCATTCCGTTGTCCATGGCCTGGATCGGCGACGAGGTGGCCTACGAGCAGCGGCAGGAGACGCTGGCGCGCATCATGGTGGCCACCGTCACCGGGATGATGGCGGGCCAGTGGTTCGGCGGTTTTGCCACCGAGACGCTGGGCTGGCGGGCCGCGCTGGGCGCTCTGGCGCTGGCCTTTTTCACGGCGGCTGCGCTGCTGCTGCGCCATGCGCGCGCCAGCGGGGTGCTGCGCGCGGTGGCTGCGCCTGGTGCGCCGGCGTTTTCGATGGCCAACTACCTGGCGGGCACCATGGCCCTGTTGCGCATTGCGCGCGTGCGCTGGGTGCTCGCGGTGGTGGCCATCGAGGGGGCGCTGGCGTTTGGCACGCTGGCCTTCGTGCCCGCACGCATGGTCGACGGCTTTGGGCTGTCGGCCGCAGCGGCCGGGGGCGTGATGGTGCTGTATGGCGTGGGCGGCCTGATCTACAGCGTGTTTGCCCGGCGCTGGCTGGCGGCCCTGGGCGAGCAGGGGCTGGCCGTGCTGGGGGCCACGTTTGTGGCCGTGGGGCTGTTGTCCCTGGCCTGGGCGCCGGCCGTGGGCTGGGCCATGCTGGGGTGCTTTTTGGCGGGCATCGGGTTTTACATGCTGCACAACACGCTGCAGGTGCAGGCCACGCAGATGGCGCCCCAGGCGCGTGGCACGGCGGTGACGCTGTTTGCCTGCCTGCTGTTCCTGGGCCAATCCACGGGGGTGCTGATCGTGGCCTTCAGCGTGGACCGGGGCTGGCTGCCGCCCGTGTTCTCTGCGGCGGCCGTGGGCATTTTTGTGCTGGGGCTGCTGATTTCGCGCCGGGTGCAGGCGCGGGGGGCGGTGGCCGGGGCTTGAGCCGCGGGGGCCGTGTTTGGAGGCGCAGGCACCTGGTCAGAGAAATTGCCTTTTTGGGCTTGATAGGAGTGCGCTAATTGCTATTAATTTAGTAGTGAGTCCAGGCGCTGGCCGGCCCCATATAAGCGTTGCATCTAAACATTGGAGTTTTTTGTAGTTTGAGGTATTAGGGTTTGCACCTATATTTGTGGCATCCCAATTTTTCCTCACGGGCGCCGCTGCGGACCGAGACCCGGTCTGCGCGGCGCCCTGGCATTTCATGATCGACTTACGGGGTATCACCCAAACCTACCGGGGCCCACAAGGCCCGGTCGAGGCCTTGAAGGGCATCGACCTGCACATCACGCCGGGCGAAGTGTTCGGCATCATCGGCAAGAGCGGCGCGGGCAAAAGCTCGCTGGTGCGCGTCATCAACCTGCTCAACCGGCCCACCACGGGCCAGGTCATCGTGGATGGCCGCGACCTCACGCAACTGGGCGATGCGCAGCTGCGCGAAGCCCGCCGCGACATCGGCATGGTGTTCCAGCATTTCAACCTGCTGTCCTCGCGCACGGTGTTTGACAACGCCGCGCTGCCGCTGGAGCTGGCGGGCATGAACAAAGCCGCCATCCGCGAGCGCGTGAACCCGCTGCTCGAACTGGTGGGCCTGGCCCACCTGGCCGACCGCTACCCCGCGCAGATCAGCGGCGGGCAAAAGCAGCGCGTGGGCATTGCGCGCGCACTGGCCAGCCGGCCCAAGGTGCTGCTCTCCGACGAAGCCACCTCGGCGCTGGACCCGGAGACCACGCGCTCCATCCTCGACCTGCTGCGCCAGGTCAACCGCGAGCTGGGCCTCACGGTGGTGCTCATCACGCACCAGATGCAGGTCATCAAGCAGGTGGCCGACCGCGTGGCCGTGATCGAGGCGGGCCGCATTGTGGAGCAGGGCCGGGTGCTGGAGGTGTTCACCCGCCCGCAGCAGGCCATCACCAAGAGCCTGATCGACGAGATCCTGCCGCAGGAGCTGCCCGTGAGCGTGCTCGACCATGTGCGCAAGCTCACCCGCCAGCTGGCCACCACGGCGCCCGGCCACGCGGGCCGGCTGCTGCGGCTGTCGTACTCGGGCGACAGCGCCTACCAGCCCATCCTGTCGCAGCTGATCCGCGAGTTTGGCGTGGACATGAGCATCCTGCACGGCCAGGTGGACGAAATCCAGGACGAGACCTTCGGCTCGCTGGCCGTGTATGCCAGCGGCGAGCCCATGCACCTGCGCGGCGCGGTGGAGCACCTGCGCGCAGGCGGCGTGGCGGTGGAAGAAGTCACGATTGAAATTTGAGGGCCCAGACCATGTTCGACCATTTCACACCGGCCATGCTGGACCTCTTTGCCTCCTCGCTGTGGGAGACGCTCATCATGGTGGGCATTTCCGGCCTGGTGGGCGGCCTGATCGGCGTGCCGCTGGGCGTCTTCCTGCGCCTCACGGACCACGGCGGCGTGCTGCAGAACGGCCCCGTCAACAAGCTCGTGGGCTGGCTGGTGAACGCCGTGCGCTCCACGCCCTTCATCATCCTGCTGGTGGCCATCATCCCGTTCACGCGTTTCATCACGGGCTCGTCCATCGGCACGGCGGCCGCCGTGGTGCCGCTGACCATCGCCGCCGCGCCTTTCGTGGCCCGCCTGGTTGAAGCCGCTTTGCGCGAGGTGGACCAAGGCCTGGTGGAAGCCGCCCAGGCCATGGGCGCCACCACCAGCCAGATCGTGTGGAAGGTGCTGCTGCCCGAGGCGCTGCCCGGCATCGTGGCGGGCCTGACCATCACCTTCGTGAGCCTCACGGGCTACTCGGCCATGGCCGGCGCGATTGGCGGCGGCGGCCTGGGCGACCTGGGCATCCGCTACGGCTACCAGCGCTTTTTGCCCGAGATCATGCTGGCCGTGGTGCTGGTGCTGATCTTCTTCGTGCAGGCGGTGCAGAGCCTGGGCGACTGGGCGGTGCGCAGGCTCAGCCACCGTTGATGCCCCAGCCGCCGCAGTGTGTGGCTGCTATGGATTAGATAGCTGCTAGCGCTTGATGGATGGGCGCTAGCAGCTTTTTTCTTTGTGGGCTCTGGCGCAGGGGGGCGCGGCACATGGCGCGGGACGGCGGTCCGCAAAGAAAACGGTCTCTTGCGCGGCAGCACAAGAGACCGTTCTGGCCGGTGAGGCCGGTGGCCGGGTGAAGGCTGTTAGTTATCTGGCCAGCGCCTTGCGGAAGTCCGGGTCGGCGATCAGGCGTGCCACCAGCTTACACAGCTACTCCAAGGGGGACGCGACGGTATGAAAACCGTCCGTTTTCCCGCGACCTTACTTGAGCGCAATACCTCGAGCCTTAAAGATCGCCTCGATCCGCTGAGACACATCAGATTCAGTTTGACCCCGACTCGCACAAACGTAGGTCTCTTGGGTGGTTACAGCGCCGTATAAATTCCGCCCCATAAACGTTGTTGCACAGCCGTGCGAGATTTTCAGCGCCCCTTCATCATTCGGCTGCGTTTTGAATGTGGCTACCAGAACAGACTGCGCTGAGCCTTGTACAACGCCGCTGTTCCACGTACCACAGTCACAGTGCTCAGGAATAGGAAGCTGTTTGGGCTTGGTTTTAAGTTCCCCTAGCTCTGGAGTTGTGGAGGCGGTCTCGTAGCCTGCGGATTCAAGAGCGACCTTTGTTGCGTCTAGAACTGCTACTGTGTCCTTGCTTTTAACCTGCCAAAGCTTGTCTTGCGACACGTGCTTGGCTGCGACCGGCTTGTCTACGGGTGAGAAAGCGCAGCCAGTCACAAGAACAGTCATACACAGAGAAAGAACCCTTTTCATCATCTACTTCCCTCCAGGTTGAAAAAACACACTCGGCAACTCACGGCGTCTTGGTACTACATGCACATCGCCGTCATCTGCATCGCATTCTCTACGAGGCCCTGACGCCAATCTAAACCGCTATTGCCGCGCGGCCTCTCAACGCCTCAGCCCGGCACCCGGTAGTGGTAGCCATAGGCCGTCTTGAACCCCATCGACTCATACAGCCCCAGCGCAGGTGCGTTGTGCGCGCGCACCTGCAGGTAGGCGCTGGTTGCCCCGGCCTCGGCCGCCCAGTGCAGCAGGGCCTGCACCAGCGCGCGCCCGCGCCCGCCGCCCCGGTGCTCGGGCGCAACGGCCAGGTCGTACAGGCCCACGGCGCCGCGCTCCAGCACCGCCAGCCCAAAGCCCACGGGCTGGCCCTGGACGTTGTGCTGCAGCGCAAACGCGGCAGGGTGGGCAATGTGGTCCAGCATGCTGTTGTGCAATGCGCGGTGGTGCAGGGGCACGTTGTTGGCGGCGGCAAAACCCTCCAGCCAGGCGCCGGTGGGGCTGGTGCCGATGAGGGTGCTGCCATCGGGCTTGCCTGCGGCCCCCAAGGCCAGCGGCCGGTGCAGGACAAGCGATGGCTCGAAATGCTGGTAGCCCGCCTCGGCCAGTTCCTGGTCGGCCTCGGCCGGGGCCAGGGGCGAGATGCGGAACACTGCGGGCAGCCCATGCCGCGCATACAGCGCTGCCGCTGCCTCGCGCACGCCGTCAAACGGCGCGCCGGGCTGCAGCGCGTTGACCGAGTTGGCGCGCTTGGTGTAGCCCCCCGACAGCCGGAACACCCAGCCCCGGTGGAACACCGTCTGGCGTGCAGGCCAGGCGTTGAAGGCGCGCTCTTCCAGGGCGCGGATGAGGGCAATGGGAACGGTGGGCTCGATGGTGGTGGGCGTCATGGCAGGCGTTATACCAACCCGCCACCACAGGCGCACGCTCAATCGGTCGTGATCTTGTGGTCTGCCACCAGCTTGGCAAAGCGTGCCGTGTCTGCCGCGATCTGCTCGGCCATCTGCGCCGGGGTGTTGCCGATGGGCTCAGCGCCGATGTCCTGCATGCGCTTGTGAAAGTCGGGCGACTGGATTACCTTGACCATCTCGGCGTTCAGCCGGGCCACCACATCGGCGGGCGTGCGTGCCGGGGCCAGCACGCCAAACCAGGTGCCGATGTCAAAGCCCGCAAAGCCGCTCTCTTGCAGCGTGGGCACGTCGGGCAGCGATGAGGACCGCCTGGCCGTGGTCACCGCCAGCGCACGCAGCTTGCCGGCCTTGATGTGGGGCAGCACTGGCGTGACCGTGTCGAACGACATCGACACCTGGCCGCCCAGCAGGTCGGTGGTGAGCGGGCCGCTGCCCTTGTAGGGCACATGCAGCAGCGGCTGGCCCACGGTGGCCGCAAACTGCGTGCCGATCAGGTGCTGCGCCGTGCCCGCGCCGTTGGAGCCGTAGGAAAACTTGTGGGGCGCGGCCTTGATGAGCGCCACCAGCTCCTTTACATCCTTGGCCGGTGTGGCCGCGCTGACGGCGAGCACGTTGGGCACCAGGGCCACGGTGGTGATGGGCGAAAAGCTCTTTTGAAAGTCGTAGCCGAGCTTTTTGTACACGCTGGTGGCAATGGTGTGGTGCACCGCGCCCATCAGCAGCGTGTGGCCGTCGGGTGCGGCCTTGGCCACGTAGTCGGCGCCGATGGTGGCGCCCGCGCCGCCCCGGTTTTCCACGATGACCGGCTGGCCCAGGGCCGCGCCCAACTTTTCGCCCAGCGCGCGCGCCAGCACATCGGTGGTGCCGCCCGCCGCAAAGGGCACGACGATGGTGACGGGCTTGGTGGGCCAGGCCTGCGCGTGGGCCCGTGCGCCGGGCAGCAGGCAGGTGGCGGCTGCGGCAAGCGCCACGGTCATCAGGTGGCGGCGCAAAGGGTGGGCAATGCCGGGGTGGCGGGCGGTGGGGCAGCGCATGGTGTGTCTCCGAAAGGGGGTAGGGCGGCGGATGCGTGGCCTGTGCGGCCTTGTTGTGGTGTCCACCGGCGGGGCGCCCAGGTCCGTCTTTGCGGGCCGTGGGCGTGCTGCGCGGTCAGGCGGGTCAGGCGGCCTTGCGCGCGGGCGGTGCGCTGCTGATCAGCGCACACACGGCGTCCGTCACCTGCGCCGTGGTGGCCGTGCCGCCCAGGTCGCGGGTGTGCAGCGCGGGGTTGGCCGTGACCTGTTCGATGGCCTGCATCACCTGCTGCGCGGCCTCGGCTTCGCCCAGGTGCTCCAGCAGCATCACCACCGACCAGAAGGTGCCGATGGGGTTGGCCAGGCCTTTGCCCATGATGTCGAAGGCCGAGCCGTGGATGGGCTCGAACATGCTGGGGTAGCGGCGCTCGGGGTCGATGTTGCCGGTGGGCGCAATGCCCAGGCTGCCGGCCAGCGCGGCGGCCAGGTCGCTGAGGATGTCGGCGTGCAGGTTGGTGGCCACGATGGTGTCGAGCGTGGCGGGGCGGTTGACCATGCGGGCCGTGGCGGCGTCCACCAGCTCCTTGTCCCACTTCACGTCCGGGAACTCGGCCGACACCTGCGCGGCGATCTCGTCCCACATCACCATCGCATGGCGCTGGGCATTGCTCTTGGTGATGACGGTGAGCAGCTTGCGCGGGCGCGATTGCGCCAGGCGGAAGGCAAAGCGCAGGATGCGCTCCACCCCCACGCGGGTCATGATGGAGACATCGGTGGCCGCCTCGATGGGGTGGCCCTGGTGCACGCGGCCACCGACGCCGGAGTATTCGCCCTCGGAGTTTTCGCGCACGATGACCCAGTCCAGGTCCTGGGGCGCGCAGCGCTTCAGGGGCGCGTCGATGCCCGGCAGGATGCGCGTGGGCCGCACGTTGGCGTACTGGTCGAAGCCCTGGCAGATCTTCAGGCGCAGGCCCCACAGCGTGATGTGGTCTGGGATGTCGGGGTCGCCGGCCGAGCCGAACAGGATGGCGTCCTTGCCGCGCAGGGCATCCAGGCCATCGGCCGGCATCATCACGCCGTGGGCGCGGTACCAGTCGCCGCCCCAGCCAAAGTTCTCGAACGCGAACTGCAGCCCGGGGCGCTGGGCGGACAGGGCTTCCAGCACGCGCTGGCCGGCGGGGATCACTTCCTTGCCGATGCCGTCTCCGGGGATGGTAGCGATGTGGTAGGTGGTCATGCGAAGGTCGTCTTGGTTAAGAATGGGGAGCCCCTGCCAGAGGGATAGGCGGGGCCGTGGGCCAAAGTTACGTCCTGCAGGGTGCTTTGGCGCGGCGTGCAGGTGAATCCGTTATTAACCTGAAGTTAACAGTGAAGGCGGGTGATCCGCCCACATGCCGGGATGGACCCCTTGCCAGGCAGGACGGGCGCGCGCTGCTTCCCATGGCGATTTTTTGATCTGGGCCGGGGCGCCGGGGGCCACCTGCGGTTAGGGTGTGGTGGTCCCCTCCGTCTGCCGCATGCGCTTGTCGCATGCCGCTTCTGCCCATGACACTGAAACCCACCACGTGCTTTTCTTTCCTGCTGTGCCTGTTCGCGGCGCTGGCCGGGGCGGGCGGCGCCGCGCGGGCGGCCGAGCCATCGGCCTTTGCCGACTGGTCGCTGTCGGCCAATGGCGCCTATGTGCTCGACCTGCGCGCCGGCCTGGCTTGGCCGCGCTGTGTGGAGGGCATGCAATGGAGCGGCACAACCTGCACCGGCAAGCCCCTGCTGCTGGACCGCGCTGAGGCCACGGCCCTGGCCACCGACCGCTGGAAGGCCGAAGGCGTCGGCTGGCGCATCCCCCGTGCGGCCGAGCTGCAGCGGCTGCTGGACAAGTCCCTTTCGCCCCCCGGCCTCAATCCCCTGCTGTTCCCGGCCGCGCCGGGCCAGTGGCACTGGTCGGCCACCGCCAACGTGAGCGCGCCCAGCGTCAACCCCTACACCTACGGCAACATCGCGCACAGCCGCGCTGGTGACGGGGCCCGGCAGGCCGCCATCATCAACGGCTGGGCCGTGAACCTCTCCACTGGCGAGGCGCGGGGGGATGCAGCGCGGGCCAGCAAGCTGCCCGTGCGGCTGGTGCGGCCCATGCCGGTGGGTGGGGCCGCAAAGTAATCGGACCTCGGTCATGGGCCACGGTTCGGCCCCCGCAGTGTTTGTGGGCGGCACTGAGCAAAGCAACGTCGATTGATCAACAATGGACCTGCCAACGGCAAGGCCCTGCCATCTGGATGCGGTGGTTCCCGCCACATCCACCGCCGAACGCGGAACCTCCCTCCCCCCGCCACCCCCACCGAAAACCCCGCATGAACCCCACCATCCCCACCACCGAGCTCCAGTTGCGCTCGCTTGTGCAGGCCGACGGCACTTTGCAAATCAGCCTGGAACCGGTGCCTGTGCCCACCCCAGGGCCCGACGAGGTATTGATCCAGGTGCAGGCCACGCCCATCAACCCATCGGACATCGGGCTGCTGCTCGGGCCCGCTGATCTGTCCACCGTGCAAGTCGCAGGCAGCCCGGACCGGCCGGTCGCCACCGCCCGCATCCCCGAACGCGCCATGCCCGGCATGGCGGCGCGCATCGGGCAGAGCATGCCCGTGGGCAACGAGGGCGCGGGGCTGGTGGTGGCTGCTGGTGCGTCAGCCGCAGCGCAGGCGCTGCTGGGCCGCACGGTGGCGGTGATTGGCGGCGCCATGTATGCGCAGTACCGCGCCATGCCCGCCGCGCAGTGCCTGGTGCTGCCGACCGGCACCACCGCGGCAGAAGGTGCGTCGTGCTTTGTCAACCCGCTGACGGCACTGGGCATGGTCGAAACCATGAAGCGCGAGGGCCACACCGCGCTGGTGCACACCGCTGCGGCCAGCAACCTGGGGCAGATGCTCAACAAGGTCTGCCAGAAAGACGGCATCGGCCTGGTCAACATCGTGCGCAAGCCCGAGCAGGCCGCACTGCTGCGCGGCATCGGTGCCCAGTATGTGTGCGACAGCAGCGCGCCCACCTTCATGGCCGAGCTGACCGATGCGCTGGCCGCCACCGGCGCCACCATCGCGTTTGACGCCACGGGCGGCGGCACGCTGGCCGGGCAGATCCTGCAGTGCATGGAAGCCGCCATCAACCGCAACGCCAAGGAATACAGCCGCTATGGCTCGGCCGTGCACAAGCAGGTCTATCTGTACGGCCACCTGGACACCCGCCCCACCGAAATTCAGCGCACTTTTGGCATGGCCTGGGGCGTGGGGGGCTGGCTGCTGTTCCCGTTTCTGGTCAAGATCGGCGACGCTGCCACCCAGGCGCTGCGCGAGCGGGTGGCCGCCGAACTCAAGACCACGTTTGCCAGCCACTATGCGCGCACGGTGTCGTTGGCGGGGGCCCTGAGCGCGGAATCCATCGCGTTTTACGGACCGCGCAACACGGGGGGCAAGGTGTTGATGGATCCGTCGATGTGATCCAGCGACCTGCCTGAGCGCAACCGGGTGCCGCGCGCGCCGCGCGGCTTGAGCGATGGAGCTACTTGATGAACCGCACCTGTGCGTTGATGCGCTCCAGGATCGGTTTCTTCTTCGCATTGAAGACCGCCTTGTTCTCCTCGATCAGGTTCTTGCCCTTGGTGTCGATCGAGATGATGAGCGGGCCGAACTCCTTCACACGGTTGACCCACAGGGTCTCGGGCATGCCCAGGTCCTTCCACTCGGCGGCCTCGATCTTCTCGACCTTGGTGGCGGCCAGCACGGCGCAGCCACCAGGGAAGATGGCGTGCACGGCCTTGTTTTCCACGCAGCCCTCTTGCGTCTCGGCGCCCATGCCGCCCTTGCCGACGATGAGCTTCACACCGGTCTGCCGGATGAACTCCTTCTCGAACTTTTCCATGCGCATGCTGGTGGTGGGGCCGATGGAGACCATCTCGTATTCGCCATCTTCCTTTTGCCGCACGATGGGCCCGGCGTGGAAGATCGCGCCGCCTTTCAGGTCCACCGGCAGCTCGCGGCCCAGCTCGATCAGGCGGCGGTGCGCCACGTCGCGGCAGGTGACGAGGGTGCCGCTCAGGTAGACCACGTCGCCGATGTTCAGCGCTTCCAGGTCTTCGTCTTGGATGGGGGTGGTGAGAATTTTTTTCACAGCGCGAATCCTTGGTGCGAGATGACTTCGTAAGACAGGTCGGCGTTGATGCGGACCTTGCCGCGGCGGTGCGCCCAGCAGCCGGTGGATACCGCCACGCCGATGGTGGAAGGGTGGCGGGCCGATGACTCGATGTTCACGCCCATCACGCTGGCATTGCCCGTGAGGCCCTGCGGCCCCAGGCCCAGCTCGTTCAGGCCCTCGGTCATCAGCTCTTCCATCAGCGCCGCGCTGTCATTGCTGTGGCGCGATGTGACGGGGCGCAGGATGGCCTTTTTCGACAGGCGTGCCGCCGTCTCGGCCGAGGTCGAGACCCCCACGCCCACCAGCAGCGGCGGGCAGGCGTTCACACCGCGCGAGGTGATCACGTCAAACACGAACTCGGCCACGCCTTCATAGCCCTGGCCTGGCATCAGCACCTTGGCCGCGCCCGGCAGCGTGCAGCCGCCGCCCGCCATGTAGACATCGATGGTCACGCTGTCGTCGCCGGGCACGATCTCCCAGTCCAGCCACGGGATCTTGGTGCCGGTGTTGGTGCCGGTGTTCTTCTCGACAAAGGTCTCCACCGCGTTGTGGCGCAGCGGGCCGTCTTTGGTGGCGCCTGCGGTGGCACCCAGCAGGATGCCCTCCAGCTCGCCCAGCAGCGGAAAGTTGGCACCGGCGGTGAGGAAATACTGGATCACGCCGGTGTCCTGGCAACTGGGGCGATCCAGCTCGTCGGCCGCCTCCTGGTTCTGGCGCATCGATTCGTACACCTCCTTGGCGAGGAAGTTGACCTCCTTCTCGCGCAGCTCGCCGAGTTTTTCGGTCACGTCGGTGGGCAGGCGTTTGCCGATGTACGACGTGAACTTCGACATGAGGTGGGTCAGGTCTGCGACGGCAGCTTCTTTGTCCATGGGGCTCTCTCTCTTGTGGGCTGTGGGTTGGGGTGGGGTGCGGTCTGTCAGTCGAGCGTGACCTTGCCCACCTTGACCAGGTGCGCAAACTTCTCGGTCTCTTCCTTGATCTGGGCGGCCATCTCTTCGGGCCTGTTGCCGACGGGCTCGGCGCCGATGTCCAGCATCTGCTTCTTGAACTCGGGCGAGTGGACGATCTTGACCACCTCGGCATTCAGTTGCGCCACCACGCCCTTGGGCGTGGCTGCTGGCGCCAGCAGCCCAAACCAGGTGCCGATGGCGATGTGGGGCACCCCCATCTCCTGCAGCGTGGGCACGTTGGGCAGGGTGGACGAGCGCTTGGCCGTGGTCACCGCCAGGGCTTTCAGCTTGCCGTCCTTGATGAACGGGAGCACCGGCGTGATGGTGTCGAACGACATGTCGATCTGCCCGCCCAGTAGGTCGGTGGTCAGCGGGGCGCTGCCCTTGTAGGCCACGTGCAGCACCTTGGCACCGGTTTCCATCTGGAACTGTGTGCCGATCATGTGCTGCGCCGTGCCGTTGCCGTTGGAGCCGTAGGACAGCTTTTCGGGCGCAGCCTTGCCCGCGGCGATCAGATCCTTCACGCTGCCATAGGGTGCCTTGGCGCTCACCACCAGCACGTTGGGCACCAGGGCCACGGTGCTGATGGGGGCGAAGTCTTTTTCAAAGCTGTACTGCAGGTTCTTGTAGACGCTGGGGGCCACCGTGTGGTGCACCGCCCCCATCAGCAGGGTGTGCCCGTCGGCCGGGGCCTTGGCTACCAGCAGCGCGCCCAGCGTGGCACCCGCGCCGGGTTTGTTGTCCACGATGACAGGCTTGCCCAGCGCGGTCGCCAGCTTGGTCGAGACAGCGCGCGCCAGCACATCGGTGGTGCCACCGGCCGGGAAGGGCACGACGATGGTGAGGGTCTTGGTGGGCCAGGCGGGTGCCTGGGCCTGCGCCGAAGCCAGCTGCGCAAAGCCGCACAGTGCGGCGGCAAGAAGTCCTTGAGAACGTGGGGGTGCCATCTTTTTTGTCTCCGTGGGTTTGGAATTTCCGCAACCTCATGGTCTCGGATGGCTTGTAATTTAGGCGATTGAAACTTTAAAATCAGGCCTGTTTTTCAATTGGTTATTAACCTGGAGTTAATAAAAAATGGCCCGACTCATCAGCCCCACCGACCTGGAGTTCTTCTTGGCGCTGGCCAACGCCTGCTCGGTGAGCCGAACCGCGCGCGAGCTGGGCATCACGCCGGCCGCCGTCAGCAAACACCTGGCGTTGATGGAGTCGCGCCTGGGCGTGCCGCTGTTCAACCGCACCACCCGCAGCATGAGCCTGACCCCCGAGGGCGACGTGTACCTGGGCCATGCGCGCAAGATCTTGGGCAGCATCGGCGAGATGGAAGACCAGCTGCTGGGCGCCACCGCATCGCCGCAGGGCCTGCTGCGCGTGAACGCCACCCTGGGCTTTGGCCGCAGCCACATTGCGCCACTGATCTCGGACTTTGTGCGCAAGTACCCGCAGGTGGACATCCAGCTGCAGCTGTCGGTCAACCCGCCGCCCAGCGGGGACGACGCCTATGACATCTGCTTTCGGTTCGGCAACCCGCCAGACAGCCGATCCATCGCCCGCCTGATCGCCGCCAACCGCCGCGTGGTGGTGGCATCGCCCGCGTACCTCAAGCGCCATGGCGAACCCAAGACGCCCGCCGACCTGGCCCGCCACAACTGCATCGGCATCCGCCAGGGCGACGAGGCCTATGGCCTGTGGCGGTTTGCCACGACCAAAGGCAAGGGCAAGAACAGCAGCAACAGCAAAACCGAATCCACCGAGAGCGTGAAGATCCGGGGCAACCTCACCACCAACGATGGCGGCATCGCCGTGAACTGGGCGCTCGACGGCCACGGCATCCTGCTGCGCGCCGAGTGGGATGTGCAGAAATACCTGCAGTCGGGCCGGCTGGTGCAGCTACTGGCGCAATACAGCAGCCCGGACGCGGATATTTATGCGGTGTATGCGCAGCAGCACCGGACCTCGCTGCGGGTCAAGACGTTTCTGGATTTTGTGGTGGCGGCTTCGGGGGGGTGAGGGGGCGCTATTTTTGCTGCGATGTCCTGACGTTCGGGCCAGCGTTGAAGCCCGACCTCCAGGACTTGTATCGCTTGCTGGGTTCTACCGTAGGCAAGGTACACCTCAGCCTCTTTGATCGGGTCTGGTTCACCATAACGCCTGATCCACCAGCGCTTGATAAACGGCCCCAAGACGAGGGTCGACAACAGGATTATTCCGACAAGCGCTGGAATCAACCAATTCAAAAATGCAACCATCGTGTTCTGTGACCTAGATATAACGTTTGACATGAGGGGCTCGACCCGGCTTGCCGGGGCGAGTCCTCTCGATGGAAGGGTTAGGCCCATGCATCGCGGAGGCTTCGATGGAAGACCTCATTTAGCTTGGATACCACCTCGCCACGCTGCGGTGCGGGCGGTCGAATGGATTCAAGCCGCTCTAGCTCTGCCTCTATGAACGCATGGATGCTTCTTACAGGAGGTTCAAGCCCCATTTCAGGTGCGGCACGCTTGCGCGCAAGCAAGGCCTCGATATCTGCTACCAATAATTGATCGCCTTCAATCAGGTGGAGAAGCTTCTGGAACTCGATAGGGGCAGCACCTCCATAGCGCTCAAGCCAACGAACCGATAGCAACGGCCGTAAGACATAAAAGTACTTCTTCAGGGGCACCAAGTCACCCTTCAGATAGCCGCGGAAGTTTGTCTTGGCCATGCTTCGATAGTGATGAACTCCACTCTCACACGAGTAGATGCTTGGCATCAGGCTTCGGACCTGAGCGGCGAACGACCCGTGCTCGGCGTAGATGATCGGCGACTGAATCCATTCGATGAATGCTGGGTTGGACTTCCAAAATAGGCGAAGTGCCTTTCGAACATCCCATCCATTCAGATCGATGTCGTCAACGATCGGATATTCGATTACGTCGCGTTGTTCTTCAAGGCCTACTGACAGGTACCAATCTTGTGGATGTGCATAGATGAATCGAGCATCGAAATCACTGTTCGGTGACTCGAAACCCCAAGCGCGGCTCCCCGACTCCACCGCAAGGAGAACTCGAACACCGTGCTGCTCTTCGGCAGCGCGGATTCGACGAAGGATTTCAGTTTCTACGGCAGCGGGAATCATGGGCCTAACGCAATTTAGACCGAAAAACCTTCGGGATAAACTGGATCGTGCGGGATATTCTGGACACTGATTCCTCCTGAGCGTGGCTTGCAGCCTGGGTTTGCAGTCGCTGCGCTGTGTGAACATCCAGGTACAAAAAATCCGAGAAACCCGGCAGGTGTGCAACGAGCGGACTATAGCCCGCGAACCAGGCGAAACCTGGGCACCAGACGGGCAACCCCCAGGCTGGTGGCCTGTCTCAGCACCGTGCCCCACGCAATCCTTCCCATGCGACGGATTCGCGTTCGATCCTTCAAAAAGAACCGTTCGGGCTGCGCTTGTCGAAGCCTCGCGCGGCGCTTCGACACGCTCAGCGTGAACGGCTTTCCATTTTTGAACGCTGATCCGTATCACACCTTCTTGCAAAAAAACGTCGTCCCGCACAACGCTCCATCCGGCATCAGCGCGTAGTCCGGCACCACGCCCACGCGCTGCCAGCCCGCACGTTCATACAGCCGCTCGGCGTCGCCGCCGGTCACGGTGTCGAGTACCAGCACGGTTTTGTGTTCTTCACGCGCGGCATCGTCCACGGCGGCCATGAGTTGCTGGGCGATGCCCTGGCGGCGGGCGCGGCGGTGGACCAGCATCTTGGCCACGTCGGCGCGGTGGGGCTGGTTGTCGGGCATGGCGGTGATGAGCTGCACGGTGCCCACGATGGCGCCGCTGGCATCTTCGGCCACCAGCAGCACGCGTTCGTTGCGCGCCACGCCGTCCGCCACGCCGCGCCAGAAGGCCAGGGCCTTGTCGCGTGGCAGGGGGGTCATGAAGCTGACCGAGGCGCCGCCGTGCACGCAGTCGATCAGCACATCGGCCAGCGCGCCCACGCGGGCAGCGGCGTCTTGGGGGCCCAGGCGGCGGATGGTGGCTGTGGACGATGGCTGGGCCTGTGTGTGGGCGGCGGTCATGGTTTTCTCCGGGCGGTGGGTGGAGTGGTGGTGGGGGCGGTCACGCGCGCAGGGGGCTGGCTGCGTGGGCCGAGTGGGCCGAGCGGTGCGGGCGGGGCGAATGGTGTGAATGCTGCAAAGGGCGCGACCGTGGCCAGCGCCACCAGGTAGCGCGCGGGCGCGGTGCCGGGGTTGTGGAACACGATGGGCTGGTTGAGCTGCATGGCCAGGCAGTCGCCTGCGGCCAGTGGCCAGAGGGTGTCGCCCACGGTCAGCTCCATGCGGCCTTCCAGCAGCCAGACCTGCTGGTGGATGTCGGCGCCCGGCACGGCCGAGTCCAGGGCCACGCGCTGGCCGGGAGGGAAGACCACCTCCACCAGCTGCAGCGGCGAGGGCGCGGGGGGCGAGAGGCGGCGGCGCACGTAGCCCGAGGCGGGGTCTTGCCACCGGGGCTGGTCGGCGGCGCGGATGTGGGGGGAGGGGGCCTGCATGCCCTCTCCGCCTTCGCTGCCGTCGTCAAAAAACGAGGCCAGCGCCACGCCCAGGCCGATTGCCAGCTTGTCGAGCACGGCGGCCGTGGGGCTGCTTTCGCCGCGTTCGATGAGCGAGATGTTGGAGCGGCTCACGCCGCTGCGTTCGGCCAGGGCGTCGAGCGAGTAGCCCCGGGCGCTGCGCAGTTCGCGCAGGCGCTGGGCGATGCGGTGGTGGATGTCCATGGCGGCAGTTTATTGGAACTTGAATCCATAAAACTGGAAATTGCAGGACTCCACCAGAGTGCCGTGGCGCGATGCGGAGCGCCGGTGCGTGCTGGGTTGGCGGTAGTTACTATATTTTTGATAGCTGCTTGGGCAATCCAGTCGAGCGGTAGGGCCCCTTTTTGCTTGCAACCCCCAGGGTGTGCCCGCTGGCGCGGGCTGGGGGCGATGCTGATACTGTGTGTACTTTGCATTTTTCTTCACCTGCCCGCCGATCCATTCAGCCCACCCGATGGGCCTGATCGCACGAGAACACCGGAGACACCCCACCATGACCTTGCCGCTTCACCCCCTGGATGCCGACCTGTTTGCCCGCGCGTTGCCGCTGCTGGACGACGAGTGGCTGGCCCGCGACCCCGAGCTGGCCCCCGTGCTGCCCACCGTGCTGGCGCGCAATGTGGGGCAGGACTGGCACAAGGCGGGCACGTTTCGCCACCACCTGGTGGGCGTGACGCGCACCCTGACCGTGTGGCAGCAGCCGCGCGATGTGCGCCTGCTGGGGCTGCTGCACAGCGTGTATGGCAATGCATTTGTGGACCTGGTGAAGTTCGACCCCGCCAAGGAGCGCGCCCGCGTGCGCGAGATTGCAGGCGAGTCGGCCGAGCACCTGGTGTATCTGTTCTGCACCCAGTCGCGCACGCAGTTTGTGCAGAAGGTGCTGGCCCACGCGCTGGAGGCCGATGGCAGCCTGGTGCTGCAAAAGGATGGGCAGGACCATGTGCTCACGCCGTATGAGGTGGCGGCCTTCATCATCGTGAGCATGGCCGACACCATCGAGCAGTGGTTCAGCTGGCAGGACGACATCTTTTCGCGCTTCCCGGAGGTGCAGCACCGCAATCAAAAGGCGCACTGGGCCGCGTCGCTCTGGCCCGGGCCCATGCGGCCATCGGGGCGCATGGTGCACCAGATCAATGGGCTGGCGAAGGCACTGCAGCACCCGGGCCTGAAGGATGTGCTGCCCATGCCGCCCGTGTTTGCACACTGCACGCAGTACCTGTCTGCGGCCAACGAGGCGGCGGCCACGTCGCTGTATTGGTCGGTCATCCAGCAAGACCAGCCGCTGGTGGACCTGGACGTGGCCACGGGCGTGCTGGAGTCTGCCGTGCGCCACAACCCCTGGGTGGGTGAGCCGCAGATGGTGCTGGCTCAGCTGTATCTTTCGGCCGGTCGCAAGGACGAGGCCAAGGCCGCTGCCGAGAGCGCGCTGCACCTGTTCAGCGCCTGGGGCAATGCGTGGGACAAGCGCGTGCAGTGGGACGCCTGGGTGGCCTGGACGCGCATCCTGCTGCAGGGCGCGACGGTGGAGGGCACCTGGCCGGAGCGGCTGGACAAGCTGAACAATGTCGCGTTGCGCGGCTGAGTGCCCGGGGCTAGATGGTTTGATATGCGATTGGGTTGGAACGAAATGAAAACTTATTCGTTCCTGTTTTATCGGGGAAACCCTAGGATGCGAACCATCTCTTCATGAAAGGTTTTCCTGTGAACAACAAGCGCCTCCTCCTGCAATCCGCCCTGGCCCTGGCCGCTGCTGCCGCTTTCTCCACTGGCGCCCTGGCCCAAGACAAGCCCCTGAAAATCGGCGTGACGGGCGGCCCCCACGCGCAGATCTTCGAGCAGGTGAAGAAAGTGGCCGAGAAAGACGGCCTCAAGATCCAGGTCATCGAGTTCAGCGACTATGTGCAGCCCAACGCCGCGCTGTCGGCGGGCGACCTGGACGCCAACAGCTACCAGCACAAGCCTTACCTGGACGCCCAGATTGCCGACCGGGGCTACAAGTTTGCGGCGGTGGGCTACACCGTCAACTTCCCCATCGGCCTGTATTCCAAGAAGGTCAAGAAGCTGGAAGACCTGAAGGAAGGCGCCAAGTTCGGCATCCCCAACGACCCCACCAACGGCGGCCGCGTGCTGCTGGTGCTGCAGGACAAGGGCCTGATCAAGCTGCGCGACGGCGCGGGCCTCAAGGCCACGCCGCTCGATGTGGTGAGCAACCCCAAGAAGCTCAAGTTCGTGGAGCTGGATGCCGCCCAACTGCCCCGTTCGCTGGACGATCTGGACGCCTCGGCCATCAACACCAACTTTGCGCTGTCGGCCGGCCTGAATCCTGGCAAGGATGCCATTGCGCAAGAAAACGCCAAGAGCCCCTACGTCAACCTGATCGCCGTGCGCGAAGCCGACAAGGACAAGCCCTGGGTGGCCAAGCTGGTGAAGGCCTACCACTCGGAAGAAGTGAAGAAGTTCATCCAGACCGAGTTCAAGGGCTCGGTGCTGCCGGGGTTCTGAGGCTGACTGCCAGCGCACCCTGTGAGGGGGCGCTGCGGTTCCCTGGTGCGGTGCCCTCTCCCCTTGTGGGCGAGGGGGTTGCAATCGAAATTCTGAATGAAATCAGGCCCCAACGCCTGTCCATCAAGCGCTGATAGCTATCGTATTTGTAGCTATCGAGCCACCCCAGCACCCCCGCGTGCTTCTGAGGCAACAGCGCTGCGGCGCTTGCGTCCACAATGGAAGGGTAACGTCCAGTAACACCCCGCCCATCCATCCCCATGCCCTTTGCCGAACGAGCCCTCGCAGCGGTCTGGCTGGGTGCAGCCATGCTGTTGTTCGCCGCGTCGCTGTGGGTGCCGGATGCGGGCATGAAGGTGTTCCTCGACAACGCTTCGTGGACGCTGGCGTTTGGCCTGTCGGCCTTCTGGGCCTGGCGGGGCCGGGCGCAGGTGCCGCCGGCCGGGCGCCTGCTGCACACGGGGTTGTGGGCGGGCACGGTGCTGGTGCTGGCCGGGCAACTGGTGTGGAACCTGCAGGTGGTGCAGGACTGGAACCCGTTCCCGGCGCCGTCCGACCTGTTCTTTGTGAGCGTGGGGCCGCTGTGGGCGGCCACAGTGATCCGCGCCACGTTTGCGCGCCTGTCCAGGGACCGCGTCTACCCCGCTGCGCTGGACTTCGGGGGCGCGGTGCTGGCGCTGGTGGCCTTCACTTTGGTGATCTACCTGCCCTCGGGTGGGGTGGATTCGCTGGCGGTGGGCACGGTGCTGCTGCTGTACCCGGCGGGCTATCTGACGGCGGCTGGCGTGACGGCGCTGGCCATCCCCACGGTGGGGGTGCGCATCACACGCTCGCACCTGCTGGTGTTTCTGGGCATGCTGGGCTATGGCCTGAGCTGGATGCAATGGAACCTGATGCTGCTGGGCGGCACCGTGCAGCCGGGCATCTGGCTCAACGGCGGCTTCAGCCTGGCCGGGCTGGCCCTGGGCTGGGGCGCGCGCTGGCTGCGATTCGAGGTGTCGGCCGAGCCCGGCTACCTGCGCCGGTGCGACCAGGCCATGAACTATGTCCCGCTGGTGTCGATGACGCTGGCGGCCATCACGCTGGTGTTGCTGTTCGCGGCCCCCGATGGGCGGGCCGGGATGCAGGCGCTCATCCTGGGGTGCTGCCTGCTGGTTGTGCTGCTGGCGGCCTTGCGCCAGACCATCGTGGTGGGCCTGCTCCACCGCCTGCGCACCGCCGAGGCCGCCGTGCTGCGCAACGAAGAACAGCTCTACCACCTGGCGCATTTCGACGCCCTCACTGGGCTGCCCAACCGCCGTTATTTTGAGGATGCGCTGGAGCGCGCCGTGGCCGAGGCCGCGCGCTACACCCAGGCGCCCGACAGCCGCGTGGCGCTGCTGCTGATCGACCTGGACCATTTCAAGAGCGTCAACGAAACCTATGGCCACCGCGTGGGCGATGCGCTGCTGAGCGAGGTGGCGCAGCGCATCCACCAGCTGCTTGAAGGGCAGGGGCTGGTGTCGCGCCTGGCCAATGATCAGTTCTCGGTGATGCTGCAGCGCCCGGCATCGCGCACGGTGCTGGCGCAGCGGGCGACGGCGCTGCTTGAAGGGCTGGCGCGGCCCTGGGGGCTGTCGGAGGTGGGGGCGCAGTACATGGGCGCAAGCATCGGCATCAGCCTGTTCCCCGACGATGCGGGCGACAGCCTGGAGCTGGTGCGGCACGCGCATGCGGCGCTGCATGCCACCAAGAGTGCGGGGCGGGGCTCGTACCGCTTCTACATCGAGGAGTTCACACAGACCACGCGCAGCCGGCTGGAGCTGCGCCGCCGCCTGCACAGCGCGCTGCAGCGCGGTGAGTTCACGCTGGTGTACCAGCCGCAGCTCAACCACCTGCGCCAGACGGTGGGCGCCGAGGCGCTGCTGCGCTGGTCGGTGGACGGCAAAGCGGTGCCGCCCGACGCGTTCATCCCGCTGGCCGAAGAGAGCGGGCTCATCGTGCCCATCGGCCTGTGGGTGTTCGAGGCGGCCTGCCGCCAGGTGGCGCAGTGGCGCGCCGAGGGCTGGCAGGTGCCGGTGGTGTCGGTCAATGTCTCCACCATCCAGCTGCGCGAGCCCGGGTTCACCCAAGCCCTGCTGGGCGTGACGCAGCGCACCGGGGTGGAGCCCGCCAGCCTGGTGCTGGAGATCACCGAGTCGCAGCTGCTGGACGAGTCGCTCTACGCCATCGCGCTGGATGTGAAGAACGCGGGTTTTGCGCTGTCCATCGACGACTTTGGCACCGGCCATTCGTCGCTCATCAAGCTCAAGCGCCTGCCCGTGGGCGAGCTGAAGATCGACAAGGTGTTTGTGCGCGACATCGTGGTGGACCCGAACGACCGCGAGATCTGCGCCACCGTGAACGCCCTGGCCCGCACCCTGGGCCTGGAGGTGGTGGCCGAAGGGGTGGAGACCGAGGAGCAGCTGCAGCTTTTGGTCAAGATGGGCTGCCAGCGGTTTCAGGGCTGGCTGTTTGCGCCGGCCCTGGCGCCGGAGGACCTGGCGCGGCAATGGTTGCAACCGGTGGCCGATGGCCCGTTGGCGCAGGTTATCAAAAATGATAGCTGATAGGGCATGATGGACGAGCGCCAGGGCCGGTTTTCGCTCTGGATCATGCGCCCCAAACGCAACACCCAGCACGGGGCCGGGTGTCTGGTGAAGGCCGGGCAGCCGCTGCTTATGCAGCCTGCGACACGCGCGCCTGGTTGGCGGCTTCGCTGGTGCTGGTGGCGATTTCACGCTCGGCCGAGGCCAGGGCGGCGGCCTTGGCGTCCGGGCCCATGCCCACGCCTTCGGCGCGCACAAAACGCACGTCGGTGATGCCGAAGAAGCCGAACACCACTTTCAGGTAGCTCTCCTGGTGCTCCATGGCCTGGCCGCCTTCGCTGGTCGAATACACACCGCCCCGGGTCGAAGCCACGATCACCGTCTTGCCGCCGGCCAGGCCTACGGGGCCCTTGTCGGTGTACTTGAAGGTGCGGCCCGTCTGGGCAACGCGGTCGATCCAGGCCTTGAGCTGGCTGGGCACCGAGAAGTTGTACAGCGGCGCACCGATCACGATCACGTCGGCAGCCAGAAACTGGCTCACCAGCGCTTCGGACAGCGCGTTTTCATTGCGCTCTGCCTCGGTGGCAGCGGCCTGGCCGGTGCGAAAACCCAGCGATTCCACCGACAGGTGCGAGGGGGCCTGCACGGCCAGGTCCAGGTAGTCCACCCGGGTGCCGGGGTGAGCGGCTTGCCAGGCGGCCACGGTGCGGGCGGTCAGCTGGCGGGACACGGATTGTTCGCCGGTGATGGCAGAGTCGATGTGAAGCAGTTGCATGGAAAACTCCTGGGGGGTCTGTGGATGGAGCCACAGCGTGTGGCCATGGGATGAATTGTGGTTGTTCATCCAGTTGTTGATAAGGCCGGGAACTTGCGATAGATTGTTCCATCCATAGGACGATGAAAGCCATGCAAGACCTCAACGACATGCTCTATTTCGCCGAAGTGGTGGAGCGCGGTGGCTTTGCCGCTGCGGGCCGTGCGCTGGGCATTCCCAAGTCCCGCTTGTCGCGGCGTGTGTCCGACCTGGAGACCCACCTGGGCGTGCGCCTGCTGCAGCGCACCACCCGCAAGCTGTCGCTGACCGAGGTGGGCGAGGCCTATCTGCGCCACTGCCAGGCCATGCGCGAATCGGCCCAGGCGGCGGCCGACACGGTGGCCCAGGTGCAGACCGTGCCGCGCGGCACCATCCGCGTGAGCTGCCCCGTCACGCTGGCGCAGACCGTGGTGGCCGAGCTGATCCCCCGGTTCCTGGCCAGTTGCCCCGAGGTGCGCATCGACATGCTGGTGAGCAACCGCGCGGTGAACCTGGTGGAAGAGGGCATCGACGTGGCGCTGCGCGTGCGCCCCTCGGTGGACGACAGCGGCAGCATGGTGGTCAAGCGGCTGGACCACACCACGCAGATCCTGGTGGCCAGCCCCGAGCTGCTGATCCGCCAGGGCACGCCCCAAACGCTGGACGACCTGGCCAAGCTCGACAGCATTGCGATGTCGGCACCCGATGGCCGGTCCACCTGGAACCTGATCGGCCCGGGCGGCGTGCACCAGGTGGTGCAGCACACCCCGCGTTACGTGGCCGACGACCTGCTCACGCTCAAGTACGCCGCCGTGGCCGGCACGGGCGTGTGCTGGATGCCTGACTACATGTGCCAGGACGAAATGCGCGAGCGCAAGCTGGTGCGCGTGCTGCCCGACTGGGCGCCTGCGCCCGCCATCGTGCATGCGGTGTTCCCGTCGCGCCGGGGGCTGTCGCCCGCCGTGCGGCGTTTTCTGGACTACCTGGGCGAGGCGATGCCCGGGCGCAGCAGCCTGAGCACGCGCCAAGTGCTGCAAGGGGTGGATGGCGCCGATATTTGACTCTGCGATCCCGGAGGCGACCGGGGCGCCTTGCACGGGTTTGGCAAGCGGCCGCCACAAAGACCGTGTGCCCCCGTGGGACGGCGCCCGCCGCGCACATTTTTGGCCCCACAATGCAACGAATTGCAACTGTTTGGGCCGCCTTCCTTCCTGCAACACAGCGCACCTGGGCGTCACTGGGTGTGGCGCTGCGCGGAACGGCCCGGAACTGGGCCTTTGTGACCGCTTCTCACTCCATCGACCAAGACATCCGGCAAGCCCGCGCGCACCCCGCCGTGCGCGCCATCGTGATCCCGCCATGCCCCGAGTCGCTGCTGCGCCTGCAGCAGATCATGGCCGAGCCTGAACTGGACGCGGCAGCGCTGGAGCAGTTGGCCGCCTCCGATGTGGCCCTGGCCGCCGCCGTGATGCGGCTGGCCAACAGCCCGCTCTATGGCTTGGCCCAGCCGGTGCAGACGGTGGGCATGGCGCTCACGGTGCTGGGGCTGCGCCCGGCGGTGGAGCTGATGTCGGCCTTCATCACCCGCAATGCGCTGCTGGTGCGCTCGCCGCTGCTCGACCATTTCTGGGAAAGCTCACAGCGCCGCGCTATTGCCTGCGAGCACATCGGCCACCAGCTCTACAGCTTTGACCCCGGCCTGGGCTACAGCTTTGGCCTGTTTTGCCATGTGGGCATGCCCGTGCTGGTGAAGGCCGTGCGTGGCTACGCGGGCACCGTGACCGAGGCCCTGGCCCGCAAGGACCGCACCTTCACCCAGACCGAAAACGCCAGCCACCGCACCGACCATGCCGTGATGGGCGCCATCGTGGCGCGCACCTGGCACCTGCCGGGCGACGTGGCCCAGGCCATCTGGCTGCACCACGACTTTGCGTGCCTGAACGACGAACGCTTCGACCCCACGGTGCGCCACCTGGTGGCCCTGGGCCTGCTGGCCGAGTTCCTGGTCAACCAGCACGACGGCCTGGCGCCCACGCGCGAGTGGCAACTGCATGGCCAGGCCTGCATGGACCATCTGCATGTAACCCAGGACGAGCTGGACCACTGGATCGACGCGCTGCACCCGGCGTTTGAGGCCGTGCGGTTCTGATCCCGGTGCGCGGCTGATCCATTGGAGCCGTTCGGGCTGAGCCCTCGGGCGGGCCCAGGGCAGGTCTGTCAAAGTCTCGCGCGGCGCTTCGGCGCTTCGGCCAGCTCAGGACAGGCACGCTCAGCGTGAACGGATGGGGGGTTTTTGAACGCTCATCGGCATGAGGCCGGTGGGCGCGGATGTGCGCCAGATCCTTCCCGCACCTGCTCCACCCGTTCGGGCTGAGCCTGTCGA
>NZ_QAJR01000031.1 GCF_003852545.1 Acidovorax sp. FJL06
ATTGCACTGGCGCTAACAACCCTGGGGCAAAGGGTTTGCGGCCGGCGATCTGCCCGGCCTCATCGATGAACCCACAGGCATCGCCGTGCGGGGCACCACCTTGTTTGTTTCTACTGCGCACGCGGTGGCAGCCGTCAAGCTCCCCTGACAGGGGATTGCGCGCAATCGACTGAAAAGGGGCTGCTGACACCAGCCCCTTTTTTTGCCCCATCAGCGCAGCAACTGGCGCGCCACGTGCGCAACGTGCGCCGCATCCACCCCGAAGAACTGCCGCAGCGCCGCGCGCGTATCGCTGCGGCCAAAGCCGTCCGTCCCCAGGGTCACGTACTTGCGCCCTTCGGGGATGAAAGCGCGCACTGTCTCGGGCACGGCGCGCACGTAGTCGGTGGCGGCCACCACGGGCCCGCGGGTGGCGGCCAGTTGTGCGGCAAGCCAGGGGGTGCCGGGCTCAACCCCTTCTTCACCCGCCAGCGTGCGCTGTTCGCAGGCCACGCCGTCGCGGGCCAGTTCGCTCCAGCTGGTGACGCTGAGCACGGTCACATCCACGCCTTCGCTGGCGAGTTGTTCTGCGGCCTTGACCACTTCGGTCAGGATGGCGCCGGAACCCATCAGGGTGACGGAATTTTGAGAAGAAATCAGGCCCTTGCGCGCATCCACATTGCCCTGATAGCTCCTGAAAACATAGCAACCACGCAATACGCCTTCTGCGGCGCCTTCGGGCAGATCGGGCTGGGCGTAGTTTTCGTTCATCAGCGTGACGTAGTAGAAAACGTCGCGCTGCTCGGTCACCATCTCACGCATGCCGGCGTCGACGATGACGGCCAGCTCGCCCGCGTAGGCGGGGTCGTAGGCCTTGCAGTTGGGGATGGTGGCGGCCACGAGGTGGCTGGTGCCGTCCTGGTGCTGCAGGCCCTCGCCGCCCAGCGTGGTGCGGCCCGAGGTGGCTCCCAGCAAGAAGCCGCGAGCCCGCTGGTCGGCAGCCGCCCAGATGGCGTCGCCCACGCGCTGAAAGCCGAACATCGAGTAGTAGATGTAGAACGGCAGCATGGCCAGGCCGTGCACGCTGTAGCTGGTGGCGGCCGCCGTCCAGCTCGCAATCGCCCCTGCTTCGCTGATGCCTTCTTCGAGGATCTGCCCATCGAGCGCCTCACGGTAGCTCAGCACCGAGCCGATGTCCTCGGGCGCATAGCGCTGGCCTACGCTGCTGTAGATGCCGACCTGCTTGAACAAATTGGCCATGCCGAAGGTGCGCGCCTCGTCGGCCACGATGGGCACGATGCGCGGGCCGAGCTGGGCGTCCTTCAAGAGCGTGCCCAGCATGCGCACAAAGGCCATGGTGGTGCTCATCTCCTTGCCGTCGGCCTGCAGCGCAAACTGGGCGTACTGCGCGATGGCGGGCACGGGCACCCTGTCGCAGGCGGTTTCGCGGCGCGGCAGGGGGCCGCCCAGGGCGGCGCGGCGTGCGCGCAGGTACTGCATTTCGGGACTGTCTTCGGCCGGTTTGTAGAAGGCAAGGCCCGTGGCCTGCGCGTCGGTCAGCGGCAGGTTGAAGCGGTTGCGGAATTCGATGAGATCGGTGTCGTCCAGTTTCTTCTGGCTGTGCGTGGTCATCTTGCCCTGGCCGGCCGTCCCCATGCCGTAGCCCTTCTTGGTGTGCGCCAGGATCACCGTGGGCTGGCCCTTGTGGGCGGCAGCTGCCGCGTAGGCGGCGTGGATCTTCACCAGGTCATGCCCTCCGCGCTTCAAGCGATCGATCTGCTCATCCGTCATGCCCTGGGCCAGCGCGGCCAGTTCGGGGTTCTGGCCGAAGAAGTTGTCGCGGTTGAAGCGGCCGTCCTTGGCGGCAAAGGTCTGCATCTGACCATCGACCGTGCCTTCAAGGGTACGTACCAGCGCGCCGGTGAGGTCGCGGGCAAACAGGCCGTCCCAGTCGCTGCCCCAGACCAGCTTGACCACGTTCCAGCCCGCGCCCGCAAACAGCCGCTCCAGCTCGTCGATGATGCGGCCGTTGCCGCGCACCGGGCCGTCCAGGCGCTGCAGGTTGCAGTTGACCACCCAGACCAGGTTGTCCAGGCCTTCGCGCGCGGCCAGGGTCAGGGCACTCATGGATTCGGGCTCGTCCATCTCGCCATCGCCAAACACGCCCCACACCTTGCGCTGGGTGCAATCGAGCAGGTTGCGGTGCGTGAGGTAGCGCATGAAGCGCGCGTGGTAGATGCTGCTGATGGGGCCGATGCCCATGGAGCCGGTGGGGAACTGCCAGAAGTCCGGCATCAGCCAAGGGTGCGGGTAGCTCGACAGCCCCTGCGCGCCCACACCGGGCGCCGCGATCTCCTGCCGGTAATGCTGCAGGTCGTGCTCGGACAGGCGCCCTTCGAGGAAGGCCCGCGCATACACGCCCGGCGCGCTGTGCGGCTGGAAGAACACCAGGTCGCCCCGGTGCTGGCCCGGCGCCGTGCCCTCACGGGCGTGGAAGAAGTGGTTGAACCCGGTCTCGAACAGATCGGCCGCGCTGGCATAGCTGGCGATGTGGCCGCCCAACTCGCCATAGGCCTGGTTGGCGCGCACCACCATGGCCAGCGCGTTCCAGCGCATCAGCGAGGCCAGGCGCTCCTCGACCGCCAGGTCGCCCGGGAAGGCCGGCTGCGCCTGCGCGGCCACCGTGTTCACATAGGGCGTGTTGAGCTGCGGCTGCCAGCCCACGCGCTGGGCCCGGGCCAAGCGCACCAACTCCTGCAGCACAAAGCGCGCTCGCTCGGGGCCTTCGGTGGCGACCAAGGCCAGGAAGGCGTCGCGCCATTCGGCGGTCTCCTGGGGGTCGATGTCGGCCAGGGTGTCCTGGGGGCTGAGCAGGTGGGGGGGCAGTGGGGCGTTCATAAAGCACACTCTAGAAGGATTTGCAAAAAATGTGATGCTGAAACAGGCCAGCCCAGCGCCTTTAAAAGCACAATATGCCGATCTATCAGGCAAATGAAGCACATGAAGCTGGACACCACCGATCTGCGCATACTGGCCGAACTGCAGGCCGACGGCGCGCTCTCCAATGTGGAACTGGCGCGGCGCGTGCACCTGTCGCCCTCGCCCTGCCTGGCGCGGGTGAAAGCGCTGGAGGCCGCAGGCGTGATTGCCCGCTATGTGGCCCTGGCCAACGCAGCCGCGCTGGGCCTGGGGCTGAATGTGTTCATCAGCATCAGCCTGAAAACGCAAAACAAGGAGGCGCTGGCCGACTTCGAGCGGCGCATTGCCGAGCAGGATGAGGTGATGGAGTGCTACCTGATGAGCGGCGACTCCGACTACCTCATCCGCGTGGCGCTGCCCGACATCGCGGCGCTGGAGCGGTTCATCCTGGAGCGGCTCACGCCGATTCCGGGGCTGGAAAAGATCCGCTCCAGTTTCGCGCTCAAGCAGGTGCGCTACAAAACGGCGCTGCCGTTGCCATCGCCGGTGCCAGCTCGGCCTTGAAGCCCAGCGCCTGCACCAGGTCCAGCGCCTGGCCGATGTCGGCCAGGATGTCCTCCACATCCTCCAGCCCCACAGACAAGCGCACCAGCCCCTCGGCAATGCCGTGGGCGGCACGCTGCTCAGGCGTGTAGGTGGAATGCGTCATGCTGGCCGGGTGCTGGGCCAGGGTTTCGGCATCGCCCAGGCTCACGGCGCGGGTGACGAGCTGCAGCGCGTCCATGAAGCGCACGCCCGCCTGCAGGCCGCCGCGCAGCTCAAAGGCAATCATCCCGCCCATCTGGCGCATCTGCTGCTTTGCCAGCGCGTGCTGCGCAAAGCTGGACAGGCCGGGGTAGTGCACGGCCGCCGCAGCCGGGTGGGCGGCGATGAACTCGGCCACCTTCTGGGCGCTCTGACAGTGGCGGTCCATGCGCAGGGCCAGGGTTTTCAGGCCACGCATCACCAGGTGGGCGTCTTGTGCCGACATCACGGCGCCGGTCATGTCTTTCAGGCCGTACAGGCGCACGCGCTGGGCCAGTTCGGCATCAGCAAACACGGCAGCACCTGCGGTCAGGTCGCCATGGCCGCCCAGGTACTTGGTCATGGAGTGCACGCTCACATCGGCGCCCAGTAGCAGCGGCTGCTGCAGGTAGGGCGTGCAGTAGGTGTTGTCCACCACCACCTTCGCGCCCTGGGCATGGGCCAGGGCCGACACGGCGGCAATGTCCACCAGGCGCATGTTGGGGTTGGCGGGGGTTTCGAGGTAGAGCACCCGGGTCTTGGCGGTCAGCGCCTCGGCCACGAGGGCGGGGTCGGTCATGTCCACATGGCGCACCGTCACGCCAAAGCGGCCCAGGCCATGGTGCAAGAACGAGAAGGTGCAGCCGTAGAGCGTGAGGTCTGCCAGGATCTCGTCGCCCGGCTCCAGCATGGACCACAGTGTGGCGGTGATGGCGCCCATGCCCGAGCCAAACACCACGGCGCCTGCGCCCTCTTCCAGCGCCGCCAGCCGCCCTTCGAGCAGCGCCAGCGTGGGGTTGGCGATGCGGGTGTAGAAGTAGCCTGACGCCTGGCCCGCAAAGCAGCGCGCGCCGTAGGCCACGTCCGGGAAGGCATAGGTGGCCGAGGTGTGGATGGGCGGCACCAGCGCGCCCTGGTGGTCGGCGGGGTTGTAGCCGTGGTGGATGGCGCGGGTGCTGAAGCCGGTGGCTGTGCTGCGGTCGGTGGTGCGGGTCATGCTTGTCTCCTGGTGGGCCGACCACAGACGGGATGGGGGTCGGATGCAGAGATTCTTGAGCCCATCGACAGGCAAAATTTCGCCTTTTTTGCCCTAAAAATCCAATCAAAGGGCAAAATTTACCCAAACCATCACAAACCACCATGCACCCCTACCCGCTCGACCCCGTGGACCGCACCTTGCTCAACGCCCTGCAGCGCGATGGCCGCGCCACCGTGGGCGACCTGGCCGAGGCGGTGTCGCTGTCCACCTCGCCCTGCTGGCGGCGCGTGCGGGCACTGGAAGAGGCCGGGGTGATTGCCGGCTACCACGCCCACCTGCACCGCCAGCGCGTGGGCTGGGGCGTGCTGGGCTTTGTGCAACTGGCGCTGCACGACCACCAGGCCGACACCACCTCAGCCCTGGAGCGCGAGGTGTTGGCCATGCCCCAGGTGCTGTCGTGCCACAACCTCTCGGGCCGCTACGACTACCAGTTGGAGGTGGTGGCGGCCGACCTGGAATCGTTTGCCGACTACGTGCGCACCCATGTGCGCAGCCTGCCGGGCGTGCGCGAGATCTCGACGAGCTTTTCGCTCAAGGAAGTGAAGCGCACCATGGCGCTGCCGGTGTAATCCGGCCGCCAGTGCCCCGGGCGGCAGGGCGTTGATTCAAAAGGCGGTGGGCTTGGTGGACAGCGACTCCAGCCAGGTCACCGTGGCCGCCAATTCGGACGGCCGGATCTCGTGGGCGCTGGGGAACTCGTGGTACGCCACCGTTACCGGCAGGGGTGCCATGTGGTGCGCAATGGCCTGGGCATTGGCCAGGGGGATCACGTTGTCGTGCGTGCCATGGCTCAGCCACAGCTGCTTGCCGCGCAGCGCATCGGCCGGCGCCGTGAGCGGCACCACCTGGGGCAACAATCGGCTGTGCCACACCAGGCCGGCCTGCATCAGCGCAGGTTGGGTCAGCAGCAGCGACAGCGCCATGATGCCGCCCTGGCTGAAGCCGCCCACCACCACGCGCTCGGGCGGAATGCCCAGTTGCTCGGCGGCCGATTCGACCGCCTGGGCCACCAGGGCACGGCTTTGGGCCTCTTGCTGTTCGTTGATGGTGCGCTCGCCGCCCGGCTCGATAGAGAAGTCAAACCACGCGTGCGAACCCGGCCCCATGCGAAACGGCGCGCGCAGGCTCAGCACATGAAAGCGCTCGGGGATCTGGGGTGACAGGCTGAACAAATCCTGCTCGTTGCTGCCCACGCCATGCATCAGCACCAGCAGCCAGGGGCGGGGCGTGGTGGCGGCAGCGGGACGCTGCAAAAAGGTGAGCGGTAGATTGAGCATAGACAAGCGCCTGTGGCAGGTTTGGATAGAGGGATATGCGCCCGGCGGGTCAGTGCACGGGCTGCAAGGCAAACGCATCCATCGACAGCATGCTGTACATCACCTCGCGGCTCAAGTAGTTTGCGTGCAGGTCGTCGCCCGCCGCGCCCAGCGCGAAGAAGATGGGCAAAAAGTGGTCTTCGGTGGGGTGCGCGCGGCGCGCATGCGGCGCCTGGCTGCGGTAGTTGAGCAGCGCGGCCAGGTCGCCCCGCGCCAGCGCCGCTTCGATCCAGCGGCTGAACTCCAGCACATAGGGCGCGGGCTCGCGCGCACCGCCAAAAAACTCGGCCAGGTTGTGCGTCATGCTGCCCGAACCCACCACCAGCACGCCCTGGCTGCGCAGGCTGCGCAAGGCGGCGCCCAGCGCATACACCTCGGCCGGGCCTGCGCCCACGGGCAGGGCCACCTGCACCACGGGCACGTCGGCCTCGGGGAACAAATGCATCAGCGGAACCCAGGCACCGTGGTCAAAGGGGCGTGCGGCATCGCCTTGCGCGGCCACGCCAGCGGCCTGCAGCAGGCCCAGCACCTCTTGCGCCAGCGCGGGCGAGCCCGGGGCAGGGTATTGCAGCTGGTACAGCGCGGGCGGAAACCCGCCAAAGTCGTGCCAGGTGGCAGGCTGCGGCCCGGTCATGACCTGGGCCGAGCGCGCCATCCAGTGCGGCGACATCACCACCACCCCGCGCAGGCCAGGGTACTGCCCCTTGAGCGCTTCGCCCCACTGGGTGAGCGCAGGGCCGGTGGTGCCGGCATCCAGTGCAAACAGCGGTGCGCCGTGCGAGACAAACAGGGCCGGAACGGTGGCTGGAGCCGTGGGCGGAACGCTGGGGGAAGGCTGGGCAAAGGCGGTCATGGCAGTTTCATCCGTGAATGCCATGACTGTAGGACCGATGGGCGCCCGCACCAAGCCCTGCGGTGCAGACAGATTGTTCCATGGGTGGTGCCAATCCGGCCGGTGCGGCACGGCGGCGGGTATCAGGAACCGTCGCGCACCCGGCCCCGCAGCGCCTTCGTCACCCCACGCTGGGCCTTGCCCTCAAGGCGCCGCTGCTGCGAGCCATAGGTGGGCTTGGTGGCACGGCGCACGCGCGGCGGCACGGCCACGGTGTTGACCAGCGCGTTCAGGCGTTCCAGCGCGTCGGCACGGTTTTGCTCCTGGCTGCGGTACTGCTGGGCCTTGATGACGACCACGCCCTCTTGTGTGATGCGGGTGTCACGCAGGGCCAGCAGGCGCTCCTTCACGCCCTCGGGCAGCGACGAGGCCGCCACGTCAAAACGCAGATGCACGGCACTGGAGACCTTGTTGACGTTCTGCCCACCCGCGCCCTGGGCGCGCATGGCGGTGATCTCCACCTCGTCTTCAGGCACCACCAAGGGCAAAGGCGGCAAGGCCATCACATCAGGATCAGGGTCGGCCCCGCACGCCCGGCAATCAGGCCGCGGCCTGCTGCTGGGCCAGCAACTGGGCCAGGCCGTCAATCGCAAGGCCATAGCCCAGTACGCCAAAGCCGCACATCACGGCCCTGGCGGCGGCGGCCATATAGGAATGGTGACGGAACGCCTCGCGCGCATGCACATTGCTGATGTGCAGCTCGATCAGCGTGATGCCCGTGCCCTTGGTGGCGTCGTGCAGCGCAATGCTGGTGTGGGTGTAGGCCCCGGCGTTGATGACCACGCCCACCTGCTCGCCCGCCGCGTGCAGGCGGCCTGCTTCGTGGATCCAGTCCACCAGCGCGCCTTCGTGGTTGCTTTGGTGAAAGCGCAGCGCAAAACCGTGGCGCTGGCAGGCATCGGCACAGAGCTTTTCCACATCGGCCAGCGTGGCGGCGCCATACACAGCGGGCTCGCGGGTGCCCAGCAGGTTCAGGTTGGGGCCATTCAGGACAAAAACGGTTTTTTTACTCACAGACTGCATCTCCGGGCTAGGCGCCTGCCACGCTGGCAGGCCAGAGTGCGGGATTATGCGGTGCCCCGTTCGGCAAGCCCCACGAAAAAAGCGGCCCCGGGGGACCGCTGTAAAAAGGCAGCCTGTGCAACGCTGCCTGTGAGCGACTGGCGCCCAAGAGGTGGGGAAGGCCCCACCGCCAGAACCGCTCAGCGGTCCCAGTGGCGGCCGTGGTGATGGTGGCGATGGCCATAGCCGTAACCATAGCCGCCGTAGTACACCGGGGGGGGTGGCGTGTAGTACACCGGGGGCGCGTTGTAATACACAGGGCGGGGTGGTGCGTAATACACCGGTGGGGGCGGCGCCACATACACCGGAGCGGGCGCGTAGTAGCCATTGCTGGCCCCCACCACCACGCCGGGCACGCCGATGCCCACCGACCAATTGACATCGCGGGCCTGGGCGGAGCCGGCACCGGCCACCAGGGCCAGCGCCACACCCGCCACAGCGGCCGCAGCAGAAACAGAACGGGTTTTCGTCATGGAAATCTCCTTGTGAATGAGGACAGCCCGCCAGACGCGACCCGCCTCACCGGTACACAACGCACCAAGTAGCCAAAAGGATGGCACAAAAGCGTCTTTACGTTGTGTCTGAACGTACACGCGCTTGTTTTAATGCGCAAAGCGTCACGAAACGGCCGCCTAAAATGGCTGGATGAGCACCCCCTCCCCCGCCAATACAGCCGCAGTGGCCCCTGAAACCGTCAAGACCAGCAACTTTTTGCGCCAGATCATCGAGCATGACCTGGACAAGGGCACCTACGCCGCCCGCCGCTGGGCCGGCACCCCTGGCGACGCCGCCCACCACGCGGCCGGCCAGCCCGACCCCGCCAAGGTCCGCACCCGCTTCCCGCCCGAGCCCAATGGCTACCTGCACATCGGCCACGCCAAGAGCATCTGCATCAACTTCGGCCTGGCGCGCGACTACGGCGGCATCTGCCACCTGCGCTTTGACGACACCAACCCCGAAAAAGAAGACACCGAATACGTCAACAGCATCATCGACGCGGTGAAATGGCTGGGCTTTGACTGGAACGGCGCGCCCGACGCCGCCCCCTACCAGGCCAGCGACTACTTCGGCTTCATGTACCGCGCGGCCGAGTACCTGATCGAATCCGGCCACGCCTATGTGGACGAGCAGACCACCGAGCAGATGCGCGCCAACCGGGGCGACTTCACCAAGCCCGGCGTGGACAGCCCCTTCCGCACCCGCACGCCCGAGGAGAACCTGCGCATCTTCCGCGAGATGCGTGACGGCGAGCATGAGGATGGCTCCATGGTGCTGCGCGCCAAGATCGACATGGCCAGCCCCAACATCAACATGCGCGACCCGGCCATCTACCGCATCCGCCGCGCCACCCACCACCACACGGGCGACACCTGGTGCATCTACCCCATGTACACCTTTGCGCACCCCATCGAGGACGCGCTGGAACAGATCACCCACAGCCTGTGCACGCTGGAGTTTGAAGACCAGCGCCCCTTCTACGACTGGCTGCTGGAGCGCCTGACCGAAGGTGGCCTGCTGGCCGGCCCCGCCCCCCGCCAATACGAATTCGCCCGCCTGAACCTCACCTACGTCATCACCAGTAAGCGCAAGCTCGCCCAGCTCGTGTACGACCACAAGGTGAGCGGCTGGGACGACCCCCGCATGCCCACCATCGTCGGTCTGCGCCGCCGGGGCTACACCCCCGCAGCGCTGCAGGTGTTTGCCGACCGCATCGGCGTGACCAAGTCCGACAGCTGGATCGACTACAGCACCCTGGAAGGCTGCCTGCGCGAAGACCTGGAATTGAAGGCCCACCGTGGCATGGCCGTGCTCAACCCCGTCAAGCTGGTGCTGACCAACTGGGACGACGTGATGGGCGCAGGCCACCTGGAGCCCTGCAGCCTGCCCGCCCTGCCCCACCCACCAGAAGGGGTGGAAAGCCCCGTGCGCCACTTCACCATCGGCAAGGCAGTCTGGATCGAACGCGAAGACTTTGAAGAAGTGCCCCCCAAGGGCTACAAGCGCCTGTTCCCGGGCAACAAGGTGCGCCTGAAGGGCGGCTACGTCATCGAATGCACCGGCTGCACCAAAGACGCGGCGGGAACCATCACCGAGGTGCTGGCCACCGTGGTGCCCGACACCAAGAGCGGCACCCCCGGCGCCGACAGCGTGAAGGTCAAGGCCGCCATCACCTGGGTGGGCGTGGCCGACGGTGTGAACGCCGAAGTGCGCATGTACGACCGCCTGTTCCTCGATGCACACCCCGACGCGGGCGGCAAGGACTTCATTGAAAGCCTGAACCCGAACAGCCTGAAGGTGGTGACCGCCATCGTGGAGCCGTCACTGGCCAATGCCGCGCCGGATCAGAAGTTCCAGTTTGAACGGCACGGGTACTTTGTGGCGGACCGGGTGGACCACGCGGCGGGGAAGCCGGTGTTCAACTTGGCGGTGGGGTTGAAGGATTCGTGGGGGAAGTGATTACCTCTTGATTGAAAAGAAGGCCAGCAGATTTTTATATTTGCTGGCCCTTTTCTTTTGGACTGATGACAGCTTTCGCCACCCGAAGCGGTCTGTCACAGTGCAATATGGATCTGTCATTTGCTGTCGTTCAGTTAAAGCCCCCGCCCTCCAGGTGGGGTTTTCCCATTTCAAGCACTTCGTATTTCAAGGGGCTTCAGCTCCCCAGTGGCTTGGTTTGAAAACACGGTCTGCGACTTTGGGTGGAATGGCAAATGCTGCTGCTGTGTAAGCTGCAGCTTGAAAAGCGAGGAAAAAACAATATGCTGCTAACCGATATCGCCGTCGAGCACACCCTGGTGTCCAAAAAGAATGGAGTCCGTCAGACTTTCTTACTGCATCCGTTTACCGATACACAGCGAGATTCACTTGGTAAATTCGAGATCGTTCGTGACATCAGCCAGCCAGGACTCAAAGACGTTAAACGTTCAACCTTCGTGACGTTTCAACAATTGGCAGAGTTGTATGCCAAAGGGGCGCTCGAAGAATTCGGGTTTTCCGTTCGCATGTGTCCAGGTCAGGGCACGTACCCCGCCAAGAATCCAGCCAAAAAGATACTGCCAACCAGCATCAGGCCGGGCTCACCGTTCGACCTGGCTGTTCAAAAGGTTGATATTTCAAAACCTGCCACTCGCGAATTGAGAACAGCCTTGCTTCGCACCAACGTCACACTTTAAGGGTGGTGACGCTGATAGATATAGATATGGGAGTCCCTGTGAATTCACCCGTTGCCCATGCTGAGCTCATCGCCACTTTCAAGCGGGCGCAGGCAGATGCCGCTCACAAGCTCGGATTGATCCAAGCTGCTGCGAACAAGGGCCCCAAGGCAGCCCAAGCCGCCACGGAAACGGCTGCAAAGGCCGTAAAACGCAGGGACTCGTATGCAAAAAAGCTGGAAACCCTGGGGGTGAGCCTCAAGGATTGAGGGCGGCCCAGCTAGGGGCGTGGACCAGGTGGAGCCCGGTGCCGCACGCAACCCCTACGTGCCGGACAGCATCAACCGCCACCGCGTTGCTGTTTTTGCAGCGTGACCCGCGTGCCTTTTTGTGGGACGTGCGCGAGGCGGCGCTGGCTATCCAGTCGTTCACCACGGGCATGGACGCAGTGGCCTACGCAAGCAACCTGATGGCCCAGGCGGCTGTGGGGCGCTAGTTTGAAATCACAGGCAAAGCACGCTCAGTCAGCCAACCAAACCGGACACAGCCGTAGCAGCCCGCATTCCTGACCTGACGCAGATCGTGGCGTTCCGCAACCAGCTCATCCACGGTTACGCAACCGTCAATGTCAGCACGGTGTGGAGCATCACTCAAACCGCACTGCCCGCGCTGCGGGATGCTGTGCATACTCTTCTCGACGAACTTGGCTAGCGCCTGGCAGCAAATGCACTGTGCACGGTGAGGGCGCAGTGCTAGCATGGCCCGACCACCATCACAAGGAGTGGGCCATGACCGCAATGAACGTCGTGCACATGCGTGTGAAACCGGGCAAAGAGGAGGACTATGTCCGCCTGCACCAGGAGATGGACATCCGCTCCATGCCAGGGGGGCGCAACTTCTGGCTGATCCGTTCGGGCGAGCGCAGCTTTGTTGTCGTCGGTGAGTGGGACAGCCTGGAGGCGATGGCAAACGCACGCCCCGCGATGATTGCCAATCTGGACAAGTTGCGCCCCTTGCTGGAAGACCTGGGCGGTGGCCGCGGGCTCACCGAACCCTGGTCGGGCGAGGTGGCTTTGCACATGAAATCCTGAAGGGCGGCGGTGGCGGCGCTGCCAGCCGTCGGTCCGTCTGTCCGTCTTTTTGCACGCTGTCCATTTCCCCCAGGGGCGCGCATGGCGCACAGCCCCATCCCCACCATGCGCCGCCGCAAGCCCCACCATCATGTCTATGTGATTGAGCTCTCCAAAGACGTGCTGCTGGAGCCGCGCTTTCGCAAGAACAACCCGGGCTACGTCGAGGGCAAGCCCTGCGTCTACGTGGGCATGACGGGGCTGGACCCGGATGTGCGGTTCGACAAGCACAAGGCGGGTATCCAGGCCAACCGGTTTGTGACGCAATATGGCCTGCGCCTGTTGCCCGATCTGTATGAAGGCTTCAACCCCATGGGCTACGAGGAGGCGGTGGACCGGGAGATCGAGATCGGCATCGACCTGCGCTCGGCGGGATTTGGCGTGTGGCAGGCGTGACGGCATCGCGGCCACGAAGGCGCGCTTCCCTTACCATTCGGAGTTACTCATTTTTTCATAGCTTCTCGCGCATACCCATACAGCGCCAGCGGCCTTTTTCCCTCTAAACCCTTCCCGTACCATGAACTTCGCAGACCGCCTCCGGCAACTCCCCTCCACCGCCCACCTGGCCGCGCTGCAGCTGCTGGGCGCCGATGGCCAGGTGCTGGCCACCATCGAAAACAAGCCCGGCCAGGCCGGGTCGCTGGTGGTGTATGCCGCGCTGGCGGCGCTGTACGGCGGCACCATCACCCCCGCCGCAGCCAGCCTGGGCCTGGAGTGGTATGCCGAGCACACGGCCGATGCGCGGGCCTTCCCCGGCAAGCACCCCAACATCGACCGCTTGCTGGCCTGGGCAGCGGGCCACGAGAGCTTCTGCGCGCAGGCCGTGGCGGCCTGAGCCCCCGGCCCCGCCGCTTCAAGAAGAAAAAGAAAACGCTGCGGCCGGCGGCGCTTTGTCGAAAATAGGCCGGTCCGTTCGTCGCAGGCTGGTGCACACCTTGCGCGGCAAGCCGGTGTTCACCTTCCCGCCACCCTGCATGTAGCCATTGCAGTTACCGACAAGGAGACCGTTCATGACAAGCACCGCCCCCACCGCAGCCACAAACACCGGCACCGTCACCCTGCACCGCGTGCTGCGCGCCCCGGCCGAGCGCATCTACCGCGCGTTTCTGGATGCCGATGCCATGTGCAAATGGCTTCCACCCCATGGTTTTACCGGCCGAGTGCTCAGCCTGGACGCACGCGTGGGCGGCAGCTACCGCATGCAGTTCACCAACCTGAGCAGCGGCGGCACGCACGCATTTGGCGGCGAGTATGTGGAACTGGTGCCGGGCGAGCGCATCGTGCACACCGACCGGTTTGACGACCCGAACCTGCCCGGCGAGATGCGCACTACCATTCAGTTAAAGAAGGTAATCACGGGCACCGAGGTGTCCATCGTGCAGGCGGGCATCCCGGCCGTGATCCCCACCGAGATGTGCTACCTGGGCTGGCAGGAGTCGCTGCAGTTGCTGGCGCTGCTGGTGGAGCCGGAGATTCCGGGCAACTAGGGCCTGTTCACTTCAAACCTGTCACTTCAACCACTTGTCTGCCGCTTGCTTGATGGTGCCCCGGCTGTCCACCAGGCCCCACACAAAGCCCATCACGCGCACATAGTCGGCGTCGTCGGTGGGCAGCATGAAGCCCAGGTAGTTCTTGGGCGTGAGCGGTGCATCCACAAACGCGGCATGCAGACGCGGGTCGGCCTTGGCGTAGTGCAGGGCTTCATAGGTTTCGGTGATCATCACGTCGCCCTTGCCCTCGGCGATCAGTGCGGGGATCTCGGCGTTCTTGTCGTGGGTGCTGACCTGGGCGGTTTTGAGGTTGGCCAGCACATAGGTTTCGTTGGTGCCGCCAGGGTTCTTGATGACGCGCACGGCGGACTGGTTCATCGCGTCCACGCTGGTGTATTTGGCCTTGTCGGCCGCGCGCACCAGGGCCACTTTGCCGAACGGGGCGTAGCCGGGCAGCATGTCAAAAATGCGCATGCGGTTGACGTTGCGGGTGATGCCGCCCACGGCCACATCGAACTTGTCGCCCTGCAGGTCCTTCACCAGGTTGGGCCAGGTGGTGGGCACGTATTCGATCTTCACACCCAGCTCCTTGGCCATGGTTTCGATCACGTCGATGTCGTGGCCGCTGTAGCCTGCGTCGGTCTTGATGGCAAATGGACGGTAGTCGCCGGGCGTGCCCACGCGGATGACCTTGGCCTCCATGATCTTGTCGAGCCGGGGGCCGGCCTGCGCGGCCTGGCTGAAGGACAAACTGGCGACCAGGGCCACAGCGACCAGGGTGAGGGATTTTTTTGTGATCATGTCGAAACGCTCCAGGAGGGGGGTGATGCGGTTTAGGCGGCGGCGCGGCATGCACCACAGCCCAAGGACGCAGGAAAAGAATACCCCAGCCACAAGCAACCACCGTGCCGCACAGGCGTCAAATGCCGGTGCCACCATCCACAGGCCCCTCGCTGGGTTACCCTGCACGGTTTGATCGATCACCCAAGGAAAGAAGGAATACACACCATGAAAAAACTCAATGTCACCATCCAGCTCGAAATGTCGGTGCCCGATGACTGGGAACTGGTCGAGACCTCGGAAGGCACGCCCGTGATCCAGATGTCCGAGGGCAAGTTCCTGGACATCGCCATCGAGCCCTTGTTTGCCGCCGACCCCGAAGACATGTGGAGCAGCACCGAGAGTGAAGACGAACTCAATGACGTGCTGGACATGGTTGAGAGCGAGTCCGTGGCGTATGAGTTTGTGACGCACTGAACCACGGCACCCCGCTCACCGGCCCCACGGCCGGGTGGGCCACCTCCACGGGGCGCCGCAGGCGAAGGCCGCTGCCAGCGGCGGCACAATGGCAGGCCTTGCCCTGCCCTGCTCCTCGCCATCCCTTTGTTTCCACCGCGCCCTGTGTCCGAGCCTTTCTCCTCCCCCCCACATCCGCAGCCTTTGTGCAGCCGCCGCCACCTGTTGATCCGCACCGGCGGCCTGCTGGCGCTGCCCGCCACCGGGCTGCTGCATGCCAAGCCCCCATCCACCGCGCCCACAGCGTCGACGGCACCTCCCGCCACACCCACGGTGTGGCCCCACGCATTGCAGGTGCCAGGCGGCGTGGCGCGGCTGTCGCTGGGCCCTGCAGCCACGCGGCCCCAGGCCCAGGTGCGCCAGGCTGAGGTGGATGTGCCGCTGCTGGTGGTGGGAGATGCCAGCGAGTGGACGGCGGTGCTGGGCATTGCGCTGGCGGCGCCGCTGGGCGATGCCCATATCAGCGTGGCGCAGGCCGATGGCAGTGGCCTGCGGCAGCTGCCCTACACCGTGGCGCGCAAGCAGTACAAGGAGCAGCACCTGCAGGTGTCGCCACGCACCGTGGACCTCTCGCCCGAAGACCAGGCGCGCTACGAACGCGAGCGCGACCACCAGGCCGGGGTGATGACCACCTTCACCACGCCACCTGCGGGCCAGGCGCCGGCCTCGCTGCGCATGCGCGTGCCGGTGCCGGGGCGGCGCTCCAGCTCGTTCGGCCTGCGCCGCGTGTTCAACGGCCAGCCGCGCAATCCGCACAGCGGCATGGACATCGCGGCGGCCACGGGCACGCCCATCGTGGCGCCGCTGGCGGGCCAGGTGATTGACATGGGCGACTACTTTTTCAACGGCGGCACGGTGTGGCTGGACCACGGCCAGGGGCTGCTCACCATGTACTGCCACCTGAGCAGCATGGACGTGCGGGTGGGCGATGTGGTGAAGGCGGGCGAAGCATTCTGCAAGGTGGGCGCCACCGGCCGCGTGACGGGGCCGCACCTGCACTGGGGCGTGATGCTCAACCGCACCATGGTGGACCCGGCACTGTTCATCCCGGCGTGAAGGCGACCCAAGCTCAGTCACTATCATTTCAATAGCTGATACCGCTCATCCATCAAGCGCTACAGGCACTTTTCCCTCCAATCACCCTCTTCTGCCCACCGCATGACTTCGCGCCTGATCCGCTTCAACAAACCCTATGGCGTGCTGAGCCAGTTCACCGCCGAGGGCAAGTGGCAGGGCCTGAAGGACTACATCGACCTGCCCGGCGTGTACGTGGCCGGGCGGCTGGATGCGGACAGCGAAGGCCTGCTGCTGCTCACCAACGATGGCCAGCTGCAGGCCCGCATTGCCGACCCGCGCTTCAAGATGGAGAAAACCTACTGGGTGCAGGTGGAGGGCATCCCGGAGGAGGCCGCGCTGGCCGCGCTGCGCAGCGGCGTGCTGCTGAACGACGGCCCCACGCTGCCTGCCCGCGCACGCCTGCTCACGCCTGCGCCGGCGGTGTGGCCGCGCAACCCGCCCATCCGCGAGCGCAAGGCCATCCCCACGGCCTGGGTCGAGCTCGTCATCCGCGAGGGCCGCAACCGCCAGGTGCGCCGCATGACGGCCGCCGTGGGCCACCCCACGCTGCGGCTCATCCGCGCGGCCATCGGGCCCTACACGCTGGACGGGCTGGCGCCGGGCACCTGGGCCGATTGAGGCGGCGCCGTTCGGTACACGGCCCCCGCCCCCATGCGCCGGGACAGCGCCGATCCACGCGCCAGCAAAAACGCGTGCAACCCCTCGGCATAGTCCGCCCGCACGGCCTGCTGCACCGAGGCCCGCCGCGCCAGCGCAGCACGCCAGTGCAGCACACGCGGCACGTCACGCCAAAGCCCCAGGTCCGCCATGCCCGGCAGGGTGTCGATGACATCGAAGTAACGGAACACCGGGCCAAACACCACGTCCACCATGCCGAAGTCCGGCCCGGCAAAGTAAGGCCCCGCCCCGCTGAACTCGCCCAGCGCTTCTTCGAGCTGCACCCAACGGCTGCGCAACGCCTGCGCGCGGGCTTGCAGCAGGGCCTCATCGGGTGCGGCATAAAACGCGCCAATGCCGTTGAGCACGGTGGAGCCGAACTCCATCCACGCACGGTGACGGGCACGCTGCAAGGGGTCCTGTGGGTGCAGCGCTGGCATGGCGATCTCGTCCAGGTATTCACAGATCACAGCCGACTCGAACAGGCTGTGGCCCCGCACCTGCAGCACGGGCGTTTTGCCCAGCGGCGAGAGGGCCAGGAACCAGTCGGGCTTGTGGGCCAGGTCGATGGTGCGGCGCTCAAACGCGAGGCCTTTTTCATGCAGCGCGATGGCCACGCGCTGCACATAGGGGCACAGCGCATGCGACACCAGCGTGAACGCAGAGGCCCCGATGCCGGCAGCTTCTGCCGCCCCGGCCGCCATCACGACACCAGCCCCTCGGCACGCAGCGCGGCCTGCACCTGCGGGCGGGCCGCCACGCGCGCCATCCAGGCCTGCAGATGCGGGTAGGCGGTGAGCGGAATGCCCAGCAGGTTCGACCAGTTGACGATGGTGAAGCCATACCCATCGGCCACGCTGTAGTCGCCCGCCAGGAACTCGCTGCGCGAGAGCACCGCGTCCAGCTCCGCCAACCGCGTGGCCAGCTTGGTCTTCACGGCCTGGCGCGTGGAGTCGGCCGTCTCCTTGTGCCACAGCCAGGGGCTGAAGCCCTTGTGCAGCTCGGTGCTGATGAAGGTGAGCCATTGCAATACCGCCAGGCGCCGACGCGAGCCGGGGGGGCCGATCAGCACCTGCGCCGGGTCCAGGTCGGCCACGTACTGCAACAGCGCCGCGCCTTCGGTGTGGCGCGACTGGTCCGCCAGTTCCAGCAGGGGCACATAGCCGCGTGGCGAAATGTCGAGGAAGTTGGCACCGGTCTCGGTGGTGTGGCGCGCCAGGTCCACCTTGACCAGGTCGAAGGTGGCACCCACCTCGCGCAGGGCGATGTGGACGGCGAGCGAGCAGGCACCGGGGGCGTAGTAGAGCTTCATCATGATGGCGGGGCTTTCTGTGAAAAGGAACGGGAAGGACATCACCCGGATGCACACGGATGCACATGGCCTGGCAGGGGTCGGCAGGGGCGACAGGCAGAATTTATGATTGCGCCAACGCAAACAAAATTCGCAGCCATGAAATCATTGATTGCACCAACGCAATACCGCCTGGGCGCTTCCGAGCTGGAGGTGCTGCTGGCCATGGTGCGCACGGGCACGCTGGCTGCGGCCGGCGAGCGGCTGGGGGTGGACGCCTCCACCGTGTTCCGCGCCATCCAGCGCATCGAGCGGGGGCTGGGGCAGCCGCTGTTCGAGCGCTCGCGCGCGGGCTACCGCGCCTCGGAGACCGCGCTGGCCCTGGCAGAGCAGGCAGAGCGCGTGGAGGCGGCGCTGGAGGCCGCCCGCAGCGCCGCGCAGGCACAGCCCGAACAGATCACGGGCACCGTGCGCATCTCCACCACCGACACCATCCTGCACGGCCTCATCGCCCCGGCCCTGCAGGTGCTGCAGCCCCGCCACCCCGCCCTGATGTACGAGCTGCACGCGGGCAATGAACTCGTGAGCCTGACGCGGCGCGACACCGACATCGCCGTGCGCGCCACCAAGCGCCCGCCGCAGCACCTGGTGGGGCGGCAACTGGGCACGATCCGCTCGGCGCTCTATACCGCCCACACCAGCATGCTGGCCTTGTCCGATGTGCAGGCAGGCCACGCGGCCTGGGTCGCGCCCGACGACTCCATGCCCGACCACCCCTCGGTGCGCTGGCGCAAGAAGCAGTACCCCAAAGCCCAGCCCACCTACCGCGTGAACAGCCTGCTCACGGTCATGGAGCTGGTGGCCCGGGGTGCAGGCGTGGGCGTGCTGCCGACCTTTCTGGCCCAGGGCCGCAGTGACCTGCGCCCGCTCACCGGATCGCTGGCCGAATGCGACAACGAGCTGTGGCTGCTCACGCACCCGGAGTCACGGCACCTGCGGCGCATCGCGGCGGTGTATGGGCATCTGGCAGACGCCGTGCAGTTGCCCTGAAAGCCTGTTGCGCAGCCCAGAACCACGACCGTCCCCGCATTCGGCGCCCCCACTAGTTCACCCCCCCTCGCGCATGCGATTCCTCACCCGTGCTCTTGGGGGTGGTGGGGTTCAAACGGTTTCGATCTTCATTTAGTTGTACTAATACAATTTATTTTCAAAAGTACAATTATCTCCAGGCGCCACGAACCCCGCAGGCGCGAGGAGTCCCGATGCTTGATACCCCAACCCCTCCCGGCCCCGGCTGGAAGGTGCGCAGCCTGACCGGCTTCATTGAGCACGCCGGCCCCTTGTGGGCTAGGCGGGAGGATGGGGGCTGGGCCTACGGCTTCGCAGTGGCGCCTCAGCACCTCAACCCCGCCGGGTCGGCCCATGGCGGTGCGCTGATGACCCTGATGGACCACGCCCTGAGCGCCATCGCATGGGAGGCCTGCGAACGCAGCCCCTGCGTCACGCTGCAAATGGACTCGCACTTCGTGAGCCCCGTGCGGCCCGGCCAGTTTGTCGAGGCGCGAGCCGAGGTGGTCGAGCGCACCGGCAGCCTGGTCTTCATGCGCGGAGAGTTGCGCACGAGCGAGAGCCTGGTGCTGACGGCAAGCGCCCTCATGAAAACCCTGAAATGACACCGGCCAGCCACTGACCCGCACACCCCAGCGGCCACGCCGAAGCCGCAACTTCTTTGTACGAAGACAAGGAGCGCACCTTGGACATTCCCGCCCACCACAGCCTGATGGCCCTGTTCGGCGCCCGACCGCACTCCACCGCAGCGGCCGACGCGGCCGCAAATGGGTTTACGCTTGCCGGTTTGAAGCTCAAGAATTCCAACATGGCCACCCGCTCCAAGCCCGCCCCGCAGCCCGCCGATGCCAAGCCCGCCAAGGGGGTGCGCGTGCGGCCGGTGCCTGCCGTGACGCGCTCCATCGCCATCCTGCGGCTGCTGGGTGAACACAAACAGCCGCTCACACTGAAAGCCGTGGCCGAGGCGCTGCACCTGGTGCCCAGCACCTGCCTGCACATCCTGCGGGTGCTGGTGGCAGAAGACCTGGTCACGCTCGACCCCGCCACCAAGCGCTATGCGCTGGGCACCGGCATGATCAGCCTGGCGCGCAGCGTGCTGGAGGGTGGCGGCTTCACGCAACTGGTGCAACCGGTGCTCGACCGCCTGGCCGCGCAGTTCGGCGTGACGGCCATGGGCGTGGAGATCACCGCGCGCCAGACGGTGATGGTGCTGGCGCTGTCGCGCTCCAGCCAGCCGTTTCGCGTGCACACCGATGTGGGCAGCCAGTTCGAGACCCTGGTCAGCGCCACCGGGCGGCTGATCGCCGCCTACAGCGGCGAAACCTGGCCCGTGCTGAAAGAGAAATTTGCCCACGTGGTGTGGGACAAGGCCCCCACCTACACCACCTGGAAGAAGGAGGTCGAGCTGACCCGATCGCGCGGCTGGAGCCTGGACCGTGACAACTTCATGGCGGGCATCACCGTGGTGGCCGTGCCGGTGTTTGCGCCCGGCGGCCGGCTGGTGCACACGCTGGTGGTGGTGGGGCTCAGCAGCCAGATGGGGGCCGCCGTGGTGCAGCAACTGGCGCAGGTCATGCAGCGGGAGGCGGCCGAGCTGTCGCGCCTGCTGGGAGGGAGCTGAGCCATGGCAGAAACCCACATGGCCGCTCCGCAGACCCTGCTCAAGACCATGACCATGCCCGCCCACATCGACGCCAGCGGCCAGGTGCCCACGGGCTGGCTGCTGGTCCAGATGGACCTGGCGGGTGCCGTGCTGCCTGGCCAGCATTTTGCGGCGCCGGTGGCCTTAGAACCTGTTCAAGGTCTTTTCGGGGATCGCATTGGAGTGCAATCGGGATGAGTGGATGCTCCGGGTGCGCCGCATGGGCTCGTGCCCATGCAAGCAGCCGGGGCGTCCAATCACCCGATTTCACTCCAACCCTNNGCCGGGCTATCCACTGCGCACCGCGCCTAGCATCCCATCCCGGCAAGGGACTTGTGCGACCCCGAAAAGACCTTGAACAGGTTCTTAGTGGGGCTGTCCGATGTGGTGCTGCTGGCCCGGCCCCGGCTGGGGCAATGTGTCACGTTCACGGGCCGCCTGCTGTCCCGCAACGACCAGGAGGCCTGCGTGGCCATCGAGGCCTGGAGCGAGGAGCGTGGCCAGACGGATGGCACCCCGCTGATGCGCGCCCAGTTGCGCTATGCGCCCGCCACCATCGAAGTGCCCGGGAATCTCTTCCCGGGCACCTTCCAAACGTGCGCGACGGGCGCAACGGACGCTTGATACCGAGGTGCATTCAAAAATAGAGACCCGTTCACGCTGAGCTTGTCCAAGGGCTCAGGCCGAACGGGTATTGATTGCATAAAAACTTTCGCACTCCAACTTATGAGAAGGGCGGTCCGTCAGTCCGCGCGGATACCAGCCGCCTTGATGATGGGCGCCCAGCGCTGGCGTTCCTTCTTGGCAAAAACCCCCAGGTATGCAGAGCTGCCCCCTGCGGGCTCAAACCCCAGGTCCAGCAGGCGCTGGCGCACCTCGGGCTTGGCCAGCACCTTGTTCACCGCCGCATTGAGCACCCGGGTGATTTCGGCGGGCGTGCCCTTGGGGGCGTAGAGCGCATTCCAGGCGACGAACTCAAACCCGGGATACCCTTGTTCGGCCACGGGCTTGACGCCCGGCACGAGGCTGCTGGGCGTGGCCGACGTGACGCCGATGGCACGCAGCTTGCCCGCCGCCAGGTGCGGGCGCAGTGCCAACGGGGTGTCGATCGTCACCGCGAGCTGGCCACCGAGCACATCGGTCATGGCGCTGCCCGAGCCCTTGTACGGGATGCCGAAAAGCGGGGCCCCCGAACGCTCTTTCAAGAATTCGAGCACCAGGCGAGCCGAGGTGCTGGGCATGGCGATATCGCTGGACCCGGGCGTGCGTTTGACGGCGTCCAGCACGTCGCCCACAGCACGGTACGGGGTGGCGGAGCCCGCAGCAAGCACCATCGGGAAGGTTCCGACCATGGCAATGGGCTCGAAGTCCTTCTCGGGATCGAACGGCATCTTGGCATAGAGGTACTGGTTCAGGACATGGGTCGCATTGGTCCCCATCGTCAGTGTGTAGCCGTCCCCGGCCGCCTGTGCCGCCAGCTCGGTCCCCAGGATGCCGCCGGCACCGGCCTTGTTCTCCACGACAAAGGGCTGGCCCAGCTCTCTGGAAAGTTGTTCGCCCAGAAGCCGGGTCGCCACATCGGTGCCCTGCCCGGCCGCATAGGCCACGATGACCCGGATGGGTTTGGTGGGGTAAGGGGGCAGTTGGGCCTGTGCGTGGGTGGCCGCAGCGGTCGAAAACAGACCGGCAGCCGTCATGATGGCAGCGAGGGTTCGCATGCTTGTCTCCTATCTTTTTGTGATCTGCAAATCAGAGCGGGCGAGTGCGGGCAACACCCCGGCTGTACAAGTCGCGCCTCTGGGCGTCATTGAATCCGAGATCGGCCAACACCTCATCGGCATGTTGGCTGAAAACTGGCGGCGGCGCTCCCGGCAGGGCCGGGGTGCCGTACAGCCGCGCGGGACCGCGCAGCGCCGTGAACGCGCCCTGCCGGATGACCATCTGGCGGTGCGCGCAGTGCGCCTGGGCCAGCGCCTGCGGCACGTCGTTCACCACCCCGGCGGGCACGCCCACACGCATCAGCGCCTCGCACAATGGCTCGCAGTCTGCGTCGGCGATGGCGGCCTCGATGAGGTCCTTGAGCGCCTGGCGGTGCGCGATGCGGTCGGCGTTGGCATGAAACCTCGGGTCGTCCGGCAGGCCCGGATGCCCGATGTGCTGGCTGAACCGGCGGAACTGGCCATCGTTGAGGATGCCGATGAACACATGGCCATCACGCGCCTGGAACTTGTCGTACGGCGCAATGTTGGGGTGCGCGCTGCCCAGCAGTCCCGGCGTCTTTTTGGACACAAACCAGTTCGAGGCATGGGGCAGCAGCAGGCTCAGCGCGGTGTCGTACAGCGTGGCCTCCACCCGCTGCCCCACCCCGCTTAGGTGCCGGCTGCACAAGGCCATGAGGATGCCGGTGAGCGCCACATAGCCCGTGAGGTGGTCCACGATGGGGATGCCCATGCGGGTGGCACCGGTGGCCGATTCGCCATTGATGCTCATGAGGCCACACTGCGCCTGCAGCACCGCGTCGTAGCCCGGCAGGCCGCCGAGCGGGCCGTCGCGGCCGAAGCCCGAAATGGCGCAGTAGACAAGGCGCGGGTAGCGCCGGGCCAGCACCTCTTCGTAGCCCAGGCCCCACTTCTCCATGGTGCCGGGCAGGAAGTTCTCGACCAGCACATCGGCGTCCTGCAGCAGCCGGTGCAGCACCTCCTGCGCCTCGGGCTGGCTCAGGTCCAGGCTGATGGCCTTCTTGCCCCGGTTGAGCGCGGCAAAGTAGGCGGAGTGGCCCATCTCGTCGTAGGGCGGCCCCAGGTGCCGCGTCTCGTCGCCCCCGGGCGGCTCGATCTTGACCACCAGGGCGCCGTTGTCAGACAGCATCTGGGTGCAAAGGGGGCCAGCGAGCACGCGGGTGAGGTCCACCACCCGCAGGCCCTCCAGCGCCGTGGCGCTGAAGCTTGTCATGGGCTGCTCACCCGCGGCTGGGCAGCACCACCACGCCACCGCCGAGCACCGACAGCTCGCCGTCCTGGTTGTGCGCCTCCTGCTCGATCTCGACCAGGTGTTTGCCGTTCTCCACGAACTTGCGCGTGACCTTGCCCTTGATGAACAGCATGTCGCCCTCGGGGTTGTGGCGGCGGATCTTGCAGCTGGCCTTGTGCAAAAAGCCCGTGTCGCCCATCCAGTTGGTGAGGTGGTGCGTGAGCCACGAGGTGCGCTCTGGCCCATAGTCATAGGCGCCGGGGGCACCCACTTCCAGCGCAAAATCTTCCTCCCAGTGCACACGCTCTGGCACGTCAGGGATACCAAAACGGTTCTTGATGCCCACGCCCGGGTGCGCGTCAATCAGCTTCCAGGCCAGCTTGTTGGCGCGGATGTACAGGCCGCCCCAGCCCTGGGCGTAGGCGATGAAGCCCGTCACGGTCATCGGGCCCTTGAACATGGTGGGCAGCGCATCGCCCACGTTCACGTCCTCCCAGTAGCGGGGTGTGGCACCGCGCACTTCCTCGTCGCGGTAGAGCTTGTAGGCCTCGCCCAGCTCTTCGTCGGTGTACTGGCGCGGGCCGCGTTCGCGCACGTTCTGGTACTTGCTGCCCTGCTCCCGCGCATGGTCGCGTTCGGTGCGGAAGCACCAGCTGTCGGCCTCGGCCACCTTGTCGCCCTCCTGGTTGAAGAAGTCCACGTGGTAGATCTGCTGGATGGCGCGGCCGGCAAAACGCGTCTGGTGCTCGATCAGGTCCTTGAGCGAGGCCTCGGTGGAGATCACGTCGTTGCGGCGGATGGGCTTGTGCCAGGTCCAGTCCGCGCCCGACCACATGGCGTGCACACCCGGCAGGCCGCCCACATAGCCCGACACGATGCGGCTGGTGGCAAACAAAAAGCTGGGCAGGGCGACGATGCCGCCATAGTGGCTCTTGGCCGCGTAGTCGGGGTCGCACCACAGCGGGTTGTCGTCACCGATGCCGTGGGCGTAGTGGCGGATGTTGTCGCGTGTGGCCTCGTGGCACCAGGGCTCGGCGGTCTGGCCGATCTTGACGCCGATGCGCTCGCGCAGCTCGTCGAGGCCGCTGTCGGTGATTTTGGGAAAGCTGCGCTGCGGGGTGCTGGACATGGTGAAGTCTCCTTTGTGGTGGATGAGGGAATCGAGAGAGGGGGAAGCAAAAACCGAGGGGAAGAGAAAGGGGTCAGGCGCAGGCCACGGCCTCCCGCTCGCGCAGCACCTTGCGGTGCACCTTGCCGGCGGGGGTTTTTGGCAGCTCGGCCACGAAGGCGATGTGGCGCGGGTATTCGTGCTGGCTGAGCTTGGTCTTGACGAGGTGCTGCACCTCTTCGACGAAGCCATCGCTGCGCTCGCGGCCGGACACGATGAAGGCCTTGACGACCTGGCCCCGCAGTTCATCGGGCACACCGATCACGGCGGCTTCGAGCACGTCTTCGTGCATGAGGATCACGTTCTCGATCTCCACGGCACTCATGGTCCAGCCGGCGGAAATGATCACGTCGTCGGCGCGGCCCCCGTGGAAGAAGTAGCCGTCTTCATCGGTGCGGCCCAGGTCCTTGGTGGGAATCCACTGGCCGCGCCTCAGCACCATGAGCTGCCCCGTGGTGCCGGGCGGACAGATGTTGCCGTTGGCGTCATGCACCTCGACCCGGGTGCCGGGCACGGCCTTGCCGAGCGAGCCGCGCTTCACGGGGAAGTCGTTCGCCCCCGGGTAGCTCACCAGCACCACGCCGATCTCGGTGGTGCCATACATGCTGCACACCGGGAGGCCAAAGCGCTCGTGCACAAAGTCGGCCGTGTCGTCGTCGATGGGTTCGCCGGTGAACGACAGCTTGGTGAAGTGGTAGCGGTAGTCACCCGCCTTGCCGCAGTTCTTCATCATGCGGTAGTGCGTGGCAGCGGCCGACATGTTGGTGAACCGGTGGGCCGACAGCGCCTGCAGCAGCCGTTCGGCGTTGAAGCGGCCGCTGTAGCTGCCAATCGTCAGGCCCAGCGCCAGTGGCGCCAGCGTGCCATGCCACAGGCCATGCCCCCAGGCGGGCGACGACGGGCACATGAAGCGGTCGCCGGGGCGCAGGCCCGTGCCGTACAGCGCGGCCACCATCAGCGTGACCAGGGCCTTGTGGGTGTGCTTGACGGCCTCGGGCAGCTCGCGGGTGGTGCCCGACGTGTACTGAAAAACCGCAAGGTCCTCGGGCTGCGAACTGACGGCGTAGGTGGACGGAAGCGCCTGCAGTTGGCGCCACAGGGCTTCGTCAAACACCTCGAACGGCGTGGTGGCGAGACCCGCCACCACTTCGCGCTTTTCTTCATTGGTGACAAGCAGACTCGGCTTGCAGTCACCCACCCTCAGGCGCACGCCATCGGGCCCGAACAGGGTGAACAGTGGCACAGCAATCGCGCCCCGCTTGATCACGCCGAACATGGCCGTGTAGAAGGCCCGCGAGGGCTCCAGCATGATCGCCACGCGGTCGCCGCGCTGCACACCCTTGGCTTCCAGGAAGTGCGCAAAGCGGGCGGAGTCCCGCGAGAGTTCGTCGAAGGTGATGGTCTCGTCCACGCCATCGGCGCGGCAGACGATCACTGCGTCGCGGCCTGCCCCGGCATGGCGGTCCACGCACTCATGGGCGATGTTGAACGACGCGCGGTCTCCATCAAAAAGATCCCACAGACGCTCGGGCGCGAAGTGGGTCTGGGCATCGGCGTAACGGGTGTATTCGGTCAGGCGTTTCATGGCTGCATGGGCTCTGTGTGGCGGTGCATGCAGTCTCAATTTTTCGACTTTAATTGTCAAATACGACTACTAATTGTCTGAATACAATTTCTAGAAAACACAAAAACCCATCCACAGTGCTACTCGCGTGCCCGCGTGGACTGGCTCACTGGAGGGATTCCAACGCCTTGCGCCGCGCCTGCCAGGCCCGCCCTTGCTGCCAGTACGCTGTCACCAGCGCGCACTACAGTGCGGGTCCACCACAGACACCGAGGAAAACGCGTGACCACACAGTTCTACGGCGCGGCCAGCCTGGATGGCTTCATCGCCACGCCCGACCACGACCTGGGCTGGCTGCTGCAGTTTGGGGAAATCGAGGGCACGAGCTACCCGGCTTTCATCCGCGATGTGGGCGCGCTGGCCATGGGCTCGCACACCTGCGAATGGATGCTGAAACACACCATCGACATGGGCCAGCCCTGGCCGTACGCGCAACCCGTCTGGGTATTCAGCTCGCGCACGCTGCGCAGCCTTCCGGGTGCCGACGTGCGCTTTGTGCAAGGCGATGTGCGGCCCGTGCACCAGGCCATGGTGCAGGCGGCGGCGGGGCGCAATGTGTGGATCGTGGGCGGGGGCGACCTGGTGGGGCAGTTCCACGACGCAGGCCTGTTGGACGAGCTGATCGTGCAGATTGCGCCGGTCACGCTGGGTGCTGGCATGCCATTGCTGCCGCGCCGGATCACGCAACCAGCGCTGCGCCTGCAGTCCGTGACTCCCTTGGGCGGCATTTTTGCGGAGCTGCGCTACACGGTGCCAAAACCCTGAGCGGTAGGCAATCGCTATTTTTTAAATCGCGTAAAGCGCTTATCCATCAAGCGCTTCAAGCCATTTCAGTTCAAACGCCCCTCACACCAAGGGCACTACCTTGTTCACCGGGTGCGAGAGCACCAGCGACGTGGACACGCTCCCGTGCGCGGCCAGCGCATCCACCACGCGCTCCAGATCGGCGGGCTGGCCGAAGGCGCAGCGCACCACAAAACAGTCTTCGCCGGTCACGCGCACGGCGTCCAGCACCTCGGGCATGGACTGGAACAGCGACACGTAGCGCTGGATATGTTCATGGGTGGTGCGCACCCGCACCACGGCCTGCAGGCCCAGGCCCACGGCGGCCAGGTCGATGCGGGCCGCGTAGCCCGCAATCACGCCCGCGTCTTCGAGCTTCTTCACGCGCTCGCTCATCGCGGGCTGCGACAGGCCGATCTGCTTGCCCAGCGCCGACAGGCTTTGCCGCGCATCGTGCTGCAGTGCCATGAGGATCTGCCGGTCTTTCTTGTCCAGTTCCACGGGGCATCCTTTGCTTTGGCGATGACTTCAAGGTTTGGGCGTGCGCTTTTCGATGGGTGGCCCTGGCCGCAACGAAGCAGGTTGCTTATCGTGGGCAGGCAGTGATGGCACTGCGCTTTAACCCCCAGGAATCTTGACGATGCGACCTGTTCTGCTCATCCCCGGCATCCACAACTCGGGCCCGCTGCACTGGCAGTCATTGTGGCAAAACCAGCATGCGGGCGTGGCGCGCGTGGAGCAAGCCGACTGGGACCACCCCGTGTGCGATGCGTGGGTGGCCGCACTGGACGCCGCCATCGCCCGCGCGAGCACACCACCCGTGCTGGTAGCCCACAGCCTGGGCTGCCTGGCCGTGGCGCACTGGGCGGCCCGCTCGGCGCGTGCCGTGCATGGACTGGTGCTGGTGGCCGTGCCCGACCCGCGGGGCAGCCGCTTCCCGGCCGATGCCCAGGGCTTTGCGCCCGTGCCCGCCGCCCTTGCCCTGCCGGGCCAGCCTGCCCGCCGCACCCTGCTGGTGAGCAGCGCCAACGACCCGTATTCCACGCCCATCTTTTCGGCGCAATGCGCAGCCGCCTGGGGGGCCGAGGCCTGGGCCCTGGGGCCGCTGGGGCACCTCAATGCCGACAGCGGCCTGGGCGACTGGTCCGAGGGATGGGCCTGGGTGCAGCGCTGGCGCGCGGCGTAGAAGGCAAAACGGTGCGGCCTGCCTGGCCGCGCCGCGCGGGCCTGCCCACCGGCGGCTCAGTCAGCGGGTCAGTCGGCCAGCGCCTGGTCGATCACGAGGTAGCGTTTGACCAGGTCGAAGAAGTTTTCGTAGAACGTGTCTTTCGAGATGGTTTCGCTGCCCACCTTGACCAGCGACTCGCTGGTGGACGAGAACGGCAGCGACACCGAACCAATCGCCCCCACGCCCAGGCTGGCCGAGTTGTTGGTCTTGCGCAGCGCGTAGGTGTCCTGGGTGGCGGTCACAAACCCCAGGCTCACCTTGCCGTCGCTGGCCTCGGGCACACACACCACGCGCACCACCATCTGCAGGTGCGACTCGGGTTCGGGCTGGAAGCTCTTCTTGCCTTCCACCAGATCGGTGGCACTGGACGAGATGACATAGCCCTGGCTCAGCAGCGCGCGGCGCGATGCCTCGCAGGCCTGGACGGGCGTGGCGTCGAACAGGCGCGAGTAGGTGGCCACCGAGCCAAAGTTCTCCTGCACGGCAAAGGTCCTGACGCTGTTGCCCACACACCCGACCAGCAGCAAGGCTGCGCTGCCCAGCACGGCTACGCCCGCCCTGCGCGCCGCAATGCGCCAGGGGGCAAGGGTGGCGGCCGGGAGGGCGGCCAGGGAGGGCCCGGTGGCGGTCCACGCAGGGTCCGCCAGGGGGGCCTGCTTTTTGTCTGTCTGGGTCATGTCGTCATTTCTCTCAACGCTGCGGGCCTGGGTGCTCTGACGGCGTGCGCCGCGCGCGGTTCCGTGATTCTAAGAATCGCGTCCTGCGGGTCCACCCGCCAGCCCCAAGGCACCAGCGTACACGCCCATCGGAGAGAAAAATCGATTCCGTGCGTCGAATGGCTTCCGGGCCCGCCAGTTGCACACCCGCCCCCCGGCAAGTTATGCCCACCGCATGTGCAGCAAGCTGTGGATAAGCCCTGGGACAAGCGGCGCAACCCGCGCCAGTGCTGGCGTTCGCCGGAGCGCACAAAAAACAGGCACGACGGTGCAAGAGCCTGTTCATAATCTTTTCATGGTGCCCGATGGGTCCAACAACCCTTACGCAACTGATCGAAGAAGCTACACTATTGATAGCTACTGGCGCGCACCCATCCAGCGCTGGATGAACAAAAAGCCCTGCTCTCCATGGGCACCCTCCAGGCACCGCGCCACCGCCCCACTCCATCCCGCCGCCCCCGTGCCCCTCGCCTCCTTGCTCTGCCTGGTCGTCGCCATCAGCGACGGCGACACCCTCACCGCCCGCTGCGGCACGCCCGGCGCCTACCAGCAGGTCAAGGTGCGCATCGCGGCCATCGACGCGCCCGAGTCGCGCCAGGCCTATGGCCAGAAGTCGCGGCAAAACCTGGCGCGGCTGTGCTTCAAGCAGCGCGCCACGCTACAGCCGGTGGACGAGGACAGCTATGGCCGCACCGTGGCCAATGTGCGCTGTGGCGGCACCGATGTGGCCACGGCCCAGGTGCGCGCCGGTCTGGCCTGGGTGTACACGCCGTATGCCACGGGCCACCCACACCTCGCACCGCTGCAGCAGCAGGCGCGCAGCCATGGCACGGGCCTGTGGTCACAGCCGCGGCCGCTCGCGCCCTGGGACTACCGGCACCGGCGCAGCCAGCGCAACCAGCGCTGACGGCTGGCGCTTTTTTTGAGAGGGCGGACGACTCATGCACTCCTGGTGAGCAGTGAATCCATCAACGGCTCCCACTCCGCGGCGCCGGGGCCGGGAAACCCGCGTCTCTTTTCCCCGACCGGCAGACCATCGCAAAACCTGGCGGGCGATTTCTGCGGGTCTTTACCGACGCCGCCAGCGCGCGGGCGGCATCACCGTTAGCATCGTGGGGTCTTTCCCCTGGCCCGGCCACCCCCAGTGCCCCGCGCCACCCCATCCCCGTTGTCATGACCGCCCCCCATCCCTCCCAGGCCGCGCCCGATGCCGAATCGGCCCGCAGCGTCTATCGCCATTCCGGTTTTGTCTCCTTTCTGATCGCCCGCGTGGTGGCCGTGGTGGCCACCCAGGTGCAGGCCGTGGTGGTGGCCTGGCAGGTGTATGACCTCACGCGCGAGCCGCTGGCGCTGGCCTGCGTGGGCCTGGCGCAGTTTTTGCCCATGCTGTGCCTGCTGCTGCCGGCGGGCGACCTGATCGACCGGTTCGACCGCAGGCGCATCCTGGCCATCAGCTGGTCGGTGGGCGGGCTGTGCAGCGCCCTGCTGTGGTGGCTGTCGGGCCACGGGGCCAGCGGCGTGGCGGGCATCTACGCCGTGTTGGTGCTGTATGGCTGCTCGCGGGCGTTCTCGGGCCCGGCCATGCAGAGCCTGCTGCCGCAGATCGTGCCGCGCGGCCAGCTTGCGCAGGCGATTGCCGCCAACAGCATGCTCATGCGCGTGGCCAGCATCGGCGGGCCGCTGCTGGGCGGGCTGCTGTATGCGCTGGGCGGCGGCGAGCTGACCTACGCCCTGTGCTGCACATGTTTTGTGCTGGGGGTGATCCTGCTCTTGCGCGTGGTGGTGGCCCACGCCACGGCGCCCGGCCCCACGCAGGGCACGATGTTCGAGCGCTTTGGCGCGGGCATTGCGTTCATCCGCTCGCGGCCCATCATCCTGGGCACCATCTCGCTGGACCTGTTTGCCGTGCTGCTGGGCGGCGTGGTGGCCCTGCTGCCCATCTATGCGCAGGAGGTGCTGCACGTGGGCCCCGCTGGCCTGGGCGCGCTGCGCAGCGCCATGGCCGTGGGCGAGGTGGGCGCCGGGCTGTACCTGAGCATGCGCCCCTTCAACCGCCATGTGGGGCGCACCATGTTCATCGCCGTAGCGGTGTTTGGCATGGCCAACCTGGTGTTTGCGCTCTCCCACTGGTTCTGGCTGTCGTTCGCGGCGCTGATGGTGGCCGGCGCGGCCGACATGGTGAGCGTGTACATCCGGGGTGCGCTGGTGCAGTTCTCCACCCCCGACACCATGCGCGGGCGCGTGAACGCGGTGAACATGCTGTTCATCGGCTCGTCCAACGAACTGGGCGAGTTCCGCGCCGGCACCAGCGCGTCGTGGCTGGGCGTGGTGCCCGCCGCCGTGGTGGGCGGGCTGTGCACGCTGGGCGTGGTGGGCGGCTGGATGCTGGCCTTCAAGAGCCTGCGCAGCGTGGACCGCTTCGAAGAAGCCGCGCAGGCCCGGGGCTGATCGGCCGCGCAGCCCCGGGGCAGGCTGCGCGCACAAAGATACCCATCGACACATCCTCCGGCGCGTTTGTGTCGCGCAGGTAAAACCCGCCGAGCAGGCTTGCGTGGCGCAATGGGGCGGCGCACCATGCGCACCACTGTCGGCACCACACACGCCCCATGACACCCTTTGCCCCACCCCCTTGCCACTTGCGCCGCCGCACCATGCTCGCGGGTTTTCTGAGCGCTGTGGGCGCAGCGGCCACGGGCCCCCTCGGCATGGCACAGGCCGCGGCCCCGGCAGGTGCTGCCACCTGGAACACCGCCGACGCGCCCACCCTGGCCCGCCTGCTGGACCGCGTGACCTGGGGCTGCACCGCGCAGGGCGCGCTGGCACTGCCACCGCAGGGGGCTGCGGCCTACCTGGCCGCCCAGCTGCGCCCCCCGCCCGCCACGCTGCCGCGCGCGGCCCAGGCACAGATTGACGCCATGGCCATCACCCGCACGCCCTTGCCCGAGCTGGCCGCGCGGATGGAAGCCCAGCACCAGGCCGCCAAGGCCCAGCCCACCGAAGACGGGCGCAAGGCCGCGCTCAAGGCCTGGCAGCAGGACATGCGCGCCCTGCAGCAAGAGGCCGCCGAGCGCTGCGTGCTGCGCGCGCTGTATTCACCCGCCCAGCTGCACGAAAAGATGACCTGGTTCTGGATGAACCACTTCAGCGTGTTTGCGGGCAAGGGCGGCCTGCGGGCCTTGGTGGGCGACTACGAAGAGCACGCCGTGCGCCCCCACGCACTGGGCCGCTTCCGCGACCTGCTGGGCGCCACGGTGCGCCACCCGGCCATGCTCCACTACCTGGACAACGCACGCAACGCAGTGGGCCGCATCAACGAAAACTACGCGCGCGAGCTGATGGAGCTGCACACGCTGGGCGTGGACGGCGGCTACAGCCAGCAGGACGTGCAGGAGCTGGCGCGCGTGCTGACCGGCGTGGGCGTGTCGCTGCGCCCGCAGGGCGACGGCCCCCCGCGCATGCAACCCGCGCTGCGCCGCCACTATGTGCGCGACGGCCTGTTCGAGTTCAACCCCCAGCGGCATGACTGGGAGCCCAAGACGCTGCTGGGCCAGCCCCTGCGTGCCGAAGGCCTGGCCGAGGTGGACGAAGCGCTGGACCGGCTGGCGCGGGCGCCCGCCACCGCGCGCTTCATCGCGCGCAAGATCGCGCTCTTTCTGGTGGGCGACCAGCCGCCGCCTGCGTTGCTGCAGATGCTGGCCAGCACTTTTGAGCGCAGCGATGGCGACATCGCCGCCGTGCTGGAGGCACTGTTCAATGCACCGGAATTTCGCGCATCCCTGGGCCAGCGTTTTCGCGACCCGGTGCACTATGTGCTGGCCAGCCTGCGCCTGGCGCATGGCGACGCCGTGCTGCCCGGCGCCGAGCCCGCACTGGGCTGGTTGCAGCGCCTGGCCGAGCCCCTGTATGGCCGCGCCACGCCCGACGGCTACCCGCTGGACGCAGCCGCGTGGGCGGGATCGGGGCAGATGGCCACGCGCTTCGAGATAGCCCGGGCCATCGGGGCGGGGGCCGCCTCAGCCCCCGTTCCTGCTCCGCGCGAAGGCTCCAGAGCCGATCAGCCCCTGTCACAGCGCACGCCTCCGCCGCTGGCACACAGCACCTATGTGCAGGCCCTGCAGCCCACCTGGTCGGCCGCCACGCGCAATGCACTGGCCCAGGCGGCAACGCCGCGTGAGTGGAACCTGCTGTTCCTCGCATCACCGGAATTCATGCACGGCTGAGGAAATCACGATGCAACGCAGACACTTTCTCCACGCCCTGGCCGCCAGCGCGCTGGGTGTTAACAGCGCCAGCGCGATGGCCGCCCCCGGCGCGCAGGACGTGCGTTTTCTGCTCGTGTTTTTGCGCGGTGGCTATGACTGCGCCAGCCTGCTTGTGCCCACGGCCAGCAGCTATTACTACGAAACACGACCCAACATCGCCATCGCCCGCCCCGGGCAGGACGGCGGCGCGCTGCCGCTCACGCCCGACTGGGGCCTGCACCCCGCGCTGGCCGACTCGATGCTGCCGCTGTACCAGCAGCGCCAGCTGGCCTTTGTGCCGTTTGCGGGCACCGACGACCTCTCGCGCAGCCACTTCGACACGCAGGACAGCATGGAGCTGGGCCAGCCCGTGGGCGGGCGGCGCGACTACCGCTCGGGCTTTCTGAACCGGCTGGTGGCCGAGCTGAACCCGCGCACCGGCAACACCCCGGCTGCGGCCGCGCTGCAGCCCATGGCCTTTACCAGCACCCTGCCCCTGGTGCTGCGCGGCGCGGTGGATGTGCCCAACACCCTGCTGAGCGCGGCGGCGGGCCGCAGCGGCGTGGATGCGCGGCAAGCCCAGCTCATCGAGTCCATGTACCAGGGCACCCCGCTGGCCACGCCCGTGGCCGAAGGTTTTGCCACACGCGAAGAGGTCGCCCGCACCATGCAGGGCGAGATGGAGGCCGCCAGCCGCAACGCGCTGAGCACCAAGGGCTTTGAAGGCACGGCCCGGCGCATGGCGCGGCTGATGCAGGCGCGCTACCAAATCGGCTTTGTGGACGTGGGCGGCTGGGACACCCATGTGGGGCAAGGCGCGGCCACGGGCGCGCTGGCCAACCGCTTTGAAGAACTGGGCCGGGGCCTGGCAGGCTTTGCCGACGAGATGGGCCCGGCCTGGAAGTCCACCGTGGTCGTGGTGGTCAGCGAGTTCGGCCGCACCTTCCGCGAAAACGGCAACAGGGGCACCGACCACGGCCACGGCACCGTGTTCTGGGTGCTGGGCGGCGGTGTGGGCGGTGGCCGCATCGCGGGCGAGCAGCAGGCGCTCTCGGCCACCACGCTGTTCCAGAACCGCGACTACCCCGTGCTCAACGACTACCGCGCCGTGCTGGGCGGGCTGTTCGGGCGCATGTATGGGCTGAACGCGGCCGCCGTGGCGCGGGTGTTTCCGGGGACGAAGGGCGTGGACCTGCGGCTGGTGTAGCCACGCGCAAAAGCTATATTTTCAATAGCAATTAGCGCTTATCCGTCAAGCGCTGCAAGCATTTCTACCCAAACCCGGCCTGGGCATCAAGCGTTGAACGTCCCCGTGAGCAACTCCGGCAGGCGCTCGACCGTCATCTTGAAGCCACAAGCCTGGGCATGCCCGCCGCCGCCCATGCTTTCGGCCAGCGCGATGCAGTCAAAATTGCGCTGTGCGCGCAGCCCCACCTTCACGCCCTTGGCGCCCGCACTCCACATCAGCGCAAAAGTGCCGGTCTTGGCCGAGAGCATGTCGCCCACCAGGCTGTGGAACATGCCAGGCGCATTCACCATCAGGCCCGCGATGCCGTTGAACACCAGCGGCTGCGCGCCCTCGGCGATGTCGGTGCAGAGCTTCTTGTACTTCTCGTCCATGGCCGCACCGCGCGCCATGAACTGCGCCAGCTGCTCGGGTGCGAAGGCGGCAATCTCGCTCCAGCGCGCGAAGTCCTGCACCTCCATGTCGAGCGCCGACAGGAACCGCGCGCTTTCTTCAAACTCCCACTTCCAGATGTCGCGGTCTTCCACATACTGCAGCAGCGCCGGGATGGGCGTGTGGGGGTGGAAGAACTCCCAGGCCAGGCGCGCCCCCGACTTGCTCATGTCGAAGTGCACCACGCCGCAGCGGCAGGCAAAGCCGGTGAGCTTTTCGGCCGCGCTCTTGTGGTGGTCCAGCATCACCAGCTTGGCGGCGCGCTCGTCGATGGCCCGCAGGATCTCGGCGGAGAAGGAAAAATCGAGGATGTACACGCTGCGGCCTGCCACGGGCGGCAGGTCGTCCACCGAGAGCACATCGCCATGGTCCAGCCCCCGGTACTCGGCGCTGTCGCCGTAGTACAGCCAGGCAGCCAGCGCGGCGCCAAAGCCATCGGGGCAGTTGCGCCCGTGGTACAGGATCAGCGGCGCGGGGTCGTTCTTGTCGGGGGCAACCAGCAGTTGCAGGGGGAGTATGGTTTTCTTCGTCATGACCCCCCAATTGTCGCCGGCGCGCGCGGGGGCAGCGTGCGGCACAATCCGCGCCTTCCCCACCCGCCCCGGCAACCGCTGCACGCACGCACCGGCGCTCACTGGATTTTCCATGCCCCCACCCCTGCACATCCTCTGGCGCGACGAGCACCTGGTGGCCGTCTACAAGCCCGCCGGCTGGCTGGTGCACCGCACGGGGCTGGACGCGGGCGAAACACGGTTTGTGATGCAGACCCTGCGCGACCAGCTGGGCCAGCATGTGTTCCCCGTGCACCGGCTCGACAAGGGCACCTGCGGCGTGCTGGTGATGGCGCTGCACAGCGACGCGGCGCGCGCGCTGTCGCAGGCCTTTGAGCAGGGCGCCACGCACAAGCGCTACCTGGCGATGGTGCGCGGCTGGGCACCCGGGGCCATCGAGGTGGACCACGCCCTGAAGCCCGACGATGCCCCGGCCGATGCGGCCGTGCAGGACGCCCACACCCGCTTTCGCCGCCTGGCGCAGCTCGCGCTGCCCGAGGCCAGCGATGCGCGCTTTGCCACCACGCGTGCCTCGCTGGTCGAGGCCCTCCCCACCACCGGGCGGCGCCACCAGATCCGCCGCCACCTCAAGCACCTGGCCCACCCCATCATCGGCGACGCCACGCACGGCAAAGGCCCCCTCAACCGCTGGTGGGCCGAGCGGCTGGGGCAACAAAGGCTGTGGCTGCATGCGTGGCAGCTGACGGTGCCGCACCCGGTGTCGGGGCTGGCCATGACCTTCGACAGCGGGCTGCCATGGCCGAGGCCTGCGGGCTGGGGGCCTGGGCACAACACGGCAGAGGATGCCAACCTCAGCCTCAGCGCCATCCCCAGCGCCGACTGGCAGCGCCTGTTTGAACACTTGCCATGGGAAGAGTCTGCAGAGACGCCGCCAACACCGTAACGCGGGCGACACGGCAGCCACACCACCGTCGAAATAATGGGCACTCCAAGAAAATCAGGAGACCCCGTTCATGACCCCACCCGCCACCAACCGCGTCCTGGCCCACACCGGCGCGCGCTACCCCATCCTCCAGGCGCCCATGGGCTGGATCGCGCGCACGCCGCTGGCCTCGGCGGTATCCCGCGCGGGCGGGCTGGGCATCATCGAGACGTCCTCCGGCGAGACCGCCAACTGCCAGGCCGAGATCACGAAGATGAGCGCGCTCGGCCTGCCGTTTGGTGTGAACCTGCCCATCCGCTTTTTGAAGGACGACGCCATGCTGCGCTTTGTGTGCGCATCGGGCGTGAAGTTTGTGACCACCTCGGCGGGCAGCCCGGCCAAGTTCATTGCGCCGCTCAAGGATGCGGGCATCACCGTGTACCACGCCGTGCCCACGGTGGATGCCGCGCTCAAGTGCGTGGACGCGGGCATCGACGGCCTGGTGGTCGAAGGCGGCGAAGGCGGCGGCTTCAAGAACCCCGAAGAGGTCTCCACCCTGGTGCTGCTTCAGGCCATCCGCGCGCAGGTAGATGTACCGCTGGTGGCCGCAGGCGGCATCTGCGACGGGCGCGGCATGGCAGCGGCCTTTGCGCTGGGGGCCGAGGCGGTGCAAATGGGCACGCGTTTTGTGAGCTGCGCCGAAAGCCCGGTGCATGCCAACTACAAGAACGCCATCGTCGATGCGGGCGTGACAGGCACCTGGATGCTCAACACCAAAGCCAGTCCCTGCATCCGTGCGCTCAAATCCCAGCGCACCCGGGCCATCCACGAGGCCGGGCTCATGCCCGCCGACAGCTTTGCGGGCATCCAGCATGTGTACTTTGACGGCGACATGGAGGCAGCCCCTGCACTGGCGGGGCAAACCGCCGGGCTCATCGACTCCGTCAAAACCGCCCAGCAGATCATTGACGACACCGTGGCCGAATTCTTTGCCATCAGCCAGCGCATGGGCACCCTGGCGGCAGCACGCACGTTCGGTTGACGGCCCTGGCGGCCTGCCTGTGCAGGCGCCTATGCGGCCTTGGCGCCCAGCGCCCGCATGCGTGCCGTCCACTTCGCCACGCCCGCATCGCCCAGTTGCTCCACATGGCCCACCAGGGTTTCGTGCACCGGGGCGATGCCCACAAAGCCCAGGATATTGCGCTCCAGCGATTTCACGCTGTGCGCGCGGAAGTACCAGCGGTACACCAGTGCCGGCATGCCCATGGTGACCACCACGCGCGCGCTGCGGCCGGTGAGGCCCTTGCGGCCGAAGGGGTTGCTGTCTTCGGTGTTGAACGCAAAGCCGGGCCGCGCCACCTGCTCCAGAAAGCCCTTGAGCAAGGCCGGCATGTCGCCCAGCCACAGCGGAAAAAACAGCACGATGTGCTGTGCCCAGCCGATGTCGGCCTGCGCGGGCTTGAGCACGGCGGGCAGCAGGCCCAGCTCCCACTCGTGCTGGCTGCGCAGCAGCGCGAAGTCGATGGTGGCGACATCAATCTGCCGCACCGCGTGCCCCGCGGCGGTAGCGCCCTGCGCATAGGCCTGGGCCAGCGCGTGGCACAGGTGGGGCGCCTGGGCGTCGGGGTGGCCCTGTATCAGCACGATGCGGCGGGGGCCCATGGTGGCGATCTCCTGAAGCAGATCAATCCACAGACTCTACGCCTCTTGCGGCCATTGAGCACGCCCCCACCAACCCACCCCCACTGCAGCCATCCGCTGGCTCGGTGCGCTACACTTTTTGGCCCTCTTGCACACGCCCTGCGCACCACTCTGCGCGGGGGAACTCCCCATGCACCGGCCTCTCCATTTTTTGCGTGCGGCGCCAGCCCCCTGCGCCGCCAACTGCCCCCCGCTGACCACAGCCTGCGCAGAGAGAGGGCTCGCCCATGTCTGACCCCGACGCCCAGGCCCAGGCGCTCCCGGTGCACCCTGCGCCATCCTCGGCGGCGCACACGCCCTCGTCCGGCAGCCTGCGCGGCATCGTGGCCATGGTGGCGGCCGTGGGCTTCTTTTCGCTGATGGATGCGCTGCTCAAGACCCTCACGGCCCACTACCCCGCCATGCAGGTCGCCGCGCTGCGGGGCTGGGCCGCGCTGCCGCTGGTGGCCCTGTATGCGCTGTGGCGCGGCGAGGTGCCCCGGTTGCTCCAGGTGCGCTGGCCGCTGCACCTGCTGCGGGGCGGGCTCAACGTGGCCATGCTCTCGCTGTTTGCATTTGCCATCCGCGAGCTGGCACTGGCCGAGGCCTACACGCTGTTCTTCATTGCACCGCTGCTGATCACGGCGCTGTCCACCGTGGTGCTGCGCGAACGCGTGCGCGCCGCCCACTGGGTGGCGATTGCGCTGGGCATGGTGGGCGTGCTGGTGGCGCTGCGCCCCAACCAGGAGGCGTTCTTCACCCTCGGGGCGCTGGCGGTGCTGGCGGCGGCCGGCTGCTACGCGGTCTCGGCCATCACGGGCCGGCTGCTCACGCGCACCGATTCGAGCGCCAGCCTGGTCTTCTGGACCACCACCCTGCTGGCGCTGGGCGCGGGCACGCTGGCCTGGCCGCAGTGGGTGGGCGTGGCGCAGGCGCACTGGCCGCTGGTGGCCGGGCTGGCCGTGACCGGGTTTGCGGGCCAGCTCGCCATCACCGAGGCGTTCCGCCATGGGCAGGCGTCGGTGGTGGCCCCGTTTGAATACACAGCCCTGGCCTGGGGCATGGGCCTGGACTGGGTGCTGTGGCAGACCGTGCCGGGTTACAGCACCCTGCTCGGGGGTGCCATCATCATCGGCAGCGGCCTGTACCTGGTGCGCCAGGAGCGCACGCAGGCCGTGGTGCCGCCCTGACCGACCCTTCCCGCCCCTCCATCCACATGCCCATGCAAGCCCACGACATCCTGCACTTCTGGTTCGACGAACTCACGCCTGCGCAGCACTTTGCGCAAGACGACGCCCTGGACGCCACCATACGCACGCGGTTTGGCGCCACCTGGCAGGCCGCGCAGCAGTGCGAGCTGTGGGGCTGGCGCGCCACACCGCAGGGGCGCCTGGCCGAGATCCTGGTGCTGGACCAGTTCTCGCGCAACCTGCACCGCGGCTCGCCCCTGGCGTTTGCACAGGATGCGCAAGCCCTGGCGCTGGCCCAGGAGCTGGTAGCCGGGGGGCATGACGCGGCGCTGGCCCCCGTGCAGCGCGCCTTTGCCTACATGCCCTACATGCACAGCGAGTCGGCCGCCATCCACGCGCAGGCCCTGGTGCTGTTTGACCAGCCGGGGCTTCAGAACAACCTGCAGTTTGAGGTGCGCCACCGTGACATCGTTGCGCGCTTTGGGCGCTACCCGCACCGCAACGCGGTGCTGGGGCGCGTGTCCACGCCCGAGGAGCTGGCGTTTTTGCAGCAGCCCGGTTCGTCGTTCTGAAGTGGACGCCCCGGGCGCTACCGCCCGGGTGCTTTGTCAAAGAGGCCGGGTCAGGTACACGGCCTCGCGGCCGACGATGGGCTCGCGCGTGGGCATGAGCACGGTGCAGTCGTCACACAATGCACGGATCTCGTGCGGGCCATCGGTGGCGATGAGTTCGCCCTGGGCAAACACCTCGAAGCCCTGCACGGGCCGCGTGAAGCGGAAATCCGCCGTGCGCACCATGCAGGTTTCCAGCAGCTCGTAGCGGCGCTGTGCCACCGGCGCGGGCCGGTCGGCGGCGGGTGCGATCAGGCCAAAGTGCGCCAGAAAATCCTGCGCCACCGCCGTGGCCACATCGGCCGCCGATTGCAGGAAATGCTGCCCACACTCCACCACCAGAGCCACACCCGTGCCATCGGCCTGGCCGTGGCGTCCATGCTGGATGAGGGGCGTGCCCGAGCCCAGCCCGCTGGGCATCACCAGGTGCACGGGGGGACGCCCCAGCGCCAAGGCCACCTCTGCGTTGCGCGGGTAGGCGGGGTAGACCCAGAAGGGCTGCACATCCTGGCTGGTGGAGTGGATGTCCAGAATGTGATCGGCTGCAGCCACCACCGGGCGCAACACGCGGGCACGTTGCAGCTCAGGGCTGTCGGTGGTGCCCTCCAGCTCGGCGGCCGACCACACGCGGTTGAGGTTGTGCACCAGCTGGCGGCTTTCAAACGGGCGGCTCGCGTCAAACGACTCGTAGGCAGCTACGTTGGCAAAGCTGATGGTCAAGGTGCCAATCAGGGGGCGCACGCCGGTGTCGAGCAGGTGCGTGGCGGCCACCATGCCGCAGATCTCGTTGCCATGGGTCAGGGCATTGATAAGCACATGGGGCCCCGGCTTGCCGGACTCGAAGCGGTGCACGTAGTCGATGCCCACATTGCCCTGGCGGTAGGCCGAGAGATCGCGGGGGAGGACTTCAAAAACGGGGGGGTTCTGGGACATGGGGGGCAATTGATAAGACAACACATCATTGTCTGCGCAAAGCATGAAGCGTGCAGGCTGCGGTGTACGATGCCCGCCGGTTGTGTCCCACTGCCCTCCTCCCCGCTGCTGAACCATGCCCACCGCCCGACTTTGCCCGCTGGCCGCCGTGGCCTCCCGGCTTCCGCCCGATTGCTGGATCGCCGAACGCCTGGAACAAGACTCCGGTGCGCTGGCTGAAGAAGCCGTGCTGTGGATCACCGGCGACGTGCATTGGCACGAGCTGCACCTGGACGCGCCTCTGGCCAGCGGCAGCCCGCTGCGCAGTTGGCTGGATGGGCTATCAGAGCCTCCAAGCGGCAGCCCCCTACCCCGCGCGCCTTTTCTCATCCTCGTGGACGGCCACCTTCAGATCGACGGCGCGCTGACCAGCAGCGACACCGACGGCACCACCCACCTCATCGTCACCGGCAACGCCCAGGTGCACAACGCCGTGATCGGCGGGCAACTGGTGTGTGTGCAAGGTGCGCTGCGGGTGCAGGACCTGCTGTGGGGCCACTACAACCATGGCGAGCTGCGCGTGCACGGCGGGCTGCAGGCCCGCGTGGCGCTGTTCACCGACGAATACCACCTGCACATCGAAGGCCCCGAGCAGGTGGAGTTTCTGCTGGACGAGGTGCGCCCCGCGCCGCACCTGGCGGAGTTCTCCAGCGAGGTGCTGGGCGCCGTTTTTGCCCCCGAATTCCACAGCGGCGTGGACGCGGGCGAGGACGGCCTGGCAGCCCTGCTGGACCGCCGCCAGGTGGTGGCCGCCGTGCGGGCTGGCGACAGCGCGGTGCATGGCAGCGCAGATATACAGGCCGCCTGGCCGCTGGCGCACGACCTGTGCGCCGACAACGCCATCAGTGTGCAAAACATCCTGGCCGTGGTGCACACCCCGGTCATCGCGCACAAGGAGCACAAGGCCTATGGCTGGTTCGGGCAGACCGACTTTTCGATCTGCCAGCGGCATGTGGACGAAGACGGCGACCAACGCGACGACAACGTGTTCATCACCGTCTGGAAAACCTGGGACTTCTACCTCTCAGTCGAACAGGTGCCTCCAGCCCATGGCCCGCTGCAGCGGCTGGCCGCCGCCGTACTGCGCCGCAGCGTGCCCACCACGCCGCAGCTCACCCTGCTGTACCGCCGCTACAACCAGGGTGAGCCCGGCGAATGGCAGGCGCTGGCCGAGGGTACTGACCCCGAAGCCTGGCAGGCCTGCCAGACCGCCTGGCGCGGCGTGCTCGACTATGTGCGCAAGGCCGTGGGGCAGCACCGCGCGCGCTACCCGCTTTACCAGCGCCTGGTGGCCACGCTGACGGCCGAACACATTGAGCGCTTCACCAGCCTGCCCGTGTTCACCGACCAATACAACGACTGGTGGGACAGCGACCGCAACGGCTGGTGGGAGGGCAACATCTGGGTGGGCGCCCGCCAGCCCTGCATGCACGAGGGCGAGCCCTGGGGCCGCGCGCTCAAGCTCAGCTGGCGCAACGGCGATGAGGCCCCCGGCGACGACGAGGACAACGCCCACAGCGCCTACCAGATCAACGTGGACGAGGCCCGCGAAGGGCCGGCACTGGTCGAGTTCGCCTACGCGCAGCGCCAGAGCGACAGCCGCGCCCCCCTGCCCCGTGGTGCGGCCGACCACATCACCCGCCTGCTGCGCTTTTATGGCGCGGTCGAAGCCCGCATCCGCACCCAGGCCGAACAGGATGCCGCCCGCCAGGCCGAGGCCCGGCGCATCAAGGCGGCCGTGCAACTGCTGGCCACCCCGCCCCTGGCGGCCGATGTGCCCGATGTGGCGGTCTTCCCGCTGGAGCTGATGGAGCTCTCGGCCCGGTGGCAGGCCGACGGCCAGGCCTATGTGGCCACCGTCCGCGCCCACCAGCTGGCGCAAGACATGCCCGAACCCACGGCGGGCGATGCCGCAGAGACGGACGACGGGAGTGACGACGAAGCAGAGGAAGAAAGCACCCTGCCCCCCGACCCGCGCCAGGCCGCCGCCCCCACCGTGCTGCAGCTTGCACGCGTGGTCCACCAGCATGCCGATGTGGACCTGGGCGAGCGCTTTCGCCAGCGTTTTGCGTTTGCTCCCGATGCCTTTGTGCAGCGCGCGGCCAATGCAGGCTGCTTCATCGGCCCGGTGATCACGCTGGACGACGGCCGCGTGCTGGCCCGCGTGGGCGCTGCTTACGACGACACCGCGCACTGGGTGGCCGTGCAGGGCCCGCACCACCAGCCGCTGCCCGCGCTGCGCGGCCTGGGTCGCTCCCCCAATCGGCGCATCTTTGCCCAGAGCGACGGCCAGCAGCTCACCACCCACCAGGGCTTTGGCGGCCCGATGATTGCGCGCTTTGCGCTGCCCCGTGGCAACGAAGGCCTGCCACCCCATATGCCCGTGGCGCCCGGCCCGCTGGGGCAACGCTGCGACGAACTCATTCCCTTCAACAACGGTCAGCGCGTGCTGCTGCGCAACCCCACCGGCATCTACCTGCTGACCCCCGCGGCCAACGGCGGCAGCAAGGATGGAGACGGTGTGCAACGCCTGCACCCGCAAACCTTTGACGAAGACGGCCCCTACACCTGGCGCAAGAACCAGATGGACGAAGAGGCAGGCGGCCAGGCCGTCACCGTGCTGGCCCTCGACATGCTGCACATGGCCCTCTCGCCCGACGAACGCCACATCGCCGTGGGCGACCAGGACAGCAGCCACATCCTGCTCGATGCCCAGGGCACTCTGGTGGCCGAATACGACCCGCAGTCGTCCTACCCGCACCACACGGCGTTCTCGCACGACGGCACGCGCCTGTTCGCCAACTCCTGCCATCTGTACTGGGGCAGCACGCTGTCGGTGCCGCTCTCGCCACTCGCTGCGCAGGGGCCGCAAGACGCGCCACAGCATGCGCCCACCGACGCAGAAGACCTGCCCACGCTGGACGACCGCTGCCGTGTCTATGCCTCGGCCACCCAACCCGGCCTGGTGGTCCTGGGCGACGCCGATGGGTATTTGCACGCCATTGGCGACGACGGGCAAGCCCTGTGGCGCCACCACATCGGCAGCACCATCAGCGGCATGGACATGGCCCCCGACGGCGGCGTGCTGTGGGCCGCCAGCTACGGCGGCTACCTGGTGCGGCTGGAGCGCAGCGAGGCGGGCATGGACCCGTACTCCATTGGTACATCACCGTATGTGGAAACCAGCCGGTGGATTTTCTGGAGTGATGAGGCGGGGCCGCTGCGGTGGTAGGGGGAACAGGGCTGTGCGTGGCCTGCAACGGGCGTCGGGGTGCTCGCACTTGACGGGTGTGCTCGCTATCGTCCGTTCGGTGCCGCGCTGCCGGATTCCATAAAATTTCCATACCAAGGTGTTTGCGCAGCACTGCGACTGCCAACCCAGGCTACAAGCCACTTCCAGGAGGAATCTGTGTCCAGAATATCTCGCATCGGTCATGCTTATCCTGCGGGTTCTGTGGTCTACCTTGCGCGAGGCCTCATGCACCGGCATCTCCTTTGGCCCGCCCTGCTTCTTGCGTCCGCGCAGGTGGCGCTTGCCCAGGACTGCGTCAAAATCACCTGCGGTCAGGCCGACGGCTGCGAGGCCTTCCCCTCTCGGCTGAGGGCAGCGCTTCCGCCCGGCTTTGAGATCCGGTCGATCAGAGGCGACACCAAGATTGCCGCCCGCGGCGAGGCGGCGCTGTTGGAGTGCCGTCCCGCGAGTCGCCTTGCGGCGGTGGTGTCCGCAGACCAGGCGAGCATCTACGGTGCTGTGCATGTGACAGGCAAGCTCCACGCGTCTGGCATCCTTCGGTTTGAGCCAAACGACGGCGGCGAGTTGGAGTTCCGCCCGGGCAAGGAGACGCTCCAGGCCGGTGGACATTTCTTCAAGACAAACTTCGCACGCATCAAACTGGACGAAGCGCAACCGTCCGTGAAGATCGCACCACCCCAGAGCCTTGCCCAAGCCAACTGCTGGCAAGCCAACGCGAAAGTTGAACTGTCTGATTTCTCCGTTCTGATCGGAGACACCTCGGCGGCCGGCACCTATGCCCGGCAAGCCCGAATCACCCAGGCCAGCGGCTTCACCCAATGCACCTGGGGCAGCAAATGAAGCCCAGCCCGTCAGATCCAACACAGGACATCAGAGGAACGCGAATGAACCACAGGATCTCGGTACTGCTCATGTTCATGCTTTCAGGTGCCGGAGCAACCTACGCCGCCGACTCCAGGAATCAAGCCTTCGACCAGACTTTCGCCTACTGCCGTGATATTGACGGGTACTTGGTCACCCCACCGGAATGGAAGCAAGCGCAGGCTCCGCAAGAGATTTCGGCAAGCAACAGCTTTTCGCCACTGCCGGACGCCCTGTTGCGGCAACTCAAACTCAAAGGGAATGTGATCTCCCCGGCGACCGCCCAGCAGATGGCGCTGACGGTCGCGACGCTGAAGCCGCCGAACCACGGGAAAGTGAAGGACCTGACGCCACCTGACAAGCGGTATGAGAGCCACCTTCCGGGGGGCAAGACAACCCTCTTTCCACCTGGAACCACCTCCTACCACTACACCTTCATGCCCGACCTCGGGTATCTGGGAAAGGACCAGGCGGTCTACGAGATTCGCGCAAATGGCAAGCGCTACCAGGTGACCGTCAACTTTCTGGTCGTGACTGCCGTCAATGACAAGGGCCCGTCGCAATGCGCATCCGAGAAGTTCGACCAATGACACCCAGCCCCTCCATCGGAAGGACCCGCCCCGGCAAGCCGGGCCGAGCCTCTCATGGCAAAGAGTGAGGCACCCAGTGTCTCTACTGCCACAAGCCCCTCCCGGCGGATAGCGCCAGCCTCCCCTTCAACCCCCTCCCCCGCCTGCGGCTACCCAGCCGCTCACCATTCGCACACCCCTACTGGGGCACCAGCTCCACCCGCCGGTTCTTCGCCCGGCCTTCATCACTGCTGTTGCTCGCCACAGGCGCGAGCGACGCCACGCCGTTGCCCACCAGGCGCCCCACCGCAATGCCGTAGTCCTTGGCCAGCGCCGCAGCCACCGCATCGGCACGGCGTTTGGACAGGGCCAGGTTGCTGTCGAAGCCGCCCACGCTGTCGGTATGGCCCACCACGTGCAGCTTGACGGTGGGCTCGGCCTTCAGGAAGGCTGCGATCTGCTCCAGCGAGGGTTTGGACTCGGGCTTCACATCGGCCTTGCCGGTGTCGAACAGGATGCCGTAGATGGCGACCTTGCCGTTGGCGGTGATGGATTTGCTGATGTCGGACGCGCTGACCACCACCATGTTCTGCTCCATGGCCTTGGTCTCCAGGATGTCCACCGCAATGTAGGCGCCCTGCCGGGACTTGTAGGTGGTGTCTTCCTTGGGCCAGTCGATGGAGACCAGGCGCACGGTGGTGCTGCCCTTCTGGAAGGTGCCGGTGCGCACGGTGCTGGCGTCGGCGGCGTACATCACGTATTCGCTGCGGTTGTTCTTGATGGCGTCGCGCTGGCCGCTGCTGAAGTTGGCCAGAAAGTTGGTGTAGCTGCCCGCAGCACTGTCGCGGGTGGAGTCGTAGAGCACGGTGAAGCCACCAGCAGCGAGATCGTTGGCGTAGTTGCGAAACAGCTCCAGCGACCGCGTGGCGCCGGGGGCTTCGTACCACAGGCGGGTGAGCTTGCCTTCGAGCGCCAGCGGGGGCTGCACGTAGCGCCGCTTGTAGGCCTGCAGGTCGAACTCCTTGAAGGTGGAGGTCTGGAACTCCACGGCGTCGAAGTTGCGCACCTCGTAGCCCACGATGGCGCTGCCGCCAAAGCGCTTCACGGCCGGGTGGTCCTTGGCGCCGGGCAGGTCTTGCGCAGCGGCCGGGGCCTGGCTGGCCAGGGCCAGGAAGCCAAGGCACAGCGATGCGCCCCATTGGCGAAACAGTCTCAGGGTCATAAGCAGTCTCCGGTTGACAGCACGTCTTGCAGCCTGGGCCCACGCCCCCGCGCTGCGCCAGGGTGGTGGGCCGCAGCCATCATAGGCGAGGCCCTGGCGGCGGCAGGGGCCCACTGGCCTGGCGTGGCCAAGCGCACCCTGCTGGCGGTGGCCACACCGAGCAGCGGCTTGCCTTGTGCAGCCAGGCCGGTCCCACGGTGCGGCACCGGCCTGCACGCGTGACCCGGGCCGCAGTCAGCGTCCCGCCCACGAAACCCTGCGGGTTTGTGACGTACCATGCGGCACGGTCCCATCCCGAGACCTTTCACAAGGAGGCCCCATGGCCAAAGGCGAACAACGCAGCAACAAGATGGCAAAGAAACCCAAGAAGGACACTTCGCTCCCCAAGGAGCACTCCGGCTCCGACCGCCCCATGCCGCCGATCACCAGCGTCATCCCCAAGGGCAAGGACAAGAACAAGTAGCCAGACACGTAGGGGCCCGGCGGTGCCCAGCACTGCCCCCCTGCCAGCGGACATGCGCAGGGGTGTGCATGAAGACATGCAGCCACTATCAAAAATAGTGCTGCCAGCGCTGATGGACCAAGCGCTGGCGGCTATTTTTTATTCATTGCCTCAGGGGTTCAGGGGTTCAATGCCCCCGAATCCGCCATCCCGCCCCTACCGCAAGGCCTCGGCGGGCACCAGGCGGGCCAGCCACTGCGTGTCGGGCTCGGGCCGGCCGAACAGGTAGCCCTGGTACACGATGTCCGGGGCGCGCAGGCTCAGGAAGTCTGCTTGTGCCTGGGTCTCGACCCCTTCGGCCACCACGCGCAGGCCAAAGTGGCGCGCCACCGACAGGATGCCTTCCACCAGTACGCCGTCGTCGGCGTTGGTGGGCGCCTCGTGCACAAAGGAGCGGTCGATCTTGATCTCCTGGATCGGCAGGCGCTTGAGGTAAGCCAGCGACGAATAGCCCGTACCAAAGTCGTCGAGCGAGATGTCCACGCCCAGCACGGCCAGCTCCCGCATCTTGGCCACTGTGTCGTCGAAGTCTTCGATCACCAGCCCTTCCGTCACCTCCAGGGTGAGCAGCCGAGGGTCGGCCCCCGTGGAGGCCAGCAGCGCACGCACCTGCGTCACAAAGCCCGCCTGCCGGAACTGCCGGGCGCTGAGGTTGACCGACAGCCGCAGCCGCCGCTCGCGGAACGCCGGCTGGGCCAGCAGTGCGCAGGCATGTGCCAGCACCCAGTCGCCCAGGCTCACGATGAGGTCCGACTCTTCGGCGATGGGAATGAACACGCCCGGCGGCACCAGGCCGTCGCGTGGATGCTGCCAGCGCACCAGCACCTCGGCCCCCGTGATCTGGCCCTGCACGTCCACCTGCGACTGCAGGTGCAGCCTCAGCTCGCCCGCACCAATCGCGTGGCGCAGTTCGCGCTCCAGGCGGAAGCGCTGCTCCGCCACCTCCCCCATGCCTTGCTCGAAGAACGCAGCCTGCCCGCCGCCCGCCTGCTTGGCCCGGTGCAAGGCCATGCCGGCGCGCCGCAGTGCGTCGTGCGCGCCATCGCTTGCACTTTGCGGGTACAGGGTGATGCCCACGCTCGCCCCCAGCTGGGCGTCCTGCGCGTCGCCTTCCAGGCGCAGGGGGCGCAACAGGGCGGTCTGCAGCTTCTCGGCAAAGGCCAGTGCATGGCGACCGGCCAGCGAGACATCCACCCCCAGGCCATGCAGCACCACGGCAAACTCGTCCCCCGCCACGCGCACCAGCAGGCTCTGGGCTGGCAGGATTTCGGACAGGCGCAGCGCCACGGCGCACAGCAGGCGGTCCCCCATCTCACTGCCGCGCGCGTCGTTGAACGTGGTGAAGCGGTCCAGGTCCAGCAGCAGCAGCGCATGCTGGGTGGAGGGCGGGCGCCCCCCCCGCCCGCGCAGCACCTGCAGCCGCTCCATCAGCGTGGAGCGGTTGGGCAGGCTGGTGAGGCTGTCGAAATGGGCCAGGCGGTGGATTTCATCGGCCGCGCGCTTGCGCTCGGTAATGTCCTGCTTGAGTTCCACATAGTGGCTCACGGAACCATCGGGCTGGCGGATGGGCGCCACCACCACCGACTCGATCAGTGCCTGCCCGTCCTTGCGGTAGTTGACCTGTTCGCCCGCCCAGCTGTCACCCCGGGCCAGGGTCGCGCGCAGGCCCTCGCGTTGCGCGGGGGCCAGGCCATTGCTGGAATAGCTGGCCGAGGCGCCGCCCACCACCTCGTCGCGCGCATAGCCCGTGCGGCGCACAAAGGCGTCGTTCACATATTCGACGTTTTCATCCAGGTCGGTGATGACGATGCTCTCGGGGCTTTGCTCCACCGCCCGCAGCAGCTTGCGCAGTGCGGCCTCGCTGGCGACCAGGCTGGCTGCGATCCGCTGCGCCTCCTGCACCCGGTTCATGTAGCTGCGGCGCGACAGCAGCGTGGCGGCCGCCGTGAACGACAGAATGCCCGCCAGATACACCGCCGTCGCCATGCGGTTGGCCGCCTGCACCGGCTTGAACACGCCCAGGATGTCGGCCCCGATGAACCCCAGGAACAGCAGCGCCGTGAGCCCCACCAGGATGACCGTGGCGCGCACGCCCAGCAGCCAGCCGGTCAGCACGATGAGCACAGGGTAGTTGAGCAGGTTGGGGCCATTGACGCCGCCATTGCGGGCCGCCACCAGCGACACCGACACCCACACGCCCCATACCAGCAGGTGGGCCGCCTGCGTCCAGCGCTGCCGGCGCGCCAGCAGCAGCGCCACGCCCCCCACCGAGGCCGCCACAAAGTTGAGCGCCACGCGCACCGGCTGCACGGGCTCATCCCACATCAGCAACAAGCCGATGACGCTGCCAATCAGCATCACGGCCCAGCCTGCCACACGCACCAGATGGCGTGTGGTGGCGTCTTCGTGGTCGGGCAGCGGAACGGCAAGGGCTTCGGCCATGGCGACTGGGATTGCGGGGGAGGAAACCATCCTAACCGCAGCCATCCCAAACGCCTACCAGCAAAGTGCCAACAGCAGCACCCCTGCAACACGGGAGGGTACATGCGGCCCGCCCTGCCCCTTCCGGCGCCAAAGGCCTGCCCCGGCAGTGCCCGGGGAGGGGCGGCGGATCAGTCCGCGCCGTCTTCGCTGCCCGGGGCAGGCTCCCGCACCCCCGAGCCCTTGCCCTTGGCCTTGGCACGGGCGTCCTTCTTGGCCTGGCGCTTGGCGTCTTCGGCCAGGCCGGCGGTGCGCCAGGCCTCAAATTCTGCAGGCGTCTCCAGCGTGATGCGCCCCAGGATGGCCGCGCGGAAGTCGGTCATCACGATCTCTGCCGTCTTCTGCAGGTTGACACGCCCCCCTCCCAGCATGGCGCCGCGCTTTCGGCCAATGGCTTCGAGCAGTTCATCGTCCTGCATGGTGGCCATGCTGCCAGCGGGCAGGCCCAGCTTGTAGCGCGCCTCCAGCAACGGGGCATAGTGCTGCTGCAGGCGGCGCAGCAGCTCCAGGGCCACCAGTTCCTCGTCGTAGGCATTGCGGCCCACCGCGCCGCTGGCGGCCAGGTTGTAGCCGCTTTCGGGCACGATGATGCGCGGCCACAGCATGCCGGGCGTGTCCCACAGGTAGAAGTCGTCGGCCAGCGTGATGCGCTGCTCCAGCTTGGTGATGCCCGCCTCGTCACCTGTCTTGGCCTGGCGCTTGTTGCTGAGCGTATTGATGAGCGTGGATTTGCCCACGTTGGGCACGCCGCAGATCAGCACCCGCATGGGCTTGGCCATGCCGCCCCGGTTGGGCGACAGCAGGTGGCAGGCGTCGATGAGCTTGCGCGCGGGCGCGGGGTCGGACGCATCGAGCGGCACGGCGCGCGTGTCGCTCTGGGCGTTGTACCAATCCACCCACAGCGCGGTGCGCTCGGGGTCGGCCACATCCTGCTTGTTGAGCACCTTGAGCGTGGGCTTGTGGCCCGTGATCTCGGCCAGCAGCGGGTTGGCGCTGGAGCCGGGCAGGCGTGCGTCCAGCACTTCGATCACCACGTCGATGTCCTTGATGCGTTCGGTGATCGCTTTCTTGGTCAGGTGCATGTGACCGGGGAACCACTGGATGGCCATGCGAGGGGTACTTTCTTGTGTTTTCGATACTGTCTGAGGGTGGCAAGGATAATCGCGGTCCCTACCGCCCCTCTCCACCGCGTTTTTTGACCACCATGCCAGCCCCTCTCGACACCCCGCGCCAATCCACCGCCCGCAAGGCCGACAAGGAGCTGCTGTTCAAGGGCGTGACCTGCGCCCTGATCGGCCTGGTTATCCTGCTGGCGCCCTATGTCGCCCGCTCGGACAGCGTGCGCGATCTCATGAGTCAGGCGGCCCTGGTGGGCTGGTTTGCGCTGGTGCTGGGCCTTGCGTTTGGGGTGCAGTACGGCATGCGCCGCGCCAAGGCCGGGCGCCGCCAGCCGTGATGTTGCCCGGCGCCAGCGCACCAGCTCCAGCCCCGGCGGTTGACGGGGCCTCCGCGCAGCAAATGTTCCAGTCCCTGCAGCAGCGCGCCGCGCAGGCCGGCATCACGCTGCGCAACCCGCCTCCCGAGCCCACCACCTGCTGCGGACGTGGCTGCAATGGCTGCGTGTGGGAGGGGTTTCTAGACGCCGCCGAGTATTGGCGGCAAGAGGCACTGTTGCAGCTGGAGGGCTGAATTTTCAGCCAAATCGGCCTCTAGCGCTTTATAGACAAGCGCAAGAAGCTATCAAATCAGGAGTGAATGCAGCCTGCGTGCCGCATCACCCGAGCTCCTTGACTGACATGTATTGCTCGCGCCATTCCTCAAAGGGCAGTGTGTCCGCCGCCTCGATGGCCTTCTGTGCGGCAATCGATTCATCCGCCATCGCCAGGTAGCGCGCCTGCTGCTCTGCCGTCCACGGCAGGCCCAGCAGCGCGTCACGCGCGGCGACGGATTGCTGGCGGGCAAAAGACTCAAAGCTGTGGTGATGCTCGCCCACGATGCTGCCGAGCACGCGGGCTGACGGTGTGCGCTCGGGCGCGGACATCAGCGCACGGGCATCGCGCAGCGCGGCGCTGTAGTCATCGGTGCCATGGGTGGCGTCCAGCGCCGCAGCCAAAGGTGCGCACGCGGCCAGCACCTCGGTGCCCCAGTCGGCCAGCAGCACGCTCTGGCCGTTGCGCGTGAGGTGCAGGCCGGGTTCGCGCCCCCGCTCGGCGGTGAGGTGCTGGTTGTGCTTGAGTTCGGCAATCTCGGCCGGCGTGTCGGGCGGGCTGTCGGACAGCAAGCAGTGCAGCAAAAACACGTCCAGCAGGCGCATGGTGGGCGCCGTGATGCCCACAGGCACGAACGGGTCCAGGTCCATCAGCCGCACTTCCACATATTCCACGCCGCGCTCGCGCAGCGCATGCAGCGGGCGCTCGCCCGTGCGCACGGTGCGCTTGGGGCGGATGGTGCCGTAGAACTCGTTCTCGATCTGCAGCAGGCTGGTGCCCAGCTGGTTGTAGTCGCCCCCCGGGTTGCGCACGCCCACGGTTTCGTAGGCCGGGTAGGGTTTGGTCAGCGCCTCGTGCAGCGAATTGGCGTAGCCCGTGAGGCCGTTGTAGCTCACGGCCAGCGTGGCCTGCGCGTCGCTCTGGTAGCCCAGGCGGCCCATGCGCAGCGAGGTGGCGTGGGGCAGGTACAGTGCGCTGCCCCCCTCCATCTGCTGCAGGCCATGCTGGCGACCTTCCACAAAACAGGGGCACAGCGCGGGCGAGGCACCAAACAGGTACAGCAGCACAAACGCATGGCGGCGGAAGTTGCGGATGAGCGAGAAATACTGCTCGCTCGTCACGCCCGGCAGCGACCAGTTGTAGTGGATGCCCGAAATGGTCTGCATGCGCCGCCCGTAGCGGTGGCCCAGGCCCATGCGGTACACGCTTTTGGCACGGCCCACGTTGGAGCTGCCGTAGCGGCCGATCGGGATCGTCTCGTCCGTGGGCAGGCCGCAGGGCATGCTCGACGCCCAGAGCAGCTCGCCGCCGCTGTCTTTGAGGGTGTGGTGCACGAACTGGTGCACCTCGGTCAGCTCATCAAGACATTCATGCACGCCCTTGCGAGCGCCGGTGATGAGTTCGAGCTGCGACTCGCTGTAATCGGTGGTGATCAGCGGGTGCGTGAGCGCCGAGCCCAGCGCCAGCGGGTGGGGCGTGAGCGCCAGGCCGCCTGTGGGCAGCACCCGAAGGCCTTCCTTTTCGATGCCGCGGCGAATCCCCCCCAGGGCATCCGCCGGGTAGGCGGCCAGTCTCTCGTGCAGTTTGCTCATATGTTTATACCGATCCAACTTCTGTCGGCCCGGAACTTAGCACGTTGGGGGCTGGCCCGCCCACGGGGGCATCAAGCCCTTGCGGCCAAGGCCTTTCCTACCTCGTTGGTTCCCTGCGCCGCTCCACTTTGTGGTACTTGCTCGCCCGCACGCCCGATCACCTCGGCCAGGCGGGCCGCCAGCTGCTCGGGCACGTCGGCGCCGATCCCCAGGTGGATGCCCTGCGTGAGCGTGATGTGGGCCGCCTCGAAGGTGCCCGCGCCCGCGCACAGGATGGTGCGGGTGGGAGCGCTTTCATGCGCCAGCACCAGCATGGCGGGCACCACGGCCTCGGGCTTCAAGGCATCCAGCACCTCCTGCGGCATCAGGCCCTCGGTCATGCGCGTGGCGGCCGTGGGGGCCAGGGCGTTCACATGGATGTTGTTCTTCGCGCCTTCGATGGACAGGGTCTGCATCAGCCCCACCTGGGCCAGCTTGGCTGCGCCGTAGTTGCTTTGGCCGAAGTTGCCGTACAGGCCCGTGGACGAGGTCGTCATCACGATGCGGCCGTACTGCTGCGCCACCATGTGGGGCCACACGGCCTTGCAGCAGTGGGCGGCGCCCATCAGGTGCACCTGCACCACCAGGTTGAAGTCGGCCATGTCCATCTTGGAAAACGACTTGTCGCGCAGGATGCCGGCGTTGTTGACCAGGATGTCCACCCGGCCCCAGGCGTCGATGGCCTGCTGCACCATGGCCTCGACCGCCGCGAAGTCGGTGACCGACGCGCCATTGGCCAGTGCCTCGCCGCCCGCGGCGCGGATCTCATCGACCACGGCCTGCGCCGCGCCCACCGTGGCGCCGCTGCCGTCCACCGCGCCGCCCAGGTCATTGACCAGCACCTTGGCGCCGCGTGCGGCCAATGCCAGCGCATGTTGGCGGCCCAGGCCACCACCGGCGCCTGTGACGATGGCCACGCGGCCTTGGAAGTCGATACCCATGTGAGCTTCTCCTGTTGGTTGGTTAGTTGGTTGTGTTGTGCAAAAAGGGGATTGGGTGCCGGGAGGGCACGCTGCGCGTGGGACTTTAAGCGAGATGGGGGGCGGAGGGGGTTGCGCAGGTGACTGGGGGAGCTTGCTTTGTGTGCTGGTTGTGGCGATGTGCTTTTTTGACGGGTGGAGGCCGGGAGTCGCCCGGCAGGCGAGTAACTTTCTTTCGCGTC
>NZ_QAJR01000032.1 GCF_003852545.1 Acidovorax sp. FJL06
AAAAAAAAAACTCAAACTTTAAATGGGTTCGATGTGCGTCTTTCTTTATTGAAGATGTGCATTGAATACAAATGTCTAGTGGGCCATTTTTGGTAAGCAGAACTGGCGATGTGGGATGAACCAAACATCTGGTTAAGGTGCCTAACATCACGCTCATGAGAAACCACAAAAGGTGTTGGTTGATAAAGACAGCAGGACGGTGGACATGGAAGTCGTCATCCGCTAAGGAGTGTGTA
>NZ_QAJR01000033.1 GCF_003852545.1 Acidovorax sp. FJL06
GTCAGGCTCTTACAGCCCAAATCGCCCTTCTGCTCTTCCGAGTAGAAGGGCGTTTTGCTTTTGGGCACCGGGATAATCGAAATCTCCAAACAATGAACAGCGGAGCGGCTGTTTATTTGAAGCATGGCGCTTGATGCTTGGGCTTTGTGGGTGATCAGCTCATCATCTCCTGCACAAATCTCGATCCAGGCGCCGGTGCTGACGGGCTATCGCGCGATGTGTACAGCGCAATCCCCGGCGTCCTCCACCAGGCCGCGTGCGAGTTGAAACCGGTGAACCCCGCCGGAGTCCAGAACGCGTTGCAGTTCCCCGTCCAGCCATAGGCAGTGCAAATGGGCCAAGGCCTCCCCCATGGCGAAGGTCATCTGGTGGGCGTCGAGTTGGCGCTTGAACATGATCGGCAGCACGTCGAATGCAGACAGTGGGCCTTGCCGGGCCGCGGCAAGGATTTCATCGAGCCGATCCCGATGGTGGCTTTGCAACTGGTGGATGCGCTCGTGCAGGCCTTGGAAGGGTTTGCCGTGGGAGGGGAGCACCAGTGTTTCCGCTGGCAAATCCAGGTAGCGCAGCAGGGATGTCAGAAAAAGCCGCAGCGGATTCGACTCCGGCTCTGCGGCGTGAACGCTGACATTGGTGGAGATGCGCGGCAAGACCATGTCGCCGCTGATGAGGGCTGACAGCTCCGCGCAGTACAGCGCAATGTGCTCGGGCGCATGCCCGTAGCCGCTGATGCATTGCCAGGTGCGTCCTCCGATCTCGATGCCATCCCCGTCCATGAGTCGGCGGAAGCGGGATGGCAGCGCGGGAACAAGGGTTGGAAAGTACGACGCCCGCCCTCGCACATGCTGGAGAAATTCCTCATCCTGCATGCCATGTAGGGTGTAAAAATCGGCGCCGGCCTCGCCGCCAAAACCGTTGCGGTCGTACACAGCGGTTCTGGCCACATGGTAGTCGGTGGCGCTGATCCACAGGCGCACATTCCAGCGTTCGCACAGCCAATGTGCCAAGCCGATGTGGTCTGGGTGCATGTGGGTGACGATGACCCGCAAAATGGGCAGTCCTTCCAGGCTGTTGGCAAACACTTGTTCCCACTGGGCCCGGGTGGTCGCGCTGTCGATGCAGCAGTCCACTACGGTCCAGCCATCCACCAGGGCGCCGTGCACATCGGGCTGCCGGTCCCGCAGCAGCCACAGGTTGATATGGTCAAGCGCAAACGGGAGGCCCATGCGCACCCATTGGACGCCGGGAGTGACCTCCATGGCCACCCCTTCGCAAGGCAGGGCATCGCCCAATGGATAGTGGATCTGGTGTTCAAGTGGATTCATGGCCATGGTCGTATGCGTTAGCATTGACGTTAACGTAAACGTCATGCATCCGATGCATTGTAGGGACCGATAGCCCACGGGCTGTCTCCTGCGCGAAACCGCACCGGACGCACGCAGCACACATGGCCACCACCTACACCATCAGCGACCTCGCCAAAGAGTTTGACCTCACCACCCGGGCCATCCGCTTCTACGAAGACATGGGCTTGCTGCAGCCCGAGCGCACCGGGGCTGCGGGCCGCAACCGCGTCTACAGCGCGCGGGACCGCACCCGCCTGCGCTTGACCTTGCGTGCCAAGCGCCTGGGCCTGTCCCTGACCGAGGCCAAGGAGATCATTGATCTCTATGACAGCCCCCGCGACACCGGCGTGCAACTGCGCAAATTCCTCGATGTGCTGGTGCTGCACCGCAAGCAGCTGGAAGAGCAGATGGCCGACTTGCGGGCCAACCTCGAAGAAGTCCAGGAGCACGAGGAAGAGGCCCGGACGTTGTTGCTCAAGGTAGAAAAGCAAAAATGATTCATAATTGACGTTTACGTAAACGTAAATCAGGAGACCGTCGTGACCACGACCCCTTTCGAACCCCGCTGCGCCGACTATGCCGACCGCGTGCGCGCCAGTTTTGCGCGCCAGGGGGCGATGCAGACCCTGGGGGCCCGCCTGGGCCTGCTGGCGCCCGGGGCGGTGGACATCGAGCTGTCCTGGGCCCTGGGGCTGACCCAGCAACACGGTTTCCTGCACGCGGGCATGGTCGCCACGGCGCTGGATTCGGCCTGTGGCTACGCGGGATTCACCCTGATGGGGGCGGATGCGGCCGTCCTCACGATCGAGTTCAAGATCAACCTGCTGGCCCCGGCGAAGGGCGAGCGGTTTCGCATGGAAGGCCGGGTCATCAAGCCCGGCCGCACCATCACCGTGTGCGAAGGCCGGGCCTTCGCCATCGACGGCAGCCAGGAAAAACTGGTGGCCACCATGGGTTGCACCCTCATGGCCGTCACTGGGCGCGACGCCATCCAGGGCTGAGCCCACCATCCTTTCCCTTATCTATTCTGAGGAGACACCCCCATGAGCATTCCCGCCAACCTGCCTGGCCTGAACTTCCAGCTGGGCGAAGACATCGACGCGCTGCGCGACGCCGTGCGCGACTTCGCCCAGGCCGAGATCGCCCCGCGTGCGGCCGAGATCGACCACAGCGACCAGTTCCCCATGGACCTGTGGCGCAAGATGGGCGACCTGGGCGTGCTGGGCATCACCGTGCCTGAGCAATACGGCGGCGCGGCCATGGGCTACCTGGCCCACATGGTGGCGATGGAAGAAATCTCGCGCGCCAGCGCCTCCGTGGGCCTGTCCTACGGGGCGCACAGCAACCTGTGCGTGAACCAGATCAACCGCAACGGCAACGAGGCGCAGAAGGCCAAGTACCTGCCCAAGCTGATCAGCGGCGAGCATGTGGGCGCCCTGGCCATGAGCGAGCCCGGCGCGGGCTCCGACGTGATCAGCATGAAGCTCAAGGCCGAGGACAAGGGTGGCTACTACCTGCTCAACGGCAACAAGATGTGGATCACCAACGGCCCCGACGCCGACACCCTGGTGGTCTATGCCAAGACCGAGCCCGAGCTGGGCGCGCGCGGCGTCACGGCCTTTCTGATCGAGAAGGGCATGAAGGGCTTTTCGATTGCGCAAAAGCTCGACAAGCTGGGCATGCGCGGCAGCCACACCGGTGAACTGGTGTTCCAGGATGTCGAGGTGCCCGCCGAGAACGTGCTGGGCGGCCTGAACCAGGGCGCCAAGGTGCTCATGAGCGGCCTGGACTACGAGCGCGCAGTCTTGACCGGCGGCCCTCTGGGGATCATGCAGTCGGTGATGGACAACGTCATCCCTTACATTCACGACCGCAAGCAGTTCGGCCAGAGCATTGGCGAATTCCAGCTCATCCAGGGCAAGGTGGCCGACATGTACACCGTGCTCCAGGCGGGGCGCTCGTTTGCCTACACCGTGGCCAAGAACCTGGACATGCTGGGCACCGACCATGTGCGCCAGGTCCGCAAGGACTGCGCCAGCGTCATTCTGTGGTGTGCCGAGAAGGCCACCTGGATGGCGGGCGAGGGCGTGCAGATCTTCGGCGGCAACGGCTACATCAACGAGTACCCGCTGGGCCGCCTGTGGCGCGATGCCAAGCTGTACGAGATCGGTGCCGGAACGAGCGAGATCCGTCGCATGCTGATTGGCCGCGAGCTGTTTGCTGAAACCTGCTGACCTGCCGCCCCTCGCCGCAGGCCGATCCACCTTTTGAAAGAGCCAGAAAAACCATGCCCGCATCCATCGAAGACCTGTTTGCCCACAACCGCGCCTGGGCGGCCCAGATGGAACGCGAGCGCCCTGGCTTTTTCACGGGGCTGCTGGCACAGCAAAAGCCCAAGTACATGTGGATCGGCTGCTCCGACAGCCGCGTGCCGGCCAACCAGATCACCGGGCTGGAGCCGGGCGAAGTGTTCGTGCACCGCAACGTGGCCAACGTGGTGGTGCCCACCGACCTCAACTGCCTGTCCACCATCCAGTACGCGGTGGACCAGTTGCGGGTTGAGCACCTGATGGTGGTGGGCCACTACGGCTGCGGCGGTGTGCTGGCGGCGCTGGAGGGCACGCGCGTGGGCCTGGCCGACAACTGGATCCGCCATGTGTCGGACGTGCGTGACCGCCACCGCGACCTGATCGCCTCCATTGCACCCCAATGGCGCCACGACGTGCTGTGCGAGCTGAACGCCATCGAGCAAGTGGTCAACGTCGCCCAGAGCACCGTGATGCTCGACGCCTGGGGCCGGGGCCAGAAGGTCACGCTGCATGGCTGGTGCTACGGCCTGAAAGACGGGCTCATCAACAACCTGCACATGACCGTGGACAGCACCGAAGGCCTGGAGTCGCTCTACAAGGCGGCGATTGCCGGCGTGGCTGCCGTGAAGAGATGATGCACCCCCTGAGTCGCTTCGCGCCTTCCCCCTCTCTCTACGCGCTGCGCGCTACGGGAGGGGGACGCAGCCAGCGGCCTGGCAAAGCCAGTTCCGCGGCCACCTCGCCTGGGCCGTGCCAGTGTCAAGGGCTGCCGGTCGTACTTGGCGCCACGGGCCGTTGAAATGTTCCCGCAACGCCTCGATGCCCCCCAGGCCTATGGCATTGCCAAGGCCATGATGGACGGCTTCAACCGCCATTACCGGCTGTTCCGCACCGAGTCCGCGCGGGCCAAGCACCGCTTTGAAACCAGCGACTGGCACGGCCAGCAGCGGGCGCAGCGCGAGCGCATCGAGTTCTACGACCTGCGCGTGAAGGAGTGTGTGCGCCGGCTGGAGAAAGAGTTCGAGGCGGGCGCGCAGCCCATGGACGTGTGGCACCAGGTCAAGCTGCACTACATCGGCCTCTTGGTCAACCACCACCAGCCCGAGTTGGCCGAGACCTTCTTCAACTCGGTCACCACCAAGATCCTGCACCGCACGCATTTTCACAACGACTTCATCTTTGTGCGGCCCGCCGTCAGCACCGAATACATCGAGAACGACGAACCCGCCGCGCGCCCCACCTACCGCGCCTACTACCCCACGCGCGACACCCTGCCCGAGACGGTGCAGCGCATCGTCGAGAACTTCCAGCTCCAGCGCGAGTTTGCCGACCTGCCGCGCGACACTGCCTGCGTGGTGGCCGCCATGCGCAGTCGCCTGGACAAGGTCAAGCTGCGCACCAACTTCCAGGTGCAGGTGCTCACCAGCCTGTTTTTTCGCAACAAGGGCGCCTATGTGGTGGGCAAGATCATCAACGGCTTCAACGAGGTGCCGTTTGCGCTGCCCATCCTGCACGACGATGCCGGCCGCTTGTTCATCGACGCCGCGCTGTTCGGCGAAGACGACATGCAGATGCTGTTCAGCTTTGCGCGTGCCTACTTCATGGTGGACATGGAGGTGCCCAGCGCCTACGTGCAGTTCCTGCGCAGCCTCATGCCGCGCAAGCCGCGCGCCGAGATCTACAACGCCCTGGGCCTGGCCAAGCAGGGCAAGACGCTGTTCTACCGCGACTTCCTGTACCACCTCAAGCACTCCAGCGACCAGTTCCGCATCGCGCCCGGCATCAAGGGCATGGTGATGCTGGTGTTCGACCTGCCGAGCTTTCCCTTTGTGTTCAAGCTCATCAAGGACTACTTTCCGCACCAGAAGGAAACCACGCGCGAGCAGATCAAGGCCAAGTACCTGCTGGTCAAGCAGCACGACCGCGTGGGCCGCATGGCCGACACGCTCGAATACAGCGAGGTGGCCTTCCCGCGTGACCGTTTTGACGACGCGCTGATTGCCGAGATCGAGAAATTTGCCCCCAGCCAGCTCGAAATCAGCGACCGCGATGGCGACGGCCAGACCGAGGTCATCATCAAGCACCTGTACATCGAGCGGCGCATGATTCCGCTCAACATCTACCTGCAGGAAGCCTTTGACACCGGCCTTGCCGACCCGCGCGCGCGCCAGCAGATGGAGCACAGCGTCATCGAATACGGCAACGCCATCAAGGACCTGGTGGCCGCCAACATCTTCCCCGGCGACATGCTCTGGAAGAACTTCGGCGTCACGCGCAACGGCAAGGTCGTGTTCTACGACTACGACGAGATCGAGTACCTCACCGACTGCAACTTCCGCCGCGTGCCCACGCCGCGCAACGAGGAAGAAGAGATGAGCGGTGAGGTCTGGTACAGCGTGGGCCCGCGCGATGTGTTCCCTGAGACCTTCGGCCCTTTCTTGCTGGGCAACGACGCCGTGCGCGAGGTTTTCATGCAGCACCACGCCGACCTGCTCGATGCCGCCTTCTGGCAGTCGCACAAGGAGCGCATCCAGGCGGGCCACATGTTCGACGTGTTCCCCTACGACACGGAGCGGCGCTTTGCGCATGGCGCTGCGGTCCGCTGACCACCGGTTTCACCCCCCCCCCATTTTCTTGTCCGAATCATCCTCAGGAGACCTTCACCATGTCCGCATCCCCCCAAGACCCCATCGTCATCGTCGGCGCCGCACGCACCCCCATGGGCTCGCTGCAGGGCGACTTTTCCAGCCTGGCTGCGCACGACCTGGGCGGCGCCGCCATCCAGGCCGCCATCGAGCGCGCCGGTGTGTCGCCCGACGCCGTGGGCGAAGTGCTGTTTGGCAACTGCCTGATGGCAGGGCAGGGCCAGGCACCCGCGCGCCAGGCGGCGTTCAAGGGCGGGCTGCCCAAGGGCGCTGGCGCGGTCACGCTCAGCAAGATGTGCGGCTCGGGCATGAAGGCCGCCATGATGGCGCACGACATGCTGCTGGCCGGCTCGCACGACGTGATGGTGGCAGGCGGCATGGAGAGCATGACCAACGCCCCCTACCTGCTGCAAAAGGGCCGTGGCGGTTACCGCCTGGGCCATGACCGCATCTTTGACCACATGATGCTCGACGGCCTGGAAGACGCCTACGAAGCGGGCCGCAGCATGGGCACCTTCGGTGAAGACTGCGCCGCCAAATACAGCTTCACGCGCGAACAGCAGGACGCCTTCGCCACCGCCAGCGTGCAGCGCGCCAAGGCCGCCACCGAGTCCGGCGCGTTTGCGGCCGAGATCGTGCCCGTCACCGTCAAGACCCGTGCGGGCGAGACCGTGGTGTCGGTGGACGAAGGCCCGGGCAAGGTCAAGCTCGAAAAGATCGCCACCCTGAAGCCCGCGTTCAAGAAGGACGGCACCATCACCGCCGCGTCCAGCTCCAGCATCAACGACGGCGCCGCCGCGCTGGTGATGATGCGCGAATCCACCGCCAAAAAGCTCGGTTGCAAGCCCGTCGCCCGCATCGTGAGCCATGCCACCCACGCGCAAGAGCCCGAGTGGTTTGCCACCGCCCCCCTGGGCGCCACGCAAAAGGCGCTGGCCAAGGCCGGCTGGGCTGTGGGCGACGTGCAGCTGTGGGAGATCAACGAGGCCTTCGCCGTGGTGCCCATGGCGCTGATGAAAGAGCTGGATTTGCCCCACGACAAGGTCAACGTGAACGGCGGCGCCTGCGCGCTGGGCCACCCCATCGGCGCCAGCGGCGCGCGCATCATGGTCACGCTGATCCATGCGCTCAAGGCGCGCGGCCTCACCAAGGGCCTGGCCACGCTGTGCATTGGCGGCGGCGAGGCCACGGCCGTGGCGCTGGAACTGGTGTGACCGCAGCGCCCGGGAGCCGCCGGGCGCTTCCGGGGCAGGCTGGTTTTCAGCCTGCTTCTGTTTTGATAGCTGCTACCGCCCGATGGACGGGCGGTAGCGGCCTAATTTGTTCAAGGCAATGAATTCCATACTTGTCATCGGAGCCTCGCGGGGCATTGGCCTGGAGTTGGTGCGCCAGTACACCGAGGCGGGTCGCCGCGTGATCGCCACCGTGCGCGACGCTGCGGGCCGCGAGCGCGTGCAGGCCCTGGGCGCCGAGGCGCTGACGGTGGACGTGGCCCACCCCGCCAGCGTGAGCGGCCTGGCCTGGCAGCTCGATGGCGAGAAGATCGACATCGCCTGGTATGTGGCCGGCGTGATCCGCCGCCCGAACGCCCTCACGCCGCCCACGCAACAGGACTTCGATGCCGTCATGCACACCAACGTGCTGGGCGCGATGCAGGCCATCCCGCAGGTGGCGCCGCTGGTGGCGGATGCGGGCGGGGTGTTTGCGTTTATCTCGTCCTCCATGGCGCAGATCGGCAGCGTGCCCAACAGCAGCGCCTGGCTGTACCGCACCAGCAAGGCCGCACTCAACATGGCTGTGGCGGCCGCGCAGCACGACTACCCCGGCGCCACGCTGGTCACCATCGACCCCGGCTGGGTGCAGACCGACATGGGCGGCGACGGCGCCCCGCTCACGGTGGAAGACAGCGTGCGCGGCCTGCGCAGCACGGTGGCGGGCCTCACGCCCGCCGACCAGGGCCGCCTGCTGCACCACGACGGCCGCCGCGCCGCGCACTGGTAATTCATCTTTCAACGAACAACGACTTTCGGAGACACCCCATGCTGCTGACCCAAGACCAGGAAATGATCCGCGACGCGGTGCGCGACTTCGCCCAGACCGAGCTGTGGCCGAACGCCGCGCGCTGGGACAAGGAACACCACTTCCCCAAGGACGCCCACCAGGGCCTGGCCGCCCTGGGCGCTTATGGCATCTGCGTGCCTGAAGAGTTCGGCGGTGCCCATCTCGACTACGTCACGCTGGCCCTGGTGCTCGAAGAGATCGCAGCCGGTGACGGCGGCACCAGCACCGCCATCAGCGTGACCAACTGCCCCGTCAATGCCATCCTCATGCGCTACGGCAACGCCCAGCAAAAGCGCGACTGGCTCACGCCGCTGGCGCGCGGCGAAATGCTGGGTGCGTTCTGCCTGACCGAGCCGCATGTGGGCTCCGATGCCTCAGCCCTGCGCACCACAGCCGTGAAGCAGGGCGACGAATATGTGATCAACGGCGTCAAGCAGTTCATCACCAGCGGCAAGAATGGCCATGTGGCCATCGTGATCGCCGTCACCGACAAGGGCGCAGGCAAGAAGGGCATGAGCGCCTTCCTGGTGCCCACCAGCAACCCCGGCTATGTGGTGGCGCGGCTCGAAGACAAGCTCGGCCAGCACAGCAGCGACACGGCGCAGATCAACTTTGACAACTGCCGCATCCCGGCCGAGAACCTGATCGGCGCCGAGGGCGAGGGCTACAAGATCGCGCTGGGCGCGCTCGAAGGCGGCCGCATCGGCATCGCCGCGCAAAGCGTGGGCATGGCGCGCAGCGCGTTTGACGCGGCGTTGGCGTATTCGAAAGAGCGCGAAAGCTTCGGCACCGCCATCTTCAACCACCAGGCCGTGGGTTTCCGGCTGGCCGACTGCGCTACGCAGATCGAGGCCGCGCGCCAGCTCATCTGGCATGCCGCAGCGCTGCGCGACGCCGGCAAGCCCTGCCTGAAGGAAGCCGCCATGGCCAAACTGTTTGCCAGCGAGATGGCCGAGCGCGTGTGCAGCGCCGCCATCCAGACGCTGGGCGGCTACGGCGTGGTGAACGACTTCCCCGTGGAGCGCATCTACCGCGACGTGCGCGTGTGCCAGATCTACGAGGGCACGAGCGACGTGCAGAAGATCATCATCCAGCGCGCGCTGGCGTGAGCCTCAACCCTTCATGCGCAGTTCGCGCTCCAGCATGGCCAGCCGCTCGGGCTCGGCATGGTGGCGGGATACGGGGTAGGCGCCCGCAAACGCCTCGCGCGCGGCTTCGGGGCGGCCGCTCCAGGCCAGGGCCAGCGCGTAGTCGCAGGTGCACACCGCCAGCGACGGCCAGGCGCCCGGGGCCTTGGGCACCAGCGCCAGGAACTGCGCGCAGGCCTGGCCCAGGTGGCGGGCGGCCTCGCTCGCCAGGGCCGGGTCGCGCAGTGCGATCAGGCCCCGCACCCAATCGATGAAGGCCTGGCCATGGGGCGGCAGCAGCTCCGTCCTGGTGGCGTCCAGCAGGCGCTGTGCTTCATCGGTGTGGCCGGCCCGTGCTTCGCCCAGGGCCAGGTCCAGCTGCAGGACGGGTTCTGTGGGGCGCAGCGCAATCAGCTCGCGCAGGCGGGCCGTGAAGCCGGCGTGGTCGCCCGTGGCCAGGGGCAGGGTGTAGATGCGCGCCAGGAATTCGCCTTCGTCCGGGGGGCGCATTGGATGGATGCGCAGCCGCAGGATGGCGGCCTCCACCCCCTCGGCGCGTGCATCGAACCAGGCCATGCGCACGGCCGCGTCCCAGGCGGGCTGGCGCAGAAACCGATGGCGTTCCGCCGCATCGGCCAGCCGCTGGGCCAGCACCTTCAGGCGCGGCAGATCGCCCGTGGCGTGTGCGTGCAGCACCTGCTGGTACATGCGCTGGAACCGGTGCAGGTAGGCAAACACCGCAAACGGCACCAGCATGGCCGCAACCAGCCCGCCCAGCACCCACGGGCTCCACTGGCGCCACAGGGCCAGCGCGATCAGCACCGCGCACCCCAGCAGCCAGCCCCGGTTTTTGCGCAGCAGCTGGCGCAGCGTGGTCCACAGGCCCGGGTGCTCCATGGCCTCGATCTGGTCCCGCGCCAGCTGGCGCAGGGCCTTGACATCCAGCGTCCCCAGCACCTCGTCCGCCATCTCGGTCATCGCGCGGGCATGCAGCCCCGAGGTGTGCAGCCGCACCTGGCTCAGCGGGGGCTGCAGGGCGGCAATGGCCTGCAGGGCCTCTTCGGCCGTGCGGGCGTGGACAAACCCTTCCGTGGGGCGGCCCTGGTGGTCTTGGGCCTGGTACAGCCAGCGGGGATGGGCGCCTGGCGAAGGGCGGGGTGGGTCTGCTGTGTTCAACGCGGGGCTCCCTGGTGGTGGTGGCGGGCAGTTTGGGCAGCGCCGCACTATGCAGGGTTTTGCGGCCACGCCCGGCCTCCGTCCGGACGGCCGGGCTTCCGTGCTGGACCATCGGCAGGTCTGGCGCGGTGTCGGGGGGTGTCAGCCAGGTTGTGAGCACGGTGCGCAGTTCGCCTACATCAACAGGCTTCTTCAGCACCCGGTAGCCCTTTGCCTCGGCGTCCCGCAATTCGGGGGCATCGAACTCGTCACTCACCATGGCCCCCGGGCCCTGGGGGCACTGCGCCAGCAGGGCGTGCAGGATGTCGAAGCCGCTTTCGCTGGAGCGCAGGAGCTGATCGCACAGCATGGCATCGGGCACAACCCCGGCATCTATCTGGGAGAACGCCTTGCTGGCGTCAGACGCAAGCGTGGAGGGCTATGCCGCGACCTGGGCATTGCGGGCAAAACCTGTTACACACAGAACGGACATTGGGGATTCGTTCACGGCCCCTGGCCCATGCCGAGGCATATGGACTATGTTTAGCAGTGCATAGGAGCTCTCTTTGTAGACTATCTGAGGGGCCGGGAGGGCTGTGTGGCCCCGTTCCTTCATCTATAGCAGAGAGATTCCTATTCATGACAAGTCATCGCTCAAAAATTACCCAATGTTTCCCGTGGATTGCCCGTGAGGTTGTTCTCGGGGCGGTCATCGTGTTCCTTGTCGGGTGCGGTGGCGGTAGTGACGGTGCGGCGCCACCAAGGACGGAAGGCGCATACACGGTAGGAGGTGTGGTGAGTGGCCTAGCTGCGGGTAAGACTTTGGTTCTGCAGAACAGCGGTGGGGATGATCTGGGCGTGAGTTCCAATGGCAGTTTTTCGTTTGTGACCCGGGTGGACAGTGGCGTGGCATATACCGTCACCGTCAAAACGCAACCCGATGGGCTGCGATGCGCTGTGTCTCAAGGTGCGGGCGCGGTTACGGCCAATGTCAGCAGCGTGTCGGTGCGTTGCGAGGCCCTGCCGGCTGCCATGTACACGGTGGGAGGGGCGGTGGTCGGTCTGGCCAGTGGCGGTGGCGTGGTACTGCAGAACAACGGTGGTGAAGACGTGTCGGTAGGCGGCAACGGGGGCTTCACATTCCCGACAGCGATGGTCGCGGGGGCTGGCTATTTAGTCACCGTCAAGACGCAGCCTTCCTGGCAGACATGCACCATACAAAACGGTGCTGGCACCGTGTCCACCGCCAATGTGCAGGCGGTGCAGGTAAGTTGCGATGCGCTGATTGCTCCGCTGGAGGGCTTTTGGGTGGCAGACCTGTGTCTGCCCATGGCGCTGGGACATGCGTGGACTATTGCGCGCCAGGGGGAGTCGCAGGTCCATGTGAAACAAATGGGTGTGGCCTATGAGAATGGCTCTTGCTCAGGCGCCTTCCGAACCTGGACGCCTTCGGACATGGGCAACGCCGTGTTTACCAAAGTCACATCTTCCGGTCCTTTGACCGCTTTCTGGGGCAAATGGCCCCAAGGAAATGGCGACTACGACTTGGCCATCTGGACCCGTGTCGGGCCCTATCTGTGCTTCCTGCGCGACAACCCCGAATGGCCCAGCACCATGGCGGAAGTCGAAGCAAGAACGGCAGGTGCCATAGCAGGCAAAGCCTGCGCGAGACAGCGTTGAGCGCGATGGCGCAGCGCGAGCGTAGGCGCAATGTCTTTACGCGTCGCCGCCCTTGCGCCGCAGCACCACCGTGATCTGCCCATTGGTCTCAATCGTCGCCCGCTCCACCTCGTGCAGGTGCAGGCAGCCGCTGGCGCGCAGGGCGGCCTCCAGGTCGTCGGTGGAGAGCAGCTCCTGGCGCATGAGGGTGCTGTTCACCTGCCCACCCTGCACCAGCACCTGGGGGGTGCCGTCGATGAGGCGCGCCATCCACGCAAAACGGAAGGTCAGCTGCGCCAGCACCACGTGGCAGACGAGGAGCGTGCTGGCCGAGACCAGGCCGCCCACCAGCGAGTTGTCGCCCGCGTTCATCGAGTTCTGCACGGCATTCGACAGGATCAGCAGCAGCACCAGGTCAAACGGTGCGTACTGCCCGGTCTGGCGCTTGCCCGTGAGGCGCAGGAACACCAGCAGGAACACATAGACCACCACGCCGCGCAGCACGAACTCCCACCACGGCACATTCATATCCCACATCGCAAGGCTCCTTTGCACAGGTTCTTCGTTGGAAGGGTGTTTCGCTCGCCAGTCTACGGGGCTGAGCGAAAATCCCCCGCTACCGCCTGCCGCGCAGGCCGCCCCCCTTTCCGAGAAAGAAGCCGCTCCATGCAACGCCGCCACCTCCTTCAAACCAGCGCCCTGAGCGCCCTGCTGTGCGCCACCTGGCAGCAGGCCTGGGCCTTGTCGCTGGGCGACCTCTCCAGCGCCGACGCGTCCAGCGGGCTCAAGGCCGCCTTGTCGCAGGGCGCGCAGGCGGCGGTGTCGCTGCTGGGCCGCAATGATGGATTTCTGGGCAACCCCAAGGTGCGCATCGGCCTGCCGGGCTACCTGGAGGATGCCGCCAAGGTGATGAAGTCCCTGGGCCAGGGCAAACGCATCGACGAGCTGGTGGTCTCCATCAACCGCGCGGCCGAGGCGGCCGTGCCCATGGGCCAGGACCTGCTGGTGGGGGCCGTGCAGAGCATGACGGTGACCGATGCCAAGAACATCCTCACCGGCGGTGACAACTCGGTCACGGCCTTTTTTGCCGACAAGACGCGTGCGCCGCTGGGCCAGCGCTTTTTGCCCGTGGTGAACGAGGCCACGGAAAAGGTCGGCCTCACCCAGAAGTACAACGCCTTTGCGGGCAAGGCCGCCAGCTTTGGCCTGCTCAAGGCCGAAGAGGCAAACCTGGCGCAGTACGTGACCGGCAAGACGCTGGACGGCCTCTACACCATGATCGGCGAGGAAGAACGCCGCATCCGCCAGAACCCGGCGGAGGCCGGCAGTGCCATCGTCCGCAAGGTGTTTGGCGCGATGAAATGAGGCACCCCGGAGTCGCTTCGCGCCGACACCCCCTCCCGCATTGCTGCGCAATGCGGGAGGGGGCGCCCCCAGCGCGTGAGCTGGATACGCCGCCTTCGCGGCGGGGCGGCCCTTGTGCGGGGGCACTGGCCCTCGCCGCGCCAAGTCCAGAGCAGCGCTACCGATAGTGGATATGGCAATCTAAACCCATGGCACACCCTGAACCCACCGACGCCTGCCCCTGCGGCCAGCTCAACGTGCGCCAGAAGCCGCTGGCCTATGCCGACTGCTGCGGCCGGTACGTGGCGCATTTCGATACCACGCCCGCCCCCGATGCGCCCAGCCTCATGCGATCGCGCTACACCGCCTTTGTGTGCGAGCAGGCCGACTACCTGCAGGCCACCTGGCACCCCAGCACCCGGCCCGCTGCGCTGGACTTCGACCCCGGCACCAAGTGGCTGGGGCTCGCAGTGCGCAGCCACCGCGCCACGGGCGCCGACCGTGCCGAGGTGGAGTTTGTGGCGCGCTACCGCGTGGGCGGGCGCGCCGTGCGCCTGCACGAGACCAGCCGCTTCGTGCGCGAAGGCGGGCGCTGGTTCTACGTGGATGGCGACATCCGCGGCTGATGTTTAAATAAAAATGCTCTCCAGCGCTTGACCAGCAAGCGCTATATGCTATGAAATTTGAAGCAATCCTGTTTGACTGCGATGGTGTGCTGGTGGACAGCGAGCCCATCACCAACGGCGTGCTGCGCGACATGCTGGCCGAGGCCGGCTGGGCCCTGACGCCCGAGGAATGCATGCGCCTCTTCATCGGCAAGACGGTGCGCAGCGAAGCGGCCCGCATTGAGGCGCACACCGGCCAGCCGCTCACCGACGCCTGGATGGCCGCCTTCTACGCGCGGCGCAATGCCGAGCTGGACCTGCGCCTCACGGCCATCGCGCATGTCCACGGCGCCATCGAACGCGTGCACGCCCACCACGGCGGGCGCATCGCCTGCGCCTCGGGGGCCGACCGGTACAAGGTCGAGATGCAGCTGGCCAAGGTGGGGCTCACGCCCTACTTTGCGGGGCGGGTCTTCAGCGGCCACGAGATGCCTGCCACCAAGCCCGCGCCCGATGTCTACCTGGCCGCCGCAGCCGCCCTGCAGGTGGCGCCAGCGCGCTGCGCGGTGGTGGAAGACACGGTCACCGGCGTCACGGCGGGCGTGGCGGCCGGGGCCACGGTGTTTGCCTACGCGCCGCTGGACGACGGCGACGCGGCGCTGCGCGCGGCCGGCGCGGTGCAGGTCTTCCGCAGCATGGCCGAGCTGCCAGGCCTGCTGGGCTGCTGATTCCGGCCGACGGAGGGATGGCGATGCGACACATTGCGCGGTGGGTGGCGCGGGGGGCGGTGGTGCTGGGCGCCGTGGCGGCGCTGGCCGGCTGTTCGTCGGTGAAGCCCTGGGTCAACGAACCCCTGCCGCCAGAGGACCAGGGCGTGCCAGTGCGCCAGTCCGAGCGCGATCCGACCATCCTCGTGGCGGTCACGCTGTCGGGTGGCGGGGCGCGTGCCGCCGCGTTTGGCTTTGGCGTGCTGACCGAGATGCAGGCCACGCGGTTCGCCTGGAACGGCCGCGACACCACCTTGCTGGATGCGACCGATGTGGTCAGTGGCGTGTCGGGCGGCAGCATCGTGGCGGCCTATTTCGCGGCCCATGGCATCGAGGGGCTGCCTCGCTTCGAGCAGGACTTTCTGCGCCAGAACTTCCAGAACAGCCTCATCACGCAGGCGCTGCGGCCCGGCAACCTGATCGACCTGACCTCGCCCTGGCTGGGGCGCACCCACCTGCTCGCGCGGCGGCTCGACGCGCTGTATGGCGGCCTCACCTTTGGCGACGTGGAGCGCCGCCCGCGCCACCCGCAGCTGTTCATCACCGCCACCGACATGTCGCTGGGCACGGGCTTCGAGTTCACCTGGGAGCAGTTTGCGCTCATCTGCTCGGACCTGCGCAAGGTGCCGCTGTCGTTTGCCGTGGCCTCGTCATCGGCCGTGCCGCTGCTGCTCAGCCCCATGACGCTCAAGAACTACGCCGACCAGTGTCCCGCGCGGCAGTCCTCCCTGGCCACCCTGGCCGGTCGCGCGCAAGCCGGCGCAGGCGACTACCGGGCCCGGCTGTACCGCGCGCACGAACTGAGCTACGCCGATGCGCAGCGCAAGCCCTACATCCATTTGGTTGATGGCGGCCTGGCCGACAACCTGGGCGTGCAGCGCCTGCTCGACCGGGCCCTCGCGGGTGGTGGCCTGCGCCAGACCTTCAGCGAAGTCGGCATCCCGCCCGGCACCATCCGCAAGCTGGTGCTGATCACCGTCAATGCGGAGCGCGACCCCTCGGTGGACATCAACCAGAGCGACAAGGTGCCCAACATGGTGCAGGTGGTGGATGCCCTGCTGTTTGGCACCGGCGCGCGCGCCACGCGCGAGACGCAGGAGTTTCTGCGCGACATCACGCGGCAGTGGCAGCAGTCCCTGGCTGCGGGCTCTACCGGCAGCACCGATGTGTTTGCGCCCGATGCCGAGATCCACGTCATCCCCGTCAACCTGCGCGACGCGCCCGACGACATCGCCCGCCGCCGCCTGCTGCAGGTGCCCACGGCGTTGTCGATCACCTCCGACGAGGTCACGGACCTCATCGAGGCCGGTGGCAGCGTGCTGCGGCACTCGCCCGAGTTCCGGGCGCTGGTGCAATCGCTGCTGCGCCCGGCGCCGCATGTGCCCAATGCACCGCTTGCACTGCCTGCGGGGCTGCAGGCCAAGGAGTGAGGGCGCGCGCTCAGGGGCGCTTGAGGTCTGTCAGGGCCGCGTATCCGGCGCCGGGGTTGTCGGAACGCCTTGCACCTCTGCCGCCCGCATCTGCACCTCCATCGCGCGCTGATAGGCAGGTCGCTGCTGCAGCCGCTGCCAATACGCCTGCGTAGCGGGCCCAAACTGCGGCGCCAGCCCCAGGTGCTGCCCCAGCAGCAGCGCATACCCCACCGCCACATCGGCCGCCGTGAAGCGGCCCGCGCACAGGTGCTCGCTGCCGCTGTGGGTCAACGCCGCTTCTACGGCGCGCAGCCGGGCCAGAAACCAGCGGCTGTAGTCCTCCACCACCTGCGGCTGCTTGCGCTCTGCAGGCTCAAACCGGCCATAGCGCAGCACCAGCGTTTGTGGAAAAGTCAGCGTGGCATCGCTCATGTGCAGCCAGTTCAGGTAGGCGCCAAATGCCGGGTGCGTGGGCGCCACGTCCAGCCCCGCATCGGGGTGCGTGGCGGCGAGGTACTGGCACATCGCCGCCGACTCGGTCATCCGCACATCGCCCTGTACCAGCAGCGGCACCGTGCCCAGCGGGTTCTCGTCCAGAAACCACCGCGCCTTGGCGCGCGGCGGGAAGGGGAGCATGTGGAGCTGGTAGGGGAGTTGCAGCTCTTCGAGCATCCACAGGGGGCGGAAGGAGCGGGCGCTGACGCAGTGGTGGAGGTGGAGCATGGGTGTGGGTTGGCTTGAAAGAACGCTGGTTGCGCTTTTTATCTCATCCCCAAAACTGCTTCCAGTTGCGGGCGTTTCACAGTCCGGTATCTGTTTCGCGCGGTCCCGCGCTGTGAGGGCGACCGGAGCCAACGTATTCTCGGCAACTCCTCTCAGCTTTGCTCTGGGCGAATCAAGCCATTCGTTGAGCAGCTTTCCTCCCTTTGATGCGTTGCAGCCTATGCAGCACAGCGCAATGTTCTCAATTGTGGCAATGCTGATGTCATTGATGATGTGCTCCCAAGAGCGCATTTTTGCTCTCTCAAGGCCAAACTCAGAGCCGCAGTAAACGCAGCGATGGTCCCGCTTTAGAACAGCCTCTTCGATCTCTTTGGGGATGCCCCATTGATTTGCCATCTACTCTCCAACTTGGGTTTTTGTGTGGACTTGATTGCACCAAGGTTTTGCACATTGGAGTTAGGCCAATGAAGACGCCTTTCTGATGTTCTACACCCTCACCACCCTCCGAAACTCCCCCGGCGACTGCCCCGTCCACCCCCGGAACGCCCGGATAAAGCTCTTCTCGTTCTCAAACCCCGCCGCCTCCGCCACCTGCTTGATGGGCCGCTGCGTGCGGTGCAGCAGCTCCACCGCGCGGGTGCGGCGCACGTCATCCTTCAGGCCCTGCAGCGTGGCGCCTTCTTCCTTCAACTGCCGGTGCAGCGTGCGTGGCGACACGTGCAACAGCGCGGCCAGTGATTCGGCGCTGTGCTGAGGCAGGGCGTGGGCGGGCTGCCCCGGCAGGGGCGCGGCCAGCAGCTGGCGCACGCGCTGCACCAGCAGGCGGTCGCGGCGGTAGTGCAGCACCGTCAGGGGCAGGGCGTGCTGCAGCATCTGACGCAAGGCCTGTTCGTCGCGGCGCAGGGGCAGTTGCAGGTAGCGGGCGTCAAAGTGGATGGCGGTACGTGGCGCGTGGAAAGTGACGGGGCCCCGGAACAGCACGGCGTAGGCATCGGCATGCGGCGGCGGGTCAAACGCAAACTCCGCCGCGATGAGGGGGATGCGCGAGTCCACCATCCAGCAGGCCAGGCCGTGGGCATTGCGCAGCACCGACACCAAGCAGAACTCGCGCAGCGCGCCCAGGTCGCGCGCCTCGGTGATGCGCAGGGTGGCGGTGTCCCCCTCGGTGCTCAGCTGCAGCGCGATGTCGTCGGTCAGCAGCCCATGGTGCCGGCACCAGCGCGCCAACGCCACCCGCAGCGTGGGCGAGCTGATGGACGCCCGCGCCAGCATGCCGTAGCTGCCCCAGGGCAGGCGGCGGCTGAACCAGCCCAGCGCCTCGTCGTCCAGCTCCTGCATGGCCGCGTCCGAGACCTGCTCCATCTGCCAGGCGGTGATGCGGGCCTGCTCGTCCTGCAGCAGCTGCGGCGCGATTTGTGCCTGGGCCAGCGCGCGTTCGGGGGCCATGCCCCGGCGTTGGTACGCCAGTGCAATGGCGCGCACGAAGGCCATGGGGGTGGCGGCGGGGGCTTGCGTGGCCGAGGGCGCCTGCCAGGGCGATTCGGAAGGGGGGGCAAGGGATTTCACGCTGCCCAGTGTGCCCCAGGCGTGGCACGATTTGCAACCATTGTGGCAACCCATCGGGGAGGCAGGCTTCTATGCTTACGGATCGCAGCCTGCGTCGCATGTGGGCGTGCAGGGCCGGGTGACCCAGGAGACAAAACGAATGATGAGTGCAGCCACCGCAAATCCCGCACCATTGGCAGGCAGCTACGCCCGTGGCGCCACCGATGTTCCCCTGATCGAGCAGACCATCGGCGCCTTCTTTGCCGACATGGTGGCCCGCCAGCCTGATCGCGAGGCGCTGGTGAGTGTGCACCAGGGCCGCCGCTACACCTATGCGCAGCTGCAGGCCGAGGCGCAGCGCCTGGCCAGTGCGCTGCTGGGGATGGGGCTCACGCCCGGCGACCGCGTAGGCATCTGGTCGCACAACAACGCCGAATGGGTGCTGATGCAACTGGCCACCGCGCAGGTGGGCCTGGTGCTGGTCAACATCAACCCGGCCTACCGCACGGCCGAGGTGGAATACGCGCTCAACAAGGTGGGCTGCAAACTCCTGGTGAGCATGGCGCGCTTCAAGACCAGCGACTACCTGGGCATGCTGCGCGAGCTGGCGCCCGAGTGGGCCGCAGGCACCCCTGGTGCCCTGCAGGCGGCCAGGTTGCCGCAGCTGGCCACGGTGGTGTGGATCGACGAAGCGGGGCAGGGCGCCGACGAGCCCGGGCTGCTGCGCTTCACGGACCTGATCGCGCGCGGCAACGCGACCGACCCGCGCCTGGCCGAGGTGGCTGCCACGCTCAAGGCCACCGACCCCATCAACATCCAGTTCACCAGCGGCACCACGGGCTTCCCCAAGGGCGCCACGCTCACGCACCGCAACATCCTGAACAACGGCTTCTTCATCGGCGAATGCATGAAGCTCACGCCCGCAGACCGCCTGTGCATCCCCGTGCCGCTGTACCACTGCTTTGGCATGGTGTTGGGCAACCTGGCGTGCTTCACGCACGGCGCGGCCATCGTCTACCCCAATGACGGGTTCGACCCGCTCACGGTGCTGCAGACGGTGCAGGATGAAAAATGCACCGGCCTGCACGGCGTGCCCACCATGTTCATCGCCGAGCTGGACCATCCGCGTTTTGCCGAGTTTGACCTGTCCACCCTGCGCACCGGCATCATGGCCGGCTCACCTTGTCCCACCGAGGTGATGAAGCGCGTGGTGGAGCAGATGAACCTGCGCGAAATCACCATCGCCTACGGCATGACCGAGACCAGCCCCGTGAGCTGCCAGAGCAGCACCGATACGCCGCTCGAAAAGCGCGTCTCCACCGTGGGCCAGGTGCAGCCGCACCTGGAGGTGAAGATCGTGGACCCCGACAGCGGCGCCGTGGTGCCCATCGGCCAGCGCGGCGAGTTCTGCACCCGGGGCTATTCGGTGATGCACGGCTATTGGGGCGACGAAACCAAGACCCGCGAAGCCATCGACGAAGGCGGCTGGATGCACACCGGCGACCTGGCCACCTTGGACGCCGAGGGCTACGTGAACATCGTCGGCCGCATCAAGGACATGGTGATCCGGGGCGGCGAGAACATCTACCCGCGCGAGATCGAAGAATTTTTGTACCGCCACCCCCAGGTGCAGGACGTGCAGGTGGTGGGTGTGCCCGATGCCAAGTACGGCGAGGAGCTGTGCGCCTGGATCATCGCCAAGCCCGGCACGACACCCACCGAGGACGACATTCGTGCCTTCTGCAAGGGCCAGATCGCGCATTACAAGGTGCCGCGCTACATCCGCTTCGTCACCAGCTTTCCGATGACGGTGACGGGCAAGATCCAGAAGTTCAAGATCCGCGACGAGATGAAGGATCTGCTGGGTCTGGAAGAACAGAAAACCGCTTGAAAGAGCAACACCGTATGACCATTCTCGACACCCAACTCAACGCCCGCTCGGCGGACTTCCTGGCCAACGCAGCCGCCATGCGCACGCTGGTGGAAGACCTGCGCGCCCAGCTCGACAAGGTCGCCCTGGGCGGCGGCGAGGCCGCCCGCGCCAAGCACACCGCACGCGGCAAGCTGCTGCCGCGCGAGCGCGTGCAGATGCTGCTGGACCCCGGCACGCCCTTTCTGGAGCTGGCGCCGCTGGCCGCGCTCAACATGTACCACAACGATGCGCCCTGTTCGGGCCTCATCGCCGGCATCGGCCGCGTGAGCGGCGTGGACTGCATGGTGGTGTGCAACGACGCCACGGTGAAGGGCGGCACCTACTACCCGCTCACCGTCAAGAAGCACCTGCGTGCGCAGGAGGTGGCGCAGCAGAACCACCTGCCCTGCATCTACCTGGTGGACTCGGGCGGCGCCAACCTGCCCAATCAGGACGAGGTTTTCCCCGACCGCGACCACTTCGGCCGCATCTTCTTCAACCAGGCCAACATGAGCGCGATGGGCATTGCGCAGATCGCCGTGGTCATGGGCAGCTGCACGGCGGGCGGCGCCTACGTGCCGGCGATGAGCGACGAGTCCATCATCGTCAAGAACCAGGGCACCATCTTCCTGGGTGGCCCGCCGCTGGTGAAAGCCGCCACGGGCGAGGTGGTGACGGCCGAGGACCTGGGCGGCGGCGACGTGCACACGCGCCTGTCGGGTGTGGCCGACCACCTGGCGCAGAACGACATGCACGCGCTGCAGCTGGCACGCAATGCGGTGCGCAATTTAAATAAAAATAAGGCCCTGGCGCCCGCTGATCAAGCGCCGGAAGCTCCTAAATTTGCAGCGGAAGAGCTGTATGGCGTGATCCCTGTGGACACGCGCAAGCCCTTTGATGTGCGCGAAATCATTGCGCGCATCGTGGACGGCAGCGAGTTCGACGAGTTCAAGGCGCGCTACGGCACCACGCTGGTCACGGGCTTTGCGCGCATCGAGGGCATGATGGTCGGCATCATCGCCAACAACGGCATCCTGTTCAGCGAGTCGGCCCTGAAGGGCGCGCACTTCATCGAGCTGTGCTGCCAGCGCAAGATTCCGCTGGTGTTCCTGCAGAACATCACCGGCTTCATGGTCGGCCGCAAGTACGAGAACGAAGGCATCGCGCGCAACGGCGCCAAGATGGTCACGGCCGTGGCCACGGCGAGTGTTCCGAAGTTCACCATCATCATCGGCGGCAGCTTTGGCGCCGGCAACTACGGCATGTGCGGCCGTGCCTACAGCCCGCGCTTCCTGTGGATGTGGCCCAACGCGCGCATCAGCGTGATGGGCGGCGAGCAGGCGGCTGGCGTGCTGGCCACCGTCAAGCGCGACGGCATCGAGGCCAAGGGCGGGCAGTGGAGTGCCGAGGAGGAAGAAGCCTTCAAGGCCCCCATCCGCCGCCAGTACGAAGACCAGGGCCACCCCTACTACGCCACCGCGCGCCTATGGGACGACGGCGTGATCGACCCGGCCGACACCCGCCGCGTGCTCGCGCTGGGCCTGGCCGCCACGCGCAACGCACCGATTGAAGACACCAAGTTCGGCCTGTTCCGGATGTAGGCCCTTCCAGCACGATCGCACCGCCATGCTCGCCACCGTTCTTCGTCGCATCCTGCCCGCTGCCGCTCTGGGCCTTGCCACGGCATGCGCCGTGGCCGCGCCTGCACTGCAGCGCGTGGACCTGCCGCCGCTGCCCTCCGGCGTGGTGCTGCGCGCGCATTGGCTGCCGGCCGAGGGCGCGGAGCGCCGCCCGGCGGTGCTCGCGCTGCACGGCTGCGGCGGGCTGTACGCCAAGGGCGGCGGCCTGGCCGAACGCTACCGCGAGACGGCCGAGCGCCTGCATGCCGCAGGCTACGCGGTGCTCATGCCCGACAGCTTCGGCTCGCGCGGCCTGCGCGAAATCTGCCAGACCCGCTACCGCGAGCGCAGCGTGGACGTGGCCCAACGCGTGCAGGATGCGCGTGCCGCCCTGGCCTGGCTGGCGGCCCAGCCGCAGGTTGATGTCCGGCGCATCGGCGTGCTCGGCTGGTCCAACGGTGCGACCACCACCTTGAACCTGTTGGAGCAGCGCCGCACCCACCCCGAGCCGGGCGAGCCCGCCATCGCCGGTGCGGCCGTGTTCTACCCCGGCTGCGGCCCGCTGGCCAAGCGCCAGGCCGTGCTGGAGGCCGCCCCGCTGGTCATGCTGCTGGGGTCCCTGGACGACTGGACCCCCGCCCAGCCCTGCGTGGACTTTGCGCGCAGCCTGCAGGCGCGTGGCGGTGGCAGCGACATCACCGTGCAGGTGTACGAAGACAGCTACCACGGCTTTGACGGCACGGCCCCGGTGCGCCTGCGCGCCGACGTGCCCAACGGCACCTCCCGAGAGGGCGTGCACCAGGGCGGCAACCCTGAAGCGCGCACCAAGTCATTGGCCGTGCTCGATGCTTTCTGGAGCCGGGTGCTGGCCGCCCGCACTGCGCCATGAGCACCACCATGAACAGGGGCTGGGCCGCGCACTTCGACCTGCTCGCGCGCTACAACGCGTGGGCCACGGACCGCCTGCTGGGGGCCGTGCAGGCGGTGCCCGATGCAGACTACCGCCGCGACACGGGCCTGTTCTTCCACAGCATCCACGGCACGCTGAACCACCTGCTGGTGGGCGAGCACCTGCTGTGGTTTGTGCGCTTTGCCGAAGGCGCCTCGCCCCGCGTGGCGCTGGACGCCGAGGTGGAGCCTGACCGGGCCCGACTGGATGCCCGCCTGCGCGAGGGCGCAGCGCGCTGGGCGCCGCTGATCGCCGCCTTTGCGGAAGACCGCTGGGACGGCACGCTCGACTACACCACCATGCGCGGCACCCCGGCCTCGCTGCCCTTTGCCGCCACGCTGGCCCATGTGTTCAACCACGGCACGCACCACCGGGGGCAGATCACTGCCGTGCTGACAGCGCTGGGGCACGCCAGCCCCGAACTCGACCTTGTCTACTTCCTCCAGGCCCCACAGGCCCAGGCCACACCATGAGCACGACCCCATCCCCCAGCAGCAAGAACCTGCAGATCACTTACGAAGGCGCCGTGGCGCGCATCACGCTCACGCAGCCCGAGATCCGCAACGCCTTCAGCGATGAAGTCATCGCCGAGCTGACTGCCGCCTTCGCCGAGGTGGGCGCGCGTACCGATGTGCGCGCCGTGGTGCTGGCTGCACAGGGCCCCGCGTTCTGCGCGGGCGCCAACCTCAACTGGATGCGCCGCATGGCCGACTACACGCGCGCCGAAAACCTGGCCGATGCGGGCAAGCTGGCCGAAATGCTGCGTGTGATCTACGAGTGCCCCAAGCCCACGATTGCGCGGGTGCAGGGCGATGTGTACGCCGGCGGCATGGGCCTGGTGGCGGCCTGCGACATGGCCGTGGCGGTGGACACCGCAGGCTTTTGCCTCAGCGAAGTGAAGCTCGGCCTCATCCCCGCCACCATCAGCCCCTACGTGATCCGCGCCATGGGCGCGCGCGCCGCGCACCGCTACTTCCTCACGGCCGAGCGCTTCGGCGCGGCCGAGGCACTGCGCACGGGCTTCGTGCACGAGGTGGTGGCGGCCGACCAGCTCGACGCCAAGGTCGATGAACTGCTCAAGGCCCTGACCAGCGCCAGCCCCAACGCCGTGCGCGCCTGCAAGAAGCTGGTGCTCGACGTGGCCGAGCGCGAGATCAACGCGGGCCTGATCGCCGCCACGGTGGAAGGCATTGCCGACATCCGCGCCAGCGACGAGGGCAAGGAGGGCGTGCAGTCCTTCTTGAACAAGCGCAAGCCGAACTGGCTGCTGGGCTGAGGGCCTCCTCCGTGGACCAGCTCTGGCTCTCCCTCGTGCAGTGGCTCCACACCCTGGGGCTGCATGTCGATGCGGGCACCGCGCGCGAGGTGGCCCAGGGGGCGGCACGGGCCACGGCGCAGCTCGACATGCCCAGCCTGCTGGCCCTGGCCGCCGCACTGGGCTGGGCCAGCGGGTTCCGGCTGTATGCCGTGGTGTTCCTGGTCGGCATGATGGGCGTGCTGGGCTGGATGCCCCTCCCGCCCGGCCTGGCCATGCTGCAGCACCCGCTGGTTCTGATGGTCAGCGGCTTCATGCTGATGGTGGAGTTTTTTGCCGACAAGGTGCCCTGGGTGGACAGCGCCTGGGATGCCATCCACGCCTTCATCCGCGTGCCTGCGGGCGCGGCCTTGGCGTATGGCGTGTTTGGTGCCGACAACGCCACCATGGCCGTGGTGGCGGGGCTGCTGGGCGGTTCGCTGTCAGCCACCGCGCTGGCCACCAAGATGACCACGCGGGCTGCTGTGAATACGTCGCCCGAGCCGTTTTCTAACTGGGGCCTGTCGTTCTTTGAGGACGGCCTGGTGGTGGCCGTGGTGTGGTTGGCCACGCAGCACCCGGTGGCGTTCGGCATCGCGCTGGTCGTGATGGTGGCCGTGTCGGTGCTGCTTCTGGTGGTGCTTTTCAAGTTTTTGCGCGCTGTGGTGCGGCGCCTTTCCTCTTTCTTTTCTGGTTCTGCCAAGGTGGCTTAAAAATGTTTAACAAGATACTCATTGCAAACCGAGGCGAGATCGCTTGCCGAGTCGCCGCCACGGCCCAGCGCCTGGGCGTGAAAACCGTCGCCGTGTACTCCGACGCCGATGCCAATGCCAAACACGTGGCCGTGTGCGACGAGGCCGTGCACATCGGCGGCAGCGCGCCCAAGGACAGCTACCTGCGCTGGGAGCGCATCATCGAGGCCGCCAAGGCCACGGGCGCGCAGGCCATCCACCCGGGCTACGGCTTTCTGAGCGAGAACGAGGACTTTGCCCACGCCTGCGCGGCGGCGGGCCTGGTGTTCATCGGCCCGCCCGCCTCGGCCATCAAGGACATGGGGCTCAAGGCCGAGTCCAAGCAGCTCATGGAAAAGGCCGGCGTGCCCCTGGTGCCGGGCTACCACGGCAGCGACCAGGACCCGGCCCTGCTGCAGCGCGAGGCCGACCGCATCGGCTACCCCGTGCTCATCAAGGCCAGCGCGGGCGGCGGCGGCAAGGGCATGCGCGCGGTGGACAAGAGCGAGGACTTCGCTGCCGCGCTGGCGTCCTGCAAGCGCGAGGCCATCAACAGCTTTGGCGACGATGCGGTGCTGGTGGAGAAGTACGTGCAGCGCCCCCGCCACATCGAGATCCAGGTGTTTGGCGACACGCACGGGGACGTGGTGTACCTGTTCGAACGCGACTGCTCGGTGCAGCGCCGCCACCAGAAGGTGCTGGAGGAAGCGCCTGCGCCGGGCATGACGCCGCAGCTGCGCCAGCAGATGGGCGAGGCCGCCGTGGCGGCGGCCAAGGCCGTGAACTACGTGGGTGCGGGCACGGTGGAGTTCATCGTGGAGCAGCCGGGCGGCTACGAGCGGCCCGACCAGATGAAGTTCTACTTCATGGAGATGAACACCCGTCTGCAGGTGGAGCACCCCGTGACCGAGGCTATCACCGGCCTGGACCTGGTGGAGTGGCAGCTGCGCGTGGCGTCGGGCGAGCCGCTGCCTGTCAAGCAGGCCGATCTGCGCATCACGGGCCACGCCATCGAAGCGCGCATCTGCGCCGAGAACCCCGACAACAACTTCCTGCCCGCCACGGGCGCCCTCAACGTCTATGCACTGCCCGATTGCGTGACGTTTGAACGGGGCGCGGTGCGCGTCGATTCCGGCGTGCGCCAGGGCGATGCGATCAGCCCGTTTTACGACTCCATGGTGGCCAAGCTCATCGTGCACGGCGACACGCGCGCGCAGGCGCTTGCGCGGCTGGATGAGGCGCTGGCGCAGACCCACATCGTGGGGCTGGCAACCAACGTGCAGTTTTTGCGCCGCGTGGCGCGCACCGGTGCGTTCGCCAGTGCCCAGCTCGACACCGCGCTGATCCCGCGCGAGCAGGCCGTGCTGTTCCACCAGGAACCCGTGGGCCTGCCGCTGGCCGCTGCGGCCGCTGTGGCCCAGGCCTTGCTGCACGAGCGCGCCAGCGAAGGCGTGGACCCCTTCAGCCGCCGCGATGGCTTCCATTCGCATGCGCTCACGCGCCGCCGCTTTGAATTTGAGTTTGGCGGCGAACATGCCAAGGCCTGGCTGACCTACGAGCGCGGCGGCAGCCTGCATCTGGCGGTGGGCGAAGGCGATACGGCCGTGGCGGGCCCGCTGGTGTTCATGCCGCAGGCCAATGGCATCGAACTGCAGTTTGCCGGCCAGCGCACCCGTGCCGCCGTGTATGCGCAGGGCGAGGTGGACCATGTGTTCACGCCGCGCGGCGCCACGCAGATCACCGCCATCGACCTGCTGGCCCACTCGGGCGAATCCGCAGCCGAAGGGGGCCGCCTCACGGCCCCGATGCCCGGCAAGGTGGTGTCGTTTGCGGTGAAGGCGGGCGACACCGTCACCAAGGGCCAACCGCTGGCGGTGATGGAAGCGATGAAGATGGAGCACACCATCGCCGCGCCGGCCGACGGCGTGGTGCAGGAGCTGCTGTACGCGCCCGGCGACCAGGTGAGCGAGGGGGCCGAGCTGCTCAAGCTGGTGACCGCCGAGAAGGCATGAGCCTGGCGGGGGCACCCCGCGCGTGACAGCGCGCGGGGTGCAATGCCGTTACCCTAGGTACCCGCTGCACGAATCATCGCGCCGCGTGCATCTGCGGTCTCTGGCGGTCTGCGTCGTTGCAAATACTCGCAATAGCGATGGCTATTGCTGCGTTTTGCGCCTAGCAGCCCATCCCGATCCGCAGCGCCCACTTACCGCTCGATTCGTGCAGAGGATCCCTAAGCCGCCATGAAAATCACCTTTTGCTGTACCGACACCAAGGCCGAGCCCTGGCTGCAGGGCCTGGCCGCCGCGTTGCCCGGCGCTGATATTTCCGTGTGGCAACCCGGCGCGCCGCAGGCCGAATGCGCTGTGGTCTGGGCGCCGCCCCAACAGTTCATGGACGAGCAGCCGGGCCTCAAAGCCCTGTTCAACATCGGTGCGGGCGTGGACGCCTTGCTCAAGCTGCGCCTGCCACCGGGCGCGCTGGTGGTGCGGCTGGATGACGCGGGCATGGCCGTTCAGATGGCCGAGTACGTGTGCCACGCGGTCATCCGCCACTTCCGCGAGTTCGATGGCTACGAGGCCGACATGGCGGCGGGCCGCTGGGGTTACCGCAAGCCGCGCCAGCGCAGCGACTTCCCCATCGGCGTGATGGGCCTGGGCGTGCTGGGCGAACGGGTGGCCAAGGCGCTCGCGCAGTTCGACTTTCCCATCAACGGCTGGAGCCGCAGCCCCAAGGCCATTGAGGGGGTGCGGGCCTTCACCGGTGCAGACCAATTCAATGATTTCCTGGCTGCGAGCCGCGTGCTGGTCAATCTGCTGCCGCTCACGCCCGACACGGCCGACGTGATCTGCAAAGACACGCTGGCCCGCCTGCAACCCGGCGCCTACGTGATCAACGTGGCGCGGGGCGCGCACCTGGTGGACGAAGACCTGCTGGCCGCCATCGCCAGCGGCCAGGTGGCGGGCGCCACGCTCGATGTGTTCCGCACCGAGCCGCTGCCTGCGGGCCATGCGTTCTGGACCCAGCCGCGCATCACCCTCACCCCCCACACTTCGGCGCGCACGCTGCGCGACGAGAGCATTGCCCAGATTGCGCGCAAGATCGCCGCGCTGCAGCGGGGCGATGCCGTGGAGGGCATCGTCAACCCGGCGCGCGGTTATTGAGCCGGCGTGCCTTCGTACTTTCAGGACAGACCATGACCTCCTCCATCCCCTCCCGTGTGCGGCTCATCGACGTAGGCCCGCGCGACGGCCTGCAGAACGAAAAGACGCCCGTGCCCGCCGCCGTCAAGATCGAGCTGGTGCACCGCCTGCAGGCGGCCGGTTTGCAGGAGATCGAGGTCACCAGCTACGTGTCGCCCAAGTGGGTGCCGCAGATGGCCGACAACCACGAGGTGATGGACGGCCTCGCGCGCCAGCCGGGCGTGGCGTATTCGGTGCTCACGCCCAACCTCAAGGGCTTTGAGGCGGCCGTGATCGACCAGCCGAACGAGATCGTGGTGTTCGGCTCGGCCAGCGAGGCCTTCAGCCAGCGCAACATCAACTGCAGCATTGCCGAGAGCATCGAGCGCTTTGCGCCCGTGGTGCAGGCGGCGCTGGCGGCGGGCATCCGCGTGCGCGGCGCCATGAGCTGCACGGTGGGCTGCCCGTATGAAGGCGAAATCGCTCCCGAGCGCGTGGCCTATCTGGCGGGCCTGCTCAAGGGCATTGGTGTGCAGCGTGTGGATGTGGCCGACACCATTGGCGTGGGCACGCCGCGCAAGGTGCAGCGCGCCATCGAGGCCACGCTGCAGCACTTTGGCATCGACGATGTGTCGGGCCACTTCCACGACACCTACGGCCAGGCGCTGTCGAACACGCTGGCGGCGCTGGAGCTGGGCGTGTGGAACTACCAGTCGTCCGTGGCCGGGCTGGGGGGCTGCCCCTATGCCAAGGGCGCCACGGGCAACGTGGCGACCGAGGACGTGGTCTACCTGCTGCAGGGCATGGGCATAGAGACGGGCATTGACCTCGACAAGTTGATTGACGCGGGTGCCTACATCAGCGACTTTCTGGGCCGCAAGCCCAACTCCCGCGCCGCCAACGCGTTGTTGACCAAACGTGCGGGATGAGGATGAAGCACCCCCTGAGACGCTGCGCGTCTTCACCCCTCTCTCGCTGCGCGGGAGGGGGACGCACCCGGTGGCCTGGCGGAGCCAGTTCCACGGGTGCACGGGCTGGGGTCGCGCCTGTGCGATCAAAATAGCCCAGACGATTTTGATTCCGGAGTGAGAAACGATGTGTGGAGCTGAACTGAAATCCCTGCCCGAGGGCGTGCAGCGCGTGGCGGCGGCGCTGGAATCCCTGGGCCACCCCCACCGCCCGCAGATGCTGGACGACGCCGCGCGCACCGCGCAGCAGGCGGCCGATGCGCTGGGCATTGCCGTGGGGCAGATTGCCAAGAGCATCATCTTCCGCCGCAAGAGCGACGACGTGGCCGTGCTGGTGGTCACCTCGGGCGACCGGCGTGTGGACGAGAAGAAGGTGGAGGCCCATGTGGGCGGCAAGATCGGCCGGGCCGATGCCGACTTCGTGAAGAGCCGCACGGGCTTCTCGATTGGCGGCGTCTCGCCCGTGGCCCATGCCACGCCGCCCGTCACGCTGATCGACCAGGACCTGCTGCGCTTTGAGGTGGTGTGGGCGGCGGCGGGGCATCCGCATGGCGTTTTTGCGCTGCACCCCAGCGACCTGCAGCGCCTGACGGGCGCCCCGGTGGTGGATGTGGTTCAGGCGCCGGTGGTGGCATGAATGCTATAGATTTGCTAGCTTCTCGCGCATGCCAGTTGAGCGCAGAAGGCCATTTTGACCAAGAGAATGCCGAGCCGGTGCCCTCGCCCTGCATCTCGGTGTGCCGCATGTCGCCCGACCGCAGCCACTGCGAAGGCTGCTTTCGCACGCTGGACGAGATCCGCCTCTGGTCGCGTGCGGATGGCCCCCTGCGCAGGGGCATCTGGGCGCAGCTGCTGGACCGCGCGGGCATCAGCCCCGGGACGCCCCCCTGAGCGGCTGCGCGGCTGCCCTCGCCCGGGCCGCGCCCGTTTTATGCACGGTGGGTCGCCGTGCAATGACATGGAGAGCTGAAATGAAGCACATCACGTTCTACCTGGACTTTGTCTCGCCCTATGCCTGGCTCGCTTTCGAGCGCCTGCCCGAGGTGCTGGAGGGCCTGAGCTACAGCGTGGCCTACCGGCCCGTGCTGCTGGGCGCGCTGCTGCAGCAGCATGGCAACCCCGGCCCGGCGGGCATTGCGCCCAAGCGCGACTGGACCTACCGCCACGTGACTTGGCTGGGCCATGCGCAGGGCACGCCGCTGCACATGCCGGCGCGCCACCCGTTCAACCCGCTGCCGCTGCTGCGCCAGGCTCTGGCCTGCAGCGACGACGGCTGCATCAACCGCTTTGTGGCGGGCACGCTGCTGCGCCATGTGTGGCAGGGCGGGCACGACGCACTGGACGCCGGGCGCCTGGCCGCGCTGGCCGCCGAGCTGTCGGACCAGATTCGGCCGGGGCAGGATGCGGCGAGCGAGCGCCCCAAGGCTTTGCTGCGCGCCAACACCGAGGCCGCGCAGGCAGCGGGGGTGTTCGGGGTGCCGGCTTTTGGGGTGGAGGGCAGGCTCTTCTGGGGCCTGGACGGCTTGCCCATGCTGCGCGCCTACCTGGAAGGCGACGCCTGGTTTGACGGACCGGATTGGGACGCCGCGCCGGCCACGCCCTCGGGCCTGCCGCCCGCCACCGCCAAGGCTTGATCCGGCGCAAGCGGTGCGCGCGGCGCCCGCCCCGCCTGCAAGCGGCCAGCAAGGGCGCGGTGCTGCAATGGCGGCATGCCCAACGCCTTTTCCTTTGCGCATTCCCCCTTCGACTGCCTTGACCCCGACGAGCAGCGCCTGGTGCGCGCCAGCGTGGACATCGGCTACTACCCCCGGGGCCAGGCGCTGCTGGAGCCTGGCGACACGCCCACGCACCTGTTTGTGATCGCCAAGGGCCATGTGCAGCAGATCGACCAGGGCGACGTGGTGGCCACCTACGGCCCGGAGGATTGCTTCGACGGCCGCAGCCTGGTGGCCGGGCGCGCCAGCAGCCGCTTCGTGGCGGCCGAGGAGGTCATTGCCTACGAGCTGGCGCGCGCGGCGGTGATGGAGCTGATTGCGCGCAATGCCACGTTTGGTGCGCTGCTGTTTGCCGACCTGGGGCACAAGCTCAGTGTGCTGTCCGAACGCGAGCGCCCGCGCGACCTGCCGTCGCTGAGCCTGTCGCGGGTGGGCGAGGCCTTCCTGCGCCCGGCGCTCAGCGTGCCGGCCGACCTGGATGTGCTCAGCGCCGTGCGGCGGATGCATGCAGAGCACACGGCCAGCGTGCTGGTCGAGGACCGGGCCAGCCAGCCGCCGCGCCGTGGCATCTTCACGCGCACGCTGCTGGAGCGCGCCATCCTCGACGGGCGGCCGCTGGCCGCGATGCCGGTGGGTGAGTGGGCGCGCTTTCCGGTCATCGAGGTGCGCGCGGCCGATGCGGTGGGCGATGCGATGGCCCTCATGCTGCGCCACCGCGTGCACCGCCTGGTGGTGGTGCAGGACGGCCGCACCCTGGGCATGCTGGAGTCCCTGGACCTGCTCAGCCATGTCTCCAACCCCTCGCACCTGGTGGCGCTGCAGATCGGCAAGGCCATGCACATCGACGCGCTGGCCGAGGCTGCGGCCCAGATCGATCGCGTGATCGCCGTGCTGTTTCGCAGCGGAACGCGCGTGGGGCTGGTGGCGCACCTGGTGCAGCAGCTCAACGCGCGCCTGTTCGAGCGCGCCTGGCAATTGATTGCGCCGCCGGAGCTGGTGGACAACAGCTGCCTGTTCGTGATGGGCAGCGAGGGGCGCGGCGAGCAGTTGCTCAAGACCGACCAGGACAACGCCCTGGTGCTGCGCGATGGCTATGCGCCGCCCGCGGACCTGGCGGCGGTCTGTGCGCGCTTTTCCGAGGCGCTGGGCCGTTTCGGCTACCCGCCGTGCCCCGGGGGCATCATGGTCTGCAACGCCCCCTGGCGGCGCAGCGCGCAGGACTGGGCGCACCAGGTGCAGGACTGGGTGTGGCGCGCCGACGGTGAATCGCTGATGCACCTGGCCATCTTCCTGGATGCCCATGCCGTGGCCGGCGATGCCGAACTGCTTGCGCAGGTGCAACGCACCCTGGCGGCCCTGGCGACCGACCACCAGGGCATGCTGGGCCGCTTTGCGGCCGCCGCCGACGCCTTCGGGCCTGCGGCCGGGCCGGGCTGGTGGAGCCGGCTGCTCTCGCCCGGTGAAAGCCATGCGCCGTGGAACCTCAAGAAGGAAGCGCTGTTCCCGCTGGTGCACGGCGTGCGCAGCCTGGCGCTGGCGCACCATGTGGCCGCTACCTCCACCACCGGGCGCATCGCGGCGCTGGTGGCCGAGGGGGCGCTCTCGCCCGTGCAGGGCGAGGATCTGGCCGAGGCGCTGCAGGTGCTGATGGCGCTGCGGCTCAAGGCGGGCCTGGCCGAGCTGGACCAGCAGCGCCCCGTCTCCGGCACCATCGACCGCGCGCAGCTGAACAGCCTGGACCGCGACCTGCTCAAGGATGCGCTGGCCGTGGTGCAGCGCTTTCGGCAGGCCCTGCGCACGCGCTTTCGCCTGGAGGCGATGTGACGGGCGCGGCCGACTGGTGGGCCGCCGGCCGCAGGCGCTGGCTGAGGCACCGCCTGCGCGATCCGGCCTTTGCCTTTGTGCTCGATGCGCCGCCGCCCCAGGAATGGGTGGCGCTGGACTGCGAGACCACCGGCCTGGACCGGCGGCGTGACGAGATCGTCTCGATCGGCGCCGTGCGCATCCGGGGCCAGCGTGTGCTGACCAGCGAGCGGCTGGAGCTGCTGGTGCGCCCTGAGCGCGCCGTGCCGGCGCCCAGCGTGCGCATCCACCGCCTGCGCATGCAAGACCTGGCCGCCGGCCTGCCGCCCGCCGAATCGGCGGCGCGCCTGCTGCACTTCATTGGCAGCCGTCCGCTGGTGGGCTACTACCTGGAATTTGACGTGGCCATGCTCAACCGCGTGGTGCGCCCGCTGCTGGGCATGGGCCTGCCGCAGACCTGCATCGAGGTCTCGGCGCTGTACTACGAGCACAAGTTCCGCCAGTTGCCGCCCTACCAGCAGCATGCCAACGCCGACATCGACCTGCGCCTTGACACCCTGCTGCGCGACTTGGACCTGCCGCGCTACGAGGCGCACGACGCCATCAACGATGCGGTGATGGCGGCACTGGCCTTTGTCAAGCTGCAGGCATTGAAGTAGGCTTCCCCTGAGCCGCTTCGTGTCTTCGCGCTCTCTCGCTCCACGCACCGGTTTGGTTGTTTTTTGCTATAAATTGTATAGCTGATTTGGCAGTGCCATCCTGCCCTACGGGCCAAGTTGGTCACAACGCCTTCACCGCCAGGCGGAAGTCGGCGTCTTCCTCGAAGTGCTTGATCTGGAAGCCCAGGTTGCGCATCAGCTTGAGCATGCTGCTGTTGTTGGCGAGGATCAGGCCCTCGATCTGTGCCAGGCCCTTGTTGCGCGCAAACTCGATGATCGAGAGCATGAGCCGCGAGCCCAGGCCCTGGCCCGCGAAGTCGTCGGCCACCAGCAGCGAGAACTCGCAGCTGCGGGTGTCGGGGTTGGTCACGTAGCGCGAGACGCCGATGATGCGCTCGGTGTCGATGAACTCGCCGTCGGCCCCGATCCGGCGTTCGCGGTGCACGGCCACCAGGGCCATCTCGCGGTCGTAGTCGATCAGTGTGAAGCGCGCCAGCATGCGTGCCGGCAACTCGGGCATGGACGAGACGAAGCGGAAGTAGCGGCTCTCGGGCGACAGGCCCTTGACCAGCGCCTGCAGCATCGAGGCATCGTCCGGCCGCACGGGCCGCACCGTGTAGGCCCCGCCACCGCGCAGGGGCCATTCCTGCTCGAAGTGGCCGGGGTAGGGCAGGATCGCCAGGTGGCCGTAGTGCTGGCTGTGCGCGGGGGCATGCTGAATGACGATGCGCGCGTCCACCGCCAGCGCCCCGGAGTCGTCGAGGATGATGGGGTTGATGTCCATCTCGCGCAGCTGCGGCAGCTCGCACACCATCTCTGAGACGCGCAGCAGCACCTGTTCGAGCGCGGCCATCTCGATGGGCGGGGCGCCGCGCCACTCGCCCAGCGTGGCGGCGACGCGCGCGCGCTGCACGAGGCTGCGTGCAAGGAATTGGTTCAGCGGCGGCATTTCCATGCTGCGGTCGCCGATCAGCTCGATCATGGTGCCGCCGGCGCCGAAGGTGATGACGGGCCCGAACAGCTCGTCGGTGACGAGGCCGATGTACAGCTCGCGCCCGCGCCGCTGGGCGGACATGTTCTGCACCGTCACGCCGTTGATGCGCGCATCGGGCCGCAGTTGGGCCACGCGCTTGACCATGTCGTTGTAGGTGTCGCGCACCTGGGTGGCGTTGAGGATGTTCAGGGCCACGCCCTGCACGTCGGACTTGTGCGGGATGTCGGGCGAGTCGATCTTGAGCGCGGCGGGGTAGCCCAGCTGGGTGGCGATCATCATCGCCTCGTTGGGGCTGCGTGCCAGCATGGTCTTGGTCACGGGCACATGGAAGGCCGCGAGCAGGGCCTTGGACTCCAGCTCGGTGAGCACGTTGCGGCGCTCGGCCAGCACGCTTTCGATCAACAGCCGCGCGCCCTCCACGTCGGGCTTGGCCAGGTGCGACAGCGGCGGCGGCGTTTGCTGCAGCAGCTGCTGGTTCTCGTGGTGGTTGGCAATGTTGGAGAACGCGTCCACGCCCGCCTCGGGCGTGCGGAAGGTCGGGATGCTGGCGGCGTTGAGCAGGGCGCGCGCTTCGCTCACGCTCTCGTCGCCCATCCAGCAGCTGAACAGCGGCTTGCCCACGGTGGTGTGCGTCTGCACCAGGGCCTCGGCCACGCGCGCGGGGTCGGCGCCGAGCTTGGGCGAGTAGATCACCAGCACGCCGTCAATGCCCCGGGTGCGGCCCGCCGCAGCGATGGCCGCCGAGAAATGCTCGGGCGTGGCCTCTTCGGAAAGGTCGATCAGGTCCTTTAGGGAAGCCTGGGGCGACAGCTGCGGGGCGAGTGCGGCGCAGGCCTGGGCATCCAGCCGGCCCAGCTGCAGATGCAGTTCGTTGGCCCAGTCGGCGGCCAGCACGCCCGGGCCGCCGCCGTTGGTGATCACCGCCAGGTGCCGCCCGGCAGGCTGGTAGCGCGAGGCCAGGCAGCGCACGGCCGAAAAGAGCTGCGAGAAGGTGCGCACGCGCACCGCCCCGGCGCGGCGCAGCGCCGCGTCGAAAACCTCGTCGCTGCCCACGATGGCGCCCGAGTGGGTGAGCGCGGCCTCGTTGCCCGCAGGCTGGCGGCCGGCCTTGAGCACGATGACGGGTTTGGCGCTGGCGGCCGCGCGCAACGCGCTCATGAAGCGCCGCGCGTTGCGGATGCCCTCCAGGTAGACCACGATGCTGTGCGTCTGGCCGTCCGAGGCCAGGAAGTCGAGGGCATCGGCGATGTTCAGCGCAGTGTTGGGCCCCAGCGAGACCACGGTCGAGAAGCCCACACTGTTCCTGCGCGCCCAGTCGAGCGTGGAGGCGGTGAGCGCCCCCGACTGCGACAGCAGCCCCAGCGGGCCGGGCTTGGCCATGGCGCCGATGATGCTGGCATTGAGCTGTTGGTGTGGCCGCTGGAATCCGGTGCAATTGGGCCCCAGCAGGTGCAGCTGGTGGCGCCTGGCGGTGGCGTGCAGCCGGGCCGCGTCCTGCGCGTTCAGGCCCGCAGAGATGATGAGCGCCGCGCGGCACCGGATGCGCCCGGCCACTTCGAGCGCGTTGTCCATCTCCTCCACCGTGGGCAGCGCGATCACGGCCAGCTCGGCACGCGAGCGGGCCAGGTCGGCCAGCGTTCCGCTCATGCGGATGTCCACGAAGCGCAGCTCGCCGGCGTAGCCCGAGCCGCGCAGTTGGTCGGCCACATGCCGGCCGGCGCCGGGGGGCAGTGCATCGGGGTCCAGTCCGCCGGCGAAGACGACGATGGACGCCGGGTTGAACAAGGGCTGCAGGAAGTGCTTTTCCATGGTGTTTGCGATGAAGCCAGAGCGCTTGGGGCTCAAAGGTTGACGCAGTGCATATCCAACCGTTCAGCGTGAACGGCTGTGCCTGTTGGAAAGTGAAAGCGGCTTCGCATGAGGGGGGCGTGCATCTGGGCCAAAACCGCTCTGTCTAGTCAGCACCGATCAACACTTTGACATGGGCGGCGGCACTGCGTGCCAGCGGGCTCATGACGTAGCCGCCCTCCAGGCAGGAAATGATGCGTCCCTGGGCATGCCTGCGGGCCACGTCGAGCAGGCGCTGCGTGACCCATTCGTAGTCGGCGTCGACCAGGCCGAGGTTGCCCATGTCGTCGTCGCGGTGGGCGTCGAAGCCCGCCGAGATGTAGATCAGTTGCGGGCGGAAGGCGTCGAGCGCGGGCATCCACGCCGCGTCGACCAGCGCGCGGAACTCGCTGCTGCCGGTGCGGCTGTTCATGCCCACATGGACCATGTTGCTGCCGCCGGGGTGTTCGTCGCCGTTCAGCGGGTACAGGCCCTTCTCGAAGATGGAGCACATCAGCACGCGTTCGTCGCCTGCGAGGATGTCGGCACTGCCGTTGCCATGGTGCACATCAAAGTCGATCAGCGCGACGCGTTCCAGGCCGTGCACGTCCAGCGCATGGCGGATGCCCACAGCCACGTTGTTGAAGAAGCAAAAGCCCATGCAGGCATCCCGCTCGGCGTGGTGGCCGGGCGGGCGGATGTTGCAGAACGCGGTGCGGACCTCGCCCTGCAGCACCAGGTCGGTGGCCAGCACGGCGGCACCGGCCGAGCGCAGCGCGGCTGGCAGCGTGAAGGGGTTCATCAGCGTGTCGGGGTCCAGGCGCACGTAGCCGTCGGCGGGCGCCTGGTTGAGAACGCGGCTCACGTACAGGGCCGAGTGGGCGCGCTGGAGCTGTTCTTCATTGGCCAGCGGGGCGTCGTAGGGCAGCATGAAGTCGCGGTAGCCCTTGAGCAGCAGCATGTCGGAGATGGCTTCCAGGCGCTCGGGGCATTCCGGGTGGCCGGGCCCCATGTCGTGTTTGAGGCAGTCGGGGTGCGAGATGTAGGCAGACAGCATGGCGGCGGCGAGGGGGCTCGGGGGGATGGGGTCTATCGCCAGTGTGTGCCTGCAGCTTGACGGCAGACTTGCGACTGTAGGGAGCGCCAGGGCCGCACCTTTGACCGAAGTCAACAACCAGCGCTGCATGGACGAAAAAAAGCCGGGCGCAGGGCCCGGCTTGTGGGGAGCGTGCGTGCAGCGCCGCTCAGTGGCCCGATGCGCCGGCAGCGCCCAGGCCGGTCTCGGAACGCACCTGCTGCTCCGGGAAGGCCGCGCGCTCGCGCTCCGCCACGGCGCTGCGGTCCAGCAGCGAGAAGATCCAGATGCCCGCGAAGCCGATGGTCATGGAGAACAGTGCTGGCGAGGTGTAGGGGAACAGCGCGCTGCCTTTGGGGTTGCCCAGCACCGCTTCCCACACCGAGGGCGACACCACGGTCAGCCCCACCGAGGACACCAGTCCCAGGAAGCCGCCGATCACGGCTCCCTTGGTGGTGCAGTCCTTCCACAGCACGCTCATGAAGAGCACCGGGAAGTTGGCCGAGGCCGCAATGGCAAAGGCCAGCGACACCATGAAGGCGATGTTCTGCTTCTCGAACACGATGCCCAGCACCACGGCCACCAGGCCCAGCGCCAGCGTCGTGATGCGCGAAACGCGCAGTTCGGCAGCGCTGTCGGCCTTGCCTTTCTTGAACACCGTGGCGTACAGGTCGTGCGAAACGGCAGATGCGCCCGAGAGCGTGAGCCCGGCCACCACGGCCAGGATGGTGGCGAAGGCCACGGCCGAGATGAAGCCGTAGAACACGTCGCCGCCCACGGACTTGGCCACCAGGACCGCAGCCATGTTGGCCGTGCCCGCGCCCCCCTTGATGATGCCGTTGGCCGTGTCCGAGAACTCGGGGTTGGTAAGCACCAGAGTGATGGCGCCAAAGCCGATGATGAAGATCAGCACGTAGAAGTAGCCGATCCAGGTTGTGGCCCAGAACACGCTCTTGCGCGCTTCCTTGGCGTCGGGCACGGTGAAGAAGCGCATCAGGATGTGGGGCAGGCCGGCCGTGCCGAACATCAGCGCCATGCCGAAGCTGATCGCCGAGATCGGGTCCTTGATGAACCCGCCCGGGCCCATGATGGCCAGGCCGATGGCATTGGCCTCCTCGGCGGACTTGCCCTGGTTGGCGGCGATGGCGCTCTTCACGGCCACGCCCTTGGCGAACAGCGCCTCGGGGCTGAAGCCGAACTGCGCGAGCACCATGAAGGCCATGAAGCTCACGCCGGCCAGCAGCAGCACGGCCTTGATGATCTGCACCCAGGTGGTGGCCGTCATGCCGCCAAACAGCACATAGATCATCATCAGCGCGCCCACCAGCACCACGGCAATCCAGTAGTCCAGGCCGAACAGCAGCTTGATGAGCTGGCCGGCGCCGACCATTTGCGCGATCAGGTAGAAGGCCACGACCACCAGCGTGCCGCTGGCTGCGAAGGCACGGATGGGGGTCTGCTGGAAGCGGTATCCGGCCACGTCGGCGAAGGTGAACTTGCCCAGGTTGCGCAGGCGCTCGGCCATGAGGAAGGTGATGATGGGCCAGCCCACCAGGAAGCCGATGGAGTAGATCAGGCCGTCATAGCCATTGGCCATCACGGCGGCGGAAATGCCCAGGAACGACGCCGCGGACATGTAGTCGCCAGCGATGGCCAGGCCATTCTGAAAGCCCGTGATGCCGCCACCGGCGGTGTAGAAGTCGGCGGCCGAGCGCGTCTTGGCCGCCGCCCACTTGGTGATCCAGAGCGTGCCGGCAACGAAAAGGCCGAACATGGCGATGGCCGTCCAGTTGGTGGCCTGCTTGGCCGCCTCGCCGACGTCGCCGCCGGCGGCATGGGCCGTGGCTGCGCAGCAGGCGATGGCTGCGGCAAGGCCCCAGCGGGCGGGGTTGGAAAGGTGCATGGCTGTCATTTCTGTACGTCCCGCAGGATGTCTTGGGTGAGTGCGTCGTAGCGGTTGTTGGCGCGGCGCACGTAAATGCCGGTGATCACGATTGTGAAGACGATCACGAACACGCCCAGCGGAATGCCCAGCGTGGTTACGCCGGCGCCGATGGGTTGCGCGAGAAAGGGCTTGTTGAAGGCGATCAGTGCGATGTAGCCGTAGTAAACGGCCAGCATCAGCGCGGTGAGCTGCCAGCCGAAACGGTTGCGTTCGCGGCGCAACTGCTGGTAGCGAGGATGGTTCTGGATGCGTGTGGCCACGGAATCCGTCATGGTGTCTCTCCTTTGGTGTCCTGGAAATGCGTCTCTCGCGGACCCGGCCGGGTGTGCACGAAACGGTGGCGATTCTGGAAAGCCGCGCTGACCCCCTTCTTACGGCGGTGCAACATGAAATGCCTAGGGTTTGTCCTCCCAAGGGTTTTCCTGGGCTGAAATTTAGGTGTTTACCCGGAGGAATTCAGGCTTTTTCGCGGACCTGAAGGGACTTCATCTCGCATCGAGAAAAAAAGCATGCGGGTTTGTCCTGGGGCGTTCCGGGGCGGTGCGCGTGCACTCCAAAAGCCGACGATCCATGTCAGTTTTTGGTCAGAAGGCAAAACGATATTCCGGCTCCAGCACCCGGCGTGCTGTGACGGCGGCGATTTCTCCGCCGATATCGAATCGACAACATTGGAGACAAAACCTATGGCCACCCATCCCGCACCGCGGCCGATGTCACCCGAAGAGAGGAAGGTCATCTTCGCCTCTTCGCTCGGCACCGTTTTCGAGTGGTACGACTTTTACCTGTACGGCTCGCTCGCTGCCATCATCGCCAAACAGTTCTTCAGCGGCCTGGATGCGGGCTCGGCCTTCATCTTCGCGCTGCTGGCGTTTGCGGCGGGCTTCATCGTCCGTCCCTTCGGCGCCATCTTCTTCGGCCGCCTGGGCGACATGATCGGCCGCAAGTACACGTTCCTGGTCACCATCCTGATCATGGGCCTGTCCACCTTCATCGTGGGCATCCTGCCGACCTATGCGTCGATTGGTGTGGCCGCCCCCATCATCCTGATTGCGCTGCGCCTGCTGCAAGGCCTGGCCCTGGGCGGTGAGTACGGCGGTGCTGCCACCTACGTGGCCGAGCATGCTCCGCACGGCCGGCGCGGCGCCTACACGGCCTGGATCCAGACCACCGCGACGCTGGGCCTGTTCCTGTCGCTGATGGTGATCTTGGGCACCCGCACGGTCATCGGCGAAGAAGCCTTTGCCGACTGGGGCTGGCGCGTGCCGTTCATCGTGTCGATCGTGCTGCTGGCCATCTCGGTGTGGATCCGCCTGGCCATGAACGAATCGCCTGCTTTCCAGAAGATGAAGGCCGAGGGCAAGACCTCCAAGGCCCCGCTGAAGGAATCGTTCGGCGAGTGGAAGAACCTCAAGATCGTGATCCTGGCGCTGGTGGGCCTCACGGCCGGTCAGGCCGTGGTTTGGTACTCGGGCCAGTTCTATGCGCTGTTCTTCCTGACGCAGGCCCTGAAGGTCGATGGCGCCACCGCCAACATCTTCGTGGCCATCTCGCTGCTGATCGGCACGCCCTTCTTCATCGTGTTCGGTTCGCTGTCCGACAAGATCGGCCGCAAGCCCATCATCCTGGCAGGTTGCCTGCTGGCCGCACTGACCTACTTCCCTGTGTTCGGCGCCCTGACCAAGGCCGCCAACCCTGCGCTCGCTGAAGCCCAGGCCAAGAACAAGGTGGTGGTGGTTGCTGATGCCAACGAGTGCTCGTTCCAGTTCAACCCCACCGGCACCGTCAAGTTCACCAGCTCGTGCGACATCGCCAAGCAGGTGCTGGCCGGCGCTTCGGTGAGCTACGAAAACGCACCCGCTGCGGCAGGTGCCCCCGCCGTGATCAAGATTGGTGAAACCACCATCACCGGTTACAGCAGCAAGGGCCTGCCCGCCGACGAAGCCAAGAAGAAGGACGGCGAGTTCAAGAAGGCCGTGGCCGACGCGCTCAAGGCCGCAGGCTACCCCACCAAGGCCGACCCGGCCCGCATCGACAAGGTCATGGTCATCGCGATCCTGGTCTACCTGGTGCTGCTGGTGACCATGGTGTATGGCCCCATCGCCGCCATGCTGGTGGAAATGTTCCCCACCCGCATCCGCTACACGTCCATGTCCCTGCCGTACCACATCGGTAACGGCTGGTTCGGCGGCCTGCTGCCCACCACAGCGTTCGCCATCGTGGCCCAGACCGGCAACATGTACAACGGCCTGTGGTACCCCATCATCATCGCCGGTGCCACGGTGGTGATCGGTGGCCTGTTCATCAAGGAAACCAAGGACGTGGACATCTACGCCAACGACTGATCCGTGAGGGCCGGTCTGCCGTGACCTGTCATGGCGGATCGGCACCCACCGGTGTGCAGGGCCCAACCCGCAAGGGGCGGGCCCTGTGTTCCATCAAGGGGCTTGTGCTGCGCACCAGTACAACCGACAACCCTGCGCGCCAGGCCCCTTGATTGAACAAACCCATTCATTCCCAAGGACCCAAGGAGATTTTTTATGTGGAAGATTGCTGTTGGCTTCGTTTTGTTCGCAGCCGTGTCGATGTTCGTGATCATCAAGGCGGGCGACAAGGCCGACATGGGCGGTGAAAAGCATGGCGCCGATGCCGTGCACGCCCCCGAGGCCCCGGCCAGCCCGGCCGCGCCCGCGCCCGCGCCCGCCGCAGCGCCTGCGGCCCCGGCCAGCGCCCAGTAAGCCGCTGGGGCCATGGCCTGGCCCGCCCAGCGGGGGCAGGCCAGGCGTGTACAGATGCCAGATGCAAAAAAGCCCGGAGCACCCGCTCCGGGCTTTTTTCGTGGGGCCACCGTGGCGGGCGCCCGGGGGGCGCGGTTCAGCGCTTGAAGCGGCCGTCGTTGCCGATGATGGACAGGTCGGAGAAATCCAGGCCGCTGTGGTCCGTGGGGCTGTAGCTCAGCTCCATGCCGCCCAGGTCCCATTTCCTGATGCTTTCCAGCCCCGCCAGCAGCTTGGCGCGGTCGGGCTTGGGGCCGGCGCGCTTGAGGCCTTCGACCAGCACCTTGGCGCTCACGAAGCCCTCGACCATGGCGGGCGTGAGGTCGGCGATGTTCTTGGCGCGCGCCAGGTCCAGGGCCTCCTTGATGACCGGGTAGTTCAGCGAGCGCTCGGACGGAAACACCTGCGTGACCACCACGCCCCGGGCCTGGTCGCCCAGGGCCTTCACGAAGCCGCCCGAGGCGTTGTTGGACAAGGTGACGATCTGGCCCGTGACGCCGGCGGCACGCAGGGCCTTGATGCCATCCACCACGGCGGCCCCGGTGCCGATGAAGACCACGGCCTGGGGCTGCTTTTGTGCCACGCGCGGCGCGATGGCGCTGTAGTCGGGCTTGGCGCGGTCGAACTTCTCGACGAACAGGGCCTCCATGCGGTTGGCCTTGAACCCTGCCTGCGCGCCGGCCAGGCCATCCGCGCCAAAGGTGTCGTCCACATGCACCACCCCGATGCGCTGGATGCCCAGCGTGTGCAGGTGCGAGATGGCCTTGGCCACTTCGCGCTGGTAGGGGGCCCGCACGTTGAAGATGTGTTTGCTGACCGGCTGGTGCAGCGCAATTGCACCGGTGGACGGGCCCACCAGCGGCACGCCATGCTGGTCCAGCACCGGGATGATGCCCTGCGTGTGGGGCGTGCCCCGCGTCATGAACAGGCCGATCACGCCTTTTTGCTCGATCAGTGTCTTGGTGTTCTCCAGCGTGAGCTTGGGGTCGAACTTGTCGTCCAGCGACATCACCTCGACCTTCTGCCCGCCCACGCCGCCCCTGGCATTGACGTGGTCGATGTAGAGGGCCGCCCCCTGCATGGATTCGGCCACCGTGGCGGCGGCCGACCCGGTGATGCCCACCGTCTGGCCAATGAGCAGTTGGGCGTGCGCGGCGCCCATCCCGAGGGTGGCCAACAGGGTGCAAAGCCTGCCGGCCCGGCCAATGAACTTCATGGGATGTGTCTCCTGCGTGTGGAGCGCCCGAGTGTAGGCACGGCCACCGGCAGGGAATCTGTAGAAACGCGTAGTGCCAGCAGCCCATGAACCTGGCGCGGCCCGTACCCGGGCCGCAGGATGTCACCTCCTGAACTTGCCGTCCGTGCCGATGATGGACAGGTCGGTAAAGTCCAGGCCCGTGTGGTCGTCCGGGCTGAAACTCACCTCCAGCCCACCGAGGTCGAACTTCTTGATGCTTTCCAGTGCCGCGTGGATCTTGTCGCGGCTGGGCTTGGGGCCGGCGCGCTTGAGGCCTTCGACCAGCACCTTGGCGGCGGCAAAGCCTTCGAGCATGGCGGGGCTGATCTCGCCCGGGCCCTTGGCCTTGGCCATTTCCTGCGCCTCCTTCACCATGGGGTAGGTCACGGCGCGCTCGTTGGGGTAGACCTGGGTCACGATCACGCCGCGCGCATTGGCGCCCAGGCTCTTGATGAAGCCGCTGGAGGCGTTGTTGGACAGCGTCACGATCTGGGCGGCCGAGCCCGCCGTGCGCAGCGCGGCGGTGGCATCCACCACGGCCGAGCCCGATGCAATGATCAGCACCGCCTGCGCGTCGCCCTTGGCCACCTTGGTGGCGATGGGCGCGAAATCCGGCTTGGCCCGGTCGAACTTTTCCGACGCCACGGGCGTGAGCTTGGCCGTGGTGAGCCCTTTTTGCGCGCCCTGCACGCCGTCCGCGCCAAAGCTGTCGTCCGCATAGACCAGCGCCACGCGGGTGATGCCCATGGACGCCAAGTGGGTGATCGCCTTTTCGGCCTCGCGCTGGTAGGTGGCCCGCACATTGAAGATGTACTTGCGCACCGGCTGGTGCAGCACCATGGCGCCCGTGGAGGGCGCGACCAGCGCCACCCCGTGCTTTTCGAGCAGGGGGATCATGGCCTCGGTGTGCGGCGTGCCCCGGGTGAGGAACATGGCCGCCACGTTCTGCTCCTCGATCAGCTTGCGCGCGTTGTCGGCGGCCAGCTTGGGGTCGAACTTGTCGTCGAGCGAGGTGAGTTCGATCTTCTGGCCGTTCACACCGCCCTTGGCGTTGACGGCGTCGATGTACAGCCGGGCGCCGTCCGTGGTCTCCTTCACCCCGGCCGCCACCTGGCCGGAGAAGCCTGCGGTCTGGCCGATCAGGATCTGTGCCTGGCTGGCCGTGCACACGCCCAGCACCAGGGCCGCACCGGCCCACAGTGTTTGCCATTGCTTCATGGCTGTCTCCTCATTGTTCTTGGAAAGGTTGTGGGTAAACGAGCAGTCTAAACCGAGGCCTCCCGCGCATCGGCAAGTTGGCTCCACGGGCGCGGGCATGGGCCCCCGCCTTTTGTCCCGCATCAAAAGCACCGCAGTGCGCCCCAGGGGTAATTCGGGGCCGCAGCAAAGGGGCGGGCAGATCCCTAGAATGTTTCGCCTCACACCCGAAAGACCGCCTCCATGACCCAGGGACAGATCCGCATCCGTGGCGCACGCCAGCACAACCTCAAGAACCTGGACCTGGACATCCGCACCGGCGAGCTGACGGTGGTCACCGGCCCCAGCGGCTCGGGCAAATCCAGCCTGGTGTTCGACACGCTGTATGCCGAAGGCCAGCGCCGGTATGTGGAAACCTTCAGCGCCTACGCGCGCCAGTTCCTCGACCGCATGGACAAGCCCGCCGTGGACAAGGTCGAGGGCGTGCCCCCGGCCATCGCCATCGACCAGACCAACCCGGTGCGCTCCAGCCGCTCCACCGTGGGCACGATGACGGAGCTGAACGACCACCTGAAGCTGCTGTTCGCGCGCGCCGGCCAGTTGTTTGACAAGCAGACCGCGCAGCCGGTGCGCCACGATTCGCCCGAGACCATCTATGCCGAGCTGCAGCGGCGCAGCGCAGAAGCCGGAGATCCACGCATCGTGCTGACCTTCCCGGTCGAACTGCCCGGTGGCACCTCGGCAGAACAGGTGGAGCAATGGTTGTCGGCCAGTGGCTTCACCAAGGTGCAGGCCGAGCGCGAAGTGGCCACGCCCACCGGCCCGCGCAAGGTGCTGGATGTGGTGGCGGACCGGTTCCGGCTGGGCAATGCCGAGAAGGCGCGGGTGATCGAAGCCATCGAGGTCGCGCTCAAGCGCGGCACGGGGCGGCTGAATGTCTATCGTCTCGTGGATGAGGGTGAGTCCGAACTCTGGCGCTTCTCCACCGGCCTGCACTGCCCTGATAGTGACCTGCGCTACAGCGACCCCATTCCGTCGGCCTTTTCGTTCAACTCCGCCGTGGGCGCGTGCGACAGCTGCCGGGGCTTTGGCCGGGTGATCGGCGTGGACTACGGCCTGGTCATCCCCAACGACAAACTCACGCTGCGCGCAGGCGCCATCAAGACCATCCAGACCCCCGCATGGCAAGAGGCGCAGGACGACCTCATGCGCCATGCCGAGGCCGCCGGCATCCCGCGCGACACGCCCTGGTACAAGCTCACCGACGACCAGAAGAAATGGGTGATCGGCGGCGCGCCCGGCTACAAGGACGGGCAGTGGAGCAAGCAGTGGTACGGCATCAAGCGCTTTTTTGAATACCTGGAGAGCAAGGCCTACAAGATGCACATCCGCGTGCTCTTGTCCAAGTACCGCAGCTACACGCCATGCCCCACCTGCGCGGGGGCGCGCCTCAAGACCGAAAGCCTGCTCTGGCGCGTGGGCAGCAAGGACGATGCGGATGTGGCCATCGACCCCGCCCGCCGTTTCATGCCCGAGGGCGTGCAATGGTCGCGCGAACAGCTGGCCGCCTTGCCCGGCCTGTGCCTGCACGACCTGATGCTGCTGCCCATTGACCGGCTGCGCCGTTTCTTCGACCGCATGGAGCTGCCCGTGGGCGACGCGGCGGCGGGCGGCGACGCGCAGGCCCTGAAACTGCTGCACGAGGAGATCACCACGCGCCTGAAATACCTGTGCGACGTGGGCATCGGCTACCTCACGCTGGACCGGCAAAGCCGCACGCTCAGTGGCGGCGAGGTGCAGCGCATCAACCTGACCACCGCGCTAGGGACTTCGCTGGTTAACACGCTGTTTGTGCTGGACGAGCCCAGCATCGGCCTGCACCCGCGCGACATGCACCGCATCACCGAGGCCATGCTGCGCCTGCGCGACGCGGGCAACACGCTGGTGGTGGTGGAGCACGACCCGGCCGTGATGCTCGCGGCCGACCGCATGATCGACATGGGCCCCGGCCCGGGCCGCCTGGGCGGGCAGATCGTGTTTGACGGCACCACGGCCGACCTGCGCCAAGCGGACACGCTCACCGGGGCCTATTTGGGCGGGCGCAAACATGTGGGCTTTGGCTTCAAGCGCATGGTGACGGAATCCACGCCGCGCCTCATCCTCGAAGGCGCGCGCGAGCACAACCTGCAAAACGTGTCGGTCGAATTCCCATTGCAGCGCCTGGTCACCGTCACCGGCGTGAGCGGCTCGGGCAAGTCCAGCCTGATCCAGGACGTGCTGGCCCCCGCGCTGCTGCGCCACTTTGGCAAGGCCACCGACACGCCCGGCGCGCACGACCGCATGCTGGGGGCGGACCATTTGTCGGACGTGGTGTTCGTGGACCAGTCACCGATTGGCAAGACGGCGCGTTCCAACCCCGTGAGCTACGTCGGCGCCTGGGACAGCATCCGCGAACTCTTCGCCGTGGCCCCGCTGTCCAAGCAGCGCAGCTACACCGCCAGCAAGTTCAGCTTCAATAGCGGCGACGGGCGCTGCCCGACCTGCGGGGGCTCGGGCTTCGAGCATGTGGAGATGCAGTTTCTGAGTGACGTGTACCTGCGCTGCCCGGATTGCGACGGCAAGCGCTACCGGCCCGAGATTCTGGAGATCACCATCGAACGCGGTGGCCGCAGCCTCAACGTGGCGGACGTGCTCGCCCTCACGGTGGCCGAGGCGGCCGACCTGTTCGCCAGCGACCGCGACGTGATCCGTGCGCTGCAGCCCATCGTGGATGTGGGGCTTGAATACGTGGCGCTGGGCCAGCCTGTGCCGACCTTGTCCGGCGGCGAGGCGCAGCGCCTCAAGCTCGCAGGCTTCCTGGCCGAGGCAGCGCGCACGGCGGCCAAGTCGCGCCAGGTCGTGGCGCGCAAGGGCACGCTGTTTTTGTTCGACGAGCCCACCACCGGCCTGCACTTTGACGACATCGCCAAGCTCATGCGCGCGTTGCGCAAGCTCATCGACGCGGGGCACTCGCTCATCGTCATCGAGCACAACCTGGACGTGATCCGCGCAAGCGACTGGCTCATCGACCTGGGCCCCGAAGGCGGCTATGCGGGCGGGCTCATCGTGGCCGAAGGCACGCCCGAGGATGTGCGGCAGCACGCCACCTCGCACACCGGGCAGGCGCTGCGCGACTACGAGCTGGCGCTGGGCGCGGGCGGCCATTCGGTGCACGAAAAAGCTGCGGTGCTACGAAAAAAAGAGCTGCTTGGGCAAGAGGGACGCGCGCCAGCGGCCAAAAATGCCATTGAAATCGTCAACGCCAAGGAGCACAACCTCAAGAACCTGAGCGTGGACATTCCGCGTGGCCAATTCAACGTGGTGACGGGCGTGAGCGGCTCGGGCAAGTCCACGCTGGCGTTCGACATCCTGTTCAACGAGGGCCAGCGCCGTTACCTCGAATCGCTCAACGCCTATGCGCGTTCCATTGTGCAGCCCGCCGGCCGGCCCGAGGTGGATGCCGTGTACGGCATCCCGCCCACCGTGGCGATTGAGCAGCGCCTGTCGCGCGGCGGGCGCAAGTCCACCGTGGGCACGACCACCGAGGTGTGGCACTTTCTGCGCCTGCTGTACGTCAAGCTCGGCACGCAGCACTGTGTGAAGGACGGCGCCGCCGTGCAGCCGCAGACGCCCGACAGCATCGCCGCGCAATTGCTGAAGAACTTCCGGGGCCAGCACATCGGCCTGCTTGCGCCGCTGGTGATGAACCGCAAGGGCGTGTACACCGAGCTGGCCGACTGGGCGCGTCCGCGCGGCTACACGCACCTGCGGGTGGACGGCAACTTCTTGCCCACCACCAACTTCCCGCGCATCGACCGCTTCAAGGAACATACGATCGAGCTGCCGGTGGCCAGCCTGGATGTATCGCCCGAGAACGAAGCGCAACTGCGCACCGCGCTGGCCGATGCGCTCACGCACGGCAAGGGCGTGGTGCATGTTCTCTCAGGCATCACAGGCCTGCGCGAAGCCATGGAGGGCGGCCAGTCCACGGCCGGTATTGGTACGCTGCAGGCGTTCTCCACCAAGCGCGCCTGCCCCGTGTGTGCCACCAGTTATGCCGAACTGGACCCGCGCCTGTTCAGCTACAACAGCAAACATGGCTGGTGCCCCGACTGCGTGGGCACCGGCGTCAAGCTCACCAAGGACCAGCGCAAGGTGTTTGACGACTCAGTACAAGACGACAAGGAAAAAGGCCGTGAGCAGACCTTTGCCGAGCCCGAGGTGGAAGACCTGGCGGACACGGCTTGCCCGAGTTGCAGCGGCACACGCCTGAACGCCACCGCGCGTGCTGTGCAGTTTGCCGGTGTGGGCATCACCGACATTGCCGCGCTGTCCGTCACGGACGTGCGCCGCTGGGTCGAGACCCTGCGCATCGAAGGTGGCATGACGGCGCGCGAGGCGGACATCGCCCGCGACCTGGTGCCCGAGATCCAGAGCCGCCTCGAATTTCTGGAAGAAGTGGGCCTGGGCTACCTCACGCTGGACCGGGGGGCGCCCACGCTCAGCGGTGGCGAGGCCCAGCGCATCCGCCTGGCCGCGCAGCTGGGCAGCAACCTGCAGGGCGTGTGCTACGTGCTCGACGAGCCCACCATCGGCCTGCATGCGCGCGACAACCAGATTTTGCTCAACGCCCTGCACAAGCTCGGCGACAAGGGCAACACCCTGGTGGTGGTAGAGCACGACGAAGACACCATCCGCCGTGCCGACCACATCATCGACATTGGCCCGAGCGCCGGCAAACGCGGCGGGCGCCTGGTGGCGCAGGGCAGCGTGGCCGACATCACGGGCGCGGAGGATTCGCAAACCGGCCGCTACCTGCTGCACGCGATGAAGCACCCGCTGCAGCTGCGCCGCAGCATGGCGCCCGGCGGGGTCAGCGCCGAGGCCACAGCGGCCTTTGCCCAGGCCGAGGCGGCAGCGCCCACCGGTCGGCAGAGCGCTGCCGTCAAGAAGCGTGCGGCCCAGGCTGCAGCGCTGGCCGCTGACGCCCTCAATGAAGCCAAGGAGCGTGCCGCCATGCGCTGGCTGACCGTGCATGGCGCGCAGCTGCACAACCTGCAGAACGTGACGGCCACCGTGCCGCTGCACCGCCTGGTGGCGGTGACGGGCGTGAGCGGTTCGGGCAAATCCACCCTGGCGCGCGATGTGCTGCTGGCCAATGTGCAGGCCTGGGTGCAGCAGCGCAGCACCAAGGCCGGGCGCGATGCCATGGATGCAGGCAAGGCGCCACCTTTGGTGGGTTGCGCAGGCCTGTCGGGCTTCGAGAGCATCGACCGCGTGCTCGAAGTGGACCAGACGCCCATCGGCAAAACGCCGCGTTCCTGCCCCGCCACCTACATCGGCTTCTGGGACACCATCCGCAAGCTGTTTGCCGAAACGCTGGAGGCCAAGGCGCGCGGCTATGCCGCCGGGCGCTTCAGCTTCAACACCGGCGAAGGCCGCTGCGCGAGCTGCGAAGGCGCGGGCGTGCGCACCATCGAGATGAGCTTCTTGCCCGACGTGAAAGTGCCCTGCGAGACCTGCCACGGCGCGCGCTTCAACCCCGAAACGCTGGCCGTGACCTGGCGCGGCAAGAGCATTGGCGATGTGCTGCAGATGGAGGTGGACGAGGCCGTGGACTTCTTCGCCACCATGCCCAGCATCGCGCACCCGCTGCAGTTGCTCAAGGACGTGGGCCTGGGCTACCTCACGCTGGGCCAGCCTTCGCCCACCCTGAGCGGGGGCGAGGCGCAGCGCATCAAGCTCGTGACCGAGCTGACCAAGGTGCGCGACGAGGTGGGCCGCCGGGGTCAGAAGGCGCCGCACACGCTGTATGTGCTGGACGAGCCCACCGTGGGCCTGCACATGGCCGACGTGGACAAGCTCATCCGCGTGCTGCACCGCCTGGTGGACGGCGGCCACAGCGTGGTGGTGATCGAGCACGACCTGGATGTGATTGCCGAGGCCGACTGGATCATCGACCTGGGGCCCGAGGGGGGTCGCGCCGGTGGCCGCATCGTGACCGCCGCCACGCCCGAGGACGTGGTGGCCGCAGGCACGCACACGGGCCAGGCGCTGGCGCCCGTGCTGGCGCGGTGAGATGAAGCACCCCCTGAGGCGCTTCGCGCCTTCCCCCTCTCTCATATTGCTCCGCAATCTGGGAGGGGGACGCCCCCAGCGCGGCGGGGCGGCCCTTGCGCGGGGGCCCTGGCTTGGGGCGCGCCCTTTGCATGCGCTGTGGGTGGCGCGTTGCGCCATCAAGGGCTGAGACGTCGGTGGGCGGTGGTAGCGCTCTGAGCCATCTTCCTTGAACATGGACCCCATGCCCACCCGCAACCCCGCTGGCCACACTGTGGTCTGGCTGCACCCCGAAGCCCCGCCCAAGCCCGCCGAGGGCGCGCCCTGCAATGGCTGTGGCCTGTGCTGCCTGGCCGAGCCCTGCCCGCTGGGCGTGCTGGTGTCGCGGCGCCGCAAGGGCGCCTGCGTGGCGTTGCGCTGGAGCGATACCGACCAGCGCTACTGGTGTGGCATGGTGGCCGACCCGGGTGGGGTGACGGGGTTCACCCAGCCCTGGGCGGTGCGTGCGATGTCGGCCCTGGCGCGGCGGTGGATCGCATCGGGCATCGGCTGCGATGCGCGGCTGGATGTGGAGCCGCCTTCTGCCGAGCATCATTGATTTGCTATTAAATAAATAGCTATAAGGGCAAGTCCATCAAGCGGTATCGGCATTTTTTGCTTGCAAAATTTCGCGTCGCGCCAGGTGGATGCCCGCCAGCATGCAGCGCACTGATCCGCCCGCCAGCTCGATGGTGGGCACGGCCAGGGGCAGCAGGGCCGCGCTGCGCTCAATCACGGCCTTCTGCGTGGGCGACAGGCTGGCCGCCGCGCGGGCCGACAACGCCAGCACCCGGCCCCGGGTGCCCTGCAGCTCCAGCGCATTGCCCGCAAATTCGCCGATCTGCCAGGGGCTCAGCTCGATCAGCTCCCGCCCCGTTTCGCGCAGCCGCGCGCGCACGGCGTTGCGCCGCGCGGGGTCGGTGACCAGGTGAAATCCGCCCAGCGCAAAGTCGGTGCCCACGCACAGCATCACGTTGGTGTGGTAGCAGGGCTTGCCCTCGGCGTCGGCCGTGGCAAAGGCCATGGGCTCGTAGTTGAAGTGGGTGCAAAAGCGCTCCAGCGCCACCGGGTCGGCGCGGTTGGATTGCGCGGTGTAGGCGATGCGGTGGATGTGGTCGAGCACCATGGCGCCTGTGCCTTCGAGGAACAGGCCATCGGCCTCCAGGCCGGAGTAGTCGATCACGTCCTGCACGCGGTATTCGGCCTTGAGCCGTTCGATCACGTCGCTGCGCCGTTCGCGGCGGCGGTTCTCGGCATACATGGGGTAGACGGCCACATGCCCGCCCGCGTGGGTGGAGAACCAGTTGTTGGGGAACACCGCGTCGGGGGTGTGGCGCTCGCCCTGGTCGTCGAACAGGTGCACGCGCACACCGGCGGCCTCCAGCGCCGCAGCGGCGGCCGTGACTTCGGCAAAGGCACGGCGTGCGGTGTCCTCGGCGGCCAGGTCGCTGGCGCGGGCCTGGAAGGCGTTGTCCCCAGCGGTTTCGGGGTTGGGGTGGAAGTGGTGGGGGCGCACCATCACGACGGCGCTGGGGGCTTGGGCTGAGGGGGGCATGGTGGGAGAGGGCGGGGCGGTGGAAGGAGAGAAGGCCCAATTCTCTGAACAGCCAGCGCTATTCAATAGCGTCAGGATTGTTCAAAATGCGCTGAAAATTGCCGATCTGCCAATTGCAAGACCCACTATGACCAAGCTTGACGACACCGACCGCGAAATCCTCAGCATCCTGCGCGCCGATGCGCGCACGCCCGTGGCCACGCTGGCGCAAAAGCTGCGCGTGTCGCGCGGCACGGTGCAGAACCGGCTGCACAAGATGGAGGAAAGCGGCGTCATCACCGGCTACACCGTGCGCTTGCGGCCCGATTCGGAGCCCCAGCGCATCCGCGCGTGGATGAGCATCGCGGTCGAAGGCAATGCCGCGCCCGCCGTGATCCGCGCGCTGCGCGGCGAGCCCATGGTGGGCACGCTGCACACCACCAATGGCCGCTGGGACATCGTGGCCGAGGTGCGCGCCGAGAGCCTGGAGGCGTTCGATGCCGCGCTGGGCCGCATCCGCCTCACGCCGGGCATCGCCAACACCGAGACCAGCATCCTGCTGTCCACCTACAAGGCCTGAGCAGCGAGCGACGGCGGAGCGCGCACGGGCTGGCGCTTTGGAGACAGGCGCTAGGGGTTTTCTGCATGCCCTGGCGGGTGTGGCCTGCAGTTCAATGGCGAAGTCTTTGTTTTTGCCTTTCAGGAGCCCCGCCATGCAACGTCGCCAGATCCTCCAATGGGGTGCCGCCAGCCTCGCCGCCCCCGCGTTCGCGGCGCAGGCCCAGAGCTTTCCGAGCAAGCCCATCAAGCTGGTGGTCGCCTTCCCGGCAGGCGGCCCCACCGACATCACCATGCGTGCGCTGGCCGACAACGCCAGCAAGATCCTGGGCCAGCCCGTGATCGTGGAGAACAAGCCCGGCGCCGGCGGCACCTTGCCCGCGCAGGCCCTGCAGGGCGCGGCGGCCGACGGCTACACCATTGCGCAGATCCCGCTGGGCGTGTTCCGCCTGCCCTACACCACCAAGATCAACTGGGACCCGGTCAAGGACATCAGCTACGTGCTCAATGTCACCGGCTACGCGTTTGGCCTGGTGGTGCCGGCCGACTCCCCGCTCAAGACCTGGACGCACTTCGTGGCCTGGGCCAAGGCCAACCCCGGCAAGCTGAGCTACGGCTCCACCGGCACCATGACCAGCCCGCACCTGACGATGGAACTCATCGCGCAGCAACTGGGGCTGGAGCTGCTGCATGTGCCTTACAAGGGCAGTGCCGACCTGATGCAATCCATCCTGGGCGGGCAGATCATGGCCGCGGCCGACTCCACGGGCTTTGCCCCGCAGGTCGAGGCCGGCAAGCTGCGCGTGCTCAACACCTGGGGCGCCGAGCGCCTGGCCAAGTTCCCCGACGCACCCACGCTCAAGGAGCTGGGCCTGAACCTGGTGCAGAACTCGCCCTTTGGCATCGGCGCGCCCAAGGGCACGCCCGACGCGGTGGTGAAGCGCCTGCACGATGCCTTCAAGCAGGCCATGGAGCAGGACAGCTACCGCACCGCCCTGGCCCGCTACGACATGGTGCCCATGTACATGAGCACGTCGGCGTACAAGAAGTTTGCGCAGGACACCTTTTCGCGCGAAAAGGCGCTGGTGGAAAAACTGGGCCTGGCCAAACCCGCTTGAGGCAGCCCCCTTCGGAGGGGGCAATGCGTTCCGTGTGATGATCCGCCCCAACATTGAACGGAACACCGCGAGCATCCTTTATGGCATCCCCCTCCGACAACAGCATCAGCATGGCCCTGTTCTGCGACTTTGAAAACGTCGCCCTGGGCGTGCGCGATGCGCAGTATGAAAAGTTCGACATCAGGCCCATCCTGGAGCGCCTGCTGCTCAAGGGCAGCATCGTGGTCAAGAAGGCCTATTGCGACTGGGAGCGCTACAAAGGCTTCAAGGCCACCATGCACGAGGCCAACTTCGAACTGATCGAAATCCCCCACGTGCGCCAGTCGGGCAAAAATTCGGCCGACATCCGCCTGGTGGTGGACGCGCTGGACCTGTGCTACACCAAGTCGCACGTCAACACCTTCGTCATCATCAGCGGCGACTCGGACTTCTCGCCGCTGGTGTCCAAGCTGCGCGAGAACAACAAGCAGGTGATCGGCGTGGGCGTGAAGCAGTCCACGTCCGACCTGTTGATCGCCAACTGCGACGAATTCATCTTTTATGACGACCTGGTGCGCGAGAAGCAGCGCGCCCTGGCCCGGCGCCAGAACCCCGGCGCGGCCCCCGCGCCGCGCCGCACGCCCGAGGAAGAGCGCCACCGCAAGGAAACCCAGGAGGTGCGCCGCGCCCAGGGCGTGGAGCTGGCGGTGGAAACCTTTGACGCCCTGACCTCCGAGCGCGGCGACAGCGGCAAGATCTGGGCCTCGGTGCTCAAGGAGGCCATCAAGCGCCGCAAGCCCGATTTCAGCGAGGGCTACTACGGCTTTCGCACCTTTGGCAACCTGCTCGAAGAGGCGCAGGCGCGAGGCCTGCTGGAGTTTGGGCGCGACGAAAAGTCGGGCGCCTATGTGTTCCGCAGCCTCGGTGCGGCGGCGGGCAGCGCGCCGGATGCGGCGGGCCACGCCGAGGCACCGGCCGAGCGGCAGGGCGCGGCGGGCTACTTCCGCCATGACTTCCACGCGGTGGCATCGGTGCCGGCGGATGCTGGTGGCGAGGGCGGCGGGCGTGGTGGCCGTTCGCGCGGGCGGCGCGGAGAGGGGGCTGCGCGTTCCGGGGCTCCGCAGCCTGCGGATGCACGGCCGGAGTTGTCGGCAGACGGCCGCGCCGAGCCGGCTTTTGATGCGCGCGACGAAGTGCTGCCCGAACGCCCGGGCGGCCGTTATTTCAACCAGCCAGCGCCTGTGTTGGCGCCCACGGGGGCCGGGGGCGGCGTGGAAGAGGGCGGGAGGACCTTGGCCATCATCGAGCATGCCGAGGCATCGGAGCCTGCGGCACCAGCGGCGCGGGCCGAGCCCGCTGACACCGCGGAGGTAGAGCCCGCCGCTTCTGCCTCTGCCCCCGCTCCCCGCCGCACGGCCAACACGCCGCGCAAGGCCGGCGGGCGCAAAGCGGCCGGGGTTGCTGTGGAGCCCGGCCCGGATGCGCCCGCAGCCTCGGCGCCAGTGGCAGCATCGGCCCCCGCCCAGGCAGCCAAGGCCCCTGCACGCAAGCCACGCAGCACGGGCAAAAAAACTTCTGAACCTGCGGAGTGACCCCGCCTGCGGCGCGGCTGCTTTAGCGGCCCGCCAGAATCGCGCGCGCCACCTCGGCAAACCCGGCACCGCGCTCGCCCTGCGTCACGTAGCGGGGCAGGTGCTGCAACTGCGGCACAAACCGCGCGATATTGGCCACGCCCACGCTGTGGGGGAAGTGCTGGAACATCGCCTGGTCGTTGCCCGAGTCGCCCACAAACACCCAGCGGTCCAACTCTTGCGCGAGGTTGCGGCCGAACAACTCGCGCACGATCCAGCAGGCGCCCTGCCATTTGTTGAAGTCTCCAAAACAACCGTGGATGTGGATGCTGCTCACCGTGGTCTGCATGCCCGCGCGCTGCAGCAGGGCCAGCACCTTCTGCACGGTGTCGGAGGAGTGCCGGTCGAACTCGGCGTAGTCAAAAGCCAGGTCGGTTTCACGCCCCGCGCTGTCGCGGCTCAGGGCCACACCGGGCACCTCGGCCGCCACCAGGGCGGCGATGTCGTGCATGCGGGCCCGGTTGGCCTCGCGTGTGGCGGCATCCTGCTGGTAGAGCTTGGTGGGCGGCGACTGGCGGCGTGGGCCCTGCACAAACGCCACCGCCCCGTTTTCCGCCACCATGGCGTCCACGGGCCAGGCCACACCAGCAGGCCCGGCCATGAAGGGCTCGCACCAGCCAATCGGCCGCCCGGTGATGGGGACCACCACCAGGCCCGCCGCCTTCAGGTCGGTCAGGGCTTGGAGTGCATCGGGCGTGATGGCGCCTTCGGTGGTGAGGGTGTCGTCGATGTCGGTGAAAACGCCCACCAGGTGAGGGTGGGCTTCATGGGGCCAGAGGTTCAGGGATTGCATGCAGCGTATCCAGTGCCAAAGAGCACGGTGGTCTGAGGCGAAGTGGGTCAACCGGCCTTCTGCAACGCCAACCCCGCATGCTCCCGCAGCGGATGAAAATGAATCTTCGGAAACCGTTCCTGCGCCAGCCGCACGTCATACGGGCTGGTGCACAGGTACGCCAGCGTGTCGGCCGCATCGTGCGCCAGGCGTAGCGGGTAGGCGTCGGTGAAGGCGCGCAGGTCGGCGGCGTTGTCGGCCGTGATCCAGCGGGCGCCGGTGTACTGGCAGCCTTCCAGGCGCACGTCGGCGTCATATTCGGCCTTGAGGCGGTGCTGCACCACTTCAAACTGCAGCTGGCCCACGGCGCCCAGCAGCATGTTGCCGCCGGCGTCGGGCTTGAAGACCTGGATCGCACCTTCCTCACCCAGCTGGGCCAGGCCCTGCTGGAGCTGCTTGGTGCGCAGCGGGTTCTTGAGCACCACGGTCATGAACATCTCGGGCGCGAAGAACGGCAGGCCGGTGAACTGCAGGTTGGCGCCGTCGGTGATGGTGTCTCCGAGCTGCACGCCGCCGTGGGTGGTGAATCCGATGATGTCGCCCGCGTAGGCCTCTTCGACCGCCTCGCGGCGCTGGGACATGAAGGTCACGACCGAGGTGGGGCGCAGCTCCTTGGCGGTGCGCTGCACCTTGAGCTTCATGCCCGGCGTGTATTTGCCCGAGGCCACGCGCACAAAGGCGATGCGGTCACGGTGGTTGGCGTCCATGTTGGCTTGCACCTTGAACACCACGCCCGAGAAACCTTCGTCTTCGGGCTGGATGGTCTTCACGACGGGTTGCCGGTTGACTTCGAGCGTGCTCACGCGCGGGCCGGGGGGCGGGGCCATGTCCACCAGGGCGTCGAGCACCTCCATCACCCCGAAGTTGTTCACGCCGGAGCCGAAGAACACGGGGGTGAGTTTGCCGGCCAGGAAGGCCTCGTGGTCCCAGGCGGGCGATGCACCGGTGGCCAGCTCCATGCTGTCCATGGCGGCGTCGAATTCGGCGCCGAAGCGCGCGCGCAGCGCGTCCACATCGGTGAGTGGGATGGATTCAAAGTCCTGCGGGCGGCGTTCGCTGCCCGACTCGAACACCGTCATGGTTTTCGTGCGCAGGTTGATGATGCCGCCGAAGGCCTTGCCCTGGCCCACCGGCCAGGTCATGGGGCAGCAGGGCATGCCCAGCTCACGCTCCACTTCATCCATGATGTCCAGCGGGTCGCGCACTTCGCGGTCCATCTTGTTCACGAAGGTGATGATGGGGGTGTCGCGCTGGCGGCAGACCTCGATCAGGCGGCGCGTTTGCGCTTCCACGCCGTTGGCCGCATCGATCACCATCAGCGCCGAATCGACGGCGGTGAGCACACGGTAGGTATCTTCCGAAAAGTCCTTGTGGCCGGGCGTGTCGAGCAGGTTGACCACGTGGTCGCGATAGGCCATCTGCATCACCGACGAGGCCACCGAGATGCCGCGCTGCTTTTCGATTTCCATCCAGTCGGAGGTGGCGTGGCGGCTGGCCTTGCGGCCCTTGACGGCGCCAGCGATCTGGATCGCGCCCGAGAACAGCAGCAGCTTTTCCGTCAGCGTCGTTTTACCGGCGTCGGGGTGGGAAATGATGGCAAAGGTGCGGCGGCGCCGGGTTTCGGGGGCGTAGGACACAGGGGGGTTCCAAGAGGGATTGGGCTCGCTGCGGCAGGAGTCTGCGGCAGCTGGCGCGACAGGCGCGGGGCGCCGAATCGGCCGATTTTACCGGGCGAGCAGCCCAGCCCCCTCTGCCGCGTGTTCAGCCCGTTGGCGCCTGCGTATGGCGGGCGTACATCTTCTGCATGCCACCGATCCAGCGCTCGTAGTCCTGCCCCTTGTTGCGGAAGTACTGCGCCACCTCGGGGTGGGGCAACACCAGGAAGCGGCCGTCCTGCATGGCGGCCAGCACGTCGCCCGCCACCTGTTCGGGCGGCAGGATGCCGTCGTGCGAGGCCGAGCCGCCGTCGCCCGTGACCATGGCGGTCTGCACCGACTGCGGGCACAGGCAGGCCACGCCCACGCCCTTGCGGCCGTAGGCGATGCGCAGCCACTCGGCAAAGGCCACGGCCGCATGTTTGGTGACGGCATAGGGGGCGGATTCGACGATGGTCAGCAGCCCGGCGGCCGAGGCCGTGACCAGGAAGAAGCCCTCGCCGCGCTCCACCATCTCGGGCACCACGGCGCGGGCGGCCCAGACATGGGCCATGCCGTGGATGTTCCACATCGCGTCCCACAGCGGGTCTTCCAGCTCGATGCCGCCCGGGCGGCCCAGGATGCCGGCGTTGGAGATGTAGGCGTCCACGCGGCCATAGCGTTCGCGGGTGGTGGCCACCAGGGCCTTGATGTCGGCCTCTTTGGACACATCGCAGCGCACGGCCAGGCCACCGATCTCGTCGGCCACCGCCTGGGCGGGTTCCAGGTGCAGGTCGGCCACGACCACGGCGCGCGCGCCCTCCTGCGCACAACGCCGCGCGATGCTGCGGCCGATGCCGCTGGCGCCGCCGGTGACGATGACCACTTTGTCTTTTGCTTCCATCAGATGCTCCAGTTGCGGGAGGCGACAGTGTGGTGCGGCGCGCAGTCGTGGTCAGCCGCGCAGGAGACACCGGGCGCGGCGGCCCAGGCATGCTGTGACGCACAAGCGATGAGCGCATGCGTCCACGCCTCCATCCAGGACCATGCCATCTCCGGCGGGCGTCACCCCATGCCGATGTGCGCGGCCCCCTGGCGAAACAGGGCGGCGCCCTGGGGGTCGAAGTGGAAGGCCGCCAAGAAGTCGTCGGCCTGGTAGTTTGGCAGTGCCTGACGTATTTCCGCCGCATAGCTGCGTGCCAAGTCGAGTGATCCCGCCAGTGCCAGGCTGTAGGCCGCAATGGCGCGGATGTGCGTGTGGGCGTTGGGGCGGGCCGCGGCCTGGACGGCCCAGTCCGCAGCCTCGTCGAACCGGCCCAGGCGCACCAGCGCAATGGCGCGGGCCCCCAGCATGCCGAAAAGCAACGGGTCGAAGGGGCTGAGCAGGCGCGCGTGGTCCGATGCGGCGATGGCCGCCTGCGGGTCGCCTGCCTGGGATTGGACAAAGGCCAGCGTGTAGTGCCCGAGCGCGAAGCTGGGGCTCAGGTGGATGGCCTGTTCCAATTCGACCACGGCCGGGGCTTGCTGGCCGCGCAGCCACAGCGCCCGGCCCATGGCCCAGTGGGCCGCCGGGTTGCGGTCGTCAGCGCCCAGGCTTTGGCGGGCGGTGGCCAGGGCCAGGTCGCAGGCGGCTGCGCGTTCGGACCAGCCCTGGAAAGCGTTCTGGAAGTGGGTGAACGAGAGCCCGGCGTAGGCACGCGCGAACGTGGGGTCCAGGCGCACCGCCATGGCGAAGAAGCCATGTGCACGCGCGTTGTCGGCCGGGTTGAAGCGGTACATGTGCCACAGCCCGCGGTGGTGGGCCTCCCAGGCATCGAGGGTGTTGGGCGGGCGCAGCAGGGCGCGGTTGCGTTCGGCCAGCTCGATCTCGCTGGCGGCGATGGCGACGATCTGGCTGCCAATGTCGTCGAGCACGGAAAAGGCGTCGTCCAGGGGGCGGTCGAAGATGTCGGCCCAGACCACGCGCGCGTTGCGGGCCTCGACCAGTTCGGCCGTCACCACCAGGCGCTGCGCGTGGCGGCGCACGGTGCCGCTCACGACATAGTCGACATCGAGCAGGCGTGCGGCCTCCTGCGGGCCCATGTCGCGTTCATGCAGCGCGAACATGGTGCCCTGGGCGATGACGAACAGGCTGCGTAGCTGGGCCAGCCGGGTGATGACGTCATGGGCCAGGGCGTCGGCCGTGCCGCCGCGTGCACTGGCCACGGGCGAGAGGTCGGCGAAGGGCATGACGGCGATGGAGGCGCGGTGCGGGGGCGTGTCGGCCTCGCTGGGCACGGGCGGCGTTTTGGTGCTGGGGCCGTCCTCCTGCCGGGGCGCTGGCGGCTCGTGTTCCGTGACCGTGGCCACGAAGCGGTAGCCGCGGCGGTGCAGGGTGGCAATGCAGGCTTGCTCCTCCCCGCTGTCCCCGATGGCCTGGCGTGCCGCCTTGATGCAACTGCTCAGGGCCGACTCGCTGACCACCTTGCCGGCCCACAACGCATCCAGCAGTTCCTGCCGGGTCACGATGCGGTGGCGCTGCTGCACCAGGTAGACCAGCAGGTCGAACACCTGCGGCTCGACCTGGCGTGGCAACGCCTGGCGCCGCAGGGTGAACAGCCGGGTGTCGAGTTCACAGTCTCTGAAAGTCAGCAGCACGGGCCACTCCTTCACCGAAACAGCGGGGATCATACGGCGCCCACCCCTCTCCATCAAACCCCCACACCCTCCCCATTGCGGCGCCAAGCCATCCCGTGCGGCCGGGGGTATGGTTGCCTGCAGTGGCCCGGGCCATCCGGGCAGCGAAGGCAACACCTTCATGACCGAAAGGAGTTCACCATGGGTACCACGCTTTACCAGCGGCTGGGCGAATCGGCGGGCATTGCCCGCCTTGTGGACGATGTCATCGCCGCCCACCTGGCCAACCCCCTCGTCAAAGCCCGCTTCGAGAACGTCAAGGACCTGGAGCGCACCAGGAAGATGGCGACCGAGTTCTTCTGTGCCGGTGCCGGGGGGGCCCAGGCCTACACCGGCCGGGACATGCTCACGGCGCACAAAGGCATGAACATCAGCGAGCAGGAGTACCTGGCGGTCATGGATGACATCGTCGGCGCCATGGGCAAGAACGGGCTGGACGATGGCACGAAGAACGAGGTCGTCGGCATTCTTTACTCGCTCAAGGGCCACATCATCCGCGTCTGACCAGGGAGGCACCCCAAATGGACTCGCAATTTGAAAGCATCCGTGAACAGCAGAAAGCGTCCTGGAACCGGTTCTCCGCGGGCTGGAAGAAATGGGACGAACTGTTCATGGATTTCATGCGCCCGGTGGGCAATGAGATCATCCACCTGCTCGATCCGAAGGGCCAGGACGTGGTGCTCGATGTCGCGGCCGGCACGGGAGAGCCCGGTCTGACGATTGCCGCGCGCATTCCGCAGGGGCGGGTGGTCATCACCGATCTGGCGGCGAACATGCTGGAAATCGCCGGGGAGAATGCGCAGCGCCGCGGGCTGAGCAATGTGGAAACCCGCGTGTGCGATGTGTGTGCGCTGCCTTTTGCGGACCAGAGCTTCGACGCCATCAGCTGCCGCTTCGGCTTCATGTTCTTCCCCGACATGGCCTTGGCCGCCCGGGAGATGGCGCGCGTGCTGAAACCTGGGGGGCGCGTGGCCACGGCGGTCTGGAACGTCGCGGAGAAGAACTTCTGGGTCACGGCCACCATGGGCGCGATCCACCGGAACATGGCCTTGCCTGCGCCGGTGCCGGGCGCGCCTGGCATGTTTCGCTGTGCCCAGCCGGGCTGGGGCGAGGCGCTGTTCGCGCAGGCCGGGCTGAAAAACGTGTCGGTCCGGGAGGTGGCGGGGCGGCTCGACTGCCAGACCGCCGACGTGTACTGGCATGCCATGACCGAAGTGGCGGCACCGGTGGTCGCTGCATTGGGCCAGGCCGACGACGCCACGAAAGAGAAGATCCGGGAAGAGGTCTACCAGGCCATTCAGCAGAAGTTTCCCGATGGCAAGGTCCAGATTGACGCCAGCGCACTCGTGGTTTTTGGCGAGAAATAAATGAAAGGGCGCTGCCGCGCCTGCACCGGTGAGCCCTGCGCATGCTGCGCCATGGGCACCGGTGCGTGCGCGCCTGGCGGTGGCTGGCACGCCATGCGCGCTGTCTCGCTGTCTGTGGGGCGGCGCTGCGCATCTGCGCCGCCGTGTTCCGGTCGCCCTGCGCGCACCGTGCACTCCCTCGTTTCACTGGGGCTCCAAGGGCCGGAGGCTGCGATGGGCATGGCGCTGGGTGCGCGAGTCCGTATAATCGCCGTCCATCCGAGGAGCGTTGCAGCGCCCCCAGCACAGGCGGGGCGTGAGGCTCGGAGTCATCTAGCAACGACGCTCATCCACTTCTCGTGTGGTGAGCCTTGTCACTCCCCCGACCAGTGGTTTTTCAAACATGCTTTGGAGCACACCACCATGAACGCACGCGTCAACGCCCCGGTCAACACCGACTGCCTCATTGCCGACATCGGCCTGGCCGATTGGGGCCGCAAAGAGATCCGCATCGCCGAAACGGAAATGCCCGGCCTGATGGCCATCCGCGAGGAATTCGCAGCCAAGCAGTCGCTCAAGGGCGCGCGCATTACCGGCAGCCTGCACATGACGATCCAGACCGCCGTGCTGATCGAAACGCTGCAAGCCCTGGGCGCCGACGTGCGCTGGGCCTCGTGCAACATCTTCTCCACGCAGGACCACGCCGCCGCCGCCATTGCCGCCACCGGCACGCCCGTGTTTGCCGTGAAGGGCGAGACCCTGGCCGAATACTGGGATTACACCCACCGCATCTTCGACTTTGGCGCCAAGGGCACCGAAGGCGAAGGCCCGAACCTGATCCTGGACGACGGCGGCGACGCCACGCTGCTGATGCACCTGGGCAAGAAGGCCGAGAAGGACGCGTCCGTGCTGGCCAACCCCGGCAGCGAGGAAGAGCGCATCCTGTTCGCCGCCATCAAGGCCAAGCTGGCCGAGGACAGCACCTGGTACAGCCGCAAGAGCGCCGACATCATCGGCGTGACCGAAGAGACCACCACCGGCGTGCACCGCTTGAAGGAAATGTCGGCCAAGGGCACGCTGATGTTCCGCGCCATCAACGTGAACGACTCGGTCACCAAGAGCAAGTTCGACAACCTGTATGGCTGCCGCGAATCGCTGGTGGACGGCATCAAGCGCGCCACCGACGTGATGATCGCCGGCAAGGTGGCTGTGGTGGCCGGCTACGGCGACGTGGGCAAGGGCAGCGCCCAGGCCCTGCGCGCCCTGAGCGCCCAGGTGTGGGTGACCGAGATCGACCCCATCAACGCGCTGCAGGCCGCGATGGAGGGCTTCAAGGTCGTGACGATGGAATGGGCGGCCGACAAGGCCGACATTTTCGTGACCACCACCGGCAACCGCGACGTGATCACCTTCGAGCACATGGCGGCGATGAAGGACCAGGCCATCGTCTGCAACATCGGCCACTTCGACAACGAGATCCAGGTCGCCAAGCTCGAAGAAAACTGCCAGTGGGATGAGATCAAGCCGCAGGTGGACCACGTGATCTTCCCCGATGGCAAGCGCATCATCCTGCTGGCCAAGGGCCGCCTGGTGAACCTGGGCTGCGGCACGGGCCACCCCAGCTTCGTGATGTCGAACTCGTTCGCCAACCAGACCATCGCCCAGATCGAGCTGTTCACCCACAGCGACTACTACGAAAACGGCAAGGTCTACGTGCTGCCCAAGCACCTCGATGAAAAGGTGGCGCGCCTGCACCTGAAGAAGGTGGGCGCCATGCTGACCGAGCTGAGCGACGACCAGGCCGCCTACATCGGCGTGCCCAAGCAAGGCCCTTACAAGCCGGACACGTACCGCTACTGATCGAAGCCAGCGAGAGAGGGGGATGCCCCCTCGCCACAGGCTTGAAACCCCGCTCGCGACCGGGCGGTGGTATGTATGGATTGTTTGCTATATAAATAATAGCTATCAACGTATGATGGTCGCGCTGTAGCGGCTGTTTTTACTCAAAAAAGGATGGGCGCCATGCGCGCAGATGTGTTTTTGGTGGAGCGGGGGCATGCCGCCACCCGCTCGCAGGCCCAGCGCCTGATTGCGTCGGGTGTCGAATGGCGCCTGTCGCCGCTCGCGCCCTGGCAGAAGGTGGCGAAGAATGGCGACGACATCCCGGCCATTGCCGAGGTGCAGTTGCTCGATGGCGCCGAGGCCAAGTACATCTCGCGCGGCGGGCTCAAGCTCGAAGGCGCGCTCGACGCGCTGGGCCTGCCCGTGCAGGGGCTGCGTTGCCTGGATGTGGGGCAGAGCACCGGCGGCTTCACCGACTGCCTGCTGCAGCGCGGCGCCGCGCAGGTGATCGGTGTGGATGTGGGCCATGACCAGTTGCACGAGCGGCTGCGCAGCGATCTGCGGGTGGTGTGCGTGGAGGGCCTGAATGCCCGCTCGATGACCGCCGAGACCCTGGTGCAGGCCTGCGAACTGGCGCTCTCGGAAGTCATCGAACTGGAAGAGGACAACGAGACCCAGCCCGAGGCGCCCTACAGCTGGATGCGCAATGGCGGCCAAGTGGACGAGGACTACGACGACAGCGACGATGCCAAGGAAAAGGACATCGAAGCCTTCAAGTCCGAACGCGCCGAGCTGGCCAAGGCGCGCGCCCAGGGCACGCTGCCGGTGGAGCGCCGCCGCCGCGCCGACCGGGCAGACGTCGATATCACGCCCGCGTTCGGTCTGGTGACGGGCGACCTGTCGTTCATCTCACTCACGCTGGTGCTGCCCGCGCTGGTGCCGCTGCTGGCGCCGCAGGGCGACCTGGTGATGCTGGTCAAGCCGCAGTTTGAGCTGCAGCCGGGCCAGGTGGGCAAGGGCGGTATCGTGCGGGACGAGGCCTTGTACGCAGTCGTCGAGCAACGCATCCGCGACTGCTGCGCCGGGCTGGGCTTGAGCGTGCGGGCGTGGCAGGACAGCTCCATCCAGGGTGGCGACGGCAACCGTGAATTCTTTATCCATGCAAGGAGGGCTGCATGAATGCTGCCAATGCACAGGGCACCGGTTTCCCTGTGAGTTTTGAGTTTTTCCCCCCCAAGACGCCCGAAGGCGCCGACAAGCTGCGCGTGGCCCGCCAGCAGCTGTACGCGCTGCACCCCGACTTCTGCTCGGTGACCTACGGTGCGGGTGGCTCCACCCAGGAAGGCACCTTCGGCACCGTGCGCGAGATCCTGGCCGAAGGCGTCGGGGCCGCCTCGCATTTCTCCTGCATCGGCGCCACGCGCCAATCGGTGCGCGAGCAGCTCGCTACGCTCAAGGCCATGGGCGTCAAGCGCCTGGTGGCGTTGCGCGGCGACCTGCCCAGCGGCTATGGCGCGGGCGGCGAGTTCCACTATGCGAGCGACCTGGTGGCCTTCATCCGCGCGGAGACGGGGCGTGACTTCCACATCGAGGTGGCAGCCTACCCCGAGGTGCACCCCCAGGCGCGTTCGCCCGAGGCCGACCTCAAGGCCTATGTGGCCAAGGTGGAAGCGGGTGCGGATTCGGCCATCACCCAGTATTTCTACAACAGCGACGCGTACTTCCGTTTTGTCGAAGACACTCAGCGTCTGGGCGCCGAGGTGCCGGTGGTGCCGGGCATCATGCCGATTGGCAGCTCTACGCAGCTGATGCGGTTTTCGGACGCCTGCGGCGCTGAGATCCCGCGCTGGATCCGCCTGCGCCTGCAGGCGTTTGGCGACGACACGGCCAGTATCAAGGCCTTTGGCCTCGATGTGGTGACCGACCTGTGCGACCAGCTGCGCAGCGCGGGCGTGCCGGCGCTGCATTTCTACACCATGAACCAAAGCGCCGCGACGCTGGAGATCTGTCGCCGCCTGGGGATCTGATGGGCGCGTGGGGCCTGCCATCGCCCGCATGCTGTGCTGCCGCCCGGTTGGTGCAGTGTGTGGCGGCGGCCTGGCTGCTGGGCGGGTCGCTGGCGGTGGCCCAGGCCCAGGGCCTGTCGGCGCAGCCCGATGCGCTGGCCCCCCACCTGTTGACGGTGCCGGGCGAGGCGATGCTGATCGACCCACCCGCCCCGCCCGCGCCTTCGGGCGCCGAGGCCTCGGCCCTGGGCCTTCCTGCCGATGAGGTGGGGCTGGCCTCCTGGTACGGGGCGCAGTTCCACCGGCGGCGCACGGCCAGTGGGGAGCTATTTGACATGCGGGCGCTCACGGCGGCGCATCCCACCCTGCCGTTTGGTTCGCGGGTCTGTGTGCGCAGCCAGATGACGGGCCGGTCGGTGGTGGTGCGGATCAATGACCGGGGCCCCCACACCCGCAACCGGGTGATCGACCTCAGCCGCGGTGCAGCCGAGGCCCTGGGCATGATCGGCCTGGGGCTCAAGCCGGTGGAGCTGTTTGCGCTGGACGACGACGAGAAGGACTGCCCTGCGGCGCCTTGAGGCGGCGCTGCCGCGCAGGCCCGCGCAGCACCGGCAGACCTCTCGGCCTGTCAGCCGCCGGATTCGAGCGTGTGGGTGGCGTGCTTGTCCTGCGCCAGCAGCTCCGCCATCTGCGGCAGCGCGGTCTTCAGGGCGGCCTTGAGCGTGTAGGGCGGGTTGATCAGGAACATGCCGCTGGCGGGCAGGCCGGGGCGCTTGACTTCACCCGCAGCCGTTTCGACGAGCTTGCTGTTTTTCACCGTGAGTGTGGCGTGCAGCCAGCTTTTGCCTGCCTTGGTGGCCAGGGTCTTGAGGCGGCGGGGCAGATCATGGGCCTCGGGGCGGGGAATGATGGGGTACCAGAACGCATAGGTGCCCGTGGCAAAGCGCTTGAGCGAGTCGCTCGCCATGTCCAGCACCTTGGCATAGTCGCTCTTGATTTCATAGCTGGGATCGCACAGCACAAGCGCGCGGCGGGCCGGTGGGGGCAAAAATTTCTTGATGCCCTCAAACCCGTCTTCGTGCAGCACGGCCACCTGGCGGCCGGCTTCCAGCTGGGCGACGTTGCCCGCCAGGGCGCGCAGGTCGGTCGGGTGCAGCTCAAACAGCTTGAGCTTGTCGTGGTCACGCAGCAGGCGCTGGGTGATGAAGGGCGAGCCGGGGTAGACCCGCAGCGTGTTGCCCTGATTGAAGGCGCCCACCATGTCCACATAGGCCTGCAGGGCCGGGGTGAGGGCGGGTGTCGTGGGGGCAAAAAGGCGGGCGATGCCGTCGGCGGCCTCGCCGCTGGTGCTGGCGTAGTCCCCGTCCAGCCGGTACAGGCCCGCGCCTGCGTGGGTGTCCAGCACGGTCAGGGCCGCGTCTTTCTCGGTGAGATGTTGCAAGGCGGCAATCAAGACCGTGTGCTTGAGCACATCGGCGTGGTTGCCTGCGTGGAAGGCGTGGCGATAACTGAACATGGCCCAATGGTAACGAGTGCGCCCCTGCGGTGGCCTTTTTCGCGGTGCCGGGGGGCGTGGTTGGGTGTATCTTTCCGGGCCACGGCACAATCGGAATCGCCGGTTTGCAGCGAGCGTGATGTTTTTGGCAGACAGGTCGCCATTTGTTAGCCATTTGTTTCGAAATCACCGGCTGCCATGCTTCATGATCGCGCCTGCGGCGGTGCTGGCGCCCCGTTGCGCCCCTGATCCGCCATCGACACCGCAAGCACGCCACGTCCTTTGACCATGACCGAAAGCCCCCGCCAAGCCCCCGCCACTGGCGTCAGCCATGTCGATGCGCTGCCGCCCGGCACCCGGCTGGCCGAGTTCGAGATACTGGCGCTTCTGGGGGTGGGGGGGTTTGGCATGGTCTACAAGGCGTTCGACCATTCCCTGCACCGCGCAGTGGCCATCAAGGAATACATGCCGTCGGCCCTGGCCGGGCGCTCCGAGGGGCAGTCGCTGTGGGTGCGCTCCTCGTCGGACCAGCAGACCTTCCAGGCCGGCCTGGCCTCGTTCGTGGGCGAAGCCCGCCTGCTGGCGCAGTTTGACCACCCGTCGCTGGTCAAGGTGTTCCGCTTCTGGGAGGCCAACAACACGGCCTACATGGTCATGCCGCTCTACAGCGGCATGACCTTCAAGCAGGCGCGCGCGCAGATGCGCACGCCGCCGCCCGAAGCCTGGCTGCGCAAGCTGCTGTGGTCGGTGCTCGATGCCCTGCGCGTGCTGCACGATGGCAACACCCTGCACCGCGACATCTCGCCCGACAACATCTTCCTGCAGGACAACGGCCCGCCCGTGCTGCTGGACCTGGGGGCGGCCCGGCACGCGATCAATGACCAGGACCGCAAGCACACGGCCGTGCTCAAGGTGAACTACGCGCCGATCGAGCAGTATGCCGATGGCGACGAAGAGCTGCGCCAGGGGCCGTGGAGCGACCTGTATTCGCTGGCCGCCGTCATGCACGGCTGCCTGGCCAACGACACCCCGCTGCCCGCCACCCTGCGCTCCATCCGCGACCGCATGGTGTCTTTCTCCCGCATCGCCAAAACCGTCAAGCGGCAGTTCGGCGTGGAATATTCGGCGCCTTTTGTGGCGGCGATTGCCCAGTCCCTGGCGCTGCGGCCCGAGGACCGGCCGCAGAACATCGACGCCTTTCTGCAGGCCATGGAGATGACCTCGGCGCCGGACGATGTCCAGCATTTCGATTTCCGGGCCGAGCTGGGCGACATCTGGGTCGAACCTGCCGACCAGCCCGGGCCCGGTTTGCTCACGCCCACGGTGGACGTGACCTCTGCGCCCCGGATCGTGGCCGAGATGCAGGCCCAGGCGCAGGCCAAGAGCGTGGCGGCCGTTGTGGCCATCGCCGACGCGGGAGGCCCGCAAGACCGGTCATCGGAGGAGGTGGGTGGAGACACGGTCGTGCTCGGCGGGCCTGACACCGTGGCGGCCGACCCCGGGGACACCGTGTTCATCGACGCCGGTGACACGGTGGCCGCCGACGACTCCCGCTACGGCGGGTGGGGCAGCCATCGCCCGCAGGGCGCGCAGCCGCAGGCCCGTGCGTTGGAGCGCGACACCGTGCGCCCGTCCGCCAGGCCCGCCAAGGCGGCGCGGCGCTCGCCCCTGGTGGCCGGGCTGGTGGTGGCGGTGCTGGTGGTCGTGGCGTCTGCCGCCGGGTTGCGCTGGGCCCAGAGCGGCAAGGCGCCCCGCGACGACATCATCACCGAGATGGCCGAGCGGCCCGCCGCGCCCGCTTCGGCGGAGGCCGTGTTGACGGAAACCGCTGCGGGCGTGCCGGTGGCGGAGGCTTCCGCCCCAGCCACCCCGGACCATGCTGCGGGCACCGCTGCCACAGCGTCTGCGCCCGCACCGGCCTTTGTTGTGGCCTCGGCACCTCGCGTGCCCCCGCGCACGGCCAAGCGCGCGGCGGCCGAGCCCGGACCCGCGCCCATCACGGTGCGCGAGGAGCCCGTGCCCCCGCCCCCGCCGGTGGTGGCCGAAACCAAGCCCAAGCCCGCACCGGCGCCACGCCCGCCTTCGCCGCAGGAGGCCTGCTCCGATGCCAACTTCCTGTCCCGCCCCCTGTGCATCCACCAGGAATGCCAGAAGCCATCGCAGGCCGGGCAGCCCATCTGTGTGGAAAACCGCCGCCGGTACGAGGCCGAGGAGCAGCGCCGCCGCCAGACGCCCAACTAGGCGCGCTGGCACTTTGGAGCGGCTGCTTGCGCCCCCATGGGACAAATTCGTATAATCGAGGGCTTCGCAGCGCTTTTGTGGTCCCGCGGCGAAGATCAAGTGCCACCTAAGAGGCTTCCGAAAGAGGAGCACCGACCGTGGAAAAGGACCCGCCAAACCCTCTTTTCAAGAGAAAACTCATGACTACTACTTTCAGCGCAAAGCCCGCTGAGGTCGTGCACGAGTGGTTTGTGATTGACGCGACCGACAAGGTCCTCGGACGAGTAGCCAGCGAAGTTGCTCTCCGTTTGCGCGGCAAACACAAGGCCATTTACACGCCTCACGTCGATACCGGTGACTTCATCGTCATCATCAACGCAGCCAAGCTCAAGGTCACCGGCACCAAGTCCCTGGACAAGGTGTACTACCGCCACTCGGGTTACCCCGGCGGTATCACGGCCACGAACTTCCGCGACCTGCAAGCCAAGCACCCCGGCCGCGCGCTGGAGAAGGCCGTCAAGGGCATGCTGCCCAAGGGCCCCCTCGGCTACGCAATGATCAAGAAACTCAAGGTGTACGGTGGTGCAGAGCATCCCCACACCGCCCAGCAGCCCAAGGCTCTGGAAATCTAAGGAGCCTTGAGATGATTGGTGAATGGAACAATGGCACCGGCCGTCGCAAGTCCAGCGTCGCCCGCGTGTTTCTGAAGAAGGGTTCCGGCAAGATCACTGTGAATGGCAAAGACATTCAGCAGTATTTCGGCCGCGAAACCTCGATCATGATTGCCAAGCAACCGCTGGCGTTGACCAACCATGTCGAAACCTTCGACATCCAGATCAACGTGCACGGTGGCGGTGAATCCGGCCAGGCTGGCGCTGCCCGCCACGGTATCACCCGCGCCCTGATCGACTACGACGCGACGCTCAAGCCCGCACTGAGCCAAGCCGGCTTCGTGACGCGTGACGCCCGCGAAGTGGAACGTAAGAAGGTCGGTCTGCACTCCGCACGCCGCGCCAAGCAGTTCTCCAAGCGTTAATCCTTGGTTCTGCCGGGATGCCGCCCTGCGCGGCATCTGCTGCAAAGTATTCCCTCGGGGTGCTTTACAGAGAAAAACCGCCTTCGGGCGGTTTTTTCGTTTATGGTGCGCTCTTTTCTTTGGGGCCGTATGTCCATGACACGCCTGTTGACCCTATGCGCTTTCGCCTGCTGCGCCGTCGGCTGACCATCAGCGCCCCCCGGGTGGCCATCCGCAGTGCACTGCCCTGGCCCTTTCGCTGGCTGGCCCTGGCCGTGGTGCTGGGTTTTTGTGCGGCGGTGGCGCTGTGGGCGTTCGAATTTGGCAAATCCATTGCCGGGCTGGACACGGTCTCGCGCGACGACATGCTGCGAATGAAGGCGGAGGTCACACGCCTGCGTGACGAAGGCCAGGAGCGCCAGACCGTGGCGCTGACCGCTGAAAGCCTGCTCGCCACCGAGCGCGCTGCCAAGGAAAGCCTGATCGCCCAGGTGCGCCAGCTCGAAGCCGACAACCGGACGCTGCGTGAAGACCTGGGCTTCTTTGAAAAATTGATTCCGGCGGCCAAGACCGATGGCCTGGCGATCCGCGCCCTGCAGGCCGAAGTGCTGGGGGGGATGCAGTTGCGCTGGCAGGTGCTGGTCATCCAGGCGGCCCGCAACGCGCCGGACTTCAATGGCCGCCTGGAGCTGGTGCTGGCGGGCACCCAGGACGGCAAACCCTGGACGCAGACCCAGCCCGCGCAGGGACAGCCCCTGCAGGTCAAGCAGTACCGCCGTGTCGAGGGCGTGCTCGATCTGCCGCCCCATGCCGTGGTAAAAACCGTGACCGCGCGCGTGCTGGACGGTGCCACCGTCCGCGCCACGCAGACCATGGCCATCGAGTAGCCGCAGGCGATGGATGGCCTTGCGCACCGCCCTGTGCCTGTGTCCGGCGTTCAGCGTTCGGCGTCCAGCGGCCTCTGCGCTCCCAAGTCCTGCGCGGCGGGGGCGCGAAGAAGCCTTTCCTTTCCTTCAATCCGCACGCGGGCCTTCGGGCCTGCCTGTCTCTCCAGGAGTCCTGCCCATGTTTTCGCGTAAGAAGCAGCCCCCCATCAAAAGCCTGGTCGCCCAGGGGACGAAGATCGAGGGCGATGTGCAGTTTGCCGAAGGCATGCGCATCGATGGCGAGTTGGTGGGTGATATCCGGGCGGGCGCGGAGCAGCCCAGCATCCTCGTGATCTCGGAAACGGCGCGCGTCGAAGGCGCCATCCATGCCGACCATGTGATCATCAATGGCCAGGTGCTGGGCCCCGTGCATGCGGGCGAGCTGCTGGAGCTGCAGCCCAAGGCGCAGATCACCGGCAACGTGCACTACAAGGCGCTGGAGATGCACCAGGGGGCCGTGATTGCGGGGCAGCTGTTCCCGACGGCCTTGCTGGTCGAGGAAAAGCCCCCACTGAAGTTGGCGTCAAACAACCCGTGACCTGAATTCCCGAGCGGTTTGCAGTAGTATTAACCCCAAAGACTGAACCCGGAGTACCCCATGAGCGCTGTTGCCGACAACATCCAGACCGAAATGCCCGCCCCCATCCTCTTCACCGACAGTGCGGCGGCCAAGGTGGCGGACCTGATTGCCGAAGAGGGCAATCCTGACCTGAAGCTGCGCGTGTTTGTGCAAGGCGGCGGCTGTTCGGGCTTCCAATACGGCTTTACCTTTGACGAAATCACCAACGAAGACGACACCACCATGACCAAGAACGGTGTGTCGCTGCTGATCGACGCCATGAGCTACCAGTACCTGGTGGGCGCCGAGATCGACTACAAGGAAGACCTGCAGGGCGCCCAGTTCGTCATCAAGAACCCGAACGCCACCACCACCTGCGGGTGTGGCTCCAGCTTCTCGGCCTGATGGGCCTTGGGGCGGGCCGGGAGGCCGGTGCCCCGGATGCACCAAAGACAAAAACCGCCTTCGGGCGGTTTTTTCATGGGTGGAGAGATTCCGCTGCTGCGCTCAGGCCGGGTACACCGCGCCCAGCACGCGCGGGCCCGCTGCCCCGGTCACGCTGGGCAGGTTGCCGGGGGCCTGGTGCAGCGCCTGGCGCGCCAGCCAGGCGAAGGCGGCGGCTTCGACCTGCAGGGCGGGCAGGCCCAGGGCATCGGTCGCCACCACCTGCAGCGAGGGGCTGCCGGCCTGCAGGCGGCGCATCAGCTGGGTGTTGAGGGCCCCACCGCCACAGATGGCCAGGGTTTTGCTATCTTTTTTGTAGCTGTCAACGCATGCTGAGCATGCGGTGGCGGTGAATTCCGTCAATGTGGCTTGCACATCCTCCGGCGGGGCATGCCCGAAGCGCTCCAGGTGGGCGGCCAGCCAGGGGGGGTTGAACAGGTCGCGCCCCGTGCTCTTGGGCGGCGGCTTGTGCAGAAAAGGCTCCTGCATCAGCGATGCTAGCAGGTTGGGCAGCACCTGCCCGGTGGCGGCCCAGGCGCCATCCCGGTCAAACGGCTGGCCCGTGTGCTGCTGGCACCAGTGGTCCATGAGCGCATTGCCGGGGCCGCAGTCAAACCCCAGCACGCTGCCCTTCGCGCCCAGCACGCTGAGGTTGGAGATGCCGCCGATGTTGAGCACCAGCACGGTTTCATGAGGCCGGCCGAAGACGCCTTGGTGGAAGGCGGGCACCAGCGGCGCGCCCTGGCCACCGGCCGCCACATCGCGGCTGCGCAGGTCGGCCACCACGGCGATGCCTGTCTGCTCGGCCAGCAGGGCGGGGCTCAGCAGTTGCAGGGTGTAGCCCGTGCCGTCGAACTCTTGGGGGCGGTGCCGCACGGTCTGCCCATGGGCACCGATGGCGCGGACGGCGCCGGGGGATTGGCCGCTGCGCTGCAGCAGCGCCTGCACCACCTCGGCATAGGCGCGCGACAGTGCGTTGCCTGCAAGGGCGGCGCGGTGCAGTTCGTTGTCGCCCGGGGTGTTGAGGGCCAGCAGTTCGGCACGCAGCGCGGGCGCAAAGGCGCTGCCCACGTGGTGCGTGACCTGCATGCGCGGGCCCGAGAAATCCGCCAGCACCCCGTCGATCCCGTCGAGCGAGGTGCCCGACATCAGGCCGATGTACAGCTCGGACATGGCCCGTCGGGTCGTGTGCTGGGGCGTGTTGGGCGCAGACGCAGAGGTCAGTTCGCGCTGGCCTGTTCGATCAGCGCGGCGGCGTTCAGCTGGACGCGCATGTTGGAGGCCAGGCGGTTAAAGGCCGGGCGCGCGGCCGCCGAGACGGGCGCAGCCGCTTCGCTCTTGGCCACAATGGTCATGGGGTCCTGGTGCACGCCGTTCACGCGGAATTCGAAGTGCAGGTGGGGGCCCGTGGCCCAGCCGGTGGCGCCCACGGCGCCCAGGGTCTGGCCCTGTTCGACCGACTGGCCCTGGCGCACGTCGATGCGGCTCAGGTGGGCATAGACCGTGACATGCTGGTTGCGGTGCTTGATGAAGACCACGTTGCCGTAGCCGTTCTGCACCCCGGAGAACTCCACCACGCCATCGCCCACGGTGCGCACGGCCGTGCCCGTGGGGGCGGCGAAGTCGGTGCCCAGGTGGGCGCGCCAGGTCTGCAGGATGGGGTGCAGGCGCATCTTGAAGCCGCTGGTCACGCGCGAGAACTCGACCGGCGAGGTCAGGTAGGCCCGGCGCATGCTTTCGCCGTCCAGGGTGTAGTAGGCGCCCTTGGTGGCGTTGGACTCCTGGAACCAGACCGCCTGGTGGGTCTTGCCGTTGTTCACGAATTCGGCGCTCAGCACGCGGCCGCTGGACAGGGGCTCGCCATCGGCTTCGAGGGTTTCGTACACCACCGAGAAGCGGTCGCCCTTGCGCAGGGAGCGGCGGAAGTCGATGTTGCCCGAGAACAGCTCGGCCACCTGCACGGCCACGGCATCGGGGATGTTCGATGCGTCGGTGGCGGCGAACAGCGAGCTGTGGATGATGCCGCCGGACAGCCGGCTGCTGGTGGTCATCTTGGCGGTTTCGACGCGCGACGTGAACTTGTTGTCGGCCGTGCGCTCCACGACCAGGCGGCGGAAGTTGCCGCTGTCGTCGGGCACCCAGCGCACCTTCAGGCGGATCAGGCGGTGGTCATCGGTGGTTTCAGCCGACACGGTGCGGCCCGAGCGGCCCAGCACGTTCTGGCGCACCGGCGTGTCGCCGCGCATGAAGGCGGCTGCGGCCGGGTCGGCCACGCCCAGGCGCTGCAGCAGCGACTCGGGGGTGTCGCTGGAGCGCACCTGCTCGGAGCGGAACAGCGAAAAGCCGGGCGTGTCGAGCTCGCCCAGCACCAGGTTGTCGGCCAGCGATTCAACGGGGTAGTTCACCATGCGCACCGGCAGCTCGGCTGGATCGGGGGCAAAAGATGCCACGGCAAAAGCGCCGCCGCCGCCCGTGAGCAGCAGGGCGGCAATGGCGGCAGTGATGCGTTTGGGGTGTTGTTGGATCGTGCGGGACAGTCGGTCAAGCAAAGCGGTGCTGGCGGTGCGGACCGTAGTGAGGCCGTGAATCAAAGGTCTATCCCCAGGGTGATTGCGGTTCCGTGGCACACCCCCGGTGTGAATGCGGGGCGGGGCCAGGAGCACAGACTGTCAGGCTGCAGCCATTCGACAGGTTGATAAAAACAGGTCGAAACGGCGGGCCCACTAGAATCCGCCTCTGCAATGTGGGCTGAAGTATAGCGGCGCGTGCTGTCTAGACATCCCAAAAAACCCTTATGAATCAATCTGCTGTTACAACAACCCCGGTCTCCGATGGTGTAGGACGGGCCCTCGAAATCTCGCTGCGCGGCGTGCAGGAGCTGCTGCCGCAGGACGAATGGGTCAAGAAGCTGGCGCGCTCTGAGGCCACCGGCCAGCCGCTGCGCATCAAGCTGGGGCTCGATCCCACGGCGCCCGACATCCACATCGGCCACACGGTGGTGTTGAACAAGATGCGGCAATTGCAAAATCTGGGCCACCAGGTGATCTTTTTGATCGGCGACTTCACCAGCCTGATCGGAGACCCCTCGGGCCGCAACAGCACGCGCCCGCCGCTCACGAAAGAGCAGATCCAGGCCAACGCCGAGACCTACTACCGCCAGGCCAGCATGGTGCTGGACCCGGCCCGCACCGAGATCCGCTACAACAGTGAGTGGAGCGAGCCCCTGGGCGCCAGCGGCATGATCCAGCTGGCCTCCCGGTACACCGTGGCGCGCATGATGGAGCGCGACGACTTCCACAAGCGCTTCACCACCGGCCAGTCCATTGCGGTGCACGAGTTTCTCTACCCGCTGATGCAGGGCTACGACTCGGTGGCCCTGAAAAGCGACCTGGAACTGGGTGGCACGGACCAGAAGTTCAACCTGCTCATGGGCCGCCATCTGCAGCAGGAATACGGCCAGGAGCCGCAGTGCGTGCTCACCATGCCGCTCTTGGTGGGCCTGGACGGCGTGGACAAGATGTCCAAGTCCAAGAACAACTACATCGGCATCACCGAAGAGCCGAACTCCATGTTCGCCAAGGTGCTGTCCATCAGCGACACCCTGATGTGGGACTGGTTCACCCTGCTGTCGTTCCAGAGCCTGGCCGAGATTGCCGCGCTCAAGGCCGAGGTGGCGGGCGGGCGCAACCCCAAGGACGCCAAGGTGATGCTGGCCAAGGAAATCACCACGCGTTTCCACAGCGCGGCGGCGGCCGATGCGGCCGAGCAGGACTTCATCAACCGCAGCAAGGGCGGTGTGCCCGATGAAATCCCCGAGCTGAGCCTGTCGGGCGCGCCTTTGGGCATTGGCGCGCTGCTCAAGCAGGCCAATCTGGCGCCTTCGGGCAGCGAAGCCAACCGGCTGATCGACGGCGGCGGCGTGCGCGTGGATGGCAGCGTGGTCAGCGACAAGGGCCTGAAGCTGGCCGCTGGCACCTATGTGGTGCAGGTGGGCAAACGCAAGTTCGCGCGGGTGACCCTGGCTTGATTGAAAGAAAATTGGCCGCAGGCGCTAGGGAAATAAGCGCTGGCAGCTATCAAAATGAAAGCGCTGAGGCCGTAGGGCCCAGCGCTTTTTTCATGACCCGTCCAGGTTGTCGTTCAGGTCCGGATCGGGCACATCCCCGATCGCCTCGCGCGTGGCCTGGGCCTGCACCTGCAGCCAGGCGCAGAACGCCTTGATCTCTGGCCGGTGTGCACTGCGCGGCCCCACCATCAGCCAGTAGGACAGCGGCGAGTCGATGCGGTGGCCGGGCAGCACCTCCACCAGATCGCCTGCGGCCAGGGCGTCGGCGATCAGCGGCATGCGGGCCAGTGCCAGGCCCTGGCCGGCCAGCGCGGCCTGCACGATCTGGTGCGCGTAGTTGAAGTACAGCCAGCGCTGGGGCTGCAGCTTGGTCAGGTCGCGGGTGTCGAACCAGCGGCGCCAGCTCAGGTATTCGAGGTAGTGGGTGCGGTGGGCGTCGCCCGCTTCGATCAGGGTGAACTGCGCCACATCGGCCGGGGTGCGCAGCGGTTTGCTGCCTTTGAGCAGCCAGGGGCTGGCCACCACGGCCAGTTGTTCGCCAAACAGGCGGGTGCCGCCCTGGGTCGCGCCGCTGGGCATGGCGTAGCGCAGGGCCAGGTCCACGTCCGAGGTTTCCAGGTCGACCTGCACATCGCTTGCATCGATGCGGATGTCGATGCCCGGGTTGTCGCGCTGGAACTCCTCCATGCGCGGGATCAGCCACATCGATGCAAAGCTGGCCCAGGTGGTGATCGCCACGCTGCGGCGCCCGGCCGTCTGGCGCACCAGGCGCACGGCGGCGTCCATGCGCTCCAGCGCTGGGGCCACGGCGCGCTGCAGCTGTGCGCCCGCGCTGGTCAGCTCCACGGCGCGCGTGTGGCGCAGGAACAGCGCCACGCCGACTTCTTCTTCCAGTGCCTGGATCTGGCGGCTCACGGCCGACTGGGTGAGCGCCAGCTCGTCGGCGGCGGCGCGGAAGTTCAGGTGCCGCGCCACGGCCAGAAAGGCGCGCCAGTGGCCGGTGGCCACGGGCCGGGTGCGCAGGACGGCGGGGGAGTATTCGGCTGAGGCCATGGGGGCTCCAGATGGGTTTTGATTCATGCGTTGGTGGAATGAATAGCGTACCGCGTTTTCATTGGACTGTGTGTGGCGCAGGGATCACCATTCAGGCTCCGTAACACCTGTTTCATCCACCCCAAGGAGCCTGTCATGCCCGCCCGCAACGTTCTGGAATCGCAACAATCCGTCCAAGCCGCCGTGGCTGGCCGACCTGCGGCCGGTTGCTGGAAACTGGCCCCCGGCCGCGCCCTGTCGCTGCACCCGCGCGAGCCCAGCGTGCTGGAGATCGCCCAGGGCCGGGTCTGGCTCACGCTGAGCGGGGCCTCACCCACCCCATTGCCCGCAGACCTGCCTGCCGATCTGCCCCGTGGCGTGGCCGACCACATGTTGCAGGCCGGCGATCGCCTGGCGATTGCGGCTGGCCAGCATGTGGTGATGGAAGCCTGGAACCCCGCTGGCCTGCCCGATGGCGGGGTGGCCTTCCATTGGAAGGGTGCCGCCGCCCTGGCGAACGGGCAGGGCGCGCATGTCCTGCGGCGCGGTGCCGACTGGGAGTGCGGCGTGGTTCAGCCCCTGCGCGACCTGGCGCAGGCCCTGGCCCAGGGCGGGCGCGCCGTCGGCCAGGCTGGTGCTCAGGTGCTCGGCGCCACGGGGCGTCTGGCCCTCGGAATCGCCCGTTTTGCTCTCTTTTGGATAGCGGATCTGCGCGAGCGCAGGCCCGTTTGAGCACGACATGCAAGAAGAGCATCAATCGACGCACTCCTTTTCATTGGACGCTGTGGCTAGCACAGCGCACCATAGAGTCCATCAAGGGTAAACCCGGAGATTCACATGACCATCACCTCGCAGACCTTCAAGTTCCTCTCCACCGCTGCCACGGCGGCTGCCGCCCACGGTGCCAGCACCTTGCTGCCAGGCAAGGCCCTCAGCCTCACGCCCCGCGCGCCCATGGCGCTGCGTGTGGCCGAAGGCCAGGCCTGGGTCACGCTGGATGCCGGCCCTTACGGCACGGGCGCCGAAGCCGGTGACGTGTTCCTGCACGCCGGCCAGACCCTGTGGGTGGCCGCCGGCCAGCATGCCGTGGTCGAACCCGTAGGCCGTGAACGCCTGCAATACCGCTGGACCCGCACGCCGGTGGAAGTTGCCAGCACGGCCACCCCCTGGTGGCGCCGTGCGGCGTTTGGCAGCCCGTCGGTGGCTGTGGCCAGTGACGCCTGCTGCGCCTGAGGCGCCTTGCCGAGGGGCCGTGGCGGTGGTCACGACACCGCCCGCTTGATGCCCACGGGGTTTTGTAGAAAAAAGAGCTTCTAGCGCNNGCGCTAGAAGCTCTTTTTTTGATAGCGGATGGCTTGTTGCGGCTTCTTGGGCCTCAGGCGCCTGGCGTATCCAGCAAGCGGATCAGCTGCTCCTGCAAGGTGGTCAGAATCTCCTCGGACAACCCCGGCTGCGCCGCCGCCGTGGCGCGGGCCAGCACCAGGCCTCCGACCATGGTGGCCAGCACCTCCATGGCGCGGGCGCGGTGGGCTGCTGCCGTTGCCGTGGTGGCCGCGTCGGTGGTGTCTGTGGTGTCTGTGGTGCCGGCCGGGGCGCACGCAGCGGGTGCCGTGTCGGCCAGCAACTGCGCAAAGCGCTGGATGTTGCGCTCGATGCCCTCGGCAAACACCTGTGACAACTCGGGCCCCGCGCGTGCTGCGTCCACCGCCAGCGCGGCGGCGGGGCAGCCGCTGCCGGGGGTGTCGCGGTGCTGGGGCGAGAGGTAGCTCTTGATGCGGTCGGCCACATTGGTGTTGGGCGTGTGGCCGTCCAGCGGGGCAATCGACCAGTCGAACGCGCGGGCGCAGGCCTCGCGGACCAGCGCGTCCTTGGACTCGAAATGCCGGTACAGCCCGCCATGCGTGAGCCCCGCGTCGCGTGTGATGTCGGCCACGCCCACGCCGGTGAGACCGCGCTCGCGGTACAGCCGGGCGGCGGCGTCCAGGATGCCCTGGCGGTTTTCGGCGGCCTGTGCTTTGGAGACCTTCATGGACAACGCCTCGTATTGATTGCGATCGTACGCAAAATGCAGTTTTGTGCTTATGATGACGCTCCCAATCATAAACGCACGACTCCTTTGCGGCGGCGTGACCGCGTGGCGTGCCACCGGGCTGCCGCTGGCCCCTGGCACCCCGGGGCCGCAGGGGGGCGGCAACCAGCGAGGTGATTCCATGACCCCCAGCCTTCTTTTCCCCCGCGCCACCCCGGCGCCCACCGTGCCCGGAGTGGCCTGCTGATGCGCCGCGTCGTCATCACCGGCATGGGCCTGGTGTCGCCCCTGGGCTGCCAGGTGGAACTGGCCTGGCAGCGTCTGTTGGCGGGCCGCTCGGGCATCACCCCGCTGCCCGACGCCGTGGTCGAAGGCGTGCCCGCCAAGGTGGCTGGGCAGGTGCTGCCGTTGTCCGAAGACCCCGAAGGCGGCTGGGACGTGGACGCCATCGTCTCGACCAAGGACCAGCGCAAGATGGACCGCTTCATCCCCTTTGCGCTGGGCGCTGCGGACCAGGCACTGGCCCAGGCGGGCTGGCCTGCGGTGGGGGGGGATGAGGCGGCGCTCGCACGCACGGCCACCGTCATCGCGTCGGGCATCGGCGGCTTTGGCGCGATTGCCGATGCGGTGCGCACCACCGAAACGCGCGGGCCGCAGCGGCTGTCGCCGTTCACCGTGCCCTCGTTCCTGGTCAACCTGGCGGCGGGGCAGGTGTCCATCCGCCACGGGTTCAAGGGCCCGCTGGGCGCACCGGTCACGGCCTGCGCCGCCAGCGTGCAGGCGCTGGGCGATGCGGCCCGCATGATCCGCTGCGGCGAGGCCGACATCGCCGTGTGCGGCGGCAGCGAGGCCGCCATCGACCGCGTGAGCCTGGGCGCGTTTGCGGCGGCCAAGGCGCTGTCCACGGGCTTCAATGACACGCCCGCGCAGGCCTCGCGCCCATTTGATGCCGGCCGTGACGGCTTTGTGATGGGCGAGGGCGCGGGCATGCTGGTGGTCGAGGCGCTGGAGCATGCGCTGGCACGCGGCGCACAGCCGCTGGCCGAGCTGGTGGGCTACGGCACCTCGGCCGATGCGTACCACATCACCTCGGGGCCGGAAGACGGCGACGGCGCCGCGCGCAGCATGGCCGCCGCGCTGGCGCAGGCGGGCCTGCGGGCCGATGAGGTGCAGCATCTCAATGCCCACTCGACCTCCACCCTGGTGGGCGACCGGGGTGAGCTGGCCGCGATCCGCCGCGTGTTCGGCGCGGGCGCGGGGCCCGCGATCACCTCCACCAAGTCGGCCACGGGCCACCTGCTGGGCGCGGCGGGTGCGGTGGCCACGATCTTTACGGTGCTGGCGCTGCGCGACCAGGTGGTGCCCGGCACGCTGAACCTGCACGCGCCCGATGAGCAGGCGCGGGGCCTGGATCTGGTGGCGCTGGCGCCGCGCCCCCTGGCGCTCACGCACGCCATGGTCAACGGCTTTGGCTTTGGCGGGGTGAATGCGACCCTGGTGCTGCGGCGCTGGCCCGTGGCAGACGCTGCGGCGGGTTGATGACCACGGCGCGGGCGGGGTGTGGGTGGATGCTGCCGGTGGCGTGACCGGCGGGCGCCATCTGCAGCGCCCTGGGCCCTGCGGGCGGCGCAGCCGATAATCCCGCACCGGCCCGCGCGGCGCACCGCCCCGGGCCTCCGATCTCCAGACGCATTCCATGACCCCACTCGACATCCTCATCATGGCGGCCGGCAAGGGCACGCGCATGAAAAGCCGCCTTCCCAAAGTGCTGCAGCGCCTGGCCGGGCGCCCGCTGCTGCACCATGTGCTGGACCAAGCGGCCCACCTACAGGCGCGCAGCGCCATCGTCATCACGGGCCATGGTGCTATCGAAGTAGAAGCTGCTTGCGCAAGTGCAGCGGGCGCTGGCGGCACTTTTGATCTCAAGTTTGCACGCCAGGAGCCCCAGTTGGGCACGGGCCACGCGGTGCAGCAGGCCGTGCCGCATCTGCGCGATGACGGCACGGCCGTGGTGCTGTCAGGCGATGTGCCGCTGACCCAGGCCGACACGCTGCGCGCGCTGGTGGCCGCCAGCGGCGGCGAGCAGCTGGCGCTGCTCACAGTGGCCCTGCCCGACCCCACGGGCTATGGCCGCATCGTGCGCAATGCCGGTGGCGCCGTGCAAGGCATCGTCGAACACAAGGACGCGAGCGACGCCCAGCGCGCCATCACCGAGGTCTACAGCGGCATCATGGCCGTGCCCGCGCGCCTGCTGTGTGGCTGGCTGGCGCGGCTGACCAACAACAACGCCCAGGGCGAGTACTACCTCACCGACATCGTCGCCATGGCCGTGGCCGACGGCGTGCCCGTGGTGGCGCACCGCATCAGCGATGCGCTGCAGGTGGCGGGCGTGAACAGCCCGCTGCAACTGGCCGAACTGGAGCGCGCCCACCAACTGCGCACCGCGCGCGGCCTGATGGAGCAGGGCGTGCGCCTGGCCGACCCGGCCCGCTTTGACCTGCGCGACGATGCCCGTACCGGCGTGCGCGGCGAGCTGCTGTGCGGGCAGGATGTGGAGATCGACGTGAACTGCGTCTTCACCGGCCGTGTGGAGCTGGGCGAGGGCGTGAGCATTGGCGCCCACTGCTGCATTGCCAACGCGCGCATCGCGGCGGGTGCCGTGGTCCACCCCTACACCCACATCGACGGCGAAAAGCTGGGCGCCACCGTGGGCGAGGGCGCGCTGATCGGCCCCTTCGCCCGCCTGCGCCCCGGCGCACAACTGGGGCGCGAAGTGCACATCGGCAACTTCGTGGAAGTGAAGAACTCCACGATGGCCGATGGCGCCAAGGCCAACCACCTGGCCTACCTGGGCGATGCCACCGTGGGCGAGCGCGTGAACTATGGCGCGGGCAGCATCACCGCCAACTACGACGGCGCCAACAAACACCGCACGGTGATCGAGGCCGACGTGCACGTGGGCAGCAACTGCGTGCTGGTGGCGCCCGTGACCATTGGCGCAGGCGGCACGGTGGGCGGTGGCAGCACCATCACCAAGAGCACGGCGCCCGGCGCGCTGAGCGTGGCGCGTGGCAAGCAGGTGAGCATTGCCAACTGGAGTCGCCCCAGGAAGGGAGGCACCCCCTGAGGCGCTTCGCGCCTTCCCCCTCTCCTTCGGGAGGGGGACGCACCCGGTGGCCTGGCGGAGCCAGTTCCACGGGTGCACTGGCGGGGGGCGTGCCAGTATCTACCGATGTGAGCAGGCGGGGCGTTGCTGAATGCCGTGCCAGGTTCAGTGGGGTGTGAGTCATGAACGACGAAGACATTCAAAAGACCGTCGAGAAACTGCGCGCCGAACTGGCCCGCAGCCAGCAGCAGGTGGCCGACATGGCGGCCGCGCAAGAGGAGTTTGTGCGCGCCGTCTCGCACGACCTGCGCGCGCCGCTGCGGCATGTGACGTCGTACGGCGCACTGGTGCGCGAGGTGCTGGGCGATTTGTCGCCCGAGGTGGCGCAGGGGGCCGAGGTGCAGGAGGCGCTGGGCTTTCTGAGCACCATGGACCAGTCCGCCCGCCGCATGGGCCTGATGATCGACGGCCTGCTGGCCCTGGTGCGCGCCAGCCGCGCCCCGCTGCGCCCGCAGCCCGTGCCGCTGGCGGGCGCAGTGGCCGAGGCCCGCGCCACGCTGGCCCCTGCCGAGGCGGGTCGGGCCGTGGAATGGTGCGTGGATGCCAACCTGCCCACGCTGCAAGCCGACCCGGTGCTGCTGCAGGAGTTGCTGGTGCAGTTGCTGGGCAACGCGCTCAAGTTCACACGCCCGGTGGCGCAGCCCTGCATCACCGTGCGGGCCGATGCGGCACCCGAGGGCAGCGTGGCCTTCACGGTGCAGGACAACGGCGTGGGCTTTGACCCGGCGCGTGCGGGCGGCTTGTTCGGCGTGTTCCAGCGCCTGCACCGCGAGACCGAGTTTGACGGCGTGGGCGCTGGGCTGGCGCTGTGCCGCGCCATTGCCCAGCGGCAGGGTGCCATGGTGACCGCCACGGCGGTTCCGGGGGCGGGCTGCACGGTGCGGGTGGCGTGGCCTGTGGCTGCCGACGCAGCGCAAGAGCCAGGGGCTTGGTAGAAGAACCTGCCTACACCGCCGGCGCCAGCGCCGGCTCGATGTAGCCCGACACGCGGTTGCGCCCTTCATGCTTGGCCGCGTACAGCGCCACGTCGGCCGCATCGATCCAGGCGCGCAGGCTGCTGTGGCGGTGGTCGGCCGGGGCCACGCCGATGCTGCTGGTGATGCGCAGCTCGGGCAGATGGCGCAGGCGCACACACTCGGTCTGCTCACGGATGCGCTGGGCGATGGTGAGTGCGTCGCGGGCGTGCATGCCGGGCAGCACGATGGCGAACTCATCGCCGCCATAGCGCCCCGCGCAGTCGCCCGCGCGCACATGGCCGCGCACCACATGGGCCAGCGCGCGGATCACTTCGTCGCCCACGGTGTGGCCGTGCAGGTCGTTGATGCTCTTGAAATGGTCGATGTCCAGCATCAGCATGCAGGCGGGCTCGTCGGTGGTGTGGTGGCGGCGCAGCGCGGCCTCGGCCTGCTCTTGCCAATGGCCGCGGCCGAACAGGCCGGTGAGCGCGTCCACGCGCCGCAGCTCATCGAGCATCTGGTTGTGGTGCGTGGCCTTGCGGATGAGGTGGTAGCTCACGATGCTCACGGACAGCGTGTGCAGCACCATCACGGGCAGGCAGGCCACCATCACCAGCATCGATGTTTCGGGGGCCCACTGCATGCCGGTGAGCAGGGTGCTTGCCGCACCGGCCACCAGCATCGCCACCAGCGCGCGCGCCCACAGCCCCCGGATGCCGGTGGTGATCTTGTCCACCATCGACAGCGTGACCAGCAGCACGCTGGGCAGCAGGTTGAAATGCATCAGCGGCACCAACGCGGCGGCCAGGGCCGAGTCGATGAGCAGGTTGCGGGTTTCGGTGCGGTAGGGGTCGGCGCTGCGCCGGGTGAGCAGGTAGGCCCCATGGGGCCAGGCAAAGCAGGGCAGCACCATGCACAGCCATGCCAGGGCCGAGGCCTGGCGCTCCCACAGCACTGCGCCCACCAGCACGCCGCCCAGCCCCATGCCCAGTATGCGCAGCGGGTAGATGCGGCGGGGCATCTGGCGTCGGGGTGTCGGCATGGGTCTGTGGAGGGGGCCCGGGCCTGCCGCAAGGGGCGCAGGCACGGGCAAAGGTCAATGATGCGAAGGAGCTTACAACGCCCATCCGGGCGATGCCAGCAAGAAATGACCAGGGGCGGCCCTGGGCGTGCGCGCTCTGCTGGGGCGCCTTTTTATCAAATTTGATAGCGCATAGCGCTTGTCAGTCGGGCGCTAGAGGCACTTTGGTGTCGAATTTGGCTCGCCGCGTCGCAAAGAAGGCCTTCACATTGCGCACGTTGGCATCGCCCGTGAACAGGCGCTGCGACAGCGCGAGGTAACCCGGCATGTCGCGCGTGTGCACCACCAGCACAAAATCCGGGCCCGGCGACACGCGCCAGCACTGTTGCACGGCCGCATCGGCCACGGCACGGGCCTCAAACGCATCGAGCAGCTCGGCACCCTGGCGGTCCAGCGAGACTTCGACGATGCAGGCCAGCCCATGGCCCTGGAGGGCAGCCAGTCGGTCGGGCTGCAGGATGGCCACCTGGCGCTCGATCAGTCCGGCATCCTGCAGGCGCTTGACGCGGCGCAGGCAGGTGGGGGGCGACACATGCACCTGCTCGGCCAGCGCCTGGTTGCTTTGGGCGGCGTCGGTTTGCAGCAGGTTGAGCAGCTGCAGGTCGGTGGCATCGAGCGTGATTTGTTCCGTCATTGGTGATATTTTGAACTTAAATTTCACANNTGTGAAATTTAAGTTCAAATTTTATTGAATATCAATCAAACATTTCTTTTGTGGCTGCCTACCATCGCACCATCGTTTTCCAACCAAGGCATTCACCATGTGCGGCATCGTCGGCGCAGTCTCCACGCGCAACATCGTTCCCATCCTCGTGCAGGGCCTGCAGCGGCTGGAGTACCGGGGCTATGACTCCTGCGGCGTGGCCGTGCATGGCGCCAGCATCGATGCGTCGCGCCACGGCACCGCGCGCGGCGGCCTGCAGCGCGCGCGCAGCACGGCCCGCGTGGCCGAGCTGCTGGCGCAGGTGCAGGCCGAGCAGGTCGATGGCGCCACCGGCATCGCCCACACGCGCTGGGCCACGCATGGCGCGCCCGCCGTGCACAACGCCCACCCGCACTTCAGCCATGGTCTGGGTGCGGACGCCGCCGCCCAGCAGGCCGGGCGCGTGGCGCTGGTGCACAACGGCATCATCGAAAACCACGAAGAGCTGCGCCGCAGCCTGCAGGCGCGCGGTTACGTGTTTGCCAGCCAGACAGACACCGAAGTCATCGCCCACCTGGTGGACAGCCACTACAGCGGCGACCTGTTCGAGGCCGTGCGGGCCACGGTGGCCGAACTGCACGGTGCCTACGCCATCGCCGTGATCCACAAGGACGAACCCCACCGCGTGGTGGGCGCGCGTGCCGGCTCACCGTTGATTCTGGGCGTGGGCTCGGGCACCGGAAACTCGGTGGCGGGCGAGCACTTCCTGGCCAGCGACGCCATGGCCCTGGCGGGCGTGACGGACCAGATCGTCTACCTGGAAGAAGGCGACCTGGTGGACCTGCAGCTGGGCCGCTACTGGATCGTGGGGCAGGACGGTGCAGCCTTGGCCCCCGCAGAGCGCCCCGTGCGCACCGTGCAGGCCCACAGCGGCGCGGCCGAGCTGGGCCCTTACCGCCACTACATGCAAAAGGAAATCTTCGAGCAGCCGCGTGCGATTGCCGACACGCTCGAAGGCGTGGAAGGCATCGTGCCCGAACTGTTCGATGGCATCGGTCAGCATGGCCAGCCCGGTGCCGCCGCCTGGCGCGTGTTCAAGGAGATTGACAACGTCCTCATCCTGGCCTGCGGCACCAGCTACTACAGCGGCTGCACGGCCAAATACTGGCTCGAAGAAATTGCCGGCATCCCCACCCAGGTCGAAGTGGCCAGCGAATACCGCTACCGCACCAGCGTGCCCAACCCGCGCACCCTGGTCGTCACCATCAGCCAGAGCGGCGAAACCGCCGACACCCTGGCCGCGCTGCGCCATGCGCAGTCCCTGGGCATGCCGCACACGCTCACCATCTGCAATGTGGCCACCAGTGCCATGGTGCGCGAATGCAAGCTCGCCTACATCACCCGCGCCGGCGTCGAGATCGGCGTGGCCAGCACCAAGGCCTTCACCACGCAGCTGGCGGGCCTCTTCCTGCTGACGCTCGCGCTGGCCCAATCCAAGGGCCGCCTCACCGAAGCGCAGGAAGCCGCCCACCTCAAAGCCATGCGCCACCTGCCCGTGGCCCTGCAGGCCGTGCTGGCGCTGGAGCCCCAGCTCATCAGCTGGGCCGAAGACTTTGCGCGCATGGAAAACGCGCTGTTCCTGGGCCGGGGCCTGCACTACCCCATCGCGCTGGAAGGCGCGCTCAAGCTCAAGGAAATCAGCTACATCCACGCCGACGCCTACCCCGCTGGCGAACTCAAGCACGGCCCCCTGGCCTTGGTGACTAGCGCCATGCCCGTGGTCACGGTGGCGCCCAACGATGCGCTGCTCGAAAAGCTCAAGAGCAACATGCAGGAAGTGCGCGCCCGCGCGGGTGTGTTGTACGTGCTGGCCGACGGCGACACCCGCATCGAAAGCAGCGAAGGCATCCACGTGATCCGCATGCCCGAACACTACGGCGCGCTCAGCCCGCTGCTGCACGTGGTGCCGCTGCAGCTGCTGGCGTATCACACGGCTTGTGCGCGGGGGACGGATGTGGACAAACCCAGAAATTTGGCGAAAAGTGTCACGGTGGAGTGACGTTCTGGGTGGGGGAATGTGGTTGACTCCAACAAATAAAGTCAGTCGGGCACAAATAAAGTTCGTCGGGAAAATTTCACATTAAGAAATGAAAAGGCGCCTCAAAATGAGGCGCCTTTTCATTGTTAGATCACAAAGCTATGGGGGAGGTGGATGGACTGCTTCTGTTTAGGGTTGTG
>NZ_QAJR01000034.1:0-51857 GCF_003852545.1 Acidovorax sp. FJL06
TGCACTGGCGCTAACAAGCCGGGCGATTCATGCGGACACATACGCCTCGCGCACAAGTACGCCAATGTCGGCAGTTCGTGCACGGCCGGACAGCGGGTCGGTCGACCAATGCACCCAATGAGCGACCGAAACCTGAACGACATCGTGATCTCGCCATTTTAAGTCGACCGACGGCCTCCGCTGCATGGCGGCAAATCGCTGTGCGTTAGAGACCAAGGCTGATCTGCGTCATGTGCGGCGACGGCGATTAGCACTTGCGTAAAGCCACATAGGCTCGAAGGAGCGCGGCAATGGCCGGTGGTTTTACGGTCACAGCCATTGAATTCATCGCTGCGGCAAGAAACTTAGATAGATCTTCGATGTTCACGCCATCAACGGCAGAGCATGGCACCGCTGCTGCAGGCAGCGGTGCTTCGACTGCCTGCACTGCTTCCGCCAACGGAATTTCTACGGCCAGCGCATCAGGGGGTCTTACATCCAATGTAAAAGGCGCTAGGAGGCCATACAGCCACGCATCCTCATGCAATGCATAGGCCTGCACAGCAGCCTCTAAGGCATCACCTCGTTCAAGGGCTGCGTCTAGCTTCGCAACTCGCTGCTCAAATTGACCGCCCCAGTGCTGGTAAAACGATCCCGTGGGCGAGTCCATGATGATATGTTTATCCACCCCAGCCTGATGTATGACCTTCTCTGCCAGCGTAGGGTGTGAATGGTCTCTAGGCCATTGCCTGCCAACCTTTGCAGCGTGGAGTTCAGTGGCGAGGATCGGTTTGTGCATTAGGAAGATGCTGAAGCCCCTATTCTTCGCAGGGCGGCTCGTGGTGATTTCCAGCTGAACAGCCGATGCGAACTGCGTCAGCTCTGCTTTGATCCTGTTTCGAAGCAACGGTATTTGCTGCCTCAATGCGCCGAGCAGACGCTCGCGCCTGTCCGCCATGTACGGGTGCTGATCCGCAGTAGCGGGACTGCGCTTGACCCAACTTCGAATTTCGACCTCTGACGCCGGCGTCAACACCTCTGATCGCGGAGAGTCCGACAACAAGAGATCTCTATATCGACATGCCTGGCATACGATTTCCCATCGTCGGGGCGCTCTCGTGCCATGGGCCTCGCCACGTAGGTGAACGGAGATACATGCTGCGGCTCCGCAGTTGGGGCATTCGATCTCCGCGACGACGGGGCATTGAGCAAGACCCTCGTCTATCCACGCCTTCCTAGCTAAGTTCTTCGCCTTTCCTCGCAGTTGCAATTCGCCCGCAAAAACGAAGAACGCCACAGCAGCCCCCCACGACGGCTTGCTTCCCGGCATTGTTCGTTCAACCAAATCCCGTAGAGCGTTCGCCCCACTTAAGGAAAAGGACTTCGCTAAGGCCTCGAGTCCTTGCTGGAGAGTTGGGTCAAGCCTTGCCAACAGCTTCGTCGCCTCGCTCTGAACCAACGCCTTGAAGGCCGATGAATCCATCAGCGCATAAATCTGATTTTCCGTTGCCTCGTCAGCGATGAATCCCGCAACACGCTTCTCAGTTTCACTGGCCAAGTAACCGTCGTGGTTTGGGGTGTAGAGGATCTTGATAGCCACGCGGTCGGTGGACCTTGCCTCCACCCGAGGGGAACCTGCGCTTGAAAGGGGCCGCCTTGACTGCTTCATCGATCGCTCCACCTAATGTTGGCCGCCAGATCGTGGCCAGAGTATGCGCGTGAATTATCCGCTCTCGGTATAGCTCACTCACCTGAAGTTCAGGCAGGCAGCGCCGGTTGAGTGGCAGCTTTTGAGCGGCGATTTCTGTTTCTTGACTGGCAGCAATCGCCCTGCAGAACGGCCTTTCACACCGCCAAGCTCACACTCTTTGCCGACAGGGTCTCAACATCAGTTGGAGAGAAACTGCCATCGATTCATGGCAAACCACCACAGCGACCAAGCCCGGCGAAACGGCAGATCAGGTATTTGCATTGCCAAGAGTTTTGGAAGACGTCTTGCCTGCTGCTTTGCCTTCCCTCAGCCTATCCAGATAGTCTGCCCACCGCTGCATCATTTTCGTCCGATGGGCTAGGTACTGGGTCCTGTTGTAAGCGCGCCCATTTGCATCCTTCACGGCGTGAGCCAGTTGCGCTTCGATGACCAGCGGGTCAACATCCAATCGCTCCGCCAACATGGTTCGCGCCGTGGCTCGAAAGCCATGCCACGTCTGGATCTCCGGCGTATAGCCCATGGTGATGAGCGCGGTGCGCACCGAGTTCTCTGAAATAGGCCGACTGTAGTTGCGCTCACCGGGAAACACCAAGGCGCTGTGGCCCGTCAACGGATAGAGCTCCCGCAACACTCTTACAGCCTGGGTTGAAAGAGGCACCAGATGTGGATCCCCGTTTTCCTTCCCGTCTTTGCCCCGCTTCATCCGGGCAGCCGGAATCGTCCAGAGGGCAGCATCCAGGTCCACTTCGGCCCAAGCCGCACCGCGCAATTCGCCGGGTCGCTGGAACAGCAAGGGCGCCAACTGCAATGCTGCCCGCACAATGGGCCCGCCCTTGTAAGCTTGGATGGCCCGCAGCAACTCAGCCAGCTTGACCGGTTCGGTGATAGCGGCAAAGTGCTTGCCGCGATACGGAGACAACGCGCCTTTGAGGTCTCCCGTGATGTCCCGCCCTACCCTGCCTGTCGCGACGCCATAACGCCAGACCTGGCGAGCCAGCATCAATCCACGATCAGCAGTCTCTACAGCCCCGCGCTCTTCTACCTTGCGCAGTGTTGCCAGCAATTCCACCGGCTCAATCTCAGCTAGGCGACGCCCCCCTAGCCACGGAAAGAGATCACGTTCGAACTGGCGCAGCGAGCGCTCAGCATGAGAATCACTCCATAGAGGCTTCTGTTTGTCGTACCACTCCAGAGCGACAGCTTTGAAGGTATCCCCGGCACTGGCAGAAGCCTTCAGCCTTTCCATCTTTCTGGCATGCACAGGATTTACTCCTGTCGATTTCTGCAGCCTGGCGGTATCACGAGCCTTGCGAGCTGCCGTCAGGCTGACCGAGGGATAGCTGCCCAGAGCCATGCGCCCTTCCTTGCCCTCATGCCGATACTTCCAGAACCAGCGCCTCGATCCCCCGGGAGCGACCTCCAGGTACAAGCCTCCCGAGTCCGACAAACGCTCCCGCTTCGATGCGGGGGAACAGACGGCATTGCGGCACTGTGCATCGGTCAACATAGGGGAACACCTTCAGAGGTTTCACAAGGGTTTCTCCTCGGAAACGGGGGAACAAATGCCGCCAGTCTACCCTTTTCGGATTTTGTTCCCCCGTCTGTTCCCCCGCCTCAGCCTGGCTGCCAGGAGATCGCTCCGGACGCCCCCACACCGTAACCCATTGATTTACCAAAGAAAAAGGGCGTTCACCGGATTTTGGTGAACGCCCTTGGACGTCGTAATGGTGGAGCTGGCGGGAATTGAACCCGCGTCCGTAAGCCTTCACCGGGCAGATCTACATGTTTAGCGGTCTGATTTGAATCTCACCGCCTGTGTCGCGCAGTCGCACGCTACACAAGCCGCCAGCACCCTATTTTCTTACCCCAACCCAAGGTACCCGGATCGAAGCCAGCCCATGTAATTATCCTTGCAGCCGGGAGGCCCTGATTGCTCAGAACCCCCTTGCCCAGCCCATCGGCCAACTGTTGCAAGGCTCACTGGCAATTAAGCAGCGAGTGCGAAACGTTCGTCGTTTGCAGTTAGTTTGTTAAATCGAGATTTACGAGCGTGACTCAAGCTCGACATGCACCACACCGATTCCGAACCCACGTCGAAACCAGGACAGCCCCAGACTCTCTATTTTAGGTGCACGCCAGCAATTGCAAGAGCTCGGAGGGAGATTTAATTGCAGCATGCGCACCCCACGCACCGGGATCGGTCTTGGCGCCAAGGTAACCATATGTAGCAGCGACCGTGCCCATGCCCGCAGCCAGGCCCGCAGCGATGTCCCGTTCGTCATCGCCCACGTAGATGCACTGCCCCGGGGGCAGCTTCAAGCGGGATGCCGCCTCCAGCAAAGGGGCGGGATGGGGCTTTGCATGGGGCGTGGTGTCACCACTGACCACGGCTCCCGCCGTCTCAAACAGCGGAATCGCCCGGGTCAGCGGTTCGGTAAACCGCGCGGCCTTGTTGGTCACCACCCCCCACAACAGGTTGCGCTGCAAAAGCTGGTGCACCAGTTCGGGAATGCCTTCAAAAATGGTGGTGCGCTCCGTCATCCGCGACTCATAGTTCACGAAGAACTCTTCGCGCCAGACCGCAAAATCAGGGTGGTCCGGGGTCATGCCAAAGGCCTCCCCCAGCATGCCACGCGCTCCCGCACCCGCCATCGGCCGGTAGCGGGCCAGGGGCAAGGAGGGCAAACCTCGATCAGTGCGCATCTTGTCGGCGGCGGCGCCCAGATCGGGTGCGCTGTCGATCAACGTTCCATCCAGGTCAAACAGGACTGCACGAATGTCATGAAACATGGGCACCGCCTCAACCCGCGCGCCGCGTGGCGAACAAGTAATTCACGCTGGTGTCTTCACTCAGCCAGTAGCGCTTTGTCAGGGGGTTGTGCTCAAGCCCCTTGGTATGAAGAACATCCAGTTGGGCGCTGCGGCAACTGGCCGCCAATTCGCTGGGGCGAATCATCTTGGCATATTCGTGGGTGCCCCGGGGCAGCATGTTCAGCACATACTCCGCGCCCACAATGGCCAGCATGAAGGCCTTGGCGTTGCGGTGGATCGTGGAGAAAAACACCCACCCGCCCGGTTTGACGAGCTGGGAACAGGCGCGGACCACGGAGGCGGGGTCCGGGACATGCTCCAGCATTTCCATGCAGGTCACCACATCAAAACTCGCCGGCTGCTCCTGCGCCAGCGCCTCCACGCTGATTTCCTGGTAGCGGATATTGGGGGTACCAGCCTCCAGTGCGTGCAATTGCGCCACACGCAACGCCTTCGATGCCAGATCAATGCCCAACACGTCCGCGCCTTTGCGCGCCATGGAGTCAGCCAAAATACCGCCCCCACAACCGACATCCAGCACCCGCTTGCCAGGCAACGCACACAAGCCATTGATCCAATCCAGCCGCAGCGGGTTGATCTGGTGCAGTGGACGAAACTCGCTGTCCGGGTCCCACCAGCGGTGGGCCAACTCTGAAAATTTGGCCAGTTCGGCCGGATCTGCATTGACGGTGTCGCTCATGCTGGCAATTGTCCCTGAACCTGGTGAATGAAAGACTCCAGACGCAAAAAAGCCCCGTCACCGGGGCTTTTTTGTGAAGCAATCCGAAGATTACTTGGAAGCGCGGGTACCGACCACTTCGATTTCCACGCGGCGGTTCTTGGCGCGGCCTTCGGCGGTCTTGTTGTCAGCCACGGGTTGCTTTTCGCCCTTGCCTTCGGTGTACACGCGGTTCTTTTCGATGCCCTTGGACACCAGATAAGCCTTCACGGCTTCGGAACGACGCACCGACAGCTTCTGGTTGTAAGCGTCAGAGCCCACGGAGTCGGTGTGACCCACAGCAATGATGACTTCCAGGTTGATGCCCTTGACCTTGGAGACCAGGTCGTCCAGCTTGGCCTTGCCTTCTGCCTTCAGCACCGACTTGTCGAAGTCGAAGAATGCGTCAGCGGCGTAGGTCACCTTGGTGGCCACGGCAGGAGCGGGAGCGGGAGCGGGAGCTGGTGCAGGAGCGGCGGCAGGAGCGGGAGCAGCGGCTGGAGCAGGAGCGGCAGCAGCAATAGCGCCATCGCAGCCAGCGGCGGCCGTAGCAGGCGTCCAGTTGGCATCGCGCCAGCAGTATTCGTTGGTGCCGTTCTTCCAGACCAGATCACCGCTGGCATTGCGCCAGTTGTCAACGGTTTGTGCGCCAGCGGCGGTTGCGAGCGCTGCAGAGGCAAACAACATCGCCACTTTGTTCAGTTTCTTCATGGTTCTCCTCTTGGGGAAAAAGCCGCAGCCGCGCTGCGAATCAGGACGCTTGGGATGACCACCACCCGAAGCGTTCAAACAATTGTGCCATACGTAACAGGGCAAAAGCGGTGGTGACGCGCCGAGGCCCGTAGGACAAAACCGGAATTGCTTCGATATGTTGCGCGGTCGCTACACGGTCTTAGCCCTAAAATGACCCTCCTTTGCCGCCACCGCAGCCCCCAATGACCCAGTTTGCCAAAGAAACCCTGCCCATCAGCCTCGAAGAGGAGATGCGGCGCAGTTATCTCGATTACGCGATGAGCGTGATCGTCGGCCGGGCCCTGCCCGACGCGCGCGACGGCTTGAAGCCTGTGCACCGCCGAGTGCTGTTTGCAATGCACGAGCTCAACAACGACTGGAACCGGCCTTATAAAAAGTCGGCCCGTATCGTGGGCGACGTGATCGGTAAATACCATCCGCACGGCGATTCGGCGGTGTATGACACCATCGTTCGCATGGCACAGGATTTTTCACTCCGCCACATGCTGGTGGACGGCCAGGGCAATTTCGGATCGGTGGATGGCGACAACGCCGCAGCCATGCGGTATACCGAAATCCGCTTGGCCAAAATCGCCCACGAAATGCTGGGCGACATCGACAAGGAAACCGTCGATTTCGGACCCAATTACGACGGCAGCGAAAAAGAACCGCTGGTATTGCCCAGCAAACTGCCCAATCTGCTGGTCAATGGCTCGGCCGGTATTGCGGTGGGCATGGCCACCAATATTCCACCGCACAACCTCAACGAGGTGGTGGATGCCTGCCTGCACATGCTGCGCAACCCCGAGACCACCATCGACGAGTTGATGGAAATCATCCCGGCACCCGACTTCCCTACTGCCGGCATCATCTACGGCATCAATGGCGTGAAGGACGGCTACCGCACCGGCCGCGGCAAGGTCGTGATGCGCGCGCGCTGCCATTTCGAGGACATCGACCGTGGCCAGCGCCAGGCGATCATCGTGGACGAGCTGCCTTACCAGGTCAACAAGAAGACGCTGCAGGAGCGCATGGCCGAGCTGGTGCACGAAAAGAAGATCGAGGGCATCAGCCACATCCAGGACGAGTCGGACAAATCCGGCATGCGCCTGGTGATCGAGCTCAAGCGCGGCGAAGTGCCCGAAGTGGTGCTCAACAACCTGTACAAGCAGACGCAGCTGCAGGACACCTTTGGCATGAACATGGTGGCGCTGGTCGATGGCCAGCCGCGCCTGTGCAACCTCAAGGACCTGATCGTCGTCTTCCTGCAGCACCGTCGCGAAGTGGTGACGCGCCGCACGGTGTTCGAACTGCGCAAGGCGCGCGACCGGGGCCATGTGCTGGAAGGCCTGGCCGTGGCCCTGGCCAACATCGACGACTTCATCGCCATCATCCGCAACGCGCCCACGCCACCCGTGGCCAAGGCCGAGCTGATGGCCCGCTCGTGGGACAGCAAGCTGGTGCGCGAGATGCTCACCCGCACACGCGCCGACGGGGGCGTGATCAACGCCGACGATTACCGCCCCGAGGGCCTGGAAGTCGAGTTCGGCATGGGCCAGGACGGCCTGTACCGCCTGTCGGAAACCCAGGCCCAGGAAATCCTGCAGATGCGCCTGCAGCGCCTGACCGGCCTGGAGCAGGACAAGATCGTGGCCGAGTACAAGGAAGTCATGGCGGTCATCGAGGACCTGCTGGACATCCTGGCCAAGCCCGAGCGCGTCTCGACCATCATTGGCGAAGAACTCACCTCCATCAAGGCCGAGTTCGGCCAGCACAAGCTGGGCGCACGCCGCAGCGTGGTGGAGTACAGCGCCCAGGACCTCTCCACCGAAGACCTGATCACGCCCACCGACATGGTGGTGACGCTCTCGCACACCGGCTACATCAAGAGCCAGCCCCTGTCCGAATACCGCGCCCAGAAGCGCGGTGGGCGCGGCAAGCAGGCCACGGCCACCAAGGAAGACGACTGGATCGACCAGCTCTTCATCGCCAACACGCATGACTACATCCTGTGCTTCTCCAACCGGGGCCGCCTGTACTGGCTCAAGGTCTGGGAAGTGCCCGCCGGCTCACGCGGCTCGCGCGGCCGCCCCATCGTCAACATGTTCCCGCTGCAGGACGGCGAGAAGATCAATGTGGTGCTGCCGCTCACGGGCGACATGCGCACCTTCCCGGCCGACCGCTACGTGTTCATGGGCACCAGCATGGGCACCGTGAAGAAGACCGCGCTCGATGAATTCAGCAACCCGCGCAAGGGCGGCATCATTGCCGTGAACCTGGACGATGGCGACTACCTGATCGGCGCTGCTTTGACCGATGGCAAGCACGACGTGATGCTGTTCAGCGACGGCGGCAAGGCCGTGCGCTTCGACGAAAACGACGTGCGCCCCCTGGGCCGCCAGGCGCGTGGCGTGCGCGGCATGATGCTGGAAGACGGTCAGAGCGTGATCGCCATGTTGGTGGCCGAAGACGAGACCCAGAGCGTGCTCACCGCCACCGAAAACGGCTACGGCAAACGCACCAGCATCGTCGAGTACACCCGCCACGGCCGGGGCACCAAGGGCATGATCGCCATCCAGCAGAGCGAGCGCAACGGCAAGGTGGTGGCCGCCACGCTGGTGCATGCCGACGACGAGATCATGCTCATCACCGACAAGGGCGTGCTGGTGCGCACCCGCGTGTCCGAGATCCGCGAGCTGGGCCGTGCCACGCAGGGCGTGACGCTGATTGCGCTGGACGAAGGCGCCAAGCTCAGCGGCCTGCAGCGCATCGTGGAGAACGACGCCAACGTGGCCGATGCCGATGCGGAAGGTGATGGCGGCAGTCCGTCTGGCACGTCTTCTGGCGCCTCCGACTCTGCGGAGCCCTCCGACGCCTGATCGCCGCTTCCCGGGCGGGGTGTGACACACCCTGCAAATTGCTATTGAAAGTGAAGCTGCTAGCGCTTGCCCTGTAAGCGCCAGCAGCATTTTTGACAGACAGACCATGACCCGCCCCTACAACTTCTCGGCCGGCCCGGCCGCCATCCCCGCCGAAGTGCTGGAACAAGCCGCCGCCGAAATGCTCAACTGGCACGGCAGTGGCATGGGTGTGATGGAGATGAGCCACCGGGGCAAGGAATTCCTGTCCATCTACGAGCAGGCCGAAGCCGACCTGCGCGCACTGCTGGCCGTGCCTGCCCACTTCAAGATCCTGTTCATGCAGGGTGGCGGCCTGGCCGAAAACGCCATCGTGCCGCTGAACCTCTCGCGGGCTGGCGCGGTGGACTTCGTGGTCACGGGCAGCTGGAGCCAGAAGTCGCAGAAGGAGGCGCGCAAGTACGCCTCCGAGGTGAACATCGTGGCGTCGGCCGAAGACACCGGCTTCACCACCCTGCCCGACCCGGCCTCGTGGACGGTGAGCCGGGGCGCGAGCTACCTGCACATCTGCAGCAACGAAACCATTAACGGCATCGAATTCCACCAGCTGCCCGACCTGAAGGCGCTGGGCAGCGATGCGCCTTTGGTCATCGACTTTTCATCCCATGTGGCGTCGCGCCCCGTGGACTGGAGTCGCGTGGGCCTGGCCTTTGGCGGCGCGCAAAAGAACCTGGGGCCCGCCGGCCTCACGCTGGTCGTGGTGCGCGAAGACCTGCTGGGCCACGCCCTGCCCGCCTGCCCCAGCGCCTTCGACTACAAAACCGTGGCCGACAACCAGTCCATGTACAACACGCCGCCCACCTGGGGCATCTACATCGCGGGCCTCACCTTCCAGTGGCTCAAGCGCCAGACCGAAGGCGGCCTCACCGGCGTGGCCGCCATGGAACAGCGCAACATCGCCAAGGCCGCCCTGCTCTACAACGCCATCGACAGCTCGCAGCTGTATGTGAACAAGGTGGCCGCCAACTGCCGCTCGCGCATGAACATCCCGTTCTTCCTGCGCGACGAAAGCCGCAACGACGCGTTCCTGGCCGGAGCCAAGGAACGCGGCCTGCTGCAACTCAAGGGCCACAAGTCCGTGGGGGGTATGCGCGCCAGTGTCTACAACGCCATGCCGATCGAGGGCGTACAGGCGCTGGCGGACTACATGCGAGAATTTGAACAGAAGCACGCCTGAACGCACACCGGCCTTCCCCGTTCGTTCACGCGCCCGCGCACACAGACCCCATCCATGAATACTCCGCAAGCCTCACCCGATCTCGCCAGCCTGCGTGTGCAGATCGACTCCATCGACCAGCAACTGCTCACGCTGCTGAACCAGCGCGCGCTGGTGGCCGAGCAGGTGGGTGAAGTCAAGAAGCGTGAAGGCACGCCCTTCTTCCGCCCCGACCGCGTGGCGCAGGTCATCGACAAGATCACCCACGCCAACCCCGGCCCGCTCAAGGGCGCGCATGTGGCAGCCATCTGGCGCGAGATCATGTCCGCCTGCCTGGCGCTCGAATCGCCCCAGCGCGTGGCCGTGCTCGGCCCCGAGGGCACGTTCTGCGAGCAGGCCGCCATCGAATTCTTCGGCGGTGCGGCCGACCTGATGTACTGCGCCAACTTCGACGAGGTGTTCCACGCCACGGCCGCAGGCAGTGCCCAATATGGTGTGGTGGGCGTGGAGAACTCCACCGAAGGCGTGGTCACGCGCTCGCTCGACCTGTTTTTGCACACACCCACCCATGTGGTGGGCGAGGTCAGCCTGCTGGTGCGGCACAACCTGCTGCGCACCACCAATTCGCTCGACGGCATCGAGGCGGTGCTGGCCCACCCCCAGGCCCTGGCCCAGTGCCAGGCCTGGCTGTCCAAGCACCTTCCGCATGCCGAGCGCCGCCCGGTGTCGAGCAATGCCGAAGGCGCCCGCCTGGCCACCACCAACCCCGCCTGGGCGGCCCTGTCGAGCGAACGCGCGGCCACGCAGTTCGGGCTGCACATCGTCTCGCACGCCATCCAGGACGACGCCTATAACCGCACGCGTTTTGCCATCATCTGCCTGCCCCACACGCTGCAGACGCCGCCGCCTTCGGGCAAGGACTGCACCAGCCTCGTGGTCTCGGTGCCCAACCAACCCGGCGCCGTGCACGACCTGCTGGTGCCGCTCAAGACGCATGGCGTGTCCATGACGCGCTTTGAATCCCGCCCCGCACGCACCGGCCAGTGGGAGTACTACTTCTACATCGACCTCGACGGCCACCCTGCGCAGCCCCATGTGGCGCGCGCGCTGGAAGAACTGCGCAGCCTGTGCGCGTTCTACAAGGTTCTGGGCACCTACCCCGTGTCGTCCTGAGGAGCCGCCAAGATGTTTGAACAATTGGGACTCATCGGCTGCGGGCTCATGGGCGGCTCGTTTGCCCTGGCCATGAAGAAGGCCGGCCTGGTCAAGCGGGTGGTGGGCTACAGCAAGTCACCCTCCACCACCGACCGCGCGCGCCAACTGGGCGTGATCGATGTCGAAGCGCCCTCGGCCCTGCTGGCCGTGGCCGGCGCTGACATCGTGCTGGTGGCCGTGCCCGTGGCCGCCACCGAAGCCACGCTGAAGGCCATCAAGCACCTGGTCACGCCCCAGATGCTGATCATGGACGTGGGCTCGACCAAGGCCGATGTGGTGCAGGCTGCGCAGCGCGCCCTGCGCGACCAGGTAGGATCGTTTGTGCCGGCGCACCCCATCACGGGGCGCGAGGTGTCGGGCGTGGAGCATGCCGAGGCCGACCTCTACAGCGGGCGCCAGGTGATCCTGACGCCCACCGAGCGCACCCTCACGGTCCACCTGCAAAATGCAGAAAAGATCTGGAATGCCCTGGGCTGCCGCGTGACCAGCATGGCCCCCGAATCGCACGATGCGGCCTTTGCAGCCGTCAGCCACCTGCCCCATGTGCTGGCCTTTGCGATGATGAACAGCATCACCGGGCAGTCGCATGGCGACGACTTCCTGTCCCTGGCCGGGCCCGGGTTCCGGGATTTCACCCGCATCGCGGCCAGCGACCCCAAGGTGTGGCGCGACATCCTGCTGTCCAACCGGGAAGAACTTATTGCCCAGTCCAAGCTGTTCCAGCAGGCCCTGCGCAACATCGAGCAGGCCATGAAAGAGGGCAACGCCCAGGCACTGGAAGACATGCTGACCCTGGCCAGCGAAACCCGCGCGCACTGGCGCATGGGCGCAAAACGCAAGTAACCCCCTGAGTCGCCTTCGGCGCCTTCCCCCAAGGGGGACGCCACCCGTGGCCTGGCAAAGCCAGCTCCACGGTGGCACTGGCCTCGGACGCGCCAGTTGCGTCGGACACTTGCGCAAATGGACGAAAGACACTGATGTACAGCACCGCATTCCTTGACCTGCCTCCCTTGCAAGCCGCTGCGGGTGAGGTCCACCTGCCCGGCTCCAAGAGCATCTCCAACCGCGTGCTGCTGCTGGCCGCGCTGAGCAACGGCACCACCACCGTGCACGACCTGCTGGCGTCCGACGACACGCGCGTGATGCTGGATGCCCTGCGCCAGATCGGCTGCACCGTGGATGAATCGGCAGGCAGCAGCACCGTGCGCATCACCGGCCTGGGGGGCCGCATGCCGCAATCGCCCGCGAAACTCTTCATGGGCAACGCCGGCACGGCCATGCGCCCGCTCACCGCGGCGCTGGCGTTGCTGGGCGGCGAGTTCGAGTTGTCGGGCGTGCCGCGCATGCACGAGCGCCCCATCGGCGACCTCGTCGATGCCCTGCGCCAGCTGGGCTGCCAGATCGACTACCTGGGCAACGAGGGCTACCCGCCGCTCAAGATCGCCCACGGCCAAGGGGTGCCAGCCCTGGCGCTGAACGAGCCCATCCGCGTGCGCGGCGATGTATCGAGCCAGTTCCTCACCGCCCTGCTCATGGCGCTGCCGCTCGCGGCGGGTGCACAGGCCATCGTGATCGAGGTGGTGGGCGAGCTGATCTCCAAGCCCTACATCGCCATCACGCTCCAGTTGCTGGCGCGGTTTGGCATCGTGGTCGAACACCAGAACTGGCAGCGCTTCACCATCCCGGCGGGCTGCCGCTACCAGTCGCCCGGCAGCATCCATGTGGAGGCGGACGCCTCATCCGCTAGCTATTTCATAGCACTTGGGGCACTCGCAACGGGCGGTGAAGGCCCAAAAAGCATCAAGATCCAGGGCGTAGGCCTGGACTCCATCCAGGGCGACATCCGCTTTGTGGAGGCCGCACGTGCCATGGGGGCTGTGGTCACGGGCGGGGCCAACTGGCTGCAGATCGAACGCGGCGCGTGGCCTCTGAAGGCCATCGAGATGGACTGCAACCACATCCCCGACGCAGCCATGACGCTGGCCGTGATGGCGCTGTATGCCGAAGGCACCACCACGCTGACCAACATTGCCAGTTGGCGCGTGAAGGAAACCGACCGCATCGCCGCCATGGCCACCGAACTGCGCAAGCTCGGCGCCACAGTGGAGGAAGGCGCGGACTTCATACGTGTCGCACCCCCTGCCCAGGCGGCGGACTGGAAGCCCGCCAGCATCCACACCTACGACGACCACCGCGTGGCCATGTGTTTCTCGCTGGCCGCCTTCAACCCGGCCCACCTGCCGGTGCGCATCGAAGACCCCAAGTGTGTGGCCAAGACCTTTCCGGACTACTTCGAGGCGCTGTTCTCGGTCGCCCAGGTCGAGACCGCCCACATCCCGGTGATCTGCATCGACGGCCCCACGGCCTCGGGCAAGGGCACGGTGGCGGCTGCGGTGGCGCAGCGGCTGGGCTACCGCTTTCTCGACTCGGGGGCGATGTACCGCATCACCGCCCTGGCCGCGCTGCGTGCGGGCCTGGCCATCGACGCCGACCACGAAGCACGCATTGCCACCATGGCACAGACCCTGCCGGTGCGCTTTGAAGGCGGCCGGGTGCTGCTGGGCAGCGACGACGTGACCGACGCCATCCGCACCGAAGAAGCCGGCATGAACGCATCCCGCGTGTCCGCCCTGCCCGCCGTGCGCACGGCCTTGGTAGACCTGCAGCACAGCTTCCAGCGCCTGCCCGGCCTGGTGGCCGATGGCCGCGACATGGGCACCGTGATCTTTCCAGAGGCCCCGCTCAAGGTCTATTTGACGGCCAGCGCCGCCTGCCGCGCGGAGCGCCGTTATAAACAGTTGATTTCAAAGGGTTTTTCGGCTATTATCGAAGACCTTCGCGCGGATTTGGAGGCGCGTGACGCCCGGGACAGTTCCCGCAGCGTTGCGCCCTTGAAGCCCGCGCAGGATGCTCTGGTCCTGGACAACTCCACTTTGACGATTGATGAAGCCGTCGAACAGGTGTTGGCCTGGTGGCAAGAGCGCCAGCCCTTCGCAGCTGCTGCGCAGGGCTGAAACGTGGAGCCCATGGGCTCCAGGCAGTGCCGAAAGGCCATGCCACAGGCCCACGCAGCCCCTCTCGCGCGCCAGCGCACAGGTTGTGTGGATCGATAACCTAACCCGCGGCTCTGCCGCAAAAAACCACCGCAAGCAGCTATAAAAACGGTAGCAATAGTGCTGCCGGAATCCTGTTTGTGGCAAGGAAACACATGTCCGAATCTTTTGCCGCCCTTTTTGAAGAATCCTTGCAGCGTACGGAAATGCGCCCAGGCGAAGTCATCACCGCTGAAGTCGTGCGCGTTGAGCACAACTTCGTGGTCGTGAACGCCGGCCTCAAGTCCGAAGCCTACGTGCCGCTGGAAGAGTTCAAGAACGACAAGGGCGAAGTCGAAGTCCAAGTGGGTGACTTCGTGTCGGTGGCCATTGGCTCCATCGAAAACGGCTACGGCGACACCATTCTGTCGCGCGACACCGCCAAGCGCCTGGCTTCGTGGATGAGCCTGGAAAAGGCCCTGGAATCCGGCGAATTCGTCACCGGCACCACCTCCGGCAAGGTCAAGGGCGGCCTGACTGTCCTGGTCAACGGCATCCGCGCATTCCTGCCCGGTTCGCTGATCGATACCCGTCCGATCAAGGATCTGACGCCGTACGAAAACAAGACCATGGAATTCAAGGTCATCAAGCTGGACCGCAAGCGCAACAACGTGGTGCTGAGCCGCCGCGCTGTGGTGGAAGCTTCCATGGGCGAAGAGCGCGCCAAGCTGATGGAAACCCTGAAGGAAGGCTCCATCGTTCAAGGCGTGGTCAAGAACATCACCGAATACGGTGCGTTCGTGGACCTGGGCGGCATCGACGGCCTGCTGCACATCACCGACATGGCATGGCGCCGCGTGCGTCACCCTTCCGAAGTGGTGACGGCTGGCCAGGAAATCACGGCCAAGATCCTGAAGTTCGACACCGAAAAGAACCGTGTCTCGCTGGGTCTGAAGCAAATGGGCGACGACCCATGGATGGGCGTGAACCGCCGCTACCCACAATCGACCCGCCTGTTCGGCAAGATCACGAACATTGCCGACTACGGCGCGTTCGTCGAACTCGAACCCGGCATCGAAGGCCTGGTGCACGTGTCTGAAATGGACTGGACCAACAAGAACATCGCTCCCGCCAAGCTGGTTTCGCTGGGCGACGAAGTCGAAGTCATGGTTCTGGAAATCGACGAAGACAAGCGCCGCATCAGCCTGGGCATGAAGCAGTGCAAGGCCAACCCATGGCAAGAATTCGCGCAGGACACGAAGCGCGGCGACCGCGTCAAGGGTCCTATCAAGTCGATCACCGACTTCGGCGTGTTCGTGGGCCTGGCTGCCGGCATCGACGGCCTGGTGCACCTGTCTGACCTCTCGTGGAACGAACCCGGCGAAGCCGCCGTTCGCAACTACAAGAAGGGCCAGGAAGTGGAAGCGATCGTGCTGGCCGTGGACGTGGACCGCGAACGCATCTCGCTGGGCATCAAGCAGCTCGACGGCGACCCATTCACGACCTTCGTGACCGTGAACGACAAGGGCCAGACGGTGACCGGCAAGGTCAAGACCGTGGACGCCCGTGGCGCTGAAATCGACCTCGGCGAAGACATCGTGGGCTACCTGCGCGCTTCGGAAATCTCCCGCGACCGCGTGGAAGATGCCCGCAACGTGCTCAAGGAAGGCGACGAAGTCACGGCCGTGGTGGTCAATGTGGATCGCAAGACCCGCAACATCCAGCTGTCGATCAAGGCCAAGGACATGGCCGACCAGCAAGAAGCCATGTCTTCGCTGTCGCAACAGTCGGCCCGCGAAAGCGCCGGCACGACCAGCCTGGGCGCCCTGCTGCGTGCCAAGCTGGACAACTCGGAAAAGTAAAGCGCTGACCCGTTAAGGAGCGATTCCTTATACGGCCAGACAGCGGGCGCCTTGTGCGCCCGCTCTTTTTTCACGACAAAGAGACAACCCCCTGCCCACCCGCAGCCTGCCTATGTCCCAAGACTCCATGACCCGCTCCGACCTCGTTGAAGAACTGGCCGCACGCTTTGGCCAGCTCACCCACCGCGATGCCGAATACGCCGTCAAGACCATTCTGGACGCCGTGGGCGATGCCCTGGTGCGTGGGCACCGCATCGAGATCCGGGGTTTTGGCAGTTTCTCGGTCAACCACCGTCCGCCCCGCATGGGCCGCAACCCCCGCAGCGGCGAGGCCGTGGCCATCCCCGAAAAGCGGGTGCCGCATTTCAAGCCCGGCAAGGCCCTGCGCGAAGCCGTGGACAAGCGCACCGCCGAGATGGAAGAAAAGACCCAGGCCACGCCGGGCGTGCCAGATCAAAATTGATAGCTGATACCGCTTGATGGATGCGCCCAAGCGGCCTATTTGAGGGATACTGGAGCTGCGCAAACTTGCCGCAGGTCCTGCGCCCAAGCTCTTAGAATCGCCCCACCACTGGGGAGACCGATGAAATACCTCCTGTGGCTGCTCAAGGCAGCCATTTTTTTTACGCTCTTCGCCTTCGCGCTGAACAACCAGCAGGACGCGACCGTGCACTTCTTCTTTGGCACCCAGTGGCGCGCGCCGCTGGTGCTGGTGGTGCTGACGGCCTTCTCGGCCGGGCTCGCCGTGGGCGTGCTGGGCATGGTGCCCCGCTGGTGGCGCCACCGCACGGCCGCCCGCCGCGCCCAGGCGGCCGCCGCCGTCGCCGTGCCAGCCCCTGCGCCCACAGCGGCAGCCAACAGCAGCAATACGCCTCCCGCGCCCCCGCCACCTCCCGACCTGCCCTCGATCCATGGAATTTGACCTGAGCTGGATTCTGCTGGGCCTGCCCCTGGCTTTTGTGCTGGGCTGGCTGGCATCGCGTTTCGATCTGCGCCAGCTGCGCGCCGAAAATCGCCGCGCGCCCAAGGCCTATTTCAAGGGCCTGAACTTCCTGCTCAACGAGCAGCAGGACCAGGCGATCGACGCCTTCATCGAGGCCGTGCAGAACGACCCCGACACCTCCGAGCTGCACTTCGCCCTGGGCAACCTGTTTCGCCGCCGGGGCGAATACGACCGCGCGGTGCGCGTGCACGAACACCTGCTGTCGCGCGGCGACCTCTCCCGCACCGACCGCGAGCGCGCCCAGCATGCGCTGGCGCTCGACTTCCTCAAGGCGGGCCTGCTCGACCGCGCGGAAGACGCCCTGCACCGGCTGGAGGGCACGCCCTTCGAGGCCCAGGCCCGCCTGGCCCTGCTGGCCATCTACGAACGCTCGCGCGACTGGCCGCACGCCGCCACCATTGCCCGCAAGATGCACGACGCCGACCAGGGCGATTTCAGCACCCGGCAGGCGCACTACCTGTGCGAACAGGCGCTGGCCCTGACCACCCAGGGCGATCTGCCTGCCGCCCAGGCGCTGCTGGAACAGGCCGTGGCCGCCGCCCCCGAGGCCGCGCGGGCACGCATCGAACTGGCGCGGCTGCAGCGCCTCATGGGCCAACCGGCGGCGGTGCTGGCCACGCTCAAGGCGCTGGGCGAACGCAACCCCGCCGCCCTGCCGCTGGCGGCCCCGCTGATGGTCGAAGCCGCCACGGCCAGCGGGCGCACCACCGAGGTCCATGCCCTGCTGCTGGCCCACTACGCGCAGGCCCCTTCGCTCGACGTGCTGGAAAGCATCGTGGCCATGGAGGCCGCCGACGCCAGCACCAGCGGCTCTGCCCGGCAACGGTATGTGGAGCACCTGGACAAGGAACGCTCGCTGGTGGCGGCCGCCAAGTGGCTGGCCACCGAGAGGCTGGAGCACGAGGCGTTCCACCCCCAGATCCAGCGCGCGCTGGAGCATGCCGTGAAGCCCCTCACGCGCTACCGCTGCGCGGCCTGTGGCTTTGAGGCCCGCCAGCATTTCTGGCAATGCCCCGGCTGCCAGACCTGGGACAGCTACCCCGCGCGCCGCGTCGAAGAACTCTGACCCGCCCCTTCCAGGCCAAACCCCCACACCAAGGACACCTGCCATGTTGAAGAAACTGCTGACCCTGATCGCCACCCTGCTGCTGGCCACCGCCGCTTTCGCCGCAGTGGACGTGAACACCGCCACCGAGGCCGAGCTGGACGGCATCAAGGGCATCGGGCCCGGCCTGTCGGGCCGCATCCTGGAAGAGCGCAAGAGCGCCCCCTTCAAGGACTGGGCCGACTTCATTGGCCGCGTGGGCGGCGTGGGCAACAAAAGCGCCGTGAACTTCTCCAAGGAAGGCCTGACCGTCAACGGCAAGAAATACAGCGCGGCCGCCGCCGCCAAAGCCGAGGCCAAGAACCACAAGAAGCACGCCAGCGCCCAGGCCGCAGACCGCAAGCCCCGCAGCAACGCAGACAAGGACACAGCCACACCGGCTGCAGCGCCGACAGCAGCCCCGGCTGCAGCACCCGCAGCCCCAGCCCCGGCAGCCAGCGCTAGCAAAAACTAAGCACACTCCACAAGCAGCAAGCCCGCTCCAGCGGGCTTGTTTTTTTGTACCCATCACAAACGCGGCAGCAAGGGCTGGACAGGGTTTTTAGGGGCTGCCCCTAGAATCATTCACGCATGCCCCTGATCACGCTCATCCTTCTCCCCTTCATCGGCAGCCTGCTGGCGGCAGTGTTGCCCGCCAATGCCCGCAACACCGAGTCCACGCTCGCCGGGCTCATCGCCCTGATCTGCACAGTGCAGGCAGCGCTCTACTTCCCCGAGATTGCCGATGGCGCGGTGATCCGACAGGAGCTAGCCTGGCTCCCGGCCCTGGGCCTGAACCTCGTCATCCGCATGGACGGCTTTGCCTGGATGTTCTGCATGCTGGTGCTGGGCGTGGGCAGCCTGGTCGTGCTGTACGCGCGCTACTACATGTCGCCCGCCGACCCGGTGCCGCGCTTCTTCTCGTTTTTCCTCGCCTTCATGGGTGCCATGGCGGGCGTGGTGCTGTCGGGCAACATCGTCCAGATTGCATTCTTCTGGGAGCTGACCAGCCTGTTTTCGTTTTTGCTGATTGGCTACTGGCACCACCGCAAGGACGCGCGGCGCGGTGCGCGCATGGCGCTCACGGTGACAGGCACGGGCGGCCTGGCCATGCTGGCGGGCATGCTGGTGCTGGGCCACATCGTGGGCAGCTACGACCTCGACCATGTGCTCGCGGCCGGCCCGCTCATTCAGAACCACCCGCTGTACCTCACGGCCCTGGTGTTGATACTGCTGGGGGCGCTCACCAAAAGCGCCCAGTTTCCGTTTCACTTCTGGCTGCCCCACGCCATGGCCGCGCCCACGCCGGTGTCGGCCTACCTGCACTCGGCCACCATGGTGAAGGCGGGCGTGTTTCTGCTGGCACGGCTGTGGCCGGCGCTGGCGGGCACCGAACAATGGTTCTGGCTGGTGGGGGGCGCGGGCCTGTGCACGCTGCTGGTGGGCGGCTACGCGGCCATGTTCCAGAACGACCTCAAGGGCCTGCTCGCGTATTCGACCATCTCGCACCTGGGCCTGATTACCCTGCTGCTGGGCCTGAACAGCCCGCTGGCCGCCGTGGCGGCCGTGTTCCACATCATGAACCACGCCACCTTCAAGGCTTCGTTGTTCATGGCCGTGGGCATCGTGGACCATGAAAGTGGCACACGCGACATCCGGCGGCTCTCGGGCCTGCGCACCATGATGCCCATCACCGCCACCCTGGCCATGGTGGCCAGCGCCGCCATGGCGGGCGTGCCGCTGCTCAACGGCTTCCTGTCCAAGGAAATGTTCTTTGCCGAGACGGTGTACGTGAACACCACGCCGCTGCTCGAATGGCTGCTGCCCATCGCCGCCACACTGGCGGGCATGTTCAGCGTGGCGTATTCGCTGCGCTTCACCGTGGACGTGTTCTGGGGCCCCCCAGCCACTGACCTGCCCCACCAGCCCCACGAGCCCCCGCACTGGATGCGCGTGCCCGTCGAGCTGCTGGTGCTGGCCTGCCTGGTGGTGGGCACGCTGCCCGCCTGGTCGGTGGGCGCCTACCTGGCCGCCGCCGCCCGGCCCGTAGTGGGGGGCGATCTGCCCACCTACAGCCTCGCGGTCTGGCATGGCTTCAACACCCCGTTCGTGATGAGCCTGGTGGCGCTGGGCGGCGGCATGGCGCTGTATGCCCTGCTGCGCCGCCAGCGCGCCCGGGGCACGCTGGATGCGCCCCCGCTCATGCACCGCCTGAGCGGCCAGCGCATGTTTGAGCACACCCTGGCCGCCCTCACGCTGGCCGGCCGCAACGGCCGCCGCCTGCTGGGCACGGGCCGCCTGCAGTGGCAGATGCTGTGGCTGGCCGCAGCGGCCCTGGTGGCGGGCACCCTGCCCCTGTGGGCACGCGGCCTGCCGATTGGCGACCGGGTGCAACTGCCCCTGTCGCCCTCCTTTGCGCTGCTGTGGCTGCTGGGTGCACTGTGCGCCGTGGCGGCGGCCTGGCAAGCCAAATACCACCGGCTGGCAGCCCTCACGCTGCTGGGCGGGGCCGGGCTGTGCGTATGCCTGACCTTCCTGTGGTTCTCGGCCCCCGACCTCGCGCTCACGCAGATCGTGGTGGAGGTGGTGACCACCATCCTCATTCTGCTGGGCCTGCGCTGGCTGCCGCGGCGCGACGAGAGCCTGCGCGTGCCCACGCTGGCGCAAGAGCGCCGCACCCAGCTGCGCCGCTGGCGCGACCTGGCGCTGGCGCTGAGCGCGGGCGCTGGCATGGCGCTGCTGTCGTTTGCGATGATGAGCCGGCCCTTCCCCGACAGCACCTCCACCTTCTTCCTGGAGCACGCACTGGGGGAAGGCGGCGGCACCAACGTGGTCAACGTGATGCTGGTGGACTTCCGGGGCTTTGACACTTTTGGCGAGATCGTGGTGCTGGGCATCGTGGCGCTCACGGTCTACGCGCTGCTGCGGCGCTTCCGGCCCGCGCGCGAGGTGATGGACCTGCCGCCGCAGCAGCGCGCCCTGCCTGCCGACGTGGACACCGACCTGTCCAACCCGCGCCAGACCATGGACACCGCCGTGGGCTACCTCATGGTGCCCGCCGTGCTGGTGCGCTTGCTGCTGCCCTTTGCCACGCTGGTGTCCATGTACCTCTTCATGCGCGGGCACAACGAGCCCGGCGGCGGCTTTGTGGCCGGGCTGGTGTTCTCGGTGGCGCTGCTGCTGCAGTACATCGTCTCGGGCACCTCGTGGGTCGAGGCCCACCTGCCCCTGTACCCGCGCCGCTGGATCGGCGTGGGCCTGCTGGCGGCATTGGCCACGGGCCTGGGGGCGCTGGCCTGGGGCTACCCGTTCCTGACCAGCCACACGGCCCACCTGCACCTGCCCGTGGTGGGCGAGGTGCATGTGGCCAGCGCACTGTTCTTCGACATCGGCGTGTTCACCCTGGTGGTGGGCTCGACCATGCTCATCCTCACCGGCATTGCCCACCAGTCGGTGCGCAGCCACCGCTACCACCACGCGCGCACCGCCGGCGAAGCGCAGGAGCAGGCCACCACCACGGCGCCCACCGTCCGGGGAGAAACTCCATGGAACTGATTCTGGCCCTGGCCATCGGCGTGCTCACCGGCTCGGGCGTGTGGCTGCTGCTGCGGCCCCGCACCTTCCAGGTCATCATGGGCCTGTCGCTGCTGTCGTATGCCGTCAACCTCTTCATCTTCAGCATGGGCCGCCTGGGCCTGGCGATTGACAAGGAGCCCGTGCTGCAGCCCGGCACACCGCAGGACCTGGCCCACTATGCCGACCCCATGCCCCAGGCGCTCACGCTCACGGCCATCGTGATCGGCTTTGCGATGACCGCACTGTTCCTGGTGGTGCTGCTGGCATCGCGCGGCATGGCGGGCACCGACCATGTGGATGGCACCAAGGGCAAAGACGTGCAGGAAATGCCATGACTAGAGAACACCCCCCTGAGCGGCTTCGCCGCTTCCCCCCGCTCTCGCAGCGCTGCGCACTGCGGGCAGGGGGACGCAGCCCTCGATGCGGGGCGGCCCTTTCTCAGCTGCCCTGGCCTGGGGCGTGCCAGTTTCATGCGCAGCGTCTTGGACCAATCACATGACACTCATGCACATGCTGCTTGAGCGGCTGATGCCACACCTGATCCTCGCGCCCATTGCGCTGCCCCTGCTCACGGCCGGGCTCATGCTGCTGCTGCGCGAGGAACGCCAGCGCACCAAGGTCACGCTCAACATCACATCGACCCTGGTCGGCCTGGTGGTGGCTGTGTTGCTGCTGGTGCAGGCCAAGGAGCCCAGCGTGCAGACCAGCCTGGGCGTGTACCTGCCGGGCAACTGGCCGGCGCCATTCGGCATCGTGCTCGCCGTCGACCGGCTCTCGGCCATGATGCTGGTGCTGTGCAGCACCGTGGCGCTGGCCACCGTGCTGTTCTCGGCGGCGCGCTGGCACCGCGCGGGGGTGCACTTTCACCCGCTGTTCCAGTTCCAGCTCATGGGGCTGGCGGGCGCGTTTCTCACGTCCGACCTGTTCAACCTGTTCGTGTTCTTCGAGATCATGCTGGCCGCGTCCTACGGGCTGCTGCTGCACGGTTCGGGCCGCCCGCGCGTGTCGGCGGGGCTGCACTACATCGCCATCAACCTCGCGGCCTCGTCGCTGTTTCTGATTGGCGTGTCCATGCTCTACGGCATCACCGGCACCCTCAACATGGCCGACCTGGCGCAGAGCGTCGCCGGTGTGGCAGCGGCCGACCGGGGCCTGCTGCACGCAGCGGCGGCCATCCTGGCCGTGGCCTTCCTCATCAAGGCCGCCGTGTGGCCGCTCAACTTCTGGCTGGTGCCCGCCTACAGCGCGGCCACAGCGCCCGTGGGCGCGCTGTTCGCGCTGATGACCAAGGTGGGTGTGTACAGCGTGCTGCGCCTGTGGACGCTGCTGTTCGGCGCCGAGGCGGGTGAATCGGCCCAGTTTGGCAGCCAGTGGCTGATGGGCGGGGGCCTGCTCACCATGGCCTTTGGCGCCATCGGCATGCTGGGCTCGCAGCGCCTGGGGCACCTGGCGGGCTTCAGCGCCATCCTGTCGTCGGGCACTCTGCTGGCGGCCGTGGGCTTTGGGCAGACCCTGCTCACAGCCGGGCTGCTGTACTACCTGCTCAGCTCCACGCTGGCGGTGAGCGCCCTCTTCCTGCTGACCGACCTGATCGACCGCTGGCGCAACGATGGCGCGAGCCTTGCGCCCCACGCGCAGACCGACGATGCGCCCTTCCTCTCGGCCGACCTGGTGCCCACCGAGGGCATGAACCTCGACGACAAGGAGCAGGCCCTGATCGGCGAGGTGATCCCTGCGGCTGCGGCTTTCCTGGGCCTGGCCTTCATCGCCTGCACGCTGGTCATTGCGGGCCTGCCGCCGCTGCCGGGCTTTGTGGGCAAGTTCGCCATGGTCCATGCGCTGCTCAACCCGCTGGGGCTGGGCGCTTCCAGCGGGTTCCAGCTGGGTGCGGCGGGCTGGACGCTGGTGGCGCTGCTGGTGGCCTCGGGCCTGCTGGCGCTGGTGGCCCTGACCCGCGCGGGCATCCGCCATTTCTGGGCAGCGCCCGAGCGCTCGGCCCCCAAGCTGCTGGTGCTGGAGGGGCTGCCGATTGCCCTGCTGCTGGGCGCCTGTGCGGCCCTGGCCTGGCAGGCCGGCGCGGTGATGCGCTACACCCAGGCCACGGCCGACGCGCTGCATGCGCCCGCTGGCTATGTGCGCGCCGTGATGGCGGCCGAGCCCGTGCCCAACCCGCCCAAGCCTGCCACCACACCGGGGGGCAATCTGCCATGAAGCCAGAGCCTCTCCCTACTGCCACCTCCCCCCGGCCCTTCAAGCGGCTGGTGCCCGCGCCCCTGCTGTCGCTGGCGCTGCTGGGCCTGTGGCTGCTGCTCAACCGCAGCCTGAGCGCCGGCCACATCGTGCTGGGCACGGTGCTCGCGCTGGCGATTCCACTGCTCACGGCCGGGCTGCGCCCGCTGCCGGTGCGCGTGCGCAAACCCGGCGCGGTGCTGCGCCTGGCGCTCACGGTGGTGGCCGACACCACGCGCTCCAACGTTGCCGTGGCCCGCCTGCTGCTGGCGCCCGGCCGCAGGCGGCACCCGGCCGGGTTTGTGCACATCCCGCTCGATGTGCGCGACCCCAACGCGCTGGCCGTGCTGGCCATGATCGTCTGCATCACCCCCGGCACCGCCTGGGCCGAACTGTCGCTGGACCGCAGCATGCTGCTGCTGCATGTGCTGGAGCTGGACGACGCCGCCGCCATTGCGGCCAGCGTCAAGCAGCGCTATGAACGCCCTTTGATGGAGATTTTCGAATGACCCCGATACTGGATTGGGCCCTCCCCATCGCCCTGTTCATGCTGGCGCTCGCCATGGGCTGCGCGCTGGTCCGCCTGCTCAAGGGCCCTTCGGCGCAAGACCGCGTGCTGGCGCTGGATTGCATGTACCTGAGCGGCATGCTCGTGATGCTGGTGCTGGGCCTGCTGTATGGCAGCAAGAACTACTTCGAGGCGGCCCTGCTGCTGGCACTGTTCAGCTTTGTGGGCGCCATGGCCATGGCCAAGTTTTTGCTGCGTGGCGAGGTGATCGAATGACCGAAGCCAGCACCACCGCCGCTGCCGTGCTGCCGCTGTGGCTGGAAATCATCGTGGCCGTGCTGGTGCTGGCAGGCGCCGGGCTGGCGCTGCTGGGCTCTACCGGCCTGCTGCGCCTGCCCACGTTTTTCGAACGTGTGCACGCCCCCGCCATCATCGCCACGCTGGGCTGCTGGCTGATCATGCACGGCACGGTACTGTACTTCTCGGTGGCCGACCGTAGCCTGGCGCTGCATGCACTGCTGATCGCCGTGTTCGTAGCGATCACCGTGCCCATCATGTCGATCTTCTTGATGCGCGCGGCGCTGTTCCGGGCCCGGCAGGCCGGGCTGGATGTGCCGCCCAGCCTGAGCCAGCCCCAGGCCCCCGCAGAAGGCAAAGACTCCTGATTTGATAGCTGCGTGCGCTTTATGAATGCGCGCAAGCAGCCACTTTGATCACTATTTTTGGCCTGAAGACCCGAAGCCACCACCGCCCGGTGTGTGGATTTCAAACACGTCGCCCGGCAGCATTTCGGCTTGGCCAATATGGTCCAGCAGCTCCACCCGGCCATCGCTGCGCACCACCTTGTTGATGCCCACGGCCCCCGGCTGGCCGCCCGCCATGCCGAACGCGCCATGGTGGCGGCCGTTCGACAAAATGCTGGCCGTCATGGGCTCCAGAAAGCGCACGCGGCGGATGCCGCCATCGCCGCCCTTGTACTGCCCGGCGCCGCCCGAGCCCTTGCGGATCTCGTAGCCCTCCAGCCGCACGGGGAAGCGGAACTCCAGCACCTCGGGGTCCGTCAGGCGCGAGTTGGTCATGTGGCATTGCACAACGCTGGTGCCACCAAACCCGCCCACCCGTTGCCCGTTGGCATCCCACACCCCGCCCGCGCCGCTGCCGCCCGAGATGGTCTCGTAGTACTGGTAGCGCGTGCTGCCAAAGGTGAAATTGTTCATGGTGCACTGCCCCGCCGCCATCAGGCCCAGTGCGCCATACAGCGCATTGGTGATGCAGGTGGAGGTCTCCACATTGCCCGCCACCACCGAGGCCGGTGGGTTGGGGTTGAGCATGCTGCCGGGCGGGATGATGACCTTGAGCGGCTTCAGGCACCCGGCGTTGAGCGGAATGTCGTCATCTACCAGCGTGCGGAACACATACAGCACCGCCGCCATGCACACCGCCGTGGGCGCGTTGAAGTTGTTGGTCTGCTGCGGGCTGGTGCCGGTGAAGTCGATGGTGGCACTGCGGCTTGTCGCATCCACCTTCACGGCCACGCTGATCTGCGCGCCGTTGTCCAGGGGCAGCGTGAACGCACCGTCCTTCAGCCGTGTGATGACACGGCGCACGGACTCTTCGGCGTTGTCCTGCACATGGCGCATGTAGGCCTGGACGACGTCGAGGCCAAACTCGCCCACCATGCGGCGCAGCTCCTGCTGGCCTTTTTCGTTGGCCGCGATCTGCGCGCGCAAATCGGCCATGTTCTGCTGCGGGTTGCGGCTGGGGTATTCGCCGCTTGAAAGCAGCGCAACCATCTCCGCCTCGCGCAGCACACCGCGCTCCACCAGCTTCACGTTGTTGATCTGCACGCCCTCTTCCTCGATGCGCGTGGAGAACGGTGGCATGGAGCCCGGCGTGGTGCCGCCCACGTCGGCATGGTGGCCCCGACTGCCCACATAGAACGTGGGCTCGGCCTCGTCGGTGATGTAGATCGGCGTGATCACGGTGATATCCGGCAAATGCGTGCCGCCGTGGTACGGGTCGTTGAGCACGTACACGTCGCCGGGCTGCATCTTGCCCGCGTTCTCGCGGATCACGGTCTTGATGCTCTCGCCCATCGAGCCCAGGTGCACGGGCATGTGGGGCGCGTTGGCGATGAGGTTGCCTGCGGTGTCAAACAGTGCGCAACTGAAGTCCAGCCGCTCCTTGATGTTGACCGAGTAGGCCGTGTTCTGCAGCTGCAAGCCCATCTGCTCGGCAATGTTCATGAACAGGTTGTTGAACACCTCCAGCAGCACCGGGTCCACCGTGGTGCCCACGGCATGCTGCACGGCGCGCGCCACGCGGCGGTTGAGCAGCAGGTGGTCCAGGTCGGTCAGTGCAGCCTCCCAGCCGGGCTCCACGATGGTGGTGGCGTTCTTCTCGGCAATGATGGCCGGGCCGGGGATCACGTCGCCGGGGCGCAGGTCCTCGCGCACCACCAGCGCGGCGTCGTGCCAGGCGGCCACGCCATCTACGCCGCCGGTGTACATGCGCACGGTGCTGCGGCGCGGCACCTCGCGCGCGGGCTGCAGCGCGTGGCGCGGTTCCACGGGCGCGTCGCCGGGCACCACGGCCTCGACCGACACGGCTTCCACCACCAGGCCCTTGCCCTGCATGAGGAAGGCAAAGCGCTGGCGGTAGGCGTTCTCAAACGCAGCGGTGATCTCGGCCATCGAACCCAACGGCACGATGAGCGCCGAGTCGCTGCCCTCATAACGCACATGCACGCGGCGATGCACCACGGCGGTGCCACTGCCCGACTGCTGACGCTCCAGCTCAGTGCGCGCAGTGCTGGCCAGTTGCTCCAGCGTGGCTTCGATGCCTGCCAATGCCTCTGGCGCGAGCTTGGCTTCCACCGCCTGCTCACGGATCACGTTCTGGTCGGCCAGGCCCATGCCGTAGGCGCTGAGCACACCGGCCAGCGGGTGCACAAACACGCGCGTCATGCCCAAAGCGTCAGCCACCAGGCAGGCATGCTGGCCGCCCGCGCCGCCAAAGCACTGCAGGGTGTAGCGGGTCACGTCGTAGCCGCGTGCCACGCTGATCTTCTTGATGGCATTGGCCATCTGCTGCACGGCGATCTGGATGAAGCCATGGGCCACATCCTCGGCCTGGCGCCCGGTCTGCGTGGCCAGCGCACCAAACTTCTGCGCCACGGCGTCACCGTCCAGCGCCTCGTTGGCCGCGTGGCCAAACACCTGGGGGAAATGCGCGGGCTGGATCTTGCCCACCATCACGTTCGCATCCGTCACGGCCAGCGGGCCGCCCCGGCGGTAGCTGGCGGGGCCGGGGTTGGCTCCCGCGCTCTCGGGGCCGACGCGAAAACGTGCACCGTCAAAGCCGAGGATGGAGCCGCCACCGGCCGCCACGGTGTGGATGCTCATCATCGGCGCGCGCATGCGCACGCCCGCCACCTGGGTCTCGAACTCGCGCTCGAACTCACCCGCGTAGTGGCTCACGTCGGTGCTGGTGCCGCCCATGTCAAAGCCGATGACCTTGTCGTGGCCCGCCAGGCCTGCAGTGCGCGCCATGCCCACGATGCCGCCTGCGGGGCCGGAGAGGATCGCATCCTTGCCCTGGAACACCTGGGCATCGGTCAGCCCGCCGGACGACTGCATGAAGAACAGCTTCACGCCCGGCATTTCGCTGGCCACCTGGTCCACATAGCGGCGCAGGATGGGCGAAAGGTAGGCATCCACCACCGTGGTGTCACCCCGGCTCACCAGCTTCATCATGGGGCTGGTGGCGTGCGAGGCGCTCACCTGCGTGAAGCCGGCTTCGCGCGCAATGCGGGCAGCGGCTTCTTCGTGCGCGGTGTAGCGGTAGCCGTGCATGAACACGATGGCCGCGCTGCGCAGGCCCGCGTCGTAGGCGGCCCACAGGCGTTCTTTGAGGTGGTCCTCGTCCAGCGGCTCGATCACCTCGCCCCGCGCGCCCACGCGCTCCTGCGCTTCGATCACACGCTCGTACAGCAGCTCGGGCAGCACGATGTGGCGGTCGAACAGGCGCGGGCGGTTCTGGTAGGCGATGCGCAGCGCGTCCTTGAAGCCCTTGGTGGTGATGAGCAGCGTGGGCTCGCCCTTGCGCTCCAAGAGCGCGTTGGTGGCCACGGTGGTGCCCATCTTCACGCACTCCACCAGCGCCGGCGTCACGGGCTCGCCAGGCGCAAGGCCCAGCAGGTGGCGGATGCCCGCGACGGCCGCGTCCTTGTACTGCTCGGGGTTCTCGGACAGCAGCTTGTGCGTGACCAGGCTGCCGTCGGGCCGCTTGCCCACCACGTCGGTGAAGGTGCCTCCACGGTCGATCCAGAATTGCCAGCGGGAAGGGGTGGGTGTTGGGGCGGTCATAGGATTGCTACTCAATTTATAGCTGCATGCGCTTGACCAGCAAGCGCCAGAGCCATGTTCAATTCAAATCAAATCAAATGGGATCAATAAAAAACAAAACGGTGGAAGGCGGCGTTACAACGATGCCGCCGAACGCGCCGCCTGGTCGTACATGCCCGAGAGCACGCGCAGCAGGCGGGCCAGCTCGCCGATGTCGCGGTTCAGCGCATCGTCGGCGTTCAACGCATCGATGAGGCAGGACTCGCGGATCTCGCGGTAGCGCTGCACGTAGGCGCGGCCAGTGTCGGTGGCGGCGTAGGTGACTTCCTTGCCGTTCTTTTGCGAGGCCACCACGCCCAGGGTCTGCAGCTTCTTGAGTGAGTAGTTCACCAAGTGCGTGTCTTCCACATTCATGATGAAGCAGATGTCGGCCAGGCGCTTGTCGCGCGCCCGGTGCGTGACATGGTGCAGCACCACCACATCGAGCGGCGTCAGGTCCTTGAGGCCCGCCGCCGCCATGCAATGCACCACCCAGCGGTGGAACGCATTGCCCGCCACGATGAGGCCGAACTCGAACTCGCTCATCTCCGCGCTCTGCGCGGACACCAGGTGTGCAGACGACACGATGGGCCCGGATTCACCGGGCGCCTTGGCTGCAGATTTCATGGACTCAGGCCTTTGCGGATGGGAAGTGTTGGCACGGCTTGTGCATGCAAATATTGTAGGCAAGTCGATGATAATTTGTTGGTAATTTGTCAGCGTTTAGGCAAAACACCTATCGCAATTGGGTCGGCTTCCGATACAGTAATCAGAGCCTGTTTACGGTCTCCCAAGGGTCGCGCAGCGGTCTTGGCGGGTGGGATGCTAGGCGCGGTGCGCAGTGGATAGCCCGGCTATCCACAAGCTTTGCTCCGCCGCAGACCGCCCGCCAAGACCACTGCCCGAAGGGTTGGAGCGAAATCGGGTGATTGGACGCCCCGGCTGCTTGCATGGGCACGAGCCCATGCGGCGCACCCGAAGCATCCACTCATCCCGATTGCGCTCCAACGCGATCCCTTGCGAGACCGTAAGCAGGCTCTTACATCCAACCTTGCGGAGCTATTTCATGAAGCGTCGAATCTTCTCCACCGCCGCACTCGGCCTGTCCTTGGCTGCGGGCCTGTCTGTCACCTCGGCATTCGCCCAGACCAAGTGGGACCTGGCGGCGGCCTACCCGGCCACCAACTTCCACACCGAAAACATGGCGCAGCTGGCGAGCGATGTGGACAAGGCCACGGGCGGCAAGTTCAAGATCACGGTGCACGCCAACGCCGCGCTGTTCAAGGCCCCCGAAATCAAGCGCGCCGTGCAAGGCGGCCAGGCGCAGATGGGCGAAATCCTGCTGGCCAACTTCCAGAACGAATGGCAGCTGTTTGGCGTGGATGGCCTGCCCTTCCTGGCCGACAGCTACGACGCCTCCAAGAAGCTCTACGCCGCGCAAAAGCCCTTCCTCGAAAAGAAGCTGGCCGAACAAGGCATGGTGCTGCTGTACACCGTGGCCTGGCCACCGCAGGGCATCTACACCAAGAAGCCGCTGGCCAGCGCAGCCGACCTCAAGGGCATCAAGTGGCGTGCCTACAGCCCCGCCACCGCGCGCATTGCCGAGCTGGTGGGCGCACAGCCCGTGACGGTGCAGGCGGCCGAGTTCTCGCAGGCCCTAGCCACGGGCGTGGTCGAATCGACCATGACCTCGGGCGCCACGGGTGTGGACAGCAAGCTCTACGAGCACCTCAAGTTCTACTACGACACCCAGGCCTGGCTGCCCAAGAATGCGGTGCTGGTGAACAAGAAGGCCTTTGACGCCCTGGACAAGCCTCTGCAGGAAGCCCTGCTCAAGGCCGGTGCTGACGCAGAAGCACGCGGCTGGGCCAACAGCGCCAAGGTCAACACCGACACCGTGGCCAAGCTCAAGGCCAACGGCATGGACGTGGCCACCCCGCCCGCCGCATTGAAGGCCGACATGGCCAAGGTGGGCGACACCATGCTCAAGGAATGGCTGGACAAGGCCGGCCCCGAAGGCAAGGCCCTGATCGACGCCTACCGCAAGTAAGCGGACACGACCCTGAAGACCCTGTCCATGCGTCGTCTGCTTGATTTCTTGTACGACAGCGCCGCCGCCCTGGCGGCGCTTTTTATGGTCGGACTGCTGGGGATGGTGCTGCTGTCCGTCATCAGCCGCCAGTTCCACTTCCATGTGCCGGGCACCGATGCCTACGCGGGCTACCTGATGGCCGCAACCGGCTTTCTGGCACTGGCCCACACGCTCAAGCGCGGTGAACACATCCGCGTCACGCTGCTGCTGAACTTCCTCAAGGGCGGCGCCAAGAAGGCGTTCGAGGTCTGGGCGCTGGCCATCGCCACGCTGCTGGCCCTGCTGTTTGCGGCCTACAGCTGCAAGCTGGCCTGGCAGTCGCACGAGTTCCACGACATCTCCACCGGCAGCGACGCCACCCCGCTGTGGATCCCCCAGATCGCCATGGCCCTGGGCACGGTGATCCTGGCCATCGCCTTCATCGACGAGCTGGTGCTGGAGCTGATGGGCCAACGCACCGAAGCCCATCCCGGCGAAGCCCTGCGCAATGAATGAACCAACCAGGCACTACCAACCATGAGTGATCTCGCCATTACCGGCCTGCTCGTACTGTCGCTGTTCCTGATCTTGGGCAGCGGCGTGTGGATCGGGCTCACCCTCTCCGGCGTTGCCTGGATCGGCATGCAACTGTTTTCCGCGCGCCCTGCGGGCGATGCCATGGCCGTCACCATCTGGGGCAGCGCCTCCAGCTGGACGCTCACGGCCCTGCCCCTGTTCATCTGGATGGGCGAAATCCTGTTCCGCACCCGCCTGTCGCAGGACATGTTCAAGGGCCTCGCGCCCTGGGTGCAGGCCCTGCCGGGCCGCCTGCTGCACACCAACGTGGTGGGTTGCACCATCTTTGCTGCCGTATCGGGCTCCAGCGCGGCCACCTGCGCCACCATCGGCAAGATGACCCTGCCCGAGCTGACGCGCCGCGGCTACCCCGAGCACATGGTCGTAGGCACGCTGGCCGGGGCCAGCACGCTGGGCCTGCTGATTCCGCCCTCGATCATCATGATCGTCTATGGCGTGTCGGCCGAGGTCTCGATCTCGCAGCTGTTCATCGCCGGCGTGCTGCCAGGCATCCTGCTGGCGGCGCTGTTCTCGGGCTACATCATGGTCTGGGCACTGCGCCACCCCGAGCAGGTGCCCGCCGCCGATGTGCGCATGAGCTTCATGCAAAAGCTGTCGGAGTCGCGCAGCCTGATCCCCGTGGTGCTGCTGATTGCCGCCGTGCTGGGCAGCATCTACACCGGCTTTGCTACGGCCACCGAGGCGGCGGCCGTGGGCGTGGTGGGTTCGCTCGTGCTGTCGGCCGTGCAGGGCTCGATGAACTGGGGCACCTTCAAGGACTCGCTGATGGGCGCCACGCGCCTGTACTGCATGATCGCGCTGATCCTGGCGGGGGCCGCCTTCCTCACGCTGGCCATGGGCTACATCGGCCTGCCGCGCCACCTGGCGGAATGGATTGCCTCGCTGGGCCTGAACCAGGCCCAGCTCATCGTAGCGCTGGCGATCTTCTACATCGTGCTCGGGTGCTTCCTGGACGGCATCTCGATGGTGGTGCTGACCATGGGCGTGCTCATGCCCACGGTGCAGGCGGCCGGCATCGACACCATCTGGTTCGGCATCTTCATCGTGCTGGTGGTCGAGATGGCGCAGATCACCCCGCCCGTGGGCTTCAACTTGTTCGTGCTGCAAGGCATGACAGGCCGCCAGCTGCCCTGGATTGCCAAGGTGGCACTGCCCATGTTTTTGCTGATGTGCGGCGCCGTGGCCCTGATCTACGTCTTCCCCGGCATCGTGACCTGGCTGCCGCAGCAGATGTCGGCGCGCTGAGCCAGCCTGCAACAGACAAAGCGGGGCGGCCCCACCAAGGCCGCCCCGCTTTGTGCTTTAAGAGGCTGTTTTAAAAGTCGGCGCAAGGCGAGTCGCGACTAAAAATGCGGGGATGCAAGGCGCAAACCGGAGCCGGGCTGGTGGCCCGGCGAGGATTTGCAACGCCGCAGACCCGCGTTTTTAGCCGCGATCACGCCCGCGTCGGACTATTGAAACAGCCTCTCGGGGGACGGTGCGAGGCGATTCCGGGGCCTCAAATCCAGCGACAATGGCCCGATGTTGAACGTTCTTGCCATCTGCATCGGCGCCTGTGTGGGCGCGCTGGCGCGCTGGCGCCTGGGCCTGTGGCTCAGCCCCGGGGGCCTGATTCCCTGGGGTACCCTCACCGCCAACCTGGTGGGCGGTTACCTCATCGGCGTGTGTGTCGCCGTGTTCCACGCCATGCCCCAGCTCGACCCGGTGTGGCGGCTGGCCCTGGTCACGGGCTTCCTGGGCGCACTCACCACGTTTTCCAGCTTCTCGGCCGAGGTGGTCGAGATGCTGATGGTGCAGCGCTACGCGATGGCGCTGGGCACCACCGCGCTGCACCTGCTGGGCTCGCTGGGCCTCACGGTGCTTGGCATGCAAAGTGCTTCGTATTTCATAGCGTCACGCGCTTGACCCCTGGGCGCCAGCAAGCCATCACGTCACAAAACAACGCCATACTGCTCCAGTAGCCCGCCCCACCGGCAACGGCCTGCGCCGCCCCCTCCTTTCTCCATCCACCGACCTATCCGCGAGTCCTGCCATGGAATCCAACACCCAACTCAACGAACGCCGCCTGGCCGATGCCTGGGCGGAACTTCACGCCCACGCCACCAATGGCAACCCCCTGCAGGCCGACGCCTACCGCATGGCCTTTGCCGACCCCGAATTCCTGTTCCGCCGCGAAACCCGTGGCATCCGCTTTCAGCTGGAGATGCTCAAGCCCGACCTGGGCCAGACCGAGCAAGGCATCGAAAACACCATCGTGGTCTTTGGCAGTGCCCGCTTCATGGCCCCGGAAGATGCCGAGCAAGCACTCAAAGCCGCTGAAGCAGCGGGAGAGGCAACACAGATCGTGCGCGCCAAGCTCGCGGTGCGCAACGCCCGCTACTACGATCTTGCACGGCAGTTCGCCCAGCTGGTGGCGGAATACAGCGAGCGCCAGCGCCCGGCAGACCGCCTCTACATCTGCACGGGCGGCGGCCCCGGCATCATGGAAGCCGCCAACCGGGGCGCCCACGACATCGGGGCCCCCAACGTGGGTCTGAACATCGCCCTGCCACATGAACAAAGCGGCAACCGCTACATCACCCCCTCGCTGAGCTTCAAGTTCCACTACTTCGCCTTGCGCAAGATGCACTTCATGATGCGTGCCAAGGCGCTGGTGGCCTTCCCCGGCGGCTTTGGCACGCTGGACGAGCTGTTCGAGGTGCTGACCCTGGTGCAAACGGGCAAGGCCAAGCCCGTGCCCATCGTGCTGTGTGGCGTGGACTACTGGAAGCGCCTGATCAATTTCGATGTGCTGGTGGAAGAAGGCACGATCTCGGCGCAGGACCTCAAACTCTTCCACTACACCGATGACCCGCAGGAAGCCTGGGACCTGATCCGCGCGTTCTACCAGCTGTAAGGTGACGGCCAACGCCGCGCCGGGCCAGCCGCCACGGCGTGGCACCGCGCCCCCCCGGCCGCTACCGGATCACCGGGGGTGGCGGCGGTGGCGGGGGCAGCAGGATGATGGGCAGCACCGGGATGAACACGAACGGCGGCCGCACCGTGGGCGGCGGAGGTGCCGTGGTCGTGGGCGGTGGCGCCGTGGTGGCCGGAGGCGGGGGTGCCGTGGGCCGCGTGGGTGGCGGCGGGGTCGGCGCCGGGGGTTGGTAGTCGTCCACCGGCGGTGGCGGCGCCACCGGCACCGGTGGTGGCGGTGCGGTCACGGGCGGCGGTGGTGCCACCGGGATCGGTGCCGGGGTGGGCGCCGGCACCATGTACACAAACGCGCGGCGCCCCTGCACGTCCAGTTGCTCACCCACCAGCATCGGGGTCGGCAGCCCGGGCACCGGCAGCAAGGCGCGGGTGTGGGTATACACCGGCAGCTCCTGGTCGGACAGCACCAGCACGGCCTCGCCGGCCGTCACGCCCACGCAGCCCGCCTGGGTGCACACCTCAATCTCGTCCTGCTCACCCGACACCAGCACCTGGCCGTTGGCATCGATGGCCAGCATGAAAGCCGAGCCCCGGATGCCCACCACCGCCGTGGGCGTGACCACCTTGTAGCTGGCGGGGTTGCGCTTGCCGATCAGCCCCGTGAGCGCGCGCATGCCGCCGCGCAGCAGGTGGACCACGAAATGGTCTTCGCCCGTGCCCGCGCCGTCGGCATAGCGGGTCACGGTGAATTGCGAGCCCGGGTACAGGGCCACCAGCCCCCCGTCCGAAAAGCGGATCTGCGCCCGCCCCTCGCTGCCCGTGAGCACCACGTCGCCACCATCGAGCTCGGCCCCCTTGGCCAGGCGCGACAGGTTGTCGCCCCGGCGCAGCTGCACATCGCCGGCCGTGAACTGCACCAGCCCGGCGGCCGCCAGCCCGGTGAGTGGCCAGGCCGCCACCATGCCCATCAGCAGCGCCAGCCGGGCGCGTTTTTGGTCGGATGTCATAAGCACCTCCACGGTGTGCACGTCCACGGTGTCGCAGCGAAACCCCAGGGATGTGGCCGCATTCAGAACTCCCGGCGCACAAGGATGGAAAACACCCGCCGCTCATAGTCGGTGATCGGCAGCGTGGAGGCATTGCGCGTGAGCTGCCACTGCGGCGTCACGCGCCAGCCCGGTGCCGGGGTCCAGCTCAGGCCCAGCGCCACCTGGGCCTGGCGATCCGTGCGCGTCACGGCAAAAAACGGGTCTGGCCCACCGTAGCGCCGGTGCTCCCAGTCGGCGCTGGCAAACACGGCCCACTGGGGCGCCAGCGGCCACTGCCCGCCCACGCGCACACCCCACAGGTGGTGCCCCAGCGGATCGGCATTGCTGGCCTTGGGCTGTTCGCGCCCGCCATACACGCCCGCGTAGGCCGAGGCGCCATTGCGCAGCAGGTGCGAGTACGAGGTGCCCACCACGCTGCGCCGCACATTGCGCAACTCCTGCCCCGGGTAGCGCACCTCCAGCACCTGCAAAAAGCTGCCCCACTGCCGGAACCCGTCGATGCGGTAGATCCACTCGCCCAGCACACCGCCCATGGTGCGCAGGCGCGCGCCGTCGAGTGCGTAGTACGAGCCCTGCCCCGAGACAATCACCTCGTGCCGCTCGGCCCGCCAGGCCATGCCCAAGGCGCCATCCAGGGCCGTGTGGTCAAACCGGTCGGCCTGGCCCCCGTAGTGGCGCGTGGCCGCGAGCGCCGTGCCCACCACGGACCAGCGCGAATTGATCACCGCCCGGCCCCGCAGCCCGCCCTGCGCCACCACGTAGCGGCCCGATGTGGCCCGCGCCTCGGGCAACAGGGCCCAGGGCGGTGTGCCCGCCACCGGGGACTGCAGCTCGCTCACCACCGGGGCGGCATTGGCGTTGGAGTCGTGCCCCACGCCCAGCTCCACATAGCCCTTGAGCGAAGAGCGGCCGCCATACTCCGGGCGGTCGTAGGAATACAGGAACTGATCGAGGGTATGCCCCGCATCCACGGGGACCAGCAGGGCCCGCGCTTCGGGCGGCAGGGCCAGCACGCCCCGGCGGTCGCCCACCGCCTGCAGGGACTGCCCCAGCGCCACCTGGGCAGCCAGGTTGCCGGGCTCGGCCGCCAGCACCCGCTCACGGGCCAGGATAGCGCGCGTGTACTGGCCTGCGGCATGCGCCGCGTCGCCCATAGCGGCATCGAAGACGGGGTCGCCCGCGCGCTGGGCCTCGTGCGCATCGAGCAGTTGAAAGGCCTGCAAGGCCTGCCCCTGGCGCACCAGGGCGGTGGCCTGCTGGACCACCTCGTCGGCCCATGCCACAGAGGGCAGGCCCGCGCCCAGCGCCGAAGCCAGGCACCATGGCAACACGCGCCGTGACCAGAATCGAAGGTACATGACAGCCCCCCTCTTGGAACCCGCAGACGGATGGAGGCAATTTACACCTGTTTACGCTTTTTGGGACTCCTTGGGAACCCTGTCTGCAATGCGCCACGCGAGCCGCGAACCGCCCAGGCCTGCCGCGCCCACGGCCCAGAACAGGCCGCTCACCCCAATCACGGCCCCCGCCGACCCGAACATGAGCGGCATCAGCACGCTGGACGCGTTGATGGCCATCAGCCGCAGGCCCAGCGCCTCGCCCTGGCGGTGCGAGGGCGTGATCTGGTGCAGCAGGCTCATCACCATGGGCTGCCCCGTGCCCAGCGCCAGGCCCAGCAGCACCGAGCACAGGCCCATGGCCCAGGCGCTGTGCAGCAACGGGTACACCGCAAACAGCACGGCCGTCACCAGCATGGCCACCGCCATCACAGCCTGCTCGCGCAGGCGCTTGGCGAAAAAGGGCATCAACACGCGGATCACGGTGGCTGCAATCGCAAACGCGCCAAAAATGGTGCCGATGACGGCCGCCGACAGCCCGCGCTCATGCCCCAGCAGCGGCACGGCGAAGGCGTGCACATCCCAGCAGGAGGAGATCAGCCAGTTGACGACGAGCAGGCGCCGAAACGGCGCATCGCCCAGTAGATCCCAGGCCCGCTGGGGCGGGCCGCTGGCGGCGCCACCTGCGGCTGCGGCCACAGCCGGCAGCTCATGCACCCCCCGTACGCAGAACCAGCTGAGCAGGGGCAGCAGCGCCAGCAGCGCAAACGCCGCACGGTAGCCCTCCAGGCTGCCCGGAGCGCTGCCCGCCAGGTCGATGGCCAGCCCGGCCGCAAACGGACCGATGAAGTTGGACACCGCCGGGCCGATGGACAGCCAGCTGAACACCTGCTTGAGTTCGGTGGCATCGTGCACCGCCCGGCCCGCGTGGCGCTGCACCGCAATCGTGGCGCCCCCCGCGGCAGCACCGGTCATCAACGCAGAAACGCACAGCACGGAAAAGGTGGGAAACACCACCGCCAACCCCACGCCCACACACGCCACGGCCACCGAATAGGCCACCGGGCGCTTGAGCCCGTGGCGGTCGGCGTACCGGCCCGCAGGCAGGGCCAGAAACACCTGCGTGAGTGCAAACAGCGCCACCAGCAGGCCCACGGCCGCCGCACTGTGGCCCTCGCGCAGCGCCAGCAGCGGTGCAGCCAGGCGCATGCCGGCCATGCTGGCATGCACGCAGACCTGGCCAGCAATCAACCGGGCCAGTGTCCCGGTCACGGCAGATCGTCCTCGGGGTCCAGCCCGGGCAAGGCTGCCGTGCGAGCGCCTGCCAGCGGGGCGCGCGCCGCATCGGGTGCGGGCAGCTCCTGCACATCGCGCAGCTTGCGCTGGATGGCGCGGGTGCGCACGCCCACCTCGTCAAACTTCTTGGCGGCGGCGTCGATGGATTTCTTGGTGGCCTCGACCACATCGCCAAACTTGGCGAACTCGGTCTTGACCATGCCCAAAAGGCTCCACACCTCGGACGAGCGCTTCTCGATCGCCAGCGTCTTGAAGCCCATCTGCAGGCTGTTGAGCATGGCCGCCAGGTTGGCCGGGCCGGTGATCATCACGCGGCAGTCGTTCTGCACCGCTTCGACCAGGCCAGGGCGGCGCATCACCTCGGCAAACAGGCCTTCGGTGGGCAGGTACAGCACGGCAAAGTCGGTGGTGTGCGGGGGCGAGACGTACTTGGCGAAGATCTTCTTGGCTTCGAGCTTGATCGAGGTCTCGAACGCATTGCCCGCCGACAGGATGGCGGCCTTGTCGGCCGCGTCCTGCGCATCCAGCAGGCGCTGGTACTGCTCCACGGGGTACTTGGAGTCGATGGGCAGCCACACCGGGTGCTCGTCGTTCTTGCCCGGCAGGCGGATCGCAAATTCGACCAGTTCATCGCTGCCCGGCACCGTCTTGACGTTGCGCGCGAACTGCTCGGGCGTGAGCACGTTGTCGATAATGGCCCCGAGCTGCATTTCTCCCCAGGTGCCGCGCGACTTCACGTTGGTCATCACGCGCTTCAGGTCGCCCACGCTGCCCGCCAGGGTCTGCATCTCGCCCAGGCCCTTGTGCACCTGTTCGAGCCGGTCGCTCACCAGCTTGAAGGATTCGCCCAGGCGCTGCTCCAGCGTGGCGTGGAGCTTTTCGTCCACGGTGCGGCGCATTTCTTCGAGCTTGGTGGCGTTGTCGGCCTGGATGGCGGCCAGGCGTTCGTTGAGCGCGTTGCGCAGCTGCTCGGCGTTGTGCTGGCTGCCCTGCACCATGCCCGTGAGCTGCTGCGAGACCGCATCCTGCAGCACCGAGAACTGGTTGCGGATCTGGTTGCCGTTGGCTTCGAGCTGGTCTTTCAGCGCGGCGGACACGGCGCCCAGCTGCGTCTGGATGTCGGTCTTGAGCGAGTCGAGCGTGCCGCGCGTGGCAGCCGACAGGGCCTCGAAGCGCTCCTGGATGCGCTGCTCGAACAGCTGCGTGCTTTCGGCCAGTGCCTCGCGCGAGCGCTGGCTGTCGGACGCGAGCGACTGCGCGGTCTGCGTGAGCTCGGCGCGGAAGGCGGCCAGGGCATCGGACAGCTCCTTGCGCGCCAAAGCGGCCTCGGCCTGGCCCTGGGCCAGGCGCTGCTCCAGCTTGGCCTCGAACGCACCAAAGGCCGCCAGCAGTTCGGCGCGGCCCGTGCGGGACTCGCCCACAGCCTGGGCCAGCCGCTCGTCCACCGCGCCGCGCAGGGCCTCCAGCTGGTGCTGCGTGGCCTGCGTGAAGCCCGAGAGCTGTTTCGCCATCGCTTCCATGGCGCCGTCGTTGCGGGCCACGGCCAGCTGCGTGGCCTGGGCCGTGGCCTCCAGCGACTGCAGGCGCGCCAGCCACTCGGCAGGCAGCTCCACACGCGGGCGGCGCAGCAGCACAAGGCCCACGAGCACCACCACCAAGGCCCAAGCGGCCAGCAAGACAAGCGTATCGGTAGTCAAGGTATTTACTATTGTTTTGATAGCTTCTACCGCTTATCCGTCGCGCGGTAACGGCCCATTTTGTTCAAAAACCTAGCCCCGCAACCCGGCCTGGGGCTGGTTCACCGGCGTGAGCGGCCCTCGCCCCTCGAAGAAGGCGATCAGGTTGTCCGCCGCCAGGTTGGCCATGGCGCGGCGCGTGGGCACCGTGGCGCTGGCGATGTGGGGTGTGAGCACCACGTTGGGCACGGCGAGCAGGTCGGGGTGCACGCTGGGCTCGCCCTCGAACACGTCGAGGCCCGCCGCCGCGATGCGCTGCTCGCGCAGGGCCACGGCCAGGGCCGCGTCGTCCACGATGCCGCCGCGCGCAATGTTGACCAGCGTGGCCGTGGGCTTCATCAGCGCCAGCTCTGCCGCGCCGATGGTGTGGTGCGATGCCGGGGTGTAGGGCACCACCAGCACCACATGGTCGGCGGTGCGCAGCAGCTCTTCCTTGCCCACATAGCGCGCCTTGCACTCTGCCTCCAGCGCAGCAGGCAGGCGCGAGCGGTTGTGGTAGACCACCTTCATGCCAAAGCCGTGTGCGCCGCGCCGGGCAATGCCCTGCCCGATGCGCCCCATGCCGATGATGCCCAGCGTGCTGCCGTGGATGTCGCTGCCGGCGAACATGTCATAGCTCCACTTGGTCCATTGGCCGGCGCGCAGGTAATGCTCGCTTTCGGTCATGCGGCGGGCCGTGGCCATCAAGAGCGCAAAGCCGAAGTCGGCCGTGGTCTCGGTCAGCACGTCGGGCGTGTTGGTGCCCTGCACGCCAGCGGCGGTCATGGCGTCCACGTCGAAGTTGTTGTAGCCCACGGCCATGTTGGCCACGATGCGCAGGCGCGGCGCCGCCGCCAGCAGCGGCGCGTCGATGCGCTGGCTGCCGGTGGTGAAGGCGCCGTCCTTGTCGGCCAGGCGCTCGGCCAGCTCGGCCGGCGTCCAGATCACGTCTTCGGGGTTGGCCTCCACCTCGAAGTGCTGGCGCAGGCGGTCCACGATGTCGGGGAAGATCGCGCGGGCGACCAGGATGCGGGGCTTGCTCATGAGCGGGCGTTCTCCATATCGATGACTTGTCTACAACTTTGCGCGCACAGTCCAGGCAACTGGCGCGGGGCCATGCCAGCGCCCCCGTGCAAGGGCCGCCCCGCCGCACTGGGGGCGTCCCCCTTGGGGGATGGCGCGAAGCGACTCAGGGGGACTCTCATTTGAACCAGATGAAGGTCATGACGACAAACAGCGGCACCAGGATGCCCCCCGACCACAGCATGTAGCCGAAGAAGCTGGGCATCTTCACGCCCCGGTCTTCGGCAATGGCCTTGACCATCATGTTGGGCGCATTGCCGATGTAGGAGTTGGCCCCCATGAACACCGAGCCCGCCGAGATGGCCGCCAGCGTGGGGGCCAGCGTGGTCATGAGCGTGGCCGGGTCGCCGCCCGCCGTGTTGAAGAACACCAGGTAGGTCGGTGCGTTGTCAAGGAAGGAGCTGAGCAGGCCCGAGGCCCAGAAGTACATGGCCGGGTCGGGCGTGCCATCGGGCCGCGTCACCGCCGCCACCACGGCGCCGAACGGACCGTTGACGCCGGCCTTGAGCATGGCGATCACCGGGATGATGGTGAGGAAGATGCCGGCAAACAGCTTGGCCACTTCCTGCATGGGGCCCCAGCTGAACTGGTTGTCCTCATGCACTTTTTTCGGGGTGACGCGCAGCGACACCAGCGCCACCAGGATCAGGCCCACATCGCGCACGATGCCGGGCAGGCCCACCTCGGCCCCGGCGATGGTGAACGACACGGAAGACTTCCAGAGGCCGCTGAGCAGCACCAGCGCCACCACCACGCCCAGCAACGCAAAGTTGGCCTTGCCGTCAAAGCCGATGGATTTGGTGGTGGGCGTGGGGTCTACCTTGAGCACTTCTTCACGGCGGTGGTAGTACCAGGAATCCAGCACAAAGAAGATCACCAGCAGTGCGCCCACGAGGAACAGGGTCTCGGGGAAAATGTGGCTCACCGTCCAGAAAAAATCCACCCCCTTCAGGAAGCCCAGGAACAGCGGCGGGTCGCCCAGCGGGGTGAGCGAGCCCCCGGCGTTGGAGACGATGAAGATGAAGAACACCACCACATGCGCCACATGCTTGCGGTTGTCGTTGGCACGGATCAGCGGACGGATCAGCAGCATGGATGCGCCCGTGGTGCCCATGACGCTGGCCAGCACCGCCCCAATGGCGAGGATGGCCGTGTTGAGCACCGGACTGCCGCGCAGGTTGCCCCGGATGTAGATGCCGCCCGCCACGGTGAACAGCGCGGTGAGCAGGATGACGAAGGGAATGTACTCAGCCACCAGCGCATGCACAAAGCTGGCCCCTGCCGCACCGGGCCCGAACACCACGGCAAACGGCAGCAAAAACGCCAGCGCCCAGCCCGCCGCCACCTTGCCAAAGTGGTGGTGCCAGAAGATGGGCGCCAGCAGTGGCATGAGGGCAATCGACAGCAGGATGCCGGCAAACGGCACGCCCCACAGCACCGACAGCGCGCCGCCATCGATATCGGCCGCCATGGCCATGCCGGGCAGTGCGGCCAGGAGGCCGGCACCAGCCAGCCCGCGCGAAAATTTCATGGTTCTTGTCTCCATCACTTTTTTCAGAAAATCGGGGGCGCATCCATCCACAGGCGCCAGGGCACGCAGGGGCTCATGCCGGCGCGGGGATCTCAAACACCTGCCGCAGGTAGGCCAGGTAGGCCTCGTCATCGCACATGCCCTTGCCGGGCGTGTCCGACAGCTTGGCCACGGGCTGGTCATTGCAGCGCGTCATCTTGATGACGACCTGCAGCGGCTCGTGCGCGGGCGGGCTGCCCAGATCGTTGGTCAGGTTGGTGCCGATGCCGAAGGCGAGCTGGCAGCGCCCGCGGAACTGCTGGTACAGCTCGATGGTGCGCGGGATCGTGAGCGCGTCGCTGAAGATCAGCGTCTTGGTGAGCGGATCGACGCGGTTCTTGCGGTAATGCGCCAAGAGGCGCTCGCCCCAGGCAAACGGGTCGCCGCTGTCGTGGCGCGCGCCATCGAACAGCTTGCAGAAATACAGGTCGAAGTCGCGCAGGAAGGCGCTCATGCCGTACACATCCGACAGCGCAATGCCCAGGTCGCCCCGGTATTCCTTGGCCCACATTTCAAAGCCGAACACCTGGCTGTCACGCAGGCGCGGCCCCAGCGCCTGGCAGGCCTGCAAATACTCGTGCGCCATGGTCCCGAGCGGCGTCACGCCCAGCTTCATGGCATAGAGCACATTGCTCGTGCCCGCAAACTGGCCGGGGCCGGCCGGCGCGCCGGGACGGCGGTCGCCCGTGCCCAGGCGGGCCACCAGCACGCGCAGCACTTCCTCGTGCCACGCGCGGGAAAAGCGCCGGCGCGTGCCGTAGTCGGCGATCTTGAGGTCCGACAGGCCTTCGCCCTGCAGCAGCGCGATCTTGGCATCCAGGCGTTTGCGGCCCTCGGGGAAGTCCGGCACCTTCTGCGTGTTGCGGAAGTAGACCTCGTTGATGATGGCCAGCACCGGGATCTCGAACAGGATAGTGTGCAGCCAGGGCCCGCGGATGGAGATGTCGATCTCGCCGTTGTGCTGCGGCGTGACGGTGATGTATTTTTCGTTGAGCTTGAACAGCCCGAGGAAGTCCACGAAGTCGCTCTTGATAAAGCGCAGTGATCGCAGGTAGGTCAGCTCGGCGTCCTGGAACTGCAGGCTGCACAACGAGCGGATCTCGTCACGGATCTCGTTGGCAAACGGCGCCAGCTGCACGCCAGGGTTGCGACACTTGAAGCGGTATTCGACCTGCGCCCCCGGAAACTGGTGCAGCACCACCTGCATCATGGTGAACTTGTACAGGTCGGTGTCGAGCAGGCTGGTGATGATCATGGACGGGGCAAGCCTTGGAAACCGCCCACGCGATCCCCAGGCCACGGGCCAGGCAACAAAGCCGCAAAGTGTAGGCCATCGGGGCGCCTTGCGCCGGGCGCAGCCCATGGCGTCAGCGGGTATTCAGCCCGGGCCCCGCGCTATCAAATCCATTGCACCGGGGCTATGGGCATCAACCCGGTACCACCAGGGCCTGCAGCACGGTGCGCAGGGCCTCGGGCACGGGCACGGGCCGGCGCGTCTCGCGGTCCACATACACGTGGATGAAATGGCCGGCGGCGGCGGTGAGCGGCTCGCCCTGCGCAAACAGGCCCACCTCGTAGCGCACGCTGGAGCCCCCCAGGCGCGCCACGCGGATGCCAGCCTCCACGGTCTGCGGAAACGCCAGGGATGCGAAGTAGTTGCACTGGGTTTCGATCACCAGGCCGATGGTGGCCCCCGCGTGGATGTCGAGCACGCCCTGGTCGATCAGGTGCGCATTCACCGCCGTGTCGAACCAGCTGTAGTACACGACGTTGTTCACATGGCCATACACATCGTTGTCGGCCCAGCGGGTGGTGATGGGGCGGAACACGCGGTAGGCGCTGCGCGGCTGCGGGGCCGGACGGGCCGGTGCGGAAGGAGCAGAAGGCGCGGCGGACGGGGTGCTGGCGGCAGAGGTCATGGCCGCACATTCTGCCAGCGCTGGTGGTACTGCCAGGCCACGCGCCAGGTGGTGAGCTGGGCCTGGATCGTGTCCTCCAGATCATTGCCGTAGCCACCGGCCATCGCAAAGGCCAGCGGAATCCGCCGCTGCCAGGCCCAGTCGAACACGCGCCGGTCACGCGCCTCCAGGCCATCGTGGGTCACGGCCAGGCGCCCCAAGCGATCGCCCTCGTGCGGGTCGGCCCCGGCCAGGTAGAACACCAGGCCGGGGGTGCAGCGCTGGTCCAGCACCGCCAAGGCTTCGTCCAGCGCGTGCAGGTATTCCTCGTCCGCGCAGCCGTCGGGCAGCTCCACATCCAGGTCCCCCGCCTCCTTGCGGAAGGGGAAATTGCGCGCACCGTGCAGCGACAGCGTGAACACACTGTCATCGCCCTGGAAGATATGCGCCGTGCCATTGCCCTGGTGCACGTCCAGGTCGATCACGGCCACCGAAAGCGGCGGGGCGCCCCAGCCCCGCGCTGCGGCATGCTCGGACTGCATGCGCCGGGCGGCCACGGCCACATCGTTGAACACGCAGAACCCGCTGCCCTTGTCCGCATAGGCATGGTGCGTGCCGCCCGCGAGGTTGCCGGCCACGCCGTCACGCAAGGCCTGGCGGCTGGCCGCCACCGTGGCCCCCACCGAGCGCCGTGCCCGCTCGGCCATGGCCTCGCTCCAGGGAAAGCCGATCTCACGCTGCGCGGGGGCTGGCAGCGTGCCCTGCGCAATCGCCCCGATGTATCCCGGGGTATGGGCCAGCGCCAGGTCGTCATCGCCCGCAGGCTGCGCCACCTGCAGCTGCACGCCCGCCAACTGCTGTGCAATCCGGTCGCGCAGCATGCGGTACTTGGCCATGGGAAAACGGTGCCCTTCGGGCAGGGGCAGAACAAAGTGGTCGGCGTAATAGGCATGCATGACGCGATTGTGGCAAGCCAGGCTTTCTGGGGCGTTGTGCCTAATTTACTGCAGCGCAACAAAAAATCCTTGCAATACCGCAGCAAGTCCCTAAAATTCAAACCATGCTGCACTGCAACATGACTCTACCGGGTCAAGGTCAGCGCAGATGTCTGTAAGCCACCCTGGCCCTCTGGGTCCCATTTTTAGGAGATATGACATGACGCTGACCGCTGAACAAATCCTGGCCTCGCACAAAGCCAACATCGAAACCCTGTTCGGTCTGACGACCAAGGCCTTCGAAGGCGTGGAAAAGCTGGTGGAACTGAACGTGACCGCCTCGCGCGCCGCCCTGTCGGAAGCCGCCACCCACACGCAAGCCGTGCTGGGTGTGAAGGACGCACAAGAACTGCTGGCCCTGCAAGCCGGCCTGTTCCAGCCCCTGGCTGAAAAGACCGCTGCCTACAGCCGCCACCTGTACGACATCGCCTCGGGCACCGGCGCCGAATTCGGCAAGGCGTTCGAATCGCAAGCCACCGACGCGCAAAAGGCCTTCACCAACCTGGTGGACAGCGCCGCCAAGAACGCCCCCGCCGGTTCCGAAACCGCCGTGGCCGTGATGAAGAGCGCCGTCTCTGCCGCCAACAACGCTTTCGAATCCGTGCAAAAGGCCGTCAAGCAAGCGTCGGATGTGGCCGAAGCCAACTTCAACGCCGTGGCCAGCACCGCTGCCAACGCCGCCAAGACGGCTGCGCCCCGCAAGCGCTGATCGGGATATGGCGGTCTGGAGTGCAACCTCTAGGCCGCATTCAGGGAATACCCTGATAATCCATCCATGCGCTGCAACACAAACCCCGTGTGCAGCGCGCGAGTTGTCTCCTTGGATCCTCTCGAAACCCCCGTTTCAGGGATCCTTTTAAAGCCCGGTTTTACGACTGGGCTTTTTTTTGCCCGGCCGGCCAGCGCCGGCGCCTCCCCCCGCCCCTTGCGCTGCATCAAGCCGCCCCCTTGGAATTCCATTCCCGGTCCCGGCATTTATTAAGAATAATTCGCGTTTGCTTTATCATTGGGGGCAGTAACAACCCCGAAAGATGCATCCATGTCGAAGACTGTGAAAGCCTTGCTGAGCGTTTGTGCCCTGGCCGCCGCCGCAGGCGCCGTCCATGCCCAGGAACAGGTGGTGAACCTCTACTCGGCCCGCCACTACTCCACCGACGAAGCCCTGTACACCGGCTTCACCAAGGCCACCGGCATCAAGATCAACCGCGTGGATGCGGACGACGCAGGCATCCTGGCCCGCCTGAAGGCCGAGGGCACGGCCTCCCCGGCCGATGTGATCCTGCTGGTGGACGCCGCCCGCCTGTACAAGGGCGAGGTCGATGGCCTGTTCCAGCCCATCAAGTCCCCAGTGCTGAACGACGCCATCCCCGCCAACCTGCGCAGCACCCCCACGGCCGACGGCAGCATCGCCTGGTATGGCCTGTCCACCCGCGCCCGCGTGATCGTCTACAACAAGATCAAGGTGGACAAGGCGGATGTGGACACCTACGAGGAGTTGGGCGACCCCAAGAACAAGGGCAAGCTGTGCATCCGCTCCGGCTCGCACCCCTACAACCTGAGCCTGTTTGGCGCGGTGACCGAGCACCTGGGCGAACAAAAGGCCGAAGCCTGGCTCAAGGGCATGGTGGCCAACCTGGCCCGCCCTCCCAAGGGCGGCGACACCGACCAGATCAAGGCCGTGGCGGCTGGCGAATGCGACATCGCCGTCACCAACACCTACTACTTGGCGCGCATGATGCGCAGCAACAAGCCCGAAGACGTGGCCGTGGTGAACAAGGTGGGCGTGGTGTTCCCCAACCAGGAATCCTGGGGTACGCACCTGAACATCGCGGGCGGCGCCGTCGCCAAGAACTCCAAGAACCAGGCCAACGCCGTCAAGTTCCTGGAATACCTGGCCAGCCCCGAAGCCCAGAACTACTTCGCCAATGGCAACAACGAATGGCCTGCCGCCAAGGGCGTGGCGCTGGACAACCCGGCCCTCAAGGCCATGACCGGCGGCAAGCCGTTCAAGAGCGAGACCATTCCGATCAGCGCCGTGGGCGCCAACGTGACCAAGGTGCAGCAGATGCTGGACCGCGTGGGCTTCCAGTAAACGCTGCGGCCACCGCCCTCTTCTGGCCCCTGTGCCAGCCCCAGCAGCCCGGCCCCGCCGGGCTGCTTTTTTTGCGCCCGCAATTCCACATCGGCCATAATTGACGTTTACGTTAACGTCACTTACTGGAGGCACTCATGGAAATCAAGGGCAAGGTATTCATCGTCACCGGCGGCGCATCGGGCCTGGGCGAAGGCACGGCACGCATGCTGGCCGCCCAGGGCGGCACCGTCGTCATTGCCGACATGCAGGCCGAAAAAGGCGAAGCCGTGGCCAAGGACATCGGTGGCGCCTTCGTGAAGTGCGACGTCAGCAATGAAGCCGACGGCCAGGCCGTCGTGGCCAAGGCCGTGTCCCTGGGCAAGCTGATGGGCCTGGTCAACTGTGCCGGCATCGCGCCTGCCGAAAAGACCGTGGGCAAGAACGGCGCCCATGCGCTGGCCCTGTTCAGCAAGACCATCACGGTCAACCTGATCGGCAGCTTCAACATGATCCGCCTGGCGGCCGAGGCCATGGGCAAGAACGAGCCCGAGGCCACGGGCGAACGCGGCGCACTGATCTCCACCGCCAGCGTGGCGGCCTACGACGGCCAGATCGGCCAGGCAGCCTATTCGGCCTCCAAGGGCGGCGTGGTGGGTATGACCCTGCCCATCGCCCGCGACCTGGCGCGCAACGGCATCCGCAACATGACCATCGCCCCCGGCATTTTCGGCACGCCCATGCTGTTCGGCATGCCCCAGGAAGTGCAGGACGCTCTGGCCGCGGGCGTGCCCTTCCCCAGCCGCCTGGGCACGCCGCAGGACTATGCCAAGCTCGTACAGCACATTTTCGAGAATGACATGCTCAACGGCGAGGTGATCCGCCTGGACGGTGCGATCCGCCTGGCCCCCCGGTGATTGCTATCTAATTTATAGCATCTTGCGCTTGTTCATCAAGCGCTGGCGGCCTTTTTTCTCGTATTCAAGCCCTGGGCCTGCCCCAGGGCTTTTTTCCTGGAGCGCAGCCTTGTCCGCTGCGACCCCTCATCCAGCCCCAGCCTGTGCGCGGCCGCCTCGCGGCGCAAAGCACAGCCACAGCACCCAGGCCGCAGCGCCCGCCAGCGCCGCCACCCCGACCGACAGCCACATCGCTGCGGCGGCCCCTGCATGATCGATCAGCATGGCGTACACCACCGGGGCGCCCGCCGAAAGCAGGAAACCCGGCGCCACCAGCCACCCCACACAGGCGCCATAGCTGCGGTGATCGAACAGCACCAGCGGCAAGGTGCCACGGGTGATGGTCAACAGGCCGTTGCCCGCCCCGTAGGCGAGCGCGAACCCCCACGCAGCGGCCAGCGCCTGCCCCGACCACAGGCCCGCCAGAACCGCCGCCGGAAGCAGCAGCGACGCCAGTGCGCCCAGCACCAAGGGGGACACCTGCGCACCCCAGAGCACCTCCGCCAGGCGCGCCGATGACTGGCCGACCCCGCGCAGCGATGCCACGCCCACGGCCAGCGGCAGTGCAAGCCCCAACCCTGCCAGCAGGCCCACCATGTGCGCCGACATGCCCGCATTCAGGAAATTCACCAGGGTGGTCAGCGTGGCAAACAGCGTGCCGGCCAGTGCGCGCTGTGCTGCGGTGCGGGCCAGTGGCCCAACCTCTGCGGGCAGCACAGTCTGCACCTGTGGGGCCCGCTGCAGGCCTGCGGAGCGGCGTGGAATGCCCAGGTGCAAGAGCACGGTGCAACATGCCAGCACCGCATACACCAGCACCGCGCCGCGCCACCCCAGCGCATCGGCCAGCACATGCCCCAAGGGCCAGAAAGCGGTGGAGGCCAGCCCGCCCAGCAGCGTGACCTGCGCCATGGGCCGCCGCGCGCGCGGGCCCGCCAAATGGGCCAGCGTGGCAAACGCTGCGTCATACAGCGTCAGCCGCATGGCCAGGCCCATCACCGCCCACGCGCCGCAGTACGACCACACCCCCTGCGCAACCGCGATGCCCACACAGCCCGCCACCAGCAGCAGCGAGCCCGCCACCATGGCGCCACGCCCACCCCAGCGGTCCACCCAGCCGCCGGCGGCGCCCGACACCCCGCCCATCACCAGCAAGGCGCCGGCAAAGCCGCCGTACACCAGCGTGCGGCTCCAGCCCGTGTCCCGAATAATGAACTCTCCGATGGCCCCCACCAAGTAGTACGAGATTCCCCAGCAGATGAACTGCGAGGCACTCAGGCACAGCACCACGCGGCGGGGCAGGCCCGGCCCTTGCGCCCTTGCTGCGGCTTCCGTGGCGGGCGGCATGGACAGGCCGCTCACCTTGGCTGGCCCACCGGGATGGACACCGGCAAGGTGGCGCTCCCGGCCCCCAGCGGGCGTTGCATGAGCCCGGTGTCCAGCCAGCGCCCCTTCTTGAAACCGACCGAGCGCAACGCACCGATGCGCTCGAAACCCATGCGCTCGTGCAGAGCCATCGAGCCGGCATTCTCGTCGCCCTGCCCCACCACCGCCAGCATCTGGCGCCAGGGCCCCGCCTCGCACCACCGGATGACTTCGCCCAGCAGCGCCGCGCCAATGCCTCGCCCTGCCCAGCCCGGGGCCACGTACACGGAGTCCTCCACGGTGTGGCGGTACGCCGACCGCGCCCGGTACAGCGACGCATAGGCAAAACCCACCACCTGGCCATCGATCTCGGCCACAAGATACGGCAGGCCGGCCGCCTGCACGGCCGCCAGCCGCGCACGCAGTTCGTCCACATCCGGCGGAATTTCCTCGAACGAAGCCAGGCCCTGCAGCACATGGTGGGCGTACAGCACCTGGATGGCGGGCAGGTCGGCCGGGTCCGCAAGGCGCACGGGAGGCACATGGGGCGCATGGCCCGCAGAACGCAGAGGGTGGACGGAGGATGCGCCGACGTGGGCGGCCGGGGAAGGTGGTGCGAAGGTCAACATGGCCGCCAGTGTGGCCGCGTTCTTTTTATAAAAGAAGCTTTCTCCATTTATGCAAAGTATGAGAAATTCTTTGCCATGGAACGCATCAACCTCGATCAGCTTCATGGCTTCGCCACCGCCATGGAGATGGGCAGCTTTTCTGCCGCAGCGCAGCGCCTGGACCTGACCCAACCCGCTGTCAGCCTGCAAGTGCGCCAGCTGGAAAGGCGCTTGGGCACCGTTTTGATCGAGCGTGTCGGCCGGACACTGCGCCCCACGGCGGCAGGCGCCGAGTTGCTCGCGCATGTCGGCCGCATCGACGCTGCGGTGTCCGAGGCCATCGCCGCCGTCTCCCGGCATGCCGATGGCGCCACGGGCCGCGTGCGCCTGGGCACCGGCGCCACGGCCTGCATCTTTTTGCTGCCACCGGTGCTGCGATCGCTTCGGCAGCGTTTTCCGGGCCTCGACATCACAGTGAGCACGGGCAACACGGCCGACATCGTTCAGGCGGTGGAAGACAACACACTGGACCTGGGCCTGGTCACCCTGCCGGCCAGCGGGCGCATGCTCGAAGTGACGCCCCTGCTGGACGATGCGTTTGTCGCCATCGCGCCGCAGGGCACGGCGCTGCCAGCGCGGGTCAGGGCCAAGGACCTGGCTCGCCACCCCGTACTGCTTTACGAACCTGGCGGGCAAACCCGTCGCATTGCCGACGCCTGGTTCGCCCGCGCCGGCGTGGCGCTGCAGCCCGCCATGTCACTGGGGAGCGTGGAAGCCATCAAGGAACTGGTCGCGGCGGGCCTGGGCTGCGCCGTGTTGCCTGGCATGGCCGTGCGCGAAGAGCACCGCAACACGCTGGAAGTGCGGCCGCTGTCCCCTGCGCTGCGTCGGACACTGGCCATGGTGGTGCGCCGCGACAAGCGGCTGCATCTGGGGCTGCGCGAAACGATGGCCGCGCTGCGGGCATTGAAGTAAATCGCCCACGGGGTGCCCCGGTGGGCTGGTATCGCAGAAAAGCAAGGCCGCTGTGCGGCCGGTATGCCATGGCACGAATGAAACCGCGCCTCCCCACAGTGATTCTACCGATTCGGAGCGGAAAAGAAAAAAGGACTGCAGCACAACATGCTGCAGTCCTTGGATCTGCTTTTCATACCGCCAAAAATATGGCGACACAAACAAACTGGCGGAGTGGACGGGACTCGAACCCGCGACCCCCGGCGTGACAGGCCGGTATTCTAACCAACTGAACTACCACTCCTGGCAGGCAGCTTTTCGCTTGCATTTATCAATACAAGCCAAGTGCTACAAACTTGGCGACCCTACGGGGATTCGAACCCCGGTACTCACCGTGAAAGGGTGATGTCCTAGGCCTCTAGACGATGGGGTCAAAACCTTGGAACTAACCGTTATCGGACTT
>NZ_QAJR01000034.1:51937-131024 GCF_003852545.1 Acidovorax sp. FJL06
TTAATGACCCCAAACACTTAGCATTTGTTGTCATCATCCGAGCCTTGAATTATAGACAGATTTTTAGCGGTTTCGCAAACGCGCTACAACTTTTTCACGTCCGACCAATTCCAGCACGGCATCGACCGATGGCGTGTGGGCCGTGCCCACGGTCAAAACCCGTGCTGGCATGGCCAATTGCGGCATCTTCAAGCCCTGGCTGGCGAGCACCTGCTTGAAGGCGGCACTGATAGAGGCCTTGTCCCATTCACAGGCAGACAGGGCATCGGCCAGCGCATCCAGTGCAGGTGCGATGGCTTCGGTGACATGCTGCGCGCGCTCCGCCTCCACAGGCGCCACATCGCCATAGAAGACCTGGGCCCAGTGGGCGAGCGCCACCGTGGTGTCGCAACGGTCCTTGAACAAGGCACAGATGCGCACCAGGCGGCCGTCGGCCAGCGCATCGGCGGCAATGCCACGCTGCTGCAGCTGCGGCGCCACCAGGGCGGCCAGCGCATCGTCGGGCATGGCCTTGAGGTGCTGGGCATTCACCCAGCGCAGCTTGGCCTCGTCGAACTGGGCGGCGCTGCGGCCGAGGTGATCGAGGTTGAACCATTCGAGGAACTGGGCGCGCGAGAAGATTTCGTCGTCGCCATGGCTCCAGCCCAGGCGCGCCAGGTAGTTCACCATGGCGTCGGGCAGGTAGCCTTCGTCACGGTACTGCGTCACAGGCTTGGCGCCGTTGCGCTTGCTCATCTTCTCGCCCTGCTCGTTCAGCACGGTGGGCAGGTGGGCATACACCGGAGGCTCCTTGCCCAAGGCGCGGAAGATGTTGATCTGGCGCGGCGTGTTGTTCACATGGTCGTCGCCACGGATCACATGGGTGATGTCCATGTCGATGTCGTCCACCACCACGCAGAAGTTGTAGGTGGGCGTGCCATCGGGGCGCGCGATCACCAGGTCGTCCAGCTCGTCGTTGCGGATCTCGATGCGGCCCTTGACCTTGTCTTCCCACGCCACCACACCGCCCTGCGGGTTCTTGAAGCGCAGCACGGGCTGCACACCTGCAGGCACCGGCGGCAAGGTCTTGCCGTCTTCGGGGCGCCAGGTGCCGTCATAGCGGGGTTTTTCCTTGGCGGCCATCTGCTTTTCGCGCAGGACATCCAGCTCGGCCACGCTCATGTAGCAGGGGTACACATGGCCTGCGGCCTGCAGGTCGGCCAGCACCGCCTTGTAGCGGTCCATGCGCTGCATCTGGTAGAACGGACCTTCATCGTGGTCCAACCCCAGCCAGGCCATGCCCTCGATGATCACATCCACCGCCGCCTGGCTGGAGCGCTCCAGGTCGGTGTCTTCAATGCGCAGGATGAAGTCGCCGCCCGTGGCGCGCGCAAAGGCCCAGGGGTAGAGTGCCGAGCGGATGTTGCCCAGGTGGATGAAGCCCGTGGGGGACGGGGCGAACCGGGTACGCACGCGGCCCGCGCTGGAAGCAGTGGTTTCTGTCATATCAATACGGTCTGGCCCCTTTCGGGGCCAGTGTCAAGATTCGGTCAATCCGTCTATCCATCAATCCAATGGGCAGCGGGCGAGCAACCGCCGCGCCGTCCTCATCAAAGCGGTTTGGCCGCTGCGCTCACGCCTCTTGCGCGTTCGGCAGCGCGAGGCGGGAGGTGTCTTCTTCGCCCTCTTCCACGCCCACGCGCCCTTCGTTCAGGCGGGCAATGTCTTCTGCCGTGATGTCACCCGTGACATACACGCCGTCAAAACACGAGGCATCAAAGCCCGCGATGGACGCATTGAGCGATCCCACGGCCTTCTTCATGCCATCCACATCCTGGTAGATCAGGGCATCGCAGCCAATCGCCTGGCGAATCTCTTCCACCGTGCGGCCATGGGCCACCAGCTCGCTGCTGGTGGGCATGTCGATGCCGTACACGTTGGGGTAACGCACGGGTGGTGCAGCACTGGCCAGGTACACCTTGCGGGCACCAGCGTCGCGCGCCATCTGCACGATCTCGCGGCTGGTGGTGCCGCGCACGATGGAATCATCCACCAGCAGCACGTTGCGGCCCTTGAATTCGCTGCCAATCACGTTGAGCTTCTGGCGCACGGACTTCTTGCGCACGCCCTGCCCCGGCATGATGAAGGTGCGGCCCACATAGCGGTTCTTGACGAAGCCTTCGCGGTAGGGGATGCCCAGCAGGTGCGCCAGTTGCGTGGCACTAGGGCGGCTCGACTCGGGGATCGGGATGATCACATCGATCTCATTGGGCGGCACGGTAGAGACCACGCGCTTGGCCAGGGCCTCGCCCAGGTTCAGGCGCGCCTGGTACACCGAAATGCCGTCCAGCACCGAGTCGGGACGTGCAAGGTACACAAACTCGAAGATGCAAGGGTTGAGCTGCGGTTTCTCGGCGCACTGGCTGGCATGGACCTGGCCATCCAGCGTGATGAACACCGCTTCACCGGGGTCGATGTTGCGCTCAAACACATGGGACGTGCCCTCCAGCGCCACCGACTCGCTGCCCACCATCACCGTGCCATCCTGGCTACGGCCCAGCGCCAGCGGGCGGATGCCATGGGGGTCGCGGAACGCCAGCAGGCCATGGCCGGCAATCAGGGCGATCACGGCGTACGAGCCCTTGATGCGCTTGTGCACGGCGCGCACGGCAGCGAACACATCCTCGACCTGCAGCGGCACGCCCCGGGTGGAGCGCTCCAGCTCGTGCGCCAGCACGTTCAGCAGCACCTCGGAGTCGCTCTCGGTGTTGGTGTGGCGATGGTCCGTCTGGAACAGCTCGGTGCGCAGCTCGCGGGCATTGGTCAGGTTGCCGTTGTGCACCAGCACGAGGCCGAACGGCGCGTTCACATAGAACGGCTGGGCCTCTTCCTCGCTATAGGCATTGCCCGCCGTGGGGTAGCGCACCTGGCCCAGGCCCACATTGCCCGGCAGCGCCCGCATGTTGCGCGTGCGGAACACGTCGCGCACCATGCCCTTGGCCTTGTGCATGAAGAACTTGCGGCCCTGCTGGGTCACGATGCCCGCTGCGTCCTGGCCGCGGTGCTGCAGCAGCAGCAAGGCGTCATAGATGAGCTGATTGACGGGCGTTGCACTGACGACGCCGACGATTCCACACATAGTTGTTTTCCATCCGTTTGCGGGAACAGCCCCGCGGCAACCCCATGGCAGCGGCTTTTGGCCACTGCCCCATCGATATCAGGAAGGCAGATGCCTACCAAATTCTTCCGGCAACGCCGGTTTCAAGCCCCTGAGCACTTCCGCGAGCACCGGGGCCGCTTGCGACTCCTGCCACCAGGGCGCTTCGTGCAGCGAGGTCAACCCGGCCACCACGGCCACCGCCAGCAGCAGCACCAGGCCTCTCAGCACGCCAAAAACAGCCCCCAGCGTGCGGTCTGCCGGGCGCAGGCCAATGGCCTCAATCAGCTTCTTGGCCAGCCAGGTCACAAAACCACAGGCAAACACCGACGCCACGAACACCACGACAAAACCCGCCGCATAGCGCAGTGCCCCCGCCGACTCGCCAATCGGCAGCAGTGCCGCCATGTCTGCCGCAAACCACTGTGCGACAAAAAAGGACACCACCCAGCCCAGCAACGACAACACTTCAAACACCAGGCCACGCCAGGCACCGATCAGCATCGAAGCCAGCAGCACCGCGACAAAAATCCAATCCAGCGCAGCCATGAACGCAAAGCAACCGAAAAAGCCAGAGAGCCGGGCTGCGGGCTTACAGCGTCAGCACCGAGGCCGACAGCTCCAGCCCCTTGATGCGCGCCGCCGCCTTGTCAGCCTCTGCCCGGTTGGTGAAGGGCCCCACGCGCACCCGCGTGCGTTTTCCATCCTTGGTGTCCACCACCTGGGTATAGGTCTTGAGGCCAGCACGCTCCACCTTGGTGCGCGCTTCACGGGCCTTCTCGGCATCGGCAAACGCCCCCACCTGCACGATGAAACGGCTGTCTTCGGCATTGGCGCTGGCCACCGGCTCTGCGGCACGGCCTTCCAACAGGGCACGCGCACGCGCCGATTCATCAGGGCGTTGCACAGGCTTGGGCTCAGGTGCGGGGGCCGCAGGCGGCTTGGTCTCGTGCCTGGCTTCGGGCTTGGGCGCAGCCGCAGGGGCTGCTGCCGCCACCGTGGGCGCGGGCTTGGCCGGGGCCGCGCGCGGGCCTTGCACCAGCTCTTCCCCCTCCGTCAGCCCGTTGGCGGCCGCACTGCGCGTGGCTGCCGGGCGCTGCGCCGCAGGGGCGGGGTCCTGCTGCGCGGCAGGTGCCGCTGGCTTGGCCACGGGGGCCTCGGCCACAGGGGCGGGCACGACCAGCGGAGCCACCTTGTTGCGGTCAGGAATTTCGATGGGGATATCGACAGGGATGGGCCGGGGCTGGGTATCGAACAGCAAGGGGAATCCGATCACGCCCACCAGCACCAGCACGGCGGCACCAATCAGCCGGTGGCGGGCCCGGCGGCGCATCACCTCGACACTCTCGGCCTGCGGCGTGCGCGGGCGCTTGGACGGCTTTTCGGCCTGTTGCTGCTCACCCTGCCCGGGCCACCGAAACTTGAAAAATGCCATGGAGTAACGACCCGTGCGGACCTCAGAACCTGCCCTATTGGCCCAGATGTTTGGCCTGCAGGCGAGGTGTTCCGTTGATCAGCACACCGCCCACCGTGTAAAACGAGCCAAAGACCACGATTCTATCAGCGGGGTCTGCGGCGGCCACGGCGGCCTCCAGGGCCTGCATGGGGTCTGCGTGCAAGGTGGAGGTGACATCCCGGCGGCCGCCCGCCACCATGTGGACGGCATTCCATTTTTGCTGCAGCGTGGCAGCCGTCTCGGCGCGTGGGGTGGGCAGGTTGGTGAAATACCAGCGGTCCACCAGGGGCCCGACCTTGGCCAGCATGGGCCCCAGGTCCTTGTCGGCCATGGCGCCAAAGACCGCGTGCGTGGTGGGGAAGAACCCCATCGCATCCAGGTTGGCCGTGAGCGCCGCCACCGAATGGGGGTTGTGCGCTACGTCCAGCACCAAGGTTGGCTGGCCGGGCACGATCTGGAACCGGCCCGGCAGCTCCACCAGGGCCAGGCCATTGCGCACCGCCTGGGCGGTCACCGGCAGGCGGTCGCGCAGGGCCTCCAGCGCAGCCAGCACGCCCGAGGCATTGACGAGCTGGTTGGCCCCCCGCAGCGAGGGGTAGGCCAGCCCGGCGTAACGCCGCCCCCGGCCCGCCCAGCTCCACTGCTGCTTGTCGCCCGAGAAATTGAAGTCACGCCCAAAGCTCCACAGATCCGCACCGATCTCGCGGGCATGGTCCACCACGCTCTGGGGCGCCATGGGGTCGCTCACGACCACCGGCCGGCCGGTGCGCATGATGCCCGCCTTCTCACGGCCGATGCTTTCGCGGTCAGGCCCCAAAAACTCGGTGTGGTCGATGTCGATGCTGGTGATCACGGCGCAATCGGCATCGATGACATTGGTGGCATCAAGGCGGCCGCCCAATCCGACCTCCAGGATGGCCACGTCCAGCCGCGCATGGCTCATCAGCCGCAGGATGGCCAGGGTGGTGAACTCGAAGTAGGTCAGGGATACATCGTTGCCATTTTGGGTTCTGGCGCTTTCCACGGCATCGAAGTGCGCTATCAAATCAGAAGCAGATACGCTCTCACCGTGCACGCGGCAGCGCTCCTCAAAGTGCACCAGGTGGGGCGAGGTGTACACCCCCGTGCGGTAGCCCGCCTGCTGGGCCACCGCCTCCAGCATGGCGCAGGTGGAACCCTTGCCGTTGGTGCCCGCCACGGTGATCACCGGGCACTCGAAACGCAGCGCCATGCGGCGCGCCACCTCGCTGACCCGGTCCAGGCCCATGTCGATGTTGCGGGGATGCAGCTGCTCGCAGTGGCGCAGCCAGCCTTCCAGGGTGTGGGGTTTGGTTTGCATACAGCCCGGGATTGTCGCCGAGCCGCATTCCCCACGGGCTTTTCGAGGATGATGCGCGGCATGACCAACGCCCGCATCACCCTCTACGGCATTCCCAACTGCGATACCGTCAAAAAATCCCGCGCCTGGTTCTCGGAACAAGGCCTGGACTGCCAGTTCCACGACTTCAAGAAACAGGGCGTGCCCACCAGCCAGTTGCCCGGCTGGCTGAGCGCCGTGGGCTGGCAGAAACTGGTCAACCGCCAGGGCACCACCTGGCGCAAGCTGGATGCCGGTACGCAGGCGGCGGTCACGGACGACGCCAGCGCCAGCGCCCTCATGCAGGAGCACCCGAGCGTGATCAAGCGCCCCGTGGTCGAATGGCACAGCGCGGGCCATACCCAGGTGTCCGTGGGTTTTGCCCCCGACCAATGGCAAGCCTGGCGTGACACCCTCCCCAAAGGCTGATGCCCCCAGGATCCGGCTGACATTTGCCAGCCAATGCGGGAAAATCGCACAAATCTTTACGCAGATTTACGGCTTCCCAGCCCCGAATTGACGCCCCGAGCCTAAACTTTTCTTCCGTCTGGTGCGTTATGTACCGACCCGAAAGGAGTTTCTCCATGAAAAAGATCGTCATTTTTTCCGCCCTGGCCGCCGTCGCCGCCATGGCGAGTGCCCAAGAACAAGGCCGCGTGCTGTCGGCCACCCCCATCGTCCAGCAGGTGGGCATCCCCCAGCAGGTGTGCGGCAACGAAACCGTGTACAACGGCAACCGCACCACCGGTGGCGGCGCCGTTCTGGGGGCCATCGCCGGGGGTGCCGTAGGCAACTCCATCGGCAAGGGCAGCGGCCGGGCCGCCGCCACGGCCATTGGCGTGCTCGGCGGCGCCGTGATTGGCAACCAGATCGAGGGCAGTGGCCAGCCGCAGTACCAGAACGTGCAGCGCTGCAGCACCGAGACGTACTACGAAAACCGCACGGTGGGCTACAACGTGGTGTACGAATACGCTGGCCGCCAATACACCACACGCACCCAGAACGACCCCGGCCGCTGGATTCCTGTGAACGTGAACGTGCAGCCCGCTGGCCAGACCTACTCCACCCAGCCGGATCCGTATGCGCAGCAAGGCGTGTACAGCCAGCCCGGCGTGGTGACCTCCACCTACCCGGCGCAACCCGTCTACCAACAGCCCACCTATGTGACGCCGCCCGTGACGGTGATTGAGTATGGCTACGACAGGCCGTACTACCCCCCGCACCACCGCAACCCTTACTGGCGCTAAGCCGGCGCCTGGGGCAGCAAAGCCCCAAGCCTCGTGCCCCCAAAAAGAGCCCTTCGGGGCTCTTTTTCTTTGCGCCAGGGCCCCAAGCGCATGTTTCGTTGGGCCCGGCCGCCAGCGCCGCGCCACCCCTGCCCTAAAATCGCGGGTTTCCTCTAACCCCATCCTGCGCTATCCATGACCACCGAAAAAATCGACGGCGTGTCCGTCACCACCCAGGCCAATGTGTACTTTGACGGCAAGTGCGTGAGCCACGGCATCACCTTCTCCGATGGCACGAAGAAGTCGGTGGGCGTGGTACTGCCCGCAACGCTCACCTTCAACACCGGTGCGCCCGAGATCATGGAATGCGTGGCGGGCTCCTGCGAATACAAGCTGGCAGGCACCGACGCCTGGGTGAAATCGTCCGCAGGCGACAAATTCAGCGTGCCCGGCAACTCGAAGTTCGACATCCGGGTGACCGAGGCCTACCACTACATCTGCCACTTCGGCTGATCGCACCCCACACCGCAACGGACCCCGCACATGGCCACCATTCTCCAAAGCCTGCCCCTTGGGCAAAAAGTCGGCATCGCCTTCTCGGGCGGCCTCGATACCAGCGCCGCGCTGCACTGGATGAAGCTCAAGGGCGCCATGCCCTATGCCTACACCGCCAACCTGGGCCAGCCCGACGAGCCCGACTACGACGCCATCCCCAAGAAGGCGATGGAATACGGCGCAGAAAAAGCCCGCCTGGTGGACTGCCGCACGCAGCTGGCCCACGAAGGCATCGCCGCCCTGCAGGCAGGCGCCTTCCACATCAGCACCGGCGGCCTGACCTACTTCAACACCACCCCCCTGGGCCGGGCCGTGACCGGCACCATGCTGGTGGCAGCGATGAAGGACGACGACGTCAACATCTGGGGCGACGGCTCGACCTTCAAGGGCAACGACATCGAGCGCTTCTACCGCTACGGCCTGCTCACCAACCCATCGCTCAAGATCTACAAGCCCTGGTTGGACCAGCTGTTCATCGACGAACTGGGCGGCCGCGCCGAGATGTCGGCCTTCATGACGGCAGCTGGCTTTGGCTACAAGATGAGCGCCGAGAAGGCCTACAGCACCGACAGCAACATGCTGGGCGCCACGCACGAGGCCAAGGACCTGGAGTTTTTGAACAGCGGCATCCGCATCGTCAACCCCATCATGGGCGTGGCGTTCTGGAAGCCCGAAGTCGAAGTCAAGGCCGAAGAAGTGTCGGTGCGCTTTGAAGAAGGCCAGCCTGTCGCCCTGAACGGCGTGGAATTCAACGACCCGGTCGAGCTGATCCTCGAAGCCAACCGCATTGGCGGCCGCCACGGCCTGGGCATGAGCGACCAGATCGAAAACCGCATCATCGAAGCCAAGAGCCGCGGCATCTACGAAGCCCCGGGCCTGGCGCTGCTGCACATCGCCTACGAGCGCCTGGTGACCGGCATCCACAACGAGGACACCATCGAGCAGTACCGCCTGAACGGTCTAAAGCTGGGCCGCCTGCTGTACCAGGGCCGCTGGTTCGACCCGCAGGCCATCATGCTGCGCGAAACCGCCCAGCGCTGGGTGGCCCGCGCCGTGACCGGCACCGTGACGCTGGAACTGCGCCGTGGCAACGACTATTCGCTGCTGAACACCGAATCGCCCAACCTGACCTACGCGCCCGAGCGCCTGTCGATGGAAAAGGTGGAAGACGCGCCGTTCAGCCCGCTGGACCGCATCGGCCAGTTGACCATGCGCAACCTGGACATCTCGGACACGCGCGACAAGCTCGGCGTGTATGCCCGTGCAGGCCTGCTGTCACTGGGTGGCAATGCCGCCCTGGCGCAGCTCGAAAACGACCGCAAGTAAGTTGGGCGGAGTTTTGCCACTCAAAATAGTGGCAAAAATGAATCTAGCGCTCTTCCATCGTGCGCTAGTAGCTATCAAAAAATGAGTAAAGCCACCGATCCCGGTGGCTTTTTCTTTGCCCGTTCGGTGCCGCTGGTGGCCTGCAGAGGCTCGGGAGGGGCCTGGCGGGCCTACACCACCACGGGCTCGGGCTCCAGCCGGATGCCAAAACGCTCGTACACGCTGGTCTCTATGGCCTTGGCCAGCGTCATCACCTCGCCGCCCGTCACACTGTCGGCGCCCTGCCCCCGGTTCACCAGCACCAGGGCCTGCTTTTCATACACGCCGGCCTTGCCAATGGACTTGCCCTTCCAGCCGCAGGCGTCAATCAGCCAGCCCGCCGCCAGCTTGATGCTGCCGTCGGGCATGGGGTAGTGCACGATGCGCGGCTCGCGCGCGATGATGTCGGCGCACTGGTCGGGCGACACCGTGGGGTTCTTGAAGAAGCTGCCCGCGTTGCCCACCACGGCCGGGTCGGGCAGCTTGGTGCGGCGGATGTCGCAGATCCAGTCGAAGATCTGCTGGGCCGATGGCTGCAACACGCCCTCTTCCGCCATCCGGCGCTCCAGATCCAGATAGCCCAGCACCGGCTTCCAAGGTTTGGGCAGGCAAAAACGCACATGGGTGATCACAGCGCGCCCTTCCAGGCCCATGCCCCGGGGCAACCCGTCCGCACCGGGCGCATCCGAGGGCGCGTGCTTGAACACCGAATCCCGGTAGCCAAACCCGCACTGCGCGGCATCCAGCGTGAAGGTGCGGCCCGTGGCCAGGTCAATGGCGTCCAGGGATTCAAAGCGGTCCTGCAACTCCACACCATACGCACCAATGTTCTGCACGGGCGATGCGCCCACGGTGCCGGGGATCAGGGCCAAGTTCTCCAGCCCCGGGAAACCCTGCGCCAGCGTCCAGGCCACGCAGTCGTGCCAGACCTCGCCAGCGCCCGCCTCCACGATCCAGGCCTTGGGGGTTTCCGCCACCAGGCGCAGGCCCTTGATCTCCATCTTGAGCACCACGGGCTTCACGTCGCCGGTCAGGATGATGTTGCTGCCCCCACCCAGTACGAACTTGGGCGCAGATGCCAGCTCCGGGTGGGCCAGCACGGCCAGCACATCGGCGGCGGAATGCACGCGCACCAGCGTCTGCGCGCGTGCGGCGATGCCAAAGGTGTTGCAGGGCTGCAAAGGGGCGTTTTTCTCGACTACCATTGGCCCGATTGTCGCATTCGCCCTTTGGAAGGGCTGCAATTTGCCCCCTGTTTCCCCGAGATTGAGAACCACCATGCCATCTTTTGACACCGTCTGCGAAGCCAACCTGGTTGAAGTGAAAAACGCCGTGGAGAACACCGCCAAGGAAATCGCCACCCGCTTCGACTTCAAGGGCACCTCGGCCAGCATCGAGATCAAGGACAAGGACATCACCCTGATCGGCGACGCCGACTTCCAGCTCACCCAGATCGAGGACGTGCTGCGCAACAAGCTCACCAAGCGCAATGTGGACGTGCGCTTCCTGGACATGGGCGACGTCCAGAAAATGGGCGGCGACAAGGTCAAGCAGGTCATCAAGGTGCGCAACGGCATCGAGAGCGAGCTGGCCAAGAAGATCCAGAAGCTGCTCAAGGAGAGCAAGCTCAAGGTGCAAGGCGCCATCCAGGAGGACAAGGTGCGCGTGACCGGCGCCAAGCGCGACGACCTGCAAGCTGCCATGGCCCTGATCCGCAAGGACGTGACCGACGTGCCGCTGTCTTTCGACAACTTCCGCGATTGAGCCCACGCGCCCCGCAACAAACTCCCTTCGCTTTCCCCCCGCACCATGACCACGCCCCAGCGCCTGCAGCCCTTCGCCATGGCCGTTCTTTGCGGGCTTTTGCTGGCCCCCTGGAGCGCCGTGCATGCGCAGTCGGTTGCCCTGGCCGGCATGCTGGGCAGCAAGGCCCTGCTGGTGGTGGATGCCCACCCGCCCCGCGCGGTGGGCGCCGGGGATGAATACCAGGGCGTCAAGGTGATTGCCGTCACCAAGGAAGAAGCCACCGTCGAGGTCAAGGGGGCGCGGCGCACCCTGCGGCTGGGCGAAGCCCCGGTGAGCGTGGGCGGCCGCAGCAGCAGTGCCAGCGGCCGGCGCATCACGCTGACAGCCGACAGCCGCGGGCACTTCGTGAACAGTGGCACCATCAACGGACAGGTGATGCAGTACGTGGTCGACACCGGCGCATCCACCGTCGCCATCGGCCGCCCCGACGCAGACCGCATGGGGCTGAAATACCAGAACGGCCAGCCCGTGCGCATGAGCACGGCCAATGGCGTAGGACAAGGGTGGCGCATGCGCCTGGACTCGGTGCGCATCGGCGACGTGGAGGTGTTTGGCGTGGAAGCCATCGTCACCTCCCAGCCCATGCCCTATGTGCTGCTGGGCAACAGCTTTCTGAACGAGTTCCAGATGACCCGCACCAACGACCAGATGGTGCTGGAAAAACGCAACTGACACCCGGCACCCGCAATGTCCGCCCACCCCAGCGCCAGCCACCCGCACTCCGAAGGGGAATACGAGGACCTTCTGGGCCTTTGGTCGGACCTGGAGTCGGCGCTGTCGGTGTTGCTGGCCCGGCCCTTGCAGGTGCAGGATTTCCCCGGCAAGGTGCGGCAGTTCGACGCCTGGCTGCAGGATCTGGTGGCGCACGACATCGATGCGGCGCTGTACCTGATGTTCCAGCTGGCCGCCACTTCCACCGTGGGCTACAGCGCATCGCACGCACTGGTGTGCGGCACGCTGTGCCATATCATGGCGCACGAATTCAAGCTGCCCCAGCGGGAGCGGGACAGCCTCGTGCGCGCGGCACTCACAATGAACATCGGCATGACCGCGCTGCAGGACGAGCTGGCCGAGCAGCGCGAGCGGCCCACCGCCGCACAGCAGGAGGCCATCAAGAGCCATCCGGAAGAAAGCATGCTGCTGCTGGAGCGCCTGTTCATCAGCGATGCGCTCTGGCTGGATGTGGTGGGGCAACACCATGCCAGCATCACCGAGCGTGTGCCCCTGGCCAGCCAGGACCCGGTGGACCGGCTCACCCGCATCCTGGGCACCATCGACCGCTATGCGGCCATGATCAGCCCGCGCAAGTCACGCGCGGGCCGCAGCGCCACGGATTCGGTGCGCGCCATCGTGGGGCAGGAAGTGGAGCAGCGCGACGAGGTGAGCTACACCCTGGTACGGTCCATCGGCCTGTGCCCGCCCGGCACCTTTGTCCGGCTTGACAACGGCGACACCGCCATCGTGCTGCGCCGCAGCGACAAGGCCAACCACCCCCTGGTGGCGAGCCTGCTGGACCGCGCTGGCAACCACCACGCCCAGCCCAGCCTGCACCAGACATCCTCCGGCAAGCCCCGCATTCAGTCGGCCCTGGCGCGCTCGGCGGTGAGCCTGGAGCTCAACCACCGCACCATGGTGCGGCTGGGCTTGTATGCCGCCCAGCACAGCGCCGGGCTGCGGGGGCTGGTCACGGGGCCTGGGTCGCTCTGAATTCCAGGCGATCGCCCGGGCCGCGGGCAATCGGAATCATCGCCGGTGTTACTTGTGCGCTTTGCCCGACGACGCGGCAGCACCGGCCTCCGGCTTGTCCTTCTTGCTGCCCAGGCGCGACTCCTTGCCCGCCACCAGCCGCTGGATGTTCTCTTTGTGCCGCCAGGCCAGCAGCAGCGCCATCACCACCATCGAAACGGCAATCGTGCCCTCGGCATACCAGACCACGCCATCCACCAGCAGGTAGTACACCGGGGCAAACACGGCGGCCACCAGCGAGGCCAGCGACGAGTAGCGGAAGAAAAAGGCAATGATGACCCAGGTGAGTGCCGTGGCCAGGCCCAGCCAGCCGCTGATGCCCACCAGCACGCCCAGGGCCGTGGCCACGCCCTTGCCACCCTCAAAGCGAAAGAACACCGGCCACAGGTGTCCCAGGAAAGCCGCCAGCCCCACCAGGGCCACGGTGCCGTCTTCCAGACCATAGGGATGGCCAAACCACATCACCAGCGCCACGGGCAGCCAGCCTTTCATGGCATCCAGCAGCAATGTCACGATGGCCGCAGCCTTGGAGCCCGAGCGCAGCACATTGGTAGCGCCCGGGTTCTTGCTGCCATAGGTGCGCGGATCATTCAGGCCCATCACACGCGTCACGATGACGGCAAACGACAACGAGCCCAGCAGATAAGCAGCCACGGCGGCAAGAAGGGGATAAACAACGGCGGTCAAGGCAATTCCTCGGTGATCGAATCAGATGGATGCAGACAATCAAGCTGTCTGGTGGGCTTGGGTCTTGGTGCGGCGGCCTATTCTGCCAGCGCACATTGCACAGGCTTGGCCCCGAGCAGCTGCACGCACACCTGTGGGTCCAGCTGCACCAGGAACCCCCGGCGACCACCATTGATGGCAATGCGCGGCAACGCCAAAATGGTCTCTTCGATGTACACCGGCATGGCGCGCCGCGTACCAAAGGGCGAGGTGCCCCCCACCAGGTAGCCGCTGTGGCGGTTGGCCACCTCGGGTGCGCAGGGCTCGACCGACTTGGCGCCAATCTGGCGCGCGAGGTTCTTGGTGGATACCTTGCGGTTGCCATGCATCAGCACCAAGAGCGGCTTGGCGTCCTGGTCCTGCATGACCAGTGTCTTGACCACGGTGAACGGGTCCAGCCCCAGCACCTCGGCGCTGTGCATGGCGCCGCCGTGCTCCAGGTATTCGTAAGGGTGTTCAGTGAACGCCACCTTGTTCACCTTGAGCAACTGGGTGGCTTGGGTCTCGGAAACGTGTTCTTTCTTGGCCATGGTGCGGTTCGGGTAGGGCACCGATGGTATCCGTATCCAAATGTGAATGCGCCGAACAGTCCCCCAGGGGTTCAGAACAAGATATCCGGCGCCATGGCCGCCTTGCGGCGGCGCCCCACCTTGCGCTTGCCGTACTGCTCGATGGCCGCCACCAGCACCTGCGTGAACTGCTGCACCAGCGCGGACGGCACGCGGCCCTGCGCGGCCAGCACCTGCAGGCGACGCTGCTGCAGCTGGGCTTCATCAAACGGCCGGGCCGCGAGCAGGCCGGCCTCCACCCAGCGCGCCGCCGTGAGGTAGCTGGCCAGCACCACGTCCTGCCCGCCCAGCAGCGGCAACAGCGCCGACGAGAAATTGCTCTCCACCGCAGGCACATAGCGCAGGCCCTGCACCGCACAGCTCAGGTCGAACAGCTGCCGCCCGGTGGTATTGGCCGCACCCAGCAGCAGCGGGTAGCGCACCACGTCGGCCACACTCACACTGCGCTGGCGGGCCAGCGGATGCTGCGCCGGCATGATGGCGTAGATGGGGGCAATGGCCGAATGCAGCACCTGCAGGCCTTTCTCGGGCGCCACGCTGTACTTCAGCGCCAGGTCCACCTCGCCGCGCAGCACCAGGGCCGACACCTCCTGCGGCACGGCCACCTGCAGTTGCAGCTGCACCTGCGGATGGGCCTGGCGAAAACCCGCCATCACCAGCGGCATGAAGGCGGCCGCAAACCCCTCGGTGCAGGCCAGCCGCACCCGCAGCGCGCCCTGCGCCGACAGGTCCTGCAATTGCTCGACCAGCTCCAGTGCCTGCGCATCGTGCGCATTGGCGTGGGCCAGCAGCCGGGTGCCGGCCTCGGTCAGGGCCATGCCACGCGCCTGGCGCTCGAACAGCACCACGCCCAGGCTGTCCTCGAGCTTGCCCAGCTGCCGGCTCACGGCCGAAGCCGCTACATGCAGGCGCTGCGCCGCCTGGTTGACGGAGCCGGTGCGCGCCACCTCCAGAAAGTAGCGCAGGGGCAGGCTGAGCAGGGAAATGGGCATGGCGTATCGAATCACAAAAAGGCAATGGTCAGTTGCCAAATCTCTATTCAAAGCAATGGTAAACCAGCATCCATCTTGCATGGCTTGAGGCTCCAATTCACCCATGCCCTTGTGCGACAGCCTGCAGCCCTTGCGGCGGCGCCACCTGTTGCCAGGGCCTTACCACCGGAGTCCGCATGAAACGCCTTGTTCGAGCCTCGCTGTTGTCCGCTGCCCTGGCCACCCTCGCCAGCGCCAGCAGCCTTTCGTTTGCCCAGACGGCCGCACCGTCCGAAGCCTGGCCACAGCGCGCGGTGCGCCTGGTTGTCCCCTTCCCGCCCGGCGGCGGCACCGACGCCGTGGCCCGCGCCTTGGGCCAAAAGCTGTCCGCGCGCCTGGGCCAGCCCGTGGTCACCGACAACAAGCCCGGCGCCTCCACCATCATCGGCACAGAGAGCGTGGTGAAGGCCGAGCCCGACGGCTACACCCTGCTGGTGTCGGGCTCCAGCAGCTACACCGTCAATGCCGCCCTGCGCCCCAAGCTGCCCTATGACCCGCTCAAGGACCTGGCACCCGTGGCCATCGTGGCCCGCGCACCGCTGGTGATCGTGGTCAATGCCAACGCGCCCTACAAGGACCTGGCCGCGCTGCTGGCGGCGGCCAGGTCAGCGCCCAAAGCCATCAACTACGCCACGTTCGGCTCGGGTTCGGCCCCGCACCTGGTCGGTGCGCTGCTCGAACAGGCCGCCAACGTGCGCCTGCAGGACGTGCCCTACCGGGGCAGCGCGCAGGCCATGATGGGGCTGATCGGCGGCGAGATCCAGATGGCCATCGACACGGTGGCCAGCGCCGCGCCGCATGTGCGTTCGGGCAAATTGCGTGCACTGGCGATCGCCGGCAACGAGCGCGCCCGCGCCCTGCCCTCAGTGCCCACGGTGACAGAGCAAAAGCTGCCGGATGCCGCCTTCGATGGCTGGTATGCCGTGGCCGCCCCCGCACGCACACCCGCGCCCATCGTGGACAAGCTGCTCAAGGAAGTGGAGGCTGCGATGCGCGACCCCCATCTGCAGGAGCAGATCCGTGCCCAGGGCATGGAGCCCGTTTTTGTGGGCCCCAAAGCCATGCACGCCGCCATGGACACAGAAATCGGCCGCTACCGCGCGCTGGCCCACCGCGCCAAGATCGTGGTGGATTGACGAGTGCATCGATAACCAGCAAGGACCCGCACCATGAACCGCCAACAATTGATCGACAACGTTCAGCGCTACTTCGACGACGGCCAATTTGCCACCGACCTGCGCCGCCGCGTGGCCTGGCGCACCGAAAGCGACACCGGCAAGCTGCCGCCCGAGCTGCACACCTACCTCACCGACGAAATGCAGCCCTGGCTCACCCCCCTGGGCTTTGAGTGCCAGGTGTTCGACAACCCCTCGCCGCAGGGTGGCCCCTTCCTGATGGCCCGCCGCGTGGAAAACCCGACCCTGCCCACCGTGCTCACCTATGGCCATGGCGACGTGGTCAACGGCCAGGAGAGCCAGTGGCGCGAAGGCCTCTCACCCTGGGAGCTGACCATCGAGGGCGAGCGCTGGTATGGCCGGGGCACGGCCGACAACAAGGGCCAGCACACCGTGAGCCTGGCCGCCCTGGCCCACACCATCGAGGCCCGGGGCGGCCGCCTGGGCTACAACGTGACGCTGCTCATGGAAATGGGCGAGGAGGCCGGCTCTCCTGGCCTGGGTGCGTTCTGCGAGCAGCACCGTGATGCGCTGCAGGCCGACCTCTTCCTGGCCAGCGACGGCCCGCGCGTGAACGCGAGCCACCCCACCCTCTTCCTGGGTTCACGCGGTGCGATCAACTTTGCGCTCACCGTGCGCAGCCGCGACAAGGCCTACCACTCGGGCAACTGGGGCGGCGTGCTGGCCAACCCGGCCACCGTGCTCACCCACGCGCTGGCCACGCTGGTCGATGCCAATGGCCGCATCCTCGTCAAAGGCCTGCTGCCACCTGCGCTGCCCGACAAGCTGCGCACGGCCTTGAAAGACGTGGTGATCGGCGCAGGCGCCGACGACCCGGCGCTCACACCTGGCTGGGGCGAACCGGGCCTCACACCCGCCGAGCAACTGGTGGGCTGGAATACGCTGGAGGTGCTGGCGCTGGGCGCGGGCAATGCGCAGCGGCCAATCAACGCCATCCCTTCCCAGGCGGTGGCACATTGCCAGCTGCGCTTTGTGGTGGGCACCGATTGGCAGAACGTGCAAGCCACGCTGCGCGAGCACCTGGACGCACACGGCTTCAACCAGGTCGAGATCACCATGGGCATGCTTTGCGGCGCCACGCGCCTGGATTTGCACAACCCCTGGGTGGACTGGACCCTGGCCTCGCTGCAGGCCAGCGCGGGCCAGCCGGCCACGCTGCTGCCCAACCTGGCGGGCTCGCTGCCCAACGACATCTTTGCCGACCAGCTGGGCCTGCCCACACTGTGGGTGCCCCACTCGTACCCCGCCTGCGCCCAGCACGCGCCCAACGAACATTTGCTGGCGCCAGTGGCACGCGAAGGGCTGGCGGTGATGGCGGGGTTGTTCTGGGACCTGGGCGAGCCGCAAGGCACGCCGTGGCGGGAGGGAGCCTTAGCAGCACAAACTACAGCGGATGCCTGAACGGTAAGCAACAGCCGCCAAAACTGGCGCGGCCCAAGCGAGAGACACCAAGCAAGGGCCGCCCCGCAGCGATGGTGTCGTCCCCCCTCAGGGGGGGGAAGGCGCCGCAGGCGACTCAGGGGGGAGCACTCACAGAGCCGGATCGCGCAGCTCCCAGCGGATTGCATCGATTTCCTTGAGCAGCTCGGGCGACAGCGTGGTGCCCCAGGCGTTCAGGTCCTCGTCCAGCTGCGCCACCGAGGTCACGCCGATGATGGTGCTGGCCACCTGCCACTTGGTGTAGCAGAACGCCAGTGCCATCTGGGTCGGCGTGAGTCCGTTGTCGCGCGCCAGCTGGTTGTAGCGGCGCGAAGCAGCCAGCGCTTCGGGGCGGCCCCAGCGCTGCTTGCGCACCGATTCGTAGGCCGCGATGCGTGCGCCCTGCGGCGCGTTCGGGCCGGTGGTGCCGCTTGCGTCGTACTTGCCGGTCAGCAGGCCAAAGCCCAGAGGCGAATACGCGAGCAGCGACACGTTCAGGCGGTGGCAGGTCTCGTCCATGCCGTTCTCCCAGGTGCGGTTGATCAGGCAATAGGGGTTCTGCACCGTGGCCACGCGCGGCAGGCCATGCTGCTCGGCCAGGCGCACGAATTCATGCACGCCATAAGGGGTCTCGTTCGACAGGCCGATATAGCGCACCTTGCCCGCCTTCACCAGCCCGGCCAGCGCTTCGAGCTGCTCGTGGATGGGGGTCTGCGAGGTTTCCTTGGCGGGGTCGTAGTAGAGGCTGCCGAACGCGGGCACGTGGCGTTCGGGCCAGTGAATCTGGTAGAGGTCGATCACATCGGTCTGCAGGCGGCGCAGGCTGCCTTCGCAGGAGGCCACGATGTCGGTCGCCGTCATGCCCTTGCCTTCGCGCACCCAGGGCATGCCGCGTGAGGGGCCCGCCACCTTGGTGGCCACCACCAGCTTCTGGCGCGCGCCGGGGTTCTTGGCAAACCAGTTGCCGATGATGGTCTCGGTGGCGCCAAAGGTCTCGGCCTTGGCGGGCACCGAGTACATCTCGGCCGTGTCGATGAAATTCACGCCGCGCGCCAGAGAACGACTCAGGATGGCGTGGGAATCAGGTTCGCCCACCTGTTCGCCAAAGGTCATGGTGCCCAGGCAGATGGGGGTGACTTGCAGATCGCTCTGACCGAGCTGGATGGTTTTCATGGGGCTCTCCGAAGAAGCCCCGGAGTGTACAAAGCCCTTTCGCTTTCTGCAGGGCCTGACAACAAGCCCTGGTGCATTCAGCCCCTCAGCCCAGCCCCCAGGTGGCGCGCAGCACCGACAGCGTGGCCACGATGGCCGGGTCATGCTCTGCCGAGCGCGGATGGATAAAGCTCAGCAGCGCGCCCACCCGCGCATGCGGCCAGACCACCACCTCGTCCCGCTCGCCAGCGGGCACCGCCACGTCTTCGCGCAGCAAGGCCAGGCCCACGCCCGAACGCACCAGGGCCAGCGGCGCTGCGGTTTCATCGCATTCCACCACCTGGTGGGGCACCAGGCCCTGGCGGGCGAACATGTCCTTGAGCAGGGTCTGCGCGTGGTGCTGCACGGGCGCGCCAATCCACGGCATCGCGGCGATGTCGCGCCAGCCCGCGTGCAGGATCTGCTGGCGCATCGAGAACGGCCCGGCGATGCGGTAGTGCAGGGTCTGCAAGGCCAGCCCGGTCGCTTCGCGCGGTATGTGCGGGCCGATGTAGAAGGCGCCGTGCATGAGCCCGGCCGCGACCTGGTCGCGCAGCTCTTCGGCCAGCCCGCCGCGCGTCTTGATCTCCAGCAGCGGCAAGGCGCGCACCAGGCCGCTGAGCAGAGAGCCCAGGCGCAGCGAGTCGGGGTCGGCCACCGTGCCCAACAGCAGCGATCCCGTCACCTCGCCCTGCAGCTCGCGCGCGCGGCCCAGCAAGTGGCCTGCGGCGGTGAGCACCTGCTCGGCATCCACCATCAGCGCCTCGCCGGCGCGCGTGAGGCTGATGCGGCCCGGGCGCCGGTCGAACAGGGCCACACCCAGCTCTTCCTCCAGCGCCTTGATCTGCGCGGTGATGGCGGGCTGGGTGACATGCAGGGTCTCTGCCGTGCGCGTCACGTTGCCCAGCTTGGCTGCCGTAACAAAGGCGCGCAGTTGGTAGATTTCCATTCGCGTGCAGTATGCCGGTGGAATCAGCGGTCCAGATAGCGCAATTGCGTAGGCTCAATGCCCAAGCGCACCTGTGCACCGGGCTCGAACATCGCAATGCCCGCGTAGTGCGGCTGGTCGGCCACCATGGCGATCTCGCCCACGCGCACGCGGTAGCGCGAGAACTCGCCCAGGAACTCGGCGCTTTCGACCAGCCCATCCATCCACACGCGCGAGGCATCGCCGTGCTCGTCGCGCACGCGGATGCTGACCTGGTGCGGGCGAAAGGCAATGGCGTTGGGCCCTGGCGTGGGCGGCTCGGGCGGGCGCGGCAGCGTGAGGTTGCCCAGGCCCTTGACCTGGAAATTGAGGGTCTCTCCCCCAATCGCAGTCACCTGCCCTTCCAGCAGATTGGCCGTGCCCACGAAGCCCGCCACAAAGCGGTTCTGCGGAAAGTCGTAAAGCCCCGTGGCCGAGCCCACCTGCTGCAGGATGCCCTTGTCCAGCACGGCCATGCGGTCGGCCGTGGTCATGGCCTCTTCCTGGTCGTGCGTGACAAAGATGGTGGTCAGCCCCAGCTTGCGCTGCAGGTTCTTGAGCTCTTCGCGCATCTGCACGCGCAGCTGCTTGTCGAGGTTGGACAGCGGCTCATCGAGCAGCAGCAGCTTGGGCTCGATGACCACGGTGCGCGCCAGCGCCACGCGCTGCTGCTGACCACCCGAGAGCTGGGCCGGGCGGCGCTCGGCATAGGCCGACAGGCCCACCAGCTCCAGCGCCGCGCCCACCTTGCGGCGGATGGCGTCACGCGTTTCACGCCGCTCCACCAGGCCGAAGGCCACGTTGTCCCACACCGTCATGTGCGGCCACAGCGCGTAGTTCTGGAACACCATGCCCACGTTGCGCGCATGGGGCGGCACGGTGCTGATGTCCTGGCCGTCGATCAGCAGCTCGCCGTTCTGGTGGCGGTTGAAGCCCGCGATGAGGCGCAGCAGCGTGGACTTGCCCGAGCCTGAGGGGCCCAGCAGCGCGAAGAATTCACCCGGCTCGATGCGCAGGTTCACATCGCGCAGCACGGGGGTGGTGCCATAGCTCAGGCTGATATGGCGGCATTCGAGGGAGACTTTGTTCAGGTGCATGATTTCATCCTTTGATGCATGACTTACGCAAAACAGGTTCAGGCAAGTGGCCTGCCATGGTGCACAGACCGTTGTTGCATTCTTATTTGCGCAGGTCCTTTTATGTTTTGGTGGTGACGCGCGAACGCTCCACGAAGCGGTGCGAGAAATACGTGCCCAGGCCCACGACGACAACGGCCAGCACGCCCAGGGCAGCACCCGGCCCACGGCCCGAGATGCTCTGCATGTACAGGTAGATGCCGTAGCTCATGGGCGCCTGGCTCTGGGCCGATGCCAGCAAGATGGTGGCCGACAGTTCCACGGCCGCCGTGATGAAGCTGGTGACGAAGCCCGCAAGGATGCCGCCCGCCATCAGCGGCACCATCACGCGCCGGATGGTGGACAGCTTGCTGGCGCCCAGGCTTTGCGCGGCCTCTTCCAGCGACACATGCACCTGCTGCAGCGCGGCCATGCACGAGCGCAGCGCATAGGGCAGGCGCCGCACCGCATAGGCCAGCATGATGAGCACCCAGGTGGTGATCATGGGCGTGTCGGTAAAGGGCAGGTTCACCCCCTTGAACAAACGCAGGTAGCCGATGGCCAGCACCAGGCCGGGGATGGCCAGCGCGGCCGAGGCCAGGTAGTCCAGCCACTGGCGGGCCGGCAGCTGGGTGCGCAGGATAAGGTAGGCGATGGCCGTGCCGATCACCACATCCAGGCCCGCCGCCATCACGCAGTACAGCAAGGTGTTGCCGATCATGCCGCCGGCATCGTGGAACACGGTGGCGTAATGCTCCAGCGTGTAGGAATCGGGCAGCACCGAGAAGCTCCAGACCTTGGAGAACGACATCAGCAAAATGCCCAGGTGCGGCGCCAGGGTGACGAACAGCACGAACAGGATCCAGCCGTAGGCCAGCACCGACTCCCAACCGGTCAGCTCCCGCTTCTGCAGCGAATTGCCGCCCTTTTGCATGGTGGCGTAGTCCTTGCCCTTCATCACGCGGGCGGCCATCCACAGCGCCAAGATCGAGAAGCCGATCATGATCACGCTAATCACGTAGCCCAGCGGGTCGTCGATGCCCACCGAGGTGATGCGCAGGTAGGCCTGGGGCGCGAGCATGTTGGTCACGCCCATCACCAGCGGCGTACCCAGGTCGTCGAACACCTTCACGAACACCAGCGCAGCCCCCGCCAGGTAGCCCGGCATGGCCAGCGGGAAGATCACGCGCCGGAACAGCCGCCAGCCGCGCGCGCCCAGGTTCAGGGCCGACTCTTCCATGGCGCCATCGATGTTGCGCATCGAGGCCACCAGATTCAGCAGGATGAACGGGAAGTAGTGAATGCTCTCGACAAAGGTCACGCCGACCAGCCCGTCCATGATGGGGATGGTGAAGCCGAACCAGTCGTTCAGCAGCAGGTTCATCGAGCCGCTGCGCCCGAAGATGAGCTGCAGCGCCACGGCGCCCACGAAGGGCGGCATGATGAGCGGCAGCACGCCCAGCGTCTGGATCAGCAGCGCACCGCGGAACTCGAAGCGCACCGTGAGGTAGGCCAGCGGAATCGCGATGACGCTGGCGAAGAACACGCTGGCCAGCGACACGATGAGGCTGTTGAAGAACGACTCGCGGAACACCGACTGGGCAAAGAAGTTGCCGAAGTGCCCCAGCGTGAGCCCCCCTGATTCATTGACGAAGGCCGTGTAGATGACCATGCCCACGGGCACGATCAGGAAGCACAGCAAAAAGGCCAGGATGAGAAGGAACGCCGCCCAGGGGCCAAGGCCCGAAAGCGCGTGCCACGGGCGCAAGCCCGCCGTGGGCAGGCCGGCGGCGCCGGGCTGCGTGGTAGTAGCTGACATGGTGGTTTCTCCGCAGGTGCCGGCCGCGCCCTCTGGCGCGGCGGCATGGGTTTTTTATTTCGCCAGGCTGCGCGCCTCGTTGGCAAGCTGCAGTGCACGCTCGTAGTTGCCGCGTGCCTTGTCGGCCCAGACTTGCTCCAGGCCGGTGAGTTGCTTGGACACCGCCACTTCGCGGCGGTTCTTGCGGAAGAGGTCCAGGAACTCTTCGTTCTTCACGTTGGCCTCCCCCACCAGCGGCGAATAGGCCACAGACCGCGCCTGCACCAGCAGCTCATTGCCACGCGCATTGGGCTTGGCCTTGAGCGCCTTGGCCGCCTCGTGGATGGCACGCGTGGCGGCCTGCAGCTCCTTGAGGCGGAAGGTCACCATCTGGTCAAACAGGCTGGTGACCACCTGGTAGCGGTTTTCGGACAGCTCCGCATCGAACTGCACCTTGGCGCGCTGCGCCACTTCCTGCGGCACAGGGTAGCCCGCAGGCGCCTTCAGGCTGCTGTAGGGCAGGATGGGCAAGCGGCTGATCTTGGGATCGAACAGCAATTGCTGGCCCTCGGTGGACATGCTGAAGGCCATGAACTTGCGCGCCTCCTCGGTGTTCTTGCCGCCTGCGATCAACCCGATGCTGGCCGGCACCACCGCCGTCATGGCCGGGTAGGTAAAGTCCACCGGAAAGCCCGAATACTTGCCGGCCAGGCCAAAGAAGTCGATCACGATGCCGATGCCGTACTGGCCGTTGTTCACGCCATCGGGCACCGCGAAGCTGCGGTCGGTGACAGCAGCGGCATTGCCCATCATGGCCAGCAGCTGCGACCAGCCCTTGTCCCAGCCCTCGCCCTGCAAGATGGTCTCGACCGTGAGCTGGGTCGTGCCCGAGCGCGATGGGGAGGAAATGGCCACGTGGCCAAAGTACTCGGCCCGCGTGAGGTCGCTCCACTCCTTGGGCGCCGGCAGCTTGTGGGCCTGCAGGTAGCGGGTGTTCCACATGATGCCGTAGCCCGCCAGCGCCTGGCCGTAGTACAGGCCCTGCGGGTCGTTGAGCGGGTAGGCACCGATCTTGGCCGGAGCGATGGGGTTGCGGGTGTCCGGCGCGGCCTGCAGAAGCTTGTTGCGGGCCAGCACCTCGAAGGCATCGGGGGCCGACGCCCACATGATGTCGGGCCGCTGGCCTTCAGGCAGCTCGCGCACATAGGCAATCGCCGCCGTGGTGTTCTTGTTCAGGATCTCGACCTTGATGCCCGGGTTCTTGGCCTCGAAGGCCTTCTGGTAGGCCGTGGTCAGCTCCTTGGGAAAGGAGGTGAGCACCGTCACGGTGCCCGCCTGCGCGCCCTGCACTGCACACAACAAACCGGCGGCCAGGGCCCCCGCACAAAGAATGCGCTGCATGGATGTCTCCTTATGTTCTGGTGCATGCAATGTAGGTGGCCCGTGCGGCGGCGGCCAATCATTGTTTTTGATGCGGAACATCAGTCGCGCGGCCTGTCGGGTTATCCCTGAGAACCTGCGACCCGTTGGATCGGCAAGGCCCGTTGTGCACGAACTCAGGGTAATCCTGCGGCGGTGAGCCGTGCAAATGTCGGAATTCAGACATTGCGGATAGCCACCCGTCCCTAGCATGCAGCGCTGCGCCATACGGAACTGAAAGTGAAAGTGAAGGCGTGCCTCGCAACAAGCAAAGGATGGTCATGAAAGCATGGATCGCAGGAATATCGGCAATGTGTTGGGCAGCAGCCACCTGGGCTGCGCCGGCGGAGCTGGGGGGCGTGAAGATTGAGCCCACGGCACAGGTTGCAAACGCCCCCGCGCTCACGCTCAACGGTGCCGGCCTGCGCATGGCGGGCAACAACAAGATCACGGTGACGCAGGTGTATGCGCTCAAGCGCTTTTCCAGCATGGAAGAGTTCCTGTCCATGCCCGGCCCCAAACGCTTTGTCGTCACCTACCTGCGGGAGTTTCCGGGGGGCATTCCGTACAAGAACCTGTCACGGGGCATCGAGGACAACCTGCCCAAGAGTTCGCGCTCCCTGTTGATCCCCAGCCTGATGCGCCTGAGCGACGCCCTGGCGTCGGTCAAGCGCATCGCACCGGGCGACCAGATGACCGTGGATTGGGTGCCGGGCGTGGGCAGCGTGGTCTCGATGCAAGGGCGCCAGCTCCTGGACCCGTTGCCTTCACCCGAACTGTTTCAGGGCTACGTGGCCATGTGGATAGGGGCGGCGCCGCTGGATGCTGCCGTCAAAGGCGCGCTGCTGGGCCAGGACTGAGCCCAGCGGCAATAGCTTACGCGCACCCTTGCGCTCACGATAACCGCCCTGCCTGCCCGGGCCGTGGCTCCGTTGCGAGCCCACGGTTCGCTGTGCGATGATCGTAACGCAATGTGTTCAGAATTATTTCAAGATTGTGCTGCGTATGATTTCCTCCATCCTCGTCGTTGATGACTCAAAAAGTTCCCGCAAGATCAATCTCGCCATGGTGCGGGAGTTGACGGGCGAGAACGTGACATGCCTGGAAGCCGACAGTGGTGAAGTGGCGCTGGATATTCTGGGCAGCCAGCGTGTCGATGTCGTGCTGCTGGATCTGACCATGCCAGGGATCAGTGGCTTCGACGTGCTGGCCCAGATGCGCAGCAAGCACCTCCATGGACGCGTCATCGTGGTCAGTGCCGACATCCAGCGCCTGGCCAAGGAGCGCGTGGCTTCGCTGGGCGCCACCGGCTTCATCGAAAAGCCCATCAAGATCGAGGCCCTGCGCGCCATGCTGACCCAGCTGGGAGCCATCCATGAGTGAAGAACTTTTCAACGAAGACGAGCGCGACGTCCTGGGTGAGATGGTCAACATCGCCATGGGCAAGGCGGGCGCCACGCTGGCCGAGGCGTTTGCCGGTTTCGTGAACCTGCGCGTTCCCGAGATCCGCGCCGTCAGCGCCGAGGACCTGCGCGAAACCCGCGCCCGGCTGATGCACACCTACGAGCGCATCAGTGTGCTGGAGCAGGAGTTCTTTGGCGAGTTCGCCGGCACCATCGCCGTGGTCTACGGCCCCGCCAGCTATGCGGCGCTGCGCCAGGTGCTGGGTTTTGACGACCGTGCGGGCGATGGCCGGCGCCAGCGCGAGGAACTGTTGCTGGAATTGGGCAATGCCCTGGCCAGCACCTGCGTGCAGGAAATCAGCACCTTGCTGGAGTTGCGCACCGGCCTGCGCCCGCCGCGCGTGATGGCCTTCGACGTGCCCACCAGCGAAGCCGATTGGCATCTGTTTGGCGAATTGGAGACGCTGGCCGGGCAGATGCTGCTGATCGACATCGTCTTCCACCTGGAGGGCCATGAGGTCCCCTTCGAGCTGATGGTGACCGTGCAGCAAAACTGCCTGCCTGCGCTCAAGCAAGCCCTGGCCAAGCGCATCTGATGGGTGCCCTGGTCATGAAGTCTTTGCAAAACGCCAGCCTGGATGCCACTGACATCGTCGACAACCTGTTGACCGTGGGCATCGTCGTGGTCGACCGGCGCTTCACGGTCATCATGTGGAACCGGTTCATGGAGCTCAACAGCAACCTGCGAGCCGAAGACATCCTGGGCAAAAACCTGTTCGATGTCTTTCCAGAACTCAACCGCAACTGGCTGGAGAAGAAAATCCGCAGTTGCCTGGTGCTGCGCTCCGCCTCGTTCAGCTCATGGCAGCAAAGGCCCTATTTGTTTCGCTTCAAGGCCTCCAACATGCTGTCGCTGGAGACCGACCACATGTACCAGGACGCCGCCATCTTCCCGGTGCGCGACGCCGCAGGCCTGGTGGAAGGCGCCTGCATCGCCATCCACGATGTGACCGAACTGGCCGAAGCCAAGCGCCTGCTGGACCTGTCGCTGGACCAGGCGCTGGATCTGGAAGAGTCCAACCGGCGCGACGCGCTCACCGGGCTGTTCAACCGCAAGTTCTTCGACGAGCAGATTTCGCAGGAAGTGGTCACCGCACGGCGCCACAACCGCCCGCTGGCCCTGGCCATGATCGACATTGACCACTTCAAGACGATCAATGACACCTATGGCCATGTCGCCGGAGACCGCGTGCTGCGCGCCTTGGCCACACTGCTCAACAACATGCTGCGCGGCTCGGACTATCTGTGCCGCTATGGCGGCGAAGAGTTTGGCCTGATCCTGCCGCAGATCTCGCCGGAGCACGCAGGCATCCTGCTGGAGCGTCTGCGCAAGGCGGTAGAAAATGCCGATACCCTGCTGGACGATGGTGTGACCGTCGTCAAGTTGACCATCAGCGTGGGCGTGATGCCCCTGCGCGAAGGTGTGGCGCCCGGCACCATGGTGCGCATGGCCGATGAGCTGCTTTACGCCTCCAAGCAGGCCGGACGCAACTGCGTGAGCCTGTACAAGCCCGAGGTTGCGCCCGTACCGACCGAATCCCGCTGACAGGACTGCCCCGCCTGGCGTACAAAGGTCCGACTAGCAGTCGCAGACCCGGTTTGCGATGCTGCATGCCCACGCAGCACTGCAGATTAAAGATCAGCAAACTCAGCCAGGCGCTGCAGGTCGGCGATTTCACAGCGGCCATAGGCCATGCGCACCAAGCCCTTGCGCTCCAGGGCCCCCACCAGCAGGTTGGCCGACTGGCGTGAGCAGCACGCCAGTCCGGCCAGGCGGGCCTGGGTGACCACGAGCACCGCCCGGCCGCTCACCAGGCCCTGCTCGCGCGCCAGCAGGCCAATCAGCTTGGCCATGCGATGCTCGGGCGCAACCAGCACCGACTGGCCCGCCCACTCCGTCAGCAACTGCATGCGCGCCCCCACCTCACCGATGATGAGCGGGTACAGCTGGGGAAACTGTTCGCAGCAGGTGCGCAAGTCGCCCACACCAAGCGCCGCCAACTGGCTGTTCGCGCTGCAGCAGGTGTCAAAGCGCGGGGGCTGCGGCGTGAACACCTGCATCCAGCCCGCCCAATGGCCCGGTCCCAGAGAGCTGACAACGACCTCCTTGCCCGCCGCACTGCGGCTGACCAGGTCCACACTGCCCCGCAGCACCAGGCGCACATGGCGTGGCAATTGCCCAGCAGGGCTCAGCACCGAGGGGGACTTGTAGCGCTCGATCACGGCCCGGCGGGTGACCCAGTCCAGCGCCTCAGCCCCCACCTGGCCGAACAGGGTGTTTGCCACCGCAGCGCGCAGATCAATGCCGCTGGGCCCGGCCGCTCCACCAAAGCCGCACATGCGCTGCTACCGGGAAAGCACCGGCCCCGGGCTGGCCACGTGCGCCGGCTGACCCCGTACGGTGCCGGCCAGTGCCTCCGCCTGGAGCGGTGCGGGCTGCGCGCAGTCGCCTGCGCTTTGCAAGTAGGCCATCAACTCGGCTTCGGTGCTGAAGGTGCGAACCCAATGCGACTCCGGCTGCCAGCCCGCAGTGGTCAGTTGGGCCAGCACCACGGTCTTCAGGCCGCAGATGCAGAACGGAACCTGGCGCTGGCGCAGCATGTGGGTGGTCGCCAGAAACGACTCCGCGCCCGTGGCATCCAGCCAGTTGATGGAGCCGGCGAAAAGACAAACCCGCCGGGTGTCCGGGTGGTGGTCCAGATGGCGTGCGATGGCATCCACGAAGGCGGCCGAGGTGGCGAAGTCCAGGGCGGCATCGAAGCGGATGGCATGGGTATGGGCCTGCAGCGGCGGCAAGGCCCAGTGGTGGCGGTCGCGCAGGCTGCCGTCGGGGTGCAGGCCCACCTCCACCACGCGCGGATGCAGGCGGCGCACATGGAAATGCGCCAGCGACAGCAGCATGCCCAGCGCGATGCCGCCATAGAGATTGGGCGCGGTGGCGATCGTGGCCACAAAGGTCAGCAGCGCAATGCAGGCCTCCACGCGCGAGAAGCGCCACAGCGCCTGGAACTGGCGGGGCTTGATCAAGCCCACCACCGCCACCAGCACCACGGACGCCAGCACCGGCCTGGGCACCAAGGCCAGGACGGGCGCACAGAACAGCAGCATCAGCAGCACGACCCCCACCGCGAACACCGAGGCCCAGGCGCTGCGCGCTCCGGCGAAGATGTTGAGCGCCGTGCGCGAGAACGATGCGCTGGTAGGAAAGGCGCCGCACAGGCCCGCCGCGATCTTGGCCAGACCCTGGCCCACAAGCTCCTGGTCCTTGCGCCAGCCGCCTGCACCCGCCAGATCCGTGCGCGCCGCGGAGGCTACCTCCAGAAAGCTCACCAGGGCAATGATGAGCGTGGGCGCCAGCAGATGCCCCAGCGTTTCCAGCGGCGGTACAGCGGGCCATTGCAGGGCCGGAAACCCTTGTGGCAATTCACCGATGACCGCCCCGCCCGCCTGCGCGTAGCCCAGCCCATGCGAAATCGCCGCACTGCCCAGGACCACGACCAGCACCGTGGGAAAGGTGGGCCACGCCTTGCGCGCGGCCCACAGCAGCAGGAAACTACCCACCCCGAACAGCGTTGATGGCAGGTGCCACGCCGCCGCGCCATCGAAGACCGTCGCCAGGGACGGCAGCCCCAGCACGGCGGCCAGCTGCGTTCCGATGATGAGCACCGCCGCCGCCTGGGTGAACGCCATCATCACCGGGCTGTTGACCAGGCGGATGATCCACCCCAGCCGGGCCATGCCCAGCACCAGCTGCAGGGCCCCGGTGGTCAGCGCCAGCCAGACGGCCAGCTCCACCCAGTGCGCGCTGCCGGGGCTGGCCAGGCCGGACAGCGCGGAATACACCAGCAGGCAGGTCAGGGCCGTGGGGCCCACGGCAACGCGCGGCGCCGCGCCGAACAAGGCCGCCACCACGGAGGGCAGCAAGGACGCATAGACACCGGTGATGGGCGGCATGCCGGCCAGCGCGGCATAGGCCACGCTCTGCGGCACCACCATCAGGCCGACAACGATGCCCGCGCGCAGATCGGCGCGCAGCAGGCCGCCGGTGGGGCGGGGCCAGCGCAGGAAGGGGAACAGTCGGCCTGTCACGTTGCCATCAGTTGGCGCCCGCCCGCCGGCCCGGCAGGGGCGGCCAGTCGGGGCTGTGCGGGGGCATGCACCGACGCCGGCAGTTGAAACTGGCTCACGATGCCGGCCAGGCGCAGGGATTGGTCCTTGAGACTGGCCGACGCTGCGGCAGACTGCTCGACCAGCGCGGCGTTCTGCTGCGTCATCTGGTCCAGATGCCCCACGGCCTGGTTCACTTCGGACAGGCTGGAGCTCTGCGCCGATGCCGACTGCGTGACGGCCTCGATCACATGGCCGACCCGGTGCACCGAATCCACGATTTCCTGCATGGTGGCGCCCGCGCTGGCGACCAGTTGCGTGCCGGAAACGACACTGTCCACCGAGGCCGTGATGAGCTGCTTGATCTCCTTGGCCGCAGAGGCCGAGCGCTGGGCCAGGGCGCGGACCTCTGCAGCCACCACCGCAAAGCCCCGCCCTTGTTCGCCGGCACGGGCCGCCTCCACCGCAGCGTTGAGCGCCAGGATGTTGGTCTGGAACGCGATGCCGTCGATGACCGAGATGATGTCGGCAATCTTGCGCGAGCTGTTCTGGATATCTTCCATGGTGGTCACCACGTTGCCCACCACCTCGCCACCGCGGGTGGCCACCTGGGTGGCGGAACTGGCCAGCTGGTTGGCCTGGTGGGCCGAGGTGGCGCTGTGGCGCACGTTGTCGGTCAGCTGCTCGATGGAGGCGGCGGTTTCCTGCAGGCTGCTGGCCGCGTTCTCGGTCCGGTTCGAAAGGTCCTGGCTGCCATGCGCGATCTCGCTGGCCGCGGTATGGATGGAATGGCTGGTCTCCAGGATATCGCCAATCAGCTCCGCCAGGCGGCGCACCGTGGCCTGCAGCGACGCCTGCAACCGGCCCAGCTCATCGCTGCCACCGTCGGGCACCGGGATGTCCAGCCGGCCCTGGGCAATGGCCTCGCTCACCACCATGGCCTGGCGGATCTGCGTGACGATGCCGCGCCCCACCCACCACGCCACGCCACCAGCCAGAGCGACAGCCACTGCAATCAGTGCCACAGCGATCATCCGGGCCCGGTTTGCAAGCTGCCCAGTCTCCTCCCGCAGCCGCCCCACTTCGGCATGGGCCGAATCCGACACCGATTTCAGGGCCGCAAAGGTTTTGGCAAAGGCCCGCTCGGCGCTTGTCAACATCGGCATGGCCATGGCCATGTTGGTCTGCGCGTTGGCCAGCGCGGACATCCCCATCTTCTGGTAAGTGGGAATCGTCTCGGTGATGGATGCCAGGGCCTGGCGGTCCTCAGGCCTGGCCTTCTCGTCCAGGCTGCGCAAGATCTGGACAATGGCCTGGCACTCGGACTGCAGCCACTGGCTGCTCGCCTGGATGTCCTTGGGCTCCAGGCTCTCCGACAGCAGCACCGTCCGGTACAGCGCCGCATTCAGCGCGAGCATGCGGGCTCTCACGTCGTCCAGTTCACTCTGCACAGCCACATGGTCGTCCAGCAGTGCCCCGAAAGAGGCATTCAGGGTACCAATAGACCACACACCCACGGCCCCCACCACGACCAGGAACACCGTGATCACCAGGGGGGCCAGCAAAACCCGATACAGCAGCTTCATAGGCAGCCTCTGTTGAAGTGGAACACCCCCGGCCGCGTGCCGGGGGCAACGTTGGCAGCGTTGTTGGCGCTTATTGCAGGATGACGCACGCCAGGGTCTTGGCGTCGATCTTTTCGCAGAAGGCGTGCTGGGGCACGGCCTTGGCCGAGTTGCCGACGGCGAACTTGTACTGCGCCTCCCACTGCGACTTGCCCGCATTGATGGGACCCACGATCTGCTTGACGATGGGCGTGCCGTCGATGTCGGCAAAGTCGGCAGGGAACTCATTGCCCACCAGCTTCTGGTTCTTGGCATTGGCCAGCACCATGGCCGCGCTGGTGGCGATCATGCAGCCGAAGCCTTTCTTCTCCTTGCACTTGGTGGCGTCGGTGCCGGCGTTAATGGCCTCGGCCGCCTTGCCAACCCCTTGTGCCTTGGCTTGCGCCACGATGCTGGAGAGCATGGACTTGGCCTCATCGGGGGTCGCCTGGGCCTGGGCGAACATGGGCAGGGCGACAAGCAGCGCGATGCCTGCATTGCGAAACAGGGGGTACATGGAAATCCTCACAAACAAACAAGCTGGCGCTGTAACCAAGCCACAGCGCAAAGGAAAGAAGAACTGGTAACGCTCAGGCGCCCTGCTGGATGAAGTCGGCGACGCGCTCACCCATCACGATGCAAATGGCATTGGTGTTGGTGGAGGCGATGGTGGGCATGGCCGACCCATCGGCGATACGCAAGCCCTGCAGGCCATGCACACGCAGATGCGGATCGACCACAGACTGGGCCGCGTCGCTGCCAATGCGGCAGGTACCCACCGGATGCCATGCGGTCGCACCGGTGGCGCGCAGGTAGTCGATCAGCGCCTCATCGCTGCCGCAGGAGGGTCCGGGACGCTCTTCTCCAACAATCCACCGGGCCATGGGCCCGGCCGCCGCAATGCGCCGCGTCATCTTCAGCGCGGTCAGGCAGGCATCAACGTCGCGCGCATCCGTGAAGTGGTTGGAGATCATGCGCGCGTTCGCAGCAGGGTCCCGCGAGGTGATGTGGGCCGACCCGCGCGAATGCGGCCGGATCTGGAACGAAGCGATGGTCACCCCGTCGTGTTGATCAATCTCCACCTTGCCCTTGCCCCGGTTGCCCGAAGTGGAAATCTGCTGAATCTGCAATTTCACATCGGCTTTGGCACCACCGCTTTGCTCGGGCACAAAGGCCTGCGCCGTGATCGTGTTGCTCGACAACGGGCCATCGCGGCGGGTGACATAGCGCAGGCCCGCCCCCAGCTTGCCCACCGCGCTGTTCAAGGTGCCGTTCCAGCTCACACCCGGCTTGGTGCGGTAGACGATGGGGCTGTAGACATGCTCGGAGAGGTTCTCGCCCACCATGGGCAGCTCATGCAGCAGAGGCACGCCGGCCGCGCCCAGCACCTCGCGGCGGCCCACCCCTGAAAGCTCCAGCAGCTGTGGCGTGTTGAAGGCACCGCCACACAGGATGATCTCCTTGCGCGCATTCAGCGACACCTCGCGCCCAGCGCTGCGGGCCTCGATGCCCACGGCGCGCTTGCCGTCAAAACGGATGCGCGTGGCAAAGGTCTCAGTCATCACTGTCAGGTTGGGACGGCCCTCGGCTGGGTCCAGGTAGGCCATGCGGGTGTTGCAGCGCACACCGTTGCGGGTGTTCATCTGCATCCTGGAACCACCAAATCCACCCGCGTTGTAGTCCTTGACCCGCGGGCCCACCTTGGCCGCAACGATGGCGTCCAGAAAGTCATCAGCCAGCGAATTGTTGGACTGGAACTCGGTGATGGTCATGGGGCCCGAGGCACCCCGGTATGCCGAGTCACCACCCTTGAAGCTCTCGATCTTGCGGAACCAGGGCCGCAGTTCGTCATACGACCATCCCGGGCAACCATCAGAAGCCCACTCGTCGTACAGATGCGGTGTGCCATGCACCCACACCATGCCATTGACGGTGCTCGACCCGCCCGTGGCCCAGCCCCGGGGCCAATAGATCTTGCGGTCGTGCAGTTGTGGATCGGGCTCGGTGAAGAAGTCGCGCAGGTAAATGCCTCGGCTCAGCACCTCGGCCACGCCGAGAGGGATCTTGGTCCAGATGTTCTTGTCGCGCGGGCCGGCCTCCAGCAGCAGCACGCTGTGCTGGCCGGACTCGGACAGGCGGGCCGCGGCGGCGGCGCCGCCAGAGCCTGCGCCCACCACGATGTAGTCAAAGGTATCGGTATTCATGGGGTTGGTCTCCATCGGAGTCATGCGCCGCAGGCTTGTGCAGCTGTATCAAAGAGCGCCAGGAACGGCTCAACCGCTGTCGCCTGCTGAGGCGTCACCGCACCCTGGGTGGCCAACAGCTCGCGGACACTGGTCTGCCCCAGGTAGAAGCGGGCCCAGTCGGCATGGGTGACGCGCAGGACCAGGTCGCCCTCCTCGGCCGCCCCCGGTGCCGCCAGGTATTCGCAGATGCCATTGCGAACCTGCAGGCCGTGGCACTGGGCTTTGTCGGTGATCTCGACACGCAGGCGCAGGCGCTGCTCACCGGCCTTGGCCGGGTCCAGGCGGATGCGGAAGAAGTTGACGTAGCGACCGGGCTCCGCCGCGAGAATGGCCTCCAGGTTCGGCAGCACCGAGCGCACCGGGGCGATCTTTTCTTCCAGTTCCAGCGCCTGGGTCAAGCAGAAGTGGCGCGCAATCGTGTTCGGAGCGCGGTAGGCAATCTGCCGCAGCGTTTCCGCCTGAGCCACACGGTATCCGACCTTGGCGGGCTCGGTGGCCAGCAGCCAGCCCACCAGCCGGCTCGCCCAGACCAGATCGCCCGCAGCCATGGCCTCCTGGTATTGCTGGAACACGGTGGCCGCCCCGCCAAAGCCCTTGACGATGCGCGCGGCCTCCTCGGCCAGCGGCAGGCGGTGGACGCTGGCCGCATCGCCATCGAACCAGCCAAAGACATGGTGGTACAGGTGCAGCGGAAAGTAGAAAAATTCGCTGTAGATCTCGGCGTTGTTCGGGAATGCGGCAAGCGCCTCAGGCAGGCGGACAAAATCCTTCAGGGCGTCGGGCGACAGGCCCTTGTTGATGCCGCGCAGGGTCTGGTCGATCATGTAGCTGATCGCGTCCATGTACAGCTCCAGCGACTGGCGGACTTCGTCCTTGCCCACCACCGGCAGCGCATGGGTGTTGACCAGGTACTTGGGTGCAATGTCGCGGATCACGCGCAGACCGTTGCGCCACGAGGTCGGGTCGCGGAACACATCGCCGCGCAGGGTGTAGAAGTTGAACAGGCTGGGCCACAGGAAGTTGTTGTAGACCGCATCGAGTTCGGGAATCCAGGTCGTCAGGCTGTCTTCCGAGTCGGAGAAATACTTTGTGAAGAACTGCATGCGCAGTCCGGCCACCACCATCTCCTGCCCGTCCTGCACCAGGTGCGTGGCCAGGGCCGTGCCCTTGGCCTTGCCGGGGGGAATGATGGCGCCCAGGCCGGTGTCCGCGCCGCTCTGGGGCAGGTGCAACGCAAACTGGCGCTCGTAGCGCGCGGTCAGTGCCGGCATGGCCTCGGGGAACTCGCCGCCCGAGGCAAAGCCGGTGGCGATCTCGGTCAGGTACTTGTTGACATCGTGGTGGCCGATGATGATGGCGTCGGGCGCCTCGCGCAGGAAAGCCTGCGTGCCATGGGCGTAGTGGTTGTGGCTGTAGATGATGGCCTTGATCGGCTTGTCGCTGACCTTGCGGAACTCGGCCAGGGCCTTTTCGCCGTCTTCCAGGTCGTCCCCGGTGTCGAAGATCACCAGGCCCTCGGGGGCCTCGATCATCATGCGGCTGGAAATGCCGATACCCACCAGGTTCCAGATTTTGGGCGCCACTTCGATCATCTTGGGCGCCACGGCAAAGGTGGCGGTGATGGCCTTGAGGGTGGACGCGGCCACGCGCGCGCCACGGGGACCGTCCATCAGGGGAATGTCTTGACCACGGTAGCGGTCGAGTGGGTGCGTCATGTTTTGTCTCCGTCAAATACCGGTGCCGGGCAACCAGGCCCCCAAAACAGCCTCTCCCAGCTTGCGATCTCCGCTGATCGCGAGTTCGGCCGATGCCAGCGTGGCAAGGTCCGCCACGTCGCCAGCAACCAGCGCGGCCCATTGCGCCAACCCTATGCAGACATGGGCATCGGGCTTGCCGCCGCTCAAGCATGGCGTGACCGCAACCACGCCATTGCGCAGGTTCAGGGTGAAATCGGCTGCGTCGATGCTGAGGTGCACGCAGCGGCTGCCTTCAGCACTCAGGGCGGGATCGACACGAAAACGCATGGCATTGACATAGGTGGCCACCGGCATCTGGCGGACCGTAGCGGCCGTCACAAAGCGGATGGGCGGCTGGCGGGTATCGACCAGCCCTTCCAGTTCACGCGCCTGCGTCAGATACCACGACCGGGTGTTGGAAGCCGTGGTCACCTGCCCCATGGCACGCAGGGCATCGGCCTTGGTCTGCCGCGCCTCAGCATCACAGGCGCCCGCACGCAGGGCTTGGGTGGCGAGCTCAGCCGCCCACTGGTACTCCTTGTTCGCCAGCGCCTGTCGCGCCTGAGCCAGTACGGCCCCAGTGCCGCCAGCCAGGGCACACCAGCGTTGGGCCGACTCCTGCTCAGGCAGCCGGTGCAATTCGACCGTGTCCGAGCCGAACCAACCGACCAGGCCGGTATAGATTTGCCGCACGTAGTACGGCAGCTCGCCGTAGTACTGCCCCGTCAGCCGCCCTTCGGCCAGCGCCTTGGGCAGTTGGACGAACCGCACCAGCTCATCGGGCGACATGCCGCGGTTAATGCCGCGCACGGTCTGGTCGTAGGTGAACTGGATGCAATCCCGGTATTCGGTCACTGCGCGCCGCACTTCGTCCTCGCCGCTGATAGGCACGCCATGCACGCCCACCAGATGGCGCGGCTGCAGCTCCAGGATCTTGTCCAGGCCAGGCAGCAGACGGGCCGGGTTGCGGAACATTTCGCCACGCAGGGTGTAGATGTTGAACATCACGGGCCAGGCGATGTTGTTGATGACCACGCCGTCGTCGGGCATCCAAGTCAGCAGGGTGTCGTCCGTGTCCCCGGCGTGGTGCCAGAACTGGAACGGCACACCGTCGATGCGCTCGCTCTGACCGTCGTCCAGCCAACGGTTAGGGCGCACAAAGCCCGGCTGCGGCTGGTAGCGATCCAGCGGAAAGAAGGTTTCGCCCAGGCCCTGGTTGGGCATGGAGTCCGGCCCATCCGCCGGCAGGAACATGCCAAACTGCATGGCCACGCGCCGGGTCAGGAAGGGTGCCAGATCGCCCAAGGCGCGCGACATCACCTGCATCAGGTCCTTGTGGGCGTAGATGGGCAGCGCATCGTCCTGCCCCGCGGGCACGTAGGTGCGAGACCCCAGCGCATAGTGGCTGTGCGTGTAGATCAGCGCACTGACTGGACGGTCGGTCACGGTGCGGAAGTCCTCCAGCTGCTCCGCCGACTGCTGCACACAATCACCCGTGTCCACCACGATCATCCCCTGCTCACCCAGCACCATGGTCGAGTTGCCCAGGCAACTGCCCAACTGGCAGTAAACCCGGTCGGTGACCTTGTGCAACTTGCGGGAAAGGGCATGCCCGTGCGCCACATAGGCCGCGTTGGCCACTGCACCTCGGGCACTGGTCACCACTTCGACGGGATGTCCCATGTATGGATTGCTCATAGATATACCTTTGAAATTTGCTGTATCAGTTCAATTGAAGGTTGGCGTCTTTGACGGCTTCTGTCAGCCATGCCAGTTCTTTAGACACCAGGTTCTCGAAGGACTGGACGGTGGGGCTGGAAAGCGGCGTGGTGCCCATGCCCGCAAATTTCGTCTTCACATCGTCCGATGCAACAGCCACGGCAATCTGCTCCCGCAGCTTTTCCACGATGGTGGACGGCGTGCCCTTGGGTGCCGCCACTCCACCCCAAAAAACCAGGGGCGGATCATCGAAACCCGCTTCCTTGAGGGTGGGAACGTCTGGCATCGAAGGGTGCCGCTGGCTGTCGATCACGGCCAGGGGGCGAACCATGTTTTTCTGAACAAACTGCAAGGTCAAGGCCATGGCCAGCCCCAGGTACTGGATGTCCCCGGTGATCAGTGCCGTGGTGGCATCCGGCATGCCCTTGTAAGGCACATGGACGGCATTGAGGCCATGCCGCTTGCTGAAATTGGACGACCACAGGTGTTCGATGGTGCCCGGCCCCACCGAGCCGTAATTCACCGAGCCAGGCTTGGCCCTGGCAGCGGCCACCAGGTCTTGCACCGTTTTGTACGGTGAAGAAGCGGGCGCCACCAGCACGGCAGGCATGGAGCCGATCAGCGAAATCGGCGTGAGGGACTTCAGCATGTCGAAGCGCTTCAACGCCACCTGCGCTGCAATCATGCCGGGGTAGATGTGCATCAGCGTGTAGCCATCGGCAGCGGCTTGTGCCATGGCCTGCATGGCGATCACGAAACTGCCTCCAGGCCGGTTGTCCACGACGAAGGATTGCTTCATCTGGTTCTGAAGCGCGTAGGTCAGCACCCGTGCCGAAGCATCGGCAGCGCCGCCAGCCGGCAAGGGAACGATGAGCTTGATCGGCCCCTTGGCGGGGTAGGCGTCCTGCGCCCAGGCGCCCGCCGGGCTCAGGGCGCCTGCGCCCAGGGCGGCCATCGAGGCCAGGAACTGGCGACGGTCGGTGAATGTCTTCATGGCTTGTCTCCTTGTGGTTTATAAAATGTCGTCTTGCGCAAAGAATTCACTGGGCCTCGAGCGCGGCGGCGCGCATCATGCGTTCGGTGGCGGGTACTTCTGCGGCCAGCGCAGCGGTAAAGGCCTGGCTACCGCCGCTGGCCACTTCGGACCCGGTGGCCTCGATTTTTTCGCGCACGGCCGGCAGGGCCAGCACCAGTCGCATGGCGGCTTCGATGCGCTGCACCACCGGTGCCGGTGTGCCCGCAGGCACCGAGAGGCCACCGAATGAAACCACCGTGATGTCTGGAAATCCGCTCTCGACCAGCGTCGGCACGGTCGGCAGGCGCGGGTTGCGCTGCGCGCCGGTCACGGCCAGGGCGCGCAGCCGGCCGGCCTGCACCTGCGGTGCGGCCACGCCCACGATGGGCAATGAAAACTGAATCTCGCCCGCCAGCACGGCCATGACAGTCGCCGCGGCGCCCTTGTAGGGCACATGCACGGCCTGGACATGGGCGGCCTGCAGCAGCCATTCGGCCGCCAAGTGCGAGGGCGTGCCGCTGCCGCCCGAGCCGTAGCTGGCGGCGCCCGGCTTGGCACGCAGGCGCTGCAGCAGATCGGCCACGCTGCGGATGTCGGAGCGGGCATCCACCACCAGCACGGCATCGGAGCTGGCGATCATGGACACATGAACGAAGTCCTTCATCGCGTCATAGCCCGGCGCCTTGTAGATCCGCATGTTGGCCGCCAGCGGCGAGCCCGAATAGAGCCAGGTGCTGCCATCGGCCGGCGCACGGCGGGCGAGCTGGGCGCCCAAGTTGCCCGCTGCGCCGGGCTTGTTGTCGATCACGATCGGCTGCTCCAGCACCTTGGACAGCGCTTCGCCAACGATGCGGCAATGGATGTCCGGCGACGAGCCGGCCTGGTACGGAACGATCCAGCGGATGGCCCGACCGGCATCGGCCGGCTGAGCGCTGGCAGTGGCAGGTGCCAGCCAAGCCAGGCAGGCCAGGCCCAGCGCTTGCAACAGGGAACGGCGCGTATTCATGGCAGTCAGGCCGCAGCGGGCACCAGAATGGATTGCGGTTCGAGGTAGGCCTTCAGGCCTTCAGGCCCGAATTTGCGGCCCAGGCCCGAGTGCTTGACGCCGCCAAACGGCATGCCCAGGTCCATTTCGGCGCCGTTGATGTGCACCATGCCGGCCTGCAGTCGGCGGGCCACCTGCCGGGCCTGTTCCGCCCCACCCACCACATAGGCCGACAGGCCGAACTCGCTGCGGTTGGCCAGTTCGACGGCCTCGTCCACGTCGCCATAGTCCTGGATCACGAGCACCGGGCCAAACGCTTCTTCCTGGACGATGAACGCATCGTCGGGCACGCGGCTGAACACGGTGGGGCGGGCATAGCAGCCCGCTTCCAGCCCCTGCGGATGGCCGGTGCCGCCAGCGACAAGGTGGGCGCCATCGCGCAGGCCATGCTCGATAAAGCGCTGCACGGTCTGGTAATGCATCTCGTTGCCCAGGGGCCCCATCTGGGTGCCTGGCTCGGCCGGGTCACCAATCACGAGGTGGTTGGCGACGGCTGCCGCCACAGCCTCGGCCTCGGCCAGACGCTCGCGCGGCACCAGCAGGCGCGCCGGGGCGTTGCAGGACTGCCCGCTGTTGCGCAGCAGTCCGGTCATGCAGGCCTTCACGGCAGCGGGCAGGTCCGCATCGGGCAGCACGATGAAGGGCGACTTGCCGCCCAGCTCCAGCACCACGCGCTTGGACTGGGCCACCGAGGCCTGGCCAATCGCATTGCCCGCCGCCACCGAGCCCGTGAAGGACACCATGGCCACGGCGGGGTCGCCCACCAGGCGCCGGCCCACCACATGGCCGTTGCCCAGCACCATGTTGAAGGCACCGGGCGGCAGGCCGGCGTCGTGCATGACCTGGGCCAGCAGCACGGCGGTGGCCGAAGCGTGCTCGCTGGGCTTCCAGACCGTGGCGCAGCCGGCGGCCAGCGCGGGCAGCAGCACGCCCATGGGGCCGTTGAGCGGCCAGTTCCACGAGGTGATGCACAGGCTCACGCCCACGGGCTGCTGCAGCAGCAGATGCGGGCCCCGCTGCTCCTCGAACGGGAAATCCGCCAGCACGCGGCTCCAGGCCTGCACCTGCATCAGACCGGCCGGCACCTGCAGGCGCTCGCACAGCATGCGCGGTGCGCCCAGGCTTTGCTGCACGGCGTCCACCAACGCGGCCTGGTGCTTGCTGTAGCTGGCGGCAATGCGCTGCAGCATGTCCAGGCGCTCCTGGCGCGTGGTCAGCGCCAGAGCGGCCTGGGCGGTTTGTGCTGCCTGCACGGCAGCATCGGCATCGGCTTCGCTGCCAAACCGCGTGTGCGACAGCGGCTGGCCCGTGGCAGGGTTGAAGGACTCGAACGACTCGGCCCCCGTGCTCTCGACCCACTGGCCGTTGATGTAATGCCGGGTATAGCGGTTGATGGCGGTGCTCATGGGCGATGCCTCCTCGGATCGTCAGGAAAGTGGTTTGGTAAACCGTTCGGCCGGGCCCTGGCCCAGGGCCGGAGCCGGCCCCAGCGGCGGGTGCTTGTGGCCGTCGAACATGGCCGGAAAAAAGAGCTCGGGCTGCCCGTCGTCTGCGGTGCGCTGCGTGAAGAAGCCCCGGGCCTGGGCATGGGGGTCCTCCAGCGCCTCGCGGCCGGTGTAGACCGGTTCTACCGCCGTGTCCACGCCCTGCAGCCGGTCCATCCACACCGACAGGGGCTGCGTGGCAATGGCCTGCGCCAAAGCCTCGGCCAGGGCCTGTTTGTGCTGGTCGCGCCCTTGGCGGGTGTGCCAGCGCGCATCGCCCAGGGCCGGGGCCAGGTCGCTGACGGCTTGTGCAAAGTTGGTCCAGAACTTGTCTTCCAGCGTGGCAATGCACAGGTGGCGACCATCGGCGGTGCGGTAAAGAGCGCTGTCGGCCATCACATGGGCCAGCTCGGCCGGGGCCTTGTCCGCCGGCGAGCCCAGCATCATCGGCGCCGTCCAGCCCATGGTGGCGTCGTAGATGGAGGCGTCTACATGGCAGCCCTTGCCCGTCTGCTGCACCTGGGCCCGGGCCATGGCCAGGGCCAGGGCGGCCGACTGGCCCGCCACCATGTCCGCCAGGCGGATCTGCGGGCGCACCAGCTGGTGGTCGAGCTGCGAGGGCACGGCGAAGTAGCCGGCCAGCGACAGAAAGCCGATGTCGTGCCCAGGGTGGTCACGGTAGGGGCCGGTCCAGCCAAAGCCCGAGATGGAGCCCACCACCAGGCGCGGCTGCACCTCCATCAAGGTCTGCACCGACAGGCCCAGGCGCTCCAGAGCGCCCGGCCGGAAGCCCTCGACCAGGATGTCGGCCTCGGCCACCATGGCCAGCAATGCCTCGCGCCCCTGCGCCTGCTTGAGGTCGAGCACCACCGACTGCTTGCCCCGGTTGAGCATGGCAAACAAGGCCGGGTTCATGCGCCGCACCGGGTCCCCGGTGGGCGGCTCGACCTTGATGACCTCGGCGCCAAAGCAGGCCAGCAACCAGGTGCAGTAGGGCCCCGGCAGCAACAGCGACAGGTCGAGCACCCGGCAGCCGGCGAGCGGCCTGGGGCTGTTCCACGCGGCGTGGGCGGACATATCAGGCTCCACGATCAGACTCCAGCAGTTCTTTGGCCACGGTGTTGCGCAGGATCTCGCTGGTGCCGGTCAGGATGCGCATCATGCGCAGCATGCGGAACAGCCATTCCACCGGGTTGCCGCGGATCAGGCCCGTGCCGCCATGGATCTGCACCGCCTGGTCGGCAATGCGGAAGGCCGCCTCGGACACGAACAGCTTGCACATCGAAGCCTCCATGCGCAGGGGGGCACCGGCATCGAGCTGGCGCGCAGCATCGAGCGTCATGGCGCGTGCTGCCTGCAGCTCGGTGGCCATGTTGGCCAGCATGTGGGCGATGGCCTGGAACTGGCCGATGGGCTTGCCAAACTGGGTGCGCTGGTTGGCGCGCTGCACCGACAGGCGCAAGGCCAGCTCGGCAAAGCCGATGATGGTGGCGCAGTGCAGCAGGCGGTTGAAGTTGATGCGCCCGATGCCCAGCTTGAAGCCCTCGCCCTCGGCGCCGATGCGGTTGGCGGCCGGCACACGCAGGTCCTGCATGTGCAGGTCGGCATGGCTGGCCTGGCCGTGCATGGCCACGTAGTCGCAAACGACCTGCATGCCGGGGTCGTGCATGTCCACGAAAAAGGCGGAAATACCACGGGCACCAGCCGCCGGGTCGGTGACGGCCAGCACGATGGCCACGTCCGCATACGGTGCGCCCGAGATAAAGCGCTTGTGGCCGGTGAGCAGGTAATGCTCGCCCTGCGCGTCGTGGCCGTGCACGGCACGCGCCTGGATCGCCGCTGCGTCCGAGCCGGCCTGCTCCTCGGTCATCGCAAAGCACACGGCCATCCTGGCGTCGCTGATGGGGCGCAGAAAGCGCTCGATCTGGTCTGGCGTCGCCACCTTGAACAGGTAGCCCACGCGCGGCGGCCCGCTGAGCTCGCCCAGCACATGCTGGGCCAGCACGGCCCCCGAGCCGGCCACGAAGGTCTTGACGCGGCACATCTGCTCGGCGCTGAAGCCGGCGCCGCCTTGCTCGACGGGCAGCATCAGGCCGTAGAAGCCCAATGCGGCCGAACGTTGCCAGACCTGCTGGAGCAGGTCCTTGCCGGGCTGCCCCTCCCAGGAAATGCCATGCGCCTTCTCGAAGGGCAGCAGCTCGTCCTGGATGTAGCGGCCGATGGCGGCCATGGTCTCCTGGACCTGGGTTTCGGTGACGGTAAAGTGGCTCATACGCGGCGCTCCTTGCCAGCCCAGAAGGGTTCGCGCACCAGTCGGCGCACGATCTTGCCGTTGGGATTTTTGGGCAGTTCCTGGATGAAATCAACGGACCGGGGCCGCTTGAAGCCGGGCAGCCGCTCAGTGCAAAAGGCCAGGATGTCCTGTGCCGAGGCCTGGTGGCCGGGCTTGAGCACCACCACTGCCTTGATCTGCTCACCCCATTCCTCGTCCGGGATGCCCACGGCGGCGGCCTCATAGATGGCGGGGTGGGCGAACAGCACCTGCTCGATCTCGGCCGGGTAGATGTTGAAGCCGCCGCAGATGATCATTTCCTTCTTGCGGTCCACGATGTAGATGTAGCTCTCCTGGTCGACCATGGCCAGGTCGCCCGTGCGGTAGTAGCCATCCACAATGGCTTCGGCGGTGAGCTCCGGCGCGTTCCAGTAGCCCTTCATGATGTCCTCGCCGCGCACGATGATTTCACCCACCTCGCCCGGCTGCACGTCCTGGCCCGCATCGTTGACCACGCGCACCTCGGTTTCGGCATAGCAGCGGCCACACGACGCCAGGCGCTTCGGGTTGTGCGCAAGCGCATCCACGTGGTCTTGCTCGGTGAGGATCGTGACCATGGAGTTGGTTTCGCCGGCACCGTAGCCCTGCACCAGGATGGGCCCGAACAAGGCAATGGCTTTTTCCACCAGCGCGGGGGCCATGGGCGCGGCGCCGTAGAGCACCAGGCGCAGCGAGCCCAGGTCGTAGTCCTGGATATTCGGGTGGTTGACGATGCGGTTGATCATGGTCGGCACCATGAACAGGCGCGTCACGCGTTCGCGCTCTATGGTCTGCAGCAGTTCGGTTTCCTCGAACCGCCCCAGCAGCAGGCTGGCCGCGCCGCAGTACATGAGATACATCAGGTTCATGCCACTGGCGTGCGTGATGGGGCCCACATGGGCCTGCACGTCGCCCGGCATGGCTCGGCGCATGGGGCTCATGAGGAACTTGCGCAGCATGGCCTGCCGGTTGCCAAAGGTCTGCATCGCCGCCTTGAGCACACCAGAGCTGCCCGAGGTGTAGTGCAGCACCGCCACATCGTCGCCCTGCGTGGTCCGCTGGGCCCCTGCCGTGGGCTGGCCGGCGATCCAGGCCTCGTAGCCTTCGTCCATATCGACCACACGCAGCAGCGTGGGCACTTCGGCCATGCGGGCCTGGACGGCCTTGGCGTGCTCGCCGCCAGCGATCAGCACCTTGGCCCCCGAATCCCGCAGCATGTGCAGGGCCTCGTCGGTGCTCAGGCGGGAATTGATAGGCACCTTGACGCAGGCCGCCTTGTAGCAGGCCACTTCGGCCTCCACCAGTTCGGTGCGGTTCCAAGCCTGGACCGCCACGCGGTCCCCGGGAACCACCCCGGCCTGAATCAGGGCATAGGCCACCTGGTTGGCACGCTGTTCCAGTTCGGAAAAACTGATGCGCTTGCGGGCGTCGACCAAGGCGGTCTGATCGGGCCAGTAGCGAGCGGCACGGGTAGTGATTGAACCCAGTTCCACGTGATGTCTCCTGTGAAAAGTCTTGCTGTTTCTGCTTTGCTTGTCCTCAGTATCTAGACTTCACCGGGCGCTGCCCAATACCAAATCCGAATCCGCGCCATGCGGCCCGGGCATGGGGCGCATGGCACGGGGGCCATGGCTGGGCATGCGGAAAAACGCAGCCCCACGGACCCGGCAACTCCCCTATGATTTCGCCCACCCACACCACACAGCACCACGCCCACCTCGAAACATGGCCTCCCTTGAGTCGATCATCTCCCTGCGGCAAATGCGCTATTTCGTGTGCGTCGTGGAGCAAAAGGGCTTCACCTCCGCCGCGTCGATCCTGCATGTGGCCCAGCCCTCGCTGAGCCGCCAGGTCGCCCAGCTCGAAGAGGCCATCGATGCGCAGCTGCTGATCCGCACCTCCACCGGGATCATCCCCACCGAGGCCGGACTGAAGGTCTACCAGGCGGCCCGGGATCTCCTGGACAGCGTCAATGGCCTGGGAAACGCCGTGAAGGGCATCCAGCAAGAACCGGAGGGGCGTGTCTCGATCGCCTTGCCCGCCACCTGTGGCACGCAGTTCCTGGCCGATGTCATCAAGACCTGCAAGATCGAGATTCCCAAGGTGGAACTGCATGTGCAGGACACCATCAGCACGATCACCAGCCAGGTGCTGAGCGCAGGCCTGGTGGACTTCGGGGTGCTGCCCAATGCAGAGGAGGTGCAGGGCATCGAGGCCGAACCCATCTTCCACGAATGGCTCTACCTGGTGACCGTGACCGAAGGAAGGAAACGCGCCCCCACCGAAATCGACCTGTCCAGCCTGGCGGGCCTGCCCCTGGTGATGGGCCCCCGCACCATGCACCTGAGGCGCTATGTCGAACGTGTGGCGGCCGAGCAGGGCATTGCCTTGCATGTGCGCTACGAACAGCAGACCGTGGGCACCATCATCGGCGTGGTGCGCTCGGGCCTGGCGGCCACTGTCTCCAACTGGCCTTCTGCGGTGGACCATTTTTCCATCGGAGAGTTTGCGATCCAGAAGTTCGTGAACCCCGAACTGCACCGCGTCATTGCCATTGCCCACCCCATCGACCGGCCCCTGCGCCGCCCCGCCAAGGCCGCATACGACATCGTCAAGCGCCTGCTGATCGAGCGCGTGAAGGACGGACGCTGGCGGGGCACGCTGGTCTGACCCCGCTGCCCTCATCTGCCGGAAGGCGGCCCGCCCCGTGCCACCTGCGCGACAGCCCTGCGCCTGCAGCGCCGTGGTGGCCGGCGTAACATTCCGCCCACCCGGCCCCTACAGCCCAAAGGCCCTGCCGAACCCCTCGGCGGGCGGCCCTGCCCCCTCTTCCTGAGACCCCATGTACCAAGCCCTCCAACCCTCGCGCAGCAGCACGCTGGCCCTGCGCCACCTGAACTACCACGTCCGCCACTGGGGGCCCGACACCAGCCCGCTGCCCACGCTGGTGTTGCTGCACGGCTGGATGGACGTGGGCGCGTCTTACCAGTTCACGGTGGACGCGCTGCAGCGTGAGCGCCGCATCCTCGCGCCCGACTGGCGCGGCTTTGGCCTGACCACCGGCGCGCCAGTGGACCACTACGTGTTTGCCGACTACCTGGCCGACCTGGACCTGCTGCTGGACCACTACGCCCCCGACGAAGCCATCGACCTCGTGGGCCACAGCATGGGCGGCAACGTGGCCATGATGTACGCGGGCGTGCGGCCGCAGCGCATCCGCCGCCTGGTGAACCTGGAGGGCTTTGGCATGCCCGCCACACAGCCCGATCAGGCGCCCAAGCGCTATGGGCAGTGGATCGACGAGCTCAAGCAGTTGCACACCGGCGACATGGCCCTCAAGGGCTACGACAGCCAGGAGGGCGTGGCCCGCCGCCTGATGAAAACCAACCCGCGCCTGTCCGAAGACAAGGCCCGGTGGCTGGCCGGCCACTGGGCGCGGCCCAACGCACAGGGCCAGTGGGAGATCCTGGGCGACCCGGCCCACAAGATCACCAGCGCCCAGCTGTACCGCCTGGACGAGGCGCTGGAGCTGTACAAAAACATCACCGCCCCCGTGCTGGCCGTGGAGGCCAGCGACGACAGCCTGGGCCAGTGGTGGAAAGGCCGCTACAGCCTGGCGGAGTACCACCAGCGCCTGACCCATGTGCGCAACTGCCGCACGGCCGTGGTGCACGATGCAGCGCACATGCTGCACCACGACCAGCCGGCCCAGGTGGCACGCCTGATCGAGGAGTTTCTGGAGCAGCCCTGAAGCGGATTTGAGAAAACAGCCCACAGCGCTTTCTGGATAAGCGCAAGCAGCTATCATTTTTGATTTTTACGCACCACCGCCGGGCGCTCGCCAGCCCGGGCATGCATGCGCCGCAGCCCATCGCAGGGCTTTGCCGGGGCGGCTTGCTTGTCCCATGAGAAAATCGCGGGTTATTCCACAGAACACGCAGGACAAGAACCATGGACGCAGAACGCATCAACCTCATCGGCACCACCCTCGACGACCTGGCTCTGCGCACGCAAGAGTTACGGAGGTATCTTTGACTTCGATGCCAAATTCGAACGCCTGCGCACGGTAAACGCCTCGCTGGAAGACCCGGCGGTCTGGAACGACCCGAAGAAGGCCCAGGAGCTGGGCAAGGAACAAAAGTCGCTCTCCAGCGTGGTCGTCACACTGGACAAGCTCACGCGCGAGCTGGCCGACAACGTCGAGCTGTACGAGATGAGCAAGGAGGAAGGCGATGAGCCCGGCCTCCTGACCATCGAGGCCGAAACCGCCAAGCTCAAGCCGCTGATCGAGGAACTGGAGTTCCGCCGCATGTTCAGCAACGAGGCCGACCCGCTGAACTGCTTTGTGGACATCCAGGCCGGCGCCGGAGGCACCGAGGCCTGCGACTGGGCCAGCATGCTGCTGCGCCAGTACCTCAAGTACGCCGAGCGCAAGGGCTTCAAGACCACGGTCGAAGACGAAACACCCGGCGACGTGGCCGGCATCAAGAGCGCCACGATCAAGATCGAGGGCGAATATGCCTTCGGCCTGCTGCGCACCGAGACCGGCGTGCACCGCCTGGTGCGCAAGAGCCCGTTCGACAGCTCGGGCGGCCGCCACACCTCGTTCGCCTCGCTGTTCGTCTACCCCGAGATCGATGACTCCATCGAGATCAACATCAACCCCGCCGACGTGCGCACCGACACCTTCCGCGCATCCGGCGCAGGCGGCCAGCACATCAACAAGACCGACTCGGCCGTGCGCCTGACGCACATCCCGACCGGCATCGTGGTGCAATGCCAGGACGGCCGCAGCCAGCACAGCAACCGCGACGTGGCCTGGCAGCGCCTGCGCAGCCGCCTGTACGACTTCGAGATGCGCAAGCGCATGGAAGAGCAGCAGAAGCTGGAGGACACCAAGACCGATGTGGGCTGGGGCCACCAGATCCGCAGCTATGTGCTGGACAACAGCCGCATCAAGGACCTGCGCACCGGGGTGGAAATCTCGGCCACGCAGAAGGTGCTGGACGGCGACCTCGACGCGTTCATCGAAGCCTCGCTCAAGCAAGGCGTGTAACGGATGACCGCGCCCACCCAGGCCATCATCTTCGACATGGACGGCACCATGATCGACTCCATGCCCTGGCACGCCCAGGCCTGGGTCTTGTTCGCGCGCCGCCGGGGCATGGACATCGACGTGCCCGACCTCATGGCGCGCACCACGGGCAAGAACGGCACCGAATGCATCGTGGAGCTGCTGGGCCGCGCCGTGTCGCAGGACGAGGCCGACGCGCTCACGCACGAGAAGGAAACCATCTACCGCGAGCTGTTCGCGCCCCGGTTCGCCGAAGTGGCGGGCTTTCGCCAGTTTGCGGCCAAGGTGCGCGCGCGCGGGCTCAAGGTGGCGGTGGGCACGGCCGGCGACCTCGGCAACGTGGAGTTCGCGTTGGGCCACCTGGGCCTGGAGCCAGCCCCGCAGGCCATCGTGCGGGGCGACGAAGGCCTGCCCGGCAAGCCCCAGCCCGCCATCTTCCTGGAAGCCGCGCGCCGCATTGCCACCGACCCGGCACACTGCATCGTCTTTGAAGACGCACCTTTTGGCATCGAGGCTGCCCGCCGCGCGGGCATGCGCGCCGTCGCCATCTGCAGCACCCACACGCCCGAACAACTGGCCGGGCCCCATGTACTGGCCGCCGTGCGCGACTACACCGAACTCATGAACACCGACTTTCTGGAGAGCATCCATGTTGCAACTGCTTAAGGGAGACGGAGCAGGCCAGGCCGTCGCCATCCGCCGCGAGGACTACACCGCCCCCGCCTACTGGATCGACAGCGTCGAGTTGACCTTCGACCTGGACCCGAACAAGACCCGCGTGCTCAACCGCATGACCCTGCGCCGCAACCCGGACGTGGCGGCAGAGCCGCTCAAGCTCGACGGCGACGAGCTGAACCTGGCGCGCGTGCTGGTCAACGGCCAGGGCACCTCGTTCAAGATGGAGGGCGCGCGCCTGGTGCTGGAGAACCTGCCCGAGGGCGAGGAGCCCTTCGCACTGGAGATCTTCACCACCTGCTGTCCCGCCAAGAACACCCAGCTCATGGGCCTGTACGTGAGCCAGGGCACGTTTTTCACGCAGTGCGAGGCCGAGGGTTTTCGCCGCATCACCTACTTCCTGGACCGCCCCGATGTGATGGCCAGCTACACCGTCACGCTGCGCGCCGACAAGGCCCAGTACCCGGTGCTGCTCAGTAACGGCAACCTGGTGGACAGCGGTGCGCTGGAAGACGGCCCCAACGGTGCCCGGCATTTCGCCAAGTGGGTGGACCCGCACAAGAAGCCCTGCTACCTGTTCGCGCTGGTGGCGGGCAAGCTGGTGGCACGCGAGCAGCTCATCAAGAGCCGCTCGGGCGCCAACCACCTGCTGCAGGTCTACGTGCGCCCCGGCGACCTGGGCAAGACCGAACACGCGATGAACTCGCTGATGTACAGCGTGGCCTGGGACGAAGCCCGCTTCGGCCTGCCGCTGGACCTGGAGCGCTTCATGATCGTCGCCACCAGCGACTTCAACATGGGCGCCATGGAGAACAAGGGCCTGAACATCTTCAACACGAAGTACGTTCTGGCCAGCGAAGCCACGGCCACCGACACCGACTTCGCCAACATCGAAAGCGTGGTCGGCCACGAGTACTTCCACAACTGGACGGGCAACCGCGTGACCTGCCGCGACTGGTTCCAGCTCTCGCTGAAGGAAGGCCTCACCGTCTTCCGCGACCAGGAATTCAGCATGGACCTGGCGGGCAGCCCGTCGGCCCGCGCCGTCAAGCGCATCGAAGACGTGCGCGTACTGCGCACCGCCCAGTTCCCCGAAGACGCAGGCCCCATGGCCCACCCGGTGCGGCCCGACAGCTACGTCGAAATCAACAACTTCTACACCGTCACCATCTACGAAAAAGGTGCGGAGGTGGTGCGCATGCAGCACAACCTGGTGGGCCGTGACGGCTTCGCCAAGGGCATGAAGCTGTACTTCGAGCGCCACGACGGCCAGGCCGTGACCTGCGACGACTTCGTGCAGGCCATTGCCGACGCCAACCCGCAGAGCCCCCTGGCGCAGCACCTGCCCCAGTTCAAGCGCTGGTACAGCCAGGCCGGCACGCCCCGCGTGCGCGCCACGGGCCGCTACGACGCGGCCACGCGCTGCTATGCGCTCACGCTGTCGCAAAGCTGCGCCCCCACGCCCGGCCAGAGCGAGAAGCTGCCCTTCGTCATCCCGGTGGAGCTGGGCCTGATCGACGCCAGCACCGGCGCCGCCCTGCCCTTGCACCTGTCGGGCGAAGAGCCGTCCGGCGGCACCTCGCGCGTGGTCGTGCTCACCGAGGCATCGCAAACGCTCACCTTCACCAACGTGGATGCCGAGCCCGTGCCCTCGCTGCTGCGGGCTTTTAGCGCGCCCGTGGTGCTGGACATCGACTACAGCGATGCGCAGCTGCTGGCCCTGCTGGCACACGACGCCGACGCCTTCAACCGCTGGGAAGCCGGCCAGCGCCTGGCGCTGCGCATTGCTATCAATTCAATAGCTGATAGCGCTCAACAGACAAGCGCTGGCGGCCGGTTTGACCATCAGATCCTGCCCGCAGCGTTTGTGGATGCCATGCGTGCCGTGCTGCGCAACCCCCTGCTGGACGCGGCCTTCAAGGAGCTGGTGCTCACGCTGCCCTCCGAGACCTACATCGCGGAACAGCTCGACGTGGTGGACCCGCAGCGCATCCACGCGGTGCGCGAAGCCATGCGCGAACAACTGGCCGTCTCGCTGCAAGCCGACTGGGAAGCCGTGTGGGAGCAGACCCAGGACACCGGCGGCTACCGCCCCGACCCGGTTTCATCGGGCCGCCGCGCCCTGAGCGGCCTGGCACTGCACATGCTGTGCATTGCGGCCCAACACACAGGCGATGCCGTGTGGCCCGGCAAGGCCTACCAGCGCTTCAAGGTGGCCGGCAACATGACAGACCGCTTCAACGCGCTCACGGCCCTGGTCGCCAGCGGCAGCGAGCTGGCCGCCCCGGCCCTGGCACGCTTTCACGCCATGTTCAAGGACGAGCCCCTGGTCATCGACAAGTGGTTCGCGCTGCAGGCAGGCAGCCCCGACCGGGGTGGCAACGTGCTGCCCGCCGTGCGCCAACTCATGCAGCACCCGGACTTCAGCCTCAAGAACCCCAACCGCGCACGCAGCGTGATCTTCAGCTACTGCAGCGCCAACCCCGGCGCCTTCCACCGCGCGGACGCGGCAGGCTATGTGTTCTGGAGCGACCGCGTGATCGAGCTCGATGCCATCAACCCGCAGGTCGCTGCCCGCCTCGCCCGCGCGCTCGACCGCTGGAAGAAGCTGGCAGCCCCCTGGCGCACGGCGGCCCGCGAAGCCATCGCCCGCGTGGCCGCCAAGCCCGACCTCTCCAATGATGTGCGCGAGGTCGTCACCCGCGCACTGGCAGATTAACCATCACGCAGCAAAGACCGATATGGCAAAAAGCATCAGCCTGACCCGCTACCTCGTTGAACAACAACGGGTGGACGGACTCATCCCCTCGCAACTGCGCCTGCTGCTCGAAGTGGTGGCCCGCGCCTGCAAGAGCATCAGCCACGCCGTGAACAAAGGCGCACTGGGCGGCGTGCTGGGCACGGCCAACAGTGAGAACGTGCAGGGCGAAATCCAGAAAAAGCTCGACATCATCGCCAACGAAGTGCTGATCGAAGCCAACGAATGGGGCGGCCACCTGGCGGCCATGGCCTCGGAAGAAATGGACGGCATCTACCTGGTGCCCAACCGCTACCCCCAGGGTGAATACCTGCTGCTGTTCGATCCCCTGGACGGCTCCAGCAACATCGACGTGAACGTGAGCATCGGCACCATCTTCAGCGTGCTGAAAAAACCCGATGGCGACCGGGGCGTGGAGGAAGGCGACTTCCTGCAGCCCGGCCACCAGCAGGTCGCGGCGGGTTACTGCGTCTATGGCCCGCAGACCACGCTGGTGCTCACCGTGGGCGACGGCGTGGCCATGTTCACGCTCGACCGCGAACAGGGCTCCTTCGTGCTCACCGAAGAAAACGTACGCATCCCCGAGGACACCAAGGAATTCGCGATCAACATGAGCAACATGCGCCACTGGGACGAGCCCGTGAAGCGCTACATCGACGAATGCCTGCAAGGCAAGGAAGGCCCGCGCGGCAAGGACTTCAACATGCGCTGGATTGCCAGCATGGTGGCCGACGTGCACCGCATCCTGACCCGTGGCGGCGTCTTCATGTACCCCTGGGACAAACGCGAGCCCAACAAGCCCGGCAAGCTGCGCCTGATGTACGAGGCCAACCCCATGGGCTGGCTGGTGGAGCAGGCCGGCGGCGCAGCCACCAATGGCAAGCAACGCATCCTCGACATCCAGCCCACCCAGTTGCACGAACGCGTCAGTGTGATCCTTGGCTCAAAAAATGAGGTAGACCGCGTGACAAGCTACCATTCCACGCTATAATTTAAGTCTTACGCCGGTGTAGCTCAGTCGGTAGAGCAGCTCATTCGTAATGAGAAGGTCGGGTGTTCGATTCATCTCTCCGGCACCATATAAAAGCCTCTGATTCGCAAGGATCAGAGGCTTTTTGCATTGGCGTTGGAGTCTGTTCACCGGCTCAATGCCCAAAGACACGCAGCCCCACCAACACCAGGACCGCCAAGCCGAGTGCCAGCGTTGTGGCCTGCCAGAAGACCACCGGATTGCGCTCGACCAGGGGGACACCCCGTGTCTGCCGAAACTGCAGCCTGGGCGGTGAATGCAGGTCGTGCAGAAACTCCGACACGGCCTCCTGGCGCTTGGAGGGATCGGGGTGCAGGGCCTTTTGCAGCACGCCGTCCAGCCAATCGGGCATCTCGGGCCGAAGGTGGCGCACCGGCACATACCGCAGTTTCTTGAGATCAGTGGCAGAGCGCAGGTGCACCACCTGCAGGCCGTAGGGCAGTTGCGCGGTCAGCATCTGGTAGGCCAGCACCGCCAGCGAGAACAGGTCGGAGCGGGCCGTGCTCTCTCGGCCCATGAAGCACTCCGGGGCAGCGTACTGCAGGGTTCCCGCGATGGGCTCCGCCGTTCTTTCTTCTGGCGTGGCGGGTGCCAGCCCTGCGACCTGGGTGGCGCCAAAGTCGATGATGCGCACGGTGCCGTTGCGGTCGATCATCACGTTCTCGGGCCGCAGGTCCTGGTGCAGCATTTCCTTGAGGTGCATGGCATGCAGCCCCTTGGCCACCTGCGCAATGATGCCGCGCACCGCATCCAGGCCGGGACGCGGGTGGTCCACCATCCACTGGGCCAGCGTCTGGCCCTCCACAAACTCCATCGCAACATACACATGCCGGCGGGGGCTGTCGCTGGCATGGGGCCGGAGCACATGGGGGCTGTGGATGCGGCGCGCCACCCACTCCTCCAGCAGAAAGCGGTCCAGGTAGTCGGGGTCGCCGCACATGTCCACCGACGGCGTCTTCAGCACGACCTGCTGGCCCGTCCGCTCTTCCACGGCCAGATGCACATGGCTGCGCGCACTGGCATGCAGTTCACGCACCACGCGATAGCCTTCAAACTGCATGCGCGGAGACAATGGCGGCGGCAGGGCCAGCCCTTCACGCAGCACCTGCAGGTTGTCGAGGCTGGCATCGGGCAGCGCGTCGATGCGCAGCAACTGCACGGTCATGTCGTCGTCGCCCCCCCGCGCCTGGGCCGCATCGACCAAGGCTTGCGCGGCAGCGTCGAAGTCGTCGGCAAAGCGGGAAAGCGCATCGCGCACAACAGCGGCATCGAGGTGGGCATAGGCCCCGTCGGTTGCCAGCAGGTAGATGGCGCCAACCTCGGCCACCATGCAGCCGTAGTCGATCTCGACATTGGCACTGGCACCGAGCGCGCGCGCCAGGAAGGATTCCACCGACGAAAGGTGGACACGGTGGTCCTTGGTCAGCTGCTCAAGGGCCTGCGCATGCAGGCGGTAGATGCGCGCATCGCCCACATGCAGCAGATGGACTTCGCGGCCTTTCAGGATCAGTGCACTGAAGGTGCAGACATAGCCGCGGTCCTTGTCGAAGCGTGCGTGGCTGCGCAGGGTTTGCGCATGCAGCCAGGCATTGGTGGCCCCCAGCACACGCTGTGCCGAGCGGCGCACCGACCAGGCGTCGGACGTGGCGTAGTAGTCGTCCAGAAAGCTGCGCACCGAGGCCGCGCTGGCCTCCTGGCTGACCGCGCTGGAGCCAATGCCGTCGGCCAGGGCCACCACAATGCCTTTGCTGCCAAGCAAGGGCTCGCCGGGCAGCATGGCGCCATGGAAGTCCTGGTTGACTCCTTTGCGCCCCGCTCGGGAATGTTGGCCCAGGGTGACACGCAGTGCTGCAGCCATGGCTCAGCCTCCCCGCACCGCCCGGGCCGCACTTTCGCAGGCGGTCATGCCACGCGGCGCTTGGGCGCCGTCTTGTAGTGCGTCGAATACAGCGTGGCCCCCACGAAGGTCAGGCCGCCCACCAGGTTGCCCAGAACAGTGGGGAGTTCGTTCCAGATCAGGTAGTCCATGAGCGTGAACTTGCCACCCAGCATCAGGCCCGTGGGGAACAGGAACATGTTGACGATGGAATGCTCGAAGCCCATGTAGAAGAAGATCATGACGGGCATCCACATGCCAATGGCCTTGCCGGAGACCGACGTGGACATCATGGCGGCGACCACCCCGGTGGAAACCATCCAGTTGCACATCACCCCCCGGATGAACAGCGTGAGCATGCCGGCGGCACCGTGCGCTGCGTAGCCCAGGGTGCGCCCCTCGCCGATGTGGCCCAGCTTCTCGCCCACGGCGTTGGGGGCCTCGCTGAAACCGAAGGTGAAGATGATGGCCATGAAAACAGCCACCGTGAGCGCGCCAGCGAAGTTGCCAACAAACACCAGGCCCCAGTTGCGCATGACACCGCCCCAGGTCGCGCCCGGGCGCTTGTCGAACACGGCGAGCGGGACCAGCGTGAAAACGCCGGTGAGCAAATCAAAACCCATGAGGTACAGCATGATGAAACCCACCGGGAACAGCATGGCGCCGACCAGGGGATTGCCGGTGTTGACCGTGACGGTCACGGCGAACGCCGCGGCCAGGGCCAGAATGGCGCCGGCCATGTAGGCGCGGATGAGCGTGTCGCGGGTGGACATCAGCAGCTTGGATTCACCGGAATCGACCATCTTGGTCACGAACTCGGCAGGGGCGAGATAGGCCATTTGACTTCCTTAGGACGGGGAACGGGCTCCCCCTCGGGCATGCGGCCCAAGGCGGTAAAAAAGAAAACGGCGTCCAACGTGTGACCCGCCTGAGCGGGCGACACAAAGGACGCCGTTATCCTTGGATGCGCGATTCCGTGGTCTGCTGCAGGGATCTGCAGGCAGGAAGCACCAGGCCGCCGTTAGCATGGAACGCTCTTGGGATGAGCAAGTTCCGTACCGTGGCTAAAAGGGGTTTTCAGGCGTTCCGGGCCCGTTAAGGGGCACCCCAGCGGCGCGGGCCTGCACAAGGGCTGGGCACCGCACTGCACGGCACCAACTTGGGTCGGTCAGGGTTGCGGCTTGGGGGCCCGCTGGCCCTGCTGCGCAAACGCAAAATCCGGCAGCGACAGCGTGGCCTCGGCCACGTCCAGCAGGCGGCGATTCTGGTCCATCGAGGTTTTCTGCAGCACCCGGAAGGCCACCTCTTCATTCATGCCCAGCCGCGCCATCAGCACCCCCTTGGCCCGCTCGATCACCTTGCGCTCGTTGAGCGTGCGGCGGGCGGCGTCCAGCTCGGCCTCCATGCCGGCCATGCGCGCAGACTGGGTCTGCAGCAGGTCCACCAGCGAGGCCGATTCGCCCGTGTGGGCAGCCCCCACCGGATCGGGCAGGGCCGAGGGCGCCAGGGCCATGTCAAAGAACCGGTCCACGGCATGGGTGCGCTGCGGCGGGTTGTCGCGCAGGCCGCGCAGCAGGCCCTTGGAGTCCTGCAGGTCCTGTTGGGCTTCGAGGATGCGCGCCTCGCAATCCTCGCGCAGGCGCTTGACCAGATCCACCTGCAGGTGCCACAGCGCATTGATGCGCTCGGAACACACGTCGAACCAGGTGTCGCTGAGGTCGCTGTCGAGCGCCGCCCCCGGCCGGGCCACGCACAGCGCACGGCGCAGGCGCTCCAGCTGGGCCACGGCCGGCACCAGTTGCTGCTGCTCCCAACGCGCCCGCAGCGCGGGTTCGGCGAATTCGGCAAACACGCGCAGGCTGCGCTCCTGTGCATCGATGAGGTGAATCACCCGCTGCTGGTGCGCTTCGTTGCTGCTGCCAGACGCATACAGCAGGGCCCCCAGGGCCCGCTCCTGGCCTGCCTCTTCCTCGGCCTGCACCAGGTGCAGCAAGGCCACCAGCATGCGCGACACACTGGGCAGGCCCGCTGCATCGGCCACATGGAAGACCAGCTCGATCAACCCGGCGATGAGGTGGCTGTAGGCCGCCACGGAGTCGTGCGCCGTCATCGCCTGGCGCTCGATCTGGGTGCGCAGCGCCGGCAGCGACTCCAGGCCCAGCAAGGCCCACGCCATCAGCGACAGCGCCTTGGCGGTGGCGCCCTGCCCCGGCTCGATATGCTGCGCAAACACTTCACGCAGCCGCGCCTCCAGGGGCGCAACCTCCTCCATGACACGCAGCCGCACATCGGCAAACCGCTGGGCCTTGGATGCCAGGTACGCGCCCGAGACCCCCCGCTCCCGCTGCAGGCCCTGGATCAGTTGCCCGATCACATCCACCAGCTCGGCGCGGCTGGCCAGGTGCCGCACGGCATCGATCTCCAGCTGCTTGGAGCGGAGCACAAGGTTCGATACGGACAAAGGCGCAGCCGGGTCTAGCATGCAAGGTTCCTGGGTGGTGTGTACGCAGCGCTGCGGAAATGCAGCAACCTGGTTGCCATTGTGTCAGGCGGCCACCGCCACGCTGACACGGCCACCCACGGCGCGCACGCTGTGGGCGTTTACCGATTGCTCTGGCGCCTCCAAGCATTCGCCGGTCTGCAGGTCAAAGTGGTTCTTGTACAGCGGTGAGGCCACCACCACGCGGTCGCCAATGCTGCCCACCAGGCCCCGGGCCAGCACGCTGGCACCGGACTTGGGGTCCACGTTGTCGATGGCAAAAAAACGGTCGGCATCGACACGGAACACCGCCACGTGGCGGTTGGCCACCAGGGCGCATACGCCGGTGCTGGGCAGGATGTCATCAACCGCACAGATGTCGGTCCAGGCAAGGGCGGCGGTGCTGTTCATGGGGAGTGCACTCATGGTTTTTCGTCTTTCTTCAATCAAGCAGCCTGGCGAATGGGAATGACCTTGGCCGAAGCCTGGCCGCGCTCCTCGGCGCGCGCCGGGCGGATCTGGCCACGCTCCTCCACGAAAAGCACGTTCTCGTCGCCCTGGTCGCTGTTCACAAAAGAGCGGAAGCGCTTGCGCGTCTCGGGGTCGGTCACGGCCGCCTTCCACTCGCACTGGTAAGTGGCCACCACGTGCTGCATCTGGGCTTCGAGCTCGGCGCACAGGCCCAGGCTGTCCTTTTGCAGCACGTCCTGGAGGTAGGCCAGGCCACCCTCCAGGTTCTCGTGCCAGGTGCTGGTGCGCTGCAGCCGGTCGGCCGTACGCACATAGAACATCAGCACCCGGTCGATCATGCGCACCAGGTCTTCCTTGGACAGGTCGGACGCGAACAGCTCGGCATGGCGCGGCTTCATGCCGCCGTTGCCGCAGATGTAGAGGTTCCAGCCCTTCTCGGTGGCGATGACGCCGATGTCCTTGCCCTGGGCTTCGGCGCATTCGCGTGTGCAGCCCGAGACGCCGAACTTGATCTTGTGCGGGGCGCGCAGGCCCTTGTAGCGGTTCTCCAGCTCCACGGCCAGGCCCACGCTGTCTTGCACGCCGTAGCGGCACCAGGTGGAGCCCACACAGCTCTTCACCGTGCGCAGGGATTTGCCGTAGGCGTGGCCGGACTCGAAACCAGCGGCGATCAGCTCTTCCCAGATCAAGGGCAGCTGTTCCACCCGCGCACCGAACATGTCCACGCGCGCACCGCCCGTGACCTTGGTGTACAGGCCGTATTTCTTGGCCACCTGGCCCACGGCGATCAGGCCGTCGGGCGTGACCTCGCCGCCGGGCATGCGCGGCACCACCGAATAGGTGCCGTCCTTCTGGATGTTGCCCAGAAAATAATCGTTGCTGTCCTGCAGGCCGGCCAGTTCCTTCTTGAGCACGAACTCGTTCCAGCACGAGGCGAGCACGCTGGCCGCCACGGGCTTGCAGATGTCGCAGCCCATGCCCTTGCCGTGCTGGGCCAGCAGGTCGTCAAAGCTCTTGATGTTGCCCACGCGCACCAGGTGGTAGATCTCCTGGCGCGAGTATGCGAAGTGCTCGCAGATATGGTTGTTCACGGCCATGCCGCAGCGCGCCATCTCGGCCTTCATGACCTGGGTGACCAGGGGCACGCAACCGCCGCAGGTGGCACCGGCCTTGGTGCAGGCCTTCATTTCTGCAATGGTGCAGGCGCCGTTGCCCACGGCTTCGCAGATGCCCGCCTTGGTGACGTTGTTGCACGAGCAGATCTGCGCCGTGTCGGGCAATGCGTCCACGCCCAAGCCGGGCTTGGCCTTGCCGTCGCTGGACGGGAAGATCAGGAACTCGGGGTCCTCGGGCAGCGTTATGCCGTTGAGCGCCATCTGCAGCAGCGTGCCGTATTCGCTGGCATCGCCGATCAGCACGGCGCCCAGCAGCTGCTTGCCGTCTTCGCTGATGACGATCTTTTTGTAGACCTGGCGGCGCTCGTCCACGTACTGGCAGCTGCGGCTGTGGGGTGTCTTGCCATGCGCGTCGCCGATGCTGGCCACGTCCACGCCCATGAGCTTGAGCTTGGTGCTCATGTCGGCGCCGACAAAGGCGGCGTCAGCGTCGCCTGCGATGTGGCGCGCCGCCACGCGCGCCATGTCGTAGCCCGGTGCCACCAGGCCAAAGGTCTGCTCATTCCACGACGCGCATTCGCCGATGGCATACACATTGTGATCACTAGTGCGGCAGGCACTGTCGATGGCCACGCCGCCGCGCGGGCCGATGGCCAGCACGCACTGGCGGGCCAGTTCATCGCGCGGGCGGATGCCGGCGGAGAACACGATCATGTCGGTCTCCAGGTACGAATCGTCCGCGAACTTCATGCGATGGCGTGCGCGCGCACCATCCGTGATCTCCTGGGTGTTGCGGCCGGTGTGCACCTGCACGCCCAACTCCTCGATCTTGGCCTTCAGCACACGCCCGCCGCCCTCATCGACCTGCACAGCCATCAGGCGGGGCGCAAACTCGACCACATGGGTTTGCAGGCCCATGTCCCGCAGCGCCTTGGCGCACTCCAGACCCAGCAGCCCGCCCCCCACCACCACGCCCGTCTTGGACTTGGCGCCCGAGGCCTGCATGGCCTCCAGGTCTTCGATGGTGCGGTAGACAAAGCAATGGTCGCGATCACGCCCCGGCACCTGCGGCACAAACGGGTTGGACCCCGTGGCAAGCACCAGCTTGTCGTAAGGGAAGACCTCGCCACTGACCGTGGTCACGGTGCCGATGCGCCGGTCAATGGACGCAGCACGTGTCCCCAGGCGCAGCGAAAAGCCTGTGCGTTCAAAGAAACCGGATTCGACCAACGACAGGTCCTCTGCCGTCTTGCCGCTGAAAAATTCGGACAGGTGCACCCGGTCGTATGCCGCCCGGGGCTCTTCGCACAACACCGTCACGTCCACATGGGACAGGCCCGTTTCTGCCAGGCTCTCCAGGAACTTGTGGCCCACCATGCCGTGGCCAATAAGAACAATCTTCATGCTTTTCATCCTGCAATGGCCCGGTGCGCCGCTGGGGGGTGGATACAGGATGCGCGCCTCGGTGCCCATCCAGGGCAACGTGGCAACTCACCCTCCGCAGACAGCACGGGGCGTGGGTTGGAACAACCAAACGATGGGCCAGCGTGCCCATCACTCGCTTGGGTTCCGCCATCTTTAGCGGAGGATTTCATGGGGCCCGGGCAGCATTACCGAAGGACCGGCAACATCAGAGCAATATCCATGCCGATCTTTTCCACCCTGGGCGGGAAGCGTTGGGTGCCGATCCCGAGCGGGAACTGGCGCAGTCCAGGGTGTTTTGCAGCCGGCGGGGTTCAGGCGCATCAATGCGGTGCGCCGGGCATCCCCAACATGGGGAATCAACAGGGTTCACCCTCTTTGCGAACCCCTCGCACATGGTCGCTTTCTGGTTTGCAAACGGCGTCAACTCGGGCAGACTGCGAATCACGCGCTGCACGCCCTTTTCCTGGGAAACGCCGGCGCAAAACCCCAACCATCGACAGCACCTCTCAACAGCAGATCATTACCATGAGCGTGGAACGCAGAGTCGCCACAGACCGGCGCAGCGGCAAGGACCGACGACTAACAGAAGCAGGCCCCCCAACCAATTTTGAACGGCGGCGCAATGTCGAAGCGCGGCAGCCGGAGCTCACGGAGTTGCACCTGAGCGAAGATGAACTCAAGGCCCTGGGGTTTGCCCCCGGGAAATTCACGCCCCAGAAATAGGCTGGGGCATCGCAGCAGCGATGGTGGCGGAATAAGAACCTGTTCAAGGCGCTATGCGGGCAAACCGCAGCGCACCGCCCCCCAAAAAGAGTCGGACGACCAGCAGATCGCCGCCCCTCCTCAGATGCAGCCACCCAAAATGGTTGGCGCAGGCCCCGGGGCCCCGGGGCCCCGCGCTCCCGAGCCATCAGTCCCGGCCGCCCTCTTCAACCCCAGGCAACACGATCACACGGTGCGCCACCATGTCCAGGGCAGGCCGGGCGTTGCCCTGTTTGTCGGTCCACACACGCGGAGAGAGGCTGCCCGACAGCGCCACGGAGTCGCCGTCTTGCAGAGCACGCATGGCGGCACCGACCGCTGCATCGAACGCAATCACATTGACAAACAGCAGCTCCCCATCGGCGGTGCTGGCGCGCACCTTGGCCAAGGTGAAGGTCTTGCCCGCCTTGTCCGTGCGCTGCCCGGTCTCGCCATACAGCCTTCCGGCCACCAATCCATCGATCATGAGGGTCCTCGGCCCACTGCGGGCGTTGCTTCGTTTCGTTGTGACACGCCGAACCCGAGAGGGAGCGCATTCCCTGCCAAGCACACAGGGCAGACCCATTCGGCCACAGCGCAAGTGGAATGGGCAGCGATCCGTCCATCCACCCAAAGTCGGCTTGATTTAAGGCATCAAAGCAAAAAAGCCCAGAACCTTTCGGTTCTGGGCTTTTGCTAACAATGGTCGGCGTGGCGGGATTCGAACTCGCGACCCCTTGCACCCCATGCAAGTGCGCTACCAGGCTGCGCTACACGCCGACAAGACTTAGATTATATACACAAAAAACCTTAGTTCAGAGAAAGTAGCGCACGAATCTCAAATAACTCTTTGCGCACCGCATTGGAGTCCAATGCAAAGCCCACCGAAGGGATCGAAAGATCGTGCGCACTGTCCACCAGCATGCTGGGCAGCTCGCTATCAAACGGCTCCTTCGCGGCGTCGGCACCGGCCTCTTCACGCGCAGGGTGGGCCAGCTCCTGGAGGCGATTGCGGGCTCCGCTGATGGTGAAGCCCTGGTCGTACAGCAGGTCCCGGATACGGCGGATCATGAGCACCTCATGGTGCTGGTAGTAGCGCCGGTTGCCACGCCGCTTCATGGGGCGCAGTTGTGTGAACTCCTGCTCCCAATAGCGCAGCACATGGGGCTTGACGCCGCACAACTCCGCAACCTCACCAATCGTGAAGTATCGCTTGGCAGGAATGGAAGGAAGGGTGGTGCCCATGGAATGCGGATTCAAACCGGAAAGCCGACAAGCGTACTGCAGACGCGCCAATCCTGCCAGCCACCGGTCTTCTCCTCAGAACAAAATCGGTACACGTTCACACCACGGCCGCGGTCTGGATCTGCTCCTTGAGCTTGCTGCTGGCATGAAAGGTCACCACCCGGCGCGCCTTGATGGGAATGGCCTCTCCCGTGCGCGGGTTGCGCCCGGGGCGCGGCGCCTTGGTGCGAATCTGGAAGTTGCCAAATCCCGAGAGCTTGACATCCTTGCCCTCGACCAGGCTCTGCGCAATCAGGTCGAAGAACGCATCGATCATGTCCTTGGACTCGCGCTTGTTCAGGCCGATCTGATCGAACAGCAGATCCGCCAATTGCGCCTTGGTCAATGCCGGGGTTTCCAGGCTTTCGACAGCAAATTCGATCACGGCAGCACTCTCCTTCAACATCATCAAACCCGCAGCCTTGCGCCCGTGCGCTGGGCCAGCTGGGCCACGACGGCCTGCACGGCAGCGTCAATCTCGGCCTCTGTCAGCGTGGCGTCGTCGCTGCCCAGCGTCAAGCGCACGGCCAGGCTCTTCTCGCCTTGCGCCAAGCCACCTGCAGAGGCCTCTTCGCCCGCACGCAATGCCTTGGGTCGGTACACATCAAACAGCACGGCCGAGCGCAGCATGGCGCCGGGCACCGCCTGCTGCACCGCAGCCAGGATGTCGGCATGCGTCACGCGCTCGGCGACCACCACGGCCAGGTCGCGCTCCACCGCCTGGTGCTTGGCCACCGACTTGAACTGCGGCACTACGCGCTGCAACACGGCATCCAGCTCCAGCTCGAACATCACGGGGGCCTGGGGCAAATCCCACGACTGGCGCCACTGCGGGTGCAGCTCGCCCACGAAGCCGATGGCACGGCCTTGCACCAGCACGCGGGCGCAACGGCCTGGGTGCATGGCAGGGTGGGTGCCAGGCTCAAAGGTGGCCTGCAGCGGGGCCAGCAGCGCCTCCACATCGCCCTTCACGTCGAAGAAGTCGATGGACTGCTCCTTGCGCCCCCACTGCAGCATGTCATTGGGGCCGTAGGCCACCCCTGCCACACGCATGGGCTGGTGGAAGCCTTCCACCGTCGTGTCGGTGTTGCGCACGGCGGCATCGCGCAGGAACACGCGGCCCAGCTCGAACACACGCACGCGCTCGGCCTTGCGGTCCAGGTTGAACTTCAAAACTTGCAGCAAAGAACCCAGCAGAGTCGAGCGCATGACGCTCATCTGGCTGGCAATCGGGTTGAGCAGCTTGATGGGCTGGGCGTTGGCGGCCAGCTCCTGCTCCCAGCGCTCTTCCACAAAGCTGAAGTTGATGGTTTCCTGGTAACCCAGCCCGGCAAGCGCACGGCGCACGGCAAACGGGCTGCGCGTGGCCTCCAGCGCCAGCTTGGGCGTGATGGGGGCCAGTGGCGGCGTGGTGGGCAGGTTGTTGTAGCCCACCATGCGCGCGACTTCTTCGATCAGGTCTTCCTCGATGGCGATGTCGAAACGGTAGGCCGGCGGCGTCACGGTGAGCGTGCCTTCGCCCTGCACCACGGGCAGACCCAGGCGCTGCAAGGCGCCCGCGCACTGCGCTTGCGTGAGCGGCATGCCGATGACCTTGGCGGCACGCGCCACGCGCAGCGTGACGGGCTGCGGCACCGGCAGATTCACCGACTGATCGTCCATGGGGCCGCACACTGTTTCGGGCGTGCCGCAGATGTCGATCACCAGCTGGGTGATGCGTTCGATGTGCTCCACCGTCAGGCTCGGGTCCACGCCGCGCTCGAAGCGGTGGCCAGCATCGGTCGAGAAGTTGAAACGGCGCGACCGACCGGCCACGGCCTTGGGCCACCAAAAGGCGGCTTCGACATAGATGTGCTGCGTTTCGTTGGACACGGCCGTAGCGTCGCCGCCCATGATGCCGGCCAGCGATTCCACCTGGTTGGCATCGGCGATCACACCCACCTTGTCATCCACCGTGATGGTGTTGCCATTGAGCAGCTTGAGTTGCTCGCCCGGCTTGCCCCAGCGCACATCCAGACCACCATGGATCTTGTCCAGGTCAAAAATATGCGAGGGACGACCCAGCTCGAACATCACGTAGTTCGAGATGTCCACCAGGGGCGATACACCGCGCTGACCGCAGCGCGCCAGGCGGTCCAGCATCCACTGGGGCGTGGCCGCACGCGTGTTCACGTTGCGCACAATGCGGCCGGAGAAGCGGCCACACAGGTCGGGGGCGCTCACCTTGACCGGCAGCTTGTCCGCCAGTTGGGCGCCCACTGCCGGGAACGATGGCTGCTGCAGCGGCACGCCGGTGAGGGCCGACACTTCGCGCGCGATGCCGTACACGCTCAGGCAATGCGCCAGGTTGGGCGTGAGCTTCAAGGTGAACAGCGTGTCATCCAGATTCAGGTGCTCACGGATGTCCTGGCCCAGAGGGGCCGAGGCGTCCAGCTCCAGCAGGCCGCCATGGTCTTCCGACAGCTTGAGCTCGCGCGCCGAGCACAGCATGCCCTGGCTTTCCACACCGCGCAGCTTGCCGACCTTGATGAGGAAAGGCTTGCCGTCGTCGCCCGGCGGCAACTCAGCGCCCACCATGGCGCAGGGCACCTTGATGCCCACGCGCGCATTGGGTGCGCCGCACACGATGTTGAGCAAAGCGCCCTGCCCCACGTCCACCTGGCACACGCGCAGGCGGTCGGCATCGGGGTGCTGCACGGCCTCCTTGATCTCACCCACCACGATCTTGGTGAAAGGCGGCGCCACCGGGCGCAGCTCTTCCACCTCCAGGCCGGCCATGGTCAGCGTTTCGGCCAGTTCGGCCGTCGTCAGGGGAGGGTTGCAGAACTCGCGCAACCAGGATTCAGGAAATTGCATAGTCGGACACTCTTGTTCGAAAGGTGCAGCGTGGCGCCATCAGGCCTGCCACGCAGCGAACGAAATCGGCTGGCTTTACTGGAACTGCGAGAGGAAGCGGATATCGCCGTCAAAGAACAGCCGCAGATCGTTCACGCCGTAGCGCAGCATGGTCAGGCGGTCAGGGCCCATGCCAAAGGCAAAGCCGATGTACTTCTCTGGGTCCAGGCCCATGTTGCGCACCACGTTGGGGTGCACCTGGCCCGAGCCCGCCACCTCCAGCCAGCGGCCGGCCAGCGGGCCGGTCTGGAACTGAATGTCGATCTCGGCGCTGGGCTCGGTGAAGGGGAAGAAGCTCGGACGGAAGCGCAACACCAGGTCGTCGCTTTCGAAGAAGGTGCGGCAAAAAGCCGTGAAGATCACCTTGAGGTCCTTGAAGCTCACGTTCTCGCCCACCCACAGGCCTTCGCACTGGTGGAACATGGGCGAGTGCGTGGCGTCGCTGTCCACACGGTAGGTGCGGCCGGGGGCAATCACGCGGATCTCGGGCATGGCCTGGCCGGCATCAATCAGCGCGCGGTGTTTTTTCACATGCTGCACCGCGTGGCGGATCTGCATGGGGCTGGTGTGGGTGCGCAGCAGGTTGGGGGCAGTGGCAGTGCCGCCCTCCACGTAGAAGGTGTCGTGCATGGAACGCGCGGGATGGTCCTCGGGCGTGTTCAGTGCAGTGAAGTTGAACCAGTCGGTCTCGATCTCGGGGCCTTCGGCCACGTCAAAACCCATGGAGCCAAAGATTCCCTGGATGCGCTCCAGCGTGAGCGAGACCGGGTGCAATCCACCCTGCCCGCGCTGGCGGCCCGGCAGGCTCACATCCAGCGCTTCAGCCTTGAGCTGCACCTGCAATTCCGCGTCGGCCAGCGCCTGGCGGCGTGCAGTCAGGGCCGCCTCGATGGCCTGCTTGGCCACGTTGATGGCAGCACCGCGAGACTTTTTTTCCTCGACGGAAAGCTGTGCCATGCCCTTCATGAGCTCCGTCACACGGCCCGATTTGCCCAGAAATTGCGCCTTGGCATTTTCCAGATCAGCGGGGGTGGCGCTTTGGGCAAACAACTGCGTCGCGCTTTCGACCAGGGAATCCAACTCGTTCATATCGACTCTTGAAAATGAACAAGGGCTAGTGCCTTTTCAAGCCCTAGCCCTTGCTGTTATTGCGCAAGCAGCTATCTGAAAGATAGCTGCCCATCGTGAACTCAAGCAGCCAGCTTGGCCTTGACTTGGCTTACGATGCTGCCGAAGGCAGCTTTGTCGTGCACTGCGAGATCGGCCAGCATCTTGCGGTCGATCTCGATGGAAGCCTTCTTCAGGCCGTTGGCGAACTGGCTGTAGGTCAGGCCCAGTTCACGGGCAGCGGCGTTGATACGGGCGATCCACAACTGGCGGAACACGCGCTTCTTGGTGCGGCGGTCACGGTAGGCATATTGCCCAGCCTTCATCACCGCCTGTTTGGCGATGCGATAGACATTACCGCGGCGACCACGGAAACCCTTGGCAAGGGCGAGAACTTTCTTGTGACGGGCACGGGCCGTTACACCACGTTTGACGCGAGGCATGTATGTACTCCTTGTTCGTCGTTAATTACACGCCCATGCCGGGCAGCATTTGTGCGATAGAGCCCATATTGGTCTCATGCACAGCAACTGCACCACGCAGGTGGCGCTTGTTCTTGGTGGTCTTCTTGGTCAAGATGTGACGCTTGAAGGCTTGACCGCGCTTGACGGTGCCACCGGGACGAACGCGGAAACGTTTTTTCGCGCTGCTCTTGGTCTTCATTTTGGGCATGTGAATGCTCCTTTTCTTTGTGCTCGTGAGGCGTTTGCAAAACGATTTGCAAACTTGTTGGCCCCGAGCCACTTTTTCAGCCGGCTTTCACCAGCTGTGCGGCAGTGCTTTCACACTGCCTGTCGCCAAGCAACCCCCTTGCAGGGGCCGCTGGGCAAATCCTTGTCTCTCTGCTGCGGTCCGCCTCAGGCGGCGCTGCCCGAAGGCGCACCTTCGGCCGCGGCCGGTTTGGCTGCGGCGGGCTTCTTCTTGCCCGGCGCAATCATCATGATCATCTGGCGGCCTTCCAGCTTGGGAAACTGCTCGATGATGATGGTGTCTGCCAGCTCGTCGCGGATGCGGTTGAGCAATGCAAGGCCCAGTTCCTGGTGCGTGATTTCACGGCCACGGAAGCGCAGCGTGATCTTGCACTTGTCGCCATCCGCCAGAAAGCGGCGGATATTGCGCATCTTGATGTTGTAGTCGCCATCGTCCGTCCCGGGGCGGAACTTGACTTCCTTGATCTCAATGACCGTCTGCTTGGCTTTGGCTTCCGCCGCACGCTTTTGCTCTTGGTACTTGAACTTGCCGTAGTCCATGAGGCGGCACACCGGGGGATTTGCCGTAGCAGCAATTTCCACCAGATCCACATCCAGCTCGCCAGCCATGCGCAGGGCTTCCATCAGGCTGACAACACCCAAAGGCTCGTTATCAGGCCCGGAGAGGCGCACTTCCGGGGCCATGATTTCACGGTTCAGGCGGTGCTTGCGCTCTTCACGGTGGCGACGATCACGAAATTCAGTAGCGATGGCTATCTTCCTTGAATCAAAACACTACAATTTTTGTAGCAACAACCGCGCAATTGGCAAGCGCCAAAGCAAGTTTTCATGCAAAAATCAGGCTTTGGTGGCGATGTCTTGGGCGATCAGCTCAGCGAACGCTTCAACAGACATCACGCCGAGGTCACGATTGCCCCGGCCGCGCACTGCGACGGCTCCTGCGGCCTTCTCCTTGTCGCCCGCGACAAGGATGTACGGCAGCTTTTGCAACGAATGCTCGCGTATTTTATACGTAATCTTCTCGTTGCGCAGATCGACCGCCACCCTAAGGTCTTGATTCGGCAGTGCTTTTTGCAGTTTTGCTGCAATTTCGCGACAGTAATCGGCCTGCGCATCGGTGATGTTGAGCACCGAAACCTGCACCGGAGCCAGCCACACCGGGAAGGCGCCGGCATAGTGTTCGATCAGCATGCCGATGAAGCGCTCCATGCTGCCCACCGTGGCACGGTGCAGCATCAGCGGGCGCTTGCGGCTGCCGTCTTCGGCCACGTATTCGGCGTCCAGGCGCTCGGGCAGGTTGGGGTCGATCTGCATCGTGCCGCACTGCCATTGGCGGCCCAGCGCGTCTTTCAGCGTGTATTCGATCTTTGGGCCGTAGAAGGCGCCCTCGCCTTCGGCGATCTCGAACTCGCAGCCCGAATGGCGCAGGCCGTCCATCAGCGCCTTCTCGGCGCGGTCCCACGATTCATCGGTACCGATGCGTGCCTCAGGGCGCGTGGCCACCTTGTAGATGATGTCGGTGAAGCCGAAGTCCTTGTAGACCTTTTGCACCAGGGCCGTGTAGTTGGCGCACTCTTCCAGCACCTGCTCTTCGGTGCAGAAGATGTGGCCATCATCCTGCGTGAAGCCGCGCACGCGCATGATGCCGTGCAGGCCACCCGTGGGCTCGTTGCGGTGGCAGGCGCCGAACTCGCCGTAGCGCAGCGGCAGATCGCGGTAGCTCTTGATGCCCTGCTTGTAGATCAGGATGTGGCCGGGGCAGTTCATCGGCTTGAGCGCGTATTCGCGCTTTTCCGATTCGGTCGTGAACATGTTGTCGCGGTACTTGTCCCAGTGGCCGGTCTTCTCCCACAGGCTCTTGTCCAGGATCTGCGGGCCTTTGACTTCCTGGTAGCCGTTGTTGCGGTAGACGCGGCGCATGTACTGCTCCACCTCTTGCCACAGCGCCCAACCCTTGGGGTGCCAGAACACGGTGCCAGGCGAATGCTCGTCCATGTGGAACAAATCCAGCTCGCGCCCCAGTTTGCGGTGGTCGCGCTTTTCGGCCTCTTCCAGCATCGTGAGGTACTGCTGCAACTCCTCCTTGGAGGTCCAGGCCGTGCCGTAAATGCGCTGCAGCATTTCGTTGCGGTGGTCGCCGCGCCAGTAGGCACCCGCCACCTTCATCAGCTTGAAATGCTTGAGCTTGCCGGTGCTAGGCACGTGCGGGCCGCGGCACAGGTCCTCGAAATTGCCTTCGCGGTACAGGCTCACATCTTCATTGCTGGGGATGCTGGCAATGATCTCGGCCTTGTAGTTCTCGCCCAGCCCCTTGAAATAGGCCACGGCCTCGTCGCGCGGCAGCACGCGGCGCACCACGGGCTCGTCCTTGGCGGCGAGTTCGGCCATGCGTTTTTCGATGGCCACCAGGTCTTCGGGCGTAAAGGGGCGCTTGTACGCAAAATCGTAGAAGAAGCCGTTCTCGATCACCGGGCCGATGGTCACCTGGGCTTCAGGAAACAGATCCTTCACCGCATAGGCCAACAAGTGGGCCGTGGAATGGCGAATCACATCCAGGCCATCGGCATCCTTGGCCGTGATGATGGACAGCGGGCTGTCGGCTGTGATCTGGTGGCTGGTGTCCACGACCTTGCCGTCAATCTTGCCTGCCAGGGCCGCTTTGGCCAGACCGGCGCCGATAGAGGCAGCAACTTCGGCCACCGTGACAGGGCCCGGAAATTCGCGTTGCGAGCCATCGGGAAGCGTGATGTGAATCATGGGAGTCACTCTTTCTTTTCAATCAGTGCAATGGATGTGGGCACGCGCCAGGCCCAGAAAACAAAAAAGCGCGGAACAGGTCCGCGCTTTCTGGAGGAGGTTGCAATCTCGTGCAGGCGCGAACAGCCAGCCTTACAGGCCGGTCAACATCTCCGATGTAGTTCGCGGTGTCATAACCAGATTGCCTTTCTCGCTCTTGTGCAGTGAATTTGCTGGCATTTTAACCTTGTCGCCAACAAAAAAGCCCGAAGCGAGTGCCTCGGGCTTTCATTCGGTGCATTTTGCGCCACACCCCAGCGGCGCAAAAGGCCCGCCAGATCAGTGGAACTGCTCTTCTTCGGTCGAACCCGTCAGAGCCTTCACGGAGGACGAGCCGCCCTGGATCACCGTGGTCACGTCGTCGAAGTAGCCTGCGCCCACTTCTTGCTGGTGCGACACGAAGGTGTAGCCCTTTTCGCGTGCTGCGAATTCTGGCTCCTGCACCATTTCGGTGTAGTGCTTCATGCCTTCGCCTTGGGCGTATGCATGGGCAAACTGGAAGGTGTTGAACCAGTTGATATGGATACCGGCCAGCGTGATGAACTGGTACTTGTAGCCCAGGGCCGACAGGTCTTCCTGGAACGAAGCGATCTGCTTGTCGTTGAGGTTCTTCTTCCAGTTGAACGAAGGCGAGCAGTTGTACGACAGCAGCTTGCCGGGGCAGGCGGCGTGCACAGCTTGCGCAAATTCACGGGCAAAGCCAATGTCTGGCACGCCGGTTTCGCACCACACCAGGTCGGCGTAGGGCGCGTAGGCCACGCCACGGCTGATGGCTTGCTCCAGACCGTTCTTGACGCGGTAGAAGCCTTCTTGGGTGCGCTCGCCGGTCAGGAAAGGTTTGTCGTTGGCGTCGTGGTCGGACGTGATCAGGTTAGCTGCTTCGGCGTCGGTACGGGCCAGAACGATGGTGGACACACCCATCACGTCGGCCGCAAAACGTGCAGAGATCAGCTTTTCGCAGGCTTCTTGGGTAGGAACCAGCACCTTGCCACCCATGTGGCCGCACTTCTTTACGGCAGCCAATTGGTCTTCAAAGTGAACGCCAGCAGCGCCCGACTGGATCATGTTCTTCATCAGTTCGAAGGCGTTCAGCACGCCGCCGAAACCGGCTTCTGCATCGGCCACGATGGGCAGGAAGTAGTCGATGAATTCCTTGTCGCCGGGGTTGATGCCACGGCCCCACTGGATTTCGTCAGCGCGCTTGAAGGTGTTGTTGATGCGGCGAACCATGGTGGGCACCGAGTCGTACGCATACAGCGACTGGTCGGGGTACATGGTTTCCGACGTGTTGCCGTCGGCGGCCACTTGCCAGCCCGACAGGTACACGGCTTCAAGGCCGGCCTTGGCTTGCTGCATGGCCTGGCCGGCGGAGATGGCGCCGAATGCGTTCACATAGCCCTTCTTGGCGCCGCCGTTGATCTTGTCCCACAGTTTTTCAGCACCGCGCTTGGCCAGGGTGTGCTCGATGGGCAGCGAGCCACGCAGGCGCACCACGTCAGCGGCGCTGTAACCACGCTTCACACCCTTCCAGCGGGGGTTCTGTGCCCAGTCTTTTTCCAGGGCGGCAATTTGCTGTTCGCGGCTCAGTTGTTCGTTGAGGGATTGGGGCATGAGATCACTCCAGAGGTTGGTTGAAAACGCCGGGCTGCTTGTGCCGCCCTTGGAGACAACTTTAAGTCTTCTATAAGACTTGTGCAAGCTCTTATGTCTTATAGAAGAGATAAATTTTCTCCTTACAAAACAACAGCTTAACCAATCAATTTCTCAATACAGAAATTGATTTCTCATATCGAGAAAAATTGCGGCAATGCAACATCTATCGCATTCCATATTAAGAAATATTGCTTTCATATTACGGGAAATTCAGGCGCCTTCCCGGACATCGCCTTGAACCAGTCGCCCTGCACGATCACCGGGGCCGACACCACGCGCTGGCGGTTGATTTCGTAAACCAGGCAGGCCATCGGCTGCCCCGCCACCGGCACGACCACCTCTTGCCGGATGTACTCATCGCCAGGCTTGCCTTCCACGCCTTCGATGGCATCCAGGACGGCCTCCAGCGCGGGCTCGATGGCATAGACCTCGCCCACCACCCACCCATCACCGCCCAGCACCATGCCGGGATACGCCCCCAGGTCGTACAGCACCCCGGCCACCTGCGCAGCCCCCACAAAACGGGGCGGGGGCTGCTGCCGCGTGATGTCGTTGCTGCCCCCGCGGCGCAGCGTGCCATACACAAAAACGCAGCGGGGCGGCCGGGCCGGCATGGATTCGTCGGGCATGATGCGCACTCTTTTTTGTTGAACCGTCCCCCAGTCTAGTGAACACGCCCAACCGCCCTTTTGCCTATCTGTGCCTGGCCCTCAGCATGGCGCTGGTGGGAAGCTACGTGGCGCTGTCCAAGCCCCTGGCGGCGGTGCTGCCAGTGTTCCTGCTGGCCTGGATGCGTTTTGGCATCGGGGGCCTGGCCATGGTGCACTGGCTCAAAAAGCCGGCCGACGAGCCCCCACTCACCCCGCAGACGAAGCGGCTGCTGTTTCTGGAATCGTTCTTGGGCAACTTCCTGTTCACCATCTGCATGGTCTATGGCGTGAGCCTGACCGATGCGGTCTCGGCCGGCGTGACCCTGGCCGCCATCCCTGCCGCCGTGGCGCTGATGGGCTGGGCCTTTCTGCGCGAGCGCGTGGCCCCGCGCACCTGGATCGCTGTGGCCTGTGCCGTAGTGGGTATTGCGCTCTTTTCACTATCAAAACCAGAGCATTCAGCGCACGCCACACAGGCGCTAGACCCTGAAAATGCCCATAACAAGGCCTGGCTGGGGCAACTGCTGCTGGTGGGGGCCGTGGTCTGCGAAGCAGCCTACACGGTGATCGGCAAGAAGCTCACGGGCAGCCTGGGGCCCAAACGCATCACCGCGCTCATCAACCTGTGGGGCTTTGTGCTGACCACGCCGTTCGGGCTGTACCTGGCGCTGGGTTTCAACTTCGGTGCCGTCGGCTGGGGCACCTGGGCGCTGTTGCTGTTTTACGCCCTGGCAGCCTGCATGTGGACCGTGTGGCTCTGGATGACGGGGCTCAAGGTCGTCCCCGCAGCCCAGGGCGGCGTGTTCTCGGTGTTGCTGCCGGTCAGCGCTGCCCTGGTGGGGGTGCTGGTGCTGGGCGAGTCGCTCACGGGCATGCAGCTGCTCGCGTTCACCATCGCCCTGGCCAGCGTGCTGATGGCCACCCTGCCCTCACGCACCGCGCTGCGCGTGGGCCGGGGCAACCGCCCCCGCTGACCCCGCCTGCGCCGGCCGCTAGCCAGTCCGGCATCAGGCCGCTATCAGGCCGCCAGCGCCTGTGCGCTGACCACAATGCCATCGGCATCGGCATACAACCAGTCGCCCGGCCGCACCCACACGCCCTGGATCAGCACCGCCACATCGCGCTGGCCCTCGCCACGCCGCTCGGTGGGCAGCGGCATCAGCGCCAGCGCCCGCACGCCCACGGCTGCCGCGTTCAGCTCTGCCACATCGCGCACGCAACCATCCACCACGATGCCCGCCCAGCCATTGCGTGCCGCTGCGGCCGCCAGGTTGCCCCCCAGCAGCGCACGGCGCAGCGAGCCCCCGCCATCCACCACCAGCACGCGGCCTTCGCCAGGGGACTCCACCGCCGCTTTGACAAAGGTGTTGTCCTCGTGGCACTTGACGGTGCTGACCGGGCCCGCAAAGGCCCGCCTGCCGCCATAGCTCTGGAAGACGGGCGGCAAGACACGGAACGCGCCGCTTGCATCGGCCTTGTGCACATCACAGAAGTCGCAGGTGGAGAAGGGAGGAATGGAGGCAGCGGACATAGCAACAAAAGCCTTTCAGAAAATGAGACCGTAACACCGAGACGAACAACAGGCCTGGGACAAGAAACACGCCGAAACAACCAGGGCACCCCGAAAGCCGAAGCCCGGCCCGGAATTGTCTGCGCAGAGCCCCCCTACGGCCAGGGGCCCGGCAGGCCGGGCACGCGTGGCTTTTGTCAAGGCTGGCGCGGCCCTGCCGCGAATTGCTGCGCGCCACGCGGCGCCACGGCTACAAATCGAGGCAAAAAAAGCCGTTTCTCCCTTGGAAACGCGTTTTTTTCCCATTAGCATCGCTCTGCCAGTGGGAAAGCGTCGTTTTCGCTGGTAAAAAATTTACTTCCAACAAGGAAACCCCAACATGGCAACTGCAAAAAAAGCTCCGGCAACCACAGCCCCAGCAGCCACGAAGGCCGCTGCCCCCGCCAAGAAGCGCACCCCCAACGCCGCCTTCATGAAGGCGCTCACGCCCAGCCCCGCGCTGGCCGCCGTGGTGGGCTCGGCACCGCTGCCACGCACGGAGATCATCAGCAAGCTGTGGGTCTATATCAAGGCCAACAACCTGCAGGATGCAGCCAACAAGCGCAACATCAATGCAGACGCCAAGCTCAAGGAACTGTTTGGCAAGCCCCAGGTGTCCATGTTTGAACTGGCCGGCCTGATCGGCAAGCACGTCAAGTAAAAGACGCCCTGCACCCGCAGCACAAAAAAAGCCGGCTCCGCCGGCTTTTTTCATTGAAAACGCGCCAAAACTGTGGCATGCAAACATCAACACAAATGAGAATGACCCGCATTTGATGTAACATAAAGCAGCACGACGACGCACAGCCATGATGACCTAGCCACTGCCTCTCGCTGCTCCTGGCGCCCCACGCGCCACCTGCACACCGCACCCCTGCACCCCCATCGACGGAGGCCATCTTGGCAAAATCACGCGCCCAGCGCCGCAGCTCCGCGCTGCGTACCCCCACATCCCCCGCTTTCCTTGCCCCCGCAACCCCCCTCACCGCGGCGTCCGACAAGGCCTTGCTGCCCCTGGGCGCACTGATGCTGGCCGCCTCCATGGGCGCCATGGCGCAGACCGGCACGCCAGAAACCACCCTGTCCACCGTGACCGTCAAGGAAGCCGCCGAAGTCCAGGGCAAGGATACCCTGCTCCTTAAGAAGACCACGGTCGGCAAAGGCAAGCAGGACATCAAGGACATCCCCCAGTCTGTGACGGTGTTCACCGAAAAACTGATGAACGACCGCAACCAGGACGACTTCCGCGAAGTGCTGCGCACCACAGCGGGCGTAACCTTCCTGGCGGGCGAAACCGGCGAGGAAGACGTGCGCCTGCGCGGCTTCTCGCTGGGCCAGGCCGGTGACATCTATGTGGATGGCATGAAGGACGCGCCACTGATCGAGCGCGACACCTTCAACAACGACCGCATCGAAGTGCTCAAGGGTTCTGCCTCCATGCTGTTCGGCAAGGGCTCGACCGGCGGCGTGGTCAACCAAGTTAACAAGTACCCGCTGCTGATCGACCAGCACGAGGCGGCCTACACCTTCGGCTCCGGCAAGTACCACCGCGCCACTGGCGACTTCAACTTCAAGACCGGTGAAAACTCGGCCTTCCGCCTGAACGCCATGGTGCAGGAAGCCGACAACTACGGCGCCAAGCAGGACAAGCGCGGCATTGCGCCCACTTTCGCCTGGGGCATTGGCACGCGCGACGAATTTTCGATCGGCCTGTACTACCTCGAATCCAAAGGCCGCCCGCTGTACAACCACCCTTGGCGCCTGGTCGACGGCAAGATCAACACCCCCCTGGACGCGCGCAACTACTACGGCCTGGCCAGCGACCACAACAACACCTCCTCGCAGTACGTCACGCTGGGGCACATCCACCGCTTTGACGACAACGGCGAGCTGACCACGCGCCTGCGCTACGGCAAGTACGAGCGCGACCTGCTGGCCAGCACCATCGGCTTCCAGAACAGCGCCATCACGCTGGACCAGATCAACGGCAACACCGTGCTGACGCGTGGCTCCAAGGGCCGCCTGGGCGAAAGCGAAGTGCTGCAGGTGCAAAGCGACTACAACAACACCTTCAACTGGGGCGGCAAGAAGCACGCCGTGCTGGCAGGCGTCGACTACTACGACGATGACGCCAAGCGCAACCAAAACTACCCCAATACCACCACCCGTCCCACCACCACCGTGGGTGCGCCCAACGATGGCGCCTGGGTGGCCGACGGTCGTGCACCGGTGCAGTGGAACACCTTCGCATCGCGCAACCTGGGCCTGTACTTCCAGGACGCGCTCTCGCTCAACGACAGCCTGAAGCTGGTGGCCGGCCTGCGCTACGACAACTTCAAGGCGTCTTACAAGAACGCCACCGGCGCCCTGAGCAACTCCCGCTCCGACAGCCTGTTCAGCCCGCGCGTGGGCCTGCTATTCCAGCCCAATGAGCTGGCCTCGTACTACGCATCGTTCGGTACCTCGTACAACACCTCGGGCGACACCTACCAGTTCGGCAACCCTGGCGCCAACACGGCACGCACGGCCAACACCCCCCCGGAAAAGAGCCGCAACTTCGAGATCGGCAGCAAGTTCGAACTGTTCGAACGCCGCGCCCTGCTGGGTGTGGCCGTGTTCCGCAGCGAGAAGTACAACGAGCGCAACACCGACCCCGACACTGCTGCCCAGCAAGAGCTGCTTTCCGGCAAGCGCCACGCCACCGGCATGGAATTCAACCTGGCAGGCCGCCTGACGCCGAAGTGGGAGCTGTTTGCCAACCACACCTGGATTCCCTCGGCCAAGATCGACCACAGCAACGTGGTGCTGGCCGCCAACGGCGGCGGTGCGCAGGTGCAGGGCGACCGCCCCGGCCTCACCCCCAAGCACAGCGGCAGCGTGTGGAGCACCTATGCCGTCACGTCCAAGCTGCGCGTGGGCGCGGGCCTGACCTACCGCAGCAAGCAGAACCCCGAGGGTTCGCGTGCGGTGTACGCCAGCGGCTTTGCCGTGATGGACGCCATGGCCGAGTACGCGTTTGACGACAAGACCTCGCTCAAGCTGAACGTGAGCAACCTGTTCGACCGCACGTATGCCGATGGCCTGTACCGTGGCTTCTACACGCCGGGTGCCCCCCGCGCCGTGCAGGTGTCGCTGAAGACGCGCTTCTGACCTTCGATGCGCTGATGTTCTGACGAAACGACTCCGCCCCTTCACTGGGGCGGAGTCACAATCGGCCACCATGTTTCTGCACATCCCCAACGTTCTCACCGCCGAAGAAGTTGCCTTCTTCCGGCAACAACTCTGGGCCCCCGACACCCCCTGGGTGGACGGCGCCCGCAGCGCAGGCGGCCAGGCAGTCCACCAAAAGAACAACCTGCAACTGGCCCAGGCGAGCGAACTGTCCACCCAGTTGCAGGCCATGGTGAAGGCGGCGCTGCACCGCAACGCCCTCTTCTTCTCGGCGGCCCTGCCGCGCCGCATCTACAACCCGCTGTTCAACAACTACGGCGACGGCGCCAACTTCTACGGCAACCATGTCGACAGCGCCGTCATGCACTCCAAGGCCGACAACTGCTGGGTGCGCAGCGACCTGTCGTGCACGCTGTTCCTCACCCCGCCGGAGGACTACGACGGCGGCGAACTCGTGGCCACCGAAGCCTGGGGTGAAAAACGCATCAAGCTGCCTGCGGGCGACATGGTCCTGTACCCCAGCAGCACCGTGCACCAGGTGTCACCCGTCACACGCGGGCACCGCATCAGCAGCTTCTTCTGGGTCGAAAGCATGGTGCGCGGGCTGGAGCAACGGCAACTGCTGTTCGACATGGACATGTCGCTGCTGCGACTGCGCCAGAGCGTGGGCGAAACGGACCCGTCCGTCATTGCGCTCTCGGGCACGTACCACAACCTGCTGCGCATGTGGGCCGACGTGTGAGCCACCGCACCTGGCACCCGGGCACCACGGCCCCTTCGCGCCGTGGCCCCCTGCCTTGCCAGATTTACTCCTACTTCAATAGCACCTCGCGCACACTGAATGCGCGCCAGGTGCTTTTTTCATTGGTATGACCTACACCCCCGCCCGCCACAGACTGCCGCCTGAGATCGCCAACCTGGCAGACCACGAACTGCAGGCGCGCCAGCAGCTGGACGACAACGCCTGGGCGTACTTCAGCGGCGGCGCGGCCGACGAGATCACCCTGCAGGCCAACCGCAGCGCCTGGGACGCCCTGCCCCTGTGGCCCCGCGTGCTGCGCCCCCTGGCGGGTGGCCACACCCGGGTGCAACTGCTGGGCCGCACGCTCGCGCACCCCATCCTGCTGGCCCCGGTCGCCTTCCAGCGCCTGGCCCACCCCGATGGCGAACTGGCCATGGCCTATGCCGCGGCCGCACTGGGCGCGGGTGTGGTGCTCAGCACCCAAGCCAGCGTGTCGCTCGAAGCCGTGGCCGAGGCCGTGCAACCCGACCCGGGGCGCGGCCCACTGTGGTTCCAGCTCTACCTGCAGCACGACCGGGGCTTTACCCAAGCGCTGGTGCAAAGGGCCGAGGCAGCGGGCTACGAAGCCCTGGTGCTCACGGTGGACGCCCCCACCAGTGGCGTGCGCGACCGCGAACGGCGCGCAGGCTTCCGGCTGCCGCCCGGCATAGGCCCGGTCCACCTTGCAGGCCTGCCCCCGCCGCCACAACCCGACCTGCGCCCCAGCCAAAGCGCTTTGTTCGATGGCCTGCTGCACCACGCCCCCACCTGGGACGACGTGGCCTGGCTGCGGTCCATCACGCACCTGCCCGTGCTGCTCAAGGGCGTGCTGCACCCGGCCGATGCGCGCCAAGCCATCGCGGTGGGTGCGGCGGGCCTGATCGTGTCCAACCACGGCGGGCGCACGCTGGACACCGCCCCCGCCACCGCCACCGTCCTGCCCCGCGTGGCCCAGGCCGTGGGCGGGGCCGTGCCGGTGCTGGTGGACGGCGGCATCCGGCGCGGCACCGACGTGCTCAAGGCCATGGCCCTGGGGGCCTCGGCCGTGCTGGTGGGGCGCCCCGCCGTGTGGGGCCTGGCCAATGCCGGGGCCGCAGGCGTGGCCCATGTGCTGCGCCTGCTGCGCGACGAGCTGGAAATCGCCATGGCGCTCACCGGTTGCGCCACGCTGGCCGACGCCACGCCAGCGCTGCTGGATGCAGGAGAAGACGCGGCCTTTCGCCACGGCCTGCAATGACCGGCGACCGCAATCGGTGGCGATGGCCGATGGCAGGTGTTGACGCCGATCAAAGGCCTTCCCCCTGATGGCAGGAATGATTTATTGCAAATGCGAGAGATTCGTATTTATAATGCCTTCCATTCCTTCAACAGCCAGCCACACTGCCTGCCGCCATGATCGTCTGTGTTTGCCGCCGGATTTCCGACCGTGAGATCGCCCGCCATGCGCGCGCAGGCATGAGCTTCGATGAAATTCAGTTCGAGCTGGGCGTGGCCACCCAATGCGGGTGCTGCGAGAGCTGCGCCCGCGATGTGGTGGCGCAGTGCAGTGTTTCAAACCCGGTGGCCGCCTTGCACAACGAGGCGGCGCCGCAGACGATCCAGCTTGCCAGCTCCATCCTGGAAAGCAAGTCATGGAACTCCTCTCTACACTCGCAGGCAGCCTGATCCTTGTCGCAGGCTCGGCCTGGTGGATCTTCCGCAAATAACAAAGGTCTTTTAGGGTTCTAGCGCTTGATAGTAGAGCGCTAGTAGCTATCATTTTTATGTCTCACCCTGATCGTTTCGCCACCCCTGGCGGTGTCAGCCGCAATGCCGTGATCGTGGGTTCCGTGGTGGCTTTGCATGTGGCGGGCCTCTGGGCCCTGCAGTCGGGCCTGCTGCGCCGCGCGGCCGAAGTCATCGTGCCCGCCGAGCTGCTGAGCGAATTCATCGCACCGCCCGCCCCGCCCAAAATCACCCCACCGCCACCCGCCCCGCCGCCGCCACCGCGCCCCGCGCCCAAGATGGCACCGCGCCCGGCCCCCATGCCCCTGGCCATT
>NZ_QAJR01000035.1 GCF_003852545.1 Acidovorax sp. FJL06
GGTAAGTCGCTAATCAGGCCATTTTGATGCTCATAGCGGCGTCACAGGCGCTTCGCCTGCGAGGTGGCGACGCGCGTTTTCCATGAAGCGGTCCACCGAGTTCTGCACCGCCTCGGGCGACCAGCCTGCGACGTGGGGCGTGAGCACCACGTTGTCCAGGTCCAGCAACTCGGCCGGGGGCGCAGGCTCGCTCTCGTACACGTCCAAGCCTGCTGCGGCGACGCGGCCCTCGCGCAGCGCAGCGGCCAGGGCGGCGGTGTCGATCACGCTGCCGCGTGCGATGTTGACCACCACACCGCGCGGGCCCAAGGCGTTCAGCACGGCGGCGTTGACCAGGTGCTTGGTGCCCGCGCCGCCGGGCGTGGCGATGACGAGGAAGTCCGCCCACTCGGCCAGTGCCGTCACATCGGCAAAGTAGCGATACGGCACATCGGTGCGTGCGCTGCGGTTGTGGTAGCCCACCTCGATCTCGAAGCCCAGCGCACGCTGCGCGATCTTCTTGCCAATGGTGCCCAGGCCGATGATGCCCAGGCGCTTGTGCGACACGTTGGGCGGCAGCGGCAAGGCCGTGCGCCAGACGCCTGCGCGCGTGGCCTTGTCCAGCGGCAGGATGCGGCGCTGCGCGGCAATCAGCAGGCCCCAGGTGTGGTCGGCCACACAGTCGTCGTTGGTGCCCGCGCCCGTGGCCACCACGATGCCACGCGCCTTGGCATGGTCTACCGCCACGTTCTCGTAGCCCGCGCCCAGCACGCACACCAGCGTGAGTGCAGGCAGCGCATCGATCTGCGCAGGGCTCAGGCCCACGGCACCGATGGTGAGCACACCCCGCACGCGGCTGCCCTGCTGCGCAATGGCGGCTGCGGCCTGCGGTGCGTCGGGGGCATAGATCACCTCGAAGGTCTGGGCCATCTGGGCGATGTGCTCTTCAGACAGGAACATGAGGGCGAGAAGGACTGGCTTCATGGGTCAAAGATCGCGAGAGAAATGAAAAGAGATGAAGGTGCGGCTCAAGCGGCGGCATCGTTTTGCTGGAGGGACCACATGCTGGCGTAGCGGCCCCCCAGGGCCAGCAGCTGCGCATGGGTGCCGCGCTCGATGATGCGGCCCGCGTCCATGACCAGGATCTCGTGCGCGTCCACCACGGTGGACAGGCGGTGCGCAATCACCAGCGTGGTCTTGTTCTGCGCCACGCCCTGCAGCTCGGCCTGGATGGCGCGTTCGTTGGCCGAGTCCAGCGCGCTGGTGGCCTCGTCAAAGATGAGGACGGGCGGGTTCTTGAGCAGGGTGCGCGCAATGGCCACGCGCTGCTTTTCGCCGCCCGAGAGCTTGAGCCCGCGCTCGCCCACTTGTGTTGCGTAGCCCTTGGGCGTGCTGGCGATGAAGTCATGGATGCGTGCGGCACGGGCGGCGGCCTCGACCTCGTCCTGGCGGGCGCCCGGGCGGCCATAGGCGATGTTGTAGGCCACGGTGTCGTTGAAGAGCACGGTGTCCTGCGGCACGATGCCAATCGCCTGTCGCACGCTGGCCTGCGTCACGCTGCGGATCTCCTGCCCCGCAATGGTGATGCGGCCCTGCTGGATGTCATAGAAGCGGAACAGCAGGCGCGCCAGCGTGCTCTTGCCCGAGCCCGAGGGTCCAACCACGGCCACCGTCTTGCCCGCCGGGATCTCGAAGCTGACGCCCTGCAGGATGGTGCGCCCGCCCTTGGCGTCATAGGCAAACGCCACGTCCTCGAAGCGCACGGTGGGCTGGTCCAGCCCCGCCAGCGGCTGGGCGCCGGGGGCGTCGGCCACCTCGCGCTCCTTGTCCATCAGCGTGAACATCTTGTCCAGGTCGGTCAGGCTCTGCTTGATCTCGCGGTAGATCACGCCCAGAAAGTTGAGCGGGATGTAGAGCTGGATCATGAAGGCGTTGACCATGACCAGGTCGCCCAGCGTCATGCGGCCATCGACCACGCCCTGCGTGGCGCGCCACAGCATGGCCACCAGCCCCGCTGCAATGATGAGCTGCTGCCCCGTGTTGAGCAGGGACAGCGTGGTCTGGCTCTTGAGCCGCGCGCGGCGCAGGCGCTCCAGGCTCTCGTCGTAGCGGCGCGCCTCGAAGCCCTCGTTGTTGAAGTATTTGACGGTCTCGTAGTTGAGCAGCGAATCCACGGCCTTGGAATGCGCGGCCGAATCGAACTCGTTGGCCTCGCGGCGGAACTGGGTGCGCCACTCGGTCACCAGCACCGTGAAGGTGATGTACAGCGCCAGCGCCGCCAGCGTGATCCAGGCAAACCAGGCGTCGAACTTGACGGCGAGGATGGACAGCACCAGCACCACCTCGACCAACGTGGCTACCACGTTGAACAGCGTGAACGAGATCAGCGACTCGATGCCGCGCACGCCGCGCTCGATGTCGCGGGTCATGCCGCCGGTCTGCCGCTCCAGGTGAAACCGCAGGCTCAGAGCATGCAGGTGCTCGAAAGTCTGCAGCGCAATCGAGCGCGCCGCGCCCTGCGTGGCCTTGGCAAACACCAGTTCGCGCAGCTCGGTGAAGAGGGACGTGGACAGCCGCAGCGCGCCATAGGCCAGCAGCAGCCCCCCGGGCACCACCAGCAGCGCGGCCGGGTCGCCCGGCTGCAGGCTCATCGCATCCACCAGCGTCTTGAGCAGGAGGGGCACGCCCACGTTGGCGAACTTGGCGCCGACCATGAACACGATGGCGGCAATCACCCGCCATTTGTATTGCCACAGGTAGGGCAGCAGCCGGTGCAGGGTGGCCCAGTCGGACGGGGCCTGTGCGGGGCTGGCGGCGGGCGCGATGGCACCGGCAGCGGTAGGGGCAGTTTCGCCGTGGTGGCGCATGGGGGACAATTCCGGTTGTTGTTTTTCTTTACCGCCCCGGCTGATGCCAAGAGGGGTTTGACAGGCCTGCCGCCTTGCGAAACCCCTGGTTCCTCAAGGACTGGCTCAGCCCCAACCGAGATTGTGCCCATGTCTGCCGTTTTCAGCCCGCCACCCGCCGCATTACCCACCGACAAGGAGCTGGTGCTCAAGGTGATCCCCATGCCCGCCGACACCAACGGCAATGGCGACATCTTTGGTGGCTGGGTGATGGCGCAGGTGGACCTGGCCGGCTCGGTGCTGCCCGCGCGCTACATGCAGGGGCGCATGGCCACCGTGGCGGTCAATGAATTCATCTTCAAGCAGCCCGTGCGCGTGGGCGACATCCTGTCGTTCTTCTCGGCCATCACGCGGGTGGGCAACACCTCGGTCACCGTGGCGGTGGAGGTGTATGCCGAGCGCTTCGCCACGCAGGGCCAGTATGTGAAGGTGACCGAGGCGCGCCTGACCTACGTGGCGATCGACGAGCAGGGCCGCCCGCGCCCGGTGCCCAAGCACAACGCGCCGGCGTAGGCGGCCCAGCGGGTCAGCCTGTGCCAGCGCGCGGCCGCGCCGGTCAGGCCGCCAGCGCCGTGACCGGTTCGGACCGCAGGGGCGCTGCCGCTGTGCGCTGCTGGCCGCTGCCGCCGGGCGACGATGCAGCAGAGAATCCCGCCTCGATCTCGCCCGCCAGTTGCCCGCCCTCTTCCACCACCAGCTTGCCGTAGCGGATCTTGCCGCTGACCTTGCCCGAGCTGTAGATCACGAGCTTCTGGCGCACGGTGAGCGTGCCGCTGAACTCGCCATGGATCTCGGCAATGTCGATCTCGGCCGAGCCCTTGAAGGCACCATGCGCCGAGATCTGGATCACGCGCGAATCCATGGTGGCCTCGACCGTGCCTTCCACCACCAGGGTGTCGCAGTCGGTGATCTCCACGCCCTTGAGCTTGATGTTGGGGCCCACGGTGAGCTTGCTGCCGCCGGAATCGCCCGCCGCAGACGGGGGCGCGGCCGGTGGGGCTGCTGCGGCCACCGGCTGCGCAGCGGCGGAAGCGCCGGCCGCCGAACTGCTCAGAACCGATGAAGCGGCGGTGCTGTGGCGGGGTTGGAACGGCTCGGGTTCACGCTTGCCGAAGAAGGGGTTTTGCACGGCCATCAGATCTCCTTGAAAAGAGGCCATGCTAGGTTTCGCATCCGGCGAAAGATGCCCTGGTTACGCAAGAACAGTAACCAAACGGTTCGGTCGTTGCATGCGCTTGCAGGGCTTGCAAGACCACACAGCGTGACACCCCCTGTCACCTGCGCAAGCCTCGCGCAGCGCGAAGCTTGCTAGTCTGCCACCCATGCAGATATCCGAACTCGCTCGACTCACCGGCGTCACCGTGCATGCGCTGCGCCACTATGAACGCGCCGGGCTGCTGCGCCCTGATCGCCTGCCCAATGGCTACCGCCACTATGCCCCCTCGGCGCGGCGCGAGGTGGTGTTCATTGCCATGTCGCGCGCACTCGGGTTTGGCGTGCCGCAGATCCGCAGCCACCTGCTCGCCTGGCGGCGTGGCCGCATCGGCCCCGGTGGCCTGGCCGATGTGGTGCAGGCCCGTGCCGACGACATCCAGGCACAGATCGCGGAGCTGCAGGCCCAGCACCAGCAGGCGCTGGGCCACGTGCAATGGCTGCGCGCCCGCCAGGCGGAGCAGGAAACACGCCGGCGCCCTGCCGCCAACGGCACCCCGCCGCGAGCGCCCTGGCCCCGGGTGCGCCGTGCCCTCACCCCGCTTTCACAAGGAGACCGCCCATGACCCCCGACGCCCCCGCCACCGACACCTCGTCCGCCCTGCCATACCTGCAAACCGCCGTGCTGGCCATGCCCATGGCACGCACCCTGAGCCTGCGCTTCGTGCACGCCGCGCCTGGCGCCGTGACGCTGGAGATGCCCATCCTGGACGCCTTCTGCTTTCGCCCCGGCCAGCTGCAGGCCACGGCCGTGTATGCGCTGGGCGACTTCGCCGCCGTGGCCGCCGCAGGCAGCCTGCTACCGCCCGGCTGGGCCAACGCCACGGTGGATGGCACCGTCAAGCTGTTCGCCCCGGCACGCGGTGCCTGTCTGCGCGCCCGGGGCCGCGTGGTGGACGCGGGCCGGCTGCTGAGCATTTGCGCCGCCGATCTGTGGGCCGTGGACACCTCGGGCAATGAAACCCTGTGCGCGGCCTGGCTGGGCACCGCGCGCAACCTGGAGCCGCGGCCGCACCCTGGTCAGGAAACGATGTAGGCCGCAGCCCCGGCCGACATGATCTGCCCGTCCGGCCCCAGGAACTCCATGCGCGTGGTCGCCACGCGCGAGCCCAGGCGCAGCACCTGCGCGCGCAGCTCGAAATGGCTGCCGATGCCGGGGCGCAGGTAGTCGATGCGCAGGTCGATGGTGCCCAGCTTGGCAAAGCGGTGCAGGCGCTGCTCGGGCGCCTCGTCCATGTGCTTGGCCCCGATGGCGGCCATCACCGCCAGCCCGCCCATGGCGTCGAGCCCCGCACTGATCACGCCGCCGTGGATGCGGTTGTAGGCATAGTGGCCCACCAGGTCGGGCTTCATGTCGATGCGGCCCACCACGCCATCGGGCGCCAGCGAGGTGATCTTGAGGCCCAGCACCTGGTTGAACAGGATCTTTTCTTCAAAGATGGTCTTGAGCCCGGCAACGAAGGTGGACTCGAAGGTTTGCGGGGCGGGGGAAACGGGTTTGCTCATGGGACTCCTGGGTATCAATACCGGGCGGCGCACCGGGCCTGCACCGGCCAAGCACTCCTGATTTTGTAGCTGCTTGCGCTGGATGGACATGCGCTAACAGCCATTTTTATCTAAAACTTTCCGTGGCGCCCCTCGCCAGCGGCAAACCGGGCAGCCCCCCGCAGCGCGTCGGCCAGGCATTCGCGCCCGCCCGCCCACTCCTGCAGCAGCGCCTGCTGCAGCGGCAAGCCTTCGCTGGCGAGCACGCTCGCGCGGTCGGCACGCAGGGTGGGTTGCGGAAAAGCAGCCAGCTCGCGCGCCAGCGCCAGGGCGGCCGGCAGCGCCTGGCCCGCGGGCACCACGCGGTTGCACAGCCCGATGCGCAGCGCCTCGGCCGCCTCCACCTTGCGGCCCGTGAGGACCAGGTCCAGCGCGTGCGACAGCCCCACCAGGCGCGGCAGCCGCACCGTGCCGCCATCAATCAAGGGCACGCCAAAGCGGCGGCAGAAAACACCCAGGTAAGCGTCCTCGGCCATCACGCGCAGGTCGCACCACAGCGCCAGCTCCATGCCGCCCGCAACCGCAGCGCCCTCGATGGCCGCCACCACGGGCTTGGACAGGTGCAGGCGGCTCGGGCCCATGGGCCCCGGCGGGTGGACCGCATCGGCGGTGAAGTCGAGCGATTGCGCCAGCGCCTCGGGTGCCATGCCGTCGGCCAGCAGGCGCGCACCCGACTGCAGGTCCCAGCCCGCGCAGAAATGCCCGCCCGCACCGTGGAACACGGCCACGTCGGCATGGTCATCCTGGTCGAACGCAAGGAATGCGGCATGCAGCGCCTGCGCCGTCGCTGCGTCCACCGCGTTGCGCACATCGGGCCGCTGCAATGTCACCAGCGTGACACGGTCTTGCGTCTCTACCTCTACGGACATGCGGTTCTCCTGGGGCCGGGTGCCGGTGCACCCGACGTTATTCCTATTGCGCAGGGGGTAGCGCTGCGTCAATATCCGCCGCTACCCGACCACCCCACCCCATCAGGGTTAGCCCCGAGTGCGGTATGCAGCGGTCGCAGGCAGCATTATTTATGCAAAGCAACCGCTTTGTAAAAATCTTCTGGAGAGCCAGGGTGCAATTCGTGCAACTGTTGATCAGCGGTGTCTCACAGGGGTGCATCTACGGCCTGATCGCGCTGGGCTTCGTGCTCATCTACAAGGCCACCGAAACCGTGAGCTTTGCGCAGGGCGAGCTCATGATGCTGGGCGCCTTCTGCGGCCTGGCGCTCATGACGGTGCTGGGCTTCCCCTTCTGGGTGGCGGTGCCCGCCAGCGTCCTGGCCATGGGCCTTTTCGGCACGGTGCTGGAGCGCGCGGTGATCCGCCCCATCCTCGGCCAGCCCGCGTTCTCCATCGTCATGCTCACCATCGGCATCGGCTACGTGCTGCGTGGGCTGGTCACGATGATCCCCAACATCGGCACCGAAACCCACACCCTGCCCGTGCCCTACAAGGACCTGTCCTTTCGCCTGGGCGCGCTGGTGCTCAACGCCGAGCAGCTGGTGGTGATCGGCGCCACCGCCGTGCTGTGCGTGCTGCTGTTCGCGATGTTCCGCTACAGCAAGCTGGGCATCGCCATGCAGGCCTCGTCGCAAAACCAGCTCGCGGCCTACTACATGGGCATCCCCGTGCAGCGGCTCAACGGCCTGGCCTGGGGCCTGGCCGCCGCCGTGGCCGCCGTGGCGGGCCTGCTGCTGGCGCCCATCACCTTCGTGCACGCCAACATGGGGCTCATCGGGCTCAAGGCCTTTCCGGCCGCCGTGGTGGGCGGCTTCGGCAGCCTGCCGGGCGCCATCGTGGGCGGGCTGGTCATCGGCATCGTCGAATCGCTCTCGGGCTTTTATCTGCCCGACGGTTTCAAGGACACCGCCGCCTACATCGTGGTGCTGATCATGCTGATGGTCAAACCCAATGGGCTGTTCGGCGAAAAGCTGCGCAAGAAGGTGTGACCCCATGAGATTCATCTTCAAGACCAGCTACGAACAAGACCTGCGCCTGGCCAAGCATGGCGGCCATGTGTTCTGGTACAGCCTGCTGGCCGTGGCGCTGGTGGCCGCGCCCTGGGTGGCGCCAGAGTATTGGCTGGCCCAGCTCACCTTTGTGCTGATCTACGCCATCGTGGGCCTGGGGCTCATGCTGCTGGCGGGCTTCACCGGCCTGTTCTCGCTGGGGCATGCGGCCTTCCTGGGTGTGGGGGCCTACACGCAGGCGGTGCTCACCGGCATGGGTTGGCCGTTTGCGCTGTCGCTGGCCTGCGCGGCGGGGCTGTCAGCGGCCGTGGGCGTGGTGGTGGGCCTGCCCGCGCTGCGCGTGAAGGGCATCTACCTGGGCATGGCCACGCTGTCGTTCGGCTTCATCGTCGAGGAGGTGTTTGCGCGCTGGGAATCGGTGACGGGCGGCAACTCGGGCAAGCACCTGGTGCCGCCGCAGATGTTCGGCTACTCGTTCGAGTCCACCGAGTCGTTCTACTTTTTGTGCCTCGTGATCGCGGTGGTCAGCACGCTGGCCATCCTGAACCTGCTGCGCTCACCCACGGGCCGGGCCTTTGTGGCGATCCGCGATTCAGAAATCTCGGCGCAGAGCATGGGCATCCACCTCGCGCGCTACAAGACCCTGTCGTTCTCGCTCTCGGCCGCGCTGGCCGGCGTGGGCGGCGCGCTGTATGCGCACAAGCTGCAGTTCATCTCGCCGGACCAGTTCAACATCCTGCAGTCCATCGACCTCTTGCTCATGATCGTAATCGGCGGGCTGGGCTCGGTGCACGGCGCGTTCCTCGGGGCCATCTTCCTCATTTCCATGCCGCAGCTCATTGCGCTCGGCAAGGACTGGCTGCCGGACTCCATCGGCCAGTCGCCCGGCCTGCAGGCCGTGGTGTACGGCGCGGTGCTGATTGCCTTTGTGCTGTTCGAGCCCATGGGGCTGTACGGCCGCTGGCTCAAGGTGCGCACCTGGCTGCAGATGTTCCCGTTCTACCGCCAGGGCCTGTTCAAGCGGCAGAAATCGTTCCAGAAGTCAGATAGGCTGAAATGAACAACGACATCCTGCTCAGCGCCCAGAACCTCAGCGTGCGCTTTGGCGGCGTGCTGGCGGTCAACAACGTGAGTTTCGACGTGCGCCGGGGCGAGGTGTTCACCCTCATCGGCCCCAACGGCGCGGGCAAGACCACGGTGTTCAACCTCATCAGCCGCATTTACACGCCCACCACCGGCACCATTGCCTATGCGGGCCCCGGCGGCACCCTGCTGCCGCTGACCGACCAGCCACCCCACAAGGTGGCGGGCCTGGGCATTGCGCGCACCTTCCAGAACATCGAGCTGTTTGAGCACGCGAGCGTGCTGCACAACCTGCTGATCGGCCGCCACACACGCCGCGAGACCGGTCTGTGGGCCGACATGCTGTTTACCCGCAAGGTGCGTGCGGCCGAGCTGCGCGCGCGCGAGAAGGCCGAGCAGGTCATCGACTTCCTGGATCTGCAGCACTACCGCGACACCCTCGTGGCAGGCCTGCCCTATGGCGTGCGCAAGGTGGTGGAGCTGGCGCGCGCGCTGTGCACCGAACCGCAGCTGCTGCTGCTCGACGAACCCTCGTCGGGCCTGAACGTGGAGGAGACCGACGACATGGCCTTCTGGATCCAGGACATCCAGCACGAGCTGGGCATCACGGTGCTGATGGTGGAACACGACATGTCGCTGGTCTCCAAGGTGTCCGACCGCGTGCTGGCCATGAACCAGGGCGAGGTGGTGGCCATGGGCACGCCGCGCGAGGTGCAGTCGCACCCCGGGGTGATCGAGGCGTATCTCGGCACCATCGACGACGTGAGCACCCTGCGCCGCCCGGCCGGTTCCAGCGTAGGGGTTCGGGCATGAGCGCCGTGCTTGCAGCCGTCAACCCACCCGCCGCCGCAGCGGTTGACCAGCCCCTGCTGCGCCTGCAGAACGTGGAGAGCGCCTACGGCCCCATCAAGGCCATCCGGGGCGTGAGCCTGCAGGTGCGACGCGGCGAGATCGCCGCCGTGCTGGGCAGCAACGGCGCGGGCAAGACCACCATCCTCAAGACCATCAGCGGCATCATCGACCCGCGCAAGGGCTCCATCGAATTCGCGGGCGCCGACATCACCGCCAACGACCCGGCGGCCATCGTGCGCCGGGGCCTCATGCATGTGCCCGAGGGGCGCGAGGTGTTTGCGCTGCTCTCGGTGCGCGACAACCTGCTCATGGGCGCCTACACCCGCAGCGACGCCGACGCCGTGGCGCGCGACATCGAGACCGTGTTCGGCTACTTCCCCATCCTCAAGGAGCGCGCCGCGCAGGATGCCGGTTTGCTCTCGGGTGGCCAGCAGCAGATGCTGGCGATCTCGCGCGCGCTCATGGCCAACCCTGAGCTGATCCTGCTGGACGAGCCCAGCCTGGGCCTTAGCCCCAAGCTCACCAAGGAGATCTTCGAGATCGTGGTGCGCATCAACCGCGAGCGCGGCACCACCATCTTGCTGGTCGAGCAAAACGCCAACATGGCGCTCAATGCATCGGACTACGGCTATGTACTGGAGAACGGGCGCATCGTGATGGAAGACAGCTGCGATCGCCTGCGCGAGAAGGACGACATCAAGGAGTTCTACCTGGGCATGAAGGATGTCGGTGTGCGCGGCGAGCGGCGCTGGAAGAAGAAAAAGACCTGGAGATAACGCGCAATGTCCAACCTCTGGGATCTCTCTCACATTGAGCCTGCAGGCACCGACCTGCTCGCGGGCGACACCATCGCCGCCATGTTCTGGAACGCCGTGGCCGAGCGCGGCCCGCGCGTGTGGATGCGCCAGAAGGAGCTGGGCATCTGGAAGAGCTGGACCTGGGACCAAACGGCCGACGCCGTGCGCGAGATCGTAGGCGGCCTCATGTCGCTGGGCTTTGCGCCCGGCGAATGCGCATCCATCCTGTCCAACACCAACATCGAATGGGTGCTGGCCGACCTGGCCGTGCTGAGCTCTGGCGGCGTGGCCAACGGCATCTACCCCACCGACGCAGCGGCGCAGGTGCACTACTTGAGCGAGGACTCTCGCACCACCGTGCTGTTTGTGGAAGACGATGAACAGCTCGACAAGGCGCTGGAAGTGCGCGACGGCCTGCCCCTGCTGCGCAAGATTGTGGTGTTCGACATGGAAGGCCTGCGCGGCCTGCATGACCCCGATGTACTGAGCCTCACGGCCCTGCGTGAGCTGGGCCGCGCCTGGAACCAGCGGCACCCCGATGAGATGAAGCGCCGCGTACAAGCGTGCAAGCCCGAGGACCTGGCCATCCTCGTCTACACCTCGGGCACCACAGGCAAGCCCAAGGGCGCCATGCACACACACGCCGCCCTCGCCTACACCGTGCGCGGCTACAACACACTCATCTCGCGCAGCGAGGCGGACGAGACCATGTGTTTTCTGCCGCTGTGCCACATTGCCGAGCGCATGGGCGGCGAATACTTTTCGCTGTACACCGGCGCGCGCCTGAACTTTGTGGAGAACCCCGACACCGTGCCCGAGAACGTGCGCGAGATCGCCCCCACGGTGTTCACCGCCGTGCCGCGCGTGTGGGAGAAGTTCTATTCGGGCGTGATGATTGCGCTGAAAGAATCCACGCGCCTGCAGCAGGCGGCCTATGCCTGGTCCATCGGCGTGGGCACGCGCATTGCCGACCGGGTGCTGGCCGGCCAGCCCGTGGGCGGGCTGCTGAAAGCCCAGTTCATGCTGGCGCGTTTTCTGGCGCTGAACAACGTGCGCAAGCTCATCGGCATCCACCGCGCGCGCTTTCTCGTCACCGGCGCCGCGCCCATCTCGCCCGAGCTGGTGAAGTGGTATCTGGCCCTGGGTGTGCCCATGCTGGAGGTGTGGGGCATGACCGAGACCTGCGGCGCATCCACCGGCGTGCCCGCCAGCCGCATCAAGCCCGGCTCCATCGGCCCGGCGGCCAGCTACAACGAGGTGCGCATCGACCCCGCCACGGGCGAGATCCTGGTGCGTGGCCCCAACGTGTTCAAGGGCTACCTCAATCTGCCCCAAAAGACCGCCGAGACCATCGACGCCGACGGCTGGCTGCACACGGGCGATGTGGGCGCCATCGACGCCGACGGCTACCTGCGCATCACCGACCGCATGAAGGACATCATCATCACGGCGGGCGGCAAGAACATCACGCCCAGCGAGCTGGAGAACGAGCTCAAGTTCAGCCCCTACGTGACGGACGCCGTGGTCATCGGCGACAAGCTGCCCTACCTCACGGTGATCATCATGATCGACCAGGAAAACGTGGAGAAGTACGCGCAGGACAACGACGTGCCCTTCAGCAACTACGCCAGCCTGACCCGCACGCGCGAGGTGCAAGAGCTGATCCAGGCCGAGATCGACCGCGTCAATGCCAAGTTCGCCCGTGTGGAGCAGATCAAGAAGTTCTTCCTGCTCGACACCCAGCTCACGGCCGAGGATGAAGAGCTCACGCCCACCATGAAGCTCAAGCGCAAGCTGGTGCAACAGAAGTACGCGCCCCAAATCGAGGCCATGTACCGGTAGGGGCAGGGCCTTCGACAAGCGCAGGCTGAACGGGCGGGGAACGGGCTGCGCTTGCACGCCCTCCAGCCACCGTTCGGGCTGAGCCTGTCGAAGCCAGGGCGCCTCGCCACCCCATGCCCGACCCAGGATAGGGAAAGTGCTGGTGCCCCACCCCGGGCATCGTTCTATAACGAGCGATCGTTTTTGTTTCGATCCAACCGAAGGAGACGTGCCATGAAACTTCATTCCATCGCAGCCCTTGCTGCCATGGCCCTGGCCACGGGCGCCGCACACGCGCAGCCCAGCCAGGGCGTAAGCAAGGACACCATCACGCTGGGCTCCATCCAGGATCTGTCGGGTCCGCTGGCCGGGTTTGGCAAGCAGGTGCGCCTGGGCATGATGCTGCGCGTGGACGAGGCCAACGAGCAGGGCGGCATCAACGGCCGCAAGCTCGACCTGAAAGTGGAGGACTCGGGCTACGACCCCAAGAAAGCCGTGCTGGCCGCGCAAAAGCTCGTGAACCAGGACAAGATCTTCATGATGGTGGCGCACATCGGCACGGCCCAGAACCTGGCCGCCATGCCCGTGCAGTTCAGCAAGAACGTGATCAACTTCTTCCCCGTCACGGCCGCGCGGGAAATGTACGAGCCCTTCCACAAGCTCAAGTATTCGTTCGCCGCCACTTACTACGACCAGATCCGCCTGGCCGCGCCCAAGCTCATCAAGGAAAAGGGCGCCAAGAAAATCTGCACCATTTACCAGGACGACGAGTTCGGGCTCGAAGTGATGCGCGGCGGCGAGGCGGCGCTCAAGGCCATGGGCATGGAGTTCGCCGAGAAGACCTCGTACAAGCGCGGCGCCACCGACTTCTCCTCGCAGGTCGCAAAGATGAAGTCCTCAGACTGCGACTTCGTGATCCTGGGCACCATCATCCGCGAGACCATCGGCACGATTGGCGAGGCGCGCAAAACGGGCTTCAACCCCACCTTCCTCGGCTCCAGCGCCGCCTACACCGACCTGATCCACAAGCTGGGCGGCAAGCCCATGGACGGTCTGTACGCCACCATGACGGTGCAACACCCCTACCTGGATGAAGCCAGCCAGCCCATCCGCTTCTGGGCCAACAAGTACAAGACCAAGTTCAACGAAGACCCGACGGTGTTCTCGGTGTATGGCTACAACGCGGTCGATGCCTTCATCAAGGCCGCGCAGAAGGCAGGCCCGGGCCTCTCCACCGACAGCTTCATCAAGGCCATGGACACCATGGTGATCCCGCCCGACATGTTCGGCAGCGCCCAAGCCACCTTCAGCCCGCAAAAACGCCTGGGCAGCGACCTCTCGCGCCTGTCGCAGATCACCGATGGCAAGTGGAAGGTGGTGTCGGACTACGTCAAGCCCTGACACACAGGCCGTTCACGCTGAGCCCGTCGAAGCGCTGCACGCGGCTTTGGCAGGCTCAGCCCGAACGGCGCAGGCCTGTGAAACAACAGCCTGCCCCAGCCGCCTTCGGGCGGCTTTTGCATTTCAGGGGGTGCGTTCCGGCGGCGTCGATGGCAAAATGATTTTAACCAAGCAGTAACTTTGCATAAATAGGATCGACCAGCACCATGATCGAACGCACCCTCTTCCAGCCCGACCACCAGGCCTTTGCCGACAGCTTCCGCCGCTTTATCGAGAAGGAAGTGACGCCCCACCACGCCGACTGGGAAGACCAGGGCTATGTGGCGCGCGAGGTGTGGAGCCAGGCGGGCGCCAACGGCTTCTTGTGCATGAGCCTGCCCGAGGAATACGGCGGCGCCGGGGCCGACAAGCTGTATTCGGTGGCGCAGATGGAAGAGCTGGCGCGTGCAGGCACCACCGGCATCGGCTTTGGCCTGCACAGCGAGATCGTGGCGCCATACATCCTGCACTACGGCACCGAGGAACAAAAGCGCAAGTACCTGCCGCAAATGGCCAGCGGCGCCGTGGTGGGCGCCATCGCCATGAGCGAGCCCGCTGCGGGCAGCGACCTGCAAGGCATCAAGACCACGGCCATCAAAAGTGCGGACGGCAGCCACTACGTGCTGAACGGCAGCAAGACCTTCATCACCAACGGCTGGCATGCCGACCTGGTGATCGTGGTCGCCAAGACCGACCCCGCAGCGGGCGCCAAGGGCACCAGCCTGTTCCTGGTCGAGCGCGGCATGCCCGGCTTTGAAAAGGGCCAGCGCCTCAAGAAGATGGGAATGAAGGCGCAGGACACCTCCGAGCTGTTCTTCACCGACGTGAAGGTGCCGGCGGCCAACCTGCTGGGCGGCCCCGCCATGGAGGGGCGCGGCTTCATCTGCCTGATGGAGCAGCTGCCCTGGGAGCGCCTGCAGATCGCCATCACCGCCGTGGCCGCCGCCCAGGCCGCGATTGACTGGACGCTGGACTACGTGAAAGAGCGCAAGGTTTTCGGGCAGAGCGTGGCCACCTTCCAGAACACCCGCTACACCCTGGCCGCGCTGCAGACCGAGGTGCAGGTGGCCCGCGTGTTTGTGGACAAATGCTGCGAGCTGATCACGCGCGACCAGCTCGACACCCAGACCGCCAGCATGGCCAAGTACTGGACGACCGACCTGCAGTGCAAGGTGATGGACGAATGCGTGCAGCTCTTCGGCGGCTACGGCTACATGTGGGAATACCCCATCACCCGCGCCTACGCCGACGCGCGCGTGCAGCGCATCTACGGCGGCACCAACGAGATCATGAAAGAAGTCATCTCGCGCGGCATGGGGTTGCCAGCGCGTTGATGCTCCACTTTTCATAGCTACTAGCGCTTGATGGACGCGCGCAAACGGCCCATTTCATTCAAATCCGGAGACCACACCATGACCGAAGCCTATGTTTTCGACGCGCTGCGCACCCCGCGCGGCAAGGGCAAGAAGGACGGCACCCTGCACGAGGTCAAGCCCATCGACCTGCTCACGGGCCTGCTCACCGAGCTGCAAGTGCGCCACCGCTTTGACACGGCGGCGGTGGACGACGTGGTCATGGGCATCGTCTCGCCCGTGGGCGAGCAGGGCTCGGTGCTGCCCAAGGTGGCGGCCCTGAAGGCCGGGTGGGACTTTCGCTGCGCGGGCGTGCAGGTCAACCGCTTCTGCGCATCGGGCCTCGAAGCCGTGAACCTGGCCGCACAAAAGGTGCGCAGCGGCTGGGAGGATTTGGTGGTGGCCGGCGGCGTGGAAAGCATGAGCCGCGTGCCCATTGGCTCCGACGGCGGCGCCTGGGCGCAAGACCCCGCTACCAACTCCGCCACGCTGTTCGTGCCCCAGGGCATCGGCGCCGACCTGATCGCCACGCTGGACGGCTACACCCGCGCCGACGTGGACGCCTTCGCGCTCGAATCGCAGCGCCGCGCCACCGCCGCGCGCGCAGCAGGCTACTTCAAGAACTCGGTCGTGCCCGTGCGCGACTTCATCGGCCAGACCATCCTGGCGGAGGACGAATTCATCAAGCCCCAGACCACGCTCGAAGGCCTGGGCGCGCTCAAGGCCTCGTTCGAGCAACTGGGCGGCATGGGCTTTGACGCCGTGGCGCTGCAGCGCTACCCGCAGGTGGAGCGCATCCACCATGTGCACCACGCGGGCAATTCGTCGGGCATTGTGGACGGCGCCGCCGCCGTGCTGATCGGCAACGAGGCCGCCGCCAAAGCCCACGGCCTCACACCGCGCGCGCGCATCGTGGCCACGGCGCTGAGCGGCGCCGACCCCACCATCATGCTCACCGGCCCCGTGCCCGCTGCCAGGAAGGCGCTGGCGCGCGCCGGCATGGGCATCGACCAGATCGACCTGTTCGAGGTGAACGAGGCCTTTGCCGCCGTGCCCATGCGCTTCATGCGCGAGCTGGGCGTGCCGCACGACAAGGTCAACGTGAACGGCGGCGCCATTGCCATGGGCCACCCGCTGGGCGCCACGGGCGCGATGATCCTCGGCACGCTGATTGACGAGCTGCACCGCCGGGGCCAACGCTACGGCCTGGCCACGCTGTGCGTGGGCGGCGGCATGGGCATCGCAACGATTGTTGAACGCATCTGAACGGGCAGGAGACAAGAACATCATGCAAACCATCCGCTACGAACTCATCCCCGCCCAGGGCACCGAAGGCCAGGTCGCCGTCATCACGTTTGACGAAACCAACTCCCCCGTCAACACCATGTGCCGCCAGTGGCAGCAAGAGCTGGGCGAGGTCACCGCCCAGGTGCTGGGCGACCGCGAACGCCTGGGCACGGCCCTCAAGGGCATCGTGCTCACATCCGCCAAGACCAGCTTCTTTGCCGGGGCCGACCTCAAGGCCACCATGCGCCTCACGCCCGCCGATGCGCCCGCCGTGTTTGGCGAAATTGAGCGCATGAAGAAGCACTTCCGCACGCTCGAAACCCTGGGCATCCCGGTGGTGGCCTGCCTCAACGGCGCCGCGCTGGGCGGCGGGTGGGAGGTGGCCCTGGTCGCCCACTACCGCATCGCCGTGGCCGACCCCAAGATCCAGTTCGGCCTGCCCGAGGTCACACTGGGCCTGATGCCCGGCGCCACCGGTGTGACCAAGATGACCCGCCTGCTGGGCCTGATGGGTGCACAGCCCTACATCCTGGAAGGCAAGCTCTTCAACCCCGCCGAGGCGCTGGAGCTGCAGCTGGTGCATGAACTGGTGGCTACACGCGAGCAACTGCTGCCCACAGCCCTGGCCCACATCGCCACCCACCCGCACGCCGTGCAGCCGTGGGACGACAAGCACTACAAGATGCCCGGCGGCACACCCGCCAACCCCAAGATTGCAGGCGCGCTGACGGTAGCGCCCGCCATGCTCAAGAAGACCACGCGCGGCCGCTACCCCGCGCCCGAGGCCGCGCTGGCCGCCATGGTCGAAGGCGCGATGGTGGACTACGACACCGCCCTGCGCATCGAAAGCCGCTACCTCGCCCGCCTGATGACCGGCCCCGTGGCGCGCAACATGATCAACACGTTCTTCTTCGACATGAACGCGATCAAGAGCGGCAAGTCGCGCCCGGGCACCGCCCCACGCTACAAGCCACAAAAGGTCGGCATCCTGGGCGCCGGCATGATGGGCGCGGGCATCGCCTGGGCCCAGGCCAGCCGGGGCATCGCCACCGTGCTCAAGGACGTGAGCGCGGAGAAGGCCGAGGCCGGCAAGGCCTACAGCGCCAAGCTCACCCAGGCCCGCGTGGACAAGGGCCGCATGACGGCCGAGGCGCAGCAGGCGCTGCTGGCCCGCATCACGCCCACCGCCAGTGCGGCCGACCTGGCGGGCTGCGACCTCATCATCGAAGCCGTGTTTGAAAGTCGCGACCTGAAAGCCAAAGTCACGCAAGAGGCCGAGCCGCAATTGGCACCCGGCGGCTTCTTTGCCAGCAATACCTCCACCCTGCCCATCAGCGGCCTGGCCACGGCCAGCAGCAGGCCCGAGAGGTTTGTCGGCATCCACTTCTTCAGCCCCGTGGACAAGATGAAGCTGGTGGAGATCATCCGCGGCAAGGCCACCGACGACGAGACCGTGGCCCGCGCGTTCGACTACGTGCAGGCCCTGGGCAAGGTACCCATCGTGGTCAACGACGCGCGCGGCTTCTACACCAGCCGCACCTTCGGCACCTACGTGATGGAAGGCGCCGCCATGCTGGGTGAAGGCATCCCCGCCGCTGCGATTGAAAACGCTGCGCTGCAAGCAGGACTGCCCGTTGGGCCGCTGGCTGTGCTGGACGAAACCGCGCTGACCTTGAGCGTCCACGTGCTGGAGCAGACGCGGGCCGACTATGCGGCCGAAGGCAAGACCTACACCGCTACGCCCGGCGAGCTGCTGGTCGAGCGCATGGTCAAGGAACTGAAGCGCCCCGGCCGCGCGGGTGGTGGCGGGTTTTACGACTACCCCGCAGGCGCCAAGAAGCACCTGTGGCCGGAGTTGAAGGGCTTGTTCGAGAAACCCGGCGTGGAATGGAGCGTGCAGGAGATCCAGGACCGCCTGCTCTACCGCCAGGCCATCGAGACCGCGCGCTGCCTGGCCGAGGGCGTGCTGACCAGCGTGCATGACGCGAACATCGGGTCGATTTTTGGGATTGGGTTTCCGGCGTGGACGGGGGGGGCGATGCAGTTCATCTATGGAACGGGCGTGGAGGCGTTCTTGAAGCGGGCGGATGAAATGGCGGCGAAGTATGGGGAGGCTTTTGCGGTGGATGTGCAAGCACGAAAAGCAGTTGAAGCATTGAGACCAAGTTACTAACTCGACGAATCAGTCCATCGGGCACGCTCAAGCTATTTGGCCCGCTGTTAGTCTCGCAGCGTGGCCTCCATCCCTATACATTACTTGAAACGCTACACCCCACGGGGATCATGCAGTTCAATCCATTAACCCTAATAACTACGCTCATCGGCGGACTAGTGCTGGCTGGTCTATTGGGGTGGATACGTCGTCCAAGATTGGTTGTGTTGGTTCCTCGACTCTTCTTGCATTCAGAGGTGGCCGTACGAGGACAGCTGGTTGAGGTGTCTGTTTTCAATCGCGGATTCAAGACCGAAGAGGCGGTCGAAGTCACACTGAACCACTCACTTCGGTATGAGCTTCTGGGTTCGAACAACCAAGACGTCAAGCTGAGCACAAACAAAATTTGTGCACCAAGAATTGGGCCATCGGACGAGATAACCGTTCTCTTGCTCGTCGAATCCGGCACCTTCAAACAAGAAGACATCGTTCTTTGCTTGTCCAAGGATACAAAGGGTGTTGTTGTAGCAAAACCAGAACTGGTTCCGCCAACTGGTCAGCAACGAATCGGTTTGGTTGGTGCTGTTGTCCTAGTTCCGGCTCTACTCTACGCTGCGTCTTTGGGTATCGACTACGCCTTCGAGCTGCTGAATCCAGGAGCCAAAGCGGCAATTGCTCGGGCGGAGAAAAAGGAGGAGCAGGAACTGCATGGGTGGAAAGTACCCTGGTTCGAGATCGATAAGCCTGGGTTGTACTCGGACTTCAAAGCTGGCTCCATAACAGCAGTTGTGGGGTCACCAACGAAAAAGGGCGATGTGGTCACTGTCCCCGTGAGCGTATCCAACGCAACGCAGCGTGTCCTCCGCTACAACCTAGAAGTTAACAGCGCCGGCTCTTCAAAACGCTTCAAGTCTTTTGAGTCGTATGTTCCAGACGTAATCGTTACGCCCGGCGGTAAGGAGCAGCGGTCAGTAAACATTGTCATTCCACAATCTGGTGGGAGTGCTGCTGAGCGCACAGCGTTCATTTCACTTCAGCTAACCGATCTGTCGGGCAACTCGCTGAACCTTCAATCCCAGCTTCTGGTGCAGCAATAGTGTTGGGCTATCTTTTTCAGCACGCCATCAAATCCATCCCCGTGGGCGCATTCACACCTTTCTATCCGTCAGCGCTTGTCCCCACAACGCACAACTCGAATTTGACTCAAACCTAAAACACTGCGAAGTCCGAAGGCAGCCTCCTCCTTGCAAATTGATCGCTCAGCGGTCAATTTGCAAGGATGTCGATCCGCTACGGACAGCTGGCGACGCAACACGTTGAGGATCAGATGACCGCCGGGCTGGCTGGCTCCTTCAACCCCAACATCCCCCGCGCCTCCTGCGGCGAAGCCACCTCCCGCCCTGCATTGCGCGCGTACTCTGCCAGCTTTTCGATCAACGGCCCGTTCGAATCCGCCTTGGTCCCATCCGGCAGATAGAACGTGTCCTCCAACCCCGTGCGAAGGTGCCCGCCCAGCTCGGCCACGCGCTGGTGCACGGGCCAGATTTCGCTGCGGCCGATGACGGTGGCTTGCCAGGGGGCGTCCTTGATCTTGAGCTTGAGCAAGATGGGCAGCAGGTCCGGGTCGGCAGGCATGCCGGATTCGACGCCCATCACAAAGTTGTATTCGGGCAGGCGCCCGGTGTACATGCCGGTCTGCACATACATCTCCACACAGCGCACGATGCCCACGTCAAAGCATTCGAACTCGGGCAGCGTGCCGGTCTCCAGCATCACATCGATGAAGTCCTTGACCTTGGCCGGCTGGTTGTCGAACAGCATGGGCGGCCAGGCCCAGGTGCCGTTGCTGCGCACCTTCAGGTAGTTGAGCGAGCCGGCGTTGCATGCGGCCATCTCAGGGCGGGTGGCGCGCAGGCAGTCGAGCGGGCCCTGGTAGTGGGGGCCGACCACGCCGGTGGTTTGATTGATGATCAAACCCGGGCAAGCCTCGCGCATGGCTTGCACGCAGTCGCGCGCGACCTGCGGGTCCCAGCTGGGCAGGTGGCCCTTGCCGGGCTCCTGGTTGCGAAAGTGCACGTGGACCACGGCGGCACCTGCGTCAAAGGCGCGGCGGGCTTCCTGGGCCAGTTGCGCTGGCGTGACGGGCACGTGGTGCTGGCCGGGGTCGGTGAGCACGCCGGTGATGGCGCAGGTGATGATGGCTTTGTCGGCGGCGCCGGTGGCTGTATGACTGATCATGGTGCGTGTCTCCAATCAACGATAGTGTCTCTGGCCTCGCACTCCACCGACCGTTCGGCCTGAGCTTGTCGAAGGCGGGGCACTGGCTTCGACAGGCTCAGCCTGAACGGTTTGGAGATGCGGCGTCCTGGCTGCGACAAGCTCAGCCCGAACGGTGGGGGTAGAGGTGAGCTCTTGGCCCATAGCAACCGTTTCAAATGCCCAGCTGCTTCGCAGCCAGGTCTTTCATGATTTCTTCCGCACCGCCGCCGATCATCATGACCTTGACCTCGCGGTAGATGCGTTCGCTGACGGTGCCGCGCATGAAGCCCATACCGCCCAGGATCTGCACGGCCTGGTCGGCGCAGAACTGCATGGCTTGGGTGGCGTGGTTCTTGAGCAGGCAGACATTGGCCACCCATTCCGACCCGGTGTGGCCCGCATCGGCCTGCGCGGCCACAGATTCGCACCACGCTGCGGTGGACTGGATGCGCATCTGCATGTCCACCAGCTTGTGGCGGATGACCTGGTGCTCGACCAGCGCGGCACCAAAGGTCTTGCGCTGGCGGGCCCAGGCCAGGGCCTCGTCGTAGCAAGCCTCGGCAAAGCCCAGGGCCGATGCGGCCAGGCCAAATCGCTCGCCATTGAAGTTGGCCATGATGATGCGAAAGCCCGCACCCTCTTCGCCCAGCAGGTAGCGGGCGGGCACGCGCACGTGGTCGAAGCGCAAGTGGGCGGTGTCAGAGCAGAGCCAGCCCATCTTGTCGAGGCGTGTACGCGAGAGGCCGCTGCTCGCACCGGGGATGAGCAGCATGGAGATGCCACCTGAGCCCTTGCTGCCCGCGTCGCCGGTGCGCACAGCCACGGTGATCCAGTCCGCGCGCATGCCCGAGGTGATGAACACCTTTTCGCCATTGACGATGTAGTCATCGCCCTCGCGCCGCGCGGTGGTCCTGAGCTGCGCCACGTCCGACCCGCCACCGGGTTCGGTGATGGCGAGCGCGGCAATCTGCTCGCCCGCCAGCACGGGCGGGATGACCTCGGCACGCACAGCGTCGCTGCCATGCGCCAGCACGGGCGGCAGGCCGATGTTGTGAGACAGCAGGCTGGCCAGCACACCGCCGCTGGCGCCGTGGCGGCTGAGTGCGCGCCACAGCGGCAGGCGCAGCTGGTAGCTGGCAGGCGTGCCGCCGTACTGCTCGGGGTAGCCCAGGCCCAGCAGCCCCAGGTCGGCCGCGCGGCGGTACAGGCTGCGGGGGAATTCACCAGCGGCGTCCCACGCGCCCACATGCGGCGCGATCTCGGTGCGGGCAAAACGGGTGACGGTGTCGGTGAGCGCGGTGCGCTCCTCGTCGGCGGCAGAGGCCAGCGTGCTCATGCGGCGGCTCCCTGCGCAAGGGACGCAATGGGCGCAAAGCGGGCCAGCACCTGGCCCGGCGCCACCTGCTGGCCGGGCGCGACCAGCAGCTCGACCACCATAGCGGCCACGGGGCTGGCCAGGCTGTGTTCGAGCTTCATGGATTCGATGACCACCACGGTGTCGCCCGCCGCCAGCGCCTGGCCTGCGGCCACAGGCAGCGCGACCACCTTGCCGTTGAAGGGCGCGCGCAATTCGGTGGCGGCGCCTGCCGCGCCAGCGCGCGCTGCGGGCTCCCAGGATGCGTCTTCCACCCAGCCATCCACACCGCCCGCCTGCCAATGCCAGCGCAGGCGGCCCACGGGGACGCAGTGCACGCCGCGCTGGGGCAGCTGCAGCGTGGTGGTGGCAGGCTCGGCGCCGGTGCGCTCCACCTGCAGCCGCCCACCGCCCAGCTCGCGCACGGCCACGGCATGCACCTGGCCTTGGTGGCGCAGCCGCAGGGGGCGGGCCAGCGCGCAGGGCAGGCTGGGTGCGGGGTTTGAAGCAAAAATGGCCTCTAGCGCAGATGAAACAAGCGCAAGCAGCTCCTGATTCAATAGCAAATCTTGAAGCCCTTCCGCGTGCTCTGCCAGAAACGGCACCAGCGCCTGCCCGCTGGCAAACACCGGGTGCTGCAGGCAGGCCGCCAGAAACGCACGGTTGGTGGGCAGGCCCAGCACGCGCGTGCCCTGCAGCGCGCGCACCAGGGTGGCCATGGCCTCGGCCCGTGTGGGGGCGTGCACGATGAGCTTGCCCAGCAGGGCGTCGTAGTGGGGCGAAACCTCGGCGCCCTCTTCCAGCGCATGGTCAAAACGCAAGGCCCCCATGGCAGCACGCTCAAAGGCCATGGCGGGCGGTGCGCTGAAGTGCAGCACGCGGCCGGTGTGCGGACGAAAGTGTGCGTCTTCTGCGCACAGGCGCACCTCGATGGCGTGGCCCTGCAGCACCACCTGCGATTGCGTGAGGGGCAGCGGCTCGCCCCGCGCCACGCGGATCTGCCACTCCACCAGGTCTAGCCCGGTCAGGGCTTCGGTCACCGGATGCTCCACCTGCAGGCGGGTGTTCATCTCCATCAGGTAGAAGTCATTGCTATCCAGCAAGAACTCCACCGTGCCCGCGCCGACATACCCAGCCGCCTGCGCCAGCGCCACGGCACAGGCGCCCATGCGCCCACGCAGCGCGGCATCCACGGCCGGGCTGGGGGACTCTTCAATGATCTTCTGGTGGCGGCGCTGCACCGAGCAGTCGCGCTCGCCCAGGTGAATGCACCCACCGTGGGCGTCGGCAAAGACCTGCACCTCCACATGGCGCGGCTGCAGCAGGGCGCGTTCGATCAGCAGGTCGCCACAGCCAAAGCCGGCCAGCGCTTCGGACCGGGCACTGGCTAGCGCAGCAGGCAACTGCGCGGGGTCGGTAACGAGCCGCATGCCGCGCCCGCCACCACCCGCCACGGCCTTGACCATGGCGGGGTAGCCGATGCGCGCGGCCTCCTGCACAAACCGTTCGTCGCTTTGATCTTCGCCCGCATAGCCGGGCAGGCAAGGCACTCCGTGCGCCGCAGCCAGCGCCTTGGCGCCCGCCTTGCTGCCCAGCGCGCGGATGGCGGCAGGCGGCGGGCCGATCCAGGCCAGGCCCGCATCGACCACCGCCTGGGCAAAGTCGGCGCTCTCGCTGAGGAAGCCGTAGCCGGGGTGCACCGCATCGGCGCCCGTGGCGCGGGCTGCGGCCAGCAGCTTGTCGGTGCGCAGATAGGTGTCGGCGCTGGCGGCGCCGCCCAGCGCAACGGCCTGGGTGGCTTCGCGCACATGCAGGGCGTGGGCATCGGGGTCGGAGTAAACCGCCACCGTTGCAATGCCCATGCGGTGGGCGGTGTGGATCACCCGGCGGGCGATTTCTCCGCGATTGGCAATCAGTATCTTTTTCATGGCTTCGCACTCCACGGCGGCGCCTTGCGCGCAGCAAACGCCGCCAGCCCTTGCGGCGCCTCGGGCCCGCGCAGCGCTTGCGCAAAAGCCATCGCTGCTTCGTCCAGCAGCTCAGGCAAAGGCGTCACAGGCTGGGCCAGCAACAAACGTTTGGTGGCGGCCACGGCCTGCGGCGCTGTGGCGGCGCGGCGTGCGATGGCGGCTTGCACAGCAGCCTCCATGTCGCCAGTCACCACCTCATCGGCCAGCCCCGCGCGTTGAGCTGTCGCAGCATCCCAGCGCTCGCCGGTCAGCAGACAACGCCGCGCCGCTGCGGGGCCGAGGCGGTGCACCACAAACGGCGCGATCTGCGCGGGCACGATGCCGAGCGTGACCTCGGGCGTGGCGAACTGGGCATTGGCGTGGGCCAGCACATGGTCGGCGCAGCACACCAGGCCCAAGCCGCCGCCCATGGCCGCGCCCTCCACCACCACGATGAGCCACTGCGGCAATGCACACAGCGCCTGCAGCAGCGCGCCAAAGCGGCGGTTCAGGGGCACCAGCGGGTCGACCTCTCCGTCCGCCAAAGGCTGACCAATGGTCTTGGCAAAGCCGCCCAGGCTGCCGCCCGCGCAGAAGTGCCCGCCCGCGCCACGCAGCACCACGCCGCGCAGGTCGGTATCCGTCACAGCCCGCTCGCACGCGGCCAGCAGGGCGTCCACCATCGACTCCGATAGCGCATTGCGGCTGGCGGGCTCATGGAGCGTCCAGGTTTCCACGCTGCCGCTGGCCAGCGGTGCGCGTTCGATCAAGAGCACATCGGCCATGGGGTCAGCGCACCGGCGTTTTTGCAATGCCCATCAGCTTGGACAGGATACCCAGCATCACTTCGTCTGCCCCGCCGCCAATCGACGCCAGCCGCCCGTCTCGGTACATGCGCGAGACCTTGTTCTCCAGCGTGAAGCCCATGCCGCCCCAGAACTGCAGGCAGGTGTCGGGCACCTCACGGTTCAGACGGCCGGCCTTGAGCTTGGCCATGCTGGCCAGCTCCAGCACGTCCTGCCCGTTCACATACAGGTCGCACGCGCGGTAGGTGAGTGCGCGCAGGGCCTCGACCTCGGTCTTGAGCTCGGCCAGCTTGAACTGCACCCATTGCTGGTCGGCGATGGTGGCGCCAAACAGCTTGCGCTCCTGCGCGTAGTCGATGGTCCACTGGATGCAGTTGGTCAGCGATGCGAGCGTGCTGGCGGCACACCACAGGCGCTCTTCCTGAAACTGCTGCATCTGGTAGATGAAGCCCTGCCCCTCGGCACCGAGGCGGTAGCGCTGCGGCACGCGGACTTCGTCGAAGTAGATCAGGCCCGTGTCGCTGCTGTGCATGCCGATTTTGCGGATCTTCTGCGCCACCTCGATCCCGGGGCGCAGCTTGCCGTTCTCGCGCATGGGCACCATGACCAGGCTTTTGTTCTTGTGCACCGGGCCCTCGCCCGTGTTGACCAGCATGCACATCCAGTCGGCCTGCAGACTGTTGGTGATCCACATCTTCTGGCCGGTGATGAGGTAGTCGTCGCCATCCTTGCGCGCCACGCTCTTGATGCCCGACACATCGCTGCCCGCCGCAGGCTCGCTCACGCCGATGCAGCCCACCATGTCGCCCGCGATGGCCGGGGCCAGAAACTGGCGCTTGAGTTCGTCACTGCCATAGCGCGCGAGCGCCGGGGTGCACATGTCGGTCTGCACGCCGATGGCCATGGGCACGCCGCCGCAGTGGATGTGGCCCAGCGTCTCGGCCATGGCCAGGCTGTACGAATAGTCCAGCCCCGCGCCGCCGTATTCCTCGGGCTTGCACAGGCCCAAGAGGCCCAGGTTGCCCATCTTCTTGAAGACCTCGTGCGCGGGGAAGATCTCGGCCGCCTCCCACTCGTCCACATGGGGGTTGATCTCTTCGTCGATGAAGCGCTGGAGGGTCTTCTGGATCTCGCGGTGCTCGTGCGTGAAATGCATGGGTTTGTCTCCTGTGTTTTTTTGGGTCTACATCCGCGCTACGCCGAACTGCATGGGCCGCAGTTCGCGCGCAGCGCCCTCGGCAATCGTGTCCAGGCAAAAAGCCAGCACGGCGCGCGTGTCGCGCGGGTCGATCACACCATCGTCCAGCAGCAAGCCGCTGGTGTAGAACGCATCCGCCTGGGCCTCGAACATGGCCACGATCTTGTCGAACTGGGCTTGGGATTCGGCCGGGTCGGGCGTGATGCCTTTGCGCACCAGCGCGGCCTCGGTCACCATCTGCATGGTGCGCGCGGCCTGCTCGCCGCCCATCACCGCCGTCTTGGCGCCTGGCCAGCTGAACAGAAAGCGCGGCGCGTAGCCCCGCCCGCACATGCCGTAGTTGCCGGCGCCAAAGCTCGCGCCGCACTGGATGGTGATCTGCGGCACGGTGGCGTTGGTCACGGCCTGGATCATCTTGCTGCCGTGCTTGATCATGCCGCCCTGCTCACTGTCTTTGCCCACCATGTAGCCCGTGGTGTTCTGCAGATAAATGATGGGGTGGCCGAGCTGGCACATCCACTGGATGAAGTGCGTGGCCTTGTTGGCGCCCGCCACGTCGATGGGCCCGTTGTTGCTAATGAAGCCCACGGCATGGCCCTGGATGCGGCCCTGTGCGCACAGCGTGGCCGCGCCGTAGCGGGCCTTGAATTCGAGCAGCTCCGAGCCATCCACCAGCCGCGCGATCACCTCGCGCATGTCCACAGGCTGGCGCAGGTCGTCGGGCATGAGCGCGAGCAAATCATCGGCCGGCAGCGTGGGCTGCACCGCTGAAGCCGCAGCAACACCACCTTGGGCCACCGCCCAGTCGGTGCTGGCGATCACGTCGCGCGCCATGCCGATGGCCTCGCGGTCGTCCAGCGCCAGGTATTCGCCCAGGCCCGAAACGGCGGTGTGCATCTCTGCGCCGCCCAGTTCCTCCTCGGTCGCCACCTCGCCCGTGGCGGCCTTGAGCAACGGCGGCCCGGCCAGAAAGGCGCGCGAGCGGCCCTGCACCATGATGACCACGTCCGACAGCCCGGGCATGTAGGCGCCGCCTGCGGTGCCCGAGCCGTGCTGCACGGTGATGACCGGAATGCCCGCCGCCGACAGCCGCGCAAGGTTGCGGAACAAGGCGCCGCCCTGCACAAAGCCTTCGACCCGGTAGCGCATAAGGTTGGCGCCCGCGCTTTCGACCAGGTGGATGAAGGGCAGGCGCTCGCGCAGCGCGATCTCCTGCACGCGCAGGATCTTTTCGAGGCCCATGGGCTGGATGGCTCCGGCCTCGATGCCGGAGTCGTTGGCCACCACCATGCAGCGCACGCCGCTGACCAGGCCGATGCCCGCGATCATGCCGCCGCCTGGCACGGACTGCTCCGGGTTCTTCACGTCCTGCAGGTAACCCGCCAGGGTGCACAGCGGCAACCAGGGCGCGCCGGCATCCAGCAACAGGGCCACGCGCTGGCGCGGCAGCAGCTGGCCGCGTTTTTCAAACTGGGGGCGCGAGCGAGCCGATGCGGCGGCGGCGCGGTCTTCCAGCGCGCGCAGCGCCTCCAGGCGCGCGGCCAATGCGGTGCGGCGCTTGTGCGCATCGGGTGCGCCGGGGTTGAAGCGCGAAGCAAAGGCGGTGGTCATTCGGAGTCCTTGGGCGCACGCACAGCAGGTTCGGCGGACGTAAAAACGCGCGGCACCTGCGCGCGGTGAAAACCGGCATAAGGCCGCACAGCGGCACGCTGCTGGATGGCGGCGTCGGGCACGCGCAGCGGCCAGCCCATGCGCACCTGCGGCCGCGCACCGTCTACACGCAGCGTGCTGCCGCTGATGAAACCGGCGGCCGGGCTGAGCAGAAACACGATGGCCGCCGACACCTCGGCCTCGCTGCCAAAGCGGCCGAGCGGCACCGTCTGCGGCATGGCACGCAGCATGTGGGCGGCGGCGGGCGGGTAGTTGTCCATGCCGCTTGATGCGATGTAGCCCGGCGCCACGGCGTTCACGCGCACACCGCTGCAGGCCCATTCAAGCGCGGCGGTTTCGGTGAAGCTCACCATGCCCGCGCGCGCCGCGCCGCTGTGCCCCATGCCCGGCATGGAGCCCCACATGTCGGCCACGATGTTGACGATGGAGCCGCCATTCGATGCCATCCACTGCCGGTAGCACTCGCGCGCCACCAAAAAGCCGCCAGTGAGGTTGGTGTGGAGCACCGCCTCCCAGCCTTTGGCGCTGATGGATTCGAGCGGCGACATGAACTGGCCGCCCGCGTTGTTCACCAGGCCATCCATGCGCCCCTGCGCGGCCAGCACCTGCTGCACCAGCAGGGCCACCGCGTCTTCGGAGCGGATGTCGCAAACATGCCAGGACACCGCGCCGCCATCGGAGGTGATCTCATCGGCCACGGCCTGCAGCTTCTCGGGCTTGCGGCCCACCAGCACCACCTGTGCACCCAGGCGGGCCAGCTCATGCGCCGTGCAGCGGCCGATGCCCGAGCCCCCGCCCGTGACGATGACGACCTGACCCTCAAACAGGCCCGGGGCAAAGACCGACTGGTAGGTGGAGGAACTCGCCGTCATCGCCATCGTTCAGACCCCTCGGATGAAAAGGTGCAGGGCGTCTTCGGTCAGCTCATCGAGCGACCTGCCCTTTTTGGGCGCATACCACTGCACGGCCCAATTGAGCGCGCCAAAGATGAACAGCCGTGCGACGGCCGGGTCGGCCTGCAGCACCTTCTGGCTTGCCAACGCCTGCAGCGTGGGCATCCACGCGGCCTCGTAGGTGTCCTTCACGCGCGCAATGCTCTTGCGCTGTGCGGGCGTGAGCGAGCGCCACTCGTACAGCATCACCGGGATGAACCCGCTGTGGGGGCCAAGCAGCACCTCGAAATGGTGGCGGATCAGCACCCGCAGGCGCTCGCGCGCGGTGGCCTGGGGCTTGCCGGCCGCCAGCGCATCCAGCGCCTGCTGCTGGCTCTGCACGGCAGTGGCCATGCCTTCGTTCATCACGGCAAACAGCAGGGCGCTTTTGCTTTCAAAGTGATAGAAGGGCGAGCCGCTGTGCATGCCCACGGCAGCAGCGATGTCGCGCGTGCTGGTGGCGGCAAAGCCCTTGTCCAGAAACAGCTTGGCGGCGCTGTCCATGAGCTTGCGGCGGCGGTTGCCGTCGTCCAGTTCTTCCGCTGTTTTGCGCGGGCGGCCGCGGGGGCGGCGGGGTTGGTCTTGTGGGGCTGCAGCGGCTGCCTCGGCAGCCAGCGGCTTGGGCGCAGCCGCCTTGCGCGGGCGGGTTGCGGGGACAAGCACGGAGGGAGCGGTGGCGCGGGCGCGCCGAACGGGGGATTCCATGTGCGGCACGATAGCAAAACGATTTATTTTTAGCAAGCAAGTGCTTTGTAAAAATATCTTTGCTGTTCTGATGTGCGACTGCGTGGGCTGTTCTGCAGGTGAAAGGGGCGGTTTTGGAGTCAGGCTTGTGGTTGGCGCAGGCCGTTCGGGCTGAGCTGGTCGAAGCCGGGACGCACACCCCAACCGTTCGGGCTGAGCCTGTCGAAGCCTTGGCGTGCTGGTTTGACAAGCATGCTTGGGTTCAGGGCGTAGGCCGGGGTGTGCGCCCG
>NZ_QAJR01000036.1 GCF_003852545.1 Acidovorax sp. FJL06
GATTGCACTGGCGCTAACAGGCCATGATCTGCGCTTCACTGAAGGTAATCATGGCGCCAAAATGCTATATAAACCATAGCGCATAGCGTTTGATGGGCGGGCGCAAAAGGCTCTTTTTATCAAAGACCTAGCCAACCATCGACGGAATGGACTCGATGGTCCTGCGGATGAAATCCACCAGCGTGCTGAGCATCCACGGCCCGGCGATCGCAAACACCACCATGGCAGCAATCAGCTTGGGGACAAAGGCCAGGGTGGCCTCATGGATCTGTGTGACCGCCTGGAAAATGCTCACGATCAAACCCACCGCCATGACCACTCCCAGCACCGGCATGGAGATCATCAACAGCAGGGTCAGGGCATCACGCCCGATGGTCAATACCATTTGCGGGGTCATCGCACGCTCCTTCAGGTGACAAAACTGGCCGCCAGAGAGCCAATGAGCAGATTCCAGCCATCCGCCAGCACAAACAGCATGAGCTTGAACGGCAGGGCCACGAGCACAGGCGACAGCATCATCATGCCCAAGGACATCAGGATGCTCGACACCACCATGTCGATCACCAGGAAAGGGATGAAGATCATGAAGCCGATCTGAAACGCCGACTTCAGCTCACTGGTCACAAAGGCCGGGACCAGCACCCGCATCGGGGCGGTCTCTGCCGTCACCTTCGGGTCCAGGCGGGCCAGCCGCGAGAACAACGCAAAGTCAGACTGGCGGGTCTGCTTGAGCATGAAACCGCGCATGGGCGCCTCCGCCCTGTCCAGCGCCTGCTCAAAAGTGATGCTGTTGTTGGTGTAGGGCACATACGCATCCTGGTACACACGGTCCAGGGTGGGGCCCATCACAAAAAAGGTCAGAAACAGCGACAACCCGATGATGACCTGGTTGGGCGGCGCGGACTGCGTGCCCAGCGCCTGGCGCAGAAGGGACAGCACAATCACGATGCGGGTGAAGCCCGTCATCATGAGCAGCACGGCCGGCAGAAAGGACAGCGCGGTAAAGAACAGCAGCGTCTGGATCGGCACCGAATAGCTGGTGCCCGAAGGACCGCTGCCCACCACCAGGGGCAGCGCCCCTACCGCTTGCGCAAAAACCGGGCCCTGCACAAGCAGCCCCATCAACCCCACCAGGGCCACCGGCAGCCAGGCACCGCGGGCCCGCCGCCGCTCCGGGCAGGTTCGCGATCCTTCAGCCATGGGCCGCCTTTCCGGGCTCGCCGGCGGCGGCCGCCATCTCTTGCGCAAACGACGGCATGCCAGGCGCTCCTGAGCCTGCGCCCCCCGGCAACGGCAAGGGCTGCACCGGCAAGACATGCAGGCAACTCACCTGCTGGGCCGTGACCCCAAGCACCAGCCATGTGCGCGCATGCTCGGGCCCCACCTCGACGGTGACCACCCGCTGCTGCGGCCCCACCGCCACCGCAGACACCACGCGCGACGCGGTGCCCGCAGCCGCCGCCCCCGCCACATGGCGCTGCTGGACGCGCCGCACGAGCCAGGGAAGCACGGCCATGGCGCCGACAAAGAGCACCACCACGACCAAGGTCTGGGTCATGCTCCCACTATCCACGGCTGACACGGCGCAAGCGCTCGGACGGGGTCACCACATCAGTGAGGCGAATACCAAACTTGTCGTTCACCACCACCACCTCGCCCTGGGCGATAAGGTAGCCGTTGACCAGCACGTCCATGGGCTCACCCGCCAGCGCATCCAGCTCCACCACCGATCCCTGGGCCAGTTGGAGGATGTACTTGATCGGCACCTTGGTGCGCCCCAGCTCCACCGACAACTGGACCGGGATGTCCAGCACCATGTTGATGTCGTTGACGGTTCCATCCCCGCCACCCGCAAACGAACGGACAGGCTCCCCCGACAGCGGTCCGCCCTGCTCGGCGTCCCCCGGCTTCTCGTCGGTGCGCTTTTGCTCTTCCAGCGCCTCGGCCCAGCCCGCAAAGGGATCGTCTGCGCCAGCGTCTTTTTTATCGTCTTCAGTTGACATCTTTTTCTCCCAGCCAGCTCATGTCTGCGTTGCGCAGGCACTCTTCGATGCGAATGGCGTACTTTGAATTGTGGGTCCCGTACTGGCATTCAAAAATGGGAACCCCGCCGATGGATGCGCGAATGCGCGGCTCACGATCGAGTTCAATGAAATCCCCCGGCTTCATGGCCAGCAACTGCTCGACCGTAGCGTCAGCCCGGGCCAACTCGGCCACCAGGGTCACCTCGGCCGCCTGAATCTCGCGGGTCAGAACCCGCACCCACCGGCGGTCCACCTCGATGGAATCGCCCTGCGTGGACGAATACAACACGTCACGGATCGGCTCCAGGGTGGCATAGGGCATGCAGATATGGATGGCCCCCGAGAGGTCGCCAATCTCCAGCTGGAACGCCGTGGACACGACGATTTCGCTCGGCGTGGCGATGTTGGCAAACTGCGGCTGCATCTCCGAGCGCTGGTAATCCAGCTCCAGGGGATAAATCCCCTGCCATGCCTTCTTGTACTCGGTGCAGATCACATCGACCAACCGGTTGATGACCCGCTGCTCCGTGGGCGAAAAATCGCGCCCTTCGATCCGGGTCTGGAACTTCCCCACCCCGCCATACAAGGTGTCGATGATGCCGAACACCAGCGAGGGCTCGCACACGATGAGCCCACTGCCGCGCAGGGGGCGGATCGCCACGATGTTGAAGTTGGTCGGCACCGCCAGCTCGCGGAGAAAGGCGCTGTAGCGCTGCACGGACACGGTCCCGACCGAGATCTCCGGGCTGCGCCGGATGAAGTTGAACAGCCCGATGCGGAAGTTGCGCGCAAACCGCTCGTTGACGATTTCCATCGTCGGCATGCGGCCACGGACAATACGCTCCTGGCTGGAGATGTCGTAGTTGCGTACGGACCCCGCCTCGGCCACTTCCTCGACCGACTTCTGGCTCTCGCCAGTGACCCCTTCCAGAAGGGCATCAACCTCTTCCTGCGAAAGAAATGAATCACTCATGGCTGGTCCTTGCCCGGTTCACTGAATGATGAAATTGGAGAAGAGCACGCGCAGCACCGGGTTGCGCTCGGTGCGCTTGCGCGCTGGGCGGTCTTCGGCATCCCCGTCCTGCTCTGCATCGGCCGCGCGTGCGCGCTCACGGTCACGCTCCGTGGGCACCGAATAGCCCAGGGGGCGGGAGACTTCGCGCCGGATGTCAGTGGCCAGCTTTTCCTTGCCTTCGCGCAACAGCAGCTCCGTAGACGTCCGCTGGGACACCAGCATCAGGATGCCGCTGCGGATGGTGGGCAGGTACAGCTTGACCTGCTCGGCGGTCTTGGCGTCTTCCAGTTCCAGCGTGATCCCGATCTGGGCAAAACGATCCCCTCCCGGGTCGGCCAGATTCACCACCATGTTCTCCATGGCAAGAAAGGTGGGTGCAACCTTGGGGGCCTCCTTGCGGGGCGCATGGGCCGCGCCGCCGCCCTCCTCTTCATCCCCATGCGAGCGGTTGGACAGGAACCAGGCCGCCGCGCCGCCCCCGATCACCAGCACCGCCACGACGACGCCAATGATGATGATGAGCATCTTCTTGCTTTTCGCCGGAGCAGCTGCGGGGGGATTGGCTGACACGATGGATGTTCCTTGCGGTAGGGAGCAGACCGTGCCTGCGCTCTCAAAGTGCAAGCAAAGCCGGATGGCCCATTATTGGACGGGGGTGTAACCAATAATAGCCAGAATAAAAGCCCAAAACCATGGCATTCACCGAGCTCTCGCCCTGCGGGCGCTCAGATGGCGGCCCTCCCGCTGGCGCCATCTGCAACAGATTCACACAAAGATGTCCACGGCGCGGTCCGCCCCGCCACTCCCTCGGGCCAGGGACGCCGTGCCCACGGGTGCGCTGGACACGACCTGCGCCTGGCGCGCGCCCTCGCGGCCACGGGATGACCCGGCATCGCCCCCCTGCCCTTGGGCGGCATCCCGCCCCGCCGAGGAGCCCACCGACATACCCGAGAGCACCAGGCCTTCGTTGCGCAAGAGATCCCGCAGCTGGGCCATGCTTTGGTCCAGCAGTTCGCGCGTCTGTGCCTGGTCGCTGCGGAAGGAGACATGCGCCTCATTGCCCGACAGGGACACGGAGACTTCCACAGGCTGGCCATCCCGATTGAGCGTGAGCTCCGCGTTCTGCGTCTTCTGGTTGACCCAGTACGCCACCTGATCGGCCACCTGCTCCTCGGTGCCGACAGAACCCGGGTCCACAAACGCCGTGGCGGCGTCGGTATTCCCGCCGTCCAGCGCAGACGTGCCCGCACCGCTTTCCGACCAGGCGCCCCCCCCGGCTGGCCCTTCGCCAGACCGCCCGCCCGCCGAGGGCTCTGCGCCCCGGGCCGATGCCAAGCCAGCCAGCACGCCATCTGCCAAGGCGGGGCCCAGCTCGCCCCCCGTTGGCGCAGCTTGTGCGCCAGCGCCGCGTTCCAGCGCAGCGCCTGCAGCAGACAGGCCCAGGGCCGGGCGCTCGCTAGCGGCCTGGACAAGCGCCGCCGCCGCGCCATGGGCGGCAGACAGGCGCTGCGCGGAATCCCCGGCAGTGCCCCCCCCCGTGGACAGATCCGCCCCCGCAGCGCCCCCCACCCGCTGGGCCTGGGCACTTTGCATGCGCGAAAAGATGCGGCCGAACCCGGCCACCGTGCCCTGTGCGGGACCGTCTTTCAGATCCTTGAAGTCGGCAGAGGCATCGAGCTTGGCGGTCTCGGCCACAAGGCCTTGGGGCTGGCCTCCTTTCATCGCCAGCCCATTCAGAGCGGGTTCGCCCATCGCACCAGCGACAGCCCCAGCCCCCCCCAACACCCCGCCCGCCATGGACTCCGGGCGCAGCGTTCCATCGGCCTGCCGCACCAATCCCGTGGTGGAGGCATCGCCTTGGGTCGAGGCAAACAACCCTTGCCAGGCCGCCATCGCCGCAGCGTCCACATCACCCTTCCCGGCATCTACCGCGATGTCCGCGGGGCTCGCATCGGCCCCCGCCAGCTCCAACGGCCCGGCGTCCACAGACGCGGCATCCAGTGCCGCCAGCAGCGCCAGAAACCCCCCCGCCGAGGCCGCATCACCAGCATCCGCCGCTTGCTGCGCAGGCGCCTTGGCGCGGGTGGCATGGGCCGCCTGGGTGCCACCCTGCGAAGAAGAAATTTTTGCCTGTTCCATGGTCAATACTCCTGGCCCTGGGGCCCTGGGGTCGCATTGCGGTACTGCAGCGCGGCCCGTTCATCGGTCTGTTTCTGGTCTCTGCGCATTTGCTGCAGCTCCAGGTCGTGGCGCCTTTTTTCCACAACCTTGCGCAGGCTGGTGAGGCGCAGCTCGGCCTCCAACAACGCGCGCTGGGCGCCCTCCACCCGCCCCGACTGATCGCTCACCACACCCGACTGAATGCTGGCCGCATGCCCCAGGCGGTTCATGAACTGGTAGTGGTGGTACATCACTTCGGGCTGCATCGCGGTGTCGGCCTTCATCCCCCAGCGGGACTCGGTCTCGCGGGCATAGTCCTCCAACTGGTCGAGCTGCGCACACGCCGCCTGCTGCGCGGCCAGCGCGTCCTGCAGCACCTTGCGCGCTGCGTCCCGCCTGCGGGAGGCCACATCCACGGCGACGGTGAGGGCGTTCAGGCTGGTGGACATGGCAAGTCACCCGTGAAAGTCAGCGGTCCAGCACCAAGGCCATGGCGGTCACGCTCTGGTCCATGGAGGCCGCCTCGAACATGTCCTGCTGCAGAAAGCCCGCCATCTGCGGCTGCAAGCGGATCGCCTCGTCCAGTGCGGGGTCCGAGCCGCTCATGTACGCCCCCACCTGCACCAGGTCGCGGCTCTTCTGGTAGCGCGAGTAGACGGCGCGGAAGTTGCGCGCCAGATCAAAATGTCCGCGCGACACCACGTTGTGCATCACCCGCGAAGCCGACTGCTCGATGTCGATGGCCGGGAAATGCCCCATCTCGGCCAGCGCCCGCGACAGCACGATGTGCCCGTCCAGGATGGCGCGCGCCGCATCGGCAATCGGGTCCTGCTGGTCGTCCCCCTCCGACAGCACGGTGTAGAACGCGGTGATGGACCCCACGCCGTGCAGGCCATTGCCACTGCGCTCGACCAAGGCGGGCAGCTTGGCAAAACACGACGGGGGGTAGCCTTTGGTGGCCGGCGGCTCGCCGATGGCCAGGGCGATCTCGCGCTGGGCCATGGCGTAGCGGGTCAGCGAATCCATGAGCAGCAGCACATGCTGGCCCTTGTCGCGGAAATGTTCGGCCACGGCCGTGGCGTACGCAGCGCCCTGCATGCGCAACAGCGGCGGCGCATCGGCCGGTGCCGCAACCACCACCGAACGCGCGCGGCCCTCCTCGCCCAGGATGTCTTCCACGAACTCCTTGACCTCACGGCCCCGTTCGCCGATGAGGCCGACCACGATGACATCCGCCTGGGTGTAGCGGGCCATCATGCCCAACAACACGCTCTTGCCCACCCCTGAGCCCGCGAACAGGCCCAGGCGCTGGCCACGCCCCACGGTCAACAGGGCATTGATGGCGCGCACGCCTGTGTCGAGCGGTTCGCGCACCGGGTCGCGGTCCATGGCATTGATCTGCCGGCGCCCCATGGGCTCGGCCACCACGTCCCGCACGGGGCCGCCATGGTCCAGCGGCAGGCCCTGGGCATCCACCACACGCCCCAGCAGCCCGTCGCCCATGGGCAGTCGCAGCACGCCCGCGCGCTGCACGGGCCGTGGCGGCTCGCCCAGGCGGGGCAGGGGAATATAGGGAGCGGCAGGAAACACGCGGGCGCCACTCGACAGGCCATGGATGTCGCCCGCAGGCATCAAAAACGCGCGGTCGGCTGAAAAGCCGACCACCTCGGCCAACACTGGCTCGCGGCCGGGCATCTGCACCATGCACTGGGAGCCCACCGGCACCCGGATGCCCACGGCCTCCAGCACCAGGCCTGTCAGCCGAGTGAGCGTGCCACGGGTCTCCAGCGGCGCCCCTTCGGCCACGCGCTCGCGCGCGTCGTCCATGAAACGCGTCCAGGCAGAGGGGGCCTCAACGGTCATCGCCCTCACCCCCACTCCACGGCGACTCCAGGCCCAAGGCTGCAATGGCACGCTGCCAGCGCTTGTCCAGGCTGCCGTCCACCACCGTTCCGGCGGACTCCACCAGGCAGCCACCCGCAGGCACCGCGGCATCCGCCACCCACTGCACTCCGGGGCCATCCAGTTCTTCGCGCAGCGGCTGCGCCATCGCCTCCATGTCGAGCGGATTCAGGCGCACCATGGCGGGCCGCCCCTCGGTCACCAGCATGCCCACGGCCTCGCGGACCACGGGCTGCAAGGCATTGGGGTTGACGGACAACTCCTGGCGCACCACCTGGCGCGCAATGTCGCACGCCAGCTCCAGCAGCTGCTGGGCCATCTGCTGCTGCATGTCGATCAGGCTTGCGTCCAGTGTCTGCAGCACCGCTTGCACACGCTGCGCCGCCTCCTGTCCCTGCTGGGCGATGTAATCGTCCATGCGGCGCTGCCACTCCAGCGCGGTCTGCGCCTGCCCCTGGGCAAAACCCTCGGCGTAGGCGTCGTCGCAGGCCTGTTGCTGCAGCGCCTGCTCTGCGGCTGCTTCATCAACCTCGACCGAAATTTCTGGGGCAGGCTCGGGCTCCGGCTCCACCAGGTCCGAGCCGTCCACCGCACTGAACTTCCACTGCTTGAAATCACCCACTTCCTCGCTGGGGATGAAGCGGGAATACGACCGCTGGTTAGACGAAGGCATCATCACCACCGCCTCCGATCACGATCTGGCCTTCATCGGACAAGCGCCGGATCGTCTTGAGAATTTCCTTCTGCTGCGCCTCCACCTCGGACAGGCGCATCGGACCACGGGATTCAAGGTCTTCGCGCAGCGCTTCGGCCGCGCGCGAGGACATGTTGGCCAGGAACTTGTCGCGCAGTTCGGGCACAGCGCCCTTGAGCGCCACGATGAGGGTCTCGGACGCCACTTCCTTGAGCACGGACTGGATGGCGGCGTTGTCGAGCTTGAGCACGTCCTCGAACACGAACATCTTGTCCATGATCTTCTGCGCCAGGTCCGGGTCGTAGCCCCGGATGGATTCGAGCACCACGGCGTCCATGTTGCCGCCCAGCAGGTTGATGATTTCTGCCGCGGCCTTGACGCCCCCGAGCGAACTCTTGCGGATCTTGTCGCCGCCTGCCAGCACCTTGAAGAGCACCTCGTTGAGGTCCTTGAGGGCCGTGGGCTGGATGCCTTCGAGCGTGGCCACGCGCAGCAGGATTTCACTGCGCTGGCGGTCGGTGAGGTGCATCAGGATGCCCGAGGCCTGGTCACTGTCCAGGTGCACCAGGATCGCGGCCACGATCTGGGGATGCTCATTGCGCAGCAGCTCGGCCACTGACAGCGGATCCATCCACTTGAGGCTTTCGATGCCGGAGACATCGCCGCCCTGCAAAATGCGGTCGATCAGCAACCCGGCCTTGTCATCGCCCAGGGCGCGCTTGAGCACGGCGCGCACATAGTTGCCCGTGTCCGACACCAGCAGGCTTTGTGCGGCCGCCGCGTTCGAGAACTTGTTGATGACCTCGTCCACCTTCTCGCGCGACACCGAGCGCATGCGCGCAATGGTCTCGCCCAGCTTCTGCACTTCCTTGGGCGAAAAATGCTTGAAGACTTCGGCCGCTTCCTCTTCGCCGAGAGACATCAGCATGATGGCGGCATCGTGGAGGCCTTGGTCGTCCATGGTGGGGGTCCGTGCAATCGGTGGCTAAGCGGCGGCGTCGCCGTTCAGCCAGGTCTTGAGAATGTTCGCCACGGCAACCGGATTCTCCTTGGCAAGCACGCGGGCGTCTTCCAGGCGCAGTTGCTCGGGCGTCGCAGGCACCGCTTCGTCCTTCTTGGACGGTGCAGGCAGCGCGGGGCGGTCAGGCGTTTCGGCCTCCAGGGCATCGAGCTGCCCACCCGGCACCGGCGCGGCGCTGGCCTTGGCCGGTGCGGGCGCCTTGAGGGCGGGCCGCACCAGGCCCAGCAGCACCAGGGCAGCAAACAGCACCGCCCCCACCGGCCACGCAAAGGTCTTGGCCAGGTCGATCACCTCGGGCTGCTTCCACAGCGGAACATCGGTGGATGGCGCTGCCGTCACCTGGAACGGCGTGTTCATGAGGTTGACCGAATCGCCCCGCTCCTTGTTGAAGCCAATGGTCTCGCGCACCAGGGCCGTCATCTGCTCGACCTGCTCGGGCGTCAGCGCCTTGGTGATCGGCTTGCCCTTGTCTTCGCCGGACTGGTAGTTCACCACCACCGCCGCACTCAGGCGCTTGACGGAGCCGGTGCTGCCCCGCGTGACGCGCACGGTCTTGTCCACTTCGTAGTTGGTGGTGGATTCACGCTTGTTCGTCGCCTCTTCCGTCCCTTGCTGGCCACCGGCATTGGGCGCGGGGTTGGCACCATTGACGGGCGCAGCGGAAGGCGCAGGCGGCTGGTTGGCCACGGCACCAGGCACGCCCGTGGCGGTCTTGCTGGAACTGCCCCGGCTCTCCAGCACCTGCTGGCTGCGGACCGCGCTGGAGTCGGGCGTCTGGTTGGGGCGGAACTGCTCGGACGTGGACTCCGTCTGCGTGAAATCCACCTCGGCCGTGACCTGGGCCTTGACGTTTTCGCGCCCCACCACGGGCTCCAGGATGTCCATGATGCGACGGGTGTACTGCTGCTCGATCTGCTGCACATACAGCAGTTGCTGCGCATTGATCTCGGCCCCGGCGGTGCTGTCGGACGTCTGCGACAGCAGCTTGCCCGTGTCGTCCAGCACGCTCACGGCAGAGGGCGCCAGCTCGGGCACGCTGGACGCCACCAGGTGCACGATGCCGGCCAGCTGGGCGCGGTCCAGGATGCGGCCGGGATGCAGGCTCACCAGCACCGAGGCAGACGGCTTTTGCTGCTCACGGAAGAATCCATTCTGCTGGGGGAGCGCCAGGTGCACGCGCGCGCCCTGCACCGACGACAGCGCCTGGATGGAGCGGGTCAGTTCGCCCTCCAGGCCGCGCTGGAAGTTCAGGCGCTCCTGGAACTGCGTCATCCCGAACTTGCTGGACTCCATCAGCTCGAACCCGGCCACCGAGCCCTTGGGCAGGCCCTGGGTGGCCAGGCGCAGGCGCACGTCATGCACCCGGTCCGCCGGGATCAGGATGGCGCCGCCGCCCTCGGCATGCTTGTAGGGCACGTTCATTTGCGACAGCTGGGCCACGATGGCGCCGCCATCCTTGTCGCTCAGGTTGGTGAACAGCACCCGGTAGTCCGGCTGGCGCCCCATGACAATGGCCGCCACGGCAGCTGCCACCAGCAACGCCACGCCCACACCCAGCCGCATGCGCTGCGCCCGGTCGAGGGCAGACAACCGCTGCAGCCAGCTGGGGCTGGCAGGCGGCGGGAGCGGATTGAGAGGGACTTCAGCAACAGCAGACATCTTTGCTTTTCCGGTAAAGCAGGTCCGGCAACAGACCTGGCGTGGTGTCGATTATTCGGTCACGCCTCCACCATGTTCGCTGGATAAGCCGCCCGTTTGACCATCATTTCAGGGGGATGGGCACCGGGGCGGTGGCTAGGATACGCAGCATACCGCCATTCCCTACGGACACAGCCATGGACCTCCGCATCTCAAGCTCTACCGCCCCCCTGTCGGGCGCAGGCGTGGCGCGCCGTGCTGCGGCCCCCCAAGAAACCGGCAACGACGTGGGGTTTTCGGGCGCACTCAAAGGCGCCCTGCAGTCGGTGAGCGCCGCACAGAACCACTCGTCTGGCTTGCAAAAAGAAGTCCAGCTGGAGAACCCCTCGGTGAGCCTGGAAGAAACCATGGTGGCCATCCAGAAGGCCCAGATCGGCTTTCAGGCCACGTTGCACGTGCGCAACCGGATGGTGCAGGCCTATACCGACATCATGAACATGCAGGTGTGACAGCGACACCCCCCCTGAGGCGCTGCGCGCCTTCCCCCCGCTCTCGCAACGCTGCGCGCTGCGGGCAGGGGGACGCAGCCCTCACTGCGGGGCGGCCCTTGCTCGGCTGCCCTGGCCTTGGGGCGCGCCGGTATTGGGCCATCGGAGCCCGCAATTACTCGTGATTTCATAGCTTCTTGCGCTTTATAAATAAGCGGTAGAGCCGTATTTCACCCATAAAAAAGCCGGCCTCACTGGGTCGGCTTTGTCTTGAAGCTCTCGGCGCACGCCTCAGTGCATCATCTGCGGCTGGCCTTCAAACAGATGTTCGAACTGCGCCAGCCAGGGCTCGGCCAGGCAGCGGATCTGGGCGTCATTGCGCAGGATGCGCTGCATGATGCGGGTTTTCTCGCGGCGGTGCTCGGGCAACAGCTCGTGCTCCTGCGACTTGAAGCGCAACTGCTCGATCAGCACGGCGCAAGCGCCTTCGTAGCGCACCACGCCATCCCAATCCTTGAGCTTGGCAGCCTCCAGCATCTTGGCGCTGCTGTCTTCGATCGCCTTGTAATAGTCAATCAGCATGTGTGACATGGTTCAGGCCCCCACCAGCACCGGCTGGCCCAAGGCCGGCGCATCGGCCGAAGCACTGGCGCCCGTTTTCTTGATTTCATTCCAGCCCAAAGCCACGGGCTCGATCAGGCGCATGACCTCCTGCATCATGGCATCGTCATTGCGGGCATTGGCCAGGATCAGGCGGCGCATGCAGTAGTCATACAGCGCACCCAGGTTTTCGGCCAGTTCGCCGCCGTCCACCTTGTCGAGCGAGGTACTCAGCCCCTCTTCAAGGATGCGTACCGCCTTGGAGATGGCATTGACCTTGCCCAGCACGTCGCCACGCGCCATGGCACCACGCGCCGTGGCGATGGAATTCAGAACCCCCTCATACAACAGGCTGACCAACTGGTGCTGGTCGATCGTGTGCATGCTGGTTTCTACATTGATGCGCTGGTAAGCGTTGGCTGCACGGGGGCTGTAGGCGCTGAACATGCTGACAATCCTTCCGAGGTATTACCTAAGTTATCGGCTCGCGCCAGGAAAACTGAAGCCCCTGATTAACCGCTCGACTTGTTCCAGGATGTCACCTGCTGCGAGATATAGGCATTCAAGCCGTTCAAGGTGCTCAACTGCTTGTCCAGCGAGTTATAGCGCTGCGTGATCCGCTTTTCAAATGCATCGACCTTTTCATTCACGCGGGTTTGGTCTTGGGCATTGCGCTTGAGGTTCAGCTGCAAGGTGTCGTCCTTGGATTTGAAGAAACCGTCGTTGGACAACAGGTTGGTGGTCAACGCCTTCAATTGCACGGCAATGCCATCCGCAGAGCCCCCCCCGGTATTTCGGAACAGGCTCTTCACATCGTCGGGCTTTTCGGCCAGGGCCTTGTTCAGCTTGGTCGTATCCACCGCCAGGTTGCCCCCCAGTTGCTGGGTGATGCCGACATCCGCCAGCCGCTGGAACCCCCCGCCCCCCGAGGTCACCGACTGGATGGCATTGCGCAGCGAATTTTGCAACGCGACAGCCGTCGAATCGCCTTGCAACAGGCCCGCCGACTTGGTCTTGGCATCGTATTTGGTGGCGTCCTGCAGCAGCTCGTTGATGGCGTTGTACGCCTTTACAAACCCGTCGATGTTGGACTGGATCGCGGTGTTGTCCTTGCTCACCGCCACTTCGATGGGCGCCGTGGTCACCTGCTCGGCCTTGAAGGTCACGCCGGAAATCGTGGAGGCAAAGGTATTGGTGGCCGAAGACACGGCAATCCCGTTGACCGTGGCCTTGGCATTGGCCGCCGCCTGCGTGACCGTGGCGCCATTGACCAGGCGCGACAACCCCGTGGCATCGGTGTTGCCCGCACTCTGGATGTCGGTATCGCCGCCCTCCATCACGCTCAGGCGGAAGCCGAACTGCTCGCCCGTGCTCTTGCTGCGCAGCAGCAGGCGCTCGCCCGAAGCATCAGACAGGATCGACGCCGTCACGCCCGCGTTGGAGCCATTGATCTTGCTGGCCACATCGGACAGCTTGTCGCTGGCGCTGATGGAGATCTCCACCGGCTGACCGCTACCGGGCGTGAATGACGCAGGGGACACACTCCACTGACCCAGTTCAAGGCGCAGCGTGCCCGCCCCCAGGGCGCCGCCCACGGGCAGCAACGCAGCCGATGCCGTGGCCTGCGCCTTGGCCAGGCCCTGCACCTCCACGCTGAAGGTGGTGGGCAAGGTGCCACCCACTGCGGAGACCGAGACATACTTGGAGTCGGACGAGGTAGCAGACACCCCGTTCCACCCCGTCACGCTGGTGAGCTTGCTCGCTGCATCCTGCAGCGTGGACACCAGCGACTTGATCTGGCCGAAGGCGGAAATCTTGGTGTTGACCGTGGCCGCCTGCAGCTTGAGCGTATCCAGAGGCTTTTTTTCCAGCGCGACCAACTGCGAGATGATGTTTTTGACATCCAACCCGTTCGTACCGACGCCTGGGGATGAAATCGTGGCCATACCAACCTCCTGAACTGGTTCAACGGAAATTATGGCGCCGAACGGCGATCAAGAACGTCCGTAAACACGCCAGGAAACCCGTCTTATCCAGCGGTCCTGGCACCCGCCGTCCAAAAAGCCAAATGGCGGCGACAGAAAAATCTGCCGCCGCCCGGTCCGCCAGGGCGCTGCAACGCCCCGGCCCCCTGCCCGCTGCTTAACGCAGCAGGGCCAACACACCTTGGGGCAGCTGGTTGGCCTGGGCCACCATCGCCGTGCCGGCTTGTTGCAGGATCTGCGAGCGCGACAGGTTGGCCGTTTCTGCAGCGAAGTCCGCATCCAGAATGCGGCTGCGCGAAGAAGACAGGTTTTCCGACGTGACTTGCAGGTTGCTGATCGACGTTTCAAAGCGCGATTGCAGGGCACCGAGCTTGGCGCGTTCACCGTTGATGAAGCTCAGGGCCGAGTCCACGGTCTTCAGGGCATTGGTGGCGTTGCTGAACGTGGTCACGTCCAGGTTGGCCACGGCCTGCAGCGCAGAGCCACCGTCAAGCAGCTGATTGGCGGTAGTAGAGTCCACCGCAAACGACTTTTCCGAATCCAGGACGATGTAGCCACCCGTATTCACCTGTTCTACGTTCGCATCGGCCGTGAGCGTCCGAGCTGTGCCGTTGCTGGCGCCTGCGGCGTTGTAGCCTGTGACCGTCACGGCGGCGGCATTGGCATTGGCGGTGTCGCCCACCACGATGTCGTTGCCGGTGGCGTTGGTCAGAATCACCTGCGTGCCGTCCGAGCTCAGCGCGGCATTGATGCCCGTCTTGGCAGACTGGTCGTTGATGGCAGACACCGCCGCCGACAGGCGGTCGGTACCCGTGGCAGAAGTCAGCGTGAACGACACGGTGACGGCAGCGGCAGACCCCACATTGTCACCATTCAGCGTCAACGAATAGGACCCGGCCGCGGCCAGGCCACCCAAACGCACCTCCGTGCGGGCCGTGGCCGTCACACCAGTGGTCGCCTTCATCCCGTTGATCTGATCGGCCGTGGCCTTGGCCGTCGCATTCGACGCCGCCGCAATGCTGTTAGTGCCCAAGTAGCCGCTGATGGCAATAGTGCCGGCAGCTACGCCATTGGAAGTCGCACCCGCACCCACTGTGGCTTGCGCACCAACGCCCGCGCCGTTCGAGGCCACGTTCTGGTTGTTGCCATACACGCTGGTGCGCAGGTTGCCCGTGGCCGCCACGATGGTCTGGTTGGCGTTAGCGCCCACCTGGAACTGTTGCGTACCAAAGCTTCCGTCCAGCAGCTTGGCGCCATTGAATTCCGTGGTTTGCGAGATGCGGTCCAGTTCGGAGACCAGTTGGCCCACTTCCGACTGCAGCGCCTGGCGGTCACCCGCACTGTTGGAGGCATTGGCCGACTGCACGGCCAACTCGCGCACCCGCTGCAGGATGTCGCCCGACGCCTTGAGCGCGCCTTCAGCGGTCTGCGCCAGGGAGATACCGTCGTTGGCATTGCGCACTGCCTGGTTCAGGCCGCGGATCTGGCTGGTGAAGCGCTCCGAGATGGCCAAACCGGCCGCGTCGTCCTTGGCGCTGTTGATGCGCAGGCCCGACGACAGGCGCTGGATGGAGGTGTTCAGCGAGGACTGGCTCGTGCCCAGGTTGCGCTGGGCGGTGAGCGAGGCGATGTTGGTATTGATGGTGGAAGCCATTGCAAATCTCCAGAAAAGAACTGACTGAATATGGCGTTGCCGCCAGCCGGGGCGCCAGCACCGTGCTGGCCTCCTGGGTTCCCAGTGCTGCAGGCCCTCTGGGGAACGGCGGGCCACTTACGGTCCGTTGCAATTGTTTTCGGGTGGCCGCCGGAAAACTTGAGGGGCAAACGCACAAGTTGTGCGACTTTTTGACCGCTTATCGGCCCAACGCCAAAAAACGGCATCTCCACAATTCACCCATCGTTCCCTCATTGACAGCCGGACGGGTGCGCTTGAACCGGCAAACAGATCCGTCTTGCGACGTTAAGGAGTTTCGCCATGGCAGCAACCATCAATACCAACATCAGTTCGCTGACTGCGCAGCGCAACCTGGGCACCAGCCAGATGTCGCTCAATTCAGCCATCCAGCGCCTGTCGTCGGGCCTGCGCATCAACAGCGCCAAGGACGACGCGGCCGGCTTGGCGATTTCCGAGCGCTTCACCAGCCAGATCCGCGGCCTGAACCAGGCTGTTCGCAATGCGAACGACGGGATTTCGCTGGCCCAGGTGGCGGAAGGTGCGATGGGTTCGGCCGGCAACATCCTGCAGCGGGTGCGCGAGCTGGCCGTGCAATCGGCCAATGCCTCCAACAGCGCCGGCGACCGCCAGGCCCTGCAACAGGAAGTCGGCCAACTGGTGGCGGAACTGGACCGGATTTCGCAAACCACCGAGTTCAACGGCCAGAAATTGCTGGACGGCACCTTTGGTACGCAGCAGTTCCAGGTGGGCGCCAATGCCAACCAGACCATCGTCGCGGCCACGGCCAACCTGCGCACCAACGTGTACGGCAACAACCAGAACATTGCCTCCAACGGCTCGGGTATCGGTGCACAAGCCCCTGCGACTGGCGCCACCTCCAACGGCGTGACAGCGGGCACGGTATCCGTCAGCGGCTACCTGGGCACAGGCACCATGACGGTCAATTCCAATGCCACCGCCAAAGCCACAGCCGATCAGGTCAATTCCTTGCAGGCCACCACGGGCGTGACGGCAACCGCGCGCACCGAAGTGCGCCTGGGGGGCATGGCCTCGGCCGGGTCCTATTCGCTGACGCTGGAAGGCGACAACGTGGGCGCAGCCCGCACGATCTCGTTCACCCTGACATCCGCCACCGGCACAGACCGCCTGTCGCCCGCCGTATCGGCGATCAATGAACAATCCGCCAAAACCGGCATCAATGCCTCGTTGAGCTCGGACGGCACGCAGATCATCCTGACCAACGCCACCGGCAACAACATCGTAGTGGGCGACACCACCAATGCCAATGCCGCCGCCGTGAGCGTGACCGGCTACGATGCGGCAGGCGCCAGCACCGGCACGGCGCAGACCTTGGCAGCCGATGCGACGATCGACAACATTGCCACCGGCGGCTACATCACACTCGACTCGGAAAAATCGTTTGCCCTGACCTCCGCCAGCAACCAGCTGGACAGTGGTGGATCGTCACTGCACACCGTGGCCAACCTGGACGTGACCACCTTCACCAACGCCACCGATGCGCTCAAGACCGTGGACTCGGCCCTGGCCTTCATCAACGGCGAACGCGCCAAGCTCGGCGCCCTGCAGTCGCGCTTTGAAACCAGCATTTCCAGCCTGCAGATCACGTCGGAAAACCTCTCGGCCTCGCGCTCGCGCATCCAGGATGCCGACTTCGCGGCAGAAACCGCCAACTTGTCGCGCGCCCAGATCCTGCAACAGGCCGGCACGGCGATGGTGGCCCAAGCCAACCAGATCCCGCAAGGCGTGCTGTCGCTGCTCAAATAATTGGCCCAGCCCGCACGCTGCGCAGTGGAACAGCAACAACGAAGGGGCCCATCGGGCCCCTTTGCACATGGCACACTGTGCGGCGCCCCCGCTCCTTAGCTTGTAGATCGGCAGCCACGTGCAATCCAAAAACACCGCCCAGGACGACCCCCGCCTCCATGCGGCACTCGCAGCCGCAGACTGGCCCTCGCTGACCCGGTTGTGCCGCCAGATTCTGCGCAAGAATGGCCGCCACCTCGGTGCCCACCGCCTGCTGGGCTTCTCGCTCCACAAGCAGCGCGAGTTCGACACAGCCCTCAAGGCCTACCAGCAAGCCTATGCGTACTGGCCGGGCGATGCCGAGCTGCTCATCAACTACGCCAACATCCTGATTGAGCAAGCACGCAACTACGACGCGCTTCCACATCTTGAGAAGGTCTGCGAGCTGCGCCCCCAGCAGGCCGTTGCATGGATCAAACTGGCCGAGTGTTGCTATCTGATCAATTTGCACGGCAAGGGATTCGACGCGAGCCAAAAGGCCCTTGCGCTGGCCGACTCCATGCCGCTGACGGTCGGTGCCCTGATGCAAAGCGCCATTCACCGCCGGGAGCTGGGCCAGGTGCGCGAGGCGGTGCAAGATTGCGAGAAGGCCATCGCGCTCAGCCCCAGCGACCCTGGCAACTACACCAACCGGCTGCTTTTCATGCTGGCGGACCCCCAGGTGGACGCTGCGCAGCTGTCTGCAGCCGCCCGCCAGTTTGGCAGCGTCTTTGAGCCCCCACTGCGCCCCCACTGGCCCCGCTTTGAGGCCCATCGCGGCTCGCCCTGGCGCCGCTTGAAGATTGGGTTTCTGTCACCAGACTTCCGCATGCACGCCGTCATGTACTCGGTGGAGGGGCTGCTGGCCCAGCTGGACCGGCGGCAGTTCGAGGTGCATGCGTTCTACCTGTTCCCCAAGGGCGACCATGTCACCGAGCGGGTGGAATGCCATGTCGACCACTTCGTGCGCCTGGCTGGCTTCAGCCCCGAGCAACAGGCCGATACCATCCGCGCCCAGGGCATAGACATCCTGGTCGACTTGGCGGGCCACACGGGCAACAACGGCTTGCTCATCCTGGCGCACAAGCCTGCACCGGTGCAAGTGTCGTGGCTGGGGTTCCCGGCCACCACCGGGCTCACCGCCGTGGACTACAAGTTCACGGACGAGATCACCGACCCGCCAGGCGTCGACGACCAGTACACCGAACAGTTGTACCGGCTCCCCACGCTGTTCGCCTGTTACCGGCCCATGAGCCGCAACCCCCTGTGGCGCTACCAGCCCCGCTACCAGGTGCGCCCCTCGCCCGTGATGGACAACGGGTTCATCACCTTCGGCTCCTGCAACAACCTGGGCAAGCTGACCGATGAGGTGCTGGCGCTGTGGGGGCATGTCCTGGCAGCCGTGCCCCATTCGCGTCTGCTGATCGAAGGCAAGAATTTCGACCGCCCCGAGTTCGCGCAGGCCTACCGCGATCGCTGCGAAGGGCTGGGGCTCCCGCCTTCGCGGCTGGAGCTGGTGCCGCTCAGCCAAGACAACCAATACCTTACCTACCACCGCATCGATATTGCGCTGGACCCATTTCCACTCACCGGCGGCACCACCACCTTCGATGTGTTGTGGATGGCGGTCCCCATCGTCTCCATGGTGGGCGAAAGCTTCAAGAGCCGCATGGGCGTCGGCATGCTCAGCTACCTCGGGCGAAAGGAGTGGCTGGCAGAGGGGCCCGACGACTATGTGCGCATTGCGTCAGGCCTCGCTGCAGATGCCCAGGCGCTCAATGCGCTTCGGCTCAGCCTGCGCAGCGAGGTGGAAAACTCTGCGCTCATGCGCGAAGACCTCTACTGCCGGCACTTCGGCGAAGGCCTGCGGGTCATGTGGCTGAAATGGTTGGCCCAGATGGAGCATCCCGACGATGCCCAGGCGCAGGAGCAGGCCATACAGAGCTGGTTACCGCAGTTCCCGCAAGAGTGGGAACAGCCCCCGGTCCTGGGCGTCGGCTTGAAACCCGGCCAGCGGGTCAGCCTGCACGCAGCCCACCAAAGCCTGCAGAACCTGGTTGAAAAAGCACGGGCCGCCTCCCCGCCCCGGCGGACCGGTGAGTCAGCCCCCCGGATCACGGACCGCCACTGGATTGCCGTGACCGAGCTGGCCGAAAAAGTGCTCAACGCCGTACCGCACGATCCTGTGGCACTGGCGTGCCTTGCCGAAGTGGAGCATGCGCACGGGCACACCGAATTCGCGGTCACCTATCTTCAGTATGCAACGCAGGCCATGGGGATGGGCCTCGAAGGCTCCTGACGCGGGGGTCAGATCCGGAAAATGTCGAGCAGCGCGTTGCGCCGGGTGGGCTTGAAAACCACCCTGCCGGCGTCGCCACGGTAAACGGTGCACTGCCCCGATGAGTGGGTGTTGACCAGGCTGACCCCCTGAGACAACACGGTGCCAGCGCCCACCTGGCAGTCCCCAATGATGGCGGTGCCCGCGTACATGATGACGCCCTCTCCGAGCACGGGGGCCACCCCATGGTTCTTGCCGACGGTGGAATTCTGGTAAATCACCAGATAGTTGCCATAGCTTGCCTTGGCGAAGACGATCCCGACGGAATGTCCGATGAAGAAAACCGGCGGCATCTCAATTTCGTAAAAGAGGTCGATACCGTTCAAGGCCTTGTTCAGCAAGAACAGGCGCGTGGGCGTTTCCGTACTGGCCGTGCGGCGCCAGATGGTGTTGGCCAGAAAGTAGAGAAAGCTGCAGTACTGCGTGGAATGCAGTGGATCAAAGCAGTCCTGCCGCCAGGGCCGCACGGCGTTGATGCACCCGTGCAGGCGAGCGAGCGCTTCGTCCAGGCACGCATCAATGTCCATGCGGGGATCGAAGTCGTCGGGCAGCGTGTGGTGCAGTTGCTGCACCACGTAGCGCAGCAACCGATCACGGTCCATTCGCAAAATTTCCATGCCCAGCCTCCTCCAGCGACCTCAGAGCCTGTTCAGGCCCGGGGCAAGTGCAGTTGCATATACACCAAGCTGGCAGGGGCCCCGACTGCATGAGGGTCCTCCTTCCAGTCCACCCCGCCCGGGACTGTGCTGGCCACGATGGGCACTCGCTGGTACTCCTGAAAACCCACCTTGCGGTAAAAGTCGACCGCCGGATTGTCCGACCGCACCCGCACGGCCAGCGTCTGCAGCCCGAGTGCATCGCGCGCCCAGCGCATCAGCGCCAGCAACGAGGCCTTCATCAACCCCGGGGGGGATGAACCTCCACTGACGATGGCATCGGCCTCGCCATAGCCACGCTGCCAATCAATGAAGCCCAGGCCCACGTGCCCCACACGCTCGCCGTCCAAGGTTTCCACCATGTACAACATCTTGCCGGGGTTCTCGTGAACCGCTCCCGCCAGCCAGGCGGCGGTGCGCTCGGGGGTGGAAACAAACTCGGTCAGGAAAGATTTGACATGGCGGTTTCGCCACTCCGTCAAAAGCCGCACATCGACAGCATCGGTGTGCCCGGGCACGGTGGCTATGGGTCGAACGACCGCTGCCAGCGGCTGCCCCACCGGCAACAACAGGCCAGGCTCGCCAGCACGGGCCGTCTGTTTGATGGCCGCAAAAAGCTGCTGTCCAGGGGTGGATGCACTCATGGCGGCCTCTTCAGAGTTGGGCAAAGTAGCGGCGCACCTGCGCAGCCACGGTGTCCACGCTTTCCAGCGGCATGCGCGAGTGCAGCGGCAGCGAGAGAATTCCCTTGCCCACGCTGTCGGTCACCGACAGATCCCCGGCCCTGCAATCCTTCCACAGCGAAAACCAGTGCCCCGGCTGCCAGTGGATGCCGGTGTCCACGCCGTTCTCCTTCAGGAAATCTCGCAGCGCATCGCGGTGCTCCGCAGGCACCCGGATGTAGTACAGAAACGGGTTGACCTCGGCAAAATCGGTACGGGGAGTGCGCACCTGCGCGATGCCTTGCAGCTTTTCGTTGTATCTGCGTGATGCCGCCTGCCGGCTTGACTTGATCACATCCAGCTTGCCCAGCTGCGCCAGTCCGATCGCGGCGTGCATATTGAGCATGTGGTAGCGAAAACCCACCCGCTCGACATCAAAAGTCCAGGCACGCTTGTTCTGGTACATCACCTCTGCAGGCTGCTGCATGCCAAGCAACCGCAGCTCATGCACACGACGCAACTCCTCTTCCGTGCGCACAACAATCGTGCCGCCATCGAGACAGGTCACTGTTTTCACCGGGTCGTGGCTGAAAACACAGATGTCGGAAAAACTGCCGACCATCCGCCCTTTGTAGCTGGAGCCAAAGGAATGCGCCGCGTCATGGATCACGCGCAGCTTGTGGCGCTCGGCAAACGCGGCAATGTCTTCATGGTTGCTGATGATGCAGTCGTAGTCCATCACGATGATGGCCTTGGTGCGTGGCCCCACCAGGGACTCGGCCTTGGCGAGGTCCAGTTCCAGAGTGTCGTCAGCGCAATCGCAAAACACGATATCCGCCCCCACCCAGGTGATGGCCTGATAGTCGGCCGAGCAGTTGAATGCCGAAACGATCACTTCGTCGCCTGGCCCCACGCCTGCCAGCAGCAGCGCAATATGCAAGCCGGCCGTTCCGGTGCTCACCGCTGCCACATGCCGGTCGGGCGCCTGCAGAATCTCCTTGACCTTTTTCTCGAAGCCGGACACGTAGCTGCCCATGCCGAGCCAACCCAGCGCCAACGACTCCCGGCTGGCATCAAATTCTTCTTGTTCGATCAAGGGTTTGAACATTGGGATCATGGTGGTCTCCTTCAGTGGTGTCTGGTTCAAGTGGGGGTAGCGCCTGGTGTGCGGCTACCAGATTTCAAGGCGAGGAACGGCAGTGACGAACTGCCCTCCCCATCCACGTATTTCGTCCAGCTGGACGCTGATTTCATCCCGCAGGTTCCAGGGCAGGATCAGCACACGCTGCGGCCGCTGCGCACGCAGATGCGCCTCGCCCACCACCGGGATGCGGCTGCCGGGCAGGGACTGCCCCTGCTTGGCGGGGTTCTTGTCCACCACGTAGGGCAGCAGGTCGGGCCGAACGCCGGCAAAGTTGAGCAGGGTGTTGCCCTTGGCGGCGGCGCCGTAGGCGCCCACCGTCACACCATCGGCCTGGCACTGCAGCAAAAATGTGAGCAGTTCGCGCTTGACCCGTATGGCCTGAGCCTGGAAATCGCTATAAAAGTCGGCACTCCGCATGCCGGCTGCGGCTTCGTGGGCCAGCACCTGCTGCACGCGGGCGGTGCCTTCGGGGCAGGCCTGGGGGTGGTCCACGGCGTCGGCCCGTGCGGCAAACACCCGCAGGCTGCCGCCATGCGTAGGCAGCTCCTGCACGTCGATCACCACCAGGCCATTGGCCGCAAAGAGGCGCTGCACGGCCGTGAGCGACAAATAGGAATAGTGCTCGTGGTAGGCCGTGTCGAACTGGCAGCCCTGCACCATGCGCAGCAGGTGCGGAAACTCGAAGGTGGCCACGCCGTGGGGCTTGAGCAAGCGGGTGAAGCCCCCCACGAAGTCGTTGATGTCGGGGACATGGGCGAGCACGTTGTTGGCCGCCATCAGGTCGGCCTGGCGGCCCGCAGCGGCGAGCTCTTCGGCCAGCGCCACGCCAAAGAAGCGCTCCACCACGTCGATGCCCCTGGCGCGCGCCGCCGCCGCCGTGCTCGCGGTGGGCTCCACGCCGTAGCAGGGGATGCCGGCGGCCTGCACATACTGCAGCAGGTAGCCGTCGTTCGAGGCGACCTCGACCACGCGGCTGGCGGGCGTGAGCGCCAGCCGCTCGCGCATCGCCTGCACATAGGCCTGGGCATGGGCCAGCCAGGACGACGAGAACGAGCTGAAATAGGCGTAGTCGTCGGTGAACAGCGCCTCGCGCCCGGCATGGTCTTCGGTCTGCACCAGCCAGCAGGTTTCGCACACCAGCAGGCGCAGCGGGAACCAGGTTTCGGGCGCGCGCAGGGCGGCCTCGCTCAGGTAGGCGTTGGACGGGGGCGCGCTGCCCAGGTCCAGGAACGGCAGTTGCAGCGGGCTGCCGCAGTGTCGGCACTTCACAGGCGCACTCCTTCAAATTCTTCGCCCTGTTCGTCGCTCAGCCAGGGCTGGCCCGCGTCGCGCGGCGACAGCCCGGCAGGCGGCAGGGGCCAGGCGATGGCCAGGCGCGGGTCCAGCGGGTTCAGGCCGGCTTCCGCACCGGGCACGTAGGCGGCCGAATGGCAGTACAGCAGCTCGGCGTGGTCGGAGAGCGCCTGAAAGCCATGCGCAAACCCGGGCGGGATGAGCAGCGCGTGGCCGTTGTCGGCCGACAGGCGCTCGGCATGCCAGTGCAAGAAGGTGGGGGAGCCCTGGCGCAGGTCCACGGCCACGTCCAGGACTTCGCCGCGCAGGCAGCTCACGAGCTTCATCTCGGCATGGGGCGGCCTTTGGTAGTGCATGCCGCGCACGGTGCCGGCCAGCGCGGTGTAACTGTGGTTGATCTGCGCGATGGGCTGCGTCCAGCCGGCGGCGGCCAACTCATCGGCGCAGAACAGGCGCGCAAAAAAGCCGCGCTCGTCCACCAGGGGCTGCCGCTGCACGCGGAACAGGCCGGCCAGCGGCAAGGGGGCTCTTGTCAGGCGGCTCATGCCTGGGCCTCCCAGGCGTCGATGTCGGCCAGGCACAGCGCCCGGGCATCGGCGCCGCCGTGCTGCCGGCGGTACCAGTTCATGGTGCGGGCCACCGCCGTGGTCAGCGCCCAGCGGGGGGCCACGCCCAGGGCCTGCCGTGCGTGCGCGGTCTCCAGCGCGAGCCAGCCCGCTTCGTGCGGCCCACCACTCTCATTTTCATAGCTGGTAGCGCTGGATGGATAAGCGCTGGATGCCAATTCGATGACATGCTGCACGGTGGCGGCCTCATGGGGCAACGGCCCGAAGTTGTAGGCTCCGGCCAGCGCGGGTGATTCCCACAGGCATTGGGCCAGGCGCAGGTAGGCGGCCAGGGGCTCCAGCACATGCTGCCAGGGGCGCGTTGCACGCGGGCGGCGGATGTGCAAGGTCTGGCCGGAACTCCAGGCACGCACCGCGTCGGGCAGCAGGCGGTCCTGCGCCCAATCGCCGCCGCCGATCACGTTGCCCGCGCGGGCCGTGGCCACGGCCATGCCCTGGGCGGCCAGGAAGGCATCGCGGTAGCTGGCGGTGACCAGCTCGGCCGCCGCCTTGCTGGCACTGTAGGGGTCGTGCCCGCCCAGGGGGTCGTCCTCGCGGTAGGGGTAGGCCCACTCGCGGTTGCGGTAGACCTTGTCGGTGGTGACCACCAGGGCCACGCGCGCCTCGGGCAGGCCGCGCAGCGCATCCAGCAGGTGGGCCGTGCCCATGACGTTGGTGGCCAAGGTGTCGAGCGGCGCCGCGTAGCCGGGCCGCACCAGCGCCTGCGCGGCGAGATGCAGCACCAGCTCGGGCCGCGCGGCGCGCACGCGCATGGCCAGGGCCTGGGGGCTGCGGATGTCGCAGAAATGGCTCTCGATGCCTGGCCCCACCTGGGCCAGGGTAAACAGGTTGGGCTCGGTAGCGGGCGGCAGCGACACGCCGGTCACCTGCGCGCCCAGGCGCTGCAGCCACAGGGCCAGCCAGGCGCCTTTGAAGCCGGTGTGGCCGGTGAGCAACACGCGCTTGCCGCGCCAGAAGTCAGGATCAGGGCGCATCGGGGGTTACCAGCACTTCCAGGGCGCGCGGCCCGATTGCCACAGGTCTTCGAGCAGGTTCTTCTCGCGCAGCGTGTCCATGGGCTGCCAAAAGCCGGTGTGCTCAAAGGCGCGCAGCTGGCCGCTGGTGGCCAGGCGGGCCATGGGCTCCAGCTCCCAGCTGGTGGCGTCGTCTTCGATGAGGTCGATCACCTCGGGCTGCAGCACAAAGAAGCCGCCGTTGATCCAGCCGCCGTCGCCGCGCGGCTTTTCCTCGAACCCGGCCACGGTGTCGCCGTCGCGCACCAGCGCGCCATAGCGGCCCGGGGGCTGCACGGCCGTCACCGTGGCCTGCAGGCCATGGGCACGGTGGAAAGCGAACTGGGCCGTCATGTCGAGGTCGGCCACGCCGTCGCCATAGGTAAAGCAGAAGGGCTCACCCGCAGGCAGGTACTCCTGCACCCGGCGCAGGCGCCCGCCGGTCATGGTGCTTTCGCCGGTGTCCACCAGCGTCACGCGCCAGGGCTCGGCGTGGCGGTGGTGCACTTCCATGCGGTTGCTCGCCATGTCGAAGGTCACGTCGGACATGTGCAGGAAGTAGTTGGCGAAGTATTCCTTGATCACGTAGCCCCGGTAGCCCAGGCAGATGATGAAGTCGTTGACGCCATGGGCGGCATACATCTTCATGATGTGCCAAAGAATGGGCCGCCCTCCGATCTCGATCATGGGCTTGGGACGCAGGTGCGACTCTTCCGAGATGCGGGTTCCCAGCCCCCCCGCGAGCAGTACGGCTTTCATGCCCGCAGCATAGTGCAGCGCCCGCGCCGCCAAAAGCCCCTGTCACCGCAGAAACACGGTCCAAATACGGCGATTGCGAATGCAGCCGGTGCACCCCGGTGCGCAGCCGCACCGCAAAGCCGCCCCGCCGCAGTGGCGCCATTTCCTCAAGAAGCCCCGGTTTGGCGGCTCTCTTGCGGCATTTCGTGCTCAGCAATCCGATACATTTGCAGTAACCTTCGGTAAACCCGCGACTGCGGTCCTGGAAAGAACCGCTGTTTTTGCCCCAGATACCGCCCAACACGTCCTAAAGCATGTTCGTCATCATCGGTTACGTCGTCTGCCTAGGCTGCATCTTCGGCGTGTACATCATGCACGGGGGCAACATCAGCGTGATCCTGCACGCCCTGCCCTTCGAGATCGTCACCATCCTGGGGGGCGCACTGGGCGCCTTCGTGGTGAACAACCAGCCCAAGGTGATCAAGGCCACCCTGGCCGCGCTGCCCATGGCGCTCAAGGGGTCCAAGTACACCAAGGACCGCTACATGGAGCTGATGGCCATGCTCTATGACATCCTGCAGAAGGCGCGCAAGGAAGGGCTGATGGCGATCGAAAAGGATGTCGAGACACCCCACGAGTCCGAGATCTTCAAGAAATACCCCACCGTGGGCAGCGACCACCACGTGATCGAGTTCACCACCGACTACCTGCGCATGATGGTCTCGGGCAACCTGAACTCGCACGAGATCGAGGCGCTGATGGACAGCGAAATCGACACCCACCACCAGGAAGCCCACGCCCCCGTGGCCGCACTGGCCCGCCTGGCGGGCGCCCTGCCTGCCTTCGGGATCGTGGCGGCCGTGCTGGGCGTGGTGAACACCATGGGCTCTGTGGGCCAGCCGCCGTCGGTGCTGGGCGGCATGATCGGCTCGGCGCTGGTGGGCACGTTCCTGGGGATTCTGCTGGCCTATGGCGTGGTCGAGCCCCTGGGCGGCCTGGTCGAGCAAAAGACCGAAGATGCCGCCAAGGAGCTGCTGTGCATCAAGTCCACCCTGCTGGCCAGCATGCAGGGCTACAACCCGGCCACGGCCATCGAGTTCGGCCGCAAGGTGCTGTTCTCCGATGTCCGCCCCAGCTTCACCGAGCTGGAGGGGCATGTGAAAGGCAAGAAATAGCAGGAGCACGCAGCCCCACCTGATTTCCGAGCGCCATGGCAGAAAAGAAACTCCAGCCCATCATCATCAAGCGCATCAAGAAAGGCGGCCATGCGGTGCATGGTGGCGCCTGGAAGATCGCGTATGCCGACTTCGTGACGGCCATGATGGCGTTCTTTCTGCTGATGTGGCTGCTGGGCTCCACGGCCAAGGGCGAGCTGCAGGGGATTGCCGCGTATTTCGCCTCGCCCCTCAAGGTGGCGATGACCGGCGGCGATGGAGCAGGCAACAGCTCCAGCGTGATTCCCGGCGGGGGGAACGACCTGGCCAAGGTCCATGGCCAGGTGCGCCGCTCCGATGTGGAAGAGGCCAAGCAGCGGCGCATGAGCATTGACGCCGCCCGCGCCGAGCGCGCCAAGCAGGACCAGGACCGCATCAAGGCGCTCGAAGCCAAGATCGACGCCCTCATCACCGAAAACCCGCGCCTGAACGAATACAAGTCGCAGATCCGCATCGACATCACGCCCGACGGCCTGCAGATCCAGATCATCGACGACCAGAACCGCCCCATGTTCGACAGCGGCAGCGCGTTGGTAAAACCCTACATGCGCGACATCCTGCGCGAAATCGGCGCCGCGCTCGGGGGCGTGGAAAACCGCATCAGCCTGGCGGGGCACACCGACGCCGTGCCCTATGGCAACAGCGAACGCGGCTACAGCAACTGGGAGCTGTCGGCCGACCGCGCCAACGCCACGCGCCGCGAACTCGTCTCGGCCGGCATGCCAGACGCTAAACTGGGCCGTGTAGTGGGCCTGGCGGCCAGCGACCTGCTGGAGCCAAAGAACCCGCGAGCCCCCGCCAACCGGCGCATCACCATCACGGTGTTGACTCGCGAAGCCGAAGAACGTCTCATGGGCAAAGGGATCCCGGAAATCACCTCAACAGAACTGCTGAATGAAAAGCGGGAAAATCCCCCCCCAAGCAGGTAACAGTTACGACTTGTCACCTAACCTGCCACCCATGACAATGCTTACAGTAATTCTCGACCGAAAGGGTCCCAAGTGACCACAGCCCTTCGTTTTCTCATCGTTGACGACTTCTCCACCATGCGACGCATCGTGCGCAACCTGCTCAAGGAAAGCGGGTTCTCCGATGCCGACGAGGCCGAGGACGGCGTGGCCGCCCTCAACAAGCTGCGCAACGGCAAGTTCGACTTCGTGGTCACCGACATCAACATGCCGAACATGAACGGCTTTCAGTTGCTGGCCGAGATCAAGAAGGACGACAAGCTCAAACACCTGCCCGTCCTGATGGTGACCGCCGAGGCCCGCAAGGAAGACATCGTGATGGCCGCACAAAACGGCGCGGCAGGCTACATCGTCAAACCCTTCACCAAGGCGACGCTCGAAGAGAAAGTGACCTTGATTCTGAAGAAGATGGGGTTATGACACCATGGACGACACACCGGACAACAGCCAGCCTGCCGATGTACACCACAAGATCGGCCAACTGACGCGGCAGCTGCACGACTCCTTGAACGAACTGGGCTACGCAGACAAGCTGCGCGGCTCGATGGGCGAGCTGCCCGATGCGCAAAGCCGGCTGTCATACATCGCCCGCCTGACCGGCGAAGCCGCCGAGAAGGTGCTGGGCCGCGTCGAGCAGGCCAAGGCCCAGCACGACTACATCGCAGCCGAGACGCGCCGGGTGGTCAACTCGCTGGTGGCCGACCCCGTGGCGGCCGTGGCCAAGGGCGAGATCTTCAACTTCCTGACCGACGTGGAGCGCGTGACCAAGGAGGCCGACACGCACCTCACCGAAATCATGATGGCGCAGGACTTCCACGACCTCACCGGCCAGGTGATTGCGCGCGTGGTGAACCTGGCGGCCACCATCGAAGACCAGCTGGTGCAACTGCTCATCCAGACCGCCCCGCCCCACGCCCATGTGCCGGTGGCAGACGCCAAACCCGCCCACCTGCAGGGCCCGGTGGTGGACCCGGAAAACACGCCCGACGTGGTGACCGACCAATCCCAGGTGGACGATCTGCTGGCCAGCCTGGGGTTTTGACGCCCCGCAAGCCTTCCGCCATCCCGATCGCTGCTGGCGCTTGCCCGCCAAGCGCCAGCAGCTATTGTTTTTGATACCACCCGGCGCAGGTGCACACAGCGGCCCCTACCCGGCCACGGCAGTGAAGCAGCCCCCGACGGCATCGAAAAGAGGGGGCGGCAGCCCCCTTATCCCGCTTTAGATTTCCAGGTCGCTCACGACAATGGCATGACACCAGCCGTCATGCCACCATGGAATCCAGCCAAGAAAAAAGCCTCCCCGCGTCAGAGCGCAAGCTGCAGAAAGCGCGCGAAGACGGACAAGGGGCACGCTCGCGCGACCTGTCGCACCTGGCCATCCTGGGGGCGGGCGCGGGCTGCATGCTGGTGCTGGCCCCCCAGCTCATGGACCACATGCAGCGGGCCATGGGCCAGCAGCTGGCGTTTGACGCCGCCACCGTCATGGCGCCAGGCACCATGCTCCAGCGCCTGCGGGACATGGTGGTCGTGGGCGCGATCGCCAGCATGGTGTTTGCCGCCCTCACCAGCGGTGCAGCCCTGATCAGTGCCATCGGCGCAGGTGGCTGGATCCTCAGCACCAAGCCCATCACGCCCCAGTTCAACCGCTTGAACCCCATCTCGGGCCTGGCCAACCTCTTCTCAAAGCAGCAGATGGCCAACGTGGCCAAGATGGTGTTGATGACCGGGATCCTGACCTGGGTAGCCTGGAAATTCCTGGGCAACAGCATGGAAACGGTGGCCATGCTGGTGCTGCAACCCTCACCCCTGGCCATCCGGCAGATCGCAGACTGGCTCACCTCGGGCATGAGCCTGTTGCTGCTGGTTGTGTTCCTGGCGGCCCTGGTGGACGTGCCGCTGCAGGCCTATTTCTTCAAGGCTCGCCTGAAGATGTCGCACGAAGAAATCAAACAGGAACACAAGGAATCCGACGGCAACCCGCACACCAAGGGCCGCATCCGCCAGAAGCAGCGCGAAATCGCCGAGCGCGCCAGCGTCGCCGCCGTGCCCAAGGCCGACTTCGTGGTCATGAACCCCACCCACTATGCCGTGGCGCTCAAGTACGACGAAAAGACCATGGGCGCCCCCCAGGTCATCTCACGCGGCACCGACCTCATCGCCATGAAGATCCGCGATGTCGCCCGGGAACACAACGTGCCCGTGCTGCAGTCGCCCATGCTGGCGCGTGCGCTCTATGCCCACGCCGAGCTGGACCAGGCCATCCCCGCCACGCTCTACACCGCCGTGGCCCAGGTGCTGGCCTATGTGTACCGCCTCAAGGCCGCCCTGCGCGGCGAAGGCCGCATGCCCGACAGCCTGGTGGAGCCCTATGTTCCGCCGGAACTCGATCCGCTGAACCGCACCCCGGTGCAAGGCGCTGACGTATGAACACCTCCGTAAAGTCTTTGCAGCAATGGGCGGGCAGCAATGCCAACGCCCTCCAGGGGCTGTCGGCCCCCTTGCTCGTGGTGGCCATCCTGGCGCTCATGGTGCTGCCCATCCCCCCCTGGCTGCTCGATGCGTTCTTCACCCTGAACATCGCCGTGGCCCTGATGGTGATGATGGTGGCGGCCTACATGCTGCGGCCGCTGGATTTCGCGGCCTTTCCGTCGGTGCTGCTGCTCACCACCCTCATGCGCCTGTCGCTGAACGTAGCCTCCACCCGCGTGGTGCTGCTGGAAGGCCACACCGGCCCTGGCGCGGCGGGTGCGGTGATTGAGGCCTTCGGCCACTTCCTGATCGGCGGCAACTTTGCCGTGGGCCTGATCGTGTTCGCGATCCTGGTGGTGATCAACTTCGTGGTGATCACCAAGGGCGCCGAGCGCATCGCCGAAGTGTCGGCCCGCTTCACACTGGACGCCATGCCCGGCAAGCAGATGGCGGTAGATGCCGACCTGAACGCCGGCCTGATCGACGAAAAGGAAGCCAAGCGCCGCCGCGCCGAAGTGGCGGAAGAAGCGAACTTCTTCGGCTCCATGGACGGTGCCTCCAAGTTCGTGCGCGGCGATGCGGTCGCCGGCATCCTGATCCTCTTGATCAACATCATCGGCGGCTTCGCCATTGGCGTGCTGCAGCACGACCTCTCGGCCAAGCAGGCGGCCGACAGCTACATCCTGCTGGCCATTGGCGATGCGCTGGTGGCGCAGATCCCCGGCCTGCTGATCTCGGTGGCCGCCGCCATGGTGATCTCGCGCGTGGGCAAGGACCACGACATGGGCCGCCAGATCGTGCAGCAGCTGTTCATGTCGCCCCGCGTGCTGGGCGTGACTGCGGGCATCCTGCTGTTGCTCGGCCTGATCCCCGGCATGCCCCATGTGGTCTTCCTGACCATGGGCAGCCTGCTCGCCTATGGCGCCTGGGTGCTGTACGAACGCCAGAAGGTGCCACCCGAAGTCGAGGCCCCGCCCGCCCCCGTGGCCGACGGTGAAGCCACCTGGGACGACCTGCAGCCCGTGGACCTGCTCGGCCTGGAGCTGGGCTACCGCCTCATCAGCCTGGTGGACAAGAGCCGCCAGGGCGACCTGCTCACCCGCATCAAGGGCGTGCGCCGCAAGTTCGCCCAGGAGGTCGGCTTCCTGCCCCCGGCCGTGCACGTGCGCGACAACCTCGAATTGAAGCCCAGCGGCTACCGCATCACGCTGCGCGGCGTGGTGGTGGGCGAAGGCGAGGCCTTCCCTGGCATGTTCCTGGCCATCAACCCCGGCGGCATCACCACGCCGCTGATCGGCACGCCCACCACCGACCCCGCATTCGGCCTGCCAGCACACTGGATCGACGATCGGCAGAAGGAAGCCGCACAAATGGCGGGTTTTACGGTCGTTGATTCCGAAACCGTGATGGCCACCCATTTGTCACACTTGATGCAAGTGCAGGCCGCCAAGCTCCTCAGTCGCACGGAAACGCAGCAACTGGTGGAACACGTGGCCAAGCTGGCTCCCAAGCTCATCGAAGAAGTGGTCCCGAAAATGGTCTCCATCGCAACGTTCCAGAAAGTCCTGCAGCTGCTGCTGGAAGAGTCTGTGCACATCCGCGATATCCGCACCATCATCGAGACGCTGGCCGAACATGCCGGTGCGGTCTCCGACCCGGTCGAGCTGGCCCGCCGCGTGCGCATTGCGCTCTCGCCCGCCATCGTGCAGCAGATCTACGGCCCCACGCGCGAACTCAACGTCATTGCCATCGAACCCGGCCTGGAGCGCCTCTTGGTGCAGGCACTGGGCAACACGGCCGGCCCCGCGCTCGACCCTGGCGTGGCCGACATCCTCACGCAGAAAGCTGCCGAGGTGGCCCTCAAGCAGGAAGAGATGGGCATGCCCGCCTGCCTGCTGGTCCCCGACCAGATCCGCAACGCCATCTCCCGCCTGGTGCGCCGCGTGGCCCCCCGCCTGCAGGTGCTTGCGCACAGTGAAATCCCAGAGACCCACACCATCCGCATTGGGCCGATCCTTAAAGGTGCATCAGCATGAACATCAAACGCTTTACCGCCCCCACCTCCCGGGAGGCTCTGGCCAAGGCGCGCATGGCCTTTGGCGACGGCACACTGATCCTGTCCAACCGCCCGACCGCCAACGGCGTCGAAGTGGTGGCCACGGCCGAAGACACGCTGTCGGCGCTGGACGGCGGTGGTGCGGGCAGCGCACCGCTGCTGGCCCCCAGCGCCGCGCGCAGCACACCGCCGCGCGCCAACCAGGCTCCCATGGGCCTGGACCGCAATCCCGTTGAAGAAGACACCGAACAACTGGCCATGAGCACGCTGTCGTTCCAGGACTATGTGCGCGAGCGCATGCTGCGCCGCCGCCACGAGGCGCTCAATGGCCCCTCGGAGGCCCCCACGCTGTCAGAGCGCAGCCGCGATCAGGAACCGGAGCGCGGGCGCGACCGTGAGCGCATGCCCGCCCCCGCCGTGGCACGCCACAACCCGCTGCGCACCATCCCCATGGACATTCCGCCGGAGCCGCCCCGCCGCCGGCAAGAAGCGGCCAGCGCCCTCCTGATCCAGTCGAACAACCAGCAAAGCCTGATGAACGAACTCCACTCCATGAAGGAGTTGATCGAGGACCGCTTCAACACGCTGGCCTGGCTGGGGCAGGCGCGCCAGAACCCGATCCAGTCCAACCTCATGCTCAAGATGATCCGCGCAGGCTACTCCCCGTCGCTCGCCCGCGCCGTGCTCGAACGCATGCCCGAGGAGCTGTCGGCCGCCGAATCGGTGCGCTGGCTCATGGAGGTGCTGGAGCGCAACCTCAAGACCGACCAGGCCGATCCCCCGCTGTACGAACAAGGCGGCATCTTCGCCATGGTCGGCTCCACCGGCGTGGGCAAGACCACCACCACCGCCAAGCTGGCCGCCATGTGCGCGCGCATCCACGGCCCCGGCAGCGTGGGCCTGATCACGCTCGACACCTACCGCGTGGGCGCGCATGAACAGCTGCGCACCTATGGCCGCATGCTGGGCATCGTGGCCCACCTGGCGCACGACCGCGCCGCGCTGCAGGACCTGCTGGGCCTGCTCAGCGGCAAGAAGATGGTGCTCATCGACACCACCGGCGTGGCCCCGCGCGACCCGCGCAAGCGCGACATGCTCGATGTGCTGGACCTGCCGCATGTGAACCGCCTGCTGGTGCTCAACGCCGGCTGCCACGGTGACACGCTGGACGATGTGCTCACCGCGTTCAAGACCGACGGCTCGCAACAGGCCATCCTGTCCAAGGTGGACGAGGCCGTGAAGCTCGGCCCCGCCATCGACGCGCTGATCCGCCACCAGATGGTGCTGCGCGGCGTGACCAACGGCCAGCGCGTGCCCGAGGACTGGGAGCGTGCCGACGCGCACCAGCTCATCAGCACCTCCATGCGCGCCCCGGCCAAGTCGGCGTTCGACCCCAAGGCCACCGACCTGAACTTCTTCTTCTCGCACTCGCCCGACACCATCACCGAGGGAGGGCTGGTCGATGCTTGATCTGGGCTTTCACCAGGCCGCAGGGCTGCACAGCTTCACGCCACAGGCCGGACTGCGGATGCTGGCGGTGGTCAGCCAGGGCAACACCGGGAGCGGGCTGGAAACACTCTGGCAGATCTGCGCCAGCCTGCAGCGGCTGGGCTACCCGGTGGTCGTGCTCGATGGCACGGCGCAGGAGTCCGACGACAGCCCGGGCCTGCACCACCTGCTGCAACACGCCTCATGGAATGACGGCGCCAGCCTGAACCTGGGGGCCACCGCGTCCTCGCTTGCCGTGATTCCGGCGGCCAAGGGCCTGCAGCACCTCAGCCGCAAGGCGGGTGGCACGGCGCGGTCGCCCATGGAGGACCTGCTGCCCTACTTCAGGACCTATGGACTGATGGTGATCCACGCGCCCGCCGGTACCCTGGGGCCCCTGCTCACCCACACGGCCACGGTGCCGCTGGTGGTCATGGGCAGCGGCGCAGCGGGCGTGATGACCAGCTACAAGAGCCTCAAGCAGATCGCCCTGCACACCGGGCTGCCGTGCATGGTGGCCGCTTTGCTGCATGGCAACACGGCGGCCGAGCGCCGCAGGGCCCAGTCCCAGCTGATGACGCTGCAGGCCTGCGCGGAGCGCCATCTGGGTGGGCCCGTGCGGACCACCACCATCGCCACCCAGAACCCCCAGGAGCTTCAGCGCCTGGCCTTGCAACTGCTGGAAAATGCGGGCACCATGAATGGATCGCTGACTGCGCTGCCGTCCAGCAACTTGGCAGACATGCCTGCGCATTTTGTCCGGAGCCATTGAGTTGATTTTTCCGGAGAAGTTGATCTGATGTACACCGCCAAAGGCCAGCTTGATCGCGATGCCATGATCCGCCAGCATGTGCCGCTGGTCCGGAGAATTGCGCACCACATGATCGCCAAGCTGCCGCCCAATGTGGAGCTGGATGACTTGATCCAGGTCGGCATGATGGGTCTGGCCGATGCGCTCTCGCGCTACGAAGTCGCCCAGGGTGTGCAGTTCGAGACCTTTGCCACCCAGCGCATCCGGGGCGCCATGCTGGACGAGCTGCGCGAGGGTGACTGGATGAGCCGCAGCTCGCGCAAGAGCCAGAAAGACATCGAGCACGCGGTGCACCGGCTGGAGCAGAAGCTGGGCCGCAGCCCGCTCGAATCGGAAATCGCCAGCGAAATGGGCATGAGCCTGCCCGACTACCAGAACCTGCTGGGCAAGGTCCGGGGCACCCAGCTGGTGTACCTGGAAGACATGACCCACGGCAACGACGACGAGGAGGGGTTTCTGGACCGCCATGTCGCCGACGCCGATGCCGACCCGGTGGAATTGCTGCGCGACCAGCGCCTCAAAATATCGCTGGTGAATGCCATCAAGAGCCTGCCAGAGCGCGAGCAGCACATCATGGGCATGTACTACGAGCACGACATGAATCTCAAGGAGATTGCTGCCGTACTCGGTGTGACGGAGTCACGGGTGTGCCAGCTGCACAGCCAGTCCATCGCCCGGCTGCGCGCCAAGATGCGCGCGCACTGACCCCCCCTTCTTCAGCCTGCAGAGCGGTAGATGCGCGCCACGCCCGGCTTGGCCGCGCGCGCAGCCGACCCATCCCCATAGGTCGACGCCGCATCGGACGGGGGCAGCAGGCCGGCGGCCTGGCGGTCTGCCACGGCCGACAGGCGTGCCAGGCTTTCACGGTGCACCACCAGCATGTCGCCGACGGCGTTCACCCGCTTTTGCACAGACTCCGGCAGGGGCAGGCCACGCGCGGTGAATTGTTCGAGCACACGCGCAAACTGCGCCGCGGCATCCCGCAGGGCCGTACTGTGCTGTTCCAGGGATTGGGGGTCCGCCGCGAGAAGGGCGGTAGAGACTTTATCGATCAGCTGCTCGACAGCTGAGAGGGATTCTTCCAGTGACATGGCGCATTGTGGGGTGGATCGCGCCCGTCTGCCAAGTGGCGGGTGCTCAGCCCCGCGAGCGCGAGAGGATCTCCTGGGCGTTGGACAGCATCTTGTCGGCAATCGCTTCGGCATCGACGGAGAACGCCCCCTTTTCAATGGCGGCGCGAACGGCCTTGACCTTGCCGGCATCAAAATCACCGCTGGTGCGGGCGGTCTGGTTCAGGCTCTGGGCAGCGAGGGACACGGTGACAGGCACACCGGCGGTCGACGCAGCCAGGGCGTCTTTGGTGGCTCCTTCAGCAGCGCTGGCAGGACTTTTGGCTTGCTTGGCAAGCCCCGTCTGCGCCAAGGCGCCCGGGAGTTCCGGTTTTTGACCTATCTTCATCGCTCTCTCCACCACCCCGTTTGATGTGGGGCACAGTAGCAATGTTTTCGACCCATTTCGCCGGGACTTTAGCCATTTATCACCAGGGCGTCATCAAAGAGTGACGTCCACCGTCCCACCCTCATTCACAATTCCACTGACGATTCGCCCATTATCCATGCGCACGCGCACAGTTTGCCCCACGGAGCCCGCAGACAGCGCCTGCCCTGCCGACGTGACCGCGTAGCCGGGCCCCTGGGCCACCACCTTCACCTGGGCCCCAGCACGAAACAGCAAGGGCGCCCGCACCATGGTCTGGCGCAATGCCTGGCCGGCCACCAGCTGGCGCGCGGCAATCTGGCCCACCCACAGGTCCGGGTTCGCCATGATGGGGGCGGCATCGGCCGCCCAGTCCACCTCAGCCTCCGTGGCATCGTTGGCCGTCAGAACCGCCCCCGGCGCCACATTGCCCGTCAGCACCCAGGCCGGGCCAAACGCCTTGATGGTCACGGGCAGAAACACATTCCAGGCCATCGCGCCCTCTATGCAGCGCAAGCCCAGGCGGGTGCGTCCCCACAGGCGAGAGCCCACCGGCAGATAGGGCTCGACCCGCGCGCAAGGTGCCAGGCGCAGGCGCGAATCCAGTGAGCCAACGCTCACTTCCATGCGCAGCGGCAAAGCGGTGGAGGCATTGCGGGACAGGGCATCGTCCAGCCAGCGCTGCGTCAGGGGGCCCAGGTCCGTGGCCGGATCGCCCACCGCCTGGGCCTGCGCCGCGCCGCCGCCCAGGGCCGCAGCCCAGCCCAGCCCCACCAGGCACAGCGCGCGCAACGCCGCGCCGCCACGGGCACGCGCTGGCGCGCGCCCGGCAGCAGGTGGCACGCCAAGGGAGGAAGAAAAGGGGGTTGCAGGGGTTGCGGGCATAAGGCCTCCTGGACATCGGGTGGCCCTCCCACCGGGGGCAAAGGCCATTTCACCCCAGGAACTATAGGCCGACGGCCCCGGCCCAAAACCCGGAACTGCCCATCCATTTCCACGCTCTTCGCGCTTTAGAAAAAAGGCACGGTCTCCACAATCAAGCAACGCCAAAAAAGCCCCCGGGGCTGGCGACAGTGCAACCGACGGTGTGAGGCACACATGCTTGACAAGATGACCAACCAGCTGAATTTCCATGGCAACGCCCTCGTGCTGCGTGCGGAACGTCAGCGCGCCATCGCCAGCAACATCGCCAACGCCGACACCCCCGGCTACGTCGCACGCGACTTCAAGTTCGGGGATGCCCTGCGGGAGGCCACGGGTGTCAGCGCGTCCGGCACCGGCGCGGCTGGGGCCGGCTCGGCCGTGACCCGCCTGGCCACCCGTGGCGCCCAGAGCACGGCTGGCACGGCCAGCACCACCGACCCGCGCCACATCCCGCTGTCCACCGTGCCCGCCACGCCCAGCAGCGCCAGCATCGACAAGCAGGGCGCGCTGGGCTACGGGGTGCAGACGCAGCCCAGCCTGGACAACAACTCGGTCGACCTGGACCGCGAGCGCTCCAGCTTCGTGGACAACTCGGTGCGCTACGAGGCCACGCTGCGTTTCATCAACGGCAACGCCAAAACCATGCTCAGCGCCATCCAGGGCCAATAAGCAAAAGCACTGCAGCGCAGAAAGCGAGCCACGCCATGTCCATGTTCTCCATCTTCAATGTGTCCGGCAGCGCCATCAGCGCACAGTCGCAGCGGCTCAATGTGGTGGCCAGCAACCTGGCCAACGTCGATGCCGTGGCGGGCCCCGATGGCAAGGCCTACAAGGCGCGCCAGGTGGTGTTCCAGACCGCGCCCATGGGCGCCGACAGCGCGGCCGGCGTGCGCGTGAGCGGGATGAGCGAGAGCAATGTGCCCGGCCGCCGCGTGCACGACCCCAGCCACCCCTCGGCCGACGAGCAGGGCTATGTGACGCACTCGAACGTGAATGCGGTGGAAGAGATGGTCAACATGATCTCGGCCTCGCGCTCGTACCAGAACAACGTCGAGGTCATGAACACGGCCAAGTCGCTGCTCCTCAAGACCCTGCAGATGGGCCAGTAACCCCGGGAGACCCACCATGATCCTCAGCGCCACCAACGCCGCTACCACCACCACGGATTCGGCCACCAAGGCCAATGCCGCGAGCGATCCCTCGGCGGCCCAGGACCGGTTCCTGAAGCTGCTGGTTGCCCAGCTCAACAACCAGGACCCGATGAACCCGCTGGACAACGCCCAGATGACCTCGCAGATCGCGCAGATCAACACGGTGACCGGCATCCAGCAGCTCAACCAGACCATGCAGAGCATGGCCTCCCAGTTCAACTCGCTGCAGGTCATGCAGGGCACGGCGCTGATCGGGCGCAACGTGATGATCGAAGGCTCCAGCCTGGCCGTGGCCGACAAGGCCGGCAAAGGCGGTTTCGAGCTGCCCTCGGCCGCCACCAACGTGAAGGTCGAGGTCACGACGGCCGGGGGCCAGGTGCTGGACACCATTGACCTGGGCGCCAAGGCAGCAGGCCGCCACACGTTTGAGTGGGATGCGAGCAAGTACACCGGCGCCACCGATGCGCTGCAGTTCCGCGTCACGGCCGTCAACGGCGCCACCAAGCTGCCCAGCACGCCGCTGGCCCTGTCCAAGGTCACGGCCGCGGGCGCCGAAGACGGCCAGCTCAAGCTGACCCTCGCCAACGGCAAAACCATCAGCTACAGCCAGATCAAGGCCCTGGTCTAACCCGGACCGAACCCCTTCGCCCCCATCAGGAGAACACCATGAGTTTTCAGCAAGGCCTGTCGGGCTTGAACGCCGCCAGCAAGAACCTCGACGTCATCGGGCACAACATTGCCAACTCCAACACCGTTGGGTTCAAGGCCTCGCGGGCCGAGTTTGCGGAGATGGTGGCCTCGGCCATCGGGTCTTCCGGCGGCACCAATGCTGGCATTGGCGTGGAGGTGGCGGCCGTGTCGCAGCAGTTCACCCAGGGCAACCTCACCATCACGGGCAACAGCCTGGATGTGGCCATCAATGGCAATGGCTTCTTCACGCTCACGCTGCCCGATGGCACGCCAGCCTACACCCGCTCCGGCAACTTCAAGCTGGACAAGGAAGGCAACATGATCACCAACGACAATGCCTCGGTGATGGGCTACCCGGTAGACCCCGTCACGGGCCTGCGCTCGGGCACCGACCCCATCCCCATGGTATTCCCCACGGCCGAGCCCATCCCGGCCAAGCAGACCACCACCATCACCGCCGCTTTCAACCTGGACGCACGCGCCACCGATGCGGCGGGCAACCCGGCGGCCACGCCCCCCGTCCCTGCCACACCCCGCGCCACCTACGGCACGTCGATCAACGTGTTCGACAGCCAGGGGGTGGCCAAGCCCGTGAGCCTGTACTTCCAGAAGACCGCCACCGCCAACACCTGGGACGTGTACGACCAACTGGACGACCCCACGGCCGTGCCGCCCGTGGTGGCCGCACCCATCGGCCAGATCACCTTTGACAACAACGGCGCCATCACCGGCCCGGTGGCCACGCCACCGGCCACGGGCTTCACACTGCCGCTCACCGTCAACCCGACGCCGCCCAACCCCAACAACCTGCCCACCTACACCGTGGACGTGAGCCTGGACAAGGTGACCCAGTTCGGCACCAAGTTCGCCGTGTCCAACCTGAGCCAGGACGGCTACACCTCGGGAGAACTCACCGGCATCAACATCGAGAACAACGGGATGATCATGACCCGTTACTCCAACGGCGTGACCCGCGCCGAAGGCCAGTTGGCACTGTCGAGCTTCCGCAACACGCAGGGCCTGGCCTCGGTCGGCAGCAACAACTGGGTGGCCACGTTCGAATCGGGCCAGCCCGTGGCGGGCACCGCCACCGACGGCAACTTCGGTTCGCTGCGCTCCGGCGCGCTCGAAGACTCCAACGTGGACCTCACGGCCGAGCTGGTGAACATGATGACCGCCCAGCGCGCCTACCAGGCCAATGCCCAAACGATCAAGACGCAAGACCAGGTGATGTCCACCCTGGTGAACCTGCGCTGATCGGCAGCAGCCCCTTCACTGACCCCACCCAGGACCCCGGAGAGCCCCCATGGACCGCATCATCTACACCTCGATGACGGGCGCCAACGCGGCCGCCCACCGGCAGGCCGTGCTGTCCAACAACCTGGCCAACGCCTCCACGGGCGGGTTCCGCGCCGAGATGTCCACCTTCCGCTCGGTGCCGCTGCAGGGCGACGGCACCAAAACCCGCGTGTTTGCGCTGGAGGCCACCTCGGGCTACGTCAGCACCCCGGGCCCCGTGCAGCGCACCGGCCGCAACCTGGATGCGATGGCCGCCGGCAACGCCTGGTTTGCCGTGCAGGGCCTGGACGGCATAGAGGCCTACACCCGCGCAGGCAGCTTCCAGGTGTCGGCCACCGGCCAGTTGCTCACGCCCACCGGGCTGCCCGTGCTGTCCGATGGCGGATCCCCCATTGATGTCCCGCCCGGCGCCGACGTGTCGCTGGGCTCCGACGGCACCATTACAGCCAAGGCCGCCGGCCAACCCGCGCAGGCCCTGGGGCGCCTCAAGCTCGCCACGCCCACGCCCGAAGACCCGCTCAAGCGCGGCGACGACGGGCTGTTCCGCACCGCATCGGGCGACCCCATGCCCAGCGACGCCAACGCCCGCATGCTGTCGGGCGCGCTGGAGGGCTCCAACGTGAACCCGGTGGAGTGCATGGTCGGAATGATCGCCGCATCCCGCCAGTTCGAGCAGCAGATGAAGCTGCTGCAGACCGCCGAAACCAACGACAAGACCGCCAGCCAGTTGCTGAGCATGAACGGCTGATGCCGCGCCCGCCGCAGCACCGCCCGCCATCTGCCTAAAGGAAGCACCATGATCAACTCCCTCTGGATCGCCAAGACCGGCATGTCTGCCCAGCAGACCCAGCTCGATGTCATCTCGCACAACCTGGCCAACGTCTCCACCACCGGCTACAAGCGCAACAACGCGGTGTTCGAGGACCTGATCTACCAGAACCTGCGCCAGGTGGGTGCCAACACCACCGAGCAGAACCAGCTGCCCACCGGCCTGCACCTGGGCCTGGGCGTGCGCACGGTGGCCACCAGCCGCAACTTCGTGCAGGGCAGCCTGCAGGAGTCGAAGAACAACCTGGACGTGGCCATCAACGGCAACGGCTTTTTTGAAGTGACCATGCCCGACGGCACCATCGGCTACACACGCGATGGCTCGTTCCAGGTCGATGCGCAAGGCCGCCTGGTCACCTCCAGCGGCCTGCCCGTGGCCAACGGCATCACCGTGCCCGCCAACGCCACCAGCATCAGCATCGGCGCGGACGGCGTGGTGGCCGCCACGGTGCCGGGCAACACCCAGCCCCAGCCGCTGGGGAGCCTGGCCATGGCGGCCTTCATCAACCCCGCCGGCCTGGAGCCCATCGGCCAGAACCTGTTCAAGGAATCGGCGGCCTCCGGCCAGCCCCAGCAGGGCACGCCCGGCACCAACGGCCTGGGCATGATCAAGCAGGGCTTTCTGGAGGCCTCCAACGTGAACGTGGTGGAAGAACTGGTCACCATGATCCAGACCCAGCGCGCCTACGAGATGAACTCCAAGGCCATCCAGACCTCGGACCAGATGCTGGCCAAGCTCGCGCAGCTCTAAGCGCCGCGCCACCAGCCCCTTCGCTCAGGACGCTCAGGACAATTGCCATGCGGTACCCGCTCCACTCCTCCCTCCTTCAGGCCGTGCGCTCGCTGCGCGCCGGCGCATGGGCCGCGACCGGCGTGGCGCTGCTGTGCGCAGGCTGCGCCAGCCTGTCGCCCCCGCCGCCCGTGGACATCCTGCCCACCACACCACCGCCGCTGGCCGCCGCACAGCGCACGCCACCGCCGGTGACGGGCAGCCTGTTCCACAACGCGAGCTACCGGCCCGCGTTCGAAGACCGCCGCGCCCGCCTGGTGGGCGACAACGTGACCATCCAGATCGTCGAGAACGTGACGGCCAGCCAGAAATCTTCGTCCACGGTGGACCGCGACTCCAAGGTCTCTGCGGGCGTGACCGCCCTGCCCTTCACCAGCACCAGCTTAACCGACAAGCTGGGCGTGGGCGCCACCTCAGGCAACGCGTTTTCCGGCAAGGGGGGCACGGAAAGTGCCAACACCTTCACCGGCTCGATCACCGCCACCGTGGTGGACGTTCTGCCCAACGGCCACCTGGTCATCACGGGCGAAAAGCAGATCGGCGTGAACCAGAACGTGGATGTGCTGCGCTTCTCGGGCACCGTCGATCCGAGGGCCCTGCAGCCCGGCAGCATCGTCAACTCGACCCAGGTGGCGAACGTGCGGGTCGAATCCCGTGGCCGCGGTGCACAGAACGAGGCACAGGCCATGGGCTGGATGGGCCGGTTCTTCAACTCCATCACGCCGTTTTAGGGTTGCCCCCCCTGAGACGCTGCGCGCCTCCCTCTCTCTCTACGCGCTGCGCGCTATGGGAGGGGGACGCCGCCAGCGCGGCGAGGCGGCCCTTGCGCGGCGGCCCTCGCTCGGGCCGCGTCAGTTTTTACGGGTGCGTTTTCTGGTTTTCTGGATGGACAGAGGGCCCAAAACCTGGGGCTTTGGGGCTTTGG
>NZ_QAJR01000037.1 GCF_003852545.1 Acidovorax sp. FJL06
GGGGCTGCATTTGGGGTGGGGGGCACGCGATAAGCGGCCCCCGGTGCAGGTGGCAACCTGCTGGGGGTCCCGTCGATTTTTCCCCACGTTGAGCGAAGCGTGTGGGGAAAAGATCGATGGGGGCGAAGCCAGCGGTGCAGGTGGCAACCTGCTGGGGGGAGCCGCAAGAAAAAAAAAAGGAGAGCCGGAGCGAAGCGGAGTGCTTTTTTTTTTCTTGTGGGGGGCAAAGCCCCGCCCGTCTGGCGCTCAGGCGCAAGACCACCCGGGTTAACCGGTCCCCGCGTAAGCGGGGATGTGTCTGCGATCGATTGGGGTAGCGATAGCTAACCCAAGCGAGCGCGGGCACAAGGTGAAGCCGGGTGGTCTTGCGCCGCAGGCGCAGGACGGGCCCCCGAGGTCCCCCACCGAAGGATGGGGGGCCGCTGGAGTCATTGCTACAGCAATGACGTGAAGGCAAAGGCTTAGAGCGGCCCTCCGGCCGCCAAAGCCTGCGCAGGTGATGGAACATCACCGGAGTGTATCACCGGAAAGTTGCTTCGGGAAAGTGCCGCTATCGCGGCAGTTTTCCGAAGTTACTTTCCGGTGGCAAGCAAAGAGGCACCCCGTAGGGGTGCCCGCAGCGCAGCCCCGCGAGGCGAAAAAAAACAGGGGCCTAAGCCCCTGTTTTTGTTCGTCTTGCGGTGAGATTACGCCGCAGGTGGAATCTCTTTCAGGTCGGCTTCAACCGCCGAAACATAGCGCTGGAGAGCTTCAACACAGGGCTCTGACCAATCGACTTGGAAGCCGTTTTCCTTCACTTTTGCATCGAGTTCTTCAATCTTTTCCACCAGTGCAATTGGAAGTTTGACACCAAATTTACGGAAGCTTCTAGCGCCTTTTGCCTTAAGAACTTTCATACTTTTTCCTTACTTTACGCCGATTTCTGCACCTGTTTTGCTACCACTTTGAACACCTTCACTGGAGTTCTGTGTCTTGCTCTTCTCCGCCTTTGTTGACAAGCTGGAGCGCAAATTGAAGTCTACCACCTTGCCACTAACTGCCCCATCACCAAACCAAACCACTCCGTTCTTTTCCACTCTGAAACCCGCCCCTTGATTCCAGTAAACGGCATCTTTACTCATGAATTTGATTCCCTTGACACCCGTCAAATCTGCACCAAATCCTGATTCTTCATTATTTTTGACAACCTGTTTCCACACCGCTGCAATCGTCTGAACAGGGATTTCATCCCATACTTTCAAAACATTTTCTTCTGCTTCATCCGGGTCTTTTATCGCCTTGCTCCCAATTTTTCCAGCTATTTCCGTGAATATCAAATTCGTAAAATCACACATGTTTGCAAAGTTGCGCATATAAATCTGCGCCTCTTTTTCATGCTGCATCGGGTTAAGGTCCCATCCATTGGCAACGTTTGTGCAACCGTTGATGCGCCTTTCAAGCTTCATTCTGATCATATTGTCTGCCAAAATTTGCTTGTCTTGGTTCGAAAACTTAGCCTGCATTGAAGTCGGCAGGCTATCTAAAAACTTCTTGTATTCGTCTTGGCTCTTGCTCTTTAACTGCACAAGTTCAGCAGCATCACTATATATACTCTTGAATTCTGGGTCACTTCCCCCCCTCATGTCCTCTGCAATAACTTGCGTTTTTCCAGGAACACGGGTACTAAATGCACTTGAAATCACTGCAATAGCTGGCAGTTTTATGCTTACTGCCGACTCTTCTTTGGCTTCGATTGATTTCTTTTTGCTAATCAATGATTCAGATTCGCTCTTACTTTCAGAGCCGGAGCCAGCTCCAACACTCGCCGCATTGTCAGAGCAAGCAGACAACAAAAACACAATAGACAATGCGCAAATTATCGATTTCATACGTCAAAACTCCTCGGAATATACTCAAATGGCGGCGTTGTTATGTTGTATCTTATTTCGCATGATCCCAAATGTGATGCACAACCAGTCAACAAAACAGCAGCTATAACAAAAACAAATTTCATTTTTCACCTTCTGCTTTTGGCTTCAAAAATTCATCTACCCCGCTTCTAACTGCCTCTCTTTGATCGCTATTTGCTCGCTCCTGACGCGCTTTAACAGATGCTTCAACTTGCTTTTGAGCCTCCTTCATCCTTGCATCCGCTGATTTTTCCCCCTGCTTATCACCTGTGATTCGCGCAAAATCACGATCAAAACTCGCGCTTTCCCTTTCATGTACAGCTTCTTTTTTGTCAATTCTTTGCTCAACATCTGCATCTTTGTGCAAAAACAGCCATGCAGCAAAGAGACCAGCAGGAATAACCAATGCAACTAAAGCCGGTGGAAATGTCATATTAAATCCTCTGCCTTCTTAATTTCAGCACCTTTTACAGCACAAATTTTAACATTTTCCACACTCTTTTGCACCGTCAAATTGCAAATATGAGCGAATTTTGCAAGCCCTAAACCATAGATTACACATACTTTTTTTGGCAGGTTTTGCATCATGTTTTCATCAACAAAATAGCGCTCTGCTTGCCTAATTGAACGATCACTTCTAACCTTTTCAGTAAGCGCAACGTTCTTCGCAACTGATCTAGTTTCGTCATCAACTAGGATCGTTCCTGACATGCGGGCGAGCCATTCGGCTGTTACTGGATCGTTCACTGCATAGCAAATTTTGAGTTTGCAGTTTTCGACTACCGAGCCCACAACTGCATCTCCGTCGAGCCCGCCAACGTCCCGCAAGTCGGCCAACGATTGATGCGCTACGACCACGTGAACACCCTTGTCTCTGGCCGCTCCCAGTGCCTCTAAGCTGCTCCTGCTCAAGTGGTATTTGGCTTCATCTAGAACGATGGCCACAGGGCGCAGCGCTCCCCCGATACGGTCCCGCTTTTCGGCTATTTGCAGCAATCGAACCAGGATCATTTTTTGAAGGCGGACAAGCTTTTCTGTTCGCATGTGGCCGACTACGTAACAGCTTCCACCTTCGTCAATGATTCGGGCCAAGCTAACCCCTTTACCTGGGGCGGCGTTGGCTGCCAAGACCTCTCCCAGCTCGCGCAACTTCCCCCCAATTTTTGGCGCGTGCTCGTCCAAAACTTCGGCGTTTCTCTCGTACGCCTGGGCGGCGGTCAGGTCATCCGCCTCAATTTCACGGGCGACGATGCCTGCATATTTCCGATCTGCGATTGAATAAAAATCAGCCGCCGTGCCGGTATCGTTCAAACCAAAACCAGCAACAAAAAGCTCTTCTATTTCATCGGCGCTTGCCCCGTCGAATAGGTTGAACTGGGGCAGCTTTTCGCGCAGATTTATGTAATGGTGCGTGGACCCTGCTTGCCGTGCGGCATCTGCGAACGTGTGCGGCCCCCATTCGTCATCCTTTGGATCAAGAAAAAAAACGGCCTCGCCTTTCTTGATCCACTGCGCGCCAAGTACAGCCAGCGCAACACCCTTTCCAGCTCCTGACGTTCCCACAATCTGAATATGCGGCATTGTGGGAAACGTTTTTTGCTCCAAATAGATAGGCTTCCGGTGCTCATCCAGTCCGATAAAAACACCTTCATCTTTGAAAAACTTGTTTGGAACAAATGATTTTTCAGCATCCGGAAGATGCTTATTTATCTCGCGAACATCTGTTTTCTTGTTTCGCTCTGATGCTGTTTTCTTCGTGAATCCTTGCCCGAATTTTTCCAAAATCGGTGTAACTTTTCTCAAAAACAAAATTCCGCACCAAACACCGAAAGCAAGCGAAGCGCAAAAAATGATCAGGTATTTTGTGTCTGGCTGCTTTCCAAACCACTCAGCGATAAACCAAAAACCGGCCAAAGCAGCGCCAGAAACTGCAATTGATGCCCAAAACTGGCGCTTCATTTCTGCTTCTTGTCGGTCAGCATCAATCATGAAAACCCACGCCGCGCCGCAAGGGATGCCGGAAAACAGCCACATCCATTCAAGCCATTTCATCAACATTTAGAACACCTTTTCGAGATTCGATAACAGAATTTTATCGAGTCAAACAACAAAAAAGACCCCCGAAAAGCACGCCTTTTGATGACGTTTCGGGGGTCTTTGTGCTCAGTTGCTGCCGAATTTTTCTTGCAAAATTTGCCGCACCTCATCCGCGATTTTTGTTCCTCGTGCCGCCGTTTGCATCTTGATTGCACGGTGCAAACTGGCCGGAATGTCGATGGTTAGACGCTTCATGGGCTCTTCCTCTACCCTGTTTTCGACCCAGTTATCTGCCGCCGCTGGTGCTGCCGCCGCCCTGGTGCTGGGCTTCGTCCCTATGGAAATCTTCTTCGCGTTCACTTTGCAAACTCCATCAATTCAACGCGCACGGCGTCAATCTCTGCGGCTGCTTGCCCGCTCTTGTCCAGCTCGAAAACCGCCTTGCCCTGGGCTGCAGCTTCCGCAAACAAAACCCGCTGCGTGACGCTCGCGGCCAGGACTGGGAGCGCGTATCCGGCCAGCGCTTCCCCTACGTCGCGTCCAATCGCCGTATTTGCGATTTTACGATTTACCACAAATGCGGCTTTCTGGTTTTGCTTGTAGATTGCAGCCTCCTGGATGAGCTTCACCACCTCGTCAGCCGCCCAAATGTCATAGGGGGAAGGCTGCACCGGGATCAGCACAACATCAGCGGCCATGATCACCGAGCGGGCCAGATCGGTGACCCGTGGAGGGCCGTCGATCACGATGTGGTCATACCCCTGGCCGATTTGTGCAATTTCCTTGTGGACCGTTGGGCGGGGCAACCCGACCACCGAAAACAGGGGTTCACCTTCGCGAGCTGCAGCCCAGTCCAAGGCGCTGCCCTGCGGGTCTGCATCGATCAGCAGCACACGCGCCCCAGTCTGCGCAAGGCTGGCGGCAAGGTTCACGCTCAAGGTGGTTTTGCCCACCCCTCCCTTTTGGTTCAACATTCCAATGATCATTTGGGTTCTCCTTATTGCGCCATCCGTAAGCGGCTCAGTTCTTCTTCTGCCGCGTAAGCCCTGTGAAACTCTGTTTTTTCAGATCGCCGCAAGCGGTCTAGCTCGGCCTGCTGGTCTGCCAATGCGAATTCGGCGCACGATGCGCGCGTCTCAGCCTCGCTGTGCGCGTCCCGCGCCTCGCTGAGTGCCTTTTTCGTTGCCTCGTGCTCGGCCCTCTCCTGGGCCAGTTGTGCGCGCAGCTGGGCTAGCTCTGTCGAAATTTCCATAAATCACCTTTACGCTTTTAAAGAAACACAGTTTTGAAGATGGGAGCGCATTGCGGTTTCGAGATCCCTCAACTCGTCGCGCAGGCGATTTCTCTCCCTTGCTACGCGGTGTAGCTCTTCGTCGAGACTGACAGCAACAAGGTTCAAGCGTTCGGCCTCAGGCCGATAGAAGGCGAGTTCACTCAGAGCGTCATTTAGCTTGCGCTCCGCCCGCGCCGCCCGCTCTTCGGCCGCAGCGTGCTGCTCGTGCAACTTCTCGGCCTGTGCCCGCACCTGGGCGAGTTCTTCGCGGACCTGGGAGAGAGCTTCATGACCGATTTCCATAAATACCACCTTGCGCTTTTACCGTTTTACGATTTTACGATTTTACAGAAAACAGATGAAAAAGTAAAGAAGAAATTGAGGTGAGTTCATGCCTGTTCCCCGCCTGGATAACTCACCTGCCCACACCGCAAGGGTGTGGACAGCCCTGCGGGTGCGTGAGTTAACCGGGCTCGACACTGACGCCCTACGGTGGACAAGCCTGCGGCTTGCCCACTCTCCGGTTGCCCTACCAACTTTTTATAAAAAAACCAAAAAACCGGGTTGCCCACACAAGGTGGACAACCCAAAACCCGGACACCCCCCAACTGCAAAACCGTCAGCCGGGGCCCGTGCGCCGAAGGGCGCACAGGGGGCGCAGCCCAGGGGGGCCGGGGGGCCGCAGGCACCACGCGGAGGAGCGCCCTAGCGCGGGCCGGAGGCCGGGGGGAAAGGCCGCGAAGCAGGCCCCTTTGCTCGACCCCCCCTTGGGGGGTCTCGATATGGTTCCCCCGACGCTCGATAGATCATAAGAAGGAACGCCGTTTCGCCCCTTTGAAATCAACAACTTAGCGGGGGCAGAGGATCACAGCTGATGATCTGCAGGCGGATCACAGCTGATGATTCTTTGCTTTCCGTTTGCAATCATGTATGATTGCAACGCGATCAAGAAAGACCCCCCCAATAGTTCACTATTTGAGCATGGAGCGATCAAGGATGACACTGAAAATAAAAGCCGCGAGTGGTGCACCGATCAACCAGGTGATCCAGCCAGGCCAGGCACATTTCGCCATGGTGGAGAAGACCGCCCTTTACAATCTCGATGAGCTGATGCGCCAGGACATGCAGGCCGCTCGCTTGATCGTCTCTCTTGTGCGCCTCATGGAGCCCGGTTCAGGGGGCGTGGTGGTCGTTTCACGGGCCTCGCTGGCCGAGCTGCTGGGTGTATCCCTCCCAACCGTCCAAAGGGCTATAAGAACGCTTGTGGAAGGTCATTGGGTACACCGTCTCAAGATCGGTGGAGCCTATGCCCTGGCCGTGAATACAGCGGTCGCCTGGGTAGGTCCACGGGGCCAGCTTGCGCACGCTGTTTTCAGTGCGACGGTGATTGCCAGCCGGAGCGAGCAAGACGCTGTTGGCCTCGATCCTGGCACGCTGCGGCAGATCCCTACGGCTCTTCCTGGTGAGGCTGTTTTGCCCTATGGAGCGGAGCCAGAGCCACCGGCACAGCAGAGCCTTGACGGCGTGCCGCACGCGATCGCCACGCAAGGGGGCGCAGCATGATCCCGGTCGCCTTCGAGCTGGAGGAATCGCAGGCCCTCGCCCTGGCCCAGTTCGTCAAGCGTGTGGGGTGGTCTGACATTCGCCAAAACGCGGTTTCTGACGATGAGGCGTACACGATGCGGGATGCCCTCGGGGAGCTGGCCAAGGCACTGCGAGAAAGCGGCTATTCCCCACGCTGAGGCCACGCGCTGGCCTCGTAAAACTCAAAGCAGGCGTAATGCTCGGCCTTCAGTGCAATCTCTGTGCCCCTGATATTCACCGAGGGGATTGCGTTAAAAATCCTGCGCAGTCCCTTGGCTAGCTTCCCCGAGCTGCAAACGTAGTGCACGGCCCCTATGGTCCCTGCCCTGCGCATTTGCAGATACTCGGCGATGATGGCTTGGTAACGCTTGGGGGTCTTCACGCTTCGCTCCACCTCCACGGCCACGCGCTGCCCTCCAAGCGTTATCACGCCGTCCGGGACCTTGAGCCATGGGGACGCGGCCCCGGCTTCTTTGGCCTTCGCTGCCTCCCTGCGAATGTGCCGTTCTGCCTGCCAGTCTGTGCCCCCTGCCTTCTCGGCTGCAATGCGGGCTCTCTGTACTGCTAGCGTGTGCTGCACGGTGATTTCACTCACCCGCGCATCAAACACCGATAAGGGGTCTTCGCTGTCCCCCAGATACTCAATCTGGCCCATGAGCGACACGGACCACACACTAGCCCGCCCTACTGCGTGTCGGTCTAGGTGCCCTTTTTTTTCCATCGCGATTAGTGCCTTGTAGGCTGTTGCTGGTGTGACACCGAGCACCAGGGCGGCGGTTTGGTAATCGGTGTACACCTCGGCCTTTAGCCACTCCACAAGACGCGATCTTTTGGCCTCTACGCGGGCGGAAATTTCGGTGCGGGATTTCAGGAGATTAGACATAGAGCTGACGCTAGAAAAAGACCACGAAGGCACAGGCGGGAGCCTGTGCGGGGGAGCCACCCCAAATGCAGCCCC